>JAYFPN010000009.1:0-193096 GCA_034927755.1 Candidatus Metalachnospira sp.
GAGCGCCGGCCTGTCACGCCGGAGGTCGAGGGTTCGAGCCCCTTCTGAGTCGCCAATGGGAGTTTAGCTCAGCTGGGAGAGCATCTGCCTTACAAGCAGAGGGTCACAGGTTCGAGCCCTGTAACTCCCATTTTTTTATGTCAATGTATGAGCATTGGCATTTTTTATTTGTAAAAAAATGTTTTTATTTAAATACAGTTGTTGATTGCATCAAAAAGTGATACCATATGAAATGAATATGACTATAATCATAAATCCAGTCATTTAAGGTGATTTTATGGCAACGGCATTTAAGGAAAAGGAACGAAAAGAAATAACTGAAAGAATAAAGAATTATGCGATTAAGCGCGCGGCTGAGGTTGGAATGAAAAAAACCTCTATTGACAGTATTGTTGACTATGCCTGTATATCAAAAGGTGCATTTTATAATTTTTATGATTCTAAGGATGCACTTTTTTTAGAGATTGTTGAAGATTGGCATACACAAATATATGCAATGGCTTTAAAATGTCTTATATCAGGTACCGGCTCAAACAAAGAAAGAGCAGCTAATGCATTATATGAAGCATGTAATATACTGTACAATGAGGGAATAATGAAATTTTATTTAAAAGATTTGCCGCATCTTCTTAAAAATATATTTGATACGCCTTTAGTCGAGCATTATCATGATGATTCAGTTCATATTAATGAGGTTATAAAGTATTCTGGTGTGGAACTCGTTGTATCACAGAATGAAGCAGTTAGTATAGTGAAAAATATAGCTTATATGGTGCTGAATGCTGATAGCTTGTGTGAAGAATATTGGTCTGCGTTAAGAATAATTATAGACAGCGTATGTAGCAGTATAGTTAAATAGGGGGTTAAAATGGTGACTGTGCTTATAAAAAATGCAGCTGCAATAGTGACTTGCGATGATAAAAACAATGTATTTAAAAATGTTGATATGTATATATCGGAAGGTGAAATAATAAGTATTGGAAATATTACTGATGAGGCTGATGTTACATACGATATGAGCGGTAAATACATTTATCCGGGGCTCATTAATACTCATCATCATTTATATCAGACCTTTACTCGTAATTTGCTGAGAGTGCAAAATATGGAGCTTTTTGACTGGCTTACAACTCTTTATGAAATATGGCGCGGAATAGATGAAGAAACAATATTCCTCAGCTCATTGACGGGACTGGGTGAGCTTGTTAAATACGGCTGTACGACTTGTTTTGACCACCATTATGTTTTTCCTAGGGCTTCTGAAAATTTCATTGACAGGCAGTTTGAGGCGGCTAATAAGATTGGTATTCGTTTCTATGCTTCAAGAGGCAGTATGTCGCTGGGGAAGAAGGATGGAGGACTACCACCTGACGAGTTAGTTCAGGATTTAGATACAATACTTTCTGACAGTGAAAGACTAATTAAAAAATATAATGATACATCAAAATTTTCTATGCACAATGTTGCACTTGCGCCATGCTCACCGTTCAGCGTAACACCCGAACTACTCAAAGAATCAGCTATGATGGCACGTAAATATGGAGTTAGACTTCATACCCATGTTGCTGAAACAAAAGATGAAGAAAGATTTTGCCTTGAAAAGTTTGGCATGCGTCCGCTTGAATTTATGGAATCAGTAGGCTGGACAGGCAATGATGTTTGGTATGCACATGGCATACATTTTAATGATGAGGAGCTAAAGAAACTGGCTCAGACGGGAACCGGAATTGCACATTGTCCTGTTTCTAATATGAAACTTGCTTCAGGTGTCTGCAGAGTACCGGATATGATTGATTTAGGTGTTAAGGTTGGGCTTGCAGTTGACGGCAGTGCATCAAATGACTGTTCAAATCTTATGGCAGAAATGAGAGCTTCATATTTGATGCATAGGCTGATATACAGTAATAAGGCACCTTCGGGCTATGATATTCTGAAACTTGCAACAAAGGGCAGTGCATCAGTATTGGGACGAGATGATATTGGTGAATTGAGTGTTGGAAAAGCTGCAGATTTTTTTGCAATAGATTCTGAATCGCTTGAGCTTGTTGGGACATTTAATGACCCGGCCGGCTTATTGGCAACAACAGGATACTCAAAACCAGCGGACTATGTATTTGTCGGCGGTAAGATTATATGTGAAAAGGGTGTACTTAAGGGAATAGACGAAGAAGAAACAGCAAGGGAAGCAAACAAAAAGGTAAAGGAATTGATTAAATAAGAATACTATGGGTTTCACCCCACAGAAATATAAATTGCATTTAAAAAAGCGATAGTTTTAAACTATCGCTTTTATCTTTATCAAATTTTAAAAACATTAACCTTGTCTGTCTTTTCCCAAGGCAAGTCAAGATCATCACGCCCAAAATGTCCATAAGCAGCTGTCTGCTTGTAAATAGGTCTTCTAAGGTTAAAGTTCTTAATGATTGCAGCAGGTCTTAAATCAAAGTTATCCTGAACAAGTTTTGTAATTTCTTCATCAGAAATTTTGCCTGTGCCGTATGTGTTTATAAGAATTGATACTGGTTGAGCAACACCGATTGCATAAGCAAGCTGTACTTCGCATTTATTAGCAATTCCGCTGGCAACGATATTTTTTGCAACATGCCGTGCTGCGTAGCAAGCTGAACGGTCAACTTTTGTAGGGTCTTTTCCTGAAAAAGCACCGCCACCATGGCTTGCATATCCACCGTATGTATCAACGATTATTTTTCTTCCAGTAAGACCGCTGTCACCCTGAGGACCGCCAATTACGAAACGTCCGGTAGGGTTAATATAGTATTTGGTTTTATCACTTAAAAGATTAGCAGGAATAACAGCCTTTACTACTTTTTCAATAACATCATTTCTGATTTGCTCCTGAGTGGCTTTTGGATCATGTTGTGTTGAGATAACAACAGTATCAACAGCAACAGGTTTGTCATCTTCATATACAACTGTTACTTGTGATTTTCCGTCAGGTCTTAAGTAAGAGAGCGTGCCATTTTTACGCACCTCTGTAAGCTTCTTTGCAAGTTTGTGTGCAAGATCAATAGGCATAGGCATGTAATTTTCTGTTTCATCACACGCAAAACCAAACATCATTCCCTGATCTCCTGCACCGGTGTCAAATTCACTTGTGTCTTCGCCTGTTTTGTTCTCAAGAGCTTTATCAACACCCATAGCAATGTCAGGTGACTGACCATGAATAGAAGTGATAACTGCACATGTATCACAGTCAAATCCATATTTTGCTCTGTCATATCCGATTTCTCTCACTGTGTCACGGACGATATTTTCGATATCAACATACGCATTTGTTGTTATTTCGCCCATTACATAAACTATACCTGTTGTAGTAGTTGTTTCACATGCAACCCTTGACATAGGATCCTGCTCAAGAAGTGCATCAAGTATTGCATCAGAAATCTGATCACACATTTTATCGGGATGTCCTTCGGTAACTGATTCTGATGTAAATAAGTGTCTTGACATAAAAATCTTCCTTTCATATATGAGAGGTAAAAGAAAAAGCCCCTCAGGGCTTTTTTACAAAAAACTTATCTTCCGCATAAACAAAGTATATACGGGGGAATTGGCACCGTACATATTGCCGGTTGCCGGGTATCACAGGGCCCTGTCCCTCTACCACTCTTGATAAGATATTAAACTATTTTTCTTTCATTAAAAACTATACTACATATAGGGTGTTTTGTCACTACCCAAAAATAAAAATATGTCCCAGTTGTATATATATAAAAGGTTATTGTTTTATATGATTAACCACTTTTGATTTTTTGAATAATGCACCAATAAACATTATAACAGCAAATATAATTAGGTAGCCTGTTACTGCTTTGGCACCATGTGCAATATATGCTGCATAAACCATAAATGCACTTCCGCAGATGGAAAGGAAAGGAGCAATAAACCTGCTGAACATTTTAAAATTCTTTTCCTTTTTCATAATCATTATGAAAATTGGAATATACATGGCATAAATCGTTATTATCGGAAGTTCTGATTGATCAAACGTTAAAGGTCCGAACCATGAAGCTGTAAGGCTTGAACCATAGAAGTATATAAACCAAAAACCACAGAGTAGTAGTCCAATAATACCTGAATTAGTGGGCATATTTGTATTTGAGTCAATTGATGAAAACATTTTAGGATTGGGTCCCTCGTTTCTTGCTGCAAGAGAATATATACCTCTTACACAGGCGAGCATAAGACCGTTAAGTGTACCTAAACATGAAATTACAATGAATACCATAAGAATTACTGCACCGTAAGATCCTAAAATGTTGGTAAATGCTATTTTGGCACCGGTTTCTCCGCTGGCTATCATTGTGATATTATCTGCTGCACCTGCAAGGCCAATATAGTAAAGAATATATATTACTGCAATAAGGAATGTACCACCAACAAGAGCAATAGGGAGGTTTTTCTTTCCATTCTTAAGTTCTGAGTTAATTGAAGTGGCAATAATCCAACCCTCATAAGCAAAGGCGGCAGCAACAATTGCAGTAAAAAGTGCATTCGGTACTGGTGTATAGTCGGGTTTAACTGCTATTATTTCGCTCATAGTTGGTATTGTAGTAAAGTTTGCAGAAAGTGTACCGCTCTTTATTCCAACAATTGTTCCGATGATTGCCATAAGCAACAAAGGAATAAGTTTTATAAGAGTTGTAGCAACCTGAAATTTGCCTGCAAGACGAGGTGAAAGTGCATTAATTGCATAGCTTGTACATAAATAGAAGCATGCAATAGTCATACAAGTTCCGCCTGTTATGTCACTTATACCAACAAGTACACAGGAATATCTGGCACAAACCCATGCAAGAACTGATGTAAGTGTAGGATAGTAGATTACTGACATGAACCATCCTATGAAGTAAGCATAGTTTTTTCCGACGGTTACCTCTGCATAATCAACTATACCGTTTACTTTCTCGTATTTTGCAGCCATAACCGAAAATGTGTAAGCGCATATAATCATTATTAATCCGCCTATTATCCACGCAAGTATTGCAATAGGAAGATTGCCGCCGGTTGCGGTAAGAATTTTCTCTGCTTTAAAAAAAACTCCGCTTCCTATGACAATCCCGACGACAAGACATATAGCTGTTACCAGACCGTATTTTTTTTCAAGTCCCTTTTCCATTTAATAAATCGCCCCTTTTATTTATTCCCTTTTTTATCATATATTTTTTCATAATATATCAGTAAAGCAGTGCATCCCCGAATATGCACTACCTAATATTGTACAAATAAATGAATATCAAGTCAAATATAATAAATAATATTTATATTGACTGAACGTGAAATCTTTGATATAATCTGTCGCTATAAGGGAGTAGTCAGCGTATAAAAAACGTGACGAAGTCAACATACTGGAAATTCGATTTCCTGGCTTTGTATTAAATGACGAGACTTATCTGCTGACGGTGCAGATAGGTTGCGTCTTTTTTTGACTGGCAGCAAAATACATAGGAGGGGATTAAATTAATGAATAATGCGGAGCTTTTTATACTGGCACTTGGTTTATCGATGGATGCATTTGCAGTTTCGATTTGCAAAGGTCTTACAGTAAAAAAAGCTGAGATTTATCATTATGCTTTAACGGGTGCGTATTTCGGGGGGTTTCAGGCTCTGATGCCGTTAATCGGATATATGCTTGGTCTGCGATTCCAGTCAATAATTACAAACGTAGATCACTGGATAGCTTTTATTCTATTGTCAATTATCGGTATAAATATGATAATGGCAGCTAAGAATAACGAGGAAGAAGAGATAGATTCTTCGTTTGCATTCAGGGCTATGATACCGTTAGCTGTTGCTACAAGCATTGATGCACTTGCTGTCGGTATAACTTTTGCATTTTTAAGCGTTAATATTGTCCCAGCTGTATCCCTTATTGGTATTACGACTTTTATATTATCAGCTGCCGGTATTAAAATAGGCAGTGCTTTTGGGACTAAATATAAATCCAAAGCTGAACTGTTCGGTGGTATTGTATTAATTCTGATGGGAATTAAAATATTACTTGAGCATCTCGGAATATTGGGTTATTATTAAACTAAGTAAAAGAATAGCCCAATATGGGGGAGTAGTTCCGCATAAAATATGCGAGATAGGTCAACAACACTGGCTTTTTAGTCTGGTCTATCCATAAAGAATGAGACTCATATGCAAACACTGTATAGGTTTGTGTATGGGTCTTTTTTACCGAGAATGTAGGCCTTTGAAAGTTAAGGTCAGCATCTGGACGACCATTTTATAGTCATATAGGAGGAAAAAGATGAAAGAATATTTGTTGGAAGTATCTGATGTTTTGAATGAACAAAAAACAACACAGGAAGGTTTAAGTAATGCTGAAGCATTAAAACGACTTGAAGAATTTGGACCAAACAAGCTTGAGGAAGGCAAAAAAGAATCAACACTCCATAAGTTTTTAATGGAACTAAAAGATCCAATGATAATTATACTTATTGCTGCGGCTGTGGTTTCGGGAATTACATCGTCATATTCAGGTGAATCAGGGGCCGATACAATCATAATTATGGTTGTTGTAATAATCAATGCTGTACTGGGTGTTGTTCAGGAAAACAAAGCTGAGAAAGCAATTGCGGCTTTGCAGGAGATAGCTGCAGCGACAAGCAAAGTACTGCGTGACGGTCATCAGATAATCGTTAAAACTGATGAAATAGTACCAGGCGATATTGTAATTCTTGAAGCCGGTGACTCTATTCCAGCTGATGCAAGAATCATCGAGAGTGCAAGCATGAAAATTGAGGAAGCGGCACTTACGGGTGAATCAGTTCCGGTAAACAAACTTGTCAATATGCTAACTTTAGGCAAAGAGAAGGATATTCCTCTTGGAGATCGTAAAAACATGGTTTATATGGGCTCAACTGTTGTATATGGCAGAGGAAAAGCTGTTGTATGCGGAACAGGAATGAACACAGAAATGGGAAAAATTGCAACAGCACTTACGAACGCTAAGGACGAGGAAACACCTCTTCAGATTAAGCTCAATCAGCTTAGTAAAATCTTAAGTATATTAGTGCTTGTAATCTGCGGCGTTATTTTTGCTGTTGACATATTTAGATATTATCCGAACATAAGCCCGGAAAGATTGCTTGATACATTTATGGTTGCAGTAAGCCTCGCTGTTGCAGCTATTCCGGAGGGTCTTGCAGCTGTAGTAACTATCGTGCTTTCAATAGGCGTAACTAATATGTCCAGAAAGAATGCTGTTATAAGAAAGCTTACAGCGGTTGAAACGCTTGGCTGTACACAGGTAATATGTTCCGATAAAACAGGTACTCTTACACAGAATAAAATGACAGTTGTTGAGCATTTCACATCAGATGTTAAGCTTCTTACAAAAGCTATGGCACTGTGTTCTGATGCAAATTTGGGTGATACTAACGAAGCCGTAGGTGAACCGACAGAATGTGCACTTGTTAATGATGCTTATAAAGAAGGAATATCGAAAACAGAGCTTGCCAAGCATATGCCTAGAGTAGGCGAAGCCCCTTTTGACTCATCAAGAAAAATGATGAGTACTGTCCATATGAAGTCAGACGATAGTATAATTCAGTTCACAAAGGGTGCTCCTGATGAAGTACTTAAATGCTGTTCATATGTTTATAAAGACGGTAAAGAAGAACCTATTACAGATGTGTCTAGGGCAGAAATACTAAAAGCAAATAAATCAATGGCTGGTAATGCTCTCAGAGTTCTTTGCGGAGCATTCAGAAAATGGGATGAAATTCCTGATAACTATGATCCCGAAAGTCTGGAGAAGGATTTATGCTATATAGGTCTTTCAGGAATGATTGACCCTATAAGACCTGAAGTTAAGGCAGCTATAGTTGAATGCAAAGAGGCAGGGATAAGACCTGTAATGATAACCGGCGACCATAAGGATACAGCGGTTGCCATTGCAAAACAGCTTGGTATTATTACTTCAGAAGATCAGGCTTTAACAGGTTCACAGCTTAACGAAATTCCTGATGAAGAGTTTAATAAAACAATTGATAAATATTCGGTTTATGCAAGAGTTCAGCCGGAGCATAAGGTTAGAATAGTAAATGCATGGCGTTCTATGGGCTTCATTACAGCAATGACAGGCGACGGTGTTAATGACGCTCCGTCAATTAAGAGTGCTGATATTGGCGTAGGAATGGGTATCACAGGTACCGATGTAACAAAGAATGTTGCGGATATGGTACTTGCTGACGATAATTTTGCAACTATTGTTTCTGCGGTAGAGGAAGGCAGACGTATATATGACAATATACGAAAAGCAATACAGTTTTTACTCTCATCAAACCTTGCGGAAGTTCTTTCAATATTTGCAGCAACTCTCATGGGCTTTAAAATTCTCCAACCGGCACATTTGCTGTGGATAAACCTTATTACAGATTGTTTCCCTGCAATTGCACTTGGAATGGAAAAAAGTGAGCAGGATATAATGAAGCGTAATCCCAGAAATGCAGGAGACGGTATTTTTGCGGGCGGATTAGGATTTGATGTTGCGTTTCAGGGTGTGTTAATTACATGCCTTACACTTGCGGCATACTTTATCGGTCACTATATGGAGGCTGGTAAATGGGAGATAGTTAACAGTGCCGATGGAACAACAATGGCATTTTTAACACTTTCTATGGTTGAAATATTCCATTCATTTAATATGCGATCACTGAAAAAATCTGTATTTGCAATTAAGAACCAAAATAAATTTCTCTGGGCAGCCATGATAGCTTCTCTTGTGCTTACAACAGCTGTAATTTATATACCGTTCCTTTCAAATGCCTTTGGATTTGAGGATATTTCAGTAAATGAATACTGCGTTGCTTTGGGACTTGCATTCTTAATCATACCGATTATGGAAATTGTAAAAGGAATTCAAAGATCAACTAATAAATAAAATATTGTTTGTTAATAAACGATTGGCTGTGGAATTATTCCACAGCCTTTTTTGATTAGTTAATTTGATTATTCAATGTCAAATTGAATTGTATTTATTTTAATACATTTATAAACTGTTTATTCAGCAAATAGTTAATAATACTTTGAATTTGTGTATATTTACTTTGTTATTATTTTATCCAGAATGAAATTTGTTGAAAATATCTAATGTACAATTCTGAAATGTCTGTTATATAAAAAACAAACAAAAAATGTGACTTTGTCACTTGAGTATTTGTGATAAAGTGATATACTTAAAATTATAAGAATAGTATTTATTGTATAGGTATGTAATGATTGTTTATGGAAAGGAGATTTGAGTATGGAAAAACCTAAATTACAGGAAAAATACGGTATGTTTATAGGAGGAGAATGGAAAGATTCCTCAGACGGTGTTACGTTTGTAAGCAAATGCCCTGCGACGGGAGAAATACTGACTGAATGTGCTCAGGCAACAAAGGAAGATGTTGATGATGCGGTTAAAGCTGCATGGGGTGCTTTTGAAAGCTGGAAACATGTGCCCACAAATGAGCGTGCAGCTATACTTAATAAAATTGCTGATATCATTGATGAGAATAAGGAATATCTTGCGGCTGTTGAGTCAATTGATAATGGTAAGCCTATTCGAGAAACACTGGCAATTGATGTTCCTTTGAGTGCAGAACATTTTCGCTATTTTGCAGGCTGTATTTTGGCAGAAGAGGGCAGCGCTTCAATACTTAATGAGCAGTTCTTGTCATTAATACTCCGTGAGCCGATTGGCGTAGTAGGTCAGATTGTTCCATGGAACTTTCCGTTTTTAATGGCTGCTTGGAAACTTGCACCTGTTCTTGCAGCAGGATGCTGCACTGTATTAAAACCATCAAGCGATACATCTCTTTCTGTACTTGAATTTGCACGACTGATTCAGGATGTAATTCCTAAGGGTGTGTTTAACGTTGTTACAGGCTCGGGCTCAAAATGCGGGCAGTACATATTGAATAATAAAGGTTTCCGTAAACTGGCATTCACAGGTTCAACAGAAGTAGGCCGACAGGTAGCACTCGCCGCTGCAGACAAACTGATACCGTCGACTCTTGAACTTGGTGGAAAATCAGCAAACATATTTTTCCCGGATTGTGATTGGGATATGGCAATTGACGGCGTACAGCTTGGCATATTGTTTAACCAAGGTCAGGTTTGCTGTGCAGGCTCCAGAGTGTTTGTGCATGAGGATATTTATGATAAATTTATTGAAGATGCTGTTAAGGCCTTTAATAATGTTAAGGTCGGAATGCCGCTTAATATTGAAACCCAGATGGGAAGCCAGATAAATGAAAGTCAATTGGAAAAAATATTAGGTTATATTGATATAGCTAAAGCGGAGGGAGCTAAGATTGCCTGCGGCGGAGAACGTATTATCGACGGTGATTTGGCTAATGGATGTTTCATGAAGCCAACGTTGATTGTTGATGTAACTAACGATATGAGGGTTGCACAGGAGGAAATTTTCGGACCGGTTGCTTGTGTAATCAAGTTCAAGGACGAAGATGAAGTTATTAAGATGGCTAACGACAGTCCTTATGGTCTTGGCGGAGCTGTTTGGACAAAAGATATTAATCGTGCTATACGAGTATCAAGAGAAATTGAAACAGGGCGTATGTGGGTTAATACATATAATCAGATTCCTGAAGGTTCACCATTTGGCGGATATAAAGAGTCGGGTGTAGGCCGTGAAACACATAAAGTAATTCTTGAGCATTATACACAGATGAAGAATATTATGATTAACTTGTCTGAAGTACCTTCAGGCTTTTATCCAAAGAAATAAAAATTATCACAAAAAAGTGTCTCCATATTTGGAGGCACTTTTTATTGCGGAAAAATATAGTATATGATATGCTTATTTTGTATCAAATGATACAAAATGAGGTGATATTTTTGGAGCTGATAATAGAAAAAGACAGAAAGAGATATTATAAAACAATAGAAAATGTTTTTCTTTTTAAAGATGCAGAGAGGAGTTTTATTTTAGATGCAGTTAATGATGAAAGATCAGAATGGCTAAGATTTAAAAAAGGAAGCGAGTTGTATTGTTACCATGATTTTAAAAACAGTCTGGGTATAATACTTAAAGGAAGAATAAGCGTTAACAAAAACAGACATGACGAAGGCAGTGTTTTGATTAATTATTTAAAATCAAGCGATGCTTTTGGAGGTGCGGCAGTGTTCAGCAAAGCAGAGGTATATATTGCTTCGCTGAAGGCAGAAAGCGATTGTGAGATATTATTTATGCCAAGAGAACTTTTGTGTGACCTATTTAAAAAATCAAATGCGGTGATGATGAATTATATTGCCTACCTGTCAGACTCACTGGTATTTTTGAATAAACGGCTGGATTTGTTCACTTCAGGAGGAGCAGAGGAGCGTGTGGCAGAATATATTCGCATAAATTCAATAACTGATGAAAACGGCTGTTCAGTGCTTCCGGATTTTAGCTTCAGCAGACTTGCAGATTATCTGGCTATTGGCAGAGCATCTCTTTACAGAATACTTAATGATTTTGAGAAACAAGGACTAATAAAAAAAGAAGGAAAAAAAATTTATATTAAGGGAGAGAAATACTATGAAAAAAATATTTAGCTTAATGATAACTGTTGTGCTCACAATGAGTATACTTGCAGGATGCTCTCAAAAAATTAGCAGCTCTCAGGCATCACAGGGAGGGAACAACGCGGAGGCAACCGATAACGTAAAAATCAATGTTGCTATGCTAAAAGGCCCGACAGGAATAGGAGCTGTTGAGCTGATGAACAAGAGCGAAAGCGGAGAAACAAAAGGAAGTTACAATATTACTGTTTCGGCTGCTCCGGATGATGTGACTGCCAAGATAATAAGCGGAGAAATTGATATTGCTGCAGTTCCGACAAACCTTGCTGCTGTGCTTTACAATAAGACAGAGGGCGGAGTGTCTGTTCTTGCAGTAAATACTCTCGGAGTATTATATGTTCTTGAAAACGGTGACAGTGTAAACAGCATTTCTGATTTGTCGGGAAAAACAATTTATTCTTCCGGGCAGGGAGCTGTTCCTGAGTATGTTCTTAATTACATGCTTGAGAAAAACGGTGTGACTGATGCAGCAATAGAATATATGAGCGAGCATGAAGAGGTTGCAGCTGCACTTGCAGACGGAACGGCCCAAATTGCTATGCTTCCCGAACCTTTCGTAACAGCTGCAATGATGAAAAACCCTGATTTAAGGATTGCTCTTAATGTTACCGATGAATGGAGTAAAGTAAGCGACAGTGAGCTTGCAATGGGGTGTATAATAGTAAGAAATGATTTCCTTAAGGAGCATGAAGGAGCTGTACAAACCTTTTTAAGCGAATATAAAGACAGTATCGAATTTGTAAACAACAACATAACAGATGCATCAAAGCTTGTTGAAAAGTATGGCATTATGGCAACTGCACAGGCAGCTGAAAAATCAATACCTAACTGTAATATAGTTTTTGTTGACGGCAGTGAAATGGAAAATATGCTTAACGGCTTATATGATGTGCTTTATGCAGCAAATCCAAAGGCTGTAGGCGGAACTGTTCCTGCCAAGGAATTTTATTATGAGAGTAAATAAAACCAAAAGCTTGATAAAAAATACGGCTGTGACGGTATTCTGGCTGGCTGTATGGCAGATTGTATATATGTTGATTGGCAGGGACATACTTTTTGCGTCTCCTGGCGACACACTTAAAGCACTGTTAGAAATGTGCGCCAGTGCCGTGTTTTATAAAACGATTGCTTTGTCGTTTGCAAGAATTGCAGTCGGCTTTTTTGCGGGAAGTGTCATCGGAATACTGCTTGGTATTGCTACAGGCTTCAGCGGAATACTATATACACTGTTTAAACCAATAATAAGCATTGTGAGAGCCGCACCTGTGGCTTCGTTTATAATATTGGCGCTTGCATGGATGAAGTCTGGCGAGGTTCCTGTATTCATTTCATTTTTGACTGTTGTACCTATTGTATGGAGTAACCTATCAGAGGGAATTGCATCGGTTGATAATAAGCTTTTGGAAATGGCACATATGTATGAATATTCGATATCTACGAAGCTGAAGAAAATATATATGCCCGCGGTCTTGCCATATATTAAGTCTGCCGCAGTTACAGGAGTAGGATTTGCATGGAAAAGCGGAGTGGCGGCTGAAGTTATAGGAAATCCCAGATTTTCTGTGGGAAGCAAGCTCTATGAAGCGAAGGTATATCTTGAAACGCCTCAGCTTTTTGCATGGACGGCTGTTATTATTATTTTGAGTGTTTTATTTGAAAGAATTATTATTAATGCTGTCAATGGCACTAAAAAGCACAGGGGGTGAAAACTGTTGGAACTTAATAAAATTACAAAGTCATATGACGGAAGAATGGTTCTTGATAGATTTTCACTGGCAGTTGAAAATGGCAGAACAGTATGCCTTTTTGGCGAGAGCGGATGCGGCAAAACAACAATACTTAATATTATTTCCGGTCTAACTGAAATTGATAGTGGAGAAGTTAAAGGAACTAAAGGAAAAAGAATATCTTATTTGTTTCAGGAGGACAGGCTTCTTGAAAGTGCAACTGCAGAGGAAAACATAATGCTGTCTACAAAAAACATGGAATTATCAAAAAAAATAATTGAAGTATGCGATATATCAGATTATTTAAATCTATATCCGTCACAGATGAGCGGAGGTATGAAACGCAGAGTTGCAATAGCGAGGGCGGTTGCCTTTGATGGAGAGATTGTCTTGCTTGATGAGCCGTTTAACGGTATTGATACAAAGAGAGTTGAAAAAGCAGCTGATTTTTTGAGAGAGTTTTTAATGAGCAAAATATGCATTGTTGTTTCCCACAGCTTAAATGATGCTGAACTATTAAGTGCACAAGTATTTAATTTAAATAAAAATATTTAATAATAACTATTGACTGATACTAATTATCTGATAAAATAATAGTGGGTGATTTTTATGAATAGAAAACAGATTGCGGTATACGAAAAAAGAGGCTATGACAACGCTGTTTTTGCAACAGGGTGCAGCAAAGAAAAAGCAGATGCCTTCGTTAAAAAAATATATGAACTTTACAGAGAACAGCTTAAAATAGACGGATGGTTTGATGTCCAGCCTACAAAAGACGAAGAGGAAAGAACATTTGATGAGGAAAAGGTCAATTATGTTGACCTGGTTAAGGATGTTGATTTTAAGGACAGAAGAAGTTTATTTTTTAAGGAGCTTAACGAAGAAGAGCATGATTTCCTAGAAAAGTATGTTATGTATGGCAAGCATCTTTTAAAGGAAGGCAAGCTAGATGAAAGATGCATTTATACAAAAGAAACTAATGCTTACATGGATTTATGCAAAAACATAGTTGGTCAGCAGGATATGAAGGAAACTCTCTGCAGGCTAGGAGCCGTATTTTCATATAGCCAGAAAAGAAAAATGTATGATTTGAATACGGCTGATATTCATAAGGTGTTTGCCTTTATCGGACCTCCGGGTACCGCAAAGACAACCTCGGCAAGATATTTTGCAAGAATGATGAGTGAAGAGGGCGTATTAAGCGGCCACAGAATAGCATATGTTACAGGAACTCAGCTGAAAGCAAAATATATTGGACAAACCGCAGCGAGAGTGCATGACATTTTCATGGATAATGATATAATAATAATTGATGAAGCATATTCGCTTGTCAACTACAATGAAACATCAAGAACCGACAGCTTTTCTCAGGAAGCACTTGCTCAGCTTTGCATTGAGGTTGAGGAGCATAGCTATGACAAGCTTATTATTTTTGCCGGCTATGGCGGTGATATAGATGATAAGCAGAACAAGATGAAGAGGTTTTTGGATGAAAACCCAGGTATAAGTAGCCGTATTACATTTACAGTTAATTTCTCGGCCTATAATTCCGATGAAATGCTTAATATATTTGAGCTGTTAGCAAAAAATGCAAGCTATTCAATTGAGGATGGATGGCGAGAGATACTCAAGCCTTTCTTTGAAGGAAGAATTCATGCGCCAAATTTCGGAAACGGACGTGAGGCAAGAAGACTTCTCGAACATGCAATGTCTGTTACAGCACAGAGATACATTGAGTGGGAAAGAAGCGATCCGAAATTTATAAGTGAGGGTGACAAGGCTAGAGAGGAAACAAAGAGACTTACATGCTTGTCATGTGAAGACATTAAAGAGGCGGTTGACGAGTTTCTTTATGCTGAAAAAGTTATCAGAGGACGAGATTAAATAACAGGAGGGTACCTTATATGAACGCATTTACTTTTTATATGCCGGCTAAGATTTATTTCGGCAAAAACTGTATAATTGAGAACAAAGAGGCATTTTTAACACTGGGAAAGAAGGCACTTATTTTTACGGGAAGACATTCAGCAAAGTTAAACGGTTCCTTAAAAGATGTTACTGATGCACTTGAAACAGTCGGTATAGGGTACTTGGTATTTGATGAGGTTGAAGAAAATCCATCACTTGAAACAATAGAACGTGCATCAAAAATAGGTATTGAAAACGGTGCAGACTTTGTTATCGGCATAGGGGGAGGCTCGCCAATGGATGCGGCAAAGGGAGCAGCTTTCCTTATCGCTAATCCTGATAAGGGCGCAGATGTTCTTATGAGCAGTGAACCGCTTAATCATATACCAGTAGCAGAGGTAGCAACAACAGCAGGTACAGGTTCTGAAACAACGCAATATGCTGTATTTACACTGCATAAGCAGGGTACAAAAAACGGTGCCGGGCAAAAGACGTTTGCGGATATCGCATTTCTTGATGCGAGATACACTGAGAGCCTTTCTGACAAGGTTACCGTTAATACTGCAATTGACGCACTCACTCATCTTATTGAGGGTTATACATCAAAGAAAGCAAACTTTATGAATGACAGAATTGCTGAAAGCGGTTTTGCAATATTTGCAGAATGCATTCCGGCAATAAAGGCACTTGATTTCAGCGAAGAAGTGCGAGAGAAATTTCTTTTGATGTCTACAATAGCAGGTATTGTTATTGCACAGGCAGGAACATCACTTCCTCATGCTTGTGGTTATATGCCTACCTATGAAAAACACATACCCCATGGACGTGCAAATGCCATATTCACCAGAGCATATCTTGAACTGTTCAAGGATCAGACTAAGGTGAACAGAATGCTTGCAATACTTGGTTTTAAATCTCTTGAAGAGTTAAATGACTTCTTTAAAGAGGTGCTTGATGAAAAAGAGGAGTTTACAGAAGCTGATGTTGAAAGGTATACAGATGCATTAATGGCGGCACCTGGTAAGCTTGCTCTTCATCCCTATTCACTTACAAGAGAAGAAGTTTACGATATGTTTAAAAAGAGTTTGTTAGTATATTGATATAAAAAATGGTGCTGAATTTTCAGCACCATTTTTTTTAGAGTTTATTGCACAAATCTTCTAAACTTCCGTCCGTAGATGGAGTATATTCGAATACAACTCCACGACTGACTCCAAACGGCCAGTAATAAAAACTTGCAACAACGTAGCATGTTTTATCACCGTCTTTTTTAGTCACTGTCTGGTAGGCTATTTCGTATTTTGTATCTCCTGCCTCAGCACTCTTAGCCGCCAATTCCTTTAAAAGCTTGACGTTAATTTCAGTATTATTTATATCAACTGTATTTGCAGATTCACTCCAATTAAAAATATAATCAGAACGCTCTTCGACAAATTGAATAGGGACATAAATGGTATCATCTATAGTGACGGTGGGGCTGTATAAAAAATCTTTGTAAGTATTTCCGCTATTCTTAGTTACCAATATGTTTTCGCTGTTAGTAGATAACTGTATTTTTTGTACACTGTTTTGGATATGAGCAGTATCGGTTTGATCGTCCCAAGAAACTTCATAGCCGAGTTTTTCAAAAACAGTTCTTAGCGGAACATAAGTGTTGTAATCTATTATAACTGCAGATGTATTTAATTTTTCACCATTAATTGAAATAGAGATGTCTTGTGCTTGTACAGTTGATGTTAACATAATACAAGTGAGTATTGTTATAATTAGTTTTTTCATAGCTCCTCCTAAAAATAAATTTGTTATAATTTTATAATCTATATTTAAAGGAAATAGCACGTTCGATGTCATAAGTTTCATTAAAGATATTGGTCACAACCACATAGTAGGGCTCTGTAGAAGTATAATATCATATTGCTATTATATTATCAACCATAATTTGGGAAAGTTAGTTTATTAGCATTTTGAAATTTGATACTTGCATTTTTACAATTTAGTAATTATCAACAATTTATTAGTTATAATATTAAAACGGCTGCTGCAAAATGAAAATTTGCAGCAGCTGTTTTAATAAATATTGTTTTACTTAATTGCGACTAATTCAATATAGCCTCTTTTTCCGATAGGCTCAAGCTGAATTCGTGGGTTGGTCTTATCCCAAGAATAACCGATTACAGAGGGGTCATATTTCTTAATTGATTCCCAAATTTCCTCAATTGCTTGGCAGTAATCCTCTTCGGCAAACGGCTCTCCCTGAAACATTAGGTATTTGGCAGCAGGCAAGTCAATTACATCAAGACCTTCGGGTATAATGCCGTTATAGTCAGGAGCAACCTCAACGCCCTGCACATATTCGGATGTACCGGGAGTAATGTAGGACGACGGAAGCCAGAGGCTGACAGGCTCTCCAATTACTGATGGAATACTATGAAGAAGTCCCCATATATCACAACCGACTTCCTCACAATATGCAAAGTAATCAGCGGCTTTAATTCCTCTCTTGATAATTGCTTTTCGGGCAGGCTTTTCAATTACTTGAATAAATACATTTTTTAAATTTTCCATGATAGGTTTCCTTTCTATGTGTCTGAATTTAACATCATATGGAGTGAATAGATAAACCGGTACAGGATTTAAAGCATATTCACGAGGATTACAGCCAAACTCACGGAGAAACGCACGCTGATACCCGTCTACACTTCCGAAACCCATTTCAAAGGCAACATCCGTTATTTTGCTTGAACTGTCTCTTAATTTTAATGCTGACCTTGATAAACGGAGTTTCCTAATGTAATCAGCGGGGGTTAATCCGACATGTTGAGTGAAAAGTCTATATGAGTACCACGGGGAAAACAGCGACACTTTTGACAGGTCCGCAAGTGTGATGTTTTCGTTAAAATGATCTTTAATATAATCCTGAATACGCTGAACGGCTTCAATTTGTTCCTGCATATCTTTCACCTCCTTACGAATACCATTATAGAATTATTTAAAAAAACCTTCTCGATGTTTTTTGCTATATTTATTTAAATTTACATACCATAGGTGTAAATATAAGCCCATCCTGAACTTTTTGGGTATCTGTGTCTATGAAACCAAGATGATGATATACTTCTGTCGCATAGGGTGATGAATTTACGGTAAATGTACCACTCTTATTGTCGGCACAAGCCATTGAAAATAATTTCTTTCCTATACCATGTTTATGATAAGAGCCATTAACAAAGAAAAGTGCAATGTGTGTGCCTTCGCTTCGGGTTGCTATCATGCCGACTATTTTTGTACCGTCAAATGCCCCATAGCATTTGAGCATACTTGTAAAATCAGCATCTTTCAGGCATCCATGAAAGGTATTCATTCCTTCTTCACTGTAATCGGGGGCTTCATATTTTTGGAAAACATCCCATGCAAGCTCAAGAGCTGACTTCACTTCAGTGTCACTTAGTGTTTTAAAATCCATTAATTTCACTTCTTTCTGTTATTATCTGATATTTACATAATTATACAGAATATTTTAATAGTTCTCAATTTAATTTATTTATTTATATTTTATTCCATCTATTTGATAATTTTACATATATAAATATTGTTAAATCTACGTTAGATTTATTTACAACCTAAATTTATTTTGATATACTTCGCATGGGTAGTATTCTTTCGGAAACTATACCACCGGTATAATTTTATCCCTCGTGAAAATTAGTGCTGGCACATATCCTTTGGGAGTGTGACTTGACAGAGTATCACCTTTAAAATTTAGTGAGGTGATTATATGAGGATAGGATTTTTTGGAGCAGGAAAAGCAGGCTTCACTTTGGGAAAATATTTTTCCGATAAAGGTGAAGATGTTGTTGGCTATTGGAGCAGAAATCCAAAGTCAGCCGAAGATGCAGCTGATTTTACAAATTCAATGTATTACGATAGTGCCGAAGAGTTAATTCGTCACAGTGATACTCTGTTTTTGACTGTACCCGATAGTGCCATTGGCACGCTTTGGGACGGAATCAAAAATTTTCCTCTGAAGGATAAGCTTGTGTGTCATGTTAGTGGTGCACTCTCATCCGGTGTTTTTTCCGATATTAATCAAACTGGTGCGTTTGGTTATTCAATTCACCCACTTTTTGCTATTCATTCAAAATACAATTCTCACAAACAAATTGAAAAAGCTTTTTTTACAATCGAAGGTTCAAAGGAAAGAATGTACATAATACGTTCGCTTATGGACAGGCTGGGCAACAATTATGCGATTATTGCTTCTGACAAAAAGGAGCTTTATCATGCTGCGGCTGTCACTGCAAGCAATCATGTGCTGGCATTGTTAAGTTCAGCTCAAAGTTATCTTGTTGAGTGCGGCATGACAAAAGCACAGGCAGAGTCTGCGCTTAATCCTTTGTTTATTGGTAATGCCCAAAATGCGGCAGAGGTTGGCGTAATAAATGCGCTTACAGGGCCCGTTGAAAGAGGAGACTTATCAACGATAAAAAAGCATATAAGCTGTCTTGAAGACTTTAAGGACGAAGATAAACAGCTTTATTTGCTTTTAGCACTAAAGCTTTGCGATTTGGCAGAGAAAAAGAATGAAGGTTACGGCAAAAACCATATTGGTATTGGTGAAAATATGAGAACGTATCTCAGGGAGGAGCTTAAAATTGAAGCAATCAGTATTAACATTTAAAGAGATGAAACAAAGCGGAGAAAAAATATCAATGCTAACAGCTTATGACTATTCAACTGCGAAACTTATGGACGAGGCGGGAATACACGGCATACTTGTCGGAGATTCACTTGGCAATGTAATGCTGGGTTATGAGGACACTATTTCTGTTACAATGGAGGACATGATTCGTTATGGTGCTGCGGTAACAAGAGGTGCAAAGGATGCTCTTGTTGTAGTTGACATGCCTTTCATGTCATATCAGGTTTCTGTTGAGCAGGCGCTTGTTAATGCGGGCAGGCTTATGAAAGAGGCTCGTGCAAATGCGGTTAAGCTTGAAGGTGGAGCATCTGTATGTCCTCAGATAAAGGCAATTACAGAGGCAGGCATTCCGGTAATGGCACATTTAGGTCTTACACCTCAGTCAATTAACGCTTTCGGTGGATTTAAAATACAGGGAAAAAGTGCAGAGGCGGCTATAAAGCTTATTTCAGATGCGAAGAAGGTTGAAGAAGCGGGCGCTTTTTCGGTGGTGCTTGAGGGTATACCTTCACCTGTTGCTGAGATAATTACTGAAAGCCTTGATATTCCTACAATAGGAATTGGTGCCGGGGCAGGATGCGACGGACAGATTCTTGTTTATCAGGATATGCTTGGCATGTATTCGGACTTTACGCCTAAATTCGTAAAACGCTATGCTGAAATAGGAAAGGTTATTAAGGACGCTGTTACCGCCTATAAGGAAGAAATAAACGTTGGAGTATTCCCTGAAGTTTGTCATCAGTATAAAATTTCAGATGAGATAATGGCTGAGGTCAGGAAAGAGGTAAGACAATGATAGTTGTACACAAAATAGACGAGGTAAGAGAGTTTGTAAAGGAACAGAAAAAGCTTGGGAGAACAATAGGACTTGTGCCTACGATGGGATTTTTGCATGAGGGTCATGTAAGTCTTGTTAATAAGTCAACAGCGGAAAACAATAAAACCGTGGTAAGCATATTTGTTAACCCGACTCAGTTTGGACCTAATGAGGATTTCGAAAGCTATCCCAGGGATTTAGGCAGAGACTGTGAGCTTCTTGAAAGTGCAGGTGTAGATTTGGTTTTTAATCCTTCACCAGCAGAAATGTATGCAAGTGACTTTACAACTTATGTGAATATGACAGGTGTGACCGAGGAACTTTGCGGTAAAAGCAGGCCTGTTCATTTTAAAGGTGTATGTACAGTTGTCACTAAACTTTTCAATATCGTTAAGCCGGATAATGCATATTTCGGTCAGAAGGATGCTCAGCAGCTTGCTGTCATAAGAAGAATGGTAAGAGATTTAAATATAGATGTTAATGTAGTGGGCTGCCCTATTATAAGAGAAAAAGACGGTCTTGCAAAAAGCTCAAGAAACACTTACCTCAGTACAGAGGAAAGAAGTGCGGCCGTTGTCCTTTCAAAAGCGGTTAGTCTGGGAAAGAAAATGATTTCCGATGGTGAAACAAGCACGTTGAAAATTGTATCGGCAATGAAGAATCTCATCAAAGAGGAACCAATCGCAAGGATAGATTACGTGGAAGCAGTAGATGCGGATTCCATAGAGCATGCAGATACAACACAGGGCAGAAGAGTACTTTTTGCAGAGGCTGTATTTATAGGAAAAACAAGACTTATTGATAATTTTGTTGCAGAATAACTGACGTATATATAAAATGCAGGAGGATTTGATATGTTAAAGGGAAGAACGGTTGTATTAGGTGTTACCGGGAGCATTGCTGCCTATAAAATGGCTGATGTGGCAAGCATGCTTATAAAGCAGCATGCGGAGGTTCATGTTATTATGACTAAGAATGCATGCAATTTTATTAATCCGATTACTTTTGAAACGCTTACAGGCAATAAGTGTATTGTTGACACTTTTGACAGGGAGTTTGAGTTTGATGTAAAGCACATTTCTCTGGCTAAAAAGGCGGATGTATTTATGGTTGCACCTGCAACAGCGAATATAATAGGAAAAATAGCAAACGGAATTGCAGATGATATGCTTTCAACTACAATAATGGCTGCCGAATGCAGAAAAATAATTGCACCGGCAATGAACACCCATATGTACCATAACCGTATTGTTCAGGATAACATATCAAAATTAGCAGCCTACGGATATGAATTTGTATCTCCCGCTAGCGGCCGACTGGCTTGCGGTGACAGTGGTGAGGGAAAGCTGGCTGATGTAAATGTTCTTGTAGACAGCATAATAAACAGTCTGGTGAAAAAAGACCTTGAAGGACGTAAGATTGTGGTTACTGCAGGGCCTACAAGAGAAGCTGTAGACCCTGTACGTTTTATTTCAAACCGTTCTACAGGAAAAATGGGCTATGCAATTGCTCAAAGAGCTAAGCTGAGAGGGGCTGATGTTGTGCTTATAAGCGGACCAACATCACTTATTCCTCCTGAAGGTGTCAGAACAATTTTTATAGAGAGTGCTGAACAAATGCTTAACGCGGTTGTAAGCGAAAGCGATAATGCCAATATAATTATTAAGTCGGCAGCTGTTGCGGATTACCGCCCGTCAGCTGTAAGTTCAGAGAAAATCAAAAAGACTGACGGAATGAACAGTATTAATCTTGAAAGAACTCAGGATATTTTATTATACCTTGGAGAGCACAAAAAATCCGGACAGATTTTATGTGGTTTTTCTATGGAAACTCAGAATATTATGGAGAACTCGATTGCAAAGCTTAAAAAAAAGCATGCTGATATGATTGTTGCCAACAGCATCAAAAGTGATAAGGCAGGATTTGGCGTAGATACAAATATTATTACTATAATCACGAAGGACGACGCAGTTGCATACCCGATTATGACAAAACACGAAGCAGCTGATGAGATACTCAATGCGATTATTGCACTGGAGGAAAAAATCAAATGATTCTTGTGTTGGATATTGGCAATTCAAATATTGTTGTCAGCGGACTTGAGGGAGAAAGTGTTGTTTTTTCAGGAAGAATGAAAACTGATAAAAACGAATCAACTGAGGATATAGCTGCACACATAGATTTTATACTCAAACTTAATAATATTGATGCTGTAAGTGTTGAGGGAGCTATTTTTTCTTCAGTTGTGCCCTGTATTAATGATAAAGCTGAGAGCGCAATAGAAAAGCTCACAGGTAAAAAACCGTTGATAGCAGGTAAAACAGCTGATTATGGTTTAAACATACTTATGGACAACCCCCAAAGGGTTGGAGAGGATATGCTGGTTGATACTGTTGCTGCTTTGAATCAGTATGAGCCGCCTATGCTTATATTTGATTTAGGAACTGCTTCAACCTGCTCGGTAATAGATAAGGACGGAAGCTATGTTGCAAGTATTATTGCTCCCGGGGCAGCAATATCACTTAAGGCACTTTCGGAAAACACAGCTAAGCTGCCTAAGATTAAGCTTGAAGCACCTAAAAGCATACTTGCAAAAAATACTGAGGAATCAATGAAAAGCGGTGTTATTTACGGAAATGCGGCTATGATTGACGGATTATCAGAAAGAGTTTTCAAGGAGCTGGGATATAGGGCAAAAATAATTGCTACAGGCGGAATTGCATGCCTTATTGTTCCTTACTGTAACAATGAAATAATATATGAACCTGACTTGCTTACAAAGGGTTTAGGGATATTGTGGGAAAAAAATAAGAAAAATGTATAATTTTTTTTATAATATGTAACTATATGTTCATATTTTTATGTTAAAATATATTTATTTGAGATAAAAAGCTTGAATGGAGATTAAATATGGACAATAAGCTTAACATATGTTTAATGAATGACTCTTTTCCGCCTGTAATAGACGGAGTTGCGAATACAGTGTTCAACTATGCCGATATTATTCAGAAAGAGCTTGGAAATGCTGTTGTTGCCACACCGGAGTATCCTGATATTCAGGATAACTATAATTTTGAAGTTTTAAGATATAAAAGCTTTGATACAACGAGTATTTTCGGCTATAGAGCAGGATATCCTTTTACGCCTTCGACTGTTGGCAGCCTTCAAGAAAAGAATATTGATATTATTCATAGCCATTGTCCGGCTGTGTCAACAGTATTGGCAAGAATGCTACGTGAAAAGGTAAGTGCTCCGATAATATTTACTTATCATACGAAATTTGATATTGATATTAAAAAAGCAATAGAGTCTAATCTTTTGCAAGATACAATGATAAAACTGCTTGTCAAGAATGTTGAGGCATGTGATGATGTTTGGGTTGTAAGCGAGGGAGCGGGTGAAAACCTAAAATCTCTGGGTTACAAGGGCGATTATATCGTCATGGAAAATGGAGTTGATTTCCCCAAGGGAAGAGCAGATGAAAAATCTGTTAAGTTGGTTAACGAAACCCTTGATATAAATGATGATGCACCTGTATTTCTTTTTGTAGGCAGGTTAATGTGGTATAAAGGAATTAAATTAATTCTTGATTCACTTAAATTTGTCAAAGAAAAAGGCCAAAAATTCCACATGGTTATTGTGGGTGACGGTGCAGACGGGAAGGATATTCAGCAGTATGCAGATGAACTTGGATTAAGCGATTACTGTATATTTACGGGAGCTGTTCAAGACAGAGAGGTATTAAGAGCATATTATACAAGAGCTGATATGTTTCTTTTTGCCTCAACCTATGATACAAATGGAATTGTTGTACGTGAGGCAGCAGCATGTGGACTTGGAAGTGTGCTTATTAAGGGAAGCTGTGCAGCTGAAAATGTAGTGCATGAAAGAAACGGATATTTGATTGATGATACTGTTGAGTCACTTGCCGATGCAGTTTCAAGGATAATAAATAACGTTGAATTGGCCCATGAAATTGGCAACAATGCAATGAATGAGATTTATATACCTTGGGAAAAAAGTGTGAACAAGGCGTATGAACGCTATGAATATGTTCTTAAAAAATTCAGAAACCCTAATTATGAGCCGAAGTTTTCGTTTACCGATGAAGCACTTACAGGCATTGCAGGCATATGTGAGGCTCTGCATAAGGCAGAAAAATTTAGGGAAACCGTAACAACCGGATTTATGGAGTTCAGTGAAATCAAGGCAATGGAAAGGCTTGGGAGAGGTCTTGAGATTGGGCAAGATGTATTTGTAATGAAGCCGAAAAGTATACTAATTGATAAGAAAGAAATAATAAAGGCCGGTTTTGCTGTGAAAAAAAGTGAGTTTAAAGAAAAACAAAATGTAGTCAAAGAACGGTTCTGGTATTATTTAGACAGATATTTATAATAAAAAGCGGTATCCGATATTTAAGTTACAATATCGGATACCGCTTTTTTAGTGGTGATGATGTTCATGCCCACATTCACAATCATGTTCATGATGGTGTTCGTGTCCGCATTCACAATCGTGGTCATGTTCGTGGTCATGTCCGCAACCGCATTCTTCATCTTCATGCTCATCTGCATAAACAAAACCATTTGTGTTAAATACCATACCGGCTTTATCTATAATTAAAAGTTTTTGTTCGGTGTCTAGGCAGTTATCCACTGATGATTTTATATAATCTATTGTGTCCGGAATATCCATTGAAACGGGGATTGAACCAAGCAGCATTAGCATGTTTGATTTGCGTATGTGCATGGGCAGGTCTTTATAGTAATTTTGCATATATTCGATAAATTCATTAAATATTTTTTCGGAAAACTCTTTTTCTGCTATCGGAGAATCTTCGGAAATATCAAAATTAAAAAGCTCATCATTTATATTGCTATAATAAACTCCTCTTATAAAGCCTTCAGCAGAAATTGATTTTTGTGTATCCTCTGAAAGTGAGGACATAGTTCCGATTTTATCTATAAGAGCTATTTCCTTTTCATTAATTTCGTTAATCTTGTCTACAATCGGTTCAAAGGCAGCTTCAAGCTGCTCCTTTAATGTGTCAAGGAGTGTTTCTGCTTCTTGTGCATCGGTTTCGCCTGTCATTATATCACATACAGCATGGAAAAGGTCTGCATATGCAACATCACCTTCTGTAAGCTCTTCAAAGGTAAAACTTAAATAAAGCACGATAATGAGCGAATTGAGGTCATCATAAAGTTCTGTAAAGCTATCTTCAATACTTTGTATTGTATCAAGCATTAAATTAAAGTCATCGTATTCCTCTGCAAGCTCTTCGTCACTCATGTGTGAAGGTACATTATTATATTTTGATGCAAGCCACTCGCTGATTTCAGGAAACATTTTTCCGTAATTTTTATCGAGTGTGGGAGCGCAGCCTCTTTTGAAAGCTTCAATTGACTTAATTATGCTGTCCTCAGATGAATCGCTGAAGGTTGCACGAAGTGAACGTATGACTATATCGAAAAACCTTCCTCTTGCCATTCTCATGGGCATACATTTTAAAATTTGTGCAGTATATTTTCTAAGCTCCTCAATATTTTCCGATGAAGTAAGGAAATTTACACAGTCAGTAAAAAACATATCAAATTCTACTTTTTTGTCCGCAAGGTGCTGTTCTTTATATTTTCTTATTGCAGTCTCATCATTTACCGCTAATGAAAGAGTGTTCCATTGGGAATAGTAATCATAAACGTTGCCATATAGCTGAACAAGATTCATCTTAAGACTGATTACATGGTTAAGTGCAGTAAACCTTTCATCACTGTCACTTAAAATCTCCTCAAGTTCTGTAATGTATTCATCAGCTTCTTTACGAATTGCTTTTATTTCTTCAGGTGTTTCAAAGGGCATCTCGGAATTGTTTCCGTTTTTTCGCTCAGCTGCACTAATTGCAAGCAGAAGCAAGTTTCCAAGTCCTTCGTTATATATATACTCTGCTGAGAGAGTGCTAAGTTTTTTTTCAATTTCAGGCGATATCAAGGTATGTCCTCCTTCTTTGTTTTTACTTTTTAAAAGATTAAATAATTATAGCATTTATATCCGGTTTTATCCATAGAAAAAAATATTATTGATTGAACAAATGACCATTAGAGCTTATAATATTAAAATAAGGAGGGATAATATGGATGTATTCGATATAATTGGTCCTGTAATGATTGGACCTTCCAGCTCACACACTGCGGGGGCGGCAAGAATAGGCAAATATGCCCTAAATATTCTTGGCGCAGACCCTGTTAAAGCTGAAATATATTTTAGTGGTTCATTTGCTAAAACCTATAAAGGTCATGGAACTGATAAAGCAATTATTGCCGGAATACTCGGTATGGATACAGATGATCCGGGAATAAAATACAGCTTTGAAACTGCAGCATATCGTGGACTTGATTTTGAATTTCATACATGTGAAATAGAAAACTCCCATCCAAATACTGTATATATTGTTTTGACAAGTGAGGTAGGAAAGACGGTTGAGGTTCAGGGTGCTTCAATAGGCGGAGGTAATATAGTTATTACTAAGATAAATGATGTACCTGTTGAGATAACAGGAAAATTTACTACGCTTATTGTAATTCACAAAAACCTTCCCGGAATGATTTCTGATGTGACAAGTGTGCTTGCTAAACATGGAATAAATATTGGGAGATTTGACTTGAAAAGAAGTCCTAAAGGCGGAAATGGTGTCATGATAATCGAGCTTGATTCAAATGTGCCTGTTTATGTTAACGAAGAAATAAAGGAAAAGAAAAATGTAATTGATTCAACTCTTCTAAAAACTATATAAGGAGGAAAGCAGATGTTTAAATATGACTCTATAAGCGAACTTGTAGAATCGGCTGAGAAAGGCAAAAAGAAAATTTCAGAAATTGTTATTAAGGACCAAGCGGAAGCCGGCGAGTGCTCAGAGGATGTTTTATTTAGGAATATGCTTAAGTCTTTTAAAATAATGCAAATTTCTGCAGAAAAAGGCACTGAAAAGGATACGCGTTCAGTAAGCGGACTTACAGGAGGAAGCGCGTGGAAGATGAAGCAGCAGGTTGATGCCGGGAAAAATATATGCGGAAGTGTTTTCGGGAATGCAATGGTTATGGCACTTGCTGTTTCTGAAACAAATGCTTGCATGGGTAAAATAGTTGCTGCACCTACGGCGGGCTCATGCGGTATACTTCCCGCTGTTTTAATAAGCGTTATGGATGAGAGACAAATACCGATTAACGATGTTGTAATGAGCATGTTTACAGCCTCAGCGATTGGTCTTGTTATTGCAAATAAAGCAAGTATTGCAGGTGCAGAGGGAGGATGTCAGGCTGAGTGCGGTGTAGCAAGTGCAATGGCGGCTGCCGCTCTTGTGGAAATGTGCGGTGGAACACCTCAAATGGCATCGGATGCATGTGCGATTGCTATAAAAAATGTGCTTGGTCTTGTATGTGACCCTGTTGCAGGACTTGTTGAAATACCTTGTATAAAAAGAAATGCTATGGGTACAGCGAATGCTTTTACTGCTGCAGAGCTTGCGCTTGCCGGAATTACAAGTGCTATACCGGCAGATGAAACTATATGGGCAATGAAAAAAGTCGGTGATTCACTGGCATCATCACTCAAGGAAACAGGCGAGGGCGGACTTGCCGCCACACCCACCGGAAAAGCCTTAAAGAAAAAGGTTTTCGGCGAAAATTGATTTTTGTAAAAATGGGAGGAAAATTTATGTTATCTATTGCAATGATTTATGAGGCACAGCGAGTACTTTCGGAAATAGCAAGACCGACTCCTCTTTATCCGGCAAACAACATTTGCGATAATATGTACATCAAAGCGGAGAACATGCAGCTTACCGGTTCGTTTAAGCTCAGAGGTGCTTTTAACAAAATTGCAAGCCTGACTGCAGAGGAGGCAGAACATGGTGTTATTGCGTGTTCTGCAGGCAACCATGCACAGGGCGTAGCTCTTTCTGCTACAAAAAGAGGGATTAAATCAGTTATATGTATGCCTGCAGGTGCACCTCTGTCAAAAATTGAGGCAACAAAGGGTTTTGGCGGGGAAGTAGTGCTTGTTCCCGGAGTTTATGACGATTCATACAATAAAGCTGTTGAACTTATGAACGAAAAGGGATATACATTCGTTCATCCATTTAATGATGAGAAGGTAATTGCAGGACAGGGAACTATTGGCTTGGAAATACTTAATCAGCTGCCAAATGTTGATGCTGTTGTTGTTCCGATAGGCGGAGGCGGTCTTATAAGCGGTATTGCCTATGCAATAAAACAGCTTAAGCCTGACTGCAAAGTTTACGGAGTTCAGTCAGAGGGTGCCGCAAGTATGTATAATTCACTAAAGAAAGGTGAGCCTACAGAGCTTGAAAGCATATCAACAATTGCAGATGGTATTGCTGTTAAAAAGCCGGGCGATATTACATATGAGCTTGTTAGCAAATATGTTGACGGTGTAGTTACTGTAGCTGATGACGAAATTGCAACTGCAATTCTCACACTTATCGAAAAACAGAAAATAGTAGCAGAAGGCGCCGGTGCGGCATCGGTTGCAGCAGTTATGTTTGATAAAATAAAAGACTGCAAAAATGTTGTCTGCCTTGTAAGCGGCGGAAATATTGACGTTACAATCCTATCTAGGGTAATCACAAAGGGTCTTAACAAAACGGGACGAATTACTGAAATTACAACAAAGGTAGTTGATAAGCCGGGTCAGCTTATAGAGCTTTTGCAGTTAATATCAAAAACAGGAGCGAACATTAACATAGTTAATCATGAGAGAGAGGCAAAACGCTCCGAGGTTAATTCCTGCGTGGTGTCAATAGTGCTCGAAACGAGAAATGTTGAACACGGAAATGAAATAAAACAGCTGTTAAGAGAACATGGCTACGAGATTTACGAATAAATATTAAAAGAGTATTCCTAGGAATACTCTTTTTGTTTATCTCATAATTCTTATTGCATGATGAATATTGTTAATTTCAATTCTTTCATTACCTTCTGCAAATTCACCATCCAGAGTCCAGTTTATATCAGGCTGTATTTCAATAATAACCGATTCGGATGAAATTAACTTAATTGGTTCACAATCGTACTGCTGAGTTGTAAGCGCCCATAAAATCTGGCTGAATTCTGTGGTGGTTTCAGGGTTTTTTATCAGCATAACTTCAAGCAGCCCGTCACTCATATCGACACGCTCAGAATCAAGAGTCAGTATTCCGGCAACTGTAGTTGAGTTGCTGATAGCGGCAAAAATATAATTGTCTTCATAAACATCTCCGTTAACTGTTACCTTAGCATGCACAGGTTTAAGTGGAAACTCTTTAATGCTTTCCATTACATAAGCAAGATGTCCCAATGAATTTTTAAGTGTCTGGGGGGTATCATATGAGGTTTTTGTAAACGCTCCAAATGAAGCAATATACGAAAAATATTTTCCGTTAAAGCGGCCAATGTCATAGTATTTAGGACTGCCGTTCAATATATCCCTGGCAGCCTGCATTACGTTTTTGGAAAGGCTGAGGCTGTTCGCAAAATCATTTGTACTGCCTGAGGGAATGTAGCCGATTGGTACATCATTTTCTGAAGCCATCAATCCTCCGATAACTTCGTTCAGCGTTCCGTCACCGCCTATGCATACAATAAGATCATATTCGGAGGCGTTCTCGGATACATATTCATTGGCATCACCTGTATATTGTGTAACATGAAACATGCAGTCATAACCGGCTTCAGTGAAAATTGAAACGATATTTACTATATACCTGTTTGCCTTTTTCTGCCCTGAAAATGGATTTAATAATAATAAAAGCTTTTTTCTCTTTTGCCCCATGTGTTTAACTCCCTATTTACATAAATACCATAAAATCAACATTAAGTATTATAATATTAACACAGCTTTTTTTCAACATACATTTATTATTGCCTGTAACATAAATGATGTCCCTATAAAAGTTATATAAACACAATGAAACGAATAATTTAATACTGGAATACTTTTTGGGAGAATAAGATGAACAAGTTATTTAAAAAGATGTTTGCTTTATTTCTTACTTCATTTTTTGTACTGCAATCATTTTCGTTGAATGTGCAGGCGACTCAGTACGACAACATTTCTGATTTGGGTTTGAGTACAAAAAGTGCAATTTTAATGGAGGCGTCCACCGGAACTGTTTTATACGAACAGAATTCGGATGAGAAACTTCCTCCTGCCAGTGTTACAAAAGTAATGACGCTTCTTTTGATATATGAAGCGGTTAGAGACGGGAAGATAAAATGGGACGATAAGGTTACAGTCAGTGAGCATGCTGCATCAATGGGAGGCTCACAGGTGTTTCTTGAAGTCGGAGAAACACAAACAGCTGCAGATATGACAAAATGTATTGCAATTGCATCCGCGAATGATGCAGCGGTTTCTATGGCAGAGTACATAGGAGGAAGCGAGGAAGGCTTTGTTGATCTGATGAATGCAAGGGCAAAGGAGCTTGGTATGGAGAATACCGTGTTTAAAAATGCCTGCGGCCTGGATACTGACGGTCACTTAACGACTGCAAGAGATATTGCACTCATGTCAAGGGAATTAATTTCTAATTTTCCAGAAATTGAGCAATATACAACAACATGGCAGGATACGATTAATCACACAACAAGACGCGGAACATCGGAATTCGGACTGACAAATACAAATAAGCTTGTCCGCTGGTATGAAGGAGCAACTGGACTCAAAACCGGAAGCACAGGAAACGCAAAGTACTGTCTTTCGGCAACAGCAAACAAAAATGGTATGACATTAATAGCAGTTATAATGGCTGCACCTGACCCTAAGACCCGTTTTGCTGAGGCCATTAAGCTCTTAGATTACGGATATGCAAACTATGCCTTATCGACAGGAGCAAAGGCCGGTGATATTGTAGGGGAAATTCCTGTTTCAAAGGGAGAGCATGAAACGGTTCTTCTTGAAGCAGGCAAAGATGTGACCGCACTTATGAAAAAGGGCGGAGCTGAACCTGTACTTACATACGAATTATCTGAAGAGATGTGTGCACCGGTTGAAAAGGGTACGAAGGCAGGAGAAGCAGTGTATACACTTGACGGTGAAGTGGTGGCAAGGGTAGATGTCGTTACATCTGAGGCAGTGGAAAGGGCATCTCTTGGAACAATTACAAAAAGGCTGTTTAGAGACTGGGCAAGATGCAGTGCTGAAAAATAAAATACAGAATAGACGGCCTCTTTACTAAATAGTCAATGTCTGGTACAATTGGAATTTAGAGATTGATTATATAAGGAGGTTTGTCTATGTCTCTTATTGTTTTTTTATTGGGTATACCTGCAATAATGTTAGCAACAACGATACATGAATTTACAAGAGCGGCAGTATCAACTGCACTGGGTGATAAAATCCCAAAGGAGGAAGGCAGACTTACTCTTAATCCCCTTAAACATTTTGAGCCTATTGGAATGCTTATTATGCTTGTCTGTGGTTTTGGCTGGGGCAAACCTGTTAATATTAGTTCACTTTATTATAAGGACAGAAAAAAAGGCGTGCTTATTACGGCAATTGCACCTACTGTTGCAAATCTTGTTTTTGCCGTAATAGCAGCGCTTTTGGCTATAGTATTTTCAAATATATACTGGCTTTCAATATTTTTGATGCGAGTATGCTATTTCAGCTGCTGTTTAATAATATATAATCTTTTGCCAGTAGCTCCGATGGATTGTGTGAAGGTACTCTCGGTTGTTCTTCCTGCCAATTCTTATTTTAAGCTTATACAGTACGAAAAGTTTATTCAGATGGCATTTGTTTTTCTGCTTTTTATTGGGCTTGGAAGTTTCTTCGAGAATATTATATACGGTTTGTACAATCTCATTGCCATAATGTTCGTATAAGGTGAATTCATGGAAAATATGACCGTTAAGCTGGAAAGCTTTTCAGGACCGCTTGATCTGCTTTATCATCTTATAGAAAAAAATGAAATAGATATATATGATATTCCCATTGCGGAGCTTACTGAACAGTATATTGAGTTCATAAACCGCGAGGAAAACAGAAATATGGAGAGCATGAGTGAGTTTGTAGTTATGGCTGCAACACTTATTGAAATCAAAAGCCGGATGCTTTTGCCCAAAACCGAATACGAGGAGCCTGAAGATGATCCAAGGGAGGCACTTGTTCAGCGTCTTTTGGAATATAAAAAATATAAGGGTATTACTGATATTCTTGTTCAAAAAAGCGATGAAGCTGCTAAATTGTTTTATCGTGAACCTGATATAATAATTCCTGAATTGATGAAAAAAGATGAACTGACGATAGAGGAATGCCTTAAGGGCGTTACTATTGAAGGCTTATATAAGGCCTTTCGTGATGTAATGATACGTAAGGAGAAAAAAATTGACAGGGTAAGAAGCGGTTTCAATTCTGTAAGGCGTGACAATTTTACGGTAGATGAGAAAATTATCAGATTGAGGGATACACTGCGTATAAGTCCAAAAGTAAAATTTTACGAAATGTTTACCGATGATTCATCAAAAGAGGAAATACTTATTACTTTCCTTGCAATTCTTGAATTAATAAGAAGAAACAGCATTTCTGTTGAACAGGATGATGTTTTCGGTGAAATAGTTATATCTGTCAAGGAAAACGCTGACTTTGATGTTATAAACGATAAAAATGAAAGCGGTGATTCAAATGAAGATGAATGATTATGAGGCAGTTATAGAGGCTGCACTTTTTGTTGCAGGCGAAGCTGTACCGCTTTCAGCTCTTGCTGATATCATTGAGATGGATAAGGCTACGACAAAGGCAATTGTTAATACACTTATTACTCGGTACTCCAATGAAAACAGAGGAATGAGAATAATTGAAATAGGCGATGGATACCAAATGTGTACATCTCCTTTGTGCTTTGAGTCCATTAGAAATATATATAAGGGAAAAGAAAGGCAGGGCTTAACACCGGTGCTTTTAGAAACCTTAGCTATAATTGCTTATAAACAGCCGGTAACCAAGTCTGAAATTGAGGAAATCAGAGGTGTTAACAGTGATCATGCTGTTAACAGACTTGTTGAAAAGGGACTTGTGTGTGAAACAGGCAGGCTTGAAACACCCGGAAAACCGATACTTTTTGGAACGACAACGGAATTTTTAAGATATTTCGGTTTTAAGGATACGAGTGAACTGCCTATACTTAAAGAACCTGATATTGACGGACAAATGAATATGTTTGAATGAGTGATTAAATGAGAAGACGACTTAAACAGGTTGTTTTTAGTCTAAAAAAATAATAATCCTTAAGACAAGGCATATAACCCTGCTGCATTAAATATAATATGGCGAAGGGAGTCTTGCCTGTGAATTTATTAAAGAAAATACTTATACCTATAATGGCTGTTTTTATGGTTTTTCAGACACCGTTGAGCGTATGCGCTGATGAAATTAAAGCACCTGATGTCAAAGCATTGGGTGCTGTTTTAATTGATGCGGAAAGCGGACGTGTTCTCTGGGAGAAAAATGCAAATGAACCATTGGCAAATGCCAGTACAACAAAAATAATGACATGCGCTCTTGCTCTTGAAAGCGGGATGCTTGATGATAAGGTTACTGTATCAGCTAATGCCTCATCTCAGCCAAAGGTCAGAATGGGGCTATCAAGCGGAGAAGAAATTAAACTTAAAGATTTACTCTATGCACTTATGCTCCAGTCCTCAAATGATGCGGCGGTAGCTGTTGCTGAGCATATTGGCGGCAGTGTTGAAGCATTCTGCGAAATGATGAATAAAAAATCTGCTGAGCTTGGTGCTGCCAATACTAATTTTGAAACGCCAAACGGTCTTGACGGTGAAAATCATTATTCGACGGCATATGATATGGCGCTGATAACAAGATATGCACTTGGTGTTGAGGGCTTTAGAGACATAATAGGAACTAAGCAAATAAGTGTTCAAAGCAATAGGTGTACATATACAATAGTCAATAAAAACAGGCTGTTAAGCGAATATGAGGGTGCCATTGGGGTTAAGACAGGATTTACTGGAAAGGCAGGAAACTGCTTTGTAGGCGCTGCTGAAAGAGATGGAATGACACTCATTTCAGTTGTGCTTGGAAGCGGTTGGGGTTCGGTTGGAAAGAACAGAAAATGGATTGATACAAAGAATATTTTAAATTATGGTTTCCAAAATTATATGTATTATGATGTCTGCATTCAGGGAGACTATGTTGATACTATTCCGGTAAAAAATTCTTACGGTGGAAGCATAAGAGTTTGTATAGCTGACAATATTTCGCTGCCGCTCAGACAGTCAGAAAGGGAAGCACTTTATGCCGAGGTTAAGCTGCCTGATAAGGTTGAAGCACCTGTTAAAGAAGGCGATGAGGTTGGCAGAATTTTATTTAAAATCGACAGTGATACTGTAATTGCACAAAGTCCTCTTATATCATGCAGTGCCGTTAATAGAAAAGATGTTAAAACAACAGCTAAAATGCTTATAAAATACTGGATTAATCCTATGAAATCGGGTATACTAAAAAATAATGGATAACTATGTGTGTTGAAGCGGTATTAAGGAGAAAAATATGGAAAGATTGCAAAAGTTTATGGCTGAGAGCGGTATTGCGTCAAGACGACATGCTGAGGAACTGATAAAGCAGGGACTTGTAAAGGTAAACGGCGAGGTTGTAACCGAGCTTGGTATTAAAATAGATCCGAATAAGGATGTTGTGGAATTTAAAGGGAAAAACATTAAAACTGATAATAAAAAGGTTTATATAATGCTTAATAAACCTGAGGGTTATGTAACAACAGCTAAGGATCAGTTTGGCAGGCCGACTGTACTTGATCTTATTAAGGGAGTTAAAGAGAGAGTTGTGCCCGTTGGCAGACTTGACTACGATACTTCGGGATTGCTTATTCTAACAAATGACGGTGATGCTGTATATAAACTTACTCATCCTAAAAATGAGGTTAGTAAGATTTATGAGGCAAAACTTTTCGGTGTTCCTGACAGTAATACTATTAATCTTTTTAAAAACGGAATTACTATAGATGGGAAAAAAACACGTCCGGCAAAGATTGAACTTTTAAGGGTTGACGGACGTTTTTCATGGTGCAATATCACAATACACGAAGGAAGAAACAGACAGGTAAGGGAAATGTGTCAGTCAGCAAGACACCCTGTTGCTACACTTAAAAGAGTAGCTGAAGGTGAGATTTACTTAGGTGACTTGAAAAAAGGCACTTGGAGATACCTTACAAATAAAGAAATGCAGTATCTTAAGGAGTTATAAAATGCTTAGACTTTATTTTATGCGTCATGGTGAAACAGTCTGGAATACTGAAAGACGCTATCAGGGAATGACGGATATAGAGCTTTCTGCCGAAGGAATAAAACAGGCAGAATGTGTGACAGAAAGATTTAAGAATATACGTATAGATAAAATTTATTCATCACCGCTTAAAAGAGCTATGTTGACAGCAAAGCCTATTGCAGAAAACAAAGGTCTTGAGATTATAACAGAGGATGCTTTCAGAGAAATACATTTTGGTGAATGGGAAGGAAAGACTGTTCCTGATTTGACTGAAAAATATGGAGACAGCTATATAAATTTTATAAGGGAACCTCATAATTATGGTTTCCCCGGTGAAGAAAACATAGATAATGTAATAAAAAGAATTAAACCAAGTATTGACAGGATTATTGAAAATGAAGATGGAAATGTCCTTATTATTTCCCATGGCGGAATAATAAGGCTTATGATAATGTACATAATGGGATTAGATAACAGCTGGTTCACAAAGATGTGGATTAACAATACCGGTATATCAATAATAGAAATTAAGAAAGACAGAAGACTTATGCTTACAGTAAATGACAGTGCGCATCTTGCAGCAATGGGGCAAAATGACAGCAACTTTTTAAAACCGTAAAGCGGTGGTGATAGAATGAAAGTTATAGTAATCGGAGCAGGTGCAGCAGGTATGATAGCAGCAGGGCATGCAGCAGAACTTGGGCACAGTGTAGATGTTTTTGAAAAGAATAACATGGTCGGCAAAAAAGTTTGTATTACGGGTAAAGGCCGATGCAATATAACAAACGCCTCAGATGTGGAAGAGCATATTGCAAATATTCCCGGAAATCCATATTTCATGTATTCGGCACTTTATAAATTTCCTCCCGAAAAGATTGTTGAGCTTATTGAAAAATTAGGCGTCCCGACAAAGGTGGAAAGAGGAAAACGCGTTTTTCCTGTCAGTGATAAGGCTGCTGATGTTTCTGAGGCACTTTTAGACTATATGAAGAAAAACGGTGTAAGACTGCACCTTGAAAAAGGTGTCAGAGATATTGTGATAAATGACGGACAGGCTGTCGGAGTTGTTACGGATGACGGGAAAACAGTGTTTTCTGATGCAGTAATAATTGCGACAGGCGGTTTGAGTTATCCGGGAACAGGATCGACAGGTGACGGATACAAATTTGCAAAAAAGGCAGGGCATATTGTTACACCGCTTTTGCCTTCTCTTGTGCCGCTCAAATCCAATGAATGGTTCTGTGCCGAGTTAATGGGACTCAGCCTGAAAAATACGGCGATAGTTATTAAAAACGGCAGGGGAAAGATATTATATAAGGATTTCGGTGAAATGCTGTTTACGCATTTCGGAGTTTCCGGACCTATGATTTTGTCTGCCAGCGCACATCTTCTTAATCGCTTTGATGAAGAAATGATGCTTTACATTGACATGAAGCCAGCTCTTGATCAGAAGGCTCTTGATAACCGTATTTTAAGAGATTTTGAAAAATATATAAATAAAGATTTAAAAAATGCATTAAATGAACTTCTTCCGCAGAAAATAATTCCGGTGATTATAAGCTTGAGTGGAATTGATGAGACGAAGAAGATACATGATATTACTAAAGAAGAAAGAAAACGTCTTGTGGATCTTATAAAAGGACTTCCGATGCATTTGACAGGAACGTCGGGCTTTAACGAAGCAGTTGTAACAAGCGGTGGAGTTAATACCGATGAAATAGATCCGTCAACAATGCAGAGCAAAAAAATCAGAGGATTGTATTTTGCCGGAGAGGTGCTTGATGTGGATGCTTATACTGGCGGTTTTAATCTGCAGATAGCCTTTTCAACAGGTTATTCAGCAGCGGAGGGATTGGGGGACGGCAAATGACAGTGGCAATAAGAGGAGCAACTACGGTTGATGAAAATGATAAAGAGATGATATATTCGGCAACTGAAGAGATGATGAGAGAATTATTTGATCTAAATGCCGTTAAAATAGAGGACGTTGTTTCAATTGTGTTCACCGCAACAAGCGATTTGGACAAGGCATACCCTGCCGTTGCGGTAAGAAAAATGGGAATAACTGAGGCTGCACTTATGTGTGTTCAGGAACTTTATGTTAAAGGCAGCCTAAGGAATTGCATACGTGTAATGGTTACTGTTGAGGGAGATTACAAAAGAGATGCTTTAAAGCATGTATACTTAAGAAATGCAGTCGGTTTAAGACCTGACTTGAAAAGATAATGAGGTGAAACTAATGAAGGTTTTTTCTATTGCAATAGACGGACCTGCGGGCAGCGGAAAAAGTACAGTTGCAAAAATTTTATCTGATAAACTAGGAATTATTTATGTTGATACAGGCGCTATGTACAGAACAGTTGCTTTCTACTGTTTTAAAAATGGAGTAAGCACAAAAGATGGAGAAGCTGTTGGAACTGCACTTAAAAATATAAGAATGGACATTAAAATGACAGATGGTGTGCAGCGTATGATACTTAACGGTGAAGACGTAACAGGACTAATCAGAACAGCTGAAATCGGTCAGGGTGCATCTGATGTCGGCGTGTTTATTCCCGTTAGGGACAAGCTTGTTGAAATGCAGCAGGAAATTGCAAAAAAAGCTTCAGTGGTAATGGACGGAAGGGATATTGGTACTGTAGTTCTTCCTGATGCAAAGGTTAAAATATATCTTAATGCGGATGTTGAGGAAAGAGCAAAACGCAGACTTAAGGATTTTGCGGCTCAGGGCAAAACAGATACGCTTGAGGAAGTAATTGAACAGATAAAAATTCGTGACAACAACGATATGACAAGAGAATATAATCCTCTAAAAAAGGCAGAAGATGCCATTGAGATTGATACAACGGGAATGACAATTGATGAGGTTGTAAACGGGGTTCTTGATATTGTCGAAACGAAGACAGGAGAAAGGTAACGTGGAAATAATCCTTGCAAAATCAGCAGGCTTCTGCTTTGGGGTTAACAGAGCAATTGAGTCTTGTTATAAAGAAATAGAAAAAGGCGGAAAAATTTATACCTACGGCCCTCTGATTCATAATAAAAATGTGAACGCAGATTTAGCTGAAAAGGGTGTTAAGTCAGTTGATTCGCTTGAAGGCTGTGAGGACGGAACTGTTATAATTCGTTCACATGGTGTAGGAAAAAGTGTATATGATGAGCTTGATGAGCGAATAATAAATTATGTTGATGGGACATGCCCTTTTGTGAAGAAAATACACAAAATTGTTAGTGACAGAAAAAAAGAAGGTTTTAACATAATAATAATCGGGGATAGAAAACACCCCGAGGTTATGGGAATAAACGGCTGGTGTGATAATTCTGCAGTTATAGTTGATAATGCTGAGGAAGCACGTGAGCTTGTGTTAGAACCGGATAAAAAATATGCAGTTGTTGTGCAGACCACATTCAGAGAAAGCAAGTATAGCGATATATTTAATGTGCTTAAAGAGAAGAGCGAAAATATAAAGGCATATAATACAATTTGTTCAGCTACTGAAGAAAGACAAAAAGAAGCGGTTAATATTTCACAGATTGTTGATAAAATGTTGGTAATTGGTGATAAGGGAAGCTCTAATACTCAGAAATTATTTGAAATATGCGAAAAAAACTGTAGAAATACAAGTTATATTGAAACAATTAACGATTTGGTGTTGAATAATTATAAATTTAATGATAGAATTGGTATAACTGCAGGAGCGTCTACGCCACCTGCAATAATAAAGGAGGTTATTACTACTATGAGTGAGATGGACGGAGTGAAAAATACGATGGAGGGTGAGGAACTCACATTTGAGCAGATGCTTAACGAGTCATTTGTAACTTTACATACTGGCGATGTTGTTAAAGGTACAGTAATTTCGACTGCGGGCGAAGAAGTATCAGTTAATCTTGGTTATAAATCTGATGGAGTTATTCCCAGAGGAGAATTCAGCAGTGATACTACTGTTGTACCTAGCAAGACTGTACAAGCCGGTGATGAAATTGAAGTATTTGTTGTTCGTGTAAATGACGGTGACGGAAATGTTCTTCTTTCCAAGAGAAAAGTTGAATCACAGAAGGGCATGGAGGACATCGAAAAAGCATACGAAGATAAAGCCGTTGTAACAGGTAAAGTAACAGAAATCGTTAAGGGAGGACTCATTGCCGTTGTTAACGGTATCCGAGTATTTATTCCTTCTTCACAGGTTTCAGGCAGATTCGTAGAAGACCTCAGCGTTTATAAAGGAAAAGATCTTTCTTTCAATATTATTGAGCTTGATAGATCAAAACGTCGTATTATCGGCGGAAGAAAGGCTCTTGTTGCAAAAGAAGCAGAAAAGAAGAAAACAGCAGTATTTGAAAATCTTGAAACAGGCAAGAAGATAATAGGTAAAGTTTCAAGACTTACAGACTTCGGCGCATTTGTTGACCTTGGCGGAGTTGACGGACTTATCCATATCTCAGAGATGAGCTGGGGAAGAATTTTAAATCCTAAGGAAGTTCTTTCAGAAGGCGACACAGTTGAAGTTGTTGTTCTTGATGTAGATAAAGAAAAAAGCAAAATTTCTCTTTCACTTAAAGATGTTCAGCCTAATCCTTGGTCACTTGCAGCTGAGAAGTATGCAGTTGGCGCTGTTGTTGAGGGTAAGGTTGTACGTATGGTACCTTTCGGTGCGTTCATTGAGCTTGAGCCTGGTGTTGATGGACTTGTTCACATTTCTCAGATTGCTAATAAACGTGTTGAGAAACCCGAAGATGAACTTACAATCGGTGAAATAATTAAGGTGAAAGTAATAGATGTAAATGCAGAACAGAAGAAGATCAGTCTTTCAAAGAAAGATGCTGAGGCTCCTATTGAAGAAGCTCCCGTTGAGGAAGCTGTTACAGAAGAATAATAGTTTATTATAAAGACCTGACCTGATTCTTAAGAATCAGGTCTTTTTTTCTTAAAATAATTTTAAAATTATGGTAAAGCTAAAATCGATATATTATACTTAAAATAGGTATATTTAATTACAAAATAGGTATATTAAAATTTAAAACAGGCATATTTAATTTAGGAGGTAATCTATGTTATTAGCCACTGTTGAAAATATTGGTCGTGAATACGAAGTGCTTGGGATTGTAAGAGGAACAACTGTAAATTCAAAGAACATTGGAAAGGATATAGGTGCTGGTTTAAAAACAATCATAGGCGGAGAAATCAAAGGCTATACTGAAATGATCGAGGAGGCCAGCGCAGAAGCTACAAAGCGAATGGAGTTGAACGCCTCAAAAATTGGTGCTGATGCAGTGGTAGGCATCAGATATTCGACAAGCTCTGTTATGCAGTCGGCATCAGAGATTACCGTTTATGGAACGGCAGTTAAGTACAAATAGTATTTGGAGGGCAGCATATGAATGTAAAGTATATACGCGACGGGCTGATTGCTCTTGGCATAGTGTTTGTAGTTGCCGGAATTCTAAACGGTGGATTTAATGATACGCTTAATAAGGCGATACGCATATGTTTGGAGTGTATAGGAATTGGCTGATTTTCATTTTAAGAGAAAATATATACAGGTTATCAGTGCACTTTTATTTAATGCCAACTTCAAAGGATTTGCAAAAGGAGAAATCTATCAGGGGGACATAAAAGGTGTTTGTGTTCCGGGGCTTAACTGTTATTCGTGCCCAGGTGCAATAGGAGCTTGTCCTCTGGGAAGTTTTCAAAATGCAATTTCGACATCAAATAAGAAAATTCCGTTTTATATTGTTGGTACTCTATTGTTGTTTGGTGTATTATTCGGAAGATTTATTTGTGGGTTTTTATGCCCGTTTGGTTTGATTCAGGAGCTGCTGTATAAAATTCCCTCACCCAAAATTAAAAAAAATCGTATAACCAAGGTACTATCTAAGTTAAAATATATAATACTTGTTGTAATTGCAGTAGTGTTTTCATTTTTATTTAAAGAGCCTGCATTTTGTAAGTGGATTTGCCCAGCTGGAACCCTTGAAGGAGGAATACCGCTTACAGCATCAAATGAGAGTATAGCAGCTATGACAGGTGTTTTATTCAACTGGAAAGTCTCATTGTTAGTAGTAATTTTAATTGGTGCAATTTTTATTTTTAGAGATTTCTGCAGATTTATCTGTCCGCTAGGAGCCATATACGCATTTTTCAATAAAGTAGCCATATTTGGTGTGCGTGTTGATGAAGGTAAGTGTATTCACTGCGGAAAATGTGTGAGAGAATGTAAAATGGATGTACACCATGTTGGTGACAAGGAGTGCATTCAATGTGGTGAATGTAAAGGAATTTGCCCTACAGGTGCAATAATATCAAAAAGGATAAAAGGTGACGAGTGATGAAAAAAAGAATATTTTTATTGGTTTCAGTTTGTGTTATGATTGCTTTAAGTGCCTGCACTAGCAATACCCCCACAACTAGTAATTCAAAAGATGTTAAAAATGTAATATCAGAACAAAATGCAACAGCAAAATCTGAGGAACCTGAGTTAACAGTAGGGGAATTAGCGGTTGGAGACGTTGCTCCTGATGTGGAGTTTACACTTATGGACGGAACAACTGCAAAGTTATCAGATTATAAAGGAAAACCGGTACTGATTAACTTTTGGGCAACTTGGTGCGGTTATTGTGTTGAAGAAATGCCGGCTTTACAAATGCTGAAGGATAAATATGGAGATGATATTACAATACTTGCGCTTAACGCTGGTGGGGATTCAGAGGAGGATATAAAGGCATTTGCTGATGATAATAATTATACATTTGATTTTGCGATAATTTCTAATGATGAGGCAAAAAAATATAATGTTCAGTCGATTCCGGCAACATATATTATTGATTCTGATGGTAATATATCTTATACGATTACAGGCGCTTACGATGCAGATACAATGTTCAATGATTACTATGGCCCTGAGATAGATAAACTTTTAAACAAATAATAAAAAAGAGCGGTTTATAATATTATAAAACCGCTCTTATTATTTTAATCAGTCAGAAAATTCAAGAGTGCACTATTAAATTCTTTATGATTTTCTATAAACATAAAATGACTGCTTTTTTCTTCCATTATGAAGGTTTGAGAGTTTTTGATAACACTTCCTATCCATTCAATCGATTTGTAGTTCATAGCGCTTAACTTACCCCCGACAACCAAAGTGGGTACTTTTATTGTTGGAATAACTTTTGACCAGTCATTCATTGAGTGGTTGAAAATGAGGTCAGCTGTATCGCTTCTTGAAGCCTTTAAAGCATGAGAAATTGCCCAGTTTTTTGTCTCTTCATCAACATCTGATGTGAATAACCCCCCTAGAAGACTTGATGCTACCGCATCGCCATTGTCTCCTTTTAAGGCAGAAACCGTGTCAAATACAAGCTGCGCTGAGAATAATCCGCCGAAGTGCTCTCTTTCTTCGTCTGTCCAACTGGGGAAATCAATTATAACAGGGTCCTCATCAATAAGTACTATCTTATACAGCCTATCTTGACCGAATAATTCAATATATGACCAAATGATTGAGCAACCCATTGAGTGACCACAAAGAATAACTTTTTCTTCACCGATATGTAAAATAAGTTCTTGAATGTCCTTTGCAAGACGGGATATTCTGAATCCGTATCCAGGCGTTTTTGAATCGCCGTGACCTCTTAAATCAACAGCAATTACATGGTATTTATCCTTTAGCGCTTTAATTTGATACTTGTAGAGTTCTGCTGCGCATCCCCAACCATGAATCAGAATAATGGTCTTGCCGTTGCCTTCTTCGATATAATGGATGTCTGCACCGTCACTTGTCTGGAAATAATTGTCCATAATATTCTCCTCCTAAATAATGTGTAAAACTATATTGCTAATTATAAGTATAGCAATATTGCTGTACTTGATTGTAAAATAAGTTACAATTTGGGTATGTACTTATGATAGTATGTTTTTATAATGATAATGGAGTGATTTAAATGTATTCATTTGACGAGATTGACACTGTTAATAAATTTAAATATGATAAAATCGCTGCACTAATTATGAGGTACGGCATTTTAAAAATGTATAGTGCAAATGAAATTGTGTATTATTACAATGATGATGCAGATGGAATATACTATGTAAAATCAGGCAAATTAAGGGGGTTTTATTCAAATGAAGACGGTGAAGAACAGACTGTAATAGTAATAGCTGACGGACTGCTTTTAGGTGAAGATACTTTTACTACACCGGCAAAGAGAGTTCTTTCTATAGATGCCGCCTCACAATCCGTTTTGTATTATATAGACAGGGAGAGATTACTTAATCTTTGCATGAAAGATAAAGAGGCCATAAATCAGCTTTTAGCTTTGTGTACTAAGAAAATTGTTGTTTTTTTAAATGGGTTAAGTGCTGTCCAGCAAGATAGTGCAAAAAAGAAATTGGCATTATACATACTCCAAATGTGTGTTGCCAGTACGGATACTCTGGATTTCACACATGAGCGTATTTCTGCTCTTATTGGTGTCTCAAGAGTTAAGGTAAGTATGCTTCTGAGCGAGTTTGAAAAGAAGAAGTATATCGGTGTTGGATATAAGCAGATTAAACTTTTAGATAGAGACGGACTTTTTACTATGTTGAAAGAATAAAAACAAGGTGTTCCAAATTGGTATTTGGAACACCTTGTTTATTAACCTATGAAATTAATTACAGCATCATTGAAGCGATTTTTTTCTTCTAAAAACATCATATGACCTGTTTCGAAAACTTCGAATTTTGAATCTTTTATTAATTTGTAAGTAAGTTCATTTGATTCCCACTTTGCTATGCTTTTTTTGGCGCCGATTACAAGAGTCGGAAGTGTAATTGTCGGAATTACATCACGCCAGTCCATCGCACAGTGGTGAAGAAAAAGTTTTGAAACATATTCTTTAGGCATTTTCATGCTTTCATTAACAAAGAAATCAGCAAATTTTTCTTTTGCTTCGGATGTTACAAGCATACTGTCAACAAAACCTTTGATTGAGTTAACTGGATCGGCGATAATTGCATCTAGCAAAGGCAAAAGATCGCTGTAAGTAATAAAACCTAAGTCATTATCTTGCATTGTTATAAGGAAAGGCGGTTCATCAACCATAATAAGTTTGCTGAGCCTTTCTCCGCCGAATAATTCCCAATAACTCCAAATGATTGAAACACCCATTGACCAGCCAAGAAGAGTTACATCTTTAAGGTTAAGATATTCAATAAGTTCATATACATCTTTTGAGAGTCTTGCAATTCGATATCCATATGATGGTTTATCGGATTTTCCGTGTCCTCTCAAATCAACAGTTATAACTTTGTATTTTTGAGATAACACAGGAACGTTATACTGAAAAGCCTCACTGCTTTGATCCCAGCCATGAATCATAACGAGTGGCTTACCTTCACCCATAACTTCATAATATAGATTGACGCCGTCTTTTGTTTTAAAATAATTTCCCATACTGATGTCTCCTTTTTAGTTTTGATTGCTTACAAACTAATTGTATCTAAATAAGGAAGTTTGAATTGTAAAAAAATAGACATTTGCAATTGGAAAATAATACAAAAATCAATTAAAGTTTTGTGTAATCTGAAAAAAATTGCTGCAAAGAATTGCAGCAATTTTTATTATAAATCCTCAAGCTCTTTCATCCACACAGTGTTAACAGCATCGGAAGGCATCCTCCAGTCACCTCTTGGTGAGAGGTTGATTGTTCCGACTTTTGGACCGTCGGGAAGGCAAGAACGCTTGAACTGCTGTGAAAAAAATCTTCTGTAGAAGTTTTTAAGCCATTTGAGGATTGTCTTATCATCATATATATTGTCAAAAGCATTAAGTGCAAGATAATAAATTTTCTTAGGTTCAAATCCGCATCTTACGACATAATAGAGGAAAAAGTCATGAAGCTCATATGGGCCCACAATTTCTTCTGTCTTCTGATTAATTTTGTTGTTGCTGTCTGGAGGGAGAAGTTCAGGAGATACAGGGGTATCAAGAACATCAAAAAGAACATCGTTTGCCTTTTCATCAAGATTTCCGTAGTCAGCCACCCACTTCACAAGTACACGAACCAGAGTTTTTGGTACACCAGAGTTTACTCCGTACATAGACATGTGGTCTCCGTTATATGTTGCCCATCCAAGTGCAAGTTCAGAAAGGTCGCCTGTGCCGATAACCAGACCGTTTTCTTTATTAGCCAAATCCATAAGAACCTGCGTACGTTCCCTTGCCTGGGTATTTTCGTATGTTACATCATGGACTTCAGGGTCATGGCCAATGCTTTTAAAGTGGAGCATTGCCGCTTCTCGGATGTTAATTTCCTTTGTTGTAATACCAAGGGCTTTCATAAGAAACAAAGCGTTATTATAAGTTCTGTCCGTTGTACCAAAACCTGGCATTGTTACTCCAAAAACAGTCTTTCTGTCTATATTCAAGTAATCACAGGTTTTTACGGCAACAAGAAGTGCAAGGGTTGAATCCAGACCGCCTGAGATGCCTATAATAAGAGATTTCGCATTTGTATGCATAACTCGCTTTGCAAGACCTGTTACCTGAATGTTAATAATATCACTGCATCGTGAATTAAGAGCCTCATCATTTCTGGGAATAAAAGGGTGAGGGCAGATATAACGCTTAAGTGATGTTTTTACACGGTCATACATCGGAAAGACGATTATTTCCGGTTCTTGTGTTGGAAGGTCTGAATAACTGGTGTTTTTTCGCCTGTCATTTACAAGAAGCTCTGTGTCTATATCAGAAATAATAAGACCGTTTTCAAGTAAAAAACGTTTACTTTCATTTAAAATGGAACCATTTTCGCAAATAAGGCTGTGTCCGCTGAAAACCATGTCCTGTGTTGATTCACCCATGCCTGATGAGGTATACACATAACCGCATATACAGCGAGCTGATTGACCTGACACAAGGGATTTGCGGTATTCGTTTTTTGTAGCAAGTTCGTTGCTTGCAGATGTGTTTGCTATAATCAATGCACCTGAGAGTGTAAGATTACAGCTTGGCGGAATGTTAGCCCATAAATCTTCGCATATTTCTATTCCAAATGTAAAGTTATCAATTCCTTCGGCTGCAAAAACAAGGTTTGTACCAACGGCAACATTTTGTCCGCAAAGAGAAACCATGCCCTTAAGTTCACTTCCGCTTTTAAACCATCGCTTTTCATAGTATTCGCTGTAGTTCGGAATATAAATTTTAGGAACAACGCCAAGGATTTCACCTTCAAATATTGCAACTGAACAGTTATAAAGACGGTTTCCTATATTTATTGGGAGTCCGACTACAACAACCATGTTTTTACCCTCGGTTGCTTCAGTAATTTTGCCGAGGCTTTCCTCAGCGGCATTTATTAAAGCTGTCTGAAGAAATAGATCTGCACATGTATAGCCGGTTATGGACAGCTCGGGAAAAACACATAATTCAACATCTTCTTCTGAAGCGTCATTAATTATGTTAATTATTTCATTTGTATTATAATCGCAATCGGCAACCCTGAGTTTGGGAACGGCGGCCGCTGTTCTGACAAAACCGTACATTAGTATTCTCCTTTATCAAAAATTGGTATCAAAAAGGTTATTAATAAATTATCGGTTTTACTAGCTGAATTGTCAAGGGATAAAAAATAAGACCGATGGAAATCGGTCCTAAACATAGTTCTGTAATTTTAAAATGGTCTGAAGCACATACCACAAAGAAGATTGGCAAGACAAAGGGAAAGACAGATATTGCTTGAACCGCACATAAACGGATAACCACCGCTATACTGGCTATATGTTGTTCCTCCGTTTTGAAGTCTTGATATAAGCTGCTGGTATTCAAGATTATTAGGATCCATTGTTGCAGCTTGCTGGGCACTGTTCATTGCTTCAATTTTATTTCCAAGTCCAAAGTTTGCAAGTGCATTAAAGTAATACCAACGGGCATTTCTATGGTTAATATCAACAGAGTTCAGTACATTAAGAGCTTCTTTGTAGTGTGCGGTATTAATATAGTTTCTTGCAGCAGTAAGCTCTGTTGTATCTTCATTTTGAGAATAATTTCCAAAACCCTGACCGAAAATATCTTCCCAGGAAAATCCGCCGTAATTTCCGTAATAACCTCCGCCGTTGCTTGCAGAATTGCCTCCGTAAGAACTGTCATAAGCATTACCGTTTGGTGCTTTGCCTTCACGGATATTTTTTATCTGATCATATGCGGCATTGATTTCACGCATTTTTCTCTCTGCAGTTGCATCACCGGGGTTTACATCGGGATGAAATTTCTTAACCAGTTTTCTGTATGCTTTTTGTATTTCTTCATCACTTGCTGTTGGAGATACCCCCAACACCTTGTAAGGATCTTCTGTCATTTGGTCTCCTCCCTGTTACACGCCTTCGAATTTCTTTTTTCGTTTCGGCTTTCCTTAACAGAATACCGCATCCAGACGCCTGAGTAAATTACATTTTTCATAATATTAATATTTTTCTCTAACGGAAGAGAGAAGAGAGACTCTGCACATTCCGATAAAATCATAGTAAGAATCGGTCTTATGCTTTCCGACGAAATGGAAGTAAGCGGGTTATAATGTTCTTTTTTAATATCATCACATAGGTCATCCCAAGCATCCATTATATATATAAATCTGCCTAGTGCAGAAGCAGCCATCCTAAGTGCAGGAGCAAATTCATCTTCTTTATAAACAAAAATCTCCGCAAGAAGGACGCCAAATATATTTGCAGGTATATCAGGAACGGTAATGCCTCGTCTTTCAACATCACTTAAGTTTAATAGACATTTTTCTATTGCGTTACATTGACGAGGATACTTTTGCCGTACATTTTGATAATCTTTCCTTGTAATTGCAGAACATATCTTCGACGACACTTTTTTATCATCGTTCCAGTCATCAATAAATTTATTATAGACAAGTGCCACACTCATGTCTGCTGCATATGAAGTTATCTCGTTTTCAATAAAGCAATGCTTCTTTACTGGATGAATGAAACAGCGTTCATCACCGATTTTATCTGCACAGTCATAAAGAGATGATAATACCAAAATTAGAAAGGTCATATCGTAGGTTAGCATTATTCGGCTTATATTACTGTGCCGTTCTTTAAGAGAGCGGCACAGACCGCAGTATAAGCCTCTGTATGTTTTCATTTCATCTTCGTTTAAAGCATCTATGTTTGCAGTTACATATCCAAACATATTTTATCAGCTCTTTCTGATGAATTTTTCTCCACATTTAGGGCATGTGATTTCTATTTTACCTTTTCCTTTGGGTATACGGTTAAGAACACCGCATTTAGGACATTTAAAGAATTTGTAGTCTGCCTTCTGTTCAGATCTATCTTTTCTCTGCTGCTTTAACACTGCTATCTTATACTTATTATTGAGATATTTCTGGTTTTCAGCAGATCTTCTCTCTATATCTCTGGAAAACATTCTGTAATAGCAATAAAGTATCATAGCTAATCCAAGTACCCATAAAATTGAAGAAATTATGCTTACTATGTTTGAAAATATAACCGACAGCACTATTAAAACTATTGCTATAACAGATAAGAATTTTCCGTAATCATCACCGCCGTAGCGACCATTCATAAATTTGGCGAACCATGCTTTCATTTAAGTACTCCCTTCCTTTGGTTGTTTTATTCAAGCTCAAAGGCACCTGTATAAAGTTGGTAGTATTTACCCTTCTGATTAATGAGCTCTTCGTGATTACCTCTTTCGATAATTTTGCCGTGTTCAAGAACCATAATAGCCTTTGAATTTCTTACAGTTGAAAGACGATGAGCGATAACGAATACCGTTCTGCCGTCCATAAGAGAATCCATACCTTTCTGGACAATGGATTCAGTTCTTGTGTCAATTGATGAAGTCGCCTCATCAAGTATCATAACAGGAGGATCTGCAACCGCTGCTCTTGCGATTGATATAAGCTGACGCTGACCTTGCGAAAGGCTTCCACCGTCTCCTGTAAGAACGGTGCTATAGCCGTCGGGAAGCATTGTAATGAACTCATGAGCATTTGCAAGCTTTGCGGCTGCAATAACCTCTTCATCTGTTGCATCAAGTCTGCCGTACCTAATGTTATCCATAATTGTTCCGGTAAACAGGTTTACATCCTGAAGAACAATGCCTAGAGAATGACGCAAATCGGGTTTTTTGATGTTCTTTATATCAATGCCGTCATAGGTGATTTCACCGCTTTGTATATCATAAAAACGGTTAATAAGATTTGTTATTGTTGTTTTACCCGCACCGGTTGCACCAACGAAGGCAATCTTCTGCCCGGGTTTTGCAAAGAGTGATATATCGTTAAGAACAGGTTTACCTTCTTCATATGAGAAGTCAACGTCATTCAGACGAACATCTCCTTTAAGCTCACGGTATTCATAAGAGCCATCGGAGTTTTTAATTTTCCAAGCCCAAAGCTCTGTATGCTTATTAGTTTCAACAAGAGAACCGTCTGCTGTTATTTCTGCATTTACAAGAGTAACACTTCCGCTGTCCTCTTCAGGTTTTTCATCCATAATTGCGAAAATACGCTCTGCACCTGCAAGCGCCATTACAACAGAGTTAAGCTGCTGTGAAACCTGACCTAGCGGGTTTGTAAGGCTCTTTGAAAGAGAGAGGAACGATGCTATTATACCTAAAGTAAGACCGCCTAAGCCGTTAAGAGCAAGAAATCCGCCAACTAAAGCTATGCAGACATACTCAAGATTTCCGAGGTTAATCATTATAGGCATAAGTATATTTCCATAACGGTTTGCGTTGGCCATATTTGTGCGAAGCTCTTCATTCTTTTTGTCAAAGTCCTGTTTTGCTTCGTCCTCATGACAGAATACCTTAATTACCTTCTGACCGTTTATCATTTCCTCAATATAACCATTAAGTGCACCAAGCGACTGCTGCTGTTTAACGAAATATTTTGATGATTTTCCTGCTACTTTTTTTGTGACGGTAAGCATGAACATAATGAATATAGCTACAAAAAGCGAAAGCCAAAGATTTGATTTAAGCATTGCTGCAGCTACAAAGATAATTGTCATTGCAGAACTAATAAACATAGTTAATGACTGTGAGAGCATTTGACGAAGTGTATCGGTATCATTAGTGTAGTGACTCATGATATCACCATGAGTATGGGTATCAAAGTACTTAATAGGAAGTGTCTGCATATGTGCAAACATTTCATCCCTGATCCTTTTGATTACGCCCTGTGATATAGCAACCATTGTTCTTGTGTAAAGCAAGGTGGCAAGTATACCAATTACATAAATAATACCCATTTTTATTATTGCAGAAAGAAGTCCCGAAAAATCTGTGCTTCCTGTGCTTAGCATAGGTGTAATAAAATCATCAATGACGGTCTTGATAAACATTGAGCCCATTACTCCGACTACTGCACTAATTATAATACAAATTATAACAAATATAAACCTGAATTTATAATCTCCAATATAAGACAATAATCTTTTTATTGTTGTACCTGCATTTTTGAGTTTGGGGCGGGGACCCGTTTGATGTCTGCCCGGACCGCGTCCACCCATCTGCACTGGTTTTGATTCCTGACTCATTGTTCGTCGCCTCCTTTTGTTTGTGATTCGTAAATTTCGCGGTAGATGTCATTTGTCTTCATAAGTTGCTCGGGGGTTCCGAAAGCATCAATTTTTCCGTTATTCATTACAATTATTTTGTCGGCATCCTCAACTGATGATATACGCTGTGCAATAATTAATTTTGTTGTTTCGGGTATTTCATCACGGAACGCTTTTCTGATTTTCGAATCGGTTGCTGTATCAACAGCACTTGTTGAGTCGTCTAGTATAAGTATTTTAGGTTTTTTAAGCAGTGCTCTGGCTATGCAAAGGCGCTGTTTCTGACCGCCTGATACGTTTGTACCGCCTTGTTCGATGTATGTGTCATATTTATCGGGAAATTGTTCTATGAATTCATCGGCACATGCAAGTTTGCATACACGGATAATTTCGTCATCGGAAGCATCATTATCTCCCCAGCGTAGGTTTTCTTTTATTGTTCCGCTAAAAAGTACGTTTTTTTGAAGAACCATAGCTACTTCACTTCTGAGTGTTTCGATGTCATAGTCTTTTACATCTATTCCGCCAACTTTGAGCGAACCGTCCGTAACATCATAAAGTCGAGGAATAAGCTGAACCAGTGAACTTTTTGATGAGCCAGTTCCGCCTATGATTCCGACTGTTTCTCCTGATTTAATGCTGATGTTTATATCAGAGAGGCAAAGCCTCTTCTTATCTTTTTTATAACTGAATGATACATTCTCTAATGATACAGAACCGTCTTTCACATTATAAACAGGGCTATTACAGTTGCTGATACCCGGAGTCTCACTTAAAAGCTCACATATACGCTCGGATGCTGTTTTTGCCATTGTAATCATAACAAAAACCATTGAAAGTATCATCAGACTCATAAGTATCTGCATTGTATAGCTAACTATACTTACAAGGTTTCCTGTAAGCATGTGACCCTCAACAATAAATTTTGCACTGAACCATGATGCAAGAAGCATACACAGATATGCAGAAAACTGCATGAGAGGAAAGGCAAGAGAAAGCAGTTTTTCGACCTTTGTGTAATCATTGTAAATATCCTCTGAAGAAGCATAGAATTTTTCTTTTTCATGCTCTTCACGTACAAAGGATTTAACAACTCTTATGCCTCTGAGGTTTTCCTGAACGATTGAATTAAGCTTGTCGTATTTTTTAAACACACGTTTGAAAATAGGGTGTGCATTGGACATTATGAAGAAAAGACCGACAGCAAGAAGAGGGATTACAAAAATATATATCAATGCTATTTTACTGTTTGTTTTTAAAACTGCAAGGAATGCACATATAAGCATAATAGGGCTTCTTACGGCAATTCTTATGAGCATCATGAATGCCATCTGAACATTTGTTATGTCAGTTGTAAGCCTTGTTACAATTGATGCAGTTGAGAATTTATCTATGTTAAGGAAAGAATACTCCTGAACTTTATAATACATATCTTCTCTTAGATTGGCTGCAAATCCTGCTGATGCTTTTGCAGCATAGTTGCCGCTCATTATTCCGAAGAAAAGAGATGCTATACAGCATATAATAAGAATGATTCCGGTTTTAACTATATAACTCATATCTCCCACATTAATACCGAAATCAATGAGGTTTGCCATTACAAATGGAATTAATACTTCCAAAAAAACTTCTCCTATTACAAATAATGGGGAGAGGATTGAGTCTCTTTTGTACTGTCTAATGGATTTAGACAGCTGTTTAATAATACTCATTTGAGTACCTCCTATTTTTGTCTTGATTTTTTGTCACTTTTAATAATTTATTTTTTATTATTTGTCTTTTAATAAATTGTCTTTTAATAAATTGTCTTTCATTTTGTGAATAACATTTGCAAATTGATCTAGTTCTTCTTCTGTTATATCTTCAAGAACTACTTTTTCTATGTCTTTAATAAATGGTTCGAAATTGTGAAAAATACTATCAGCTTTATCAGTAAGCACAAGCTTTTTCAGTCTTGCATCATTGGGAACGCTTTGTTTAATAATATATCCGTTTTTTTCAAGAAGCTGAATAATTCCGGTTGCTGTTGACGGACGAATATTAAAAGAGTTTTCTATATCTCGCTGATAAACATCTAGGTTGTGCTTTTGGGCATGCTTTATGAAAATGATTATATGCATCTGCTGAGCTGAAAGGCTTGCAAGCGTTTCATGGTTTGAGCAATTCGCCATTATAAGACGTTTGATAAGATTATTAAGAGATTTAAGCTCGGATATCACAGATTCTTCCATTGTAAAAACCTCCTCTCTAATTGTTATGGTACTAACTATTAGGTAGCTAACTATTTTAATATTATACAATTATTCGAAAAATAGTCAATGGTTTTTTTGTTTATATTTCTTAAAATTTTTAACAGAACTAAAAAACCCCAGTTCTTTTAGAACTGGGGTAATGAGTTGCTTTATTACTCTTCATCATCATCATCATTGAAAATGGTATCAAATTCGGCAGATACCTTTTCAAATTCTGCATCATCTTCGATAGAAAGAAGCTCTACTTCTTCATTTTCAAGCTCTTTGTACTCATAGATAAGAACTGTTTCGTCATTCTGAGGCAGAAGTGCAATGTATTCTTTTCCTTCAATGCCTTCAACATCGAAAATACCAAGTATAACACACTCAAGCTCTGTATCATCATCAAGAGTAAGTGTCATAGTTTCAAGTTCTTCGTTGAGGCAATCCTCATCGTGTTCATGATCGCATCCGCAACCGCAATTGTGTTCGCTCATATTTATCTCCTTTGCATAATTGATATAAATTGGTTATACAGACATAGTATACTAAAAAAACGATTAGCACAATATTAAGTTTTGTTTTATTTTTCTTTTTTTATTCTTATAACAGCATTTTTTTGCAAGACTGAAGAATATCTCATAGGTTTTCTTTTTCTTTCATCCGGAACCATTTTTCCTTCCTTCATATATACGTGCTTAATTTCGGCATCAAGCAGCCTAGAGCACATGTTCAGATAACGAAGTTCTCCTTTTGTTGCAAGGCTTATTACCTTTCCGGGTTTTCCGTTTCTGCCGGTTCTTCCTGAACGGTGCAGATAACTTATGGGGTTTTCGGGAATATCCATATTTATAATGTGAGTAACATCAGGAATATCAAGACCTCTGGAAACAAGGTCAGAGGCAACAAGTATTTCTGCTTTTCCGTTTATCATGTCATTTATAGCTTTTCTTCTTTCGTCACGTCTTATGCCGCCGTAAAGTCCAACTGCTTTGAGCGAGTGGTAGCAAAGTTTTTCAACAACAACCTCAATATTTTCTGTATTATTAATGAATACTATTGTTTTCTTTGCTTCTTCACCATGAACGATTTTTCTTATGATGTTAATTTTATCTCGCAGTTCGCTTTCAATACAGAAATGCTCAATTGACTTTGGAAGCTTTTCCGCTGCCATGCATAAAACAGGTTCATTTACCGATATTTCTTTAGCCGCTGAAACAGATTCTTCATTCATTGAGGCTGAGAGGAATACGGTCTGGCGGGTGTTTTTAAGTGTCGTTTTTACAACAGCCTTAACCAAGTCTATATTCAGTTTGTCAACCATTCTGTCGGCCTCATCGACAATTATTGTTTTAACTGTATGGGCTGGGAGTTTCTTCTTTTCAATAAGATCAATAATACGTCCGGCAGAGCCTATTATTATTTGAGGCTTTTCTTTAAGCTTGTCCAACTGACGAGTCATGCCTGCATTGCCTATAATCAGTGCAGAGCGTATATCCATTCCCGCATTTTTTGCCAAGAGCTCCGCCTGTTTATGTACCTGAACAGCAAGTTCGTGTGTCGGTGCAAGTATAATACACTGAGCTGAACGCACAGAAATGTCTATATTCATAAATATAGGAAGCAGATAGGCAAGCGTCTTTCCTGAACCGGTCTCTGCACGTACAACAGCATCTTTTTTAGACATGATTATAGGAATTGCAATTGCCTGAACCTCTGTCGGGTTGTCAATTCCTTGTATTTTAAGTGCGGATATAAGTTCTTCGGATATACCTAATGAGCTGAAGTCATTTTTCATATTTTTTTCCTTCCATATTATAGAGTTGTACCAATTAGTTAGATTATAGAGTAAAGATTAAACTATTGCAAGGTAATAAATAGCGTGAATTGCTCGTGAATCGCTTATTGATAGTAATTATGTACAAAAATATAAACATTATTTGTGCAAAACAAGAAAAAACGAAAAATTATTTTTTTTCATTGACATTAAAGGAACTATGTGGCAGAATTATCTTATAGAACGAAGTGCTATAATATAGAATAATAATTATTAGAAGGAGAGAGTATAATGGCAGAATTAAGAAGCAGTATTATTATGTCCGGTGATGACGCACCTTTTTATCGTTCACTTTTCAAGGCTATGGGTTATACAGACCATGAGCTTAACGATAAACCGATTATTGGTATTGCAAATACATGGAACACAGTTGTTCCAGGCCACTTTAACCTCAATCAGGTAAACGAGTTCGTAAAAAAAGGAATTTACTCGGCAGGAGGCACTGCTGTTGAATTTGGTGTTATAGGAGCATGTGATGGTGTTGCACAGGGACATATAGGAATGAATTATATACTTCCATCAAGAGAGATCATATGTAATTCGGTTGAAATTATGGTTCAGGCTCATAGACTTGATGCTGTTGTACTTCTTGCATCTTGTGATAAAATTGTACCAGGAATGATGATGGCAGCAGCAAGGCTTGATATCCCTGCAATTATTGTAGTGGGGGGTCCTATGCTCGGTGGTATAGAGTTTGACGGAAGAAAAGCCGATTTTACTTCAACAGATGAAGCAAAGGGAATGTACAGTGTAGGAAAAATATCAAAAGAAGAATATTATGCCCTTGAAAATACAGCATGTCCCGGCTGCGGCTCTTGTGCATTCCTCGGCACTGCAAATACAATGGGATGCCTTTCTGAAGCTCTTGGTTTGAGCCTTCCGGGGAGTGCGTTAATTCCAGCAGTTTATGGTGAGAGACTCAGAAGCTCATTTATGGCAGGACGAGCAATAGTAGATCTTGTTAATAAGGGAATTACTGCACGCCAGATAATAACTAAGGAGAGTATCCGTAATGCGATAAAGGTAACTATGGCTATATGTGGTTCGACAAATGCCGTTCTTCACCTCAGTGCTGTCGCAAATGAAGCAGAACTTGGCATGAATGTTGTTCGTGAATTTAAGGAACTTAATAAAACAACGCCTCAGATTGCTAAGGTTAACCCTGCGGCAAAATGGGATATGGAAGACTTTTATAAAGCCGGAGGAATACCCAGAGTAATGGGCAGACTTGGTGATATTCTTGACACAAGTTCTATGACATGCACCGGCAAGACAATAAAAGAAAATCTTGCTGAATATAAATATGAATATCCCGAAAACCCCGAAATTATTAAGACAGTTGAAAAGCCTTTCAGTGCAACAGGCGGCGTAGCTGTACTCGAAGGAAACCTTGCTCCAGATACAGCAATCAGCAAGCCCGGGGCAATTGACCCGGCATTACATCACTTTGTAGGTAAGGCTATATGTTTTGACAGTGAGGAGGCTGCGGAAGGGGCGATTCTAGGTGGAGTTATCAAACTGGGAGAAGTAGTTGTAATACGTTATGAAGGTCCAAAAGGTGGACCCGGTATGCGAGAAATGTTTAAGGCAATGAAATATATGTACGGTGCAGGTCTTTCAAAAACATGTGCACTTGTTACAGACGGTCGTTTCTCAGGAACAAATAACGGATGCTTCGTAGGCCATATTTCTCCAGAAGCGGCTGAAGGCGGTCCTCTTGCAATTGTTAAGGACGGAGATGAAATACTAATTGATGTTAATGAAGGCAAGCTTGAACTTCATGTACCCGAAGAAGAAATTGCAGAAAGGTTCAAGAATTGGAAACGCCCTGAAAAGGAAATCCCCAGAGGATATTTAAGACTTTATGCTCAGGTAGCTTCATCTGCAGATAAGGGTGCAATAATCAAGCATTGATTTAGCAATATACTGAAGGAGTTTTGACATGAATGAATTTCTAAAAAAACTGCAGGCAAAAGAACGTCCTGTAGGTACATTCTTTGAAATCGGCGGAACAACTGCCGCTGAGTGTATGGGACGTACTGCTTTTGATTATATGATTATTGATAATGAACACGGTACATTTGAAGGCGAAAGCACACTTGATGCAATTCGTGGTGCCAATATGGGCGGTATAATTCCATTTGTGCGTGTCCGTGATATTTCCAGAGCATCACTTATGAAACCTCTTGATGTAGGGGCAAAGGGACTTATTATTCCTTTTGTAGAGAGCATTGATGATGTTAAGAAAATATTGAAGTGGTCAAAGTTTTCGCCTATCGGCTCAAGGGGTTTCTGCCCGTCAAGAAAAGACGGTTGGGGCTATGAGTATCCGATGGGAGAGCCAATGGATGTTGTTATGGATTACTGGAATAATGAAACCCTTGTTATTCCTCAGTGTGAGACAGCAGGATGTCTTGAAAATATCGAAGAGGTTGTTTCAATGGAAGGTGTAGATGGTATTTTTATTGGACCTTACGACCTTTCGATAGGACTTGGTATAAGCGGCCAGTTTGAAAATCCCGACTTCTTGGCCGCACTTGAGAGAATAAAAACTGCCTGCCATAATGCAGGAAAGTTTGTAATAATATTTACTATGAGTACGGAGGCAGCACGAAAATACTATTCACAAGGTTTTGATTCAGTAACAATAGGTCTTGACATCAATTATTACATAGATGCATGCACCCAGGCTGCGAATGAATCAAAAAAATAAACTGATCCCAATTTCTTATCTATATATTTATAAATAGTAATTCTGTGAATTACGAAAAGAGGCGTTTAATCCGAAAGGGCTGACGCCTTTTTTTATTAGAATAATCTAATTTATTAATAATGAAAAATTAATTGTATTTGATAAGCATTTTAATTGATTTGGGTTATTATCTAAATATATTAAAAAGGAGGTACCTTATGAAAAACAAAAGAATGTTTAAAATAATTCTTGATATTATTATGCTGGTACTGCTTGTACTCATGTTCAAAAAAAATGCAATCAGTATGTCATTTCATGAAATAGGAGGCCTGGCGTTAATTTGTCTGTTTGCAATACATAATTTGATAAATGCAAAATGGCTGAAAGCAGTTTTTGGCAAGTTCTTTGGAAAAGGAATAAACTCAAGAACAAGAATAGTGGCAATTGTTGATTTGCTGCTAGCAATTGATTTTATTTTGATTGGTATAAGCGGTGTGTTTATTTCAAAAGCTGTGTTTGATTTCAGCGTAATGGGAGGTTCTTGGAAAACTATACATTATTTCTGTGCTGCAGTATCAATTGTTTTGATGGGAGTTCATTTGGGACTGCATTGGGACTTTATAAAAAATGCTTTCGGAAAACTTCGATACGGGAAGGCTGCAAAGGTTGTTGGTTCTGTATTCCTTATAGCTGCAATTGCTAACGGAGTTTATGGTACCGTGTCAACATCATTTACACGCTGGCTTGCAATGCCTTTTTCTGTAAATGCTGAAGTCGAAAATGTGGAAGGAGAAGAGACAGGTCAGCAGGCGAAAATAAGCGATGAGAGCGGAGGAGAAAACAGTATAGACAGTGTGACTTCGGCTACTACATCAACATCGGAAAGTAATAATAACAGAGGAAATGGCAGAGGGATTGGAGGCGGAATACACCAAAACGTCGGAGGAATAAGTGCATCAAATATTTTCTCTACAATATCAAGTTATCTTTCCATTATAGTGTTGTTTGCTTTCATAACTGTGCTGCTTTCAAATTTGATTATAGGCATGAGGAGAAGAATCAATTACGGCAGTTCAAATGATTATATAACAGGCAAATGCAGAGAATTATAAAAAAAAGGGCGTTTTCAGGACGCCTTTTTTATTTGCTTATTCAGCTGCATAACCGTAAATTATTTCAGAAAGTTTAGCTGCTGTATTTTTTAAATCTTCAGCAAGTCCGTTTTTCTTATTCTCAGATATTCGAACTGTAGGTCCGGCAACACTAATTGCAAAACCTGCAGTGGTTTCTCATTTTATTACAGTATGTAAAAAAATATGATAAAAAGTTCCTTTTGGACTAGCAATTCCAACTTTCAAACATATTATATATTAAATACAATTTTTTTAAATTTTAAGCTATGGAGGTAGTAGTATTTGAATGATTATAATAGTGGTAGCAACTGGAATAGTTGTCTACCTCAAAAGCCATGTCCACCACCATGTCCACCACCATGTCCACCATGTTCATGCTGTGTAGGTCCGGTCGGTCCTGCTGGTCCACAAGGTCCACAGGGAGAAGTCGGTCCAGCCGGTGCACAGGGTGCTCAGGGAGAAGTAGGTCCAACAGGTGCACAGGGTGCTCAGGGAGAAGTAGGTCCAGCCGGTGCACAGGGTGCGCAGGGTACGCAAGGTCCGCAGGGTGTGCAAGGTAATGTCGGTCCTGCCGGTGCACAAGGTGCACAGGGAGAAGTCGGTCCATCCGGTGCACAAGGCCCACAGGGAGAAGTCGGTCCTGCTGGTGCACAGGGTGCACAGGGTGCACAAGGTAATGTCGGTCCTGCCGGTGCACAGGGTGCACAGGGAGAAGTCGGTCCTGCCGGTGCACAAGGCCCGCAGGGTGAAGTAGGTCCTGCTGGAGTGCAAGGCTCACAGGGAGCGCAAGGTAATGTAGGTCCTGCTGGTGCACAGGGTGCACAGGGAGAAGTCGGTCCATCCGGTGCACAAGGTGCTCAGGGAGAAGTCGGTCCAGCCGGTGCACAGGGTGCTCAGGGAGAAGTCGGTCCATCCGGTGCACAAGGTCCTCAGGGCGAAGTTGGTCCTGCCGGTTCACAAGGTCCACAGGGCGAAGTAGGCCCTGCCGGTGCACAGGGTGCACAGGGAGAAGTCGGTCCTGCCGGTGCACAAGGCCCACAGGGAGAAGTCGGTCCTGCCGGTTCACAAGGCCCGCAGGGAGAAGTAGGTCCTGCTGGAGCGCAAGGCTCACAGGGTGCGCAAGGTAATGTAGGTCCTGCTGGTGCACAGGGTGCTCAGGGAGAAGTCGGTCCTGCCGGTGCTCAGGGTGCTCAGGGAGAAGTCGGTCCTGCTGGTGCACAAGGCCCACAGGGAGAAGTCGGTCCTGCCGGTGCACAGGGTGCACAGGGCGAAGTTGGTCCTGCCGGTGCTCAGGGTGCACAGGGAGAAGTCGGTCCTGCCGGTGCTCAGGGTCCACAGGGAGAAGTAGGCCCTGCCGGTGCACAGGGTGCACAGGGCGAAGTCGGTCCTGCTGGTGCACAAGGCCCACAGGGAGAAGTCGGTCCTGCCGGTGCTCAGGGTGCACAGGGAGAAGTCGGTCCTGCCGGTGCACAAGGTCCTCAGGGCGAAGTTGGTCCTGCCGGTGCACAGGGTGCACAGGGAGAAGTCGGTCCTGCCGGTGCACAAGGCCCGCAGGGTGCGCAAGGTAATGTCGGCCCAGCTGGTGCTCAAGGTCCGCAGGGTGAAGTCGGTCCTGCCGGTGCACAGGGTCCACAGGGAGAAGTCGGACCTGCTGGTACACAAGGCTCGCAGGGTGGGCAAGGCAATGTAGGCCCTGCTGGTGCACAGGGTCCACAGGGAGAAGTCGGTCCTGCTGGTTCACAAGGCCCGCAGGGTACGCAAGGTGAAGTAGGTCCTACTGGCCCACAAGGTCCTGCAGGCACTAACGGATTATCAGAATACGCATATATTTATAATCTGGATGCGCAAGTTGTAGCGTTACAGGAAGATATACTATTCAGTACGAATGGAGTTATTGTTGGTTCAATTACCCATACAGAAGGGGAATCTACAATTCAGCTCGTCAGTGCTGGCGACTATGCAATCTGGTTTTATGTTGTAGGAGTAGAACCAAACCAATTCACTCTTTATAGGAATGGCAATCCAGTTGCCGGCAGTATCTATGGTTCAGGTGCCGGAACTCAAGGAAATTCAGGAATGGTGATTATAACTGCCAATGCTGCTGACACGCTAACTGTACGGAATCATACAAGCACAGCTGGAATTACGTTACAGACATTAGCTGGCGGCACTGAGATTAATTCGAATGCCTCAATATTAATACAAAAAATAAGCGCATAGAAGGTTGTACGGCATATTAACTATAGCTACCACCTTAACTATACTTTGTGCAAAATATTTATTTGGTACATCCTAACATACTTTTGAAAAGTGATTTACGTTACCATATTATTAGAGAATACTACGAAGAAGAAAGCTTGTTTTTGATATGAAAACGGCAGTAGCTTCGGGAGCTATTTATAAAAACAAGACATACGGCAGAAGATGGGCATTTAAACGCACAATAAAAGCAATTTGCCCCTGTATCCTAAAAGATACAGGGGCAATATTATCTATAATCGCTTTTTTTGCCGGTTAAATTGTGATTGGTTCAAAACTACTTTATGGATAACTGGTTTTTTACATACACCTGTTTTTTATTTGCTTATTCAGCTGTATAACCGTAAATTATTTCAGAAAGTTTAGCTGCTGTATTTTTTAAATCTTCAGCAAGTCCGTTTTTCTTATTCTCAGATATTCGAACTGTAGGGCCTGCAACACTAATTGCAAAACCTGCAGTGGTTTCTGATTTCATTACAGGAACAGCAACACAGGAAAGACCCATTTCTATTTCCTCATCATCACCGCCTATACCGTTTTTACGGATTTCAGCCATTTCCCTTTTCAGATGTTCAGGATTAGTGATTGTATTGAATGTAAGGGCTTTAAGCTGATGGGTTGATAAAAATGTTTCAATTTCGTCATCACTTTTATATGCGAGAAGGACTTTGCCAACGCCTGTACAATGCATATAGTTTTTTGTTCCTATTTGAGTGTTTATATACATGGATGTGTCAGCATCAACCTTATCTATATATACAATATTTCCATTTAATTCTTTAGCACTGTGAACGGTTTCACGGTACTTTGTACTTAACTCTTCAAGGTACGGACGAGAAACACGAATAAGAATGTTGTTCATTTTAACAGCATTTGTAAGAGAAAGTATTTTAAGACCCAGAGAATATTTTTGATTATCTTCATTTTGAAGCATATAACCAAGGGTAGTCAGACTGTTTACAAGGCCAAATGTAGTACTTTTGTTAAGACCTATGGAATCCGAAATTTCTTTAAGGCTGAGTTCGCTTTTTCCGCTTTGAAAAAGTTCAAGAATTGAAAACGCTCGTTCCAGGGACTGTATCGTTTTTGTAGTAGCCATAAATTCGTCTCCTTTGTTTTATATTATAGAACATTATACGATAACTGAATTTTTAAGTCAACTAAAGATAGATGACATAAACCCCCGGGCTAATTGTGTTCTAAAGCTTTGTTTAAAATGTGTTTAATAATTTGAAAACATATTGCTTATTGACAAGCAATAATTATTATGATAATGTAATATAGTAAATGCAGTTATGAAGACTGCAAAAAGCATATTTTCGGATTAATTAACCATGAAGGTTTGTATTATTTGCATGCCGACATGGTTTTTTTGTTTTTCTGCAAAAGCAGTTGAGGGAGATTTATTATGATTGAAGATGCAATTATTGCCTGATATAGCAATTAAGGAATGGGTAAGGGTAATTAAACCGGGTGGAAGAATATTCTGCTTCAATCGTATGGAAGAAAATGTGGGCATAAGAATGCATCAGTTAAACATATATGATGACAAGAGTGTAGATGAAAAGCTGGTTGTTTCCAATGCAAAGATGGACGAGCTTAAAAATCTTATTGAAAGAAGCGGGCTTATTAATGTACGAATTATTCAACTGCCTGATACAACAAAAAAAGAAAGACAAGATATTAAGGAAGAGGAATGGTATCAGCCATGGTATGTGCTTGCGGCAGATAAACCTTTATAAGAATTTTAAACTGATAATACTGGACATAGTCCTTATTATATACCTTATTAAATCTTTATATCCTAAGTCGAACAATGCTCCCCGCATTGTTTGAAAGTATTCCCGCCAAAATCCGCATTGCCTCCACAATGCGGATTTTGGTCTTTTTATTATGAATTAAAATAGTTTGTAATTCCCTTATAAATTGCCCAGGCTGTCAGTTGCTGATAAGTTTCATCATTTAGTTTCTTTTCTTCGGCAGAATTGCTCAGAAATCCGCACTCAACAATGGCAGCAGGTATTTCTGTGGTCCTTAAAACGTAATAATCTGAATTTGATTTTGCGACTCTTGTACTGCCAAGCGAAGTACATAAGGAGTCCTGTACAGTCTCTGCAAGCTTTTTGCCTTCTTCACTATCTTTGTAATAAAACACCTGTGCACCGTTTGCTGACTGCGATGTAAAGGAATTTTGATGTATACTGATGAGAATGTCCCCATCACTGTTATTGACTATGTTTTTTCTCTCTCCCATATCCGCTTTTTTTGAGTCTCCTAGAGCCTCATCAGAGTTTCTGGTTATTATGGCAACTGCACCGCTCTGTTCAAGGTACTGCTGAAGGTATTCAGCTATTTTAAGGTTAATTGTTTTTTCATTTTCTCCGTTTACGCCTGCTTTGCCGGGATCAAAACCGCCGTGACCGGCATCAATTATGATGACCTTATTCTCAACCGGGAGAATAGTTGCAACAGCAGTATTGTTATTATAAATTGCAATGCCTGCAATAAACGCACATAGTACTCCGATAGTTATTCTGTTTTTTATGTTTTTTAGATATATGGTTTTGAATTTCATATTGTCTCCGTATAAGCTTTTTATTAATTTTATGCAGTTATAGTTGCACTTAGCATTACATTAAGGGCAAAAAACGTTGTAAATATCTTTTGAGTGTACTATAATATAAAAAATTGTCGACAGCATCGGAGGACATTTAAAAAAATGAGAGCAGTAGATAATATAGAACTTAGATTTGCAGAGACTGAAGACTTGGATGAGGTATCTGCACTTTTTTATGCCGCAACGGAGGAAATGAACTTAAACAATATACCTCAGTGGGATGAAGTTTATCCGGACAGGAGAACTTTTGCGGAGGATATTGAAAGGCATGAAATGCAGCTGATAATAATAGACGGTCAAATTGCGGCTGTATTTGTACTGAGTAAAGAGTATGATGTGCTTTATCAAACGGGAAAGTGGAAATATCCAGATTCTCAATTTAAAATATTACATAGGATTTGCGTGCATCCGCATTTTCAGAATAGAGGGCTTGCAAAAACAACAATGAACATTATATTTGATATTCTCAGAAAGGAAGGCATTGAAACATTGCGCTTTGATGGCTTTACTCTTAATCCATACGCAATAAGGCTATATAAAAGTTTAGAATGCAATATTGTAGGCACAGTGGACTTCAGAAAAGGTAAATTTTTTTTATATGAAAAATATCTTTGCTGATTCATCGAGATGTAGTACATATAATACGACATTATACTTAACATAATAGATTGATTTCGGAGGGTACGAATAAAAATGGATGGTTTTACAAAAATGCTTAGTCTTCAACTGGTGCTTTTTATGATTATGCTTGTTGGAGTTATTGCAAGAAAAAAGAATATAATTTCTAAGGAAGGTCAGGGTAGCTTATCTAATCTTCTAATAGACATAATTTTGCCCTGCAACATAATTGCGTCTTTTTCATCGCATGTTGAAAGCAGCAATATGGCACAGAACCTTATGCTCTCATTAATTATATCAATTGCAATTCAGGCAGTTGCGGTTGTTTTCGGAGGAAAGTTGTTTTCGAAATTTCCGAAAAATGAAAGAGACGTTATGCATTACGGGCTTATTTGCTCAAATTCTAGCTTCATAGGAATGCCGGTTGCAGATAATATATACGGCAGCATTGGCGTGGTATATGTGTCAATGTTCCAGCTGCCTATCAGGTTTACTATGTGGACATCAGGTCTTGCCCTTTTTACAAGCGTAGACAGAAAGTCAGCAATAAAAACTATTTTACTGCATCCCTGTATAATATCTATGGGTATAGGAATTATTATAATGGCTTTTAATCCGCCGCTTCCTGAATTTACTACAACAACAATAACCTATTTAAGCAAGTGTACTATACCTCTTTCAATGCTTATCATCGGATGTATACTCTCGGATTGCAGTATACGCGAGATATTTGATAAAAGTGCATTGTATTTTTCGCTTATCAGGCTTGTTATTTTCCCTCTGATTGTTTTTGTAGTGCTTAAACTTTTACATATTGATGAGGTTCTTCTTGGAATTTCTGTAATTATGTCAGGAATGCCGGCAGGGAGCACAACGGCAATACTTGCTGATAAATATGACGGTGACGGGCATTATGCGTCAAAGGCTGTTTTTATTTCTACGCTTCTTTCAATGATTACAGTACCTATACTCTGTGGAGTACTATAAGGAGAGTCATTTATGAAATCCGAAAACAAATATTTAAGGGGTCTAATTTTATTTATAGTATTGATAGCTGTTTTGTTTGGAATTTATATTTGGAAGAAACCGCAGACAGTTAAGGGTGATAAGGAAATAGGAATTACTGTAATTGATGATAAGGGGAAAGAGGTTCAGTACTTTGACAGTACAGATGCTGATTATTTAAGAACCGTACTTGATGAACTTGAGGAGCAGGATTTTTCATACAGCGGAGATGAAGGTATATATGGGTATTATGTTTACAAGGTAAATGGGGTTAAGGCTGACAATATAAGTGCATACTGGGCTTTTTATGTTAATGGCAAGTATTGCAGTTATGGTGTTGACAATCAGCCGGTAAACGACGGAGATATGTTTGAAATTATATATGAGAAGGTGTCACAGGACAGCAGGAGTTGATAGCAAATGAAAATATCGGCAAAGGACATTGCCCAAATAGGTATAATGAGTGCAGCACTTTCTGCAGGTAAATTTGTGCTGTCATTTTTGCCGAACATAGAGATTGTCACATTGCTGTTTATTTTGTATACAATATATTTTGGGAGAAAAGCAATATTAAGTGTATTTGTGTTTATTGCACTTGAGTGTATGATTTGGGGTTTTGGTTTATGGGCGATCATGTATCTATATATTTGGCCCGGGCTAGTCTGTGCTGCACTCATATACAGAAAAAAGGAAAGTGCCTTATTTTGGGCCTTGTTTGCGGGAATATTCGGACTTGCTTACGGAGGACTTTGCTCATTGACATATTTCATAACAAGTGGAATAAATGCGGGAATTTCTTGGTGGATAGCAGGAATACCATTTGACATAGTGCATGGCGTTTCGAATTTTATAATTACGCTTATATTATTTAATCCACTGAATTCTGCAATGAAAAAAATATAGATATATAAAAAGAGCATTCGGTTTTCCGAATGCTCTTAATTGTTGTATTTATTTGCTTATTACAAGTTTCTGACCAATATAAATTTCATTTGGATTAGAAATTGTATCTTTGTTGTTCTCATAAATTGTTTTCCATAAAGTACCGTCGCCAAGTTTAGTTGCTGCAATCTTCCAAAGACTGTCGCCCTTAGCTACTGTGTAAAGCTCGCTAAGAGTAGGAACAGGTTCTACTGTAGGTGGTGTATCAACTACAGGAGTTTCTACAACAGGTTCTACAACAGGTTCTGCTGCTGCAGGCGCACTGATTATTGTGATACGTCCCTGGGATTTTGCATATTCTTGTCCAATTACACCGTTGAGATGTTCAACATACTGGATAAGTGAATCACAGTCAAGTACCTCTGTGTTACATACATATGAGCCCTTTGTAAGCTGATAGTATGTGTCGCCGCCTTCAGCCTGGAATGAGTTAACAGCTACTGTATATTTAGAATTAGGATCAAATGCTGTTCCGTTTACTGAATCTATTGTAACTCTGCTACCGGGTTTAGCGGGAGCATAATATGTTGAATCGGGATACTGCGCACCGTTTTCATAAGGTACCGTTGTATTAAGCGTATATTTAATACCAGCTACCTGAGGAAATCCACCAAGTGTTTCAGGTGTGCAGAATGTTGAAGCTTCAAGAATTTCAAGGAGCTGAGCACCTGTGATGGTAACGAAGCTTACATTATTTCCGAAGGGGAATATTGTAACAAGTGTATCCTTTGATATGTCACCGGGTTCTACTGATGTACGTATTCCACCTCCGTTTGAGATGGCACAGTCAATTTTAATTCCGAGTTCATGTTCATCAGAATATTTTTGAGCTGTATAAAGATAAGCATCAGCTGTAAAATCACCGAGGTTAGTTTCCTGTGAACGAACAACTGCTTTTGTTCCTTCGAGTTTTACTTCTGTCTTAGCAAATACCTGTGAGTAAGCCGCTGTTACTTCAGCCTTGTCTTCAGCCACCATAGCGGTAATCTTTTCGTCATATTTTCCGATTTTTGCAGCATAGTCAGCAGCTGAGATAAGTTTTGCTGCAGCTTCATGAGATGTTTCGTCAATAACAACTGTACCGACATTTGCAAGATATGAACCTGTGCTGACGATTGTTGAGTCTCCGACTTTAATGCCGCCGTCCATTACTGTATGGCTGTGTCCGTCAATGATAAGGTCGATACCTTTAACAGCTGAAGCGAGATCAGATGAACGTCTGCCTGTGCTTTCTTCGTCAACACCAAGATGTGTAAGGGCGATAATGTAATTACATCCGGCAGCTTTGAGCTCATCAACCTGAGCCTGAGCTGTCTTGAACATTGCTTCTTTGTCGAGGAATGAAACAAGTTTAACATTGCTAGGGCTGGATTTGGTAAGTGTTTCAGCTGTATCAAGACCAAATACACCTATTTTCATGCCGCCTTTTTCAAAAATTGCATTAGAATCAAAGTATGATTTGCCTGTTGCTTTGTTAATTACATTTGCATCAACAACTTTAACACCTGCATCTGTAAGAACCTTCATGTTGTCAAGAAGTTCATCAAATGTGTAATCAAATTCATGGTTACCCATTGAAACGGCATCATAGCCTGATGCTGCAATGTATTCAGCTGCATTTTTGCCTCTGTAATAGCTTACAAGAGTATTGCCCTGTGAAAAATCGCCGGCGTCAACAAGAAGAACGTCAGCACCCTGAGCTTTGTAGTAATCCTTAAGACTTGCAACGCCTGCGATACCAATTGCCGTATCGGTTTTTTCAAAGTATCCGTGCATGTCGTTTGTATGGATAACTACAAGTTTGCCTTTCATTGAAGCTGCTGTGTCCTCTGCCATTGCGGGAACGGTCATTCCTAGAACCATTACAGCCGCAGTTAGAAGGGAAATAAGTTTCTTTTTCATGTTTAATCCTCCTTTAATAATTTGTTAAAATTTAACACATAACAATTTTACCACAACTGTAAAATATTTTAAATAGAATATTTTAATACATTTTTAATATAAAGTATTTTATCAATAGTTCCTAAAATACAACTTATATTACAGTGAAGATTCGCAAAATATATAAAACATCTCTAAAACATTTCTGAAACACTATAAAACACCTATAAACACCTATATGTGAAGCGAAAATATTTTTTTAACAACTTCATTTTCTGCACTCATAATAGCTGCTTCGGTTTTTCCGTTCTCAAAAGTTAGAAAAGCAAAAGTTTTTTCTTTACTGCTTCTTGGCAGTGATATACTTCCGGGATTCATAACTATAATCCCACCTTCGTTTTGAAGATATGGGACATGTGTATGTCCGAAAAGAGCAATATCTGAACCATTTTGAGCGGCGGCATAGTAAAGTGAAGTGGTATCGTAATAAACACGCTGTCTGTGACCGTGAGTCATAAATATAGTATGTCCGGAAATATTAATTGTTCTCTCCGCGGGACAGCTGTTGTCATAATCATTATTTCCCCTTACCTGATAAATAGGAATATTGCTGCATATATTATACAATTCGGAAACATCCTCCGTACAGTCGCCCAAATGTATTATTCCGTTTATTACTGTTTTATATTTATCAGCTAGCCTGTTCATCAATTCTGTGCGGCAATGACTGTCGGAAAAAATGAGAAGCTTCATTTTAGAATTTCCTCACGGAGGAATGCGTTCATACGACGGAGTGCTTTTCCTCGATGACTTATGGCATTTTTCTCATCAGGAGTCATTTCGGCACTTGTTATTCCTTTGGGAGGATAAAAGAATATCGGATCGTATCCGAATCCGCCGCAGCCTGCCGGATTATCAGCAATTCGCCCCTCCATTGTATCAGTTACTGTCATTACTGTTCCGTTAGGTAATGCTGCAGCTACAGCACATACAAATCTTGCCGTCCTCTTTTCTTTCTCTACGCCTTTAAGACGTTCTATTATTATACGATTTTTTTCTTCATAAGGGGTGTCGTGCCCTAGATAACGAGCTGAATATATACCGGGCTCTCCTCCGAGATAATCTATAACAAGACCGCTGTCATCGGCAAGACATATGGTATTTGCAGCTGCACATACTGTCTTTGCTTTTATAGCAGCATTTTCTTCAAATGTTGTTCCGTTTTCATCAATGTCTAAATCTATTCCTGCCTCTTTCATTGAGAGTACTTCAACATTTTCGCTTGCAAGCAGTTTTCTGAATTCTTTCATCTTTCCTTCGTTCGTTGTAGCTACTATTATTTTCATGAAAGCATCTCCTTAGTAAATATAAATAATAATTGATTATACCAGAGATTATCCGGAATTGGAATATAGTTCATATTCATAGTTGACATCGGACAAATAGAATAGTAATATTTGGGAATATATTGTATGGATTTAGATTTATTAATACATAAATATGTACAGGTTATTTTAATGTTCATGTTAGAAATACACTTTATTAATTTAATCTTTAATATTTGTTCATATGCTGTTCAAAAATGCCTACTATAATTCTAACATAATAAAGATAAGAAAAAATGAATTTATAATTCATTAGGAGGTTTAAATATGAGTTGGTATGAAGAAACATCAAAAAATAATGAAAATGACAATAAAAATAAAAACGAAGGAGTAGGTATGAGTAAAGTTCCAAATGACATGAACGATATTCAGGACAATGAAGAAAGAACTGTAAACGCAGATGGATATATTGACACTGATGATACTGAAAACAAAGAAGAAAAAATTGAAAATGTTTATGACAGACCTTTTGTCGGAACTGCAAGTGAAAGAATAGATTCTCCAGTTAGCGTAGGTACTAATAATACAGTTGAACAAATATCTGATGAAAAGAAAGCATCTGAGATGAGAATCGGGGAGCCTTCAGGCAATGACAACAGTACTGCTTCAAACGGTTCGGACGCAGCTGATGGCGGTGAAACTCCAAAAGGAGAAAAAACACCGTATTATGATGTTAAGGTAAAACCTAAAAAGCAGGGAATGACATTTGGTAAAGTTGTTGCGGTTTGTCTTGTTGTAAGTCTTGGTTTAGGGACAGGTATCGGAGCAGGATATGGAGTGTCAAGAATATTCAATAAAACAGAAAATGTATCATCTGATGGAGTGCTGACAACATCAGCCGCTGCAGTTTCAGCAACAAAATCTAATTCAGCTGCCGACGCTATTGATTCAGTTTATAATGCGGTTGTTAGTATTACAACTCTTACTCAGGGAACAGCTAATTACGGTTTATATTCAGTTCCTTATCAGGCAGAGGGAGCAGGAAGCGGAGTAATATTTTCTGAAGATGACTCAAGGGTATTCGTTGCAACAAATCAGCACGTAATAGACAGCGCAAGCAACATTGCCATTGCTTTTGATGATGCTGAAAATACCATACCTGCAACAATAGTGGGTTATGATGAAACTAGTGACCTCGCAGTTCTTTCCGTTGATAAGTCAGACCTCGAGTCTCAGGGAATTACTAATGTAACAATTGCAGTATTTGATGATACTGACAGTATCAAGCTTGGCGAAAGTGTTATTGCAATCGGTAATTCACTTGGTGAAGGTAAAACAACAACAGGCGGTATGATAAGTGCTGAAAACAAGGCGGTTAATGTAGAGGGCAAGGAGCTTAATGTTATACAGACCGATGCAGCCATCAACCCAGGCAACAGCGGTGGTGCTCTTGTAAATTATTCAGGTGCGGTTATTGGTATTAATACTGCAAAAACATTTGCGACCTCTTCAGGTAGCACTGCAGAGGGTGTAGGATATGCAATACCTGCAAGCGTTGCAGTTCCTATTCTTAATGAACTTAAGGAAAACGGTTCAATTGAAAAACCTTACCTTGGAATTACGGGTCAGGATATAACAAGCCAGCTTTCAGATCTTTACAGACTTCCTGTAGGCGTTCTTGTAACATCGGTTATGGATGGCAGCAGTGCACAGCAGGCTGGCATACAGCAGGGCGATGTAATCGTTTCATATAATGACAAGACAGTGCTTAATATGGATAACCTTGTTCAATTCATTGAGGACAGCAAAGTAGGGGATCAAGTAAAACTTGGTATCATCAGAAACGGTGATACTTCTGTAGAAGTAACAACGACACTTGGAAATATCAACGCACAGCCATCAACAACGCAGCCATCGACAATACAGCCATCGACAATACAGCCTTCAACACCACAGAACTAAATAAAATAACCCGACAAAAGTCGGTCTAAATATTCATAGTATAATTTTTATTAAAATCCGTTTGAGTTTCTCATATGGATTTTAATTTTTTTAAAAAGTATAAAAAATGTCTACATGACCGCTTTTCACGCACAATTACAGATTTTTGTGTTCCATAGAAGCACAGAGATGCATATAAAATAAATTGCATAAATTTACTGATTATTTTTATTTAGATGTTGAAATTCCCCTGTTTTATGTTATAATATGAAAGACAAATGTACACGTTGGACGGATAATTGAGTTTTTTTTACATATAGGGGGAGTTTTATTATGTCAAATTCTGCTGTAATGCCGGGCTATATAGCTGAAAGGGTAGGTCGTCTTGACGGCGAGTCTGCCTTTGCAATATTATCAAAAGCACAGGCTTTAGAAGCAAAAGGTATTAATGTTGTTCATCTTGAAATCGGACAGCCTGATTTTAAAACACCTGCAAATATTATGGAAGCTGCCCAAAAGGCTATGTCAGACGGTTACACAGGCTACGGTCCGACACTTGGATATAATGATTTAAGAAATGCAGTTGCTGATTATGCCCAAAAATATAAAAACCTAGATGTAACAATGGAAAATGTTATTATTGTTCCGGGCGGAAAACCGACTATGTTTTTTACTATACTTACATTAGTAAGACCGGGTGATGAAGTTATTTATCCTAATCCGGGTTTTCCTATTTACGAAAGCTGTATAAAGTTTGCCGAGGGCGTACCTGTTCCGATGCCGTTAAAAGCTGAAAATGATTTCAGGCTAGATATTAAAAAGTTCAAAAGCCTCATTACGCCTAAGACTAAGCTTATAGTAATTAATAGTCCGGGCAATCCCACGGGCGGTATATTTGAAAAAGAGGATATACTTGCAATGGCTGAAGTGTTGAAGGACAGACCTGACATATTTATTCTTTCAGATGAAATATATGACAGGCTTATATATGATGGGCAGCCGTTTTCAATTGCTTCTTTGCCCGAGTTTAAGGATAGAACACTTGTGCTTGACGGTTTTTCAAAGACATATGCAATGACTGGATGGAGGGTCGGCTACTGCATAGCAAATCCTGATATTATAAAACAGTTTGAAATGATTATGGTTAATTCGGTGTCATGCACATGTTCGTTCACTCAGATGGCTGCTATCGAGGCGCTTACAGGGGATCAGGAGCCTGTTGACAGAATGAAGGAAGAATTTAAAAAGCGTAGGGACTGGCTCGTGGAAGCGCTTAATGAAATTGACGGAGTAACTTGCCGTATGCCGCGAGGTGCATTTTATGCGTTCCCTGATATATCGTCATTTGGTCTTACAAGCAAGGAATTTGCTGACAGACTTCTTGATGAAAAAGGTGTTGCACTTGCATGGGGCACATCCTTTGGTAAATACGGAGAAGGCCATATTCGTATTTCCTATGCCACAAGCTTGGAAAATCTTAAGGAAGCGGTTAGCAGACTTAAAAGATTTACGGAAAAATTACGAGAAGAAAATGCAGAAATAGAAGCCGTCGGCTAAGCGTAAGCTTGAGACGGCTTTTGCCGTTATTTGAGGATTATCAATGTATTTTATAGAGGTATACATGGTATGTAATCAAATACAGAATCGATTTTTATTGCAATTTAACGCTTTATTAGATAAAATAGTAGGAAAATTAGTTATTGGGGGTATTATAATGGGATCTGACTCGGTTCAGATATTAATTGCCATGTGCGTTTATATGGCAGCTGTAATAATTATAGGTATTTTTTATGCAAAAACTGCGAACGAAAGCTCGGAAAATTATTTTTTGGGCGGCAGAGCACTTGGCCCATGGGTAGCGGCTATGAGTGCAGAAGCATCTGATATGAGCGGCTGGCTTCTTATGGGCCTTCCGGGTGTTGCATATTGGTGCGGTCTTTCTGATGCTGTATGGACTGCTATCGGACTTGCGGTCGGAACATATCTTAACTGGCTTTTTGTATCTAAAAGACTTCGCAGATATAGTGTTATCAACAACTCAATAACACTGCCAGAATTTTTCTCAAACAGATTTTATGAAGATAAAAAAGTTGTAATGACTATTGCGGCTATTTTTATTCTGATTTTCTTTACTGTATACGCAGCAAGCTGTCTTGTTACATGTGGTAAGCTCTTCTCAACACTTTTTGGGGCACCTTATATAACAATGATGATAATTGGAGCTGTTTTCGTACTTGTGTATACATTCCTCGGAGGTTTTTTGGCAGAGAGTGTGTCTGACTTTATGCAAGGAATAGTAATGATTATTGTACTCGTTGTTATCCTTGTTGTTGGAGTTGCTAATGCCGGAGGCATATCAAATATAATCAGCAACACTGAAAAAATTCCAGGATTCCTTCAGTTCTTTGGAATTGCATCACCGGTTGTTGATAACGGTGTTCAGATAGTGGAAAATGGTGCACCTCTTTTTGGCGAAGCAGGCAAGTATGGTGTTTTTACAATAATGTCAACACTTGCATGGGGTCTTGGCTATTTTGGCATGCCGCAGGTACTTCTTAGGTTTATGGCTATCAGAAGTGAAAAAGAACTTAAAACATCAAGACGTATTGCGATTGTGTGGTGTATAATATCACTTATTTCTGCAGTTGTAATCGGTATTGTAGGACGTGTTCTTTATCCTGCAGCACTTACAACATCTTCAAGTGCTGAAGGTATTTTTATTCTTATGTCAACAAAGCTTCTTCCTCCAATTTTGGCAGGCTGTGCTATGGCAGGTATACTGGCAGCAACAATGAGTTCATCTGACTCATATTTGCTTATTGCTTCATCCGCTTTAGCTAAAAATATTTATCAGGGGCTTCTTAAAAAGGATGCTGATGACGATCAGGTAATGAAGATTTCAAGGATTACACTTGTTGCTGTAACAATTGCGGCTATAATTATTGCACTTGATGAGAACAGTGTTATTTTCACAATAGTATCATTTGCATGGGCTGGTTTTGGCGCAACATTTGGACCTATCATGCTTTTCTCACTTTTCTGGAGAAGAACAAACAGAAGCGGTGCAATTGCCGGAATGTTGGGCGGCGGAGCAATGGTATTTATTTGGAGAATTTTAATTAAACCTATGGGTGGAGTTTTTGCTATCTATGAACTTCTTCCGGCATTCATTTTCTCTTGCATACTTATTGTGATTGTATCACTTGCAACAGAGGCACCGGGTGAAAACATTACTGCTGACTTTGATGTTGCTAAAAATCAAGCTATGGACTGATATAAGTGTAATAAATCGGGCAGATATTTCAAATAATACCTGCCCGAATAAAAATATTTTAAAATGTGTTGACAAACCTATGTTAAATGGATATAATAGCTATTGTTGACGATGCGGGTGTGGTTCAATGGTAGAACGTCAGCCTTCCAAGCTGAACACGAGAGTTCGATTCTCTTCACCCGCTTTTTCTATGAAAAAATATGGATCAGTAGCTCAGTTGGATAGAGCAACGGCCTTCTAAGCCGTGGGTCGAGGGTTCGAATCCCCCCTGGTTCATGGAGAGCAGGACTGAAATTTATTTCAGTCCTGTTTTTATGTAGGAGAGCTAGGCATCTTCTGAGAAGGTTTTTGTAAATAAGTAAGTTAAAAAATAGGTTTACTTAAACTTAAAAATAATGTATAATAGCTATGTATTTGTAAAATAAAAATATGCGGTTATGGCGGAATTGGTAGACGCGTCGGACTTAGAATCCGGTTCGAAAGAGTGCAGGTTCAAGCCCTGTTAACCGCAGTACTAAAAGCCCCGAGTTTTCGGGGCTTAATTTTTTTGTGCTTCATTTTACTGTTTTGCCTTGCAAGAGTATTTGAAAGATAATTATTTATTTTATCGTACATTCATTGAAACATTAAGAAGCAAATAATGCCTTAAACATGAAATCTCATATCGTCCGTTCAATCATTTAACAGGCAGGTATCTGCCGTTTCCTTTGCAAGTGACCGAATAGACAGGCCGCGATATTTGCCACGCATATAGGTCTGTAAGCTGTCACCAATTGGATTAGACCATTCCGCCCGAATTTTATCCATTCCATGCAAGATGCCAATGGCAGTCAAAATTTGAGCAGCATTACAGTCGACATCCTGCCCTTCCATTGAGATGATATAAGCGGTCTCATCAAAATCACTATTACCAAACCATAATGCAATAACTTCTGCCATAGCATTTGGATAGGCGTGAATCCAGTTGTATCGTTCTATTCTTTTTTCGCAGCGTCGCCATGCTTTTTCCCATGACTGCTCCTCTTTACATGCATTCAGCGCAAAAGATACTATGTGGAAATACTCACTATCCGACGGAATCATGGAAACACTAGATTCAACAATTTGACGGATATCAGACATCGTAAAAGAAAGAGACACAATCATAGCATTGAAAACTTCTCCGATGATTCCGTTGTTGAAGTGAGATACTTCTCCATCAATCCAGGCCAGCCGAGCGGCTTCCTTTGGGTTGCCGGGCGCAATCATACCACAGATAGCACCACGCATTTGTGCGCCAATCCATTCACCAAAGGGGTTTCCAATGCGGCCGCTGTCCGGAGGCATAATTCCACAACGAATATTGCGCAGAGATATTTCCTCTGCAGACCATCCGGAAGGAATTAGTCCAATCCAGGCTTCAGCTACATCTTGGGATGTTATGTTCTTTCCTTTCTTCTTATAGGCGTCCAGAAATGCCAATTCATATGTAATGTCGTCATTAAACGTGTTTACATTGCGTAAATAGGAACGAACTTCCCCCAGTTGCTGACGAATTGCATCGGTGGTATACCCCTCAATCATGGTACCAATTGCACCGCCTATGATTTGGCTCATCCAACCAGCATAAATTTTATCATAGAAAGAGCCCTTATCTACGGGAGATGGCTCTTGAAACTGTACACTGGTGGTTAACTGTTCCCAACTTTCGTAACGAGTGAATTTCCAACTTGGATGTTGCATATCTTTTTGTGCTGAATTCACAGAATACCACAGTTTGGAAGAAATTTGATTTAAAGCAACCATATCATTGCGGGCATAAGCATCTTGACCTGCCTCCCAGAGCTCCACACCGCCTGAAACTATATACCCCATATTTTCCTTTGCCTGAATAGCGGCAAGCATAATACTCTCAGGGGCAAAGCTGCCTGGTACATTACTGTTCCATAGGAGCCGCAGATGGAAGTCCTCGGCATCTCCGACATCGATACTATCTTCCCAAGTTTGTTCTTCGTCCTTCAATATTTTCGGGACTGCATCATCTGTTTTTTCTCTCGATAGTTCCCAAGCTTTTTTTACCATAATAACCTCCTTTTAACTTTTCCGCCTGTATTCCAAGTCATTTTTTTGACGTAAAAAATACTTAGCCAAAGCATGATCAAATCCGCAACATATTTTGCCTGTTTGAGTTATGATAAAGCTTATCATTTTATCCTAATATAATTTTTTGTATACTATTTGTCAATATGGTAAGATCGCTTGCAGGAATTAGCAGAAATTTTTAAAATAAATTTCTGGGTAACTGAGTAGCTTAGATATGTTTTTTAGGGAAAAGATAAAAAAGAATAAAACGGCAGAAGAATCTTAAGAAGATTGATAATGGATGTGAAAAGATGTTTTCAATGAGTTTAAGTAAATGAATAAAAAAAAGACTGTAATTAAACAGTCTTTTAGTGGTTACGCTTAGCGTACGTTTGTTGCCTGGAAACCTTTTGCACCTTTAGTGATGTCAAAAGTAACCTGCTGACCTTCTTCAAGTGTTTTGAAGCCATCAGTAGCAATTCCTGAGAAATGTACGAATAAATCTTCATCATTTGCGCTGTTTGTAATAAAACCAAATCCTTTTTCTGCGTTAAACCATTTAACTGTACCTTTATTCATGAAAGATACCTCCTAAAAATTATTATATTTATAGCGGATAATAAAAAATCACATACTTTTGGAAATCATAATGATACATGATGATTTACAAAAATATGTGAATCAAGACAAACACTAAAATACTTCTGAATAATAACACAAATTTTTAAGTATGTCAAGGATTTTATTAAATTAATGAAGCATTTTTGCAGTTTATTAATATTACATTTGTGGAAACAAGAAAAAACTTTTATTGCAGGTAAAAGCTATCAAAGAAAAGGAAGAATAGATATTGTAAGCTATAGGTTCACTGATTTGTATATACAGCTCAATTTAAATATGGAACGAAGAACCGGATAAAAACATATTATAAACAAAAAGCACTACGGTGAATTGAATGTATGAAGTATCGTATGACAGACAGACAGCAGTTTCCTATGCTAAGGAGTGGGCGTATAAAAGGAACCCCAAATATTATAATTTTGATAAGATCGGCGGAGATTGCACCAATTTTATATCGCAGTGCTTATATGCCGGAAGTGGTGTGATGAATCCAAAGAAGCTTTTTGGATGGAATTATTACAGCACAAATAATCGCACTCCTTCTTGGTCAGGTGTTTCATATTTATACAATTTTTTAATTAACAATAATAAGATTGGACCATTTGCCGAGGAAACTGAAAAATATTATGTTATGCCGGGAGATATATTGCAGTTAGGAAATTCTGACGGAACTTTCTATCACTCTCAGATTGTAGTGAAAGTGTATGATGACGAAATATTTATTGCAACACATACTGAAGATGATTATATGCGGCCATTGAGTACTTATATTTATGATGAGGTGAGGTTTTTGAGTATATTAGGGGTAAGGAGAAATTAGTTATGTTACATTAGTTCACGTTAAAATGTGGTGATGTGGGTGGAGTATATGGAAACTCAAAGGAATATTTAAGACGGTTAAAAGCTTTTGGTATATATACCAGCAGGAAGAATTAGAATTCTTAAGAAGTCATCGAGCGGTATTTCAATATATTCAAAGTCAAAGAAATCAGTAAAATTTCAAAGGCATTCCATAATTATGGGATGCCCTTTTTAAATTCCTGAAGATGAACCATATAGCGAATATTTACATGATGGCTTGTGCAATTTGCCCCAAAGAGATTTCTATCTGAAATATTGAGGAAATTGCTTTACAATACCCTGTGTCATCATGTCAGCCATCGCCAATGCTTGTTGTTCGATATTTTCAAACTCGTTAATGCTATCAGAGTACTTTTGTGTCAGGATGTCAACGGCTTCAGTTTTCGTCATTGCTAGGTGATCATACAGCATTTTCTGCCACTCCTGCTCTGACCAATACGGGTTAATACTGCTAAGAAAAGCTGCAATTTGATCAGCGTTTGTGTACCATTGTCTTTCAGCATCGTCGACTGCGGCACTGTCATTGGCAATTGCCGCTTTAATGAGCTCGGCCGCAATTGTGAGGTGACTTGTCAACAGTTCTGCAAATTCTGCTGCGATGTCTTCCCCGTAATATGGTATAAGCGCAGCTTCAAAATCTTTGGGGTTGCGCAGGAGCCGATTAGTCACGACCTCCGTGTCCGGCAAGTCAAAAGCCATACTGAGTATGACCATTCTTGTCCAATATATATGTTGTTCCCAAAGCATCCGCATGAGATTGCTCAATGTCTGGTCCGCTTTGTTGATGCCGTTGGTAATGGGCTTCGCAGACACTTGACTGTACCTTTGTGGTATGCAGATCGTTTGTCCAATGTAAAGATTGTAAACGTCAAGTCCTGGGTTTGCCGATGCAATCTCCTGAATAGTGGCATGAAAACGCTGTGTGATCAACCACAATGAGTCTCCTGGTTGGATGACATATGAATATGAGCCTGAAGGGCATGAGGGCATATATATCACTGCCTTTTCTAAAAATTTTCATTGCTATATGATATGTAGCTGTCTACAAAGTGTTCCTTTATGGAAAGCGATATGGGTGCCACCGCACGATGTATATCAGAGCAATGGGCGGTCAAAAAAATACAACAAAAAGGGTTCATTTCAATTTATCTTGCTATTTTATGGTATAATAAAAATATAAATTGTTAACATAATATTTTAAATGATATTTTGTGCTAGGGTAAGCTTCCTACTTGATGTGAGAAGATGTGTGATTTTACAGTAAAAAGGAGATGATAGATTGCAACAGGAAAAGGAAATAAATGTGGGAATTGGGTTTGCAACAGGGCGCAAAAGCTTTCAGAGAATATTGAAAACCAATATCTATAACTGGCGCGAAAGTGGGTTAACAAAAGAAAAAAGCATACGTTTAAATCTTTTGGTTGCATATGATCTCAAATATTCAAACACAAAATCTACGGACTATACCAACGTCAGCGAACATCTGCTGGATTTGATTGACAACACCTACTTTATAGGCAAAACAGCAATTCAAGCAGAAATTGACTATCTGGTGCATGAAAATGTTATCAACGAGGAAGAAGGTCGATTGATTTTTGGCAGCGGATATGCAGCGAAACGCAACATCGTACTTTATACTGCACTAAAAAACAATATGGATTATCTTGTCTTTCTGGATGATGATGAATATCCAATAGCTGTTACCAATACACGTTCCTCGGCTATATGGGGCGGCCAGCATGTTCTGGCAACCCATCTGAGGAACATTGAACAGGCAGATATTACAAATGGACATCACTGTGGGTATGTCTCTCCTATTCCGTACATCGAGTTTAACGATATTATGACAGAACAAGATTTTCGTATGTTCATCGAGGCAATAAGCAACGATATTGTTAACTGGGATACTGTGCACTCGGTGATAATGAATGGCGGGGTCACATATGCAGATACGAAAATTTTGGTAAGTGATGACGCAGAAGAAGTGCAGGAGGTAAACCATACAAAGTTTATATCTGGTGCAAACTTGTGTATTAATCTAACCAAACCTGAAAGGGTTAGTCCATTTTACAACCCTCCAGGTGCAAGGGGCGAAGATACTTTTTTAAGCACATGTTTGAGCCAGCGAAAAGTGCTGCGTGTGCCTTGTTATACTTTTCATGACGGTTTTTCCACATACCGGCATCTTATGGATGGCGTGCTCCCAATTAAGCTAAAGTATATTCAAGGGGATTCAGAGCCGATTGCTACGCGCTTTTACCTTGCTTGCATTGGCTGGATTCGATACAAACCTCTTCTGCTGTATATTACTCAGCCAGAATGCTATGAAGAGAAGATTGACGAGATGCGCGAACAGCTAGTTGCCACACTTCCCAAAGTTTGTGCATACTTTGGCCGTGAGGATTTCATGAATATATCTAAAGAACTGGAACACTACAATAGGAATGTGAAAAAACATTATAAACAATATATTGAAACACAGCAAGTATGGAAAAGAATTTGCGAATTCCTTGAAAACAGACCTTCGAGCAAATAATGGAAGAATAAGCATGTTTTGGATAAACACAGCAGAGATTGCATTTTTTTTCATTGTACTATATAATAATGGAAATTAACAAATTCTATTAATGTTTCGTCTGACTTTATATTTCAGCTTAGGAGGGTCTATTATGTATAAAAAATTTTTTGGTATTGCACTAACAGTTGCAATATTGATTTCAAGTCCATTATCATTTGTACAGGCAGCTGAGCAGGGGAAAAATGTTGTGGCAGTAAATTTTAGTGATATTTCAGAGCATTGGTCAAAGGATGCAGTAGAAGAACTGTTAAAGAAAAATGCTATCCCGTTTAAAGGCGACAGTTTTATGCCGGAAGAAGCGATTAAAAGAAGCGAATTTGCGGTTATGCTCCATAATGCACTTGGCGTACAAATTTGTTACTTCGCGAAGCCGGATATAAAGGACTATTTTAACGATATAGATGAAAATGCTCCGTATGCATCAGATGTTATTGACCTTGCAACTGCCGGTATTTTTGAAGATACAGATAGTTTTAAGCCTGATGAAACGTTGACAAGAGAAGAATTAGTCCATTATATAATGAATGCATATAAGTACAGAATGGGTGACAATTATGCAATGATTAAAATCCGCCCTGCTGATTTCAGTGATACTGACATGATAACTCTTGAATACAGTGTTGATGTTGCGCTTGCAGAACATTATGGTCTTGTTTTCGGTACTGGGAACAACTCGTTCCAGCCTAAAAAAGCTGCAACCAGAGCGGAAGCGGCAGCGGTTACAAGCAGATTGATAGCACTGCTTGAAAATCAGAATACACAAGTAACGGTTGAACCTAAGGCCGTTGTGAAAGATGATTCCATTGAAATGAGTATAGCAATAAAAAATAATACAAAGAATGATGTTTATATGTGTAATTCCAGTGGGCAAATGTTTGACTTTGAACTTCTTGATGCTGATAATAATGCTTTATACAGATGGTCTGCTGACAAAGCATTTATACAGATGGTATCCAATACAAAAATAGAAGCAGGGAAAACACTTGAGTTCAGTGATACATTGTCAGGGGATACATATAATGCAATAAAGGACAAAGTTGTTTATATGAGAGCGTATATAACCGGAAGTGCTGATTTTATCAATGATGAGGGATATTTAATAAAATTATAATGCTTAAGCAATAGAGTTTTACTAATAGAAAGAGTACAGGAATATTAGTGTTCCTGTACTCTTTTTCTGTATTTTTTGGATGTTTGTCACTACCTGCATTCGTCAAGTATCTGGTGGGCACAAGGGGTAGTGAGCTGAATTAAAAGGTCTGCCGCATATTTACTTCCGGACTGGCTGATACGGTAGTGTGTCCACTTACCTTCCTGTCTGCTTTCCACAATACCTGATTCACATAAAATTTTCATATGGTAGGACAAAGTGGACTGACCTATCTCCATTTTGTCAATTAAAACACAGGCGCATTTTTCACCACTGCGTAATAGTTCCAAAATAGCAAGCCGTTTTTCATCGCATAACGCTTTGAATACTAAAGAATTTTTTTCGTTAATATTTTCCAAGCTCATCACCCCATATCTAATAACTCTGATGTGGAAATTGTACTATCAAAAAAATTGTTGGTCAATAGATTGAAGATAAAATAAATTACGGTTCTTTAAATATCTCTAATTGCGGAGGAAAATATGTATAAATAAAAAATAAGATTGCAAGAATGAAAACACAAAAGGTAATAACTTTGATATATGGGTCGCTCTTGCAGCTTAATGTCAGCTTGTATGCTGTGAAAAAAGCAATAAGGACACTTATAATGAATACGCTTATATCTAAAGCGAGTTTGTTATAACCTAAGATGCCTGTGTATGTATAGAAAAGAATCGGGATTAAAAAAGTTCCGATAATAATTCCTAAAAAGAGAGATGACTTTATACAAGGATAATTATTTTGCAGTTTTGGAATTAAGAACAGTGAGTACATAAGCATAGGAAAGAAAATTAGCTTCATATGCTCCCATGTTGATTCATTTACAGGGCTTATCAGCCCAACCAGTACATTTTGTTTTGAGAATTCGTATAAAAAGTGTGCTAAGGTGCCTATAACAGAAACAAAAATAAAACCCAAAACAAAGTACATTGATAAATTTTTAGTCATAAAATCACCCTCATTAAAAATATGATTTGCTGAGTTGTTTCTATTTTCTATTTAATTAATTATATTATAAAGCTTAACATAAATGAGATATATTTTGAGAATGTTATTATAAGTTGTTTTTATGCATAAAGCCTGTACCCAAGGCGTACTTAAAGAGGAAATATTGTTAATGTAACAAGATTTTATTTATATCATAAGATGTAGCAACAAAACGATTCATAATATATAAGAGCTTTTTGGGTATTTGCAATGTATAGAAATTTACTCAGTGTCAAAACTATTATAAAATAGTTTATTAGGTTAGAGGGGTATTGTTATGCAGGTTGATTCGATAGAAAATAGCTTACAGCAGTTTTTTGATACAATGTCGCCATTTTTAAAAAGCCATTGCATTAGAGTAGAGGAATATACTGACATGCTTATTGATATAATGAAAAGAAGCAAGCAGTTTGAAAATAATAAGAACTTTGAGCTTATTTACAGCGTAGGAGGTAAGTTTGCTAGGTGGCATGATATTGGGAAAGCACTTGTTAGCAATAATCTTTGGGATAGCAGCAAAAAGCTTAGTGAAGAAGAAGTTGCTCTGATTAAAGCCCATCCGATACTCGGTGCAGGTCTTATCGGTGGGAAAATTGATATTGTCAAAAAATATGATAAGTGTGAAAACATTACAGATTTGGCTATTGCCAGCTGCCTATTTCACCATGAAAGATGGGACTCAAATGGATATCCATTCAAGATAGGAGGGAAAAATATTCCTCTTGCAGCCAGAATGACATCATTGGCTGATTCATTTGACAGTATGGTTGATGAAAGACCATATAAAACTGCTAAAACTATTGATGGAGCGCTTGATGATATTAAAAAGTGCGCAGGGACTCAGTTTGACCCTCAGTTAGCGGATTTGTTTATTATTGCGGCTAAAAAGGAATTACTTCATACTGTATAATAAAATCGTTATTTACATATGCCGTATACTTTGTTATCATACCGTTATCGGCATATGACAATAATGATTATAAAGATAATATGCCAAGGCTTTAAAAAATACAGCATGGAAATAACAAATAAATAATTGTTAGGAGGATTTTAAAATGAAAATTGCGGTTACATACCAGAACGGAGAAATATTTCAGCATTTTGGACAGTCTCAGAAATTTGAAATTTATGACGTTGAATGTAATAAAATATTAGGTACACAGGTTTTAGATACAAACGGAGCAGGGCATGGCGATTTGGCGTGCTTTTTGAAAAATGTCGGCGCAGACACCCTTATTTGCGGTGGAATAGGCGGAGGCGCTATATCGGCACTCTCTGATGCAGGAATCAAAGTATACGCAGGTGTTAAGGGTAAAACAGATGATGCTGTAAATGCTTATATTAAAGGAACTCTGAATTACACATCCGATGCTAATTGTTCACATCATGAACATGAGCATAATCATGGTGAATGCGGAAGCCACGGCTGCGGAAGTAATGGCTGTCACTAATGGAAGGATGATTTTATGGAAGGTGTAAAGTCAAACTGTGAGATGTGCGAGTATTATATCTATGATGATGAGTATGACAACTACTATTGCGAAATGGATCTTGACGAAGACGAAATGTTTGATTTTGTAACCAGTAGCAGTAGTATAGGTAACTGTCATTATTTCAGATATAAAAATGAATATAGGTCTGTTAACAGGCAGATATAATAAAAACCCGATGTGAGAAATCACATCGGGTTTTTACAATTTGTTTTTTGAATTGCACCAATCATTTGATTTTTTATTACTGTATCAAGGTTTTCTATTATTTCTTCCGGCGTTTCCTTTAAATCACCCAAAAACCAGTTTTCAAGCAGACCTACAATAGCAGCTGTGTAAAACTCAATGAGAAAATCTTCGTGTTTTTTTGATGTGGGAAGTGCATTATCTGCTGTTGAAACGGCTTTCTGGATGATATCATGTACGTCCTTATGAAAGAATTTCTTCAAATGTTCTCTTCCAAGTGATTTTAGGGCACACATTGATACGGCACGATTTTCTTCAATATAATGGAAAAGCTGAAGCAAACCATCCTGCCAGATAAGAACACCCTCGTTTTCTTTAAGCAGAGAAATTGCCTCCTGCTCATACATCCATTTGACCTGGTCGTATATATCATCAAAATGATAATAAAAGGTCTGACGGTTTACACCACACCCTTCACATATTTCACGAATGGATATTTTATTTAAAGGTTTCTGTGCCATGATTTTTTTAAGAGAGTCTGTCATCAGATGTTTTGTCAGCTCTGTTTTTTTGTCTGGAGTCATTAAATCACCTCAGTGAAAAATATTATATCATAGTATTACAAAAAAGAAAACTTTTAAATTTTTTATACAATCTAATCAAAATTGTATAGTAATCATACAATTCAGGTGCTTTTGTCTATAGAAAAATTTTATTTTGATAATAGAATACAATAATCGGGGGTGTATGATATGTTAAATGAAAATAGTATTGAAAAGCGTTCTCTAAAATATTCCGTTCAGCTTCACAGTCCATTGGGGATAAAGAATGGTACTCTTATGCTGCAGTATGATAAAAATGAATTGGCGGGTAAGCTTAATATTCTGAACACACAATGCAGTATTTTCAATGTATCTGCTGCAGGAGAAAACATAGAATTCCGCTGTGACATAGACACTGTAATCGGGGATATAACTTGTGAAGTACATTTGACGGATAAAAGCGGAAAATTATATGGTATGGTTCAGACAAATAAAGGCTGTATGGCTATAACCGGACAAAAGCTTTTCTCATGATTGACATAATAATTGACTTTTAAAGCCTGACGGAAGGAGAAATATTAATGGGCAAGAAAGAAACAGACGGCGAGGAAAAACAAAGCGTTATAGAAAAAATGGCCGGATTTATAGTAGATAAAAGAAAGGCTTTTTATCTTATCTATATTGGGCTTGCGTTATTTTGTGCTGTTTCCAGTGGATGGGTAAAGGTTGATAATAATTTGACCGATTACCTACCTGACACTACTGAAACAAGGCAGGGTCTGACGCTAATGGACGAGGAATTTACTACATTTGCAACGGCAGATGTAATGGTTGACAATATATCTTATACACAAGCCAATAATCTGGCTGAACAGATTAGGGATATTGATGGAGTTAAAGAGGTTGATTTTGATGATACAGATGACCACTTTAAGGATGCATCTGCACTCTTTAAGGTAACGTTCGACGGTGATGCTGAAGATGCAATATCCCAGACAGCACTTGATAAAGTACAGAGCGAGCTCGATGACTATGATCTTTATGTAAACTGTGACATAGGAGATAAACATGCAGAGGAAATAGCATCTGAAATGAAGGTTGTTATGGTTATTGCTGCAGCAATTATTTTTTCTGTATTATTGTTTACATCTCATACATATATGGAAATACCTGTACTGATATTGACCTTCGGTATGGCGGCTCTTCTCAATAAAGGAACTAACTTTATGTTTGGAACCATATCATTTATTTCCAACTCGGTTGCAGTCGTATTGCAGCTGGCACTTGCTATTGATTATGCGATAATTCTCTGCCACAGATACACAGAGGAAAGGGTGCATATGGATGCTAGGTCGGCAACAATAACTGCATTAGGCAAAGCGATACCCGAAATAAGCGGAAGCAGCTTGACAACACTTTCAGGTCTTGCTGCCATGACATTTATGAAATTCAGAATCGGCTATGATATGGGTATTGTACTTATCAAAGCTATAGCTATTAGCCTTATTTGTGTGTTTACACTTATGCCTGGTCTTCTTATGTCATTCAGCAATTTGATAGATAAAACACACCATAAGAGCTTTGTTCCAAAGATTACGGCATGGGGACATTTTACGGTTAAAACACGTTATATTATGCCGCCTGTATTTATTATTGTTATGATCGTCTCATCTGTTTTTGCAAACAAGTGTCCTTATGTTTATGGATATAGCACACTAACAACAGCTGTAAAAAATGATAGCCAGATTGCTGAGGAAAAAATAACAGACACATTCGGAAGTACAAATACTCTGGCTATGCTTGTACCAACGGGCGATTATGATACCGAGGGAAAGTTAATTCGAGAACTGGAATCTCTGGATGAGGTAGAATCGGTTACGGGTTTGTCTAATATTGAAGCAATGGATGGATATGTGCTGACCGATAAACTGACACCAAGACAGTTTGCGGAGCTGACGGATTTGGATATTGAAGTTGCAAGGCTTTTGTATTCAGCTTATGCTGTTGATAATCAAACCTATGGCAAGATTGTAAGTGGAGTTGACAATAATTCGGTACCACTTATTGATATGTTTATGTTTCTCTATGACCAGGTTCAGGATGGATATGTAACGCTTAATGATGATTTAAACAGTAAAATTGAAGACCTTCACTCTAAGCTATCAGACGCAAAGCTTCAATTAAAGGGTGAAAATTACAGCCGTTTTGTTCTTCAGCTTAATGTTCCGGAGGAAAGTGCCGAGACATTTGATTTCTTGAAGACTCTTCACAAAATTGCGGAAAAATACTATAGCAGCGGCTGCCTGCTTGTCGGAGATTCAACAAGCAACTATGATTTATCAAGTTCGTTTGAAAAAGATAATGTAATGGTAAGTGTTCTTTCAGCAGTATTTGTTATCATAGTATTGTTGTTCACATTCCAGTCAGCCGGAATCCCTGTTTTACTTATTTTGGTTATTCAGGGCAGTATTTGGATGAATTTTTCATTCCCGTATTTGCAAAAGAGTAATTTGTTTTTTATGAGTTATCTTGTTGTAAGTTCGATACAGATGGGTGCCAATATCGACTATGCTATCGTTATTACAAACAGATACACACAGCTTAAACAGACGATGCCGATAAAAGAAGCAATTGTAGAGACGTTGAATCAGGCATTTCCAACTATCATTACATCTGGTACAATTCTTGCATCAGCCGGTGTTCTAATAGGCAGATTATCTTCAGATGCAGCTATTTCTTCAATCGGTACCTGCCTTGGCCGAGGAACTTTTATTTCAATAGTATTGGTTATGGGCATACTTCCCCAGATTCTTCTTCTTGGCGATGTAATTATAGAAAAGACTGCCTTTACACTGAAAAGACCTTCGGTATTGCAGACACGTTCGGGGAATATGCGTCTTGACGGTCATGTAAGAGGATACATTTCGGGTATGATTGATGCTGATTTTTCAGGAACGGTTTACGGCTCACTTAATGCCAGAATTGAGGCAGGAAATGCTGATGGAATTGGAAAAGAAATCAATGATATAAAGATGCCTGGCTTAATTACGGATAACAAGACAGGAGAAAATGAAGTTGTAAGTGAAGGTATAAGTGAAGGTATAAGTGCAGAAAACGTAAGTATAAATGACGGAAAGGAGGCAGAGCAGAATGAAGAACAGACGAACGAGTAAACTTATGGCGGTATTCATTGCATTAATTATGGTTCTTTCAGAAAGTGTTCCTGTTTTGGCAGAGATAACAGACTCAAGCAATATAACCATAAGCACAGTTGATGATTTTATGAGCTTTGCCTCAAAATGCTCACTTGATACTTGGTCCAGGAAAAAGACGATTACGCTTGCAAATGACCTGGATTTAAGTGACAGCGAATTTCAGTGCATACCGATATTTGGCGGAACATTTGATGGTGACGGCCACAGTATTATCGGAGTAAATATCACTTCAGCCGGCTCAACACAGGGCTTTTTCAGATATTTGCAAAGCGGCGGCATAATAAAAAATCTGACGATAGTCGGGACAGTAACTCCGGGAGGAACTAAATGTAATGTCGGAGGAATTGTGGGAAGCAATTCAGGTTCTGTTCAGGATTGCGTTTTTGCAGGCATTGTAAGCGGTGATACAACTGTCGGAGAAATTGTTGGATTAAACACCGAAAGCGGAACAATATCAGGATGTAAGTCAAGGGGTACTGTAAATGGAAAAAAGAATACCGGCGGTATATGCGGAAAAAATCTTGGCTCAATTATTAAGTGCTCAGGCGGCTGCAGTGTTAATACTACATCGGTGGAGACTAAGATGTCAATTGATGATATAGACTTGGATTTAAATTCGACAATTGACGATTTGACATCACTTTCTTCAAGTGAGGAAGAAGATAAAACGCTGACCAGTCATACTGATACCGGCGGTATAGTCGGATATTCAAGCGGTATAGTGCAGGGATGCACAAACACCGGTGTAATCGGTTATCAGCATATGGGCTATAATGTCGGCGGAATTGCCGGAAGACAGTCCGGCTATCTTGCTGGCTGCACAAACAACGGAACTGTTTACGGACGCAAGGATGTCGGTGGTATAGTTGGACAGACGGAACCGTACATAATAATGAATATGACCGGTGATGTTCTTTCACAGCTGCAGAATGAGCTTAATAATCTTCAAAGCATGATAAATGACAGTCTTGATGAGGCAAGTTCAAGTTCAGACACTATTTCTGCACAATTGACTACCATTTCCGGATACACCGATTCGGCAAGAGATGATGCGAAATCTTTAGCAGATCAAACTACGGATTTTGTTGATAACAATATAGGTGAGGTAAACGACATAGGAGCTGAAATATCGAATACTCTTGATAAAATGGTAGGGGTGCTTGATGATGCAGAGTCTGCATCAGATACTTCTACTAAGGCACTGAGGCAGTTAAAAAAAGCTCTTAATTCGATGGAGGATTCATCTGACAGCGGATTGGATACAATAAAAAGTGCTGAGCAATCGGTTGATGATTTGATTAAGGCAAATGATGCAGCGAAAAATGCTGTTGAGAATATAAATGAAGGACTTAAAACGCTTGACGATGCAATTTCGACAAACGACTTGGATATTAATGACGAAATAAAATCTCTCGGTGATTTGGCGGAACAGATTAATGTCCTTTCAGACGCAATGGATAGTGAGGGAAAAGCTGTTGAAAGCCTTAGAAATGTGCTTAGCAACAGTAGTAGTTTAAGCGATTTGATAAGTTCAAGTGATGACCTTATTGCAGCACTTGATAAGCAAAAAACTTCGCTTGATGATATGAGCAGTGCGCTGTCAGCTTCAGCTGATACCTTATCGCCTTTACTTGGCAATGTTTCGGTTGATGAAGATAAGGTACAGGAGGCTTTAAAACTGTTTGCTGCATCTTTTGATGATATAAAGGATGCAATGTCTAGCGGTTCAGAGGCTTTAAACGGACTTAATGAGGTGCTTGACAATGCATCTGATGCTGCGGAGAGTTTAAGTGATGCAATATCTCAGATGGCAGATGCAACGGGTACTATTTCAAAGGCAGCTTCGTATCTTACTGACTCAGTTTCTGAATTCAGAGATTTGGTTGAGGACTTATCAAATGAAGAGCCTATTGAGTTTGATAAGCTGGGTGACGATTTCAGAACAACAAGTGATAATTTATATTCGTCACTTAACAGCATTTCTGAAGGAATGAATAATCTCAATGATACAATTTCATCTTCAACAAAGGATTTTATCAATAATGCAAAGGCAATAAACAGTCAATTTAATAAAGTTATGGGAGTTGTTATTACAGCTGTTACTGACTTGCAAAACAGCGGTGACGGTACTGACTTATCACAGTACATACAGGATACATCGGATACGAATATCAGTGGAACAAGACTTGGCAAGGTAGCGGACTGCCATAACACAGGAGAAATTCAAGCTGACCGTAATGTCGGAGGAATAGTCGGATCCATGGATATTGAGTATGATCTTGACCCTGAAAGTGATTTAACCGGCACCAATATTTTTAGGACTACATACGAAACAAGGTCTGTCCTTGAAGATTGTGTAAATGAAGGAAATATCATCAGCAAAAAAGATTCCGTGGGCGGTATTGCAGGCAGAATGAATCTTGGAACCATATTCGAATGTGAAAACTATGGCGGGATAGAAAGCTCCAACGGTGATTATATAGGTGGTATCGCAGGCACTGCAAATGCTACAATAAGAAATTCATACTCAAAATGCACTCTGAAGGGTGATAACTATATAGGTGGTATTGCAGGAAGCGCAACAAAACTTGATTCATGCTATTCTATTGTGAGTATAGACGGAGGCGAGGAATGCCTTGGTGCTATTGCAGGAAAAGGCGATGATGAGAGCGGAAATATTACAAATAATTATTTTGTAAGTGACACACTTGCCGGAATAGACGGCATAAGTTATTCAGGCTGTGCCGAGCCTATCAGCTTTGACGATTTAAGGATCAAAGAGGGGCTGCCTTCTGAATTCATCAGTTTTACAATCACTTTTGTAGCAGATGACGTTACAATTGAAACACTTCCGGTTAAATACGGTGACAGGCTTTATGAAATTGAGCTACCTGAAGTACCAAAAAGGGATGGGTATTACGGAAAATGGCCTGATTTTGCAACAGATAAAGTTACAGAGAGTATTGTTGCGGAGGCTCAATACACACCTTGGGTAGAGGTTGTTGCAAGTACAGAGCTACAGCAGAATGGCAAGAAGTCGCTTGCACTTGCGGAGGGTCAGTTTACTGATGACGCTGTACTCCATGTCAGCGACAGCAGTGAGAAACCTCCTAAGGAGGCAAATGCATGTGAATCGGTTAATGTATGGGATATTTCTCTTTTAGGCACTGATGTATCAGAGAGCGATACAGTATCAATTAGACTTCTAAATGAAGGCGGGGGAAAAGCACATGTATGGCAGATGAAAGACGGAAGCTGGAAAGAGGTTGAGACTGATGTTAATGGGCATTATTTGAAACTTGATATGGAGGGAACAGACGCTACTTTCTGTATTGCTTCAAATAATATTCAGTTTGATGATAAACCTATTATCGGTGCATGCATGCTTGGATTAGCTCTTACAGTATATGTTATAACCAATATTAAAAAGAGACATAAAAACAAAATAGAAGTAAAAGATAAAATAAGAAATGAAATATTAAAGAGGAAAGAACTAAGCATCAAAAAAATAATGCGTAAAAAAGATAATAAAGAATAAAGAAATTGTCCCGATACAAAAAATCACCGTATCGGGATTTTTTTATTAATAAGTAGCGATTTAGTTATTTTTTTTTGAGTTCTTCATACTATATATATGACCGTTATTTTCAGAGGTGAACGGTTTTGTCCGCTTTGTTTATGGGTAATATAGGTTGTGCTTCGTTTCCAAAACCATTAAGCGAAGAAGAAGAACTGCTTTATATTGAAAAATATAAAGAGGGAGATACAGAAGCGAGAAATATTCTTATTGAACACAATCTGAGACTTGTGGCACATGTCGCAAAAAAATATATATCGATAGGAAGAATGAATTCGGTTGATTTTGATGATATTATATCAATAGGAACGATCGGATTAATAAAGGGAATTGATTCATTTAATACGGATAAAAATGTCAGGCTGGCGACATATGCGGCAAGATGTATTGAAAACGAAATACTGATGTATATAAGAAGCTCAAAAAAATTCAGCGGGGATGTTTTTCTTCAAGATCCAGTCGGACACGATTTCGACGGGAATGAAATTACGGTTATGGATATTGTTAAGACAGAAGAGGATCCTATATCGTACGAGGTAAGCACAAAGCTTGAAATAGCAAGCATGCTTGATAAAATGAAAACATCCCTTGATGATAGAGAACGCTTAATAATAAAAATGAGATACGGTCTTTACAACGGTGAGGAAATAACACAGCGGGAAATAGCAAAAATGCTTGGTATTTCACGATCGTATGTATCAAGAATTGAGAAAAAGGCACTTAAAAAAATTGGTTCTGAAATGAAGAACTGAATTAAAAAGAAGCCCCGTTTTTTACAGGGACTTCGTACATATTATAGTTTTCTTACAAAAGCATAAATAATCCTAACAATATGTCTTGTAAAGCTGTAAAAACAGATAGGACGATTTATAAAAGTGCATTAAACATCCAAAAAATAAAATCAAATTTTTTTTCTTATCTCAACTTATCTCAACATCTCTTATATAAATTAAACCATTATGCTTTAAATTCAAAGGGTTTTCATTTCGCATTTTCTTCTATTCTTGTAAGTAATCATACGAATATACACTTCAACCGCTTACTCCATTTAAATAAAATCAAATTTGACTTTTGTGGTTACAATTAAGAGCACAAATTATGTCGGTACAATTTAGTGAAATATCAAAATAATTTAAACGAACACAGTGATATTAAACTAAAATGCATTAGTGCTTTTAGTTGCAATTAACAATAATAATACTAATACTATCTCAATAACTTATAGAATAAACTATTAACATATATATCCAAAAGTGTTATAATATTCACATAATAAAATTATAATAACACACTATCTATCAAAAAGGGTGGATGTCTATGGCATTGGATAAAAGACAATTTATTGACTCATTACTTGAAGCATATGAGTCATTTTTTGACATTAAGAGAGATATAGAAAAAGATAATATCTCGCTGGCGGCAGAGGCTATATTTCATTCACGCTCAGAAAAATATGTACTTGTAAAATCGGCAAAGCTTTGGGCTGTAGAAACAAATGAGTATGCCTATTTTATTGATAAGGAGACTTCTTCGTTAGAGGAATTTAAAAATTTGCGGGAAAAGGTTCTTGAGATGGGTATGAAAGAAATTAAACCTCACAGTGAGCATATGTATTCATACATAACTATGGTATATATAGCAAATAACATTGGTGATGACATAAAAAAGGATATTGAACAATATAAATGTCATAAAATGTTTTTATTTTCGTTGCACGGTTGGATGTATTTTAGGTTGGCCGCTGTTGACTTAAGTAAAAAAACTATTATTACAAACAAGAGGGGGGGAGAGTTAAGGGATATACTGCAAAAAGTTATGCAAAGGGTAGTATATATCGAAAGGGAGGCAGATCTATGAATTCATTGGTATTACTGTCAATCGGAATAATAGTTCTATTCATTGGTTATGTTACATACGGAAGCTGGCTTTCAAAGCAGTGGGGCGTTGAACCTAACAGACCTACCCCTGCTCACACGGAGACAGATGGAATTGACTACGTTCCTGCAAAATCTCCTGTGCTTATGGGACATCACTTTGCATCTATTGCTGGTGCGGGACCTATTAACGGACCTATTCAAGCAGCAATTTTTGGATGGTTACCGGTACTTCTTTGGATACTTATTGGCGGAATCTTTTTTGGTGCCGTGCAGGACTTTTCATCAATATTAGCCTCTATAAGGCATAAAGGTAAATCAATTGGTTATGTTATTGAGCAGAATGTTGGAAAGAAGGCTAAAAAGCTATTCCTTATTTTCTCTTATATTACATTACTTTTGGTTGTTGCAGCTTTTGGCAGCATAGTTGTTGGTACTTTTAACGGGTTTAACGCAGAGGGTGGGCTTGTACCTGCAAACGGTTCTACAGCTACAATTTCAATGCTGTTTATTGTTGTATCTATTATATTTGGCATATTTGTTTACCGCAAAAATGCACCGCTTAGTATTTCTACTATAGTTGGAGTTTTAGGAATTATTCTTTGTATTGTTATAGGTCTTAATTTCCCTATTTTCTTAAGTGGAAATGTATGGCTTTTGATTGTTCTTATTTACATATTTGTTGCATCGGTTACACCTGTTTGGATATTGCTTCAACCAAGAGATTATTTAAACTCATTTCTTTTATACGGTATGATGATTGCAGCAGTTATTGGTGTAATTTTCAGCCATCCTACTATTGAACTTCCTGCTTTTGCTGGATTTACTGGCATTAATGGAAATAGTCAATTGTTCCCTATGCTGTTTATTACTGTTGCCTGTGGTGCTATTTCAGGCTTCCATAGCCTTGTTGGCTCAGGTACTACATCAAAACAGCTTGACAAGGAAAGTGATGCAAAACTTATTGGATACGGCGGTATGCTTATTGAATGTGCACTTGCGGTTATATCGCTTATTACAGTTGGTATTCTTTATAAAGATGGTGCTCTTCCGACTGGAACGCCTACACAGGTTTTTGCAACTGGAATTGCTAAAATGATTACAGCAATAGGAATTGAGAAAGCTTATGACGTAACATATGCAATTATTATTCTTGCAGTTTCAGCTTTCTGCCTTACATCGTTGGATACTGCAACAAGGCTTGCTCGCTACATGTTCCAAGAATTATTTATTGATGAAGGCGATGATGTTACTAAGCTTACAGGGTACAAGAAGATTTGTGCAAATCCATACTTTGCTACATTAGTAACGGTTGTTATAGGTGGACTTATGGCTTCGGGTGGATATACGAAAATATGGCCGTTGTTTGGAGCTGCAAATCAGCTTCTTGCGGCACTTGCTTTATTGGCTGTTGCTGCGTGGCTTGGTAATATTGGCAAAAATAACAAGATGTTTTTGTTCCCTATGGTATTTATGCTGATAGCAACAATTTCGGCACTTGTAATTACCTTTAGCAAAAATATTATTGCTCTTTCAGATGGTACAGGTGCTATTTCTAAAGAAGGGATACAGTTAGTCTTTATTGTATTGCTGATTATCTTTTCAATTAACCTTACTGTGGAAGGTTTCAAGACTCTTAGAAATAAAAAGCCAGCTGAATCTAAGTAAGGTATTTAAAAAGCCTGCCAGTCTGGCAGGCTTTAACTATTTGAATAAAAAATATTAAAGTTTTCTTCCGCAGTGAGGGCAATATTCATAACCGCTGTCAAGCGTATAACCACAATTTGGGCATCTTCTGATATAACTTCGACCATTATTTACTGGTTCCAAATCATCTGATGTAACAATCACATCTTCTCCTTTTGCAATTGACTTTCCTTTTTGTTCATTAAGCCTATATAAAGAACCGCAGCAATCCATTTCAACGTAGTATTGTTTGTTCCATTTGTAAACAGGAATAAAAAACAAACTTAAACACGTGTATGTCATATATACAACAGCTTTTCCTGCATTGCCGCAGCATGGACATATTATATGTATAAGCTGTTCAAACCTTTTTCTGCCTTCAGTTATTCCTATCATAAAGAACATAAAATCACCTCAAAGCTATTTTAATTTATTAATGAAATAAGTACAAGTAATTTTACCATTTTTCACGCATATTTAGAGCCTGTGTCGGGAAATTTAAAATTAATGTAAAAATTAAGACTGAAAAATATGAAAATAATGGTTTTATATGCTTCAAATATGTGCTATAATTTTTGTGTTCGAAATTAATTTTTAAAAGATAAGATTAATTAGGAGGAATAATTATGGTAAAGGTTGGTATAAATGGTTTTGGCCGTATCGGCAGACTTGTACTTCGTGCATCTCTTACGAGAGAAGATGTTCAGGTTGTTGCAATTAATGACCCTGCAATCAGTGTAGATTACATGGTTTATATGATGAAGTATGATTCAGCGCAGGGACGTTTCAAGGGTGAGGTTTACGAAAAGGACGGTAAGCTTGTTGTAAACGGAAATGAAATTAAAGTGTATGCACTTATGAAACCTGAGGAAATTCCTTGGATGGAAACAGGAGCAGAATATATTGTTGAATCAACAGGTCTTTTTACAGCAGCTGATAAGGCTTCTGCACATTTAAAAGGCGGTGCTAAAAAGGTTATAATTTCTGCACCTTCAAATGATGCTCCCATGTTTGTAATGGGCGTAAATCAGGACAAGTATACAAAAGACATGAATGTTGTTTCTAATGCTTCGTGTACAACTAACTGCCTTGCACCTCTTACAAAGGTAATCAATGATAATTTCGGTATTGTTGAAGGTCTTATGACAACGGTTCATTCAACAACGGCTACACAGAAAACTGTTGATGGTCCTTCAAAGAAAGATTGGAGAGGCGGACGTGCTGCTTCAGCAAACATTATTCCTTCTTCAACAGGCGCAGCTAAAGCAGTAGGCAAGGTTATTCCTGAGCTTAACGGCAAGCTTACAGGTATGAGTTTCCGTGTACCTACAATTGATGTTTCAGTTGTAGATCTTACATGCAGACTTGCAAAGCCTGCAACTTATGATGAAATCAAAGCAGCTGTTAAAAAGGCAGCTGAGGGAGATCTTAAAGGTATTCTTGATTACACAGAAGACGATGTTGTATCAAGTGATTTCCTCGGAGATGCGCATACTTCTATATTTGATGCAAAAGCAGGTATTGCACTTAATGACAACTTTGTCAAACTTGTATCATGGTATGACAATGAGTGGGGATATTCAAATAAAGTTGTTGATTTGATCAGCTATATTGCAAAGGTTGACGCTAAGTAAAGCTTTTAAAATAAATATTAAAATGATATTGACAGGCATAATGGTCGTAATGGTGACGTTGTGCCTGTTTTTGTTTGGCGTAAAATAATCAGAATGGATGGAAAATTACAAACTTTTGCTTTTTTCAATAGGAGAATGAAATAAAATTTAACAATATTAAGCTAAATATTCGTGTATTTTATTGGTTTTGAATATTTCAATATGATATTAGGTAATGACATAGTGATTTTTAGTACATATGCCACAAAATAATACAAGCTGATTTAGTAATCATTGGTTGAAATTAGCATAAGTATTTATTAGAATCTTAATTTGTATATTTATTAGCCCAATTTTTGTTAAAATAGCCGATTGAAAAAAAGTTAACAATGAGCTAAGATGAAGTCATCATTGGAAGGATGTCATATGTGTTGACGTTGTCCTATGATATAGAGCAATTCAATTTTTCAGCAAAATCGATGGCCATCGTTGTTTTGACTGAACCGATACATTTGTGTAATCATCAAATTATTATACCTTTTATTTATTATTTATCGATGAGCGTGCTGTGTTCGGAAGTTACTTGTTCATTTAAAATATTATAAAATGGGGAGTGAATTTTATGTCAGGTGAAAATTCCAAAAAGGCATCATTTGGAACAATATTTTCAGTAGCATCTGTTTGGTTTGGATCACATGCCGGCGGCGGTTTTGCTACAGGTAATCAGGCAACACAGTTTTATGTACGATTTGGATGGTATGCGCCTATTATGGCGGTACTTGCAATGGGTATTCTTGCATTTGTACTTAGAAACGTAATGGTTATGGCTAATAACCATGGATATACAAGTTACAAACCGGTATTTGAAGAAATGTGGGCTCCTTACACAAAGCTTGAAATACTTTTTGAAATCTATTTTTATATTATTGTTATTTGTGCTGTTTCAGCAGCTATTGCAGGTTCAGCATCGCTTCTTGTTGATTACGGTATTCCTTATGGTGTAGGCGTAACAATGATTGGCTTAGTTGTACTTGTACTTGTTATGTTTGGCGCAGGACTTGTAGCAAGAGCATCAGCCGTTATGTCAATTATCATTCTTATTTGCGTATTCATTATTTACATACTTGGTATTGCAGCAAGAACAGACCAGCTTTCACAGGTATTTGCTGCAAAAGAGTCTAACGGCTTTGGTACTGCACTTTGGAAGGTTCTTGTATATGCCGGTTTCCAGTCAGTTGTTATACCTGCTATGATTGGTACAGGCACTGTACTTAAGACAAAGAAGAATGCTTCAAGAGCTGCATTTGTTGGTTTCTTAATGAACGGTGTTGCGCTTGGTTTAAGTTGCTTAATGCTTGTTGGTTGGTATAACACAGGTGCAGACAGCTATCTTGCTACAAACAACCTTACTCTTCCTACAATTTATATTTGTAGGCAGCTTGGTGTTGGCATACTTGAATTCGTTTATGCGGTTGCACTGTTCCTTTGCTTTGTTTCAACATGTGTAACATCAGTTTATGGTCTTATACCTCGTTTCCAGGGAACAAAAGTATTTAAGGATATGTCTCAGAAGAAGAGCGCATTCATTATTGCTTTACTTGCAATTGTAATTTCAATGGGCTTCTCGTTGGTTGGTCTTACAAACGTTATCAAATACGGTTACAACTATTGTGGTATACTTGGTGTATTTATCATTGTTATACCTATGCTTACAATTGGAACAAAGAAAAACAATGCATTCCTCAAAGAGCATCCTGAATATATTGGTGAGTAATTTGAGCTTGCAGAGAGGGAACCGTTTACGGTTCCCTTTTTTTATGGAAAAGTAAATAATATGCGATTTTTTTGTTTAAAATATAGCTATGTTTGTTAGGTTAGAAACATATCAATAATATATCGGACATGCATCTATTTAGTAAATTTATCTTTGGTGCAAAACGTAAAATTTAAGAATATTGTACTATTGTATACTATTCCTAATACATTGATGTTAATTTTAGTATAAATTCTACATTGCAAAATGATCAGTTTTAACACAATATTGATTGACAATTAATAATCAAATGATTAAAATAGAAACTAGAGTATGTATTTTGTAGAATTATGTACTTTGGAATAAAAATCGCTTTAGGCAACGTATGGGCTGTATTTTGCGAGGAACTTACAGCTTATAGGGATACATTTGCGGGTTACCGCATTATGCCTTAACTGAGAAATCAATTGCTTGGCGGTTAATTACTTGAGGAGGTTTTTTTATGTACACAATGGGTGTTGACGTCGGTTCTGCATCATCTAAGGTAGTAATTCTTGAAGACGGCAGCCGCACCGTGGTCGCAAAAGTTGTTCAGCTTGGTACCGGTTCGTCTGGTCCTCAGCGAGTTCTTGAGGAGGCCTTGACTGAGAGCGGACTTAAGATGGAAGATATGGCAAAGGTTGTTGTTACTGGATATGGCCGTTTCTCTTTTGATCAGGCTGATAGACAGGTTAGTGAAATAAGTTGTCATGCCAAAGGGATTTTCCATTTGGTTCCAACAGCAAGAACCATTATCGATATCGGTGGACAGGATGCAAAGGCTATTAAACTTGACGACAGGGGCGGTGTAAGTCAGTTCTTTATGAATGATAAATGTGCTGCAGGTACAGGACGTTTCATTGATGTTATGGCAAGAGTTCTTGAGGTAACAATAACCGAAATGCAGGATTATGATGCTAAAGCAACAGAGGCTGCTCCAATAAGCAGTACATGTACTGTTTTTGCAGAGTCGGAAGTTATTTCTCAGTTGTCACAGGGCACATCTAAGGAAAACATTATTGCCGGAGTTCATCAGTCAGTAGCAATTAAAGCCTGCGGTCTGGCTTACAGAGGCGGAGTTACGCCTGATGTTGTTATGAGCGGCGGTGTTGCACAGAACTCAGGTGTTGTTCGTGCCATCAGCAAAGAATTAAAACAGCCGGTAATAGTAGCTCCAAATCCACAGGTAGCAGGAGCCCTCGGTGCTGCGTTATACGCATACGAGGATGCTTTAAAGGCTATGAAAAATTAATCAGACTAAAAGAAAGAGGGATTAAACATGAGTGAAGCAGTAGATTTCAGCACAATGTCTTCAAAAGATTTGTTAGGTTATTTCCAAGGAAAAGCTTATTCAGATTCTTACAATGCACATGAGAATGGACAGCTTATTTGCTGGTCATCTTCAATTGCACCTTCAGAATTCTGCGAGGTTATGGATATAGTAATGCTTTATCCTGAAAACCATGCAGCAGCTATCAGTGCAAAGAAGTATGCTGAAACAATTATTAACATTTCAGAAGGTAAAGGTTACGATGTTGACCTTTGTGCTTATTCAAGAGTTAACCTTGGTTACATGGAACTTCTTAAACAGGAAGCTAAGACAGGTGTTACACCTGAAGTTCTTGAAGCATGTCCTGCACCTAGAATGCCCCTTCCTGACCTTGTTATCACATGTAATAACATCTGCAACACACTTCTTAAATGGTATGAAAACCTTGCAGTTGAACTTAATATTCCCTACATTTTAATAGACGTACCTTACAACCACACAATGCCGGTTTCACAGCATGCAAAAGAGTACATTGTTGATCAGTTCAAATACTGTATCAAACAGCTTGAAGAAGTATGCGGCAAACCTTTTGACTATGATAAATTCGTAAAAGTTCAGGAACAGACACAGCGTTCAGTTGCTGCTTGGGACAGAGCTATGGCAATGTGTGCAAACACACCTTCACCTATGAACGGTTTCGATATGTTTAACTACATGGGACTTATCGTTTGTGCTAGATCAAAACATGATACAGAAGTTACATTCAACAGACTATACGAAGAACTTGCAGAGCATGTTGCAAACGGAACAAGTACTTTTAAGGGAGTAGAAAAATTCCGTACAGCTTGGGAAGGCATCGCAGTATGGCCTTACCTTGGAGCTACATCAAAGCCTCTTAAAGCTCTTAATGTAAACGTTGTTGGTTCTACATACCCCGGTGCTTGGTCAATTCACTATGAAGTTGGTGATCTTGAAGCTATGGCTGCTGGTTATTCAAAAATGTACAGCAACACAAGCCTTGAGAACAAAGTTGACGTTATCAGCACAGTTCTTGAAACAACACATTGTACAGGTATTACATACCACCTCAACAGAAGCTGTAAGTTGATGGACTTCCTTAATGCAGAAACAGCTGAACTCGTTAAGAAAAGAACTGGCGTACCGTATGTAAGCTTCGACGGAGACCAGGCAGACCCTAGAGCATTCTCACCTGCACAGTATGAAACACGTGTTCAGGCTTTGGCAGAGATCATGGAACAGAATGCACAGGCATCAGCTAACTAAGGAGGGGTTTAAAATGAGTAAAATCGATACAATAATCAGTGAATTACAGGCAATTGCTAGTAATCCTAAAAAAGCTATGGATGACTATAAAGCTGAAACAGGTAAAGGCGCCGTTGGTATGATTCCTGTTTACACACCTGAAGAACTCGTTTATGCAGCAGGTCGTTTACCTATCGGATGCTGGGGTGCTCAGACAGAAATCACTAAAGCACGTGCTTACCTTCCTGCTTTTGCTTGTTCAATAATGCAGTCAATTATGGAACTTGAATGCAATGGTACTTACGATGGACTTGAAGCTGTTGTTTTTTCAGCTCCTTGTGATACACTTAAATGTATGGGACAGAAATGGAAAGGCAATTGCCCTTCAATCCAGTTCGTACATCCTCAGAACGTAATCGTAGAGGGCTCAACAGCTTTCCTTGCTAAAGAATATGCTATCGTTAAAGAGAAACTTGAAGGCATCTTCGGCGAGAAGATTACAGACGAAGCTATCGAAAAAGCAATCGCTGTTTATAATGAAAACCGTGCAGTTATGAGAGAATTCTGCGAAGTTGCTGCTGAATATCCTCAGGTTGTTGACCCTATCAAACGTCATGCTGTTATCAAAGCTAGATTCTTCATGGATAAAGCTAAACACACAGCAATGGTTAAAGAACTTATTGCAGAATTAAAAGCTACACCTGTACAGCCTTGGGATGGAAAGAAAGTTGTTCTTACAGGTATCATGGCTGAGCCCAACGAACTTCTTGAGGTTCTTATTAGCAACAAAGTTGCTGTTGTTGCTGACGACCTTGCACAGGAAAGCAGACAGTTCAGAGCAGACGTTCCCGCAGAGGGCGGCGATGTTCTTACAAGACTTGCTATGCAGTGGACAAAGAACATGTATGGCTGTTCACTTCTTACAGATCGTGACAAGGACAGAACACAGATGCTTGTTAACATGGTTAAGAAGACAGGAGCAGATGCAGTTATCGTTTGCATGATGAAGTTCTGTGATCCTGAAGAATTTGATTACCCTATCTACTTTGCTAAGTTAAATGAAGAAGGCATCAAGAACCTCAAGATTGAAATTGAGCAGCAGGCTACTTCATTTGAGCAGGCAGGTACAAGAATCCAGGCTTTAGTCGAGACTCTTTAATCCTTATCAAAATAAATCAAAATATTAGGATTTTATCCCCGATGCTTAGGCATCGGGGTTTCTTTTTTGCAAAAATTAATTATGCTACTTGTTAAGTTGTGTATATATGTGTTAGAATACAATTTATTGAAAAGGTAAGTCACGATTTTTGTTATAAGGAGATATAATATGAAAAACAAATACGAGAGTCCATTGAACCTCAGATATGCAAGCGATGAAATGTCATATTTATTTTCAACTGATTATAAATTTTCTACATGGCGTAAGCTGTGGATTGCTTTGGCAGAATCAGAACAAGAGCTTGGCCTTGATATTAGAGATGAACAGATTGCTCAAATGAAGGAACATATATATGACATAAACTATGAAGTTGCGGAAGCTAGGGAGAAGGAAGTTCGCCATGATGTTATGAGCCATGTATATGCATTTGGAATGCAGGCGCCGCTGGCAAAACCTATAATACATCTTGGTGCAACAAGCTGCTATGTAGGAGACAATACCGATATTATAATAATGACTGAGGCAATGAAGCTTGTTAAAAAGCGTCTTGTCAATGTAATAAATGAGTTATCAAATTTTGCTATGCTTTATAAGGAAATGCCGACGCTTGGATTTACGCATTTTCAGGCAGCACAAACAACAACAGTTGGAAAGCGTGCGACATTGTGGCTTCAGGATCTTCTTATGGACGTTGAGGAATTAGATTATCAGATTAGCAAAGCAAAGCTTCTTGGCTCGAAGGGAACAACAGGCACACAGGCTAGTTTTCTTGAGCTTTTTGAAGGTGATCATGAGAAATGCCGTGAACTTGACAGAAAGATAACTGAAAAAATGGGATACAATGACTATTTTAAGGTTTCCGGTCAAACTTATCCAAGAAAGCTTGATTCGCAGGTGCTTAATGTCCTTTCACAGATTGCACAGAGTGCGTATAAGTTCAGCAACGATATAAGACTTTTACAGCATCTTAAAGAAATTGAGGAACCGTTTGAAAAAAATCAGATAGGTTCATCTGCAATGGCTTATAAGAGAAACCCTATGAGATGCGAAAGAATAGGTTCACTTGCAAGATATGTTATTTCAGATGCTATCAATCCTGCCGTTACAGCTTCAACCCAATGGTTTGAAAGAACACTTGACGATTCTGCTAATAAAAGAATTGCTGTACCTGAGGCATTCCTTTGTATAGATGCAGTGCTTACTCTTTACAGGAATGTAGTCGACGGACTTGTTGTATATCCGAAGGTAATTGAACAGCATTTGATGAATGAACTGCCGTTTATGGCTACTGAAAACATTATGATGGACGCAGTTAAAAAGGGTGGCGACAGGCAGGAACTTCATGAGAGAATACGTGTGCATTCAATGGAAGCTGGCAAAATGGTTAAGATGGAGGGTAAGAAGAATGACCTCCTTGAACGTATTGCTTCTGATGATATGTTCGGACTTACAATAGATGAACTTAATGCAATTATGGAGCCTAAAAATTTTGTTGGCAGAGCACCTGAGCAAACAGAGGAGTTTGTAAACGGATATGTTAAGCCGGTTCTTGAGTTAAACAAAGAACTTATAGACGAAAATGCAGACGCAATAAGAGTATAAAAAACATATTGAGGCGTTGCCTCAAACTCCGCAAGGAATTGCATTCCTTGACCAGCACACGCAAAAGTGTACTTTTGCATATATAAAGGTTAGGTCAATCCTTTTTAAAGGATTGTGGGTTTTAGGGCAAAGCCCTAAGGTTAAAATATTAATATTAAGCGGATAATGAAAAGTAATGCATTATTCGCTTTTTTTATGGCAAATATAAAAAATAGTTATTTTACTTTTGGTATAAGTCAGGCTTATAATTAGACGTAAGTTGATTTTATTATTATATATCAAATGGGAGTGATCTGAATGATCAAAGCAATTGTTGGTGCCAATTGGGGCGATGAAGGAAAAGGTAAAATTACAGATGTGCTTGCTGCTGAGGCTGATATTGTTATTAGATTTCAGGGTGGAAGCAATGCGGGCCACACAATAATAAACGATTATGGTAAATTTGCGCTCCATCAGATGCCATCCGGTGTATTTAATGAAAACACAGTAAACATAATAGGAACGGGTGTAGCATTTAATATTCCATACTTTGTAAAGGAATTGAACTATATTAAGGAAAGCGGAATTAAAGAACCAAAAATCATGATTTCCGATAGAGTTCAGATATTGATGCCATATCATGTTGACTTTGATACCTATGAGGAAGCAAGACTTGCTAACAAGCAGTTCGGCTCAACAAAGAGTGGCATTGCTCCCTTCTATTCAGATAAATATGCGAAAATAGGCATTCAGATATGTGATTTATTCTATCCTGAGGTACTTAGAGACAGAATTGAAACAGCATGTGAAATTAAGAATGTGCTTCTTGAAAATCTCTATCATATGCCTAAGCTTGACCCTAATAAAATTTATGATGAGGTTATGGGCTATAAGGATATAATAGCTCCATATGTTGCAAATACAGAGGAATATCTTTTTAAAGCAATTAAAGAAGGAAAGAATATTTTGCTTGAAGGCCAGCTTGGCGCACTTAAAGACCCTGACCATGGCATTTATCCTATGACCACTTCATCATCTACGCTTGCAGGCTTTGCTGCTGTTGGAGCAGGCGTTCCCCCTCATAAGATTGAGAAGGTTATTACAGTTGCTAAAGCATACTCAAGTGCAGTAGGTGCAGGAGCTTTCGTAAGTGAAATATTCGGTGATGAGGCACAGGAACTTCGTATAAGAGGCGGAGATGCAGGCGAGTTTGGAGCAACAACCGGTCGTCCCAGAAGAATGGGATGGTTTGACTGTGTGGCAACACGTTATGGCTGCTTGCTTCAGGGTACAACAGATGTTGCGTTTACAGCAATTGACGTTCTTGGTTATCTTGATGAAGTAAAAGTTTGTATTGGATATGAGATTGCTGGAAAGGTTACAACAGAATTCCCAGTTACGCCACTTCTTGAAGGAGCAAAGCCTGTGTTTAAAACACTCCCTGGTTGGAAGTGCAATTTAAGAGGCATTACTAAGTATGATGAGCTTCCTAAAGAGGCAAGGGATTATGTTGAATTTGTTGAGGAACAAATTGGATTCCCAATAACTATTGTTTCAAATGGTCCTAAGAGAAGTGAAATTATATATCGCTGATTTTAAACATGATACTTATTTCTAATCATATTTATTCATTTTTGATGATTTTTTAAGATATATTGATTATTGATGAAAATTTTGATTAAAAGCTTGCAATCGGCATATTATAATGGTATACTAATTATGTAAATTATAGGCGTTGGTGAAAAGAGTAGGTGAAAACCTACTCTTTGCTTTTGCACAAAAGAAAAAGCGTCTGAATTTGAATTTTAATTAGCTAATAAAGGAGGTCAGAATATGTCAGGATCGGTAAACAGCGAAAAAAGAATAGAACAATTGCTTGAACCGACTGTAACAGGAATGGGCTATGAGCTTGTAGATGTAGACTTTGTTAAGGAAGGTCCGAACTGGTATCTCAGAATATTTGTTGATAAAGAAGGCGGAGTAACAATTGATGACTGCGAGATAGTCAGTAAGGGGCTTGAAAAAATACTTGATGAGAATGATCCGATAGAACAGGCTTACTTTCTTGAAATCAGTTCTCCGGGTATTGACAGGCCACTTAAAAAGAAAGAGGACTTTATAAAATTCAATGGTGAAACAGTTGAAATTAAGCTGTATAAACTTTTTGAGGGTTCAAAGGAATATACAGGTATACTTGTCGGCTATGATGAAAATGATGGAGCAGTCACAATTAACGTAGATTCAAAAGACATAACTTTTACAAAAAAAGAAATTGCAAGTATAAGACTTGCTGTCATATTTTAAACAGCTTATGCACAATACAGTAAGGAGGATTTGTAAAAAATGGACAGTGCCGGATTTATGGAGGCGTTGAACGAAATTGTTAAAGAAAAAGGAATAGATAAAGAAGTTATATATGAAGCAATCGAAAGCTCTCTTGTATCTGCCTGCAAAAAAAATTTCGGAACATCTCAAAATATTAAAGTTGTTATGGACAGAGAAACTGGAAACATAGAGGTATATGCACAAAAGGACGTAGTTGAAGAAGCAGTGGATCCGCTCCTTCAGATAAGCGTTTCGGAAGCGAAGAAAATCAACCCGATTTATGAAGTAGGAGATGTTGTAGATTTTGTTGTAACTCCTAAAAATTTCGGAAGAATTTCAGCACAGACAGCTAAGCAGGTTGTTGTACAGAAGTTCAGAGAGGCCGAAAGAGAAATACTTTTCAATCAGTATATTTCAAAGGAAAAAGAAATTGTTGTAGGTGTAGTTCAAAGAATTGAGAAGAAGAACGTTATTGTTCAGCTTGGTAAAATTGATGCAATACTTGCTCCAAATGAGCAGATACCAGGCGAGTATTATAAGTTTATGGACAGAATAAAGGTATATGTCGTAGAAGTTAAACAGACAACAAAGGGACCTCAGATTTTTGTTTCAAGAACTCACCCTGAACTTGTAAAACGTCTTTTTGAGCAGGAGGTTCCTGAAGTATTTGACGGAACTGTTGAAATCAAGAGCATTGCGAGAGAAGCCGGCTCAAGAACTAAGATTGCCGTGTATTCAAAAGACCCCAACGTAGATGCAGTAGGAGCTTGCGTAGGACAGAACGGATATAGAGTAAATGTTGTCGTTAATGAGCTTGGCGGTGAAAAGATTGATATTATAACCTGGAGTGATGAGCCTAAAAAATTTATTGCTTCTGCATTAAGCCCCTCAAAGGTTGTTGCTGTTGCAATTAATCCAAATGAGCAGAGCGCAAGAATAGTTGTTCCTGATCATCAGCTTTCGCTTGCAATAGGCAAGGAAGGTCAGAATGCAAGACTTTCTGCTAAGCTTACAGGTTGGAGAATTGATATTAAGAGCGAATCCCAGGCTTTTGAAACAGGTTTTATTACAAATGACGGAAACTTCCCCGAAGAAGAGCTTTTAAGGTCAGAGAGCGATTTTGAGTTCGATGAAGATATGACTGATGCTGATGAATACACAGATTATATCGAAGATGATAAAGAATATACGGATGAACCAGAAGAATAATATTCTGCGGGAGGGATTAATATGAAGCAAAGAAAAATTCCCTTGAGAAAATGCACAGGCTGTCAGGAAATGAAGAACAAAAAAGAACTTATCAGAATTGTAAGAAGTGATGACGGAGAGTTCTCAATTGATACAACAGGAAAAAAATCAGGCAGAGGTGCGTACATCTGTCCTAATGTTGAATGTCTTGAAAAGGCAAGAAAATCAAAGGGACTTGAGCGTTCATTTAAATCAGCTGTTCCGGCTGAGGTTTACGAAAAGCTCAGAGAGGAGTTAGCGGATATAAATGGATAAAAAGCTTTTTCAGATATTGGGTTTGTGTCAGAAAGCTGGAAAGCTGGCATCAGGTGAGACAGGATGCCTTAATGCAATAAGGAACTTGAGCGCAGAGCTGATAATAGTTGCACAAGATGCATCGGATAATACGAAAAAGAAATTTTCGGACTCAGCTGGTTTTTATAATAGAAAATTAATAGCAATTGGAGATAAATTAGAATTGGGCAGAGCAATAGGCAAAGATGAAAGAGCGGTTTTGTGTGTTATAGACAGCGGTTTTGCCAAAAAAATATTGGAAATAACAGAGCAGTAATAAATATGCTCACTGTCCTGAAATAATTGTATGGAGGTGGAATATTTGGCTAAGAAACGTGTATATGAAGTAGCAAAACAGTTAAATATAAGCAACAAGGAATTAATTGATAAGCTAAAAGAACTTGGCATAGAGGTCAATAACCATATGTCATCTATTGATGATGAGAACGTTGATACGGTTACTGGACTTTACAACAAGCCAAAAAATGAAGAGGTAAAGGTGCAGGAAAATAAGCCAAGGAGCGATGCTCCCAAGGCTAATCAGAATGCAGAACAGCCTAAAAAAGATCAGATTCAAAGAGATCAGTCACAGCAGCAGAACAGACCGCAGTCATCGTCACAGCAGCAGAGCAGACCGCAGTCGTCGTCACAGCAGCAGAATAGACCACAGTCGCAGCAGAACAGACCACAGTCGCAGCAGAATAGACCACAGTCGCAGCAGAACAGACCGCAGACACAGCAGAACAGACCGCAGGACAACAGGCCGCAGGCACAGAGAAATGATCAGCCAAGAAGGGATAACAAACCAGTGAATTCAAACCAACCTTATAAAAAGGACTTTAAGGCTGATAGAAATGACAAAACTGAAAGACCTGTTATAGGCGAAGCAGTCAGCAAGCTCGAGAAACCTGACAAAAACGAAAGAGCTGAAAGAATAGATAGAAACAAAAATAATAACAGGACTGGCAAAAGTGATAATAATGTTGCTGATAAGAGGAATAAAATCGGAAGCAATAACAAAAATAATACTAAGCAGTATATAAATACAACTAAAGTTGTGCCCCAACCTATAAAAGAACCGGAAATCAGAACATTGGAAATACCTGAGACACTTACTGTTAAAGAACTCGCTGAAAAGATTGGCAAATCAGGTGCTGAAATAGTAAAATGCCTTATGAAAAAGGGTATAATGGCTGCTATCAATCAACCGGTTGATTTTGAAACAGCTGTTTCGGTAGGTGAGGAATATAGTGTAATTTTTGAACTTGAAGTAGAAAAGGATATATTTGAGGAAGCCTTCAAGCAAGAGGAAGTAGATGAATCAACGCTTGAGTCACGTCCTCCTGTAGTTGTAGTAATGGGCCATGTTGACCATGGTAAAACATCACTTCTTGATGCTATAAGACACAGCCATGTAACAAGTCATGAAGCAGGCGGTATTACACAGCATATTGGTGCTTATACAGTACAGATTAACGGAAGTCCTATTACTTTCCTTGATACACCCGGACATGAGGCATTCACGGCAATGCGTATGAGAGGTGCTCAGATTACTGATATTGCAGTTTTGGTTGTTGCTGCAGATGACGGTGTTATGCCGCAGACAGTAGAGGCTATTAACCATGCAAAGGCAGCAGGCGTGGAGGTTATAGTCGCAATAAACAAAATGGATAAACCCTCAGCAAACCCTGACAGAGTTAAACAAGAACTTGTTGAATACGGCCTTATATCAGAGGATTGGGGAGGAGAAACTATCTGTGTCCCCGTTTCAGCTGCAACAAAGGAAGGAATTGACACACTTCTTGAAATGATAATTCTTACAGCTGAGCTGAAAGAACTCAAGGCCAACCCTAACAAAGCAGCCAAGGGTGCTATCATTGAGGCACAGCTTGATAAGGGACGCGGCCCTGTTGCAACTGTACTTGTACAAGAAGGTACTCTTAACATAGGTGATCCTATAGTTGCAGGTTCTGCATTCGGTAAAATCCGTGCTATGATGGATGATAAGGGCAGACGTGTTAAGAAGGCGGGTCCTTCAAAACCTGTTGAGATACTTGGTTTATCAGAGGTTCCTACTGCAGGTGACACATTCTATGTTGCAGGAAATGATAAACAGGCTCGTCAGCTTGCGGAATCAGTTGTTGCAAAATCAAGAAAAGATATGATTAAAGATACACCTCAGAAAGTATCTCTTGATGACCTTTTCAATCAGATACAGGCAGGTAATGTAAAGGACCTTAATATTGTTGTTAAGGCTGATGTTCAGGGTTCAGTTGAAGCCGTTAAGCAAAGCCTTGAAAAACTTTCAAATGAAGAGGTAAGAATTAGAATTATCCACGGTGGTGTAGGTGCTATAACTGAGTCAGACGTACTGCTTGCTGCCGCTTCAAATGCAATTATTATCGGCTTTAATGTTCGCCCTGAACCGTTAGCGAAAGTTTTTGCTGACGAAGAAAAGGTTGATATGCGTCTTTATAGAGTAATTTATAACGCGATTGAAGATATAACCTCTGCTATGAAGGGTATGCTTGATCCGATATTTGAGGAGAAAGTTATCGGTCACGCTGAGGTGCGTCAGCTTTTCAAAGCATCAGGTGTTGGCATTATTGCAGGAAGCTATGTTCTTGACGGTAAATTTACAAGAAGTGCAAAAATACGAATACTTCGTGATAACATCGTAATTTATGAAGGCGAGCTTGAATCACTTAAGAGATTTAAGGATGATGTTAAGGAAGTAAATACAAACTATGAATGTGGTCTTGTATTTAAAAAATTCAGTGACCTTAAAGAAGGGGATATCGCTGAGGCCTTCATTATGGTTGAGGTACCAAGATAACATAATTGGCGGGTGATTTTATGAAAAATAATAACAGAATGACCAGAATCAATGATGAAATAGCTAAGGAAATGGCTCAAATTATCAGAGGCGAGCTTAAAGATCCCAGAATCGGTGTTATGACATCGGTTATTCGTGTTGAAACAACACAGGATTTAAAATTCTGCAAGGTATTTATAAGCGTTCTCGGAAATGACGATGAAAAGGCTAATGTAATGAAGGGACTTAAAAATGCAGCTGGCTATATAAGGCATCTTCTTGCAGAAAGAGTTAACCTTCGTGTTACGCCTGAGCTTATATTTAAACTTGATGACTCAGTTGAATATAGTATTAAAATGTCAAAGCTTATTGAAGAAATAAGTTCGCAGCCTCCTGTAGGAGAAGGTGAACCACTTGAATAACAGCTTTGAAGAAATAAGAGAACTTATTGATGACAGCCAAAGCATTGCCATAGCAGGACATGTAAGTCCTGACGGCGATGCTGTCGGTTCAAGCTGTGCACTTGCAATGGCGCTTATTAAAAAGGGCAAAAAGGTTAAGCTGTTTCTTGAGGATATACAGCAGAAACTAAAAAATGTACCATATTCTCAGAATATAATACATGATGAACCGGAGGACGAGTTTGACCTTTTCATTTCCCTTGACTGCGGAGATGAGCAAAGACTCGGAAATGTTTCAAAGCTCATTAAAACAACATATACAATAAATATTGACCACCATGTGAGTAATACCTATTTCGGTAAAATGAACTATGTTGATGGAGATGCTTCATCAACATGTGAACTTGTCTACCAATTGCTTTACGGCTGGTGTGACCTGGACAAAAATATTGCATATGCATTGTATACCGGAATTTTATTTGATACCGGCTGTTTTAAACACTCATCCACAAGCCCCTATACAATGCAGATTGCAGGGGAGCTTATGACATATAATATACCCTTTACGCAGATACAGGAACAGCTTTTTTATTCCCGTTCAATGGTTGAGGTAAAATTGCTTTCTGCGGCACTGAAAAACATTAAGTTTGCATGCGGTGGAAGGGTTACTCATTCTAAGCTCAGCATTGAAGAAATTAATTCATGCGGCGGAAGCTCCAAGGATGTTGACAGTATAATATCATTTATTAAAAATATAGATGGTGTGGATGCAGCGGTATTTTTCTATGAAAAGAGCGAGGGCGAGATAAAGGCAAGCATGCGTTCAAATGAGACAGTTAACGTATGTGAAATCGCACAAAAATTTGGCGGCGGCGGTCATGTGAGAGCAAGCGGCTGTACGCTGTATGGCTCTTTTGAGGAAATGATACCAAAGATAACAGATGAATTAATCAGTGCTTTGGAGGTATAATCTTGGATGGAGTAATTAATGTATACAAGGAAAAAGGCTATACCTCTCATGACGTTGTTGCAGTGGTCCGCAAAACGCTGAATATAAAAAAGGTCGGACATACCGGAACGCTTGACCCCGATGCGGAGGGAGTTTTGCCGATATGCATAGGCTCTGCAACAAAGCTTGCAGATTATATAATGTCAGGAAGAAAGAGCTATCGTGCTGAAATTTCATTTGGTTCGGAGACAACCACACAGGACGCAAGCGGAGAGGTAATCAAAAAATATGATTACACATTTGATGAAGGACTTTTTGCAGAAGCACTTAAAGGTTTTGTCGGTGTTATACAGCAGCTGCCTCCTATGTATTCCGCAATAAAGGTAAACGGTAAAAAGCTTTACGAGCTTGCTCGTGAAGGCAAGGAAATTGAAAGAAAAACAAGAAAAATAACAATATTCGATATAAGGATAGTTGAAATTTCTCCGCCGAGCAGGGCAATAATAGATGTTGACTGCTCAAAGGGAACGTATATAAGGACGCTGTGCAGTGACATAGGTAAGGCTCTTGGCTGGGGTGCATATATGTCAGGACTGACAAGAACGGCTACGGGGAGCTTTAAGCTGGAGAATGCGGTTAAGCTTGACGAGCTGAAGGCGGCAGCTGCCGAAAACAGGGCTGAGGAATATATTATTCCTCCCGACAATGTGCTAAGTGATTATAAGAGTGTCATGGTCAGCGAAAAGGAATCTAAATATCTGTATAACGGCGGGAAAATATCCGTAAAATATTTAACTGTCAACGGAGAAATGCCTGAAATCGGTGAAACGGTTCTGGGATATGATTTCAATAATAAGCTTGTTGGTATATATACTTATGCTTATGATGAAACTACGGACGATTATTTTATTAAGCCTGTCCGACTTATGTTGTAAGGAGATTTTGTTATGGAACATATAACGAACAGCGAAATAGAACAGTCGGTTGATACGGTTGTGACCATCGGAAATTTTGATGGTGTTCATATGGGACACAGATGTCTTATTGAAACAGCAAAGGAATATGCCGAGAAGGAAAACCTTAAATCAATTGTTTTGACTTTTGCTCCGCACCCAATGTTTGTTTTCGGCAACAGAGAAAATGCCGCACTCATTATGTCACCTGAGGAAAAAAAGCTTTGCATAGAAAAAATGGGTATTGATTTATATATTGAGTATCCTTTTGATAAAGAATTTGCGTCAATGTCACCTGAGGATTTTGCAATTGAGCTGGTTTTTAAGAAGCTTAAGTGCAAAGTACTTGTTGTTGGCTTTAATTATCACTTTGGTAAAAAACAAAGCGGAGATTGCAAACTGCTTGAAAAACTTGGAGCTGAGTATGGTGTTAAAACTGTTTTTATACCAAATGTTATTTATGAGGGCGAAAGAGTGAGCAGTACCAGAATACGAGATTGCCTTATAAACAGAAATGTAGATATGGCAAACAGACTGCTTACGGAGCCTTATTATATATACGGACATGTTGCAGAGGGAAAAAGACTGGGAAGAAAACTTGGTTTTCCTACTGTTAATATAATTGCGCACCCGGATAAGCTTTTTCCACCCAACGGTGTTTATGCAACTGCAACTCTTTATGACGGGGTTATTTATTACGGAGTTACAAACGTAGGGTATAATCCGACCGTAAATGGTAAATATAAGACTGTAGAAACGAACCTATTTGGGTTTGACAAGGTAATTTACGCAGAGCCGATAATGACGTTTTTCTTCAAGTGGATTAGGGACGAAAAAAAGTTCCCAAGTGTTGAGCATTTGAGGGAACAGCTTGGTCATGACGTGCAGAGTTCAAAGGACTATTTCGCAAGAAAAGAATACAGTTATTGGAAAGAAAATTTTGAAAGAGACTACAAAACTGTTGAAAAACAGGGTTGATTATGATACAATACAAAAGTTGATAACCTTGGCTCAGCTCTCGGAAGCTCCAACCGCTGCTTAGCCTCGGGCGATACTATTATAATTTTTAGGAGGATTTAAAATGAAAGCAACTATTAACAAACAGGAAATTATTGAAAAACACGGAAGAACACCTAACGACACAGGTTCACCTGAAGTTCAGGTTGCACTTCTTTCTGCAAGAATTAACCTTCTTACAGAGCATCTTAAAGAGCATAAGAAAGACCATCATTCTAGAAGAGGACTTCTTAAGATGGTAGGTCAAAGAAGAGGTTTACTTAACTACCTTAAGGACACAGACATTGAAAGATATCGTTTGCTTATTGACGAATTGGGCTTAAGAAAGTAATTTGACATCTTAGTGATAGAGAGGATTCGTCCTCTCTATTCTTTTTAAAAAAGGTTAATTCGGGAGTATTTGTTTCTCACATAAGTAGTCACAGTTTACTAGAACATATACACAATATTAAGTGTGTGCCCTGGTAAACTGTGACTAATGACACCATAGAATGGTGAATGAAAAAATCATTTTTCTTTCTATGGTGTTATGAGTTTACACAGGATGTTTATGTGAGTTACAGAAATCTTCTTGGAAAATAAAATGAAAAGGAGAAATATTATGTACAGAACATACTCAATGGACCTTGCGGGCCGCCAGCTTTCAATGGAAATAGGAAGAGTTGCAGAATTGGCAAACGGTGCCGTACTTGTACGCTACGGCGATACTGTAGTTCTTGTAACAGCAACATCATCAGAGAAGCCAAGAGATGGAATTGACTTTTTCCCTCTCAGCATCGACTATGAAGAAAGACTTTATGCAGCAGGTAAAATCCCAGGAGGATTTATTAAAAGAGAAGGAAGACCCAGTGAAAAGGCAGTCCTTACATCAAGATGTATTGACAGACCTCTTCGTCCGCTTTTCCCCAAGGATTACAGAAACGATGTTGCAATCGTAGCAACAGTTATGTCAGTTGACCAGGACTGTGCACCTGAAATTGCAGCGATGATTGGTGCATCTGCCGCACTTGTTATTTCAGATATACCTTTCACTGACACATCTTCATCTGTGAGCATCGGATACTGTGACGGCGAACTTGTTGTAAACCCGAATGCCGAACAGAGGGAAACAAGCAGACTTAACCTTACTGTTTCATCAACAAAAGAAAAAGTTATGATGATTGAAGCAGGTGCAGATGAAATTTCCGATGATATTATGCTTGAGGCTATTAAGCTCGGACATAAAGTAAACGGTGAGGTTGTAGATTTTATCAACTCAATTCAGGAAAAAGAAGGAAAGGCACTTCAGGAGTATACTGAGCATGTTATCCCTGAAGATGTATATAAGCTTATTTCAGAGTTCATTACGGACAAAGCAATGGAAACAGCTGTTTATAAGGAACTTAAACAGGACAGAGACCTTGCGATAAGAGAAATAACAGCTAAGGTAACTGATGGACTGACAGACGCAATTACAGCTCTTGTTGATGAAGGAACAGATATTAATGCGTTAATTGGTGAGACAATTTATAAATTTGAAAAGATGACTGTAAGAAGAATGATTTTAAGAGAGCATAAGCGTCCAGACGGTCGTGACCTCGAAGATATCAGGGAGCTTTCAGCAGAGGTAGATGTATTACCCAGAACTCATGGTTCAGCACTTTTCAAGAGAGGACAGACACAGGCTCTTACTGTAACAACTCTCGGTGCAATGAGTGAAATCCAGAGACTTGACGGTCTTGATACAGCTGAAGTATCAAAGAGATATATTCACCATTATAACATGCCCGGCTACTCAACAGGAGAAGCTAAGACTTCAAGAGGCCCCGGCAGACGTGAAATCGGACATGGTGCACTTGCAGAAAGAGCACTTCTTCCCGTTATTCCAAGTGAAGAAGAATTCCCTTATGCAATCAGACTTGTATCTGATATTATGAGCTCAAACGGTTCAACATCACAGGCAAGTATCTGCGGCAGCACACTTTCACTTATGGCTGCAGGCGTTCCCATTAAACGTCCTGTTGCAGGTATCTCGGTTGGTCTTGTTACAGGAGATAATGATGATGATTTTGTAATGCTTACAGATATTCAGGGCCTTGAGGACTTCTTCGGAGACATGGATTTCAAGGTTGCAGGTACAAAAGAAGGCATTACAGCTATCCAGATGGATATGAAGATACATGGTCTTACATTTAAAATTATTGAAGAGGCTCTTGCACAGACACACAGAGCAAGAAACTACATTCTTGATGAAGTAATGCTTAAGGCTATTCCTGAACCAAGAAAAGAAGTTTCACCTTATGCACCTAAGATGGCTACAATTACAATCGATGTAGACAAGATTGCAGAGGTTATCGGTGCAAGAGGAAAGGTTATCAAGAAGATCATCGAGGAATCAAAGTGTGGTATTGACACTGAGGATGACGGAAAGATTTATATCAAGGGCGACAGTATGGAAAATATCCAGAAAGCAATTGATATGATTAACCTTATTGTACTTGTTCCTGAATCCGGCAAGACATATAACGGAACAGTTACAAGACTTATGACATTCGGTGCATTTGTTGAAATTGCTCCCGGCAGAGAAGGTCTTGTTCATATTTCAAAGCTTGCTGAAGCAAGAACAGCTAAGGTTGAAGACGTTGTTAGTGTAGGCGACAAAGTGAGAGTTAAACTTCTTGAGGTTGATGCTCAGGGCAGACTTAATCTTTCAGTTAAAGACGCTGATAAATAATATATTTTTATTTGAAGTAAAAGCCGCAGAATTTTAATTCTGCGGCTTTTTTAACGATTTCTAATTCCTATCAAAATAATATGAAATAATTTTAAAATCTATTGAGCAAAATAATCAGATGTGATATACTGTAAATTAGTGTGGCTATCTGTAGTTTTTTAAAATAAAAGGCATTAATTAATAATTTTGAGGTGTAATATTTTGAGTGAAAAAATTGTTATGAACAGAAAAATACATGACGAAGAACTGAAAAAGCAGGAGGACGCCATTAAAATAATTCGTGCCATGAATGATGAGTATGAGAAAAATACAGGCATAAAAAAGAAATATTTTATACTAACAACAGGCTGTCAGATGAATGCTCATGATTCGGAAAAACTTTCATTTATACTTTCCGATATGGGATATGAGCATACTGAAATTGAACAGGATGCGGACTTCGTTCTTTACAATACTTGCTGTGTCAGAGAAAATGCGGAAGAAAAAATTTACGGCAGACTTGGATACCTTAAGCATTATAAAGAGCATAACAGAGATATAAAAATTGCAATTTGCGGGTGCATGATGCAGCAGGACTCTGTTATTGCAAGAATCAAAAGAACTTATAAAAATGTGGATATAGTTTTCGGAACTTTCAATATTTACAAATTACCTGAACTTATGCTTACAAACATTCAAAGCGGGGATACTATATTTGATATTTGGCAGGAACAGGGCGAAATAATTGAAGATTTTCATAGTATTAGAAAAATTTCGTTTAAGGCTTCAGTAAATATCATGTACGGCTGCAATAATTTTTGCAGTTACTGCATTGTCCCTTATGTAAGAGGCAGGGAAAGAAGTCGTGAAACTGATGAAATCATTGATGAAATTAAAGGACTTGCAAAAGAAGGTGTAAAGGAAATTATACTTTTGGGTCAGAACGTAAACAGTTACGGAAAGACGCTTGAAACACCGGTAACATTTGCAGAGCTTTTAAGAAAAATAAATGAGATAGAAGGTATTGAGAGGATTCGTTTTATGACCTCACATCCTAAGGATTTATCGGATGATCTTATATATGCAATGCGTGACTGTGATAAGGTATGCAATTACCTGCATCTTCCTGTACAGTCTGGCAGTACTGAAATACTAAAAAAGATGAATAGACGATACACAAAAGAACAGTATCTTGAACTTGTCGAAAAGATAAAGAAGGAAATACCTGAAATTATGATAAGCACCGATATAATTGTCGGTTTCCCGGGTGAAACCGAGGAAGATTTCCTTGAAACTCTTGATGTTGTTGACAAGGTCGGCTATTCTACAGCCTTTACATTCCTTTATTCCAAACGTACGGGAACTCCCGCTGCAACAATGGAGAACCAAGTAAGCGAGGAGGCTGCCAAAGAACGCTTTAATAGACTATTGGAGCATGTTAATGCGGGAGTTGAAAGAATCAGTCAAGGGTTGGTTGGAACAATTGAAAATATTCTTGTTGAGGAAGTAAACAGACAGGACGAAAGCATGCTCTCGGGACGAACAGAGAGAAACTCACTTGTTCATTTTAAGGGCGAAAAAGAGTTAATAGGTCAGGTTATACCTGTTAAAATAATAGAAAATAAAATATTTTATTTAATTGGAGAAAGGATGAAATAAAATGGTAGAAGATACAGCAAGAAGATTAGCAGAGGAACTCATTAAATCTGAGTATGCGCAGAAACTTATTGCAGCAAAAAAGGCATATGATGAAGATCTTGAAGCTCAAAATATGGTTCAGGAATATATTGATATGCAGAACAAATTTCAGAACAGACTTGCAACTGAGGATGTTTCTGAGGAAGAAAAAGATAAATTCTACAATGACATTAATGATCTCAACAATACAATCAAAGCAAGAGAGTCATCAGGCGGACTTTACAGATCTGAAAGTGATTTTAACGAATATATGCAGAGCGTATACGGAATTATTTCAACAGCTGTTCAGAATGCAATTGTACCAGACGGCGGATGTTCAGGCTCATGCTCATCATGCGGCGGATGTCACTGAGTATAGAATAAATTAGGAAATCACTTAAGAGGGGATAAAAATGGCAAAAGTAACACCGATGATGGAACAATATTTTGAGATAAAAAATAAATACAGGCATTGTCTGCTGTTTTTCCGTCTGGGTGATTTTTATGAATTGTTCTTTGAAGATGCAAAAATAGGTTCCAAGGAGCTCGGCTTAACGCTGACAGGCAAGGACTGGGGACAGGATGAGAGGGCGCCCATGTGCGGCGTTCCTTTTCATTCTGCTGACAGTTACATTGATAAGCTTGTGCAAAAAGGTTACAAAGTTGCGATATGCGAGCAGATTGAAGACCCAAAGGAAGCAAAGGGCATTGTCAGGCGTGATGTGATAAGGGTTGTAACACCAGGTACTGTCATTGATAACGGTGTACTTGATGAGAACAAAAATAATTACATAATGTCTGTATATGGCGATGCAAACGGATATGCAATTGCTGTATGTGATGTAACAACGGGTGAATTTCAGACTGCAGAGTTTATATCTGCAAACTCAGAGGAAAAACTGTGCGATGAGGCGGCAAGGTTTAATCCGGCCGAAATTATAGTTAATGATAAATTTGCTGAAACCGAGTGTGCCGACAAAATAAGCAAATTGCTGAATATCAAGCTTAATGTGTCCGACTGCGGTCAGTTCAGCTATCATAATGCGGTCAAGGCAATATGCAAGCATTTCGGAACGATAGGTATTGAGGGCCTTGGGCTTGACGGAAAAGTTTTTTCTGTTTGTGCCAGCGGAGGACTTCTTGACTATTTGTATGAAACACAGAAAAATAAGCTTGAGCATATAAACAAAATAAAAATTTATTCTGCAAGTGACTTTATGCTCCTTGATGCTAACACAAGACGTAATCTGGAGCTTACAGAAACAATGCGTGAAAAGAACAGACGAGGCTCACTGTTATGGGTTATTGATAAAACCAAAACAGCAATGGGAGCAAGACTTTTGAGAAAATGGGTGGAACAGCCGCTCATAAGTTCAGGGGATATTAATAAAAGACTTAATTCTGTTGAAGAACTTAAAGATGATTTTTTCACTAGGGAAGAAATCAAGGATGTGCTTCAGTCGATGCATGACTTTGAAAGAATTATGAGCAGGGTGGTTTATAAAACTGCCAATGCAAAAGAGCTTGTGGCACTAAAGGATTCCATAGAAAATCTTCCAAGGCTTAAAAGTATAATCAGTAAATGCAAAAGTGAATATCTCCAAGAGATACACAATGAACTTGATACACTTGAAGATGTATTCTCGCTCATAGATAAATCAATCAATGATGACCCTCCGTTCTCTGTCAGAGAAGGCGGAATGATAAAAAAATTCTATTCAAATGAAATAGATTTGCTTTTTCAAGCGAAGGAAAAAGGTTCTGAATGGATTAAAGAACTTGAAAGCAATGAAAAGGAAAAGACAGGCATAAAAACTCTGAGAATTAATTATAACAGGGTTTTCGGCTATTACATAGAAGTTTCAAAATCATATATGAATCAGGTGCCTGACAGGTTTGTTAGAAAACAAACGCTTGCAAACACAGAAAGGTATACAACGGAGGAACTTAATAAGCTTGCAGAGCTTATTCTTGGCTCGGATGAAAAGCTTGTACAGCTTGAATATGATACGTTCTGCCAAATTCGTGAAAGTGTTGCTTCACAGGTGGACAGAATACAATTTAGCGCATATATTGTGGCACTCATAGACTCGCTTCAGTCATTAGCTGATGTAGCACAGACACAAAACTATATTAAGCCTGATGTAAATAACGGTGATGTTATTGACATTAAGGATGGCAGGCATCCGTCTGTAGAAAAAATGATGCCTGACGGCTTCATTTCAAATGATGTTTATCTGGACGACGGGGAAAACAGACTGCTTATTATAACAGGGCCGAATATGGCGGGCAAGTCAACATATATGAGACAGACAGCCATAATTACGCTTTTGGCACAGATAGGTTCTTTTGTGCCTGCTGCAAGTGCAGTTATCGGTGTATGTGACAGGATTTTTACAAGAGTAGGCGCATCTGACGACCTTGCATCTGGACAGTCAACATTTATGGTTGAGATGAATGAGGTCGCAAATATTCTCAATAACTCAACAAAAAATAGCTTGCTTATACTTGATGAGATAGGCAGAGGAACTAGTACATTTGACGGACTGTCAATAGCATGGGCAGTTTTGGAATATATCGCGGACAAAAAGCAAATAGGTGCGAAAACACTTTTTGCAACGCACTACCATGAACTTACAGAGCTTGAAGGAAAACTCCCCGGTGTAAAGAATTACTGCATTTCGGTTCAGGAGCAGGGCGAGGATATTATATTTTTAAGAAAAATTAAAAGAGGCGGGGCAGACCACAGCTATGGCGTTCAGGTGGCCAGACTTGCCGGACTTCCGCAAAAGGTTATTAAAAGAGCGAATGCAATACTTAAAAAACTTAATGCGGCAGATATAGCCAAAAAGACCAAAAAGCTTGCCTTTGAGGCAAAAGAGGCAGCGGAGGAAACGGCAGCTCAGGTAGATATGTTTAACATTAAAGAAACACAGATAATAGATGAGATAAATAAAATAGATGTTATGTCACTTACACCAATACAGGCTTTGCAGACGCTTTTTGATTTACAGAACAAGACTAAGGGAATGTAAACGAACGGAAGTGAATTAATTGAATAAGATAAAACTTCTTGATAACAGTACAATAAATAAAATTGCAGCCGGAGAGGTTGTGGAACGCCCGAGTTCAGTAATAAAGGAACTTGTGGAGAATGCAATTGATGCAGGTGAAGGCAATATAACAATAGAAATAAAAGACGGCGGAACAACGTTTATCAGAATAACCGACGATGGCAGCGGTATTCCGGGCAATGAAGTTAAGACGGCGTTTTTGAGGCATGCCACCAGTAAAATTACGACTGTTGAGGACTTGGATAGTATATTTTCTTTAGGGTTCAGAGGTGAGGCACTTGCAAGTATAGCGGCTGTGTCCAAAGCCCAGATGATAACCAAGACAAGGCAGGAAGAAACAGGAACAAGGATTATCATTAACGGTGGTATTCTGGAGGAAATCAAGGCCTGCGGAGCTTCAAACGGAACATCAATAACGATTGAGGATATTTTTTATAATGTTCCTGCAAGACGTAAATTTCTTAAAAAGCCTGCAACAGAAAGTGGCTTTATTTCTGATATAGTATATAAGTTTATTTTGGGACATCCGGAAATTTCATTTAAATATATTAATAACAATACTGTTATAATCCAGACATCCGGAAACAATGACCTTAAAACAGCGTTGTATCACGTTTATGGAAAAGATGCGGCAATGAAAATGCTGGAGCTTTCATCTGCATATGAGGATATGAAGCTTAACGGTCTTATCGGCAAGCCGGAGCTTTCAAGGGCAAACAGAAGCTATGAAAATCTGTTTATAAACGGCAGGTTTATTAAGAGCGGAATTGTATCAAGTGCGACTGAGGAGGCATATAAGACAAGGCTTATGATAGGTAAGTTTCCTGTTTATGTATTGTCAATGACTCTTGATCCATCAATGATAGATGTAAATGTTCATCCTGCAAAGCTTGAGGTACGTTTCAGAGATGATGATGCGGTATATAAGTTTGTTTATGACAGCATTATTAGCACATTTAAGGATAAGGTGCTAATACGCGAGAGCGATTGGGAGAGCAAACCGTCTGTGGTAGTAAGTGAGTTTATTGCAAAAAATAAGCCGGATGAAAAACCTGTTCAGCAAGAGCTTTCAAGTAATATTATGTCTGCACCCCAAAAGGCGGCAGGACTGAGAAGTGAAGCAACGAATTATATAAATAAGCTTAACCAGACAGTAAGTGAAGATGAAAAGCTGAAAGGTGAGCTGTTGCTTAAAAGCATTGAAAAAGACTACGGACCTTCCATAATCAGGGAGGATAAGAAAAAATATGATGATATTTCTAGACAGACAAAAGAGTTTTCCGAAGAAAAGCCGTTTTTTGATAATTACAGAATTATAGGACAGGTTTTTGGTACATACTGGATTATAGAACAAAACAAAAGTATGTTTATTATCGACCAACATGCGGCACATGAGAGAATACTCTTTGAAAAGTTTACGGAGGAGTTTTCAAACGGCTCGATTATAGGGCAGAAGCTTTTTGATGATGAAAAACTTGTTTTAAGTGAAACGGAAAAGGTACTGCTTGAGGAAAACTTAGAACTTTTTAAAAAGTTTGGCTTTGAAATGAAAAACGAGAGCGGAAGCTGGTATCTTTCAAGTGTTCCGTATATTTTTGACAAGCCTGCAAATGCGGCTTTCCTTACAGACATGCTGGATATGATACATACCGAAAAGCTTGCCAATGTCTATGATTCAAAGCTTATGAGTATTGCAACTATGGCATGCAAGGCGGCAGTTAAGGCAGGGGACAAAATAAGTGTTGGCGAGGCTGAGGAAATGGTTGAGAAGCTTTTAAGTCTTAAAAATCCGTTCAGTTGCCCGCATGGCAGACCGACTATTATAGAAATGACAGAGTATGAGCTTGAAAAGAAGTTCAAACGTATTCAATAGATAAAAAGGGTGGATTATTGATGAAAAAACCACTTATCGTAATTGCAGGACCGACTGCCTGCGGTAAAACTGATATTTCAATCGAGCTTGCAAAGAAAATCGGGGGAGAAATAATCTCCGGTGACTCTATGCAGGTTTATAAGCTTATGGACATTGGAACTGCAAAGGTTACAAGTGAGGAAATGTGCGGAATACCGCACTTTCTTGTTGATGAGCTTTATCCTGATGAAGAATATAATGTTATGCTGTTTCAAAAAAAAGCAAAGCAATACATGAAAGGCATATATGAAAGAGGGCATATACCAATAATTGTCGGAGGCACAGGCTTTTATATAAACGCACTTGCATATGATAATGATTTTTCCGAGGAAGAGGAAGCGCCGATAAGAGAGGAGCTTTATAAGATTGCCGAGGAAAAGGGTGCGGAGGAGCTTCACCGAATGTTAAGTGAGGTTGACCCGGAATATGCTGCTCAGATACATTATAATAATGTGAAAAGAGTTGCAAGAGCTTTGGAATATTACCGATTGACAGGTGAAAAAATGTCCGAGCATAACAAAAACTCAAAGCAGAAGCAATCACCGTATAACCTTGCATTTTTCGTTCTTAATATGGACAGGGAAAAACTCTATGATAGGATTAACCTCAGAGTTGATATAATGATGAAAAACGGTCTTGAGGCGGAGGTTAAAAGTCTTGTAAACATGGGGTATTCTCCTGAGCTTGTGAGTATGCAGGGACTTGGATATAAGGAGTTTATGCCGTATTTTAACGGTGATATTACTCTTGAAGAAGCTGTTGAGAATATAAAGAAATTTACAAGACGTTTTGCAAAAAGGCAGTTAACGTGGTTTAGAGGTCAGACCAATGCCACTTGGATTGATATGGGTGTACTCTCTAAGGGAAAAGCTCTTGAAATAATGATAAATGAAATAATAGAAAAGGAAATAATAGAAAAGGAAATAATAGAATAAACAGGGTGGACAAAAATGTACGATAAATTATTAGTTGACTTTCTCAGAGGAAATTACGGCATCTCAGACGATATAATAAAGCGTGCCGAAAAAGCAGAGGCTGAGCTTATAGATAAGTTTGCCGAAGCTGATAAAATAACCGAATACAATCAGTATAAGGTGCTTAATGCAATGCAGAAAAACAGACTCAGCGACGTCCATTTTAATGGCACAACTGGTTACGGCTATAATGATTTAGGCAGGGATTTGCTTGAAAAAATTTATGCCGATATTTTTCATACAGAATCGGGGCTTGTGCGTCCACAGGTAATTTCGGGAACGCATGCTCTTACTGTTGCACTTGCAGGAAACCTAAGACCGGGTGACGAAATTTTTTCACCTTCTGGGCTGCCCTACGATACACTCCAGGGAGTTATCGGTATTAGGAAGGAAAGAGGTTCGCTTTCCGAATACGGCATAACTTACAGCCAAACAGACCTCCTTGACGACGGATCTTTTGACTATGCAGGAATAAAAGAAGCACTTAAAAATAAAAAAATACGACTCATAGAGATACAACGTTCAAGAGGCTATGCATGGCGTGAATCCTTCTCTGTAGAAAAAATAGGTGAGCTTATTGACTTTATTAAGGGCATAAGACCTGATGTAATTTGTATGATTGACAACTGTTACGGAGAATTTGTTGAGACAAAAGAGCCTACTGATGTTGGTGCTGACCTTTGTGTTGGCTCACTTATTAAAAACCCAGGCGGCGGACTTGCTCCTATTGGTGGATATATTGTAGGAAAAGAAGAATATGTAGATAATGCGGCTTTCAGACTTACTGCACCAGGAATGGGCAAAGAGGTTGGAGCAACGCTCGGAGTTACGCAGACGCTTATTCAGGGACTTTTTATGTCACCTCAGGTTGTATGCGGAAGTGTGAAGGGCGCAATGTTTGCATCTAGACTGTTTGAAAATCTCGGATATGATGTACTGCCCTCATCTGATGTTAAGAGAGCGGATATTGTACAGTCAATAAAAATGGGCTCTGCCGAAAAGGTTATCGCCTTCTGCGAAGGTATTCAAAAAGGTGCACCTGTTGACAGCTATGTTGTTCCTGAGCCTTGGGCGATGCCCGGTTATGACAGTGATGTTATAATGGCGGCAGGAGCATTTGTACAGGGTGCTTCAATTGAGCTTAGTGCCGATGCACCGATTAAGCCTCCTTATATAGTATATATGCAGGGGGGATTAAGCTGGCATCATGCCAAAATCGGAATTATGATAGGCTTGCAGACAATGAAGGATAAAGGATTAATCTGAAAGGCGGAAAAGAACAGATGAAAAGCTTTAAAAGATTTATTGCCATTTTGCTTACATTAGCCGCAGTACTTTCTGTGGTGCCGATGACTGCATTTGCGTCAGACGTACCTCAGACAGTTGCAGAAAGTGCGGTTTTGATAAATGCAGATACGGGAAGAGTATTATATGAGAAGAATGACCGTCAGAAAATGTATCCTGCAAGCATGACTAAAATGCTTACAGCAATGGTTGTTCTTGATAATATGGAGTCTAATGATACAATCAAAGTAGACAGTTCCACAAACGAAGTTCCATGGGATTCCAGCAAGGCAGGCTTAAAGGTCGGTGAGGTTCTGACGGTTGAAAATGCAATCAGAGGTCTCATTATTCCCTCTGGCAATGATGTGGCAACTGTGGTCGCATCCGCTGTTGCAAAAAAAGCTCTTGGTGATGATATAACATATACCAAGGCTGAGGAATATTTTACAGGGCTGATGAACGAAAAGGCAAAATCATTGGGATGCACGGATTCAAACTTTGTAAACCCCCATGGATATCATAATGATAATCACTATACAACTGCATACGATTTGTCGCTTATTGCACAGGCTGCAATGAAGTATGACTCAATAAAAGAGATTGCAGCTGAAACAAGTTTTTCCGGAAACGGTGCGGGAAAACAGAAATACAATGTTGATGGAACAACAAGTGAGTATACTTGGAACAGCCATAATGAGCTTATAACAAACGGTGCCAACTACTATGAATGCGCAACAGGAATTAAAACAGGCTTCACTGATGAGGCTGGGGACTGTGTTGCGGCTTCTGCAACAAACGGAAACGAAAATCTTATTGCAGTTATAATGAATTCTGAGGATCCCGGCAGATGGAATGATGCGAAGGCACTCTTTGATTGGGCGTTTCAAAATTATGATATTACTGAGTACAGGCAGGCGGGAGTTGCAGCTACCGCAAAACTGACCGGACATAACAGATTGAATGGCGACACATTGGATTTGACAATAGAAAATTCTATGAGCGAATATCTTACTGCTGATGAAGCTGCAAGAATTGAGGCAAAAGTCGTATATGATGACGGGGGAGAGTTTCTTAAGGCTCCTGTTGATCAAGGAGAAAAGGTTGGAAAGCTACAGTTTTTACTAGATGGCAAAGTAATAGGAGAGGCAGATGCGTATGCTTCTAAGGCCGTTGGGAAGTCTAATATATTTAACCTTGGGATTTATTATATTAAGACATTTTTCGGTGCTGCATTTGCAAGAGAAAATATTAAATATACTGCTGGTGTGCTTGCGTTAATAATAATTATTATAATAATTATTATTATAAGGCATAGGAGAAAAAGACGTTACAGAATAAAAGGCAATTATTCTAATAGAGGAATATATGACACAAGCAGAGTAAACAGCAAAAAGCGCAGAAAAAGTAGTCACTCCAAAGACAAATATAATAGATTTAAATAAAAAGAAGCAGTTATCATTCAATTGATAACTGCTTCTTTTAAATATAAGAGCGATAACCATAGGCTATCGCTCTTGTTAGTTTTAATATTTTAATTACCTTGAACCTATTATTGCCTCAATTCCGTCTTCTTCTTCTTCATTAGGAGATGTGGTAGTAGGCTGCGTTGAAGGTGTATTGTTGTTTTGACCTGTTCCGTTATTAGTTTGAGAATTGCTGTTGTCACCAATAATGAAGTCATCGTTTCCTTCAGGATGCTCTATTTTGTCAGTTGTTTTGCTTATATCAATATATAGTTTGCCCTCTTTTTCGCATGTCTCTTTTGAAGGTCTATTGATGATTTGTCCGTCAACAACTGCAAGGCAAACTTCTTTAACATACTGCTCAGGAAGGTCAGGACCTGCAAGATAGCCTGTTTCGGTACATATTTTGTAAGTTTTATGAACAGTACATTCTGACTTGGGAGCTGTTTCAGCAGTACAGTAGTCAGTTGATACCATGTTTCCGTAATATCCAGCACCATAATAATCATTTTCACAGACTCCCGGAATAGGTATTGCATTTTGAACAGCACAGTAGCTGGCTGTCATTATGCCGCTTGGTTTTTCAAAATCCTTATATGTCAGATTATCATGAAGTTTATCCATTACTGTACGCCATACTATAAGGTGATAACTCTTATCATATTTGATTTTCTTAGGAGTATCATATCCCATCCATATGCCTGCAGCATAGTAGGGTGTATAGCCTGCGAATGTCAAGTCCTTATCATCAGTGGTTGTACCTGTTTTACCTGCTACAGGCATGTTATTTGTTTTAAATCTTGCAAGACCACCGGTTCCTCCTCCTGAAATTACGTCTTCCATCATGTCAGTAAGGAGATATGCCGTTGTGTCTTTTATAACTCGTTTGCCTTCATAGTCATATTCAAGAAGAACATTTCCATCATGGTCAAGCACCTTGGTGTAGGGTGTAGGCTTCATATATATACCGCTGTTGGCAATTGTTCCGTATGCAGCAGTAAGTTCAAGAACCGAGACACCTTCTGTCAGACCACCGAGTGATATATTAGCATTAATATCGCCGTCCTGCAAAGATGTAAAGCCGAAATTAAGGAGGTACTTATATGAGTTGCTTACTCCTGCATCAACAATTGTTTTTGCAGCAAGAATATTCATTGAGTCTCTGATACCTTCTCGTACGGTTGCATAGCCTCTGTAGCTTGAACCCCACCAGTTTCCAGGTGTCCAACCGCCGATTGTGTATGGCTCGTCCTTTAAAAACGTACCTGCAGAACAGAGGTTTTGGTCAATTGCAGGAGCATAAGACGCAAGTACTTTAAAACATGAACCAGGCTGTCTGAAAGCCTGAGTTGCTCTGTTGAATACGAGGTCACCAGATTTTTGACCACGTCCGCCGACAAGTCCTTTAATATTCCCTGTTCTGTAATCAAGAATTACCATTGCGGACTGAAGTGAATTTGACACTGCTAAATTATCAAGCACAAGAGTGTGAGTGTTATCAACATACTTTGACTTTGTTTCCTCAGCAAAGGTATCAGCCTCGTCTTTATTGCTGACCTGCTGGCTTTCTGAATGATGCTCCTGTTCACCGGTTGCAGTATTTAATACTGATATCGTGTATGTTGCATCATAGGTTGTATCCGAAGGCGGGAAGAGAGAATCATCAGTGTATGCATTTTCAAGAGTATTTTGTATATCCTGATTTACTGTGGAATAAATCTGAAGACCGCCGCTATAAATTAAATTATAGGCCTCCTGCTTTGTCATGTTTTTTTCTTCCATGAGGTTGTTTGCAAGAGTAACAATTAGATTATCAACAAAATAGCTGTGCAGTGCAACTGAGTCATCATCGGACGTTTCCTTGCCCACAAGGTTTGAATAAATATCTTCAGCATTTGCCTGGTCATATTCATCCTGAGTAATATATCCGAGCTCAAGCATTTTTTTAAGCACCAGTGTCTGACGCTCCTTGTTTGCTTCGGGATCGCTTATAGGTGAATACTTTGATGGATTTTTTGTTATACCTGCAATACATGCACATTCTGCAAGGTCAAGCTCGCTTACTTCTTTTCCAAAATAATATTCTGATGCAGAACCCACACCATTAAGACCATGGTTAAGTCCGATGGTATTAAGATAAAGCTCAAGTATATATTTTTTTGCAGCTTCCTTGCTTCCGAGTGTCTTTTCAAGCTCGGATTCATATTTGACGGCAAGATACTGCTCTTGAATTTTACGTACAATTGTTTTTTGACTTGTGAGAACCTCGTTTTTAATAAGTTGCTGTGTAATTGTACTTGCTCCCTGTGAAAAATCAAGTTCCTTAATGTCAATTGCAACAGCTCTTATAATACCTTTGAGGTCAATGCCGTTATGTTCATAAAAACGCTCGTCCTCTATAGAAACAACCGCATTCTGAAGATTTTGCGGTATAAGGTCAATAGTTACATATTCTCGGTTTTCATCACCGTGAAGCTTGTCTATCTCAACACCATTATCATAATATATTATGGAGGTGAAATTGCTTGGAACAATATCCGAAGTATTCAGTTGGGGAGCACCTTTTATTATTGTTATATATACTCCTATGAATATACCGATTGCAGCTAGAATAAGAACCGAAAGAACAATAAAAAAGCCCTTTAAAAAGCCCCTTTTCTTCTTTTTCTTCTTCTTTTCGTTTGAATTTTTCGGGTTAGGAGATGCATTTCCCCTTGAAGAGCTGTGTTCTGAATGCGAAGAACCTCGTCCAGAGGATGAGACACTGTTGCTTTTTCTATCAGCAGCTACTGGTCCAGAGGGATGCGACCTTCCTGAATAATGTCTTTCAGAGGTATACTCACTTTCGGTAGGTCTCGCTTGGCGTGTTCTTTCACCAGAGTGCCTTTGAGAACTATCTTGCCCAGAAGAAGCCGAACTGCGCCTTTTAACAGGGTTACCATTTTCGTCAACATAGAATATGTGCCCGAATTCATCAGTATATTTATATATTTTATGTTTATTTTCATTGTGTTCCGAGTAATCCATACTTTTGCCTCCTTACTCAGAATATATTATAACAGATAGGTAGATGATAATAAAGGAAATTATATATTAATTTTTATTAAATATATCTTAAAAAACACGATTTAAGCACAATATAATCTTATTTTTAGTTAAAAGTGGAGGAGATATGTATAGGAAAAAGGAGAACTCGTAAACTAGTGGCGGGCATGATAGTAATAGGTTTGGTTGTTTCAGCCTATTTTTTTATACAAGCAACTCAAAAATATGTTATGCCCATCGCAGTAAGACTTTGTTTGAATGACGCTAAAGAGACAGCTAACCAGGTTATAAATTCGTCTGTAAATAAAGCACTTGAAGAAAGCGGAATAAACTGTAATGATATTTTCCGTGTAAGCAATGAAAATGATATATCGATGATATCAACGGACACCGCTGCTATAAATACATTATGTGCAAATATTAGTGAATACATAACGGATGAAATGGCAAATTTGGAAAACGATACAGTCAAAGTTCCTTATGGCGCAACAACCGGGGTAGGCATTTTAGCAAACTGGGGACCACCTATTAAATTTGAAATAATGCCTACGGGAGGTGTCGATGTTGACTATGAAACTGAGTTTAATACAGCCGGAATAAATCAGACTAATTATAAAATATGGCTTACCGTAAATATAACAGTAAGCCTTGTAAATCCAATATACGATGAAGATATGATTATGACCAGAAAGCTGATGCTTGTTGATACGGTCATAAACGGAGATGTACCTAATTATTACAGGGCTGTTCAGTGAATTATTCCCAATCCTTGCAAATATTAATCCACTTAATTGCCTTTGAGTACTCAAATAGTTCATCACATGTGAGTTTAATTGCTGAATTTGAGCTTCCGCATGCGGGAAATACGCTTTCGAATCGTTTGAGTGAAATATCACAGTAGGTTTTTATGTTTTCAGGCAGTGCAAAGGGACATACTCCACCCACGGCATGACCTGTAAGGTCAAGAGTTTCCTCGGGTGTAAGCATTTTTGCTTTAAAGCCAAATTCGTCCTTGAACTTGCGGTTGTCAATTTTTCCGTCACCTGCAACAGCAATAACTATACAGCTTTCGCCGTCTTTTAGTGCCAAAGTTTTGGTTATTCTTGCAGGAATTACGTTGAGTGCCTCAGCCGCAAGGGAAACTGTTGCGCTGGATACCGGAAATTCCAAAATGTCCTTGTCACGCCCAAATTGATATAAATATTTTTTCACATTATCTATTGACATGGGTTACCTCCGAATTTTTTATTATAATATAGCTTTTTTTGGTTAATTTTGCAATGTTAAATATTGTTGAATTAAATACAAAAAGATATTATCATATATTAAACGATTGAAAAAAAGCTTTGCGAGGAGAATAATTAATGTTCAAAAAAAACGTGACCGAAGACAGAAAAGAGATTTTTGCTATTCTTAAATCTTTTGTTACAGGAAATTATAGCGCCAGAAAATTGATATATACTCATGTTTCATTTGAAAATATTGAGGGTACAATATATAAAGTATCATCTTATGAAGATGAGCTGTCATTTACAAGTTCAGGCAGACTATGGCTTGAGAGAAGACAGGAAAATTTTACGAGTAACTTTGAAAATGAGACAATGGAAAATGTTCATAAAAAGGCTGCCCAGGGATGCATAAAAGCAGATAAATATATGAAGGAAATATGTGAATTTCCTATCAACGGAGAACTCGAGATAATTAGTGATTATCTGCCGAATGAAAATTAATAAACTGAATATTGCTAAATACAAGGGTTTATGCAGTATCTATGTATAAAATTTGTATAATGCGATTGCAATGTGGGAAATATCTGTTATAATATTTAGATAGACACTTGAATTTAAGCATATAGCATATAATGTTAGAATATAAAAGAAATTTTAAAATTGGAGGGTGATATAAATGTTGGAAGAAAAAGAGACAAACGGCCAGATTCAGATTTCCGATGAAGTTATTGCGATTATAGCAGGTACCGCAGCTACTGAAACGGAAGGAGTTTCTCTTCCATCCTCAGCACCGGTTAGCACTATGAAGGGATTTTTCGGAAAGAAGAATCAGTCAAAAGGTGTAAAAGTTACGGTTGAAGAAAAAACTGCGCTTATTGAACTTGAGCTTACAGTTAAATTTGGAATCAACATTAAAAACGTATGTGAGGAAGTTCAGCAAAAGGTTAAAAATGCTGTTGAAACAATGACCGGACTTACGGTTTCGGGAGTAAACATTATTGTTTCCGAAATTGCTTTTGAGAAGGAAATTTCAGTAGCTTCCGTTATGGAAGAAACAACTGAGGAAGAAATTACAGAGTAATAATACCGGCGGGTGATGTTGACAAAAAGTACAGAACAGAATTATTTTGGGAAAGTGTACTTGCGTATAAATTTGCCCATAATACGGCTGTCTTTTTGCAGACAGCCTTTTTATATGTTTGGAGGAAGACCCCATGGGAAGAAGAAATGCCAGAAAATTGGCCTTCTATTTATTGTTTCAATATGATTTTGTAAATGATACTAAATCGTTTGACGAAATAAAAGAGGTTAAAGATACTTTCTTTTCGGTTAACACCGAAATGACTGATGATGATAAGAATTATATTGAATCAACAACTGATGGAGCTATGGAACACAAAGAGGAAATCGACAGCCTGCTTGATGAATTTGCAAAGGGTTGGACTGTTGAGAGAATGTCAAAGGTTGACAAAGCAATAATGAGGCTCGCAGTTTATGAAATAAAATATGCTCCCGGTGTACCTGACGGAGTTGCCGTAAATGAGGCTGTTGAACTTGCAAAAACATACAGCTCAGACGAAGCTCCTGCTTTTATCAACGGAATATTGGGAAAAATAATCGAAAGTGAAGAAAATGCTTGAACCTAAAATATATTCTGTGTCAAAAATTAACGGATATATAAGTACTCTGCTCGAAAATGACTTTGTACTAAGAAGCATTTGGGTGGCAGGAGAAATTTCAAATTTTAAATACCATTCCTCAGGTCATATGTATTTTTCACTTAAGGACAGTGAAAGCGTTATAAACTGCATTATGTTCAGGGCAGATGCAGATATGCTCCCGTTTATGCCTGAAAGCGGAATGTCTGTGATAGTTTACGGAAACATTTCCGTGTATGAAAAGTCAGGTCAGTACAGTATCGTTTGTGAGCTTATGGAGCCTGACGGAGTCGGTGCTTTGACTGTTGCATTTGAACAGCTTAAAGCAAAGCTTGGTGAAGAGGGTCTTTTTGACACTGATTACAAAAGAGAAATAAATACACATCCTAAAAATATTGCCGTTGTCACATCTCCAACGGGCGCAGCAGTCAGAGATATAATTAAAATTGCAGGTGTGAGAAATAAGAATGTATCTGTTACTGTTATTCCTGTCTTTGTGCAGGGTGATAATGCCGCAGGCTCAATTGCTGAGGGCATAAGGATTGCTAACAGGCTTGGTAAGGCGGATACTATTATTGTAGGAAGAGGCGGAGGTAGTATAGAGGATTTATGGGCGTTCAATGAAGAAAAGGTTGCCCGTGCCATATTTGCCTCAGAGATACCCGTCATTTCTGCAGTGGGGCATGAAACGGATTTTACAATTGCTGATTTTGTTGCAGATGTGAGGGCATCAACACCGTCAAATGCGGCTGAGATTGCTGTAAATGATGAATATGCTGACAGAAAAAAAGCTGAATACCTTATAGGCAGGCTTGGTTCCGCTGTGTCATACAGAATTGATAATAAGTACGGACGCTTTGAAAGAGCAGTGAACAATGTGAGTTTTAAAACACCACAGAGGGCAATGCTCAAAAAAGGTGATGAATTACAGTACATGACAGAGAAAATGAGAAATCTTGCTCACAGCAGACTTAATAATGATGAACTTGTGCTGGCATCACTTGCTTCAACTCTTGATGCACTATCACCTCTTAAAGTACTTAAGAGGGGATACTCATTTACTGATGACGGAAAGGGAAATGCGATTTCCTCGGTTAATGAAATTGAAGTGGGCAGTGAGATAGATGTTACACTGACGGATGGCAGATTGTCTGCTGTTGTTAAGGATAAGGTGGTTTTTGGTGGTTAAGAAAAAGCAGAACTTTGAAGAAGCACTGCAAAGGCTTGAAGAAATAGTTCATGAAATGGAAACCGGGGATTTAACTCTTGATGATACGGTTAAGCTGTATAAAGAAGGAGTTGAACTTGCTTCGCTTTGCGGAGGCAGGCTTAATGATGCACTACAGCAGGTTACAATTCTGAGTACATCTCTGGATGGTCAGCTGGTAGAAAAGCCATTTGAACTTAAGATACAAACGGAGGAAGATTAAAATGAGCTTTAAGGATGAGTTAAAAGAAAAGGTAAACATTATAGATGAATATTTGGAAAAATATCTTCCTTCAGCCGAAGAGTACCCACAGGTAATTTTTGAATCCATGAGATACAGTGTTTTTGCAGGCGGAAAAAGACTCAGACCGATTATGGTTATGGAAACCTGCAAAGCCTTTGGCTCGGAGTGGGAAAAATCAATGCCGTTTGCATGTTCACTTGAGATGATACACACATATTCACTTATACATGATGATCTTCCTGCCATTGACAATGATGATTACAGAAGAGGCAGACTAACAAGCCACAAAATGTTCGGTGAGGACATCGCAATACTTGCAGGTGATGCTTTGCTTCACCACGCTTTTGAAACAATGTCCAGAGCATGTGTAGAGCAGAATGATATTAAGGCTGCAAAGGCTATGCTTGCCGTTGCGGAGGGTGCAGGCGTGCACGGCATGGTCGGAGGTCAGGTCGTTGATGTAATAAGCGAAGGCAAACCCATTGATAAGGAAACACTTGATTACATTCATAAAAATAAGACAGCTGCAATGCTTATAGGCGCTCTTAAATCTGGAGCAATAATGGGTGGAGCAACTGATGAAGAAGTTAAAAAAATAGAAAGGGCAGGAGAGCTTATCGGAATAGCATTTCAGATTCAGGATGATATTCTTGATGTGACAAGCACGTTTGAAAAGCTTGGAAAGCCCATAAACAGTGACGAGAAAAATAATAAGGTAACTTATGCAACAATGTTCGGCGTTGAAAAAGCTGCCGAGTTTGTTGAAAACATGTCAGATGAGGCAATATCAATATTAAAGGGTATGGGAGATAAAACTGATTTTCTCGTAAGACTTACGGAATATCTGATTAAAAGAGAAAACTGATATTTTGTAAAATGGAAAGTGGTGTAGCTTTTTGAAAATGGTACTTGATACAGTCAATTCACCGAAAGATATTAGAAAATTAAATTTAAGCCAGCTTAACAGGCTTGCACTTGAGCTTAGGAGCTTTCTTGTCGAGAGTGTTTCAAAAACAGGAGGACATTTGGCTTCAAACCTTGGAATTGTTGAGCTTACTTTGGCTATTCATTATTGTTTTAATACTCCGAAGGATAAGATAGTATGGGATGTAGGTCATCAGGCTTATATTCATAAAATATTAACAGGAAGAAAAGATGTTTTCGGTACTCTTCGCCAGCTTGACGGAATATCAGGTTTCCCGAAACCTACTGAGAGCGAATATGATACATTTACGGCGGGACATAGCTCTACGTCAATTTCGATTGCACTGGGTTTTGCCTGTGCAAGGGATTTGTCAGGCAGCAATGAGAAAATTGTTGCTGTGATAGGAGACGGCTCGATGACGGGCGGAGTTGCGTTTGAAGCACTCAACAATGCAGGACGCTCCAACAGAAACCTGATTGTAATTTTAAATGATAACCAGATGTCGATTTCCGGAAATGTCGGAGCTTTAAGCAGGCATTTAAACGATTTGAGAACTGAGGATCGTTATCTGGAAGCAAAAAAAGATGTAAAAAAATTACTTGACAGATTTCCTGACAGTGAGCCTGTAGTTGACAGAATAAAGAGGACAAAAAACCGGATTAAATATCTGTTCATACCTGGCGTGATGTTTGAGGAATTCGGGTTTAAATATATAGGACCAGTTGACGGGAATAATATAAGTGAGTTAATCAGTGTCCTTAACAGAGCGAAAAAGATAAACGGGCCTGTGCTTGTGCACGTTAAAACCAAAAAAGGCAGAGGCTATAAGTATGCAGAGCAGAACCCTTCTGCGTATCACGGTGTAGGCGCATTTGATTTGAAAACAGGAAAGACAATAAATAAATCTGTTTTGCCTACATATTCTGAGGTGTTTGGAAAAACGCTTGTGAAACTGGCAGAGAGTGATAAGAAAATTGTTGCCGTTTCTGCTGCAATGGGAAACGGAACAGGTCTTACAGAGTTCAGTGAAAAGTACCCCGATAGATTTTTTGATGTCGGAATAGCTGAGCAGCATGCGGTTTCGTTTTCCGGCGGTCTTGCAAAAAGTGGTTTTAAACCTGTTTTTGCAGTTTATTCCACGTTTTTGCAAAGAGCCTATGATGAGATTATGCAGGATGTATGCCTGCAGAACCTGCATGTGGTGTTTGCTGTTGATAGAGCGGGAATTGTTGGCGGTGATGGAGAAACACATCAGGGAATTTTTGATTTATCATATTTTTCTCATATGCCAAATATGACGCTTATGCTTCCTAAAAACGGTGCAGAGCTTGAAAAGATGCTTGAATTCGCTGTTAATAAATTTGACGGCCCAGTTGCTATCAGATATCCGAGAGGAAATGTATCTAAGGAATTTGCAGAAAATACTTCTGAAATTGAATATGGCAAGGGTGAAGTACTTTTGGACGGAAGGGATATAGCAATATTAGCTGCCGGTACTGTCTGCGATACTGCAATGGAGGTATATAACAAGCTGACAAATGACGGATACACTCCTATGCTTGTTAATTTAAGGTTTGTTAAGCCGGTTGATGAACAGCTTATAAAAACTGTCTGTCATAAGTGCAGATATGTTTTTTCAATAGAGGATAATGTTTATGAGGGCGGGGCAGGAATGATTATTCTTCAGACACTCAATTGTATGGGAGAACTGGATAAAGTCAAATTCCGCAGCTTTGCACTCCCTGATAAATTTATTGAGCATGGAACAAAGAACGAGCTGTATAAACGATACGGACTGGACAGCGGTAGTATTTACGATGAGATAAAGGGATTAATCGACCAAGATTAATAAGGATTGAGATAAATGGCAGATAAGGAAAGATTGGATGTGCTTTTAGTTTCATTGGGACTGGCAACGTCAAGAGAACTATCAAAGGCATATATTATGGCCGGGGATGTTTATGTTGACGGAAACAAAGAGGATAAAGCAGGTACTAAGATTGATATAAACTCAAAAATAGAGGTAAAGGGCAGGGAAATGCCATATGTCAGCAGAGGCGGATTTAAGCTCGAGAAGGCTATGGCAGAATTTCCTGTTGAGCTTTATGGTAAAATATGCATGGACATAGGATCATCAACAGGAGGTTTCACTGATTGCATGCTCCAAAACGGTGCATCAAAGGTATACTCAATTGATGTTGGATATGGACAGCTTGCATGGAAGCTTAGAAATGACGAAAGAGTAATCTGTATGGAAAAAACCAATGTGAGGTATATTACGCAGGAGCAGATTTCGGACAAGCCTGAATTTGCATCTGTTGATGTTTCATTTATTTCACTCACAAAGGTAATTCCTCCGGCAATTGCTGTAATGGCAGACAATGCGCAGATGGTTTGCCTTATTAAGCCGCAGTTTGAGGCAGGACGTGAGAAGGTAGGCAAAAAAGGCGTTGTAAAGGACAAAAAAGTACATGAAGAAGTAATTTTAAAGATAATTGATTTTGCATTTGAAATTGGAATGAACGTTATAGGCATTAGCTTTTCTCCGATAAAGGGACCGGAGGGAAATATCGAGTATCTAATAATGCTAGATAAAAAAAATGAAGCACTTTCCAAAGAGGAAGCTTATAAAACGGCACATGCCATTACAGAGCAGTCGCATGAGCTTTTATGATTTGAATATCAGTGTCAATAGGTGGTGTTGAAATATGAGAACAGTCGGTATAGTACCAAATTACGATAAGGAAGCTGCGATGGAGCTAGTTAAGGACTTAGTAGAGTTTCTTAAATCTAAGGACTGCAAGCCTGTGCTTACCTATAATATAGCTGAGCTTACGGGACTGAAGGAAATAGGGGTATCTAAATTTGAACTTTACTCAAAATCAGAATTTATCCTTGTTCTTGGCGGTGACGGTACACTGCTTGATACAGGAAGAAAGGCAGCTAAATATGGAACGCCCCTTCTTGGAATCAATATGGGAACGATGGGATTTCTTGCTTCTGCAGACGGAAGCGATGCCAATGAAACAATTGTAAAGGTCTTGAATAATGAGTATAAGCTTGAAAAAAGGCTGATGTTGGAATCAGAGATTACATCTGAAAGCGATACGCCAAAGACGTATAACGCGGTTAATGATGTGTGCATTACAAGAGGCGTATTTACGAAAATAACAAGTTACAGTATATTTGTCAACGATGAATATGTGGCAACATTCCGTGCTGACGGAATCATAATTTCAACACCGACAGGTTCAACGGCGTATAATCTTTCAGCAGGCGGCCCTGTGCTTAAACCTGATATTTCATGTATGGTTATAACACCTATTTGTGCTCATTCGCTGCATTCAAGAAGCATTGTTGTTTCTGCGGATGACGTGATAAGGGTTGAAGCAAGCTTTGGCTCAAACGGTGATATAATTATGTCTATGGACGGACAGACAAGCGTTATTCTTAATAATGGTGATTCTATTAAAATCAGAAAATCTGAGCACAGTGTCAATATTATTAAAACTAATAAGATGGGATTTTACGATATATTAAGGAGAAAGCTTATTTCTAAGGGGGAATAAAAGTTGAAAGTATCAAGACACACAAAGATATTGGAGCTTATCGAAAAATATGATATTGAAACGCAGGACGAGCTTGCTTCAAAGCTGAAGGAGGCAGGCTTTGATGTTACACAGGCAACTGTTTCAAGGGATATTAGGGAGATGCGACTGACTAAAATATCTGTAGAAAAAGGCAAACAGAAATATGTTGCCATGGCAAGCAGCGATAATGAAATCTCTGACAGACTTATAAGAGTTTTCAGGGAGGCAGTTGTTAAAATGGACTATGCCGGCAATATGGTAGTTATCAAAACCCTTGAAGGAATGGGCATGGCAGTGGGTGTTGCTCTTGACAATATGCAAAACAGCGAAATTCTTGGTACAATAGCAGGAGATGATACGGTTTTTTGTGTAATCAGAGGTAATCATCAGGCCGCAGAATTAATAGAGAGACTTTACCGTATCATACATAGCTGATTGGGGGCGTTAAAATGCTCGAATACATGAATATAAAAAATTTAGCTCTTATACAGGAGTCTGAGGTCGTTTTCGGCAAGGGACTCAATGTGCTTACAGGTGAAACAGGAGCGGGTAAATCGCTTATTATAGATGCTTTAGGCTTTTCACTGGGCGGCAGGGCAAACAAGGATATTGTAAGAAGAGGCGAGGAACAGGCTGTTGTTGAGTCGGTTTTTTCAATTGATGACAAAAAAATAGTAAAAATACTTGATGATATGGATATCGAGCATGGCGATGACAATATGATTGTTATAAGACGTGTTCTTCATCTGAATGGAAAAAGCATGTGCAAGGTCAACGGCACGACTGTTACAGCCGGACAGCTTAAAGAACTTTCTGAGTGCCTTGTGGATTTTCACGGACAGCATGAGCATCAGTCACTGCTCAACAGTTCAAAACATATAGAACTGCTTGATAAGTTCTGTGGAACAGAGCTTGGTGCAGAAAAAGCAAAGCTTGCTGAATTTTTGAAAAATTATAAGCTGATTATGAAGGAAATGAAGGCAATTGCTGGCAATGAGTCTGAAAGAGAAAGAAGAACGGAGATTCTTTCGTATCAGATAAGCGAGCTTGAGGCAGCAGGAATTAAGCCGGGTGAGGAGGACACACTTACCGAGAGGAAGAAAATACTCCTAAACAGCGAGAGAATGCGTGAGATGGCAGGCAAGTGTATCAATATTCTTTATAATGGTGCTAACGGACTTCCTGCAAGCGACATGGTAACAGAGTCTGCCGATACTCTTAAACAGCTCAGTGATATTGACATTTCTGTTAAACTTGTATATGAAATAGTAAATTCTGCAGCTATTCAGCTTAATGAAGCCGAAAGGGAGCTTAAACGCTATTATGACGGGCTTGATGCAGATGACGGCGAAATGGAAAAGATAGAAGAAAGGCTTAATATTATTTATGCCTTTAAGAAAAAATACATATCTACTTCGGACACGCTGGCAGAAAAGCTTGATACGCTGAGAAACGAATATGACATGTTGATGCATTCTAGAGAGCGGCTTGAGGTTCTAGAAGGCGAGAGAAAAGAACTTTTCAGACAGATGGTTGATGTCTGCAAGGTGATGACAGGAATAAGAGAGAAAAAGGCTGAAACAATTGCGGCAGAGATTGAGGAGAACCTACAAGAACTTGAAATGAGCGGTGCCTTGTTTAATATAAAAATTGAACAGAAAAATCAGCTGGGAATTGACGGTTGGGATGATGTTGAATTTTTATTCACCGCAAACGAGGGCGAAGAACTTATGCCGCTTGCCAAGATTGCATCGGGCGGTGAGCTTTCCAGAGTTATGCTGGCTTTGAAGGTTGTGCTTGGAAATGCTGATTCAATTGGTACATTTGTTTTCGATGAAATTGATACGGGAATAAGCGGAAGAACAGCACAGAAGGTTGCCGAGAAAATGCATAAGGTCGCCAAGACAAAGCAGATTCTTTGTATAACGCATCTTCCACAGATTGCATCAATGGCGGATAATCATTATATAATAGAAAAGGTATCCCAAAAGGGCCGAACAAAAACAGTAATCAGCCTGCTTAAAAAAAATGAAGCTATAAGGGATATTGCAAGGCTTACATCAGGGGCGCAGGTAACAGATGTAACATTAAATGCGGCAAGAGAAATGAAAGAGCTAGCAGACAAATATAAAACAGATAACAGATAACAAATAACAGATAACAAAAGGCCGGCGGATTTATATGCCGACCTTATTTTTTGTCAGAATTATTTCCGTCAGAATTATATTTTTCTTTTGTTTGGGCAACCTTTGAAATATTAGTATTATTATCTTGGTCATCATACGCGTCATTGTGTAAAACGTTCATATAATTTTTGTCGATAACCTTTATTTTAATACCTGAGTCAATATGGTTATTGTTATCTAAGCAAAGATTATATAAAAATTCAGTGTAGTCAGCCAAATAGTTTTTATAATCATCTGAAAGAGCTGCTGCGTTTTTGATGATTTTAATTAATACGCTGTCACATATAGTTGGATTCTCTGATACATTAGTTATATAGTCAGGAGAAACATTAAGCGTATATGAAAGAAAAACAATATCTTTAAATTCAAATCCATCGCTTTTTTCAGTGTATTTTGAAATTATTCCGAGCATTTTATCTACATTGCTGTCAATACCGTTTACTCTTACGTATTCTGTAATAAGGCTCTCGATATGTGAGGTTTTAATTTTTTTCCCTGGCATGTTATCAACCCTCTTATCTATTCATTAATCTACTAGGTAAAGTATAGCATATTTGGGTTAAATGTACATATGAAAAACATACCATTAATACATTTTTATATGCAAAAAAAATACTATCAATGCATACTAAAATAGTATTTATTGTTGACATATAATATACAGAGTGGTATATTATGAATATCCAAGTAATATAGTAGGATTTAAAATTAGATAGAGATTTATTAATTATAAAGGAGTTATCAATATGAAAGAAGTTATTTATTTTGATAATGCGGCTACTACTCCAATAAGACCTGAAGTCTATGCTGAGATGAAGCCCTATATCGAAGAATATTACGGGAATGCTTCAAGCGTGTACAGCATTGCCAGAGAAAGCAAAAAAGCTATAGATAAAGCAAGAGAGCAGGTTGCTAATGCACTTAATGCAAAGCCTGAAGAAATTTTCTTTACAGGCTGCGGTTCAGAGAGTGATAACTGGGTGCTTAAAGGTGTAAGTGCCGCTCTTAAAGATAAGGGAAATCATATTATCACTACATGTATAGAGCATCACGCAATTCTTCATACATGTGAATTTCTTGAAGAAAACGGATTCGAGGTAACATATCTTCCCGTTGACCAATACGGTAAATTCAGCATTGAAGATTTTAAGGCTGCAATAAGGCCGACAACAATTCTTGTCAGCATTATGTTTGCAAATAACGAAATCGGTACAATTGAGCCAATTAAGGAAATTGGAGCTATCTGTAAGGAAAAGGGAATATACTTCCATACAGATGCTGTTCAGGCAGTTGGTCATGTGAAAATTGATGTTCAGGATATGAACATTGACTTCCTTTCGCTTTCAGGACATAAGCTTGGTGCGCCTAAGGGTATTGGTGCTCTTTATATCAGAAAAGGCTGTAAGATAAAAAATCTTATCCACGGTGGTCAGCAGGAAAGAGGCAGACGTGCAGGTACTGAAAATGTAATCGGCATTGTTGCGCTTGGTAAGGCTATTGAGCTTGCTATTCAGGAAATGGATGAGGTCACTGAAAGACTTACCTATCTTAGAGATAAAATTATTAAGAGTATTTTATCAAAGGTGGACCATGCTAGACTTAACGGTCATCCCGTAGACAGACTACCAGGGAATGTAAATATATCATTTGAATTTATCGAGGGAGAGTCAATGCTGCTTCTTCTTGACTCAAATGGAATTTGTGCATCAAGCGGTTCAGCCTGTACATCAGGTTCACTTGACCCGTCTCATGTACTTCTTGCTATTGGATTGCCTCACGAAAAAGCGCACGGCTCACTCAGAATAACACTTGGTAACCAGAATACTGAGGCGGAGGTTGATAAGCTCATCGAGCTGCTTCCTCCAATTGTACAGAGACTTAGGGATATGTCCCCACTCTATGAAGAAATCAAGAATAACAATAAGTGATAGGAGGCAATAATTATGGATTACAGCGAAAAAGTCATGGATCATTTCATGAACCCGAGAAACGTAGGAGAAATTAATGACGCAAGCGGCGTAGGTACAGTTGGAAATGCAAAATGCGGCGACATTATGAAGGTATATCTTAAAATAGAAAACGGTATTATCGAAGATGCTAAGTTTAAGACATTTGGCTGCGGTGCTGCTGTTGCAACCAGCAGCATGGCAACTGAGCTTGTAAAGGGCAAAACAATTCAGGAGGCTCTTGAGATTACCAATAGAGTTGTTATGGAGGCTCTTGACGGACTACCGCCTATAAAGGTACACTGTTCATGTCTTGCTGAAGAGGCTCTTCATGCGGCACTTTGGGACTATGCTGAGAAAAATCACATAGTCATTGAAGGTCTGAAAAGACCGGTGAATGATATCGATGAGCTTCATAATTTACCGGAAGAATGATTGACATGGAAGCTAATGGAAAGATGAATAAAGGAACGGTTGTAGTTGGAATGTCAGGCGGAGTTGATAGCTCTGTTGCTGCGTATTTACTCAAAGAACAAGGATATAATGTAATCGGTGTGACAATGCAGATCTGGCAGAAGGAAAACTGGAACGATACTGCCGATAACGGTGGATGCTGCGGTCTTTCTGCTGTTGATGATGCAAGACGTGTTGCAAACAGCATAGGTATACCGCATTATGTTATGAACTTCCGTAAGAACTTTGAGGAAACTGTTATAAAATATTTTGTTAATGAGTATAAAAACGGCAGAACTCCGAACCCGTGTATTGCCTGTAACAGATATGTTAAATGGGAAGCATTGCTTAATCGAGCAAGACAGATAGGTGCTGATTATATTGCAACAGGACATTATGCAAGAATAGACAAGCACCCAGTTACCGGAAGGTATACTGTTAAAACATCGGTAACAGCAAAAAAAGACCAGACTTATGCTCTTTATAACCTTACACAGGACCAGCTTAAATCTACGCTTATGCCTGTCGGGGATTATACTAAGGATGAAATAAGGGAAATTGCCAAAGCAATAGATGTAAGAGTAGCTTCAAAGCCTGACAGTCAGGATATTTGTTTTGTGCCTGACGGAGACTATGCCAAATTCATTGAGGATTATGACGGCACTAAATTCAAGTGCGGTGATTTTGTTGATATGGAGGGCAATAAACTTGGTATCCATAAGGGAATCATACATTATACAGTAGGACAGCGTAAGGGACTTGGAATTTCTCTTGGAAAGCATGCATATGTGTATAACATTGATGTTGAGAAAAATCAGGTTGTACTTTGCAACAATGAAGATCTCTTTGAAACAACGGTATATGCTGATAATGTTAACTTTATGTCAGTTGCAGAAATAAACGAACCAGTCAGGGCAGAAGCAAAGATAAGATATAACCATACAAAGGCATTATGTACAGCTTCTATTGAAAATGGAAAGCTAAAGTGCGTTTTTGATGAACCTCAGCGTGCAATCACACCGGGACAGTCTATGGTCGTGTATGATGGTGACTATATACTCTGCGGCGGAACTATAATATAATTTGGTTAAATACCAACGGATTTACTAAGACATGTATATTTATGTTAAAAACCGATTTCCTGCGAAATCGGTTTTTGAAATGCATAAGAGTTGGCATTTGGTTGAACCTTTCCTTCCTAAAATAGATTGAACCCACGCCAGAAAATAGTTTCGGATATTTATTATTTTAAAAATGCTAAATATTAACTTTAAAATGTATAGGATTGGGGTAGCAGTGATGGGATTAAAAAATTTTATTCCACATTCGATAAAAAGATATTTTAGGTTATTAAAATTGCGAAAAAAATATAATAATTGCGTTATTAGTTCTTATTTGGTGCAAAATAATGTGAAGCTTGGCCAAGGTGTTGGAATCATGCGTAATGCAGACATTAGGGATGGGGTTGAAATTGGAGATTATTCATATGTTAGCCCGAATACAGTTATAGCTTCAGGGACAATAGGAAAATTTACTTCGATAGGATATAATTGCCAAATTGGGATGTTTGAACATCCTATAAATTATGTGTCAACTTCACCAAATGTTTATAGTAATAGAAACATATTTGGTTTTGAAGAAACTTGGAACGAAGTTTATAAACCACCATACATAGGCAATGATGTGTGGATAGGGAGTAACGCAGTAATTTTACAAGGTGTAAAAATAGGAGATGGGGCAATTGTTGCGGCCGGAGCAGTTGTTACAAAAGATGTTGAACCATTTTCAATAGTAGGTGGTGTACCTGCTAAATTTATTAAAAAAAGATTTAATAATGAAAAAATAAAACAGTTAGTGGATTTATCTTGGTGGAATCTATCAGTTGAAGAAATAAAGAGATACAAAAGTATTTTTGAAAGCAAGGAAAACTGGAATTTTATTGATTTGCAAACTGAACATTGAACCTTATAAAGCTTGATGAAAAATATTTGATTTTATAGCAGGAGGTTTTCATGGAAGCTGTAATTTTTGATATGGATGGAGTACTTATTGACAGTCAGCCGTACCATTACAAAGCGGACATAAGTACAATGAGTGAATACGGTGTTTTCGAGGACGAGAAGTTTTATGAAGCTTTTGCAGGTACAACAACGCGGGACAGAATGAAAACCATTAATGAAATGTTTTCATTAACTGCTGATATTGAAGAAATGACTGCAACACGAGAGCAAATGATACTTGATATTATAAGAGATGAAGAAGTTTGTGCTATAAAAGGAATACCGGAAATGCTAATGAGCATAAAATCAAAAGGTATGAAAATGGCAGTCGCATCTTCATCAAGCTATGAGCTTATTAATATGATACTTGCAAAGCTGGGTATTATGGATTACTTTGATTCAATTGTCTCTGGTGTTGATGTAAAAAGGGGTAAACCTTCTCCCGATGTTTTTCTTCTGGCAGCCGAAAGAATAGGGATATCTCCTGAAAAATGTGTTGTAGTTGAGGATTCTGAAAACGGTATAAAGGCGGCTATATCAGCGACAATGACTGCAATTGGATATATTAATCCAACCAGCGGAAAGCAGTGTCTTGATGGTGCAAAGCTAGTCACCGATGATTTTACCAAACTAGATGCAGATATGATTTGTATGCTGTAAGGGGTGAATATTATGTGGAAATGGATATTGATACTTATAATTGTTGTTATTGTGCTTGGGTATTTACAGAGCAAAAAGGCAAAGCGTGAGGAAGAAAAACATAAGGATGAAATTGGAGCCTGCGGAGGCGGCTGTGTAGGCTGTGCTAATAAAGATTTATGCTCCGTTAAGCAAAATGAAGAGAAAAAATAAAAAAACAAGAGATAATTAGAGTAATTGCTTTCAAATGTTATGTTTTATCCTAAATTTGGTTAAAATGTTCTTAAAACGACGTTTGCATATATCTTACTCAAAATATAATATATAGCTAATGATTAGCACTCGAATATTGTGAGTGCTAACAACAAAAATTTGTTACTTAGATATTAAGGAGGAATTAAATTATGAAACTTGTACCACTTGGAGATAAGGTTGTAATTAAACAATTGGAAGCAGAGGAAAAGACTAAATCAGGTATTGTTTTACCCTCACAGTCAAAGGAAAAGCCTCAGATGGCTACTGTTGTAGCAGTAGGACCCGGCGGTTATGTTGACGGAAACAAGGTAGAAATGGTAGTTAAAAAAGGCGACAAGATTATATATTCAAAGTACTGTGGCACAGAAGTTGAGTGTGACGGTGAAAAACTGCTTGTTGTAAAACAGAATGATATTCTTGCAGTAGTAGAAGATTAATTTAGGTTGATATTCTGTATAATAATAAATTGTTGGAGGTAATGTAATTATGGCTAAGGAAGTAAAATATGGAAATGACGCCAGAAAAGGACTTGAAACCGGCGTAAACAAACTTGCAGATACAGTAAAGGTGACACTTGGACCCAAAGGACGTAACGTTGTTCTTGACAGAAAATATGGTTCACCTATGATCACAAACGATGGCGTTACAATCGCTAAGGATATCGACTTTGCTGATCCTTATGAAAACATGGGCGCTCATCTTGTAGCAGAAGCTGCTACACAGACAAATGACGTAGCAGGTGATGGTACAACAACAGCAACTGTTCTTGCTCAGGCGATGATTCAGGAAGGCCTTAAGAATATTGCAGCAGGCGCAAACCCAATTATCCTTCGTAAAGGTATGAAAAAGGCTACAGAGGCTGCTGTTGAAAGCATCAAGAGCATGAGTCAGGTTGTTTCAACAAAGAACCATATCGCAAGGGTTGCCGCTATTTCTTCAGGTGATGACGAAGTGGGTGAAATGATTGCTGACGCTATGGAGAAGGTAACAAACAACGGCGTTATCACAGTTGAAGAGTCAAAGACAATGAGCACAGAGCTTGAAATGGTAGAAGGTATGCAGTTTGATAAAGGCTATCTTTCACCTTATATGTCAACAGATATGGAAAAGATGATTGCAATTCTTGACAATCCGTACATCCTTATTACAGATAAGAAAATAAGCAATATACAGGAAATCCTTCCTATACTTGAACAGCTTGTTCAGACAGGTGGAAAACTTCTTATCATTGCTGAAGATGTTGAAAGTGAAGCACTTGCAACGCTTGTTGTAAATAAATTAAGAGGTACATTTACATGCGTTGCTGTCAAGGCTCCCGGTTACGGTGACAGAAGAAAACAGATGCTTGGTGATATAGCGGCTCTTACAGGCGGTACAGTTATTTCTGAAGAAGTTGGCATTGACCTTAAAGATGCTTCTCTTGATATGCTCGGACGTGCTAAGACAGTAAGAATTGAAAAAGAACTTACTATTGTTACAGACGGTGCAGGTTCAAAAGAAGATATTGAAGGACGTATTGCACAGATTAAGCTTGCTCTTGAAAACACAACAAGCGAATTTGATAAGGAAAAACTTCAGGAAAGACTTGCAAAGCTTTCAGGTGGTGTTGCTGTAATCAAGGTTGGTGCTGCAACAGAAACAGAAATGAAGGAAAAGAAACTCCGTATGGAGGATGCTCTTGCAGCTACACGTGCAGCTGTTGAAGAAGGTATCATCGCAGGCGGCGGTACAGCATATATCCATACAGTAGAAAAAATAAAAGGTCTTCTCAGTGAGCTTACAGGCGACGAAAAGACAGGTGCTGAAATCGTTCTTAAGGCACTTGAATCTCCTATGCGTCAGATTGCTGCAAATGCAGGACTTGAAGGTTCTGTAATTGCCAACAAGGTTAAGGATATGGGAGACGGCATTGGTTTTGATGCACTTAACGAAAAATATGTTGATATGGTTGAAGCAGGCATTATTGATCCTACAAAGGTTACAAGAAGTGCTCTTCAGAATGCTACATCAGTTGCTTCAACATTCCTTACAACAGAAGCAGTTGTAGCTGAACTTCCCAGCAAAGAACCCGATCCGGCAGCAATGGCAGGCGGAATGGGCGGAATGATGTAATCTAAGCCATATAATATAAATTCTATAAAAATAGACGGTATTCTTCAAAAGAGAATACCGTTTTTTATGTTGTTTAAGAAAATACATAAAGAACAGAAAAACATTTTGTTAAAAATTGGTGTATAATTGTTGGAGTAGTAGAAATTTGTTGAAATAATACGGCGTGTAAGTATAATTAATTTGTAGACATTATTTTGTACATGAAAGTAAGCTGAACTGCAATTGACAGAAAAATTCAATCAAAGCATTGGAGGAAATTATTATGGAATTTAAACAGATTTATACTCCTGGACTTGCTCACTGTTCATATGTTATTGGAGGAAAAAGAACCTGTGTTGTGATAGATCCCGCAAGGGAAGTTACACAGTACATTGCAATTGCGAACTCGCTAGGACTTACGATTAAGGGCATAATCGAGACTCATTTGCATGCTGATTTTGTATCGGGGCATATAGAACTTAGCGAACTAACTGGAGCTACTATATACATAAACGAAAAGGCAAAAGCAGAGTTTAAACATTATGCAGTTAAAGATGAGGAAGAAATACAGATAGACACACTTCTCATCAAGATGCTTCATACTCCAGGACATACACCTGAAAGCTCGGTATATATTGTGTCTGATCTTGAAAGAGGCAGGGAACCTGTTTTAGCTTTCACAGGAGATACACTTATGATAGGCGATGCGGGAAGACCTGATTTGTTCACGGATATTAAGGAAGAGTTGGCTTCAGAACTGTATAAAAGCCTTAGAAGGCTGGAAAGACTTGCAGACAATATTGAAGTATATCCGGCACATGGTGCTGGCTCTCTATGCGGTAAGTCTCTGTCTTCCAAGCTATCTTCCACTATCGGAACAGAAAAGATGCATAATCCAGCTATGCTTATACACCCTGAGGAAAAATTCATAAAGAGCTTTTTGGAAGGAATGCCTGAAGTGCCTGACCATTTCTCGCGGTGTTCGGAAATAAACAGGAAGGGTGCACCGGCGGTTTCTAAGCTTAATAAACCAATTAAATATAATCCAAGGGAATTTCTGAAACTTAGCCGTTCAGGCTATACTGTTGTAGATACTAGAAGTCAGCTCGCATTTGGAACTGCGCATATTCCGGGGGCCTATGCTTTGAGCCTTCAAGGCAATTTTGCGACTTTTTCAGGCTGGGTTTTACCTCCTGATAAGCCATTGCTGCTGGTGTTGGAGGACATAAGTGACATGCCTGTGGTTTTGAAGGCACTTTACAGCGTAGGGCTTGACCATGTTGCAGGCTATCTTGACGGTGGTATGAAAGCTTATGCCGAAAGCGGTCTTGAAACGGCAAGATTAGAGAGCATCTCAGCTGCTGAGGCAAGGGAAAAGTATGAAAAAGGAGAAATACTTCTTATTGATACAAGACTTAAAAGCGAATGGGAAAGCGGACATATAAAGTGTACAGAAAATATCCCGGCACCTGACATACGCAAGCGGTATATGGAGCTGCCCCAAGACAAGCCTGTGGCCTTTATATGCAATACTGGCAACAGATCACTGCTGGCAAGCAGCCTTATGCTTAATTTAAGCGGAATGAAAGAAGTCATAAATGTAATAGGCGGAACAACGGCATGGGAAAGCCTTGGATATCCATTGGTTACAGAGGAAGAGGAAAAATTATAATCGGCGAAAGGGGTATATTTATGTTAAATGAATTTAAGAAATTTGCACTCAAGGGAAATGTAATCGATTTGGCAGTCGGCGTTATAATCGGCGGAGCGTTTGGGAAAATTGTTTCTTCACTGGTAAATGATATTCTTATGCCTATAATAGGCATATTAATCGGCGGAATTAATTTTGCTGATTTAAAGTACATTATTACACCTGCAAGCGGTGACATAGCTGAAGTGGCTATACTATATGGTTCATTTATTCAGTCTGTTATTGATTTTCTTATTATTTCATTCTCTATTTTTTTGTTTATTAAACTGCTTTCTTCAAGGAAGAAAAAGGAAGCAGAAGCTACGCCCGCAGTTACTGAACCGTCACAGGAGGTACTTATTCTGGAGGAAATCAGAGATTTGCTTAAATCCAATCAGAGTGTAAAATAATATAAATTGTGAGGTGTTTGTATGCTTGAAAAAATCCCATCAAATGAAGATTTAGAAGCATTAATCGGTAATGATCTGTTTAATGTATGGATGGCGCTTTGCACTGAAATTGAGCAAGAATATGAAATGGACAGGAGTTGGAACAGCGCAGGAAAGGCATGGACATATGAGTACAAATACCGCAGAGGCGGAAAAACTCTGTGTGCGCTTTATGCAAGGGAAAACTGTATTGGATTTATGATTATATTCGGAAAAGATGAAAGAGCAAAATTTGAAGCTAACAGGGACAGTTGTTCGGCAGAGGTAAACAGAGTATACGATGAGTCAATAACTTACCATGATGGCAAATGGATGATGTTTGAATTAAAGGATACTGCTTTGTTTGGTGATATGATAAGGCTCCTTGCAATAAAAAGAAGACCCAACAAAAAATGAATGAGAGGAGAGAAAAAATGGTCCATTTGGTTTATTGCGATAATACAGGGAAAAAAAGCGAAAGAGTTTTAGATAAAATATTGAGTGGAACAAAAACAATGGTTGTAAGAGGAGCGGGAGGAAGAAAAATTCCGCACAGCCGAGTATTTGAGGGTGAGACTTTATATTTTATGGAAAAAGGAACAGCAATAATAAATGCCACTGCAAAGGTAAAAAGCGTACAGAATTATGTTAAGCTTGCGGATGATGAGATAACACGTATTTTAGAGGAAAATCAGTCAAAGCTTAATCTGTCCGAAAAGCAAAAAATCAGATGGTACAAAAAATGTCTTTGTCTTGTGGAGTTTGAAGATGTAAAGGAGATAGAGCCTCTTGTTTTTGACCATCAAGGGAATATGGACGACTGGCTTATTATTGAGAAAATAGAAGACGTTGTTGTCGGCACAAGCATTCCGTATAATTATGAAAAATCAAGGCTAAATTAAATAGAAAAATAAAACGCCTGAACAAATGCTCAGGCGTTTTTATCTGGTTTTTTACTTTTTGAATTTGCTGAAATCTATTACGTTTTTAAGCGGTTTGTTATTAACAAAATTATTCAGATTATCTGCACATATTTTATAAATTAAATCAGTTGTGTGAGCATCATGTCCGAAGCTCTGACCGGAAATATGCGGTGTGATGAGGAGGTTGTCCACATACCACAGAGGATTGTCAGAGGGGAGTGGCTCGGGTGTTGTCACATCAAGAGCGGCACCTGTTAAATGTCCACTTTTGAGAGCATTTATCAAGTCTTCTTGAACAACAAGGCTTCCTCTGCCTACATTAACAAATATTGCATTGTCCTTCATAAGCATGAATTTATGCTCATCAAATAGATGGAATGTGTAGTCTGAATTTGGAATACAGCCTATTACTACATCAGCAAGAGGAAGCTGTTCATCTAGTTCCTCAAGAGGGTGCATTTCCAAAAAATGCGGCCGAATATCAGAGGTGTTTCTGCGTATGCCGATATTTGTCGTGCCAAATACAGAAAGCTTTTCAGCAATGCTGCTGCCTATATTTCCTGCACCAATAATAAGTACACGTTTGCCTATTAGGCTTGTTTCTATACCGCTGTCTTTCCAAACACCTTTTTTTTGATTATCCCTGTAAATATAAAATTTATGGCAGATATTAAGTATTGCACCGATTACATACTGAGATATAATTGCACCGAATGCACCTGAGGCATTTGCAAGAATAACATTTGCCGGATAGTCATCACTTTGAGTATACTTATCTGTTCCTGCCATTGTAAGCTGCAGAAGCTTAAGGTTGGGAGAGTCCTTAATAAGTGCAACATCAGGTTCTCCAATGATGACGTCCGCTTTATCAATTTCTCTCTTAAGAACATCGTCAGGCTCGCTCTTTGAAAGAATTGTAAATGAACAATCATTTCCGCCTGCTGAGCTCAGAAGCATTTTGTGGTTTTCATTACATGGCGAAAGAATTAATACGTTTGTCAAAATTACCACTCCCTTACTATATAGTGTGATTTTAAATTTTTAAAGACTCAAAGTCAATATAAAAGTTTGCCATGGAACAAGTTTTGTGGTAAAATATCTTGATTGATGTTTCTGGGAGGGACGATGTAATATGGCTTGGAATCCTAAATATACTGAGGAACTTAACGCTCTTATGAAGGATTGGGACGATGAAATTCAGGATGAACTTAACAAGAAAGCTCCGACAAGGGGATTGGCTGCCGGAAGCAAAGGCAAGACTGATCTTATTAACGATAAATACAGATCAATATTAGCAGAACTAAAAGAAAAGTATGGATTAAATTGATAGTTTAAAGTCAGAGGGGTGGTTGCATGGCGGTTCAGAGAATTTGTACAATGGAGGACAAGCCTTATTTAAGGGCCTTATGGCAGATGTGCTTTGAGGACAGTGACTCGTTCCTTGAATATTATTTTGAGAAAAGATTTTGCCCTGAGTATACTGTTTGTACAATTGAGAATGATGAACTAGTGAATGCCATGTATTCATTTCCTGTTAATATGTACATAAGGGGCGAAATAGTCCCAGCGGCAATGCTTGCAGGTTTTTCTACGGATGAAAGATACAGGGGGAAAGGGTATATGTCAGGTGCTTTTAAGCTGTTGATTAATAACTTGGCTAAGAGCGGTATTGCAGTTGCGCCTCATACACCTGTTAATCATGAAAGCTATTTCAAGCTTGAGAATTATACTGCGACGGATACAAAATTTATTACAGGTATTGCTGAAAAGCCTAAAAAAATACCTGTTGGCGTAAACTTTGGAAGAATGTCAGATGTAGGAAAACTGTATCCGGCATATATGGATTTTGCAGTAAAATATTCGGGAATGCTAGCCCGTTCAATGTATGATTTTAAGCTTAAGATTTATGATTTAATTTCAGACGGCGGAGAATTTATTATAGCCGACAAAAACGGCGAGACAAAAGGATATGCACTGTATTTTAATAGTGTGGACGGACTTACTGCGGTTGAGGTGGTTTCAGATAATGCTGAAACAACACAGAGTCTTGTTTCGACCCTTGCCTTTATTGCAGACAGTAAGAAAATCAGAATAAAGATTCCTGCTGACTGTTCAGCAGAATTAAACGGATGTGAGATAAGCGTAATTCCTCATGGAGTTGCCGCACTTGTTAATGCTCAAAAGCTTATGAAGGCAGTGTTTAAGTATGAGGATGCGGTAATAAAGCTTGACGACAGTGTATGTGAGGATAATAATGGTTATTTCAGGCTTAACGGTGAAAAACTTGTGAATGCACAAAACGCTGATATTGAAATAAACGCCGGCTATTTCCTGCAGTTTGCGGAGGGATACAAGAGCCTTGGTGAGCTCGCAGAGGAGGGTAAAGCAGTTATTAATAATCTGGAGGTTATTAATATGCTTGATGCGAAATATCCAAAGGTTAAATGCTTCATTTGTGATGAATATTGAAAATACTGGCTTATGGATTAAAAATTATAATTAAGAAGCATGAAGGATAGGCAAATATAGCCTATCCTTTTTAAGTTCACAAAAAGCTTAAAATATGATACAATTTCTATGGTGATTATTATGGAGAATATATATATAGTTTTTTCAAAAACCAATACTAAAATTGGTTGGATTGTAAGGAAAGTTTTAAGATATAAATATAATCATGTATCAGTGTGTTTAAATAATAAGATGTATTCATTTGGAAGGAAATATTATCAATTACCTTTTGTTGGAGGATTTACAGAGGAGAATATATACAATAATATGTATCCAAAAGATACATTGAATATTAGAATTTTTAAAATCTCTATAACACATAATCAAATGCTTGAATTAAATGAAATGATTGAGGATCTTTTAGACGAAAATACTCCTTATTTATATAATTTGCTGACACCAATAAATGTTCTTTTTAAAAAAGAAATAAAGCTGTATAGGACGCACACATGTGTTACATTCATAATATATTTATTGAGGACTATCGGGATTAATATTGATACAAAAAATAATTATAACTGTGAAAGTTCTATTACCCCTGAGGATTTAAATGAGATATTAAAGTGTTATGGGTATAAAGATAGTATAATTTTTAAAAAGAACTTAAATAAAGATACATATAAATTAGAACAAAACTATTTAAAGAAATTTAGCTTTTTTCAGCGTGTTAATAAAACGATAAGCTTTATTATATCTTTAAATGATAGAGTTATTTTAAAGTAAACAACCATATACCAATTGTATTAATTGAAAGATTAGCAGTAATATGTATAAGCCAAGATGGGTATATGGTCTTGTTTTTTGAATCGATATAATTAAAAAACAGACCGCAGATAAACAAAGCAACAATAATAACAAGAAATAATGACGCAGAAAACCAACCTTTAATAATTGATACATGATAAATTGAAAATGCAGCTGCGCTGAATATATTTGCAAATTTGAATGAACTGTGTTTGGCTAGAGTCAGGAATGCAAATTTTCTGAAAAATAATTCTTCAAGAAAAGAATTAATAAATGAGATATATAAAAAAACGTATATATAGTTAGATTTATCTATACTGTAATTGGTTTCAAGAACAGATGTAATATTAGAAAAGTCATATATTTTTTGAATTATAATAAATGTGATGATTATAATTGCATATACGCATATACAGAGTACAAAATAAAATATAATAGATTTTTTATTTTGTTTAATAGGTTTAGAAACAGAATTTTTATCTATTTTATTATATATACAATATAAACCTAAAAAAGTAATTGCTTTAATGATTGACTTTATCCAATAATCCGGACAAATTATCGTTTCAATATATGTCATAAATATGCAACCTATTATTACAAATAAAATATTTAAGAACATATAATTGGGCTTTTTCATCTAATCATCCTTTTTATTTTACATACAGATATTTTACAAAATAATTTGTATAAGAGGTAGGGCTGATATTTTACAATAATAATAAACATTGCCAATCTTTTGACTTGATTGGCAATGTAAAGAGTTTGTATTTATTTCTTTAATTCCTTTATCTGCTCCTGAAGTGTTTCAATTTCAGCAAATAAGCTGTCGATTGCTGAAATTACATCTTTTATGTCATCGGGAGCTATATCTTTATAATTTTCATAAATTGATTTTCCTATGGCGTTATATGCTTTTTCTATGTCTCTTTCCTTTGAACCAACTTCTGCAGAAAGCTTAGCTAAGCCGGCTAAATCCTTTGCCTTTGAGCCTGCTTCACCTGCAACCGTACCAACTTTTTTTGCTACATTATCAAATAAGCCCATATCCTTAACCTCCCTGTTTTTATTTATTTTAATTGTAGCAGTAAATGCCAAAATTGTCCATATATAAATGAATAAATATGTACTACTGGGAAAAAATATTAATAACGTTTGCATAAAGTGAATAAATATGTATGATTAGGTATAAAAAATGCTCAAATAATTATAAAAATTCAATTCTAATTTATATAGAATGCTTTTTATTATCAATATGCCTGTCGCTTATTGACATTATTGCAGACAAATGATAAAATACTACCCGATATAAAAAATGGAGGTGAGGAGTTATGTATATGAAAAAGAATAAGTTTAAAAATTCATACCCATTAACTCAGGTGCCTTATTCTTTATTTAATATTTTTGACTTTACGAATACAAAATATTCTTCTTTTCCGGTAGTGCAGTAGTTTTTATTGTATTTGCCGGTTTTTTTTATAGAAAGGATTAAGACTATGAAAAATGATTTTAACAGGAAAATAGTTCTCGAAGACGGCAGTGAATACTACGGTTATGGTTTTGGTTACCATACAGATAGGGTTTGCGAAATTGTATTCAATACTTCAATGGTTGGCTATCAGGAGATTGTATCAGACCCATCTTATACCTACCAGATGGTTGTTATGACTTATCCGCTCATAGGCAATTATGGGATTACAGATGAAGACTTTGAAACAAGAATACCCTCAATAGGCGGACTTGTTGTAAGAGAGTATAATGACCTTCCAAGTAACTTTCGTTATACAAAGACACTCTCGGAAATACTTGAAGAGAATAAAATACCTGCAATTTGGGGTGTTGACACCAGAAAAATAGGAAGAAGCATAAGGGACTTGGGAAGCAGACGTGTATATATTACAGACATTGATACTTCTAAGGAAGAGGCATTGAAGATAATAAATGAAACTCAAATTCCAAAGGATGCTGTATCAAAGGTAAGCTGTAGCAAAAGATGGTATTCAAGAACATCCAACCATATATACAATGTGGTTGCGGTTGACTGTGGAATTAAGCTGAATATAGTAAGAAGCCTTAACGCAAGGGATTGTAATGTTACGGTTGTGCCATGGAATACGACAGCTGAGGAAATAGCTATGTTTGAACCTGACGGAGTGTTCCTTTCAAACGGCCCCGGCGACCCTGAGGACGTGACACCGGTAATAGAGCTTGTCAAAAAGCTTAAGGGGAAATATCCAATTTTCGGCATCTGTCTTGGACATCAGCTCATAAGTCTTGCATACGGTGCAAAGACATATAAGCTTAAATTTGGGCACAGAGGCGGAAATCATCCTGTTAAAAATCTTGAAACGGGCAAAATAGAAATAACAAGCCAGAACCACAGCTATGCTGTTGATATGGACACAATAAAGGATACAGAGCTTACAGCAACTCATATCAACATTCTTGATAACACAGTTGAAGGTGTTGAGTGCAAGAAGGATAAGGTGTTCAGCGTTCAGTATCATCCCGAAAGTTCACCCGGTCCTCAGGACAGTGCGTACCTTTTCGATAAATTTATAAATATAATGAAGGAGAATAAGGAAAATGCCTAAGAGAACGGATATTAAAAAAATACTTGTTATCGGCTCAGGCCCAATAGTTATAGGACAGGCTGCTGAGTTTGACTATGCAGGAACTCAGGCATGCCTTGCTCTCAGAGAAGAAGGCTACGAAGTAATACTGGCCAACTCCAATCCTGCAACAATTATGACTGATACAACAATTGCGGATAAGGTTTATATGGAACCCCTTACCCCTGAATATGTTGCAAAGATAATAAGAATGGAGCGCCCGGACGCGCTTGTTCCCGGTATAGGCGGACAGACAGGACTTAACCTTGCAATGGCACTTTCCGAAAATGGTGTTTTGGAAGAGTGTTCAGTTGAGATGCTTGGCACAAGTAAGGACAGCATCGAAAAAGCAGAGGATAGGGAGCTTTTTAAACAGCTTTGTATATCACTCGGTGAGCCGGTGCTGAATTCGGAGACTACACACACAATTGATGAAGGAATTGCAGCAGCCGAACGTATAGGGTACCCTGTTGTTCTTCGCCCAGCTTTCACTTTGGGCGGAACAGGCGGCGGTTTTGCAGATAATGAAGAAGAGTTCAGAGTTGTAATGAAAAATGCCCTGCAGCTTTCGCCTGTGCATGAAGTGCTTGTAGAAAAAAGTATTAAAGGTTACAAGGAAATAGAGTACGAAGTAATGCGTGATGCAAACGACACGGCCATCACAATCTGTAATATGGAAAACATAGACCCTGTAGGTATACATACAGGTGATTCAATAGTTGTTGCACCAAGCCAGACGCTAACTAATAAAGAATATCACCTTCTTCGTGACAGTGCATTGAAAATCATTCGCGCTCTTAAAATCGAAGGCGGATGTAATGTTCAGTTTGCACTTGATCCCGAATCATTCAAATACTTCCTTATAGAGGTTAATCCTAGAGTATCTCGTTCTTCTGCACTTGCATCAAAGGCAAGTGGATACCCGATTGCCAGAGTATCAGCCAAGATTGCGGTTGGTATGCACCTTGATGAAATTCAGATAGCAAACACGCCTGCAAGCTTTGAGCCTGCACTGGACTATGTTGTAACAAAAATGCCGCGTTTCCCTTTTGATAAGTTTGCCTCAGCTTCAAACAAGCTCAGTACACAGATGAAGGCAACCGGCGAGGTAATGAGCATCGGAAGAACAATCGAGGAAAGCTTGCTTAAGGCTATACGTTCACTTGAAATAGGGGTATGCCACTTATGGATGGCTAAGTTTGACGGAATGTCAAATGAGGAGCTTCTTAAATATATCCAAATAGGAACAGATGACAGAATATATGCAATTGCAAGATTAATGAGAAACGGCATTGACCCAGGCATGATTTGTAATGCAACGCAGATAGACATGCTTTTCCTTGAGAAAATTAAAAACATAGTAGATTTTGAAAAATATATTGAGGAAAGCAAAGATAATATAGATGTTTTATATAAAGCAAAAAAAATGGGCTTTTCGGATAAGTATATCGCAAAGCTTTGGAGCGTTAAGGAAATTGAAGTATACAACATGAGAAAAGAAAACAATATGTTCCCTGTATACAAGATGATAGATACATGTGCATCTGAATTTGACAGCTATATTCCTTACTTCTACTCAACATATGAAGATGAAAATGAATCAATCGTAAGTAAAAAGAAGAAGATTATCGTACTCGGTTCAGGTCCTATCCGTATCGGACAGGGTGTTGAGTTTGACTACTCAACAGTGCATGCAGTAAAAACAATTAAGGAAAACGGATACGAAGCTATTATTATTAACAACAATCCCGAAACGGTTTCAACTGATTACACAACAAGCGATAAGCTTTACTTTGAACCCCTCACACCTGAGGATGTTATGAATGTGGTTGAGCTTGAAAAGCCTATCGGAGTTATCGCCTGCCTCGGCGGACAGACTGCAATTAACCTTGCAGAGCCGCTTATGAAAAGAGGAGTAAAAATAATAGGTACAGACTGTGAAGCGATTGAAAAGGCAGAAAACAGAGACTCTTTTGAAAAGGTTATGAATGAGCTGAAAATACCCCAACCTAATGGTGTTGCAGTAACCAGCATTGAAGCAGGATTTAAGGCGGCAGAAAAAATAGGCTATCCCGTTCTTGTACGTCCGAGCTACGTTCTCGGCGGACGAGCAATGCAGATTGTATCTAAAGAAGAGGATTTGAGAGAATACCTTAAAACGGCCGTTGAAGTTGATGAGGATCAGCCGGTTCTTGTAGATAAGTACATCACAGGCAAGGAGCTTGAAGTTGATGCTATTTGCGACGGAAAGGATGTATTTATACCAGGTATTACGGAGCTTGTTGAGAGAACAGGTATACATTCGGGTGACAGTATAAGCGTATACCCTACATTCAGCGTATCACAGAAGGCTAAGGATAAAATAATAGAATATACGCAAAAGCTTGGCATTGGAATAGGCATTATCGGTTTATATAATATACAGTTCATAGTTGATAAAAACGAAGATGTGTATGTAATAGAGGTTAACCCGCGTTCATCAAGAACTGTGCCGTTCCTTTCAAAGGCGACAGGTTATTTCCTTGCGGATATAGCGACACTTGTTATCCTTGGAGTTAGTCTTAAAGAGCAGGGATTCACAGAAATCTATGCGAAGGAAAAGAATACATGGTATGTTAAAGCGCCGGCATTCTCATTCTCAAAAATCAGCGGACTTGACGCATATCTTTCCCCTGAAATGAAGTCAACAGGGGAGGCAATTGGCTATGATAAGAAGCTTACAAGGGCAATGTATAAGGCACTTCAGGCTTCGGGAATTGCACTTACTGACCACGGAACTGTGCTAGTAACAGTAGCTGATGAGGATAAGGCTGAAACATTGCCTCTTGTAAAGAGATTTTACAAGCTTGGATTCAATATCGTTGCAACAATTGCAACAGCTGAATACCTCAAGGAAAGAGGAATAAGAACAAGAGTATACGGCAAGATTTGCGAGGGCAATGATGAAATACTCCGTGATATAAGAAGCGGTAAGATAAATTATGTTATTAACACAAGAGCTATTCTTTCCGGTCTGCACTATGAGGATGGCTATATCATAAGAAGATGTGCGGTTGAAAACAATGCAACAATGTTCACATCGCTTGATACAGTAAGAATGCTTCTTGAAGTTTTGGAAGAAATGACAATAGGTATTTCCACAATAGACGCACAGTAATACACAGGCCCATGTAATCCTTGTAAATTCAAGGCTTTCATGGGCTTATTTTTAACTGGGTTCTAATATAAAGAGCATATTACGGCAAATTAACATAAATTAGATATTGGATTTTACAAAAGCAAGGTATGATAAGAATAAAGTAAAAAGTATACTACGCGAGAGGTAATGCATGGATAAACAGTATGAAAATGACTTTTATACGATTTTAAATGAAGAAAGGATTAAAACGGTGTATCAGCCGATTGTATCCTTGGAAAATGGGTCGGTTTATGGGTATGAGGCATTGAGTAGAATATTAATTCCGGAATGTCAAATAAATATTGAGCAATTGTTTCAGTTAGCAACACAATTCAATAAGCTATGGGAGCTTGAAATTCTATGCCGAACTAAGGCACTAATGCATGCAGTCACAAAACCTTCGCCAGCCAAGTTGTTTATAAATGTAGATCCCAACAATATTTATGACCCGAAGTTTCGAGAGGGTTTTACTAATGAAATTCTTCAGAAGTACGGATTAAATCCAGACGATATTATTTTTGAGGTAACGGAGAAAAATTGCATTAATAATATTGAGATTTTCCAGGATGTTGTTAAACATTATCAAAAACAGAACTACAAAATTGCAGTTGACGACTTTGGTTCAGGCTATTCAGGGCTTAATCGTGTATGTGCTTTTTCACCTAATTTCATTAAAATCGATATGGAGCTGATTCGAAATATTGATAGTGACTTTGTCAAAAAATCTGCAGTGGGTAGTATCGTGAAGCTTTGTAAGGACAACGGGATTTTTTCTATTGCTGAAGGCATTGAAACAGAATCAGAATTAAAAACTATAATTCGTCTGGGGGTTAATTACGGACAGGGGTATTTTTTTGCAAGACCTACAGAAAAATTTATTGAGACAGACTTTGAGAAAGAGCAATTAATCAAAAGTATCAGGAATAAAATTAAATCTGAAATATTCCAGCCTTTGGTTTTTGAAAATGTAATGTCTATATGCACAAAAAAAGACACAGTTCTCCCAAATACAAAATCTGCTGATGTTTATCAACAGATGCAAAAAGATGAATCTATGAGTGAAATTGGCATAGTAGATGAAACGAATTATATTTGCGGTGTTCTGACACGCAGATTTCTTTTAGAAAAATTCAGCGGACGCTATGGTTTCACATTAAACGAAAAAAAGACAGTAAAGGATCTTGCAACAGAAAGTTATCTTGTAGTTGATTGCGGTAAAAGTATTGATGAGGTTTCGGAACTGGCTATGAATCGCCATGCATCAAATATATATGATGCTATATTTGTAGCCAACGATAACAAGTATATCGGTACAGTAACAGTAAAAGATTTACTTAACGCTGCAATTAAGATACAAGTTAAGCGTGCATCAGAGGCTAGTCCGCTAACAGGGTTGCCGGGTAATGCCGCTATACAATCTAAACTTTCATACGTAGTGCATACAGAAGAAGCGTTTACATTAATTTATCTGGATTTAGATAATTTTAAAGCGTATAACGATGCGTATGGCTTTACAAATGGAGACAAAATGATTAAAATCGTTGCCGATACCATGCAGGAATGCTGCATAGAGGAGGATTTTTTTGGGCATATTGGAGGGGATGATTTTGTCATTATCACACATGCGCTGAATATACAAAAACTATGCGATGAAATTATTTTGGTATTTTCCAGAGCAATTAAACCGCTTTATTCAGAGGAGGACTGGAATCAGGGGTATATTGTTTCGACTAATAGAAATGGATTTTTTGACCAGTTTCCGATTGCTACACTTTCTATTGCAGCGGTAAGATGCGGAACCGGTGACTTTAATAATATGGAGAACTTATCACAAAAAATTACTCATGCAAAGAAAAAATGTAAGCAGATTATTGGAAATGCAGTCGTAATTGTCTAAATTAATTAATAAAAGGTTGCCGGCAGTATCAGTACAGTGATATAATAAAAATAGGGCATTCGGACGAATCCAAATAATTAGTCCGAATGTTTTGCTATAAAAAACAGAACCTTTGAAGTTACTGTTAAGTATAATGTTATATAAATATTATGGGGTATGAAAATATGCAGATAAAGAGATTCAGATTTGGCAGTGCGATTAATTTTCGTGATATGGGTGGATTTTATGCTGCTGATGATAAGATTGTGCGTTGGAATTCGCTGTACAGAAGTGATAACTTTTTAGGAACCTCAAGAAAAGAGTGGGAAACCATGAAAGAAAACGGTATAAGAGTAATCATGGATTTGCGCTCTTATGAGGAAGTTGACAAATTTCCCGATCGTTGTCCACCGGACTTTGAATATATTCATTGTCCGCTTGTTGAGGAGAACCTTTCATTTGATAATATTGCTAGTCCTGCAATGCAGGCCTTTGCACTTGGGGTTGCGGAGGGATACAAAAATATTGTAAGGTCTCATGGCGAAAATTTAGCTAAAATAATAAATAATATTTCAGACAGTATGAAAAAAGGCGGAGTTGTTTTCCATTGCACATCAGGAAAAGACAGAACGGGTATTGTAGCTTCGGTAATATATTATATTTTAGGAGTTGACATAGAGGATATAATAGCTGATTACCAGACTAGCTATACATACAATAAAAGAATGTCAGATAAATTTATGACGGATTTCCCGCAATACAGGCAATATTACAGCGTTGTTATGTCAAAAGCCTCCCACATGGCTGAACTTTTGAAGTTTTATGAGGAAATTGATATTGTAAATTATTTGATTTTAAACGGTGCGGTTGAGGAAAAAATAGAAAGTCTGAAAGATTATATGTTGGTGTAAAAATATGATAGTCAATTTTGCATAGTATTTTTTAATATTTTATATAATTTTTAATAATAATAATGTATTTATGGAATTTTTGTCTTATTTAGAAAGATAAATCAATAAAAAAATAATTAAATTATTAATTTTAATAGTTCATTAAAACAAAAATAAATTTTCTGTCTGTAGAATGTTGACAGATAATTAATATAGAGTTAGAATAGAGACAGTTAAGTTGCAAAGGCGCAAATCGATTAACCGATTTGTGCCTTTTCTTTTTTCAAAGATTTCTTCGGTTCACCGAAAAAATACATTTAAGACATAATTCTTTTCATCAAGTTCACAACACGATTACAACAAGAGAGACAGCATGACGACATAATTTATTTGACATTAAAACATACATGATTAATCTGACATCAAAGTGACCAGCACGAGCGACATAATTATTTTACTCTTGATAACGTTATAAGAAAACAGAATGATGACATCAAAGCTGCACATACATCCGCAGCACGGTTAACAGCAGAATAGTTTCGAGCTTATTTACATTATGACAATAAAAGCATACGAGCTTACCGATACTGCCAAATATTTTAAGCTAAAATGGTTTTTCTCCTAAATTATTAAACATTTTTCCGTATGCTTTTAGAATTTAATCAAATAAAAAGATAGACAATGGTTTTCGCATATTGTCTATCTTTTTTTATTAATATTTTTAATCACAAATTAGCAGTGTTCTGCTATATAGTATATAAGTTTTTCTGTGTCATCCCAGCCAAGACAGCCGTCAGTGATTGATTTTCCATAAATATGGTCTTCAATCTTGCAGTTGCCTTCTTTAATATAGCTCTCAATCATTACACCTTTAACAAGATTTTTTATATCATTGTTCTGAGTTCTGTTATGAAGTATTTCTGCTACTATTCTGGGCTGTTCATAGAACTTTTTGCCTGAGTTTGAATGGTTAGCATCACAAACAGCACAAGGATAGGTAAGCTTTCTATCATAATATTCTGCAGCAAGCGAAATAAGGTCTTCATAATGGTAGTTGGCTAAAGCTTTTCCGTATTTATCAACGGAACCTCGTATTATTGCATGAGCATAGGGGTTTCCGCTTGTTGTGACCTCGTGGTCACGGTAGAGGAATGTATGCTCGAGATGTGCAGCATGAATTGAATTAAGCATTACAGAAAAGTCACCGCTTGTGGGGTTTTTCATTCCTACAGGTACATCAATTCCGCTTGATACAAGTCTGTGCTGCTGGTTTTCAACTGAGCGAGCACCAATTGTAATATATCCGAGAAAGTCATCAACATATACAAGATTTTCAGGATAGAGCATTTCGTCAGCCGACGTAAGATGTGATTCCGAAAGTGCACGGATGTGCATTCTTCTGAGAGCCAAAATACCTTCGTATATATTTGTAGCCTTTTCGGGATCCGGCTGATGGAGCATTCCTTTGTAACCGTCACCTGTTGTTCTTGGCTTATTAGTATATATACGAGGGATAATAAAGACTTTATCACTGACCTCTTCGTTTATTTTACTAAGTCGTGATATATAATCACATACAGCATCTTCATCACTTGCTGAGCAAGGGCCTATTATAATTATGAATTTATCGCTCTTGCCTGCAATGATATCCTTGAGTTCAGCATCGCGTTTTGCCTTTATTCCCGTAAGATGTCTTGGAAATGGAATCATGTCCTTTATTTCATCGGGAGAGGGTATGTTTTGCTCATTAATGAAACTCATGTTTTTCGTCTCCTTTCTTCGTGATAGTATATTGATAACGCACAAAATGTACGTTATTGGCTAAAATTATTGTAAAAACACATAAATCATAGTATACTATAAGAAATTTTTTAAATCAATAAATTATGCAACTTTAAATATATTTGGAAAAGAGGATAACAAAATGTCTGAAGATAAAAAGACGATTTTCAGCGGAATGCAGCCTTCGGGTTATGTAACACTTGGCAATTATTTGGGAGCTTTAAGAAACTGGACTAAACTGCAGGATGATTTTAACTGCCTTTACTGTATAGTTGATATGCACGCCATTACCGTAAGACAGGACCCAATTAAGCTCAGACAGCAGGCAAGAACTCTTCTGACACAGTACATTGCGGCAGGTCTTGACCCTGAAAAAAATATAATATACTATCAGTCACATGTGCCTCAGCATGCAGAGCTTTCATGGGTGCTTAATTGCTTCACCTATATGGGTGAACTTAGCAGAATGACTCAATTTAAAGAAAAATCCATTTCGCATGCTGATAACATTAACTCAGGTCTTTTCACATATCCTGTTCTTATGGCAGCGGATATTCTTCTTTATCAGGCCAATCTTGTTCCTGTTGGTGAGGATCAGAGACAGCATCTTGAAATAACAAGAGATATAGCAGCACGTTTCAATGGAATTTACGGTGATGTGTTTACAATACCCGAAGCATATATCGGTAAGGTTGGAGCAAGGGTAATGGCACTTCAGGAGCCAACAAAGAAGATGTCAAAATCAGATGAAAATAAGAACAATACCATTGCACTTCTTGACGAGCCGAACGTAATTATGAGTAAAATCAAAAAAGCGGTAACAGACTCGGACAACGAGGTAAGATATAGCGAGGACAAGCCCGGCGTAAGCAACCTCCTTAACATTTACTGTGCTGTTACGGACAAAACTATGGCGGAGGCAGAAAAGGATTTTGCGGGAAGCAACTACGGGCAGTTTAAGACAGCGGTCGGCGAGGCTATTGTTACAAACCTTGAGCCTATCCAGCAGAAGGTTAAGGAGCTTGAGAAAAACAAGGATTACCTTGACAGCATAATCAAAATGGGAGCGGACAAAGCACAGAGAATTGCAAATAAGACATTAACTAAGGTGCATAGAAAAGTCGGTTTCCCCGATAGAATAAGATAATAATTCAATTATAAAAAAAGTCCATTACCTTATTGGTGGTGGACTTATTTTTGTGACTAAAATACTTAAATATAGAACAAGGGGGATTTAGCAATAAAAGAAATAATGGAACAATTAAATTTGAATAAATGTGGTTGCAAAAATATTTTTTTTCGGCATTCATAGGTTGAACTTAGGGAAATGCTCTATAGAAACCGAAGCATTAGGATCAGTAACTGTCTGATATGCATAAAAGTTTGAAGTTAGCCTTATGCTATAAAAAACTATATAAATTCCGAGAAAGCTTATAAGAGGTGATCGTTTTATGAAAAATCAAATATTAAATGAGTATAATCAATCAGAGAATATAAATGCAGATGATTTAAAAGAGAAATATAATCGCAAAGAATGCTTTAACAGGTCTAAAACCATGACAGCAAAACAGCTATTTTCAGAATTAAACCAGCATTTGTGTTTAGACTCTCGACCATCTAAAAATATTAATCAGTTGCTGGCGAATGGCATATTCGACAAACCTCCGCTTTTATTATTAAAAAAATTAAAAGATACACCGCAGTCCCCAATCCACCATCCAGAAGGTTGTGTATGGAATCATGTTTGTCTGGTAGTAGATCAAGCTGCCCAAGTACGTCACCTTAGTCATAAGCCTACAGCGTTTATGTGGGCTGCTCTTTTACATGATATCGGTAAATCTGAAACTACCTCTATGCGAAAAGGTCGAATCGTATCTTACAATCATGATACGGTAGGAATGGATATTTGTGTAGAAATTCTATCCCTAATGACAGATAATCAGGAATTCATCTGCCAAGTCAGCAAACTAGTCAAATATCATATGCACCCCTTATATGTTAACAACAACCTACCCTTTGGCGACGTAAAAGGGATGAAAGCCGAAACAGATATATATGAAGTAGCTTTACTAGGATATTGTGACAGAATGGGGCGCACAGGAAGCAATTGTGAAGATGTAAAAGCCGATATAAAAGAGTTTCTTATAAAATGTGGGGTAAGCAATCAAGAAGCTAGAAGAATAATCTGGTGAAGCGTTTATAACTGAATTAAGGGTCAAATGAGATATTAGCTTGAGGCTACACTTTTGCAATTAAAGGATAATTGTTATATGTTGACATATTATATTATATATTGTAAAATAGAGATACTTAAGTTATATGAAATAGCTTAAAAGGCAGTAGCCCTAATTAAAATACTTATCAAAATATAACAACTAGGATATTATACCACGAAGGTATGTTTGATTAAATCAAATTACTTCGTGGTTTTTTTGTTGGAAAAATTTCAATACATGGATGAAAGAGGCGGATATCTTGAATGGAAGCAACGGACCTGTCAAAAAAATATTTATAAGATTAATAGGCTTTATTTTGGCAATGATTATTCTTTCTGTTATAGTTTTTTATTTTGCCAGACTTGCCCCGGGTGATCCACTTCAATCATTTTATGGTGATGCTGTAGAATCTATGACGGCTGTAGAATTGCAGGCAGCACGCACAAGACTGGGTTTGGATGCCCCTATATATATTCAATATGTACGGTGGATTCAGAATGCACTTGTCGGAAATTTTGGCTTGTCTTTAAAATATAAAATGCCGGCCATGGATGTAGTTTCACCTTTAATAGGTAATACGCTTATTTTAGGAGGGACGGCATACATTCTTGTTTTTGCACTTGCTGTATTATTAGCTGTTGCCTGTGCCTCAAATGAGGATTCAAAATTTGACAGAGCGGTATGCAAAATAGGAACAGCAGCATATTATGTGCCTCCGTTTTGGCTCGGTGTCGTAATGGTTCTTATTTTCAGCATTAACCTTAAATGGTTTCCAAGCAGTGGTGCATATGACGTAGGCAAGGCGAATGATGTTTTAAATAGAATACGGCATATGATTCTTCCGCTTGTTGTGATGATTTGCAGCCACTTATGGTATTACGCATATATGATAAGAAACAAGCTGTTGGACGAAACAAGAAAAGATTATGTGCTTCTGGCGAAAGCAAAGGGACTTAAAAAAAGCGAAATAATGTGGAAGCACTGCCTTAGGAATGTTGCTCCAACTATTGTAAGCATTATGGCAATATCTATACCGCATGTTCTCAGCGGTACATACATAGCTGAATCTGTTTTTAATTACCCGGGATTGGGTTCGCTTTCGGTGGAAAGCGCCAAGTACCATGACTACAATCTGCTTATGCTGCTTGTTCTGATAACAGGTTTTCTGGTAATAGTAAGCAGTATTATTGCGAAGGCTGTTAATGAGATAATAGACCCCAGAATGAAGGATACGGAGGTGTCTGCATGGCAGAAATAAGTGATTCGGGATTCAGGAGAGTCAGCGTGGGTTTTAAGCCGGCTGAAAATGCTCCTGAAATAAGATACAGATATTCTTTTATTAAAGGAAAACCATGGATTTCACTGAGTATTCTTCTAATTATTGTGGTAGGCTGTATATTTTCGGAAAAGATAGGAAATCACGACCCAAGCGGATTTTATTTATCAAATCTTAATTCTCCGCCTAATTCGGAATTTTATTTTGGAACAGATTCACTTGGACGAGATATTTTTTCTATGATTTGGTACGGTGGAAGGGTGTCAATTGCAATAGGCCTTATGAGCATGGCGATTATAACCTTTATTGGAATTATATACGGCTGCATCAGCGGTGTTGCAAATGAAAAAGTTGATGCTCTTATGATGAGAGCTGTGGAAATAGGAAACAGTATTCCGAGTATTCTTTTGGTGCTTCTTATTATTTCTGTTATAGGAAAGCAGAATATATTTAAAATATCATTTGTAATCGGGATAACAGGCTGGTTTGGCCTGGCAAGGATAGTCCGAAGTGAGGTCAGGCAGATAAGAAACAGCGAATATGTGCTTTCTGCCAAAGCTATGGGAGCAAGCTTCCTGCACGTAATGATTTATCATTTGATACCTAATTTTGTATCTTCAATTATGTTTGTAGTGGTTTCCAGCATAAGTACAAGCATGGCAATGGAATCAACTCTTAGCTTTTTGGGGCTGGGGCTTCCTGTTGATGTAATATCATGGGGCAGTATGCTTTCGCTGGCAAACAAAGCTTTGCTTTTAAATACATGGTGGGTAATTATTATTCCAGGATTATTTCTTATGGTTACGCTTAACTGTATAACTAATTTGGGCAACTTCTTCAGAAAAGAGACAAACAAAACACATAGTAACCTTTAGTGGTTAAAGTCACTAATCAATAAATAAACAAAATTACAGGAGGGTATAAAATGAAGTTTAATTTAACTAAAATCACAGCATTGGCGATGAGTCTTGTTTTGTGCGTAGGCATTGCGGGATGTGCAAAATCAACATCAAGCAGCCCTGCACCAGCATCGCAGGGGACAGATGCATCGGATTTATCAAACACACTGGTATATGCAGGAGAATCAGAAAGCACTATTAATCCCATTCTTAATACACATGATGAGGTTCCTGACTTGATTTTTTCAGGGCTTATGAAATATGACGGAAACGGTAAGCCTGTATGTGATCTTGCAGAGTCTTATGAATATGATGATGCCAGTCTTACATATACATTTAAACTTAAAGACGGAGTAAAATGGCATGATGGCGAAGCGTTTACGGCCGATGATGTTGTTTATACATATGATGTTCTTGCAAAGGACACAACACTTTCTGCAAGTATAACAAGCAATTATCAGGATATTGCTACTGTTACTGCGCCGGATGAAAAAACTGTAGTAATTACGCTTTCAAATTATAATGCTGCAATGCTTGGCTACTTTACAATGGGTATTATACCTAAGCACCTTACTGAAGGCCAGGATATTAATACTATGTCATTTAATCAGCACCCGGTTGGAACAGGACGCTATAAATTTGTAGAATGGGATACTGCCGGAGGAATGATAACTCTTGAGGCTAATGAAAATTACTACGATAAAGTACCAAATATTAAGAAAATCATATATAAAACAGTTGCAGTTGAGAGTACAAAGGCAACAATGCTTCAGTCAGGAGAAGCAGATCTCGCATGGTTAAATGCTAATTATGCAGATACATTCCGCGGAAATAACAACTATAAAAATATAGATTTTACAACTGCTGATTACAGAGGCATATCTATGGATTTTAAAACAGAATTTTGGCAGAAGAACGGAGATTCAGTTGGTGTTTTGAACTATGCACTTGATAAGGATGCTATAGTTACCAGTGTTCTTAACGGTCAGGGTGTAGCGGCTTATAGTCCTATCCAGTTAAATGCATACGGCGGAGATAAAGACGCTGATATTTATTCATTTGACCTTGCTAAATTTGATGAGGAAATGACTAAGCTTGGTTGGGTTAAGGGTTCAGACGGTATTTATGAAAGAAACGGTGAAAAATTCCACTTTACTATTCAAGTTAGAGATTATGAGGAAGAACGTGTAGATATTGCAAATATTTGTGCAAGTCAGTTAAAGGCTGCCGGCATTGACATGGAAGTTGTGCTTGTAACAAAGTTTGACTGGAATGCAGGCTATAATGGTTTTCTTTCAGGATATGCAGCTCAATTTGATCCGGATATGTTCTATTCAAATTATGTAACTGATGCCAGTGGAAATACTATGAAATATTCAAATGCAAATGTTGACGAAATACTTACAAAAGCACGTCGTGAAAAAAATGATGATGCAAGAAAAGAACTTTATCATGAATTTGAAAAAGAATATGCAAATATGCCCGGTGTAGTTCTTGTAGCATTCCTTGATGGAAACTATGTAAGCATAGCGGGACTTGACGGACTTGATACTACTAGAATTCTTGGACACCATGCAGTAGGTGTTATGTGGAACGTAGAGAATTGGACTCTTAGTAAGTAAATATTAATATATGGAGGAAGCAGAAATATGGAAAGTATACTTGAATTAAATGATTTGCATCTCAGTTTTTATACTCCGATTGGAGAGATTGAAGCTGTGAGAGGTATAAATCTTGAACTTAATAAGGGAGAGATTTTGGCTGTAGTCGGTGAAAGCGGATGCGGCAAATCAGTTATGAGTAAGACTGTTCTTAAACTGCTTCCTCGTAATGCAAAAATAAAAAATGGGTCGATAATATATAACGGCGAAAATATAACCGATTATGATGATAAGAAGATGCAGAAAATACGAGGCAAGGAAATATCAATGGTTTTTCAGGATCCTATGTCTGCTCTTAATCCTACGGTTCCTATTGGAAAGCAAATTTCTGAAGCAATCCTCAAGCACGAAAAGTGTTCAAAAGAGAACGCAAAAAAAAGAGCAATTGAAATGCTGGAACTGGTTGGCATAGATGACCCAATAAACAGGTATAATATGCAGCCGCATTTCTTTTCCGGCGGAATGAGACAAAGATGCGTGCTTGCAATTGCACTTTCATCTAACCCTAAAGTGCTGATTGCAGATGAACCAACCACTTCACTTGATGTTACTGTGCAGGCAAAAATACTTGATTTACTTATGGAAATAAGAGATAAAACAGGTATTTCAATAATATTTATTTCACATGATTTCGGAGTAGTTGCAAAAATTGCGGACAGAATAGCTGTTATGTATGCTGGGAAAATAGTTGAAGTAGGCACATCTGATGAAATATTTTATGACCCACGTCATCCGTACACATGGGGGCTGCTTGCATCACTGCCGTATTTTGCAAAAAAAGGTCAGTCGTTAAAAAGTATACCCGGTATGCCTCCGATTATGATTAATCTGCCAAAGGGAGACGTTTTTGCATCGAGAAATTCGTATGCACTTGAAATAGATTTTGAGGAAGGACCGCCGATGTTTGACATAACTGACACACACAGGGCGGCTACATGGCTCTTAGACCCGAGAGCGCCAAAAGTTGATGCCCCGATTGCAATAAAAGGAGCATGAAAATGAATCAAAATAAAATTCTTGAAGTAAATAATTTAAAGCAGTATTTTGAAATTAATAAATACTTGACTATAAAAGCCGTTGACGGTATCAGTTTTCATGTTAACGAGGGAGAAATATACGGTCTTGTAGGAGAAAGCGGCTGTGGAAAATCAACTGTAGCAAAATCTTTAATGGGTTTGTATGACATTACAGAGGGAGAAGTTTTTTATAAGGGAAATAAAATATCTGACAGGAAAGTATACAGAAGTTTAAAAAATGATTTGCAAAAGAATATGCAAATTATATTTCAGGATTCGTCAGCTGCATTGAATCCACGAATGACAGTTGAAAAAATTATTTCTGAACCTCTTAGAATAAACAGAATTATTGATGATAAAGAGGTACTTTCCAAAAGAGTCAGCGAACTTATGAAACAGGTTGGATTAAGCGAAAATATTAAATGCCAGTATCCCAGCGAAATATCGGGAGGACAGCGTCAGAGAGTTGCTATTGCAAGAAGCATCAGTTTAAATCCTAAAATTATAATTGCTGATGAACCAATTGCATCTTTAGACATTTCTATTCAGGCTCAAATAATCAATTTATTCCAAATGCTGCAGAAGGAATACGGATTTACATTTATTTTTATAGCACATGATTTGTCAATAGTTCGTTTCTTGTGTGACAGAGTCTCGGTTATGCTTAAAGGCAGGATTGTTGAGAGTGCCGAAACGAATGAAATATTTGAACACCCCCTGCACCCGTATACAAAATCACTTTTGTCTGCAATACCTGTGCCCGACCCGAAGGTTAACAAAGCGAGGAAGTTCATCGGCTATGATACAAATGAATTAACTGACGGTGGAACTCTTAAGGAGATGTGTGAAGGGCATTATGTCTATATTAATAATGGGCTAAATGGTTGTACAAATGGACAAACATAGTTTAATATTAAATGTTCTAAAGTGTTTTTCATATGCGCAAGAAAAAAAGATAAGATAAAGAACAGGCTGAACGAAGTAATAAGTACTTTCAGCCTGTTTGCTTTATATGTACATGTCTTGAACTTTATCAGTTTGGTTGATTTTATATATGAGTGCCATTATGCCGTCGGTGAGGTTCACGTTTTCCACCATAACATTATTCGGCACACTTATATCAATGTGTGAAAAATTCCAAATGCCTTTTACTCCGTATGAAATAATTCTGTCAGCTGTATGCTTTGCTTTATTTGCAGGCAGTGTAAGCACAGCTATATCTACAGGGTTTTTTTGTATATATTCTCCAAGATAATCAGTATCGTATATGTTTATACCGCGGACTTGAATGCCTATTAATTTTGGGTTTATATCAAATATAGCTCTTATATATATTCCGTATGCTTCAAAGTCCGCATAATTTGCAAGTGCCTGCCCTATATTCCCTCCGCCAATTATTATAAGGTTATATGTTTTGTTAAGCCCGATGATTTTCTTTATTTTATTATATAGGAACTTAACATCATATCCGTATCCCTGCAGTCCGAATCCTCCGAAATTATTTAGATCCTGCCTTAATTGACCTGCAGGGATGTTTGTTTTTTCACTTATTTCTTTTGAAGAAGTTTTTATTGTACCGCTTTCATTTAACTCACCTAGACACATATAATATCTTGGAAGACGCGAAATTATGGCGTTTGATATTTTTTTTGTGTAGTTCATTGCGGATAGAGCACCTCCTTTGCAAGCTTGTTTTATTATTTTACAGACCCTGAGAATTCGTCCACCTAATAGCAGATGGTATATTCTCAAGCTAACCAGAGGGGAGGTAGGTCCCCTCTAGTTAGAAGGGGACGCTGTCCCGTCTGTTATTCAGATTATACAAGAACCATAAGCTTCCACTTCTGAGAGCAGACAATAGTATTTTCCTGATTTAACACATTAATCGTATATGTAACGACGCCTCTTTTAGGGTTGCTTGTAAGCTTTTTTTCAATAGGTGTAAGTTCAACGTGAATAGTATCTCCGGCTATTACAGGTGCAGGCCAGTTTATTTCAGCACCTAAAAAAGCAAGGATTGATCCTTCAATAAAACCTGAATGATCAACAAGACCTGTTGATATGGAAAATATAAGAGCACCATGTGCAATATTAGTTCCAAACGGTGTGGATTTAGCGAATACTGCATCAGTGTGAAGTGCATTAAAGTCACCGGATAATCCTGCAAATCTCGTAATATCCGATTCAGTAACTGTTCTCCTTGCGGTTTCATATGTATTACCTATTACCCAATCATTAAATCTAATACCTCTAGCTTCCATTTACTATTCCTCCTTCTGTACCAATGTACTTATCTGATTATCTGTTTTCAAATACAGGTTTCCTTTTTTCAATAAATGCCGCCATTCCTTCGTGAAGGTCATATGTGGAGAAGCATACTCCCTCATATATATTTTCAAGGTTAGTAGCTGAATCAATGTCCATGTCTCTTCCTCTATTTATAGCATCCTTGGCAAATCCTAAAGCAAGTGGCCCTTTTTCAAGAAGCATATTGGCAAAAGCTTCAGTTTCATCTATAAGCTTATCAGGTTCAGTGACTTTGTTGAGTATACCAAGATTAAATGCTTCTTCAGCGTTGATAATACTTGCCGAGAAGATAAGTTCTTTTGCTTTTGTTTCCCCAATTAATCGCGGAAGTCTTTGTGTTCCTCCAAAGCCGGGTATTATTCCAAGCCCTACTTCCGGCATTGAAAACTTTGCCTTTGAAGATGCGAATCTTATGTCACATGCAAGAGTAAGTTCAAATCCGCCGCCAAAGGCATAGCCGTTTATAGCGGCAATAAATGGCTTACGGACATTTTCAATATGACGATATACTTCGTGACCTGTTTTCGAATACACAAGACCTTCGGTTGTATTCATATCTTTCATTGCTGATATGTCGGCGCCGGCGGCAAAGGCCTTGCCCTCTCCTGTTATAATTACAATCTTTACCGAATCATCGTTTTCAATCTCCGTAACGGCATTTCCGATTTCCACAACGGTCTCGGTATTAAGAGCATTCATTGCACTTGGTCTGTTAATCTTAATGTAAGCTAAACTGCCTTTTTTTTCATAGATAATGTTTTTAAAATCCATTACATAACACCTCCGTTAATTATAAACTAAGCTTTTACAACATAATATTACAAAGAGCAATAACAATAATTGTTTCAGCAATTGTTATAAGTATAGAAACAACAAATATATCAAAATATCCTTCTTTATGAGTTGTTTTTGAGTAATTGAGACAAGTATTAACAAATCCGTTATGCGGCAGGGAGTCAAGTGCTGAACTGGAAACAACAGCAACTCTATGCAGTGCTTGAGGATTTACACCAAGAGGCAAGAAAATTTGTCCAACAATTGGAACAGCTACTCCAAGACCGCCCGATGCTGATCCGGAAATACCTGCAAGCATGGCTACAGAAATACCTGCCATAAGAAGTCCGTTTCCTCCGGCAGCAAGATTTGTAATAAGTGCTGCAAGGGTTGCAAATGCTGGTGTGGCAGCTACTATACTTCCGAATCCAACTGTAGCGGCTGTGTTAATTATAGACATAATACCGTTGTTTGCGCCTGAACTTATGTGTTTCCACATTTCCAAAAAGCTATGAGGAAGCCATTTGAAATAGATAATAATTGCTGCAACAATACCAATAAAGAGAGCAGTCATTACAGAAAGTCCAAATGCATTAAGCACAATAATAAGAATTACCAAAGGAAGAAGAGCAATGATTACATTAGGAAGATTGCTATCATCTGAAACAGCAAAGTCTTCTCCTGGAATAGGTACAAAATGTTCACCGGCTTTTTTAACTTGCTTAACTCTCCACTGCATGTATATACAAACAGCTATAGCGCAGAATACAGTGCCGATTATACCGGGAACAGCTGCAGCTGAAAGCTGTGTACCGAGGTACTGCATAGGTATTATGTTCTGAGTTGAAGGGGAGAACGGTGCCGTCATTGCGAATGTTCCGGCACCTGCAATGTATGCTCCGGGGAAAAGCCTTCTTGGTATATCAGCTCTTCTAAAAAGACTCATTGCAAGTGGATAAAGGGCAAAGAGTGCTACAAATAATGAAACACCGCCGAAGCCGAGTATGGCTGCTGCTATAATGATTCCGAGGACTACATATTTTTCCCCAAATTTATTTACTACTGTTTTTGCAATACTATCTGTAGCTCCGCTGATTTCACATATTTTTCCGAAAATAGCTCCGAAAATGAATATTATGTAATAATTCTTTACATATGTTGAAAATCCGGTCATGTATGAAGTTGATATTCCGTCGACTATACTCATTCCTGCTGTTATCAATACAAATACACCGGCTACCAGAGAAGCAACAATAATAGGCACTCCTTTTAAAGCAAGAATTGTGAGTATGATAAGACCTATAACCAGTAATGCTATTCCCATAAATTCTCCTCCTTATCACTTGGATAAAATAATATCTCTTAAGCCAATAGTTCCGTTGTTAAAAAGCTTTGAATCCATAACCTTATAGTCCTCAATAATTGGTTTGAAATCCATTTGGTCAAGTATGTCTTTTTTCAGATCTATGCCTGGTGCAATTTCGAGAAGTTTAAGTCCGCCTTTTACAAGTTTAAATACGGCCCTTTCTGTGACGTAGAGAACATTCTGACCGATTTCAGCACCATACTCTCCGCTGAAAGTAATCTGCTGAACTTTATTTATAAATTTTTTGCTTCGTCCTTCCTTGAGTATTTCTAGCTTACCGTCCTTAATTTCTTCCTTAAGTCCTCCTGCGGTAAATGTTCCGCAGTATACAAGATTTGGTGTGTTCTGAGATATATTTATAAATCCGCCACAGCCTGTAACGTTTGTTCCGAAATGACTGACATTTACATTACCGACAGGGTCAACTTCAGCAAGACCCAGATATGTAACATCAAGTCCACCGCCGTCATAGAAGTCGAATTGAACGCCCTGTTCAACTATTGCCCATGCATTTTGAACAGCACCGAATGCTTTTCCGCCCATTGGTATACCTGCTACTGCGCCACTTTCTGATGTCATAGTGATTAAATCACTTATATTTTCTTCTGCTGCAACATTTGCAACACCTTCGGGGGTTCCTACTCCGAGGTTTATGACAGCACCCCTGGTAAGTTCCATTGCAGCTCTTCTGCTAATGACTTTTTTAGCATCTAGGGGCAGTGAGAGTATATCATCTGTTGATACAAATGAATGTCCGGACATGCTTGGGTCATAGTAGAACATTTGAGTTTGCCTGTGATTATTAATCGGGTCTTTTGATACTACAACGGCATCAATGAATATACCCGGGATAGAAACTTTGTCTGTCATAATACGCTCACATGTGTATTTAACCTGTGCAATTACTTTTCCGCCGCTTGCTTTTGCAGCCATTGCGATAATCCTCATGTCAACAGGAAGTGCTTCTTCCTCAAAAGAGATGTTTCCATACATGTCAGCTGTTGTGCCTCTTATTAATGCAATATCAATTTTTGGTGTCTTGTACATGAGATACTCTTCGCTATCTATAGAGATAACTTTTACAAGATCTTCGGTTGTCATTGCATTAAGTTTTCCGCCTTCTATTCTCGGATCCACAAAAGTTTTAAGACCAAGTTTTGTAATATGTCCAGGCATACCCTTTACGGCTTCGTGGAACATATCTACAATAACTCCCTGCGGCAGGTTATAACCTATTATTTTGTTGTCTTCCACCAGTTTGCCAAGCCTTGCACATGTTCCATAATGACCGGCTATAACCGATGACAGAAGACCTTCGTGTGCAAGATGCTGCCAACCGTGTACATCGTCCCAGCAGCCCTGACCTGCAGCGAAAATTGCATTTAGGCTGTTTGGTTTTCCTGTTTTAAGAAAGCTTGATTCTATTGCCTGCATCAGTTCCTCGGGAACTCCTGCCATGCATATGCCTGATGTGGCTATGCAGTCGCCGTTTTTAATTAAATTTACGGCTTCTTCCAGTGGTATTACTTTGTTCATATTAATTCCTCCCCCATGAAAATTTGTTTTTGGTCAACATTGTGTTTGTTAACCTACAAACAAGAAAAAGCAATTAATGTGCCAATACTTATTTAGTACCAATACAAAATTCTTATTTTTGCGAAAAAAACAAGTTTCTTTGTTAAAAATAATTAAATTAAATTGTATTTGTTTTTGAACAATGATAATTTTTTGTTAATAATTAACAGATTTTATTAAGATTATTTTTTTTTAGCAGGAATCAAAACTGCTATGATATAATTTAATCAATAATATTAATAATTTGCAAAAAAGCGAATATTCTATTTTATAAGAATATCTTTTGAGAAACGGGGAATGTGGAGATGCAAACCAGCAGCATAACTAATATAGAAAAGATTTACGAAGATATTATTTATTATTATCAGGGGAGTATAATTGTTACTGATGCAAGGGGAAAGCTGATCTTTTGTAACAGAGGTACTTGTATGCTAACTGGTTTGACTAAGGGAAACCTGATTGGCAGGTCTGCATATGATTTGAAAAGGGAAAAAATATTCAGTGAAAGTTCAATTACTAACACTATTGAATCAGGAAAGCCTAATATATGCTATCTTCTGATAAATGAGGATAAAAACAGAGGTGTTTATGCATATTCAACGCCTGTTTTTGACGAAAACGGAAAGCTTGACAGAGTGATTACATTCAGCCAGGGAGAGGCGTTTTCAAGTGAGTATTTTTCACGTATAGAAAATGAAAAGAAACATATGAAAAATATCATTAATCAAGTGATAAACTCAAAAGAGCAGAAAAGGTGCATCACAAAAAATGCGCACGTTAAAGAATTGTTCGACTTTTCTGAGCAGATTGCCAATGTTAATACAAATATAATGATTTACGGAGAGTCGGGAACCGGAAAAGAAATACTGGCTAAGCATATACATAATTCAAGTTCAAGAAATAAGGAAATATTTATCCCAATAAACTGTGCGGCAATACCTGATGAACTTTTCGAATCTGAATTGTTCGGCTACGAGAAGGGATCGTTTACGGGAGCCAGAAGGGAAGGAAAACTGGGACTTCTTGAGGTTGCTGACCATGGGACATTATTCTTGGACGAGATTGGTGAAATGCCGCTTAATATTCAGCCTAAGCTGCTTCGGTTTCTTGAAACGGGCGAAGTAAGAAGGCTTGGGGGTAATCAATTTCACAGCTTGGATGTAAGGGTCATTGCGGCAACAAATAAAAACCTTTTTGAAATGAGCAAAAAGGGTATGTTCAGGGAAGACCTTTATTACAGGCTTAATATTATGCCAATGAGGATTCCGCCTTTACGGGAAAGACCAGAAGATATAGAACCGCTGATTATGTTTTTTCTTAATATTTACAATAAAAAGTTTGATATGAATGTATCGATACCCAAAAAATACATTGAAATGCTTAAAAAATATTCATGGCCGGGAAATGTAAGAGAACTGAAAAATATTGTACAACGGTATACAATTACTAACGGCAAATCTATGGCAAGTACATTTAAGTATCTATGCGAGGATAATAAATGTGAAAATTTTGTTGATGACGCATGCGACAAACCTGTTAAAATCAAAGATGAAAACGGAAAAGTTATATCATTTAATAGTTATATGGATTTTCATGAAGCTGAATATCTCAGGGAATTGCTTGGGATTACCAACGGAAATGTCTCTATGATGGCAGCGCATACAGGAATGCATATATCAGGCATATATAGAAAGTTAAATAAATACGGGCTGATGGCTAAGAAGTATAACCAGAGTTAAAAATGTCTTTTGTATAATTTTGATAGACACAATATTGAAGTAAAATTATGGGGATTTAATCCCCATAATTTTTGCCGAGTGAGTTAGCAAAATATAACTGAAATAAGATGCCAATTAAGACTGCTGTAAACCGCAGTGCAGTTTGAGTTATTACTATTGACAGGGGAGGGAAAAACGCTTATTATACATATAAAAATAGTATGATAATAGGTATAAAAAGCAAAAAAAGTTTAATTAAAAAGGAGAAAAAAATAATGGACACTCTGAATTGTAAATTAGAAAATTTAAAAACATATATAGCTTCAATGGGAAGTGCAGCTGTTGCTTTTTCGGGAGGCGTTGATTCAACATTCCTGCTTAAGACAGCACACGATGTACTGGGTGATAACTTGATTGCCATAACAGCCCGCTCATGTTCTTATCCCCAACGTGAGCTTAATGAAACAATTGCTTTTACCGATTCCGAGAATATAAAGCATATAATATGCGAGTCGGAGGAGCTTGAAATTGATGGATTTTGCAACAACCCTACAAATAGGTGCTATTTATGCAAAAAGGAGCTGTTTGAAAAGATGAGGGAAATTGCAAAAGAGTATGACATAACTAATATTTTGGAGGGTTCAAATCTGGATGACAACAGTGATTACAGACCTGGACTTCAGGCAATAAGAGAACTTGACATTAAAAGTCCGCTGCGTTATGCAAAACTGACTAAGGAAGAAATAAGAGCTTTATCAAAACAGCGTGGACTACTAACGTGGGATAAACAATCATTTGCGTGCTTATCGTCTCGTTTTGTATATGGCGAGCAAATTACAAGGGAAAAACTGAAAATGGTTGAGCTTGCAGAGCAGCATCTTTTGGATTTGGGATTTCATCAGGTTAGAGTAAGAATACATAGTAATATTGCAAGAATTGAAGTCTTGCCATATGAATTCAGCAGGTTTTCTGATATAACACTGCGTAACCAGATTTATTCCAAATTAAAGGGGTTTGGCTTTACTTATGTAACCCTGGATTTATTGGGATACAGAACAGGCAGTATGAATGAAATCTTGGGTTCGTAAAAATGGTATTTATCTTTCATCTAATGCCCTAAGTGCTGAAATATCGACAATTCGGTAGCCTGAGTGAGTTTTCTCAAGTATTCCCTTTTTGACTAAATCCGCCAGTACATAAAGAAGATGACGGTAGGTTACACCAAGAAATTCAGAGGCCTCGGTGTGTTTTTCACTGTAAGTGCCGTTGTGCATTGTTAACAGAATGAATGAGGCAAGCCTGTTTTCAAGGGGATAGGATTGATTTCTTGAATAATTTGCTGTATTTGCAAGTGCCTTCTGACTAAGAAATACACATAAATATTTTAAAAACTTGGTGTCGTATAAAATTTCGTCTTTGCACTTATCAATATTTACAGCAAAACATCTGCACTTTGTGATTGCTTTTATTCCGTTTGCCGTTGGTTGGGCACCTATTAACTCCATTTCGCCTATAAACCCAGGTGCACTGATAAAATTGACCAAAGTAATTCTTCCGTTGGCATGAGTAATATATAGTTTTGCACGGCCGTCAAATAAGTAAAGCAGATTATGGGGTGAAACACCATCATTGAGTATTACCTCATCTGGTTCAAATTCCACGACTTTGGTATATGGGGAAATATCAAATGAGAAATAATCGTTTAAAGGAAAATGGTTCCAATATTCATTTATTAGATCTGAATTTTTTTCTATTTTCATTATTACACCTCCATCAGTATGAGATTTCTCATACCATTATACTTTTTGCACAGATATAATTCAAGAAAAAGGAGGTATGAGCACAATGGAACAGCAGCAATATTGGGATAGTGCAGCCGAAAGCAAGGAGTTTACAACCCCGTTTCAGGCAGAGGAATTTAAAAAATACATAAACAAAAATGCTTGTATATTAGATGTTGGATGTGGCTATGGAAGGACGTTGAACGAATTATACGGTTACGGATACCACAAACTTATTGGCATTGACTTTGCCGAAAGCATGATTAAGCGCGGAAATAAGATGTTTCCGTATCTTGATTTGAGAGTAAAGGATAGTGACGGCATCGACTTGGCGGATGAAAGCGTTGATGCGGTTATTTTGTTTGCAGTATTAACATGCATATGTGAAGATGAATCACAGGAAAAGCTTATTGCAGAAATAAAGAGAGTACTTAAACCAAATGGAATTATATATGTCAATGATTTTTTATTGAACAACGATGAACGTAATTTAAAAAGATATGAGGAATTCAAAAATAAGTATACTTATGGAGTGTTTGAACTTCCCGAAGGAGCCGTTTGCAGGCATCACGATATTGAAAGAGTGGAAAAGATGCTATCTGTTTTTAAGAAACTAGAGCTTGAAAGATTGACATTTACAACAATGAACGGACATAAATCAAACGGCTTTTTCTACTTTGGTCAGAAGGAAATTAGATGAGATGGAAACTTTACTGGGGAGAGTTGGCGTTCGTATTCGGTTCTGTTTTTCTGACATTGGGGATTGCATTGCAGACAAGGGCAGATATAGGAGTATCAATGGTTGCCGCACCGGCATATATTCTTTCACTTAAATTTGATTTTTTGACATTTGGATGGGCAGAGTTTCTGGTTCAGGGTTTGCTCTTTTTGGGATACTGTATTGTGGTACACCGGTTTGAATATAAAAAACTGATGTCTTTTGTGGTTGCCGTTCCATATGCACTGCTACTTGATGCATGCATGATAGCAGTTCGGTTTATTTGCCCGAATACCATGATTGAAAGACTTATGATTTTTTTTGGTGGCACAGTAATAAGTGCTTTGGGAATAGCATTCTATTTCCGTACGTATTTTCCTATGCTTGTATATGAAATGTTTGTAATTGGCATATCCGAACATTACAATGCTGACTTTAATAAGGTTAAAATAATATATGACTGGACGAGCTTTATGACAGCGGTTATATTATCTCATTTGTTTTTTAAAGCATTTTATGGTATAGGGATAGGCACCATATTATGCACAATAGTAAATGGCCCGCTTATAAAGCAGTGGGGGAAACTGCTCGACAGACATATGGATTTTAAACCTATGATTAAACTCAAAAAAAACAACTGATTATTAGCGGCTTTGTATTTTCAAAGCTGCTTTTTTGGTTTATGTTTTATCATTTTTCAGTTGCTCGGCAAGTGATTTTATGTTATCAATTGTTTTTTTGTTAAGAAAATGCTCGATTTTTTCCACCTGTTCGAGTTCATCAGCAGAATTATTCAATGCACACAAAAAATCATGGAGTACGTTATGTCTGTACAGCAGGTATGTGCCGGTTTCTATGCCCTTTTCCGTCAGAGTAACATGTCCGTATTTTTCAAATTTTATATAACCCAATGCTTTTAGCTGCTGAACAATCTTAGTCGCAGAGGATGGTTTTACATGGAGCTTATTTGATAGTTCACCGATCCTAACAAAAGACTGGCTGTCTGATATGCGGCAAATCATTTCAAGATAGTCCTCCATTGTTGGGGTTAGCTCATTCTGTGAGCTTATTTCGTAGCCTTTCATTGTATGAAAATCATTTTGGTTATTCATTTCTGCAATCCTCCTATAAAGACTATTTGTAACCTATTAAAAGCATATATCATATTATGCATTATGAAAAAAAGTTTCCTTATCCTAAATATATCAAGAAGGAAGTTTGAGTATGAATGTTAGATTAAATTTAAATCATCTTTCAGTAGGTGAGAAAGCAAAAGTTGATGCTTTAGAAGCAACGGGCAGTATGCGCAGAAGACTGCTCGACATAGGTTTAATCGAAAACACTGAAATTGAATGCATCGGACGAAGTCCTAGTGGGGATCCTTCGGCTTTTCTGATCAGAGGTGCTGTCATTGCCATACGTTCAGAGGATTGCGCAGATATTCTGATTAAGGTTGCTGACGGGAGGTAAAACAATAATGGGTCTTACTAATAATTCGGTTGGAATTAAGGCGGTGGATTCAGGATTGGAGATTAAGCGTCAGTCACCTTGCGATAAGGTTGTTGCACTGGCGGGAAACCCAAACGTAGGAAAAAGCACCTTATTTAACAGTCTGACCGGAATGAATCAGCACACAGGCAACTGGCCGGGAAAGACGGTAACCAACGCCCAGGGTTATTGTGAAAGCTGCAGACATTCATATGTGATGGTAGATATTCCCGGAACATATTCATTAATGGCTCACTCCGCAGAGGAAGAAGTGGCACGTAATTTTATATGCTTCGGTGAACCTGATGCGGTTGTTGTAGTATGCGATGCCACCTGCCTTGAGAGAAACCTGAACTTGGTTTTACAGACTATTGAAATTTCTTCAAATGTTGTAGTATGCGTTAATCTAATGGACGAGGCAAAAAGGAAAAATATCAACATTGACTTAAAATCACTTTCAAATAAGCTCGGAGTACCCGTAGTAGGTTCTGTTGCCAGAAGGAAGAAAAGCCTAAATAACCTGATGAATGCTGTTGATAATGTTTTAGATGATAAAACGCCTAAAAGACCGCTTAAGGTTGTTTACAGCAGAGCAATTGAAGATGCAATAGCAATAGTTGAGCCTGCAGTTAAAAATAAAATACATGGGAGGCTTAACAGCCGCTGGCTCAGTCTTAAGCTGCTGGATAGGGATGAATCATTAGTAAATGAAATAAGGGCATACCTCGGGGATGAATTTTTAAACGATACCAGGCTCAAGGAAGCACTTGCGTTGGCAGATGAAATGCTTAAGGCTGAAGGGCTTAATTCAGATAAAATTAATGATAAAATAGTTTCATCAATTGTCAGCACCGCTGAAATGGTTTGCAGTGACACAGTAAAATATGAAAATGATATTTATGACGGTACAGACAGAAAAGTAGACAGAATTTTGACCAGCAAATGGGTAGGTTATCCAATTATGCTGGCACTTTTGGCATTAGTGTTCTGGATTACGATAACGGGAGCAAATTATCCTTCAAAGGTATTATCCGATGCGCTGTTTTGGCTTCAGGACAGATTGACTGATTTCTTTCATTATATTAATGCTCCCGAATGGCTTCACGGTGCATTGGTTCTGGGAGTATATCGAGTTCTTGCTTGGGTTGTATCTGTCATGCTTCCGCCAATGGCTATATTTTTTCCTTTGTTTACACTGCTCGAGGATGCCGGTTATCTTCCGCGGGTTGCTTATAATCTTGATAAACCATTTAAACGTTGTTGTGCATGCGGCAAACAAGCACTTACAATGTGCATGGGTTTCGGTTGCAATGCGGCCGGAATAATCGGCTGCAGAATAATAGATTCCCCAAGAGAGCGGCTCTTGGCAATACTTACAAACAACTTTGTTCCTTGCAACGGACGGTTTCCTACATTGATAGCAATACTGACAATGTTTTTTGTAGGTGTTTCAGCAGGACCTTTTTCTTCTCTGTATTCTGCTCTACTCCTTACGCTTGTTATTTTGGTAGGGATATTAATGACATTTGCAGTAACAAAAGGACTATCTAAAACTTTGTTAAAGGGAGTGCCGTCTTCATTTACACTGGAGCTTCCGCCTTATCGTAAACCGCAGGTAGGCAAGGTTATTGTAAGGTCAATATTTGACCGTACATTGTTTGTTCTTGGAAGAGCGGCCGCCGTTGCTGTTCCGGCAGGACTTATTATTTGGATTATGGCGAATGTAACCGTAGGCGATATGAGCCTGCTTAATCACTGTGCAGAATTTCTTGATCCGTTTGCACATCTGATGGGACTTGACGGTGTGATTTTAATTGCATTTATACTAGGACTTCCTGCAAACGAAATCGTTGTTCCTATTATAATTATGGCTTATATGGCACAGGGCAGTATTCTTGAAATGGACAGTCTTATAGAATTGAAGCAACTTTTTGTTGCAAACGGCTGGACTTGGATAACTGCAATCAGCACAATGTTGTTTTCATTAATGCATTGGCCATGTTCAACAACGCTTATAACAATTAAGAAAGAAACAGACAGCTGGAAATGGACGGCATTGGCATTTCTTATTCCAACTGTAATTGGAATGCTTTCATGTATTTTGTTTGCGAATGTTGCACGTTTATTTATATAGTGAAGTAAGGCTTCCTACTTATAAATTTAGGAAGCCTTTTTGATAGATATATGCTTAATATAAGTATCTTTTGTTTATCTGTTGAACTGTTATTTTTGAGCGTATTTGCATTTTAGTCATAGACTAGCTGCATTCAACCTGTATATTTCCGGATTTAACATTTGCACAGTATTTAACTGGAAGCTTAATACTGATTTCCTGAGTAATGACAAATTCATATTCATATTCGCAGTTGTTCTCGCTTGCTTTCTGCATTGATATTACTGGGTCACTGCAGCAGATGATTCTAGCACCGCCAAGTTCTGCATATGCGTCAAGCTCGACAGGCAGACTTATTTGTAAATACTTATCGCTTACGGATATACAACTGGAATTGTTTTCGAAGGTATCGTTTGCTGTTTCAGATTGTATATCCATAGCTTTTAGCTATCTTCTTCTGTAACTGAATCGCAGCAAGTGCATATGTCATTAGCAGATGTTGCGCCGCAGGCTACATAAGTGTCTCCAACATATGCTCTTGCACCGTAATTTACAGGTACACTTACACATATGCACTGGCAGATGGTGAATGTACAGGTTCCGTTTCTTGTACCCATGATACCGCAGGCACCTGGTCTGATAATTGGTCTGCCGCAGCATTTTGTCTCTGTGGGACCTGCTGATGCAAAAGGTTTAATTGTAACTGGAACACAAACGTTTGCAGACTGATAACCCATTGTTTGGCATGTATCGTCTACGGGAGGGATGGTGATGTTTTCTGGCATTTATAAAACTCCTTAAATTGTTTTGTTTAGTATAGTTTATACGCTTGACCCTATTTTTGTTACACGAAAATGACAAGCTTTTAATATTTTTTGGACAGGAAGAATTTCTATTTATTTTTGATATCATCTATGCCTGGCAAGATAACCTTAAACAGGTTTTTCCTTATGAGATTTATATATTTAACCTTAAGACCATATTTTTCAAAGCTGTTGTTAAGAGTACGTATGCCTATGGGGTTGTTTAGGAATCTATCGTCTTTGTCCGTAAGCAGTAGTCTTTGGTATAGCCAATTATTTCGTCTTGGAGGGTTTATATCGTTTTCCATGTTTATTGAACCGTCGTTATTCCATATAGCACCGGGATTTGTTATTTCAATGCTTGAACGTTTTATTATTAAAACCGTTTCTCTTGTAGTATCCCAGTAATCCCTATGCACAACTGCATTGTATAAAGCCTCATATATTGCATTGACAGGGTAATTTTTAAGGGAAGAATTCTTTGATACGAATTTTTTAATGCTGTCAAGCATGGTGGGAATGTTTCCCTCAAACAAAGTTACTTTTCCGTTAAGCTCAAGCCTTATGCCTGTTGAGGTAAGATAACGCTGAGGATTTTTCCCAAACAGAAGAAGGCCGCCAGCTGTCGGTATATATTCCTTGGTGTCATTATTGTAGGCAATTATACCCATGCTTTCAAGGATGAGAAGTTCAGTTTTTTCGCTGGGAGAAAAACGTAAAAGAATATATTTTTGAAGCATATCGTTGTCAAGATCATCAAGGTTTGAGTGTCTGACAGGAGTAGTTTCATAACTCACAAGACCACTGTCCTGGAACATGCCGGCAAGTTCCTGACGCCTAGCAATATCAGTTGTTGAGCCGCGGCGCACGTAAAATGTACCTGTCTGCAGTATCTGGTGAGGCTTTTGTGTGCTTTTGAATACAGTAATAATGATTATAAGTTTTCCTTTATATAGTATTTCTTCATAGCGAACAGGCACAGGCGGGTCACAGCGTGTGCTGATTATCTGGAAAATGCTTTCCTCTGATGGGCGCTTACCTTCGATTCCGACCACACTGCGTGTTTTGTCCTCTACTCCGAATATAAGGTAACCCCTGCCGCCCTTGGTGTTTGCAATAGCAGTAATATCTTTTACAAATTCCTTTTTCTTAGTTTCGGTATCCAATAAAAATTGCTCTTTGTAATCAAGTTTTTCACCTTCTCCTGCATTAAGAAGTTCTTCTAACTTTTGTATCGTCATAGTGTTTTCTCCCTAAAAATAATTATTTATATTATATTAAATGATAGATTTTTATACTCACAGAATTATGTTAATGTAAAAACTATTGTACAATGTAATAATTATAACCTCGATTTTAGGTATTTTTCAATAAAATTTGCGGTTAAAATATGGAATAAAAATCATTGACAAGGGACTGCAACCTTTGTATAATAGAAATGTAACAAAAATGTAATAAATGAATCGGAGGTTAAATGATGAGTATAAACAAAATACTTAGAAATGCTGCCATAATAGGATGTATGTGTGTAGCCTGTTTTTCAGTAACTGCGTTTGCTGATACACAGGGAGCACTTAATGATAATAGGGTAAATGTAAGAGAGAAAGACGACAAATCTTCAAGTGTTGTGGACAAGCTCAATGCCGGTGATATTGTTGATATACTTGGTAAAAAGGGAAACTGGTTTAATGTTTCTTATGATGCTTATGACAGTGCTTATATTTTCGGTGACTATGTAAGTATAATTGAAACAGATGCTGTGATTACGGCTGATGATATTTACATAAGAGAAGAGCCTGATGACAGTTCTGGTATTCTTGTTACACTCAATGAAGGTGACAAGATTAAAGTTTGCGGCAAAAGCGGAAACTGGTATCTTGCAGATTTTGACGGAACCAAAGGCTATGTATTTTGTGACTTTGTAGAAGGCGAATATCTTGAGAACGTAGCAGATGCTGATTTTTCTAAAGCAGTGAATGAAAAACATGGAGTTGTTACAGCCGCTACAGGACTTAATCTTAGAAACAATCCTTCAATTGATGCAGATGTAATAGAAGTATTGCCTTTTATGACAAAAGCAGACGTAGTTGATGAAGACGATGAGTGGGTACATATTATAACTGAAGATGGAAAAGAGGGATACGTTAACGCGGAATTTTTTGAAGTCAGAACAGGTTTAAGTTCTGATGAAGAATCAGAGGTTGGCGCTCAGATAGTAAATTATGCAGAGCAGTATCTTGGTACACCATACGTTTGGGGAGGTACAAATCTTTCAAGCGGCGTGGATTGTTCAGGTTTTGTATATTGTGTTTATAAGAATTTTGGCATAACGCTTAATCGTTCTTCTGCCGCAATGGAGGCTTGTGACGGTTACGCAGTAGATAAGAGTGAACTTCAGGAAGGTGACCTTGTATTCTTTGATAACGACGGCAGTGGTTCAATTGACCATGTTGGAATATATATTTCAGATGGAAACTATATTCATTCGTCATCCGGAAAGACAAGCGGAGTTATTATTAGCAGTCTTTATGACAGCTACGGCGAATCAGCATATGCAGGAGCTCACAGGGTAATAGATTAAATACATATTTAAGCAATTAATTTTCCTCAGGTGTATGCCTGAGGATTTTTTTGTTATCTTAGGTTGTATTTTGTTACAGTTATGTTACACATCAAAAAAATGATTGCAAATCACAAGACAGGTTGATATACTGGAAAAGAGTTGAAATAAAGCTTATTATGTGTTGTTAATACAACAATGCAAGTTTGATTCTTTCGGTACAGCGAAATGGAATTTTAATCATATTAAAGGGGGCAAAAAAATGAAAAAGAAATTGGCTATATTAATGGCTGCAATTATGACGGTTGCTATGGTTCCGGCAACAGCATTTGCATCCACAAAGTTAACAGCAGTAGATGAAATTACCACTGGTGTTGACGATGTTTTTACATCAAGAGTTGAGCTTAGAAAGAGCAACGACCAGGTTGATGTAACAGATACTTATAAGGTTAATGTTATAGGTCTTGAGGGTGTTCACTCAATGGTTGATGCGTTTGATGTAACACTTAAACTCACAAACGGTAAGTTTGCAACAAATGATGATGTTTTTGAGGATGGCGATGAAGACAACTATCGTATGACGAACTACTCAGATATAGCAAAGGGTATTGTTAATGTTGATGTTATAAATGACACAACAGCTACTGTAACACTTATTGCATCAGCATTTAATCAGAATGAAACAGCATGGAATAATGAACATATTGGATTTCCCATGCCTGATGCCTGTGTACTTCCTATAGTTGCAAAAGCTGTTGCAGTAGGTGATGTAACAGGTACATTTACAAGCAATGTTTCAGCTTTCAAGAAGGCTAGCGAAGTAATTGCAACAGCGGTTGATGGAGATGCTGATATCTCTATTGACGGTGTAAAGACATTTGTTGAGGACTCAAGCAAGAAGACAGATACTCTTAAAAATATTAATATTAAAGAGATTACAAACGAAGTTTTTACCGGAGAGCCTATAACTCTTAAGCTTAAGGGCAATTGGAAATTTGCAGAGGACGCAGAGAAAGACATGAGTGTTAATTTTCTCAACATGTACTCAGGTCAGATTCCAGATTCTTATTATTTTACGGTAAGAGTGAGCGATACTGAAATACAAATAAATTATAATCCCTATTTAATGTATAAAACAGACATGCTTGCAGAAATGACGATTTCAGGATTAAATGTTACAGCTACAAAGGACTGTGACGCAGGTGATGTTGCTACAATAACAGTATCTTCAAAAGATTTTGATTCAGTTAAACTTGAAGCCGCTAAGATGGTAGAAGAAGCAGTAACATACTCAGTAGAAGATAAAACTCTTCCTACAATTTGGGCTGGTAAAAACTATGTTGAGGATGATGATGCAAACACACTTAAGCTTTCTGTAGAAGAAAACACAGGTGACATCCTTAACACATCAAGAAAAGCTACATTTACATTCCCTGAAGGAATCGAAGTTGTAGATATTGCAGATGAGAAGGGTCTCACTGGCACAGGAGAACGTGCTTTCAAATATGAAATAGATGAAAACGTTGTAACAATCTATAACTACCAGAAAGGTTCAACAGAATCAGAAAACAAAGTAAATATGAGTCTCAAGTTCATTATTAATGCAGCACCTACATTCTCAGGTGATGTAACAGTAACACTTGGCGGACAGTTTGATGACACATCATTCAAAGTAGCTACAGTTAAAGCTCCTTACACAGTAGAAGCTAAGACAGGTGAAGTGCTTATTGACTACAGATATGTACCTGCAAACGATATTGTTATCAAAGAGGCCGAAGACGGAATACTTAAAGACGGAGATATGATTTGTCTTGAAGTGGAAAAGATGGACTTTGAAGATGCAGGAGATATCAAAGTAACAGAAGGCGATATAGATGTTGATATAGATATATATGACGGATCCGAATTCGAAGAGGGGACCGATTTCATAGATACGGATAGTACATACCTTATAATTAGAGTTAATGATGAATCAACAGAGGCATCAACAATGGTAATCAGCGGACTTGAGCTTTACCTTGACAGAACACTTCCTGTAGGAGGATATGTTCTTAAGAATGTAGCTCCTTATCTTGATTATGATAAAGAAATTCATGTTAAACCTATTAATATTCTCTGGGAAAACTCAGCAGGCATTAAATCAGGCGTAAAAGGTTATGATTATACTCCTGATGCAAATGCTGCTTCAAACGGCTTATTTAAGTACAAAGAAGTTACAGCTAATGATGAATATGTAAATGTAATCACAGCAGCTCGTGATAGTGATGATTCAATGACAACAAAGAAGATCGTAATCACAGTTGGTGCTGCAACAATGGCAGCTGGAACAGAAACAGTTACTCTTGATGCACCTGCATACATCAATGCAGCAAACTACACAATGCTTCCTTTAAGAGCAATCTCAGAAGCATTCAACGCTACAGTCAACTGGGATGATGCAACTAAGACAGTTACAATCCTCAGCGGTCAGAGAATTATCTCTATGACAATCGGTTCAAAGACAATGTACATTAATGGTACACCAGTTGCAATGAACACAGCTCCTGAAATAACATCTGCCAGAACATTCGTACCTGTAAGAGATCTTGCAAACTCTCTTGGTATCAGCAATATCAACTGGACAGAAGCTTCAGGAACAGTTACACTTAACTAATTACAAATAATTATATAGCAGCAAAATTTTTAATCCCTTCGAATAGTCGGAGGGATTTTTTTGTCCATGTTACAGTTATGTTACAAATGAGCCTAATGGGTTGTAATATTAGAATTATCTGGTAGAATA
>JAYFPN010000006.1:0-743033 GCA_034927755.1 Candidatus Metalachnospira sp.
GGTATGGAAGGTTCAGAGCTTGTTGTAGCAATAAATAAGAATGATACAGCAGCAATCTTCTCAGTAGCAGACCTCGGAATAGTGGGAGATGTTAAAGTAATCATTCCTAAGCTTACAGAAGCGCTTAAGAAATATAACGCAGAAAAGAATAACTAAAAATGTTTACACAGAAATGTGTTTACATAAAATTCAATAAACTTCCTCAAAATTTATTTCTATTAGTCTGAAGTAAATTTACTCCCCAAATCCCTCTCGGCGGATGCTGCGAGGGATTACCCATATTAGGTGAAGTTAAGGCTTGGAGGACCGAAATGAAATTAAATAAAGCTTTTGCGGTTGAAGTAACGCAAATACAAAAAATTGATACGGTTATAGAAGCTGAGTGCGAAAAGGATGCTTTAAAAGAAGCAAAAAAGAGATACCAAAACGGCGAATACAAATTTGGTTCAGACACTATTGTTGCAGCCGAATTTGAAATAAAATATGAATAATCCCTATAATTCCTCAAAAAAACGACATCTATAAGTACTGTAAAGTACCAACGGATGTCGTTTTTTTATATTCAAATTAATCATATGCAACTATAATGCCTTTGTTTCCGGCATAAAGGCTTGAAATTCCTCGAGTATTATTAATATTAATATTTAAGTTAGGCAAATGAGAAACAAGGTTATCTTTAAAATCCAATGCACGTTCAGGACAATTGCAGTGAGAAATAATAAGGTTTACAGTGTTTTTTTGCCTGCAGTTTTCAACAACCCTTGCAATAAGCTTTGACATTGCTTTGTTGATTCCTCTTGCCTGATCAAGCTGTGCTATTGAACCATCCGGAGCTGCAGCCATAATAGGAACGATATGAAGAATACTAGCAGCTAAACGCTTAACACCTGTAAGTCTGCCGTTGCGCTCAAGAAAACTCAAATCTTCAAGCACGAAATTAGTAGATATAATATCTATATATTTTTTTGTTTCCTCTACTACTTCATCAAATGAAAGTCCTTTTTGCTCAAGCGCATCTATTTTAAGCGCATCAAGAGTTTCTCCGGCTGATGCTGATTTGCTGTTGAAAATCTCTATCTTGACATTAGGGTTTACTTCTTCATAGAGTTTTTTTGCCAAAACGGCACTGTTGTGTGAACCGCTAAGTTTTTCCGACAGGGTAACTACATATACTCTTTCACATTTGCAATCAAATGCTTTCATATATTGTTCGGGTGAAGGGCACGCTGACTTAGGACAGGCTGTAGTTGAAGCAACTGCCTCAAGGAACTTTGACTGATCAAATGTTTCATCATCAACAATTTTATAATTGCCTACTTCGATTGAAAGAGCAACATTTGAAAAACGACCGCTGCTTTTCATTTTATCTGTTAATTCCCCACAACTATCCAAAATAATTTTGTATGACATAGTTTCCAATACTCCTTTATCTTGACTGTTTTACTATAATCTACTATAATCAAAACAACAGGATTTGCAACCGACAAATATGTACTCAACGGTTTATAATCAACATATTCAAATAATTATGTTGAATTTAAATCATATTTAACGATTTTCGGAGGAAGAACACGATGGAAAACAGAAGGATACAGATGTCAAAAAAGTTACTAAGGGAGAGTGTTCTAGAACTTATGGAGGAAAAGCCTCTGAATAAGATAACTATAAAGGATATTTGTGAAAATGCAGATATAAACAGGACTACTTTTTATAAGTATTACGGTGACCAGTTTGCACTTGTTAAGGAGGCTGAAGATGAGGTTCTGGGAAAAATGGGCGAATTTTTAATGAACCTCAATACGGATGCGGAAAAAATCAGCCTCCTTGAAAAATTTCTTGTGTATATTAAAAACAATGGCTATGCCTATCACGTATTGCTTAATAACAGCTCTGATGCGTCTTTCAGCTATAGGCTTATGCATGTTGCCCTGGATAAGCTTATGGCGGATAAATACTACCTGGGCATCAAGGAAGAGGAAAAAAAGTATGTTTATAATCTGATTGTCATGGGTGCTATAAACACGATAGACCTTTGGATAAACAATGATTTTGATATAGCTGTTGATGATCTTGCAAAGCTTATGTATAATTTCATTGACGGCGGAATTGAGGTATTGTCTGGTGATTTAAAAAAATACTTAGTTTAATAACTTATCAAATAGGTTGTCTTCAACAGTTCTGGCAGATGGGTCTTCAATCTGTCTGCCTTCAGTGTTAATTGTATAATTGTCCTTTAAAATAAGCTGTGATATCGGTACAATCTCATAGCCTTTTTCTTTAAGACCTTTAATAATTGTGTCTAAGACCTCAGGAGTGTATTTAGCGTCATTGTGGAAAAGTATAATTGAGCCATTTCCAAGGCGTTTGTGATTAAGCACCTGATTTATCTCTGCATCTGCACCTTTTTCCATCCAGTCGAGGCTATCGCTGCTAGACACTAAACTTCAAATAAATTTTTTCAGAATTTCCATTCAATCCGTATAGAATTGTCGGGATAAATACTGACTTTTTCAATAAGGGATCTCGCAATTTCCTTTTTGCTTTGTAAAGACAGATCAGTCCAGTTTTCATCAATATGAGGAGCGTAAATCCTGTCAAGCTCATAGCTGATGGAGCTCATATTAGCCGCCACAGAAGCCTTTTTAGCGTCAAGCTCTTCAATACGGCTGTTGATATACTTTATGCTTGCTGAGCCTGCCTGCTCGAGATTAAATACTAAATTTTCAATCTTAGCGTTTATATCGGTTATCTGAGTGTGCATTACAAGAAGCTTTTGGTTGATGCTGCTTTTATTGTGTGATTCAAGATTACCGATAGTTTTGATTTTATCCTTAATTTCAGCTTGAATAAGTTCTTCTATTTCATCTACGGAATGACTGTGGGGTATGCATTCACCTGTTGTTGTCTGGCTGCTGCAATAGAATTTTGCGATGTACCCATCTTTGCGTTTATATCTTTTTACGACCATGGCACGGCCGCATTCGCCGCATTTTACAAGACCTGAAAGCCAGGAATACTGCCCTCTGAATGTATTTTTGATTTGTCTGTTTTTTAATAATTTATCCTGACAATATAGAAACATAGTGCTGTCAATAACTCCTTCATGCTTTCCGATAGTAATTACATGGTCTTTAACATTTGTATATTTGCGTTCATTGGCTTTTCTTTTGCCTGCAATCAAACATCCGTGAATGCCGTCAAAATACTGAATATCACTGGCTATGACAGCACCAAGTTTGTAATAGTAATTATAAATTGAAGCATCTGCCTTAACGTATGTAGGATTTCTCAGTCTGCGTGATATATCTGAGGTCTGAATGCACCTTTCGAATTTCGTTTCTATTGCTCTTTTAACATCAGAAAGAGTAGTTGTAGATGATTGATATATTTCAAATATTTCTTTTACTATTTCAATATCATTATTTGCAATGTATACTGAGTGCTTTCTTCCGCATATTACCGAAGTTGATATGTCATACCCCAGTGGGGCAGGACCTCCGCCTATAACACCTATTTTCAACCTCTCATAGTAGTTGTCTTTGACACGTTCACTTGTGCTTTCACGCTCCATCTGTGCGAAGGTAGATGTCATATAAAGCATCGCACGTCCTGCAGGTGTGTCCAGAGCAAAATTTTCCTTTGCGGAAATGAATGTACAGTTATGCTTTTTCATCAGCTCCATGAGCCACGAAAAATCCGCAACATTACGGCTGATACGATCAAGCTTGTAAACGATTACTTTGTTGTATTTTCCGCTTTCTATACCCCTAAGCATATTTTGAAACTCCGGACGCATTATATTTTTTCCTGAAAATCCGGCATCGGTATATATTTCAAAGGTCTCATTGGGGTCTAAATATCTTTTTGCAAATTCAATCTGAGTTTCTATGCTTTCACTGTCTTTCTTTTCTATTGACTGTCTGGTATATATGGCCGCTGACATGGCATCAACTCCTTACTGCTATATTTATTTATATGACAAGTTAAAATAAAAAACCTATTTAAACGAATTTGTACATGCATTTTATACATAGATTAAACCGAGGTGATACCTGTGTATAAAGTTGTTAATGTGAGTCCGCGAATGACAGAGGATGAGAGGAAAAATTACATAAAATGCGTTACGCCTTTATTAATACATGCACTCGGGGAAAAATGCCTCGTTGAAGCAGACAAAAATCGGCCGGTGTATGATATTAAGGAGAAAAGCATATCTGATGAAATTACTGAGGATTCATTGGCAATGAAAGCAGCCAGAGTATTTGTTGACAATAATCCAAATTATTATATATGGTGAAAACTATGCTTAAACCGGGCTTACCGGTTTTTTTAATATAAATATTAAATTTTTTTTAAGATGTTTTTAACCAATTCTTTATTTTTTAGACAAAAAGATGTAAAATAATTTGGATAAACCAAATTTTAAAATACAACAAGTGGGCAAGTCCTCAAAAGGAGAAAAATGTGAAAAAACATATGCTGCTATTCAGCAATTTGATTATTATCCTTTCCATTGTGGTTGGATTCATAGGGATGGTCTATAAAGATACAAGGGCTTATCAGGATTTGGCTGAAAAGCATTTGGAGAATATTTTAAGTCTTTCAGATGTAGATATTTCAAATCATATTGAGAACTCCATGACAAAACCGGTGATGGTTGCCAAGACAATGGCAAACGACGAATTTCTTAAAGGATGGCTTTTGAATGAGCCGGAAAACGTCGGAGACGATACATACATGGAACATTTATACAGCTATCTTAAGGCTTATCAGCAAAAATATGACTATACAACAGTGTTCTGCGTCTCTGAGCAGACAGGCAACTATTATTATCAGGGCGGCTTGAACAAAACGCTTTCTAAGAGTGATGAGCATGATATTTGGTATTATAATTTTACTGAATCCAACCATGAACATGATCTTGAGGTCGATACAAACGAGGCAAACGGCAATAAAATTACTGTATTTGTAAACTTCCGTGTGGAGAGCAGTGATGGCAGGCTTTTGGGTGTTATCGGAGTCGGACTTCAGGTCAACACAATAGAAGATACGATTAGTTCTTATGAAAAAGACTATGGACTGTCAGTTTATATAATTAATGTGGGTAGTTCCAAGAACTCCTTCACCGGCAAAACCGATATTTTCGTTAGTGAAGACGAGTTGGCAGAGCGCACAGGAATTACTGATAGGATTGAATTGAACAAGTCTGATGTGTCCAAAATGCAATGGTTTACCACAGGTGGTGAGCGGAAGTGTCTGATAACGAAGTATAATGAACCTCTTGGTTGGTATTTGGTTCTGGAGAAAGACACCAACTCAATCAGCAGTGCATTCCAAGAGAGGATAAAGAGTAATATAGTATTTATGCTCATTGCACTTGTGGCCTGTATTATGGTAACCACAACTGTTTTTATAAATTTCAATCAACGTATCATAACGATAGAGAATACAGACGAGTTGACCGGACTTCCAAACAGGAAACTGTTTATCAAGCTGTATCCGGCGTTTCTCAGAAAGCATCGGGAGCGGAGAAAGACCTTGTTTATGTTAGACATTGATAATTTTAAGAATATTAATGACACATACGGCCATATTTTTGGAAACACGATACTTACAATGGCTGGCGAGGATTTGAGGAATGCAATCAACGGATACGGGATAGCGGCCCGATGGGGAGGCGACGAATTTTTCGGTGTATTGACGGTTGAACCCGAGGAAGCCAAACGGATTTTGAGTGAGTATATGGACACACTGAATAATGAAAAGAAGGATGAATGTAACCGTATTACAATCAGCATAGGAATTTCGGAGGTCGATGGGAAGCTTAGCATGGACGAAATGTTTAAAAGAGTCGATGAGGCACTATACTGCTCTAAAGCGGAAGGACGTAACCGAATAACAATTATATGACAGAGTATAATATTCTTATTTTAAAAGCTATACCACGAAATATGGCTATAAAGTGTTCGAAAATTTAATTGTATTTATACCAATTTGTGGAGTGTTCGGGACTTCCCATTATTTTATTAAGCAGTCATTATCAAGACAATGTGAAATACAAATTATTTATACAATGGGAGGTTAAAGAATTGGATAGGAAGTTGGGAAAAAACAACCAGGCAATTATTGTACTTCATGAGATATATGGAGTTAATCAATTTGTAAAAGAGCAATGCCAGTATTTCCGGGATTCTGGTTATGATGTCTTTTGTCCCAATATGATTGATAAACTTCCATTTTTATATGAAGAATCCATAGAAGCATATGACTTTTTTACGAAGAATGTCGGGTTTGAAGTGTATAAAGAAATTATAGGCTTGGTCAATCAGCTAAAAGATAAATATGACTATGTATTTATTATCGGTTTTAGTGTAGGAGCAACTATTGCCTGGAGATGCTGTGAAAATTCATTGTGTAGTGGGATTGTAGCTTGCTATGGCTCGCGTATAAGGGACTATACTGATTTAAGCCCTAACTGTCCAACGCTTTTACTATTTGCAAAGGAAGACTCTTTCGATGTTCATGCGTTGGTTTGCCAGCTTCAGGATAAACAACATTTATCTATCATTGAATTTGATGCCGAGCATGGCTTTTTAGATGTCCACTCTAAACACTTCAACATTCAGCAATCAAAACGTGCTGAAGAATCGTTTACACTCTTTATGAACGAATGCACAAAATGAGCATAATCCGTAGTAAATTCAGTTTCCCATTATGTTTAATTGTCGAACATATTTATAACGAAAATTATTTATATGCTGTTTCAATCATTAATTTGTATTGAATAGGGGATAATGATGAAAAAATATCTATGGTTAGCTGGATTGATAGTAGCCTTGGGATTATTCGGTGGATGCAGGGCTGAGACTGTTCAAAGTGAAAGGACATTGAAAGTGAATGATACTTTGTATTATGGAACGGATGAGGTAGCCCGATGGGAGACTCAGGGTGTGTTGAAGGACAAATCAATTCTTCGGTTGAGTCAAACTCTATTCCGACTGAAAATGGTTCCTCTAATTTTGGGCGCATAGGAAACAATTATACAAACGCCGCTTGCTCAAATTCTGTCCGGTGAACGTGTACAGCACTTTACAAAGGTTTTTCGGCACGCCAACCTAGCGAGGAGCTTTGCCGCCGAGGTGGGTATGCAAAACGCTTTTAAGGAAATAAGTAAGTCAGGAAATAATAACGTCGTATTATTTCGTTTTAAATATAAGTATGTGGAAGTCTGTTTTTCTGAACTGTGAATTATGTTTATTTTGAAAACTATATTATTTTATGGTAAAGTCGTTTCGGGGGCAGAGAATGTTTTACAGAAAGAAAATGTGACAGAAAAGAATAGACTGGATAGAAGAATTTTACGAAAAATGAATATCAAGTGATAACAATGGCAGAATCATTAAATGGTTCTGTCATTGTTGTAATTAATCAAAGATATGAAAGTGATTGCGAATAATACCTTAGCTTGAAATCAGTCGCTTATTTGGATATACTTGAGAATAAGAAAGGCTGTGAGATTTATGAAAAGCAGGATTTTACTTTTGGAAGATGATTTAAGCCTTATAGATGGTTTGCGGTATTCATTAAATAAAAATGACTTTGAGCTTGAGATTGCCCGTACAGTTAAAGAAACCTTGGAATTTCTGGCAAAAAACAAATTTGATTTACTGCTTCTTGATGTTACATTACCTGACGGAACCGGTTTTATGGTTTGCGAGCAGGTACGAAAGAGCGGAAATCAAGTTCCTATAATTTTTTTGACTGCTTCTGATGAAGAATTTAATGTAGTAAGGGGATTGGACAGCGGAGGAGACGATTATATTACAAAGCCGTTTAAGCTTGGGGAGCTGTGTTCACGCATTCGGGCACTGCTCAGACGGGCAGGAAACACAACGTCACCTTCACCGTCAGTACTTAAATACGGAGATATTTCTATTGATTCTCTTTTTAGCCGAGTTATGCTGAACGGAAAGCCGTTGGAATTAACAAGTGCCGAATATCGTCTGCTTTCTCTATTGGTTATAAACTCAGGGCGTATACTTACCAGAAAAGCTATACTGGATGAATTGTGGGACGGAACAGGGGACTTTGTGGATGATAATACACTTTCGGTTTATGTACGCCGACTGCGTGAAAAGGTTGAACTTGATCCATCACAGCCGAAACACCTTATTACTGTTCGTGGCTTTGGCTATCAATGGAAAGAGGTGTCGGAGTGAGTTTCTTAAAAGATAAACAGTCTCGGTATTTTTTCTTCTTCATTATAACACTTATTATATTTATGCTTGGGTTTGGTGCGGTGCTTACAATAATTGAGACTCAGGCCGCAAAGAAAATGCTGATAACACATGACAGTGCAATTATTAGCTCCCTTGTTGAGCAGGGTATACAGACAGATGTAATTGCTTCTGCTGTTTCCAACACAAAAGTGAATGCACAGGGTGAAAGTCTGCTGATTAAGCTTGGTTATACAGAAAAAACTGCGGTACGCTTCATACCTGCTGTTTCGGGTTTTGAAACAAGCACATTTTGTTATGTTTTTGTGGGCATGTTATTTTCTGCAGCTGTGCTTTTGGCTCTGTGTATCTCTTTTCTTGAGAAAAGGCAGCAGATGTACAGCCAAGCTACAAAAACTGTTCTTTCATTTTCAAATGGAGATTTTTCAAAGCACCTTCCGCGTTCGGATGAGGGAGCATTATATAAGCTGTTTGCGTCAGTCGATAACCTAGCGTCTGCCTTGCAGGCTAAGAGCGAATCGGAATACAAGGCAAAGGAGTTTTTGAAGGATACGATTTCCGACATATCACATCAGTTGAAAACACCGCTTGCAGCACTTAATATGTATAACGAAATTATGCTTGATGAACCCAATAATACTGAAACTGTAATTGAGTTTTCTCAAAAAACAACATTATCGCTAAGGCGTATGGAAGAACTGATACAGTCACTTCTTAAAATCACACGCCTTGATGTAGGGAGCATTGAATTTGAAAAATCGCAGTATCTGGTATCAGAGATTATCGAGCATGCGGTAGGAGAATTAACAACACGAGCAGCACGTGAGGATAAAGAAATTGTTATTGGTCAAACGGATGAGCAGGTGTTCTGTGATTTTCAGTGGACGAGTGAGGCAGTGGAGAATATAGTAAAAAATGCTTTGGATTACACAAGCGCAGGTGGTCAGATTCACATTTCTTGTGAAAGCTCTCTGGCGATGGTGCGTATCTGTGTTTCGGACGATGGGGCGGGTATTGCTCCTGAGGACATTCACCATATTTTCAAGCGGTTTTATAGAAGCAGAAAGCCAAAAGATACACAAGGTGTCGGTCTGGGGTTGGCATTAGCCAAAGCCATTGTTGAGGGGCAGGGAGGAATTATATCTGTGCAGAGTATGCAGGGCTGCGGTACGACCTTCACACTGTCCTTTCTTACAGAATTGTAAGCTTATATTCACCTCAATGTAAGCTGTACCGGTTATTCTTTGAATAAAGGAGGTACGAAAGCATGGAAATTTTAAATGTTGAGAAATTATGCAAGATATACGGAAAAGAAGAAACGCAGGTTACTGCAATAAAGGACGTATCATTTACGATGGAAAAAGGTGAGTTTGCGGCGGTTGTCGGTGAGTCAGGCTCCGGAAAAAGCACACTGCTTAACTGTATAGGTGGTTTGGATAACCCAACTTCAGGAAAGGTATACATTGACGGAAAAGATTTGTTTGCTATGAAGGAACAGGAACGAACTATATTCAGACGAAGAAATATAGGTTTTGTGTTTCAGTCTTTTCAGTTGGTGCCTGAATTAACGGTGGAGCAGAATATAATATTTCCCATTCTGCTGGATTATCAAAAGCCGAATAATGCTTTGGTGAATGAGATTTTGCAGGTTTTGGGGTTAACTGACCGCCGAAATCATCTGCCAAGCCAGCTTTCGGGCGGACAGCAGCAGCGTGTTGCAATCGGCCGTGCTTTGATTACAAAGCCTATGCTTATTTTGGCGGATGAACCAACCGGAAATTTGGACAGCAAAAACAGCCATGATGTTATGGATTTACTCGTAAAAGCGTCCAGACACTATCAGCAGACAATACTTATGATTACTCATAATGTGAATCTGACATCCTCGGTTGACCGTGTTCTTCGGGTTACGGACGGAGTCCTTACCGACTTGGGAGGGATTCGTGAATGAAAAGCTATCTTGATCTCATTCCTATCTCGGCTAAAATTCATAAAAAGCAAAGCCAAATGACAAGAATCTGCATTGTTCTTGCAGTTTTTTTGGTTACCGCTATTTTCGGAATGGCGGATATGGAAATGCGAAGTCAGCAGTTGCAGGAAATCAAAAGCGGCGGAAACTGGCATGTTATGTTCAGTGGAATTGATGAGGAGGAATCCTCGATTATATCCGCACGTCCTGAGGTAACGAATTCCGGATGGTATGAGGATATTAACGGAAAGTCAAATTACAACGTTTTGGGAGTGCCGACAGGCGGAGCGGGCTTAAGCATAGAGACGTTTGAAGATATGATGCCCACGAAAATAACAGAGGGGGTATTCCCTGAGGAGAAAAACGAGGTTATTATAACCGAAAACGCAAAAGGCAGTTCGGGTATTAAATTGGGGGATACCATCAAATTAGAGCATACGGGAGCTGGTCCGGTACAGCTTAAGGTTGTGGGCTTTTTTGAAGGCTCTTCAAAATTACTGAAGCAGGATAATTATTTTCTTCTGTTTACAACAGATGGATTTCGTTCTGTTATCCCTCAGGATATGTATTCAAGCCAGTATATTGTTCAGCTTTCAAGGCACTGCAATATGCAGAAAGTGATTGCAGATATAACTCAGCAGTTTAAGTTAAGAAATAATCAGGTTTTACAGAATGGGAATTTGCTTGCGGCACTGGGTCAGAGCAATAATACTTATGTGTATCAGCTTTATATGGTTGCAGGAATACTGTTTATTATTGTACTGCTGGCAGGTGTAATGATGATTGCAAGCAGTTTGAACAGCAACGTTATTCAGAAAACAGAGTTTTTCGGTATGATGCGCTGTTTGGGTGCAACTAAGAAACAGGTTATGCACTTTGTTCAAAAAGAAGGTCTTCAGTGGTGCAAAACAGCTATACCGGTAGGCCTTGGTTTGGGAATTGTGCTGGTTTGGATACTTTGTGCGGTGCTGAAGTTTTTATGCCCCGGATACTTTGCTGAAATGCCGACCTTCGGAATAAGCTGGATAAGCATACTCTCGGGCATTGCGGTGGGTGTTCTTACGGTGCTTTTAGCCGCAAGAGCTCCTGCCAAAAAGGCCGCTAAAGTTTCGCCGCTTGCCGCAGTATCGGGAAATGCAAGTTATGCACAGCCAGTAAAAACAGCTGCCAAAACTGCCTTTTTCAAAGTTGATATTGCTCTTGGCATTCACCATGCAAAATCAAGCAAAAAGAATTTCTTTTTGATGGTCGGGTCATTTGCACTCAGTATTATACTTTTTCTGTGCTTCTCCACGGCGGTTGATTTTATGCACCATGCAGTCAATCCGCTTAGACCGTATACACCCGATATTTCTTTTGTAAGTACGGACAACACATGCTCAATAGACAGCGGCTTGATTAAGAAACTGCAGGATAATCCTAAGGTCAAGAAAGCATATGGACGGATGTTTGCATATAAAGTTCCGGCAAAAGTTAATGGACAGGATAAGGTTATCAATTTGATATCATATGAAGATAATCAGTTTTCATGGGCAAAAGACAGCCTGCTTGAGGGTTCTGTTGATGATGCTGAACAGAAAGATAATAAGGCTTTGATTGAGTTCGGTTCAAATAATACGCTTAGTGTCGGAGATACTGTTTCACTGAATTTTGGAGACGAACAAAAAGAAATCACTGTTGCAGGGCTGCTTAATTCCACTCCCTTTGACAGTGAAGAAGGAGTTGAGAATGTAATCTGCTCTGAACAAACTTTTCGACAGCTGACAGGTTATTCGGACTATACAATTATTGATATTCAGCTCTCTAATGATGCTACAGACGAAGATGTGAATGCCATTCGTTCGCTTATTGGGGCAGACACTAATTTTTCGGACAGTCGTTTATCCAATAATCAAGCGAAGGGAGCTTACTATTCATTTGTGCTTTTTATTTATGGATTTTTGGTAATTATTGCGCTGATTACAATTTTCAATATTTTGAACAGCATCGCAATGAGTGTTTCGGCTCGTATAAAACAATACGGAGCAATGAGGGCCATAGGAATGGGTGACCGTCAATTAATTAAAATGGTTACGGCAGAAGCCACTGTTTATGCGGTTTCCGGCATTGTTACGGGATGTGTCATCGGATTGCCGCTTCACAAGCTGTTGTTTGAAAAAATGATAACTTCCCACTGGGGTGATGTGTGGCAGCTTCCGATTGGGGTTCTTGGTATTATAATTTTGATTGTTGTTGCCGCTTCTATCATTGCAGTTAATGGCCCGACAAAGCAAATTCACAATATGACTATTGTGGATACAATTAGTGCAAAGTAGAACTTAATAATAATAAAAACAGCTTCTTTGTATATGAAGCTGTTTTTTTAATGGAAAAAACCAAGTGATTTATATTGAATATTTGTGTCTAACGTATCAACATCCCATTGTATGGTATAATAACCGCATTCTTTGGCAGTTGATATTACTTCATTTGTGTACTCACCAAAGGGCGCCCTGAACAAACTCATATCAACACCTGTAAGCTCTTTAACCTTATCGCCTGTTGTGGTAAGCTCTTCAGCAATCTGCTCACTGTTTAACTGACTCATATGAGGATGAGTAGCTGAGTGATTTCCTAAGTCGTGGCCTGCCGCAGCTATTTTTTGAACCTCAGTAGGATATTTGGTTACCCAGTAGCCGCACATAAAAAATGTTGCCTTAACGTCATTTTCTTTAAGTATCTCCAGCAGCATGTCGGTATCGTCTGCTCCCCAAGCGGCATCGAAACTGATAGCTATCTGAGGTTTGTCGGTTTCTACACAGTAAATCGGAAGAAGCCTTTCGTTTTTTGCAACGGCTGCCGAAAAAACTGCCTTTGCAGCCGGGGGAGCAGCACTTACAGCCACAACTGCAAATAGGGCAAGGACGGCAACCGTAACAACCTTTTTCTTTGTAAGTTTAATTGCTTTGATAATCAATATGTATCACCTCATATGGATGTTTATATATAATATATTCCACATATTGTCCTTAAATTCGGATAGGAGCTATATTGAAAGATATGTGCCGTATTATATGAAATAACAGCTCAAACAATTACTATCATATGGCTTATTAATAAAAAACAAATCCACAAAAATCTACAAAAAAGTTAAAGAAATATGACGAAAAACCGCATAAAAAATATTTTTACTCACAAAAATCTATAAAAATATTGTCAGTTTTCTAAATGGTGCTACAATTATAAGAGCGTAAATATGGATAAGTACTTGTCGGAAAGGAAAAGCGCTGTGACAAGATTACAAAGGGAAACCATTGATACGCTGTCCAAGCTGAACAAGGATGAGCAGCAGGATAAGCTTATTAATGTAGCTTTGGAATTGCTTTCGCCCGAAAAAGCTGATAAATTCAGAAAAAAATTAAAAGAAATATAAAGGACGCCTCCGTAGGTTTATGCCTGCGGAGGTTTTTTGGTATGTTCAGTAATCATTTTGTTTGCCGTTTCAAGAATTAAACGCTGTTTGTCTTCGTCAAGTTCCTTCATTATGTCCAAAAGAAGCTGTTCACGTTTTGTAAGTGGTTCCAAACTTCTGCCAAGCAGATAATCAACCGAGCAGTCAAAATAATCGGCAAGTATATATAAATCCTCGGCTGAGGGTTTTGATTTACCGATTTTCCAGTCGTAAATTTTATTAGGATTGGTGTTAAGAAGCTTACATAGCTGCTGATTGTTCAGATGATGTTGTTTGGCTATTTTAAGAATATTTTCGACAATATTCATAAGAAGCTGTCCTCCTGTTTGCGGATAGAGCAGAGTAGTACTGTGACCGCTGTTTTTTAAATTTATTTTACATCAAAAGGAAATAAGAAACAAGTATACTCTTTTTCTGCTGCAAAATTTTTCAGAATAATCTGCACAAATTTTATAATGTTTTCTCTGTCAAATTTGTAAACATAGCCAAATTACAGAATATTCTGAAAAAATGTGTTGATTTACAGAATATTCTGAAATAAACTATAACTACAGAAATAATTTGCGTTAAAAATATAGGTTATAGAAGTTTGCAGAGGGAGCGATACAGGTGAAGGAAAATGACAGTCCCAGAGAATATTTGAATCAGCTGAAAATATATGATGTATGTATAAAACAAAAAAAAGAGGAGCTTACAGAGCTTAGGTTACTTGCTGAAAGCATACCTGTTGGTTTCGAATCGGAAAGGGTACAGACTTCCGCAAAAACTGACAGGATGGCCGAGACCGTGGTGAAGATTATATGCATGGAGGACGAGATATGTTCCGAATTAAAAGATTTTACACAGATAAAACATAAAATAATCAATGAAATTCAATCTTTGGGAGATGATACATATATAAGTATACTTTTTAAAAAATATGTTGAGTATAAGACTTTGGAGCAGATAGCCATTGAACTGAACTATTCCTATGACCGCACAAAGCATCTTCACGGTTTTGCACTTAAAAGGTTTAAAACTCAGCATTCAGTGCTGTAGCAATGCCCATTTTTTCTATTTTAGCTATGTGTCAGTTTTAAGTTAATTATTAATATCAATACTTTTCAAAATGTGGCATTTTATTTCAAACTTGCCTTAAATTTTAACTTCAAAAGTCGATATTATATTATAAGAAATAAAAAAATGACATATATTGACTAAATAGGAGGTAAAAAAATGGGCAGTGCAAAGAAAAGAATACAAAAGAACAAAAAAAGAAGAGGAATCAAAAGGGAGTTAGTAACATTTATAATGTGCTGTATTATCTGTATTGTTTGTATACTGTCTGCCAGTTCAGTATATCTAACATATAATTCCACTAAAGATTCCTTGACAAAGAGTTTGTATGAAACATCTGAATTGGTTTCTGACAAGGTAGCAAAACAAATAGATGAATACGCAGTTATTGCTAATTTATCTGAGCAGTATTTGAATAGCACAGGAATGACAAATACTGATGTTAAGAGTTTCTTATCTAAATTATCATCACAATATGCTCTTAATTCTATTGATATAACTGATTCAAGAGGTATATCATTGGTTGACGGCCGCAGCTATCAAAATGATGAAGTGCTTAAGCAGGCCTCAGGAGGTAAGGCATTTTTATCAGATCCGATTATTGACGGGGAAACAGCAACATTTGAGTATGCATATCCGATTGATAATAAAGTTGTTATTATTGATTTTCCATACTCTGTTTTTGGGGATATAATTGAAGATGTTAAAATAGGAGATACCGGCAGTACATATATTTTGAATAACCAGGGTGCAAAAGTTGCTCATTCTGATTTTTCATTGGTTCTGAAACAGCAAAATAACTTGGTTGATGTTAAGAACGATCCGGTAACATATGATGAAGTAGCAAAATTGGAAACAAAAATGGTAAACGGTGAAACAGGGTTCGGATTTTATACATGGAAGGGAAACAAAAAATTCGGTTCTTACAGACCGATTGAAGGTACAAACGGTTGGTCTATAAGTGTAACTGCTTTAAGCTCGGAATTTATGGCAGGAGTTAAGACATCTGTTTTCGTTGCGGTAGGTCTTGGCGCTTTATCAGTATTAATGGGTGTGTTCCTTATTATTAGAATGGCAGGTAAAATTGTACGCCCGATTGAGATGGTTTCAGATTCGATTGAAAAATTGTCATCTGGAGACTTAAATATTAATATGGAAGTAAATCGCAGGGACGAAGTTGGAATGATTGCAGAAAAGGTAAACTTCATGTCCGATAATTTTAAGGTGATTATTTCGGATATTTCTTTGTTCTTGAATGATATTTCAAACGGAGATCTTAATGCGCACAGTGAATGTGAGTATCCGGGAGAATTCAGGAGTATTCGAGTATCAATGGAAACTATTACAGAAAAACTAAACGAAATAATGACTGCTATTAATTCTTCTGCTGAACAGGTTAACAGCAGTGCAACACAGGTTTCAACTGCGGCACAGGTTCTTGCTGAAGGTACTACCGAACAGGCTGCAACAATAGAACAGCTTAATGCATCTATAATAAGTATTTCACAACAGGCAGATAAGGCAGTTCAGAATGTAAATAAAGCTACCGAATTCGTAAGGAATACAAGTGATAAGATGAAAGACGGAAATGTTCATATGCAAAACTTGAACAACGCTATGAATGAAATCAGTTCTGCATCGGATAAGATATTCTCTATTACAAAAGTAATTGAAGATATAGCTTTTCAAACTAATATTTTGGCGCTTAATGCGGCTATTGAGGCTGCACGTGCAGGCGAAGCAGGAAAAGGCTTTGCTGTAGTAGCTGAAGAAGTCAGAAATTTAGCTGCAAAATCTGCAGAAGCCGCAAAACAGACAACCGATTTAATACAGCATTCTGTTGATGTAATCTCTGAAGGTCAGCATTTGTCGGATGAAACTTCAAAAGCACTTCAGGAAACAGTAGAACAGTCTTTGCTTGTTGAAAAGGCTGTTAGAGAAATTCAGACTGCAGCTGAGGAACAAGCTAATGCGATAGAGCAAATTACTCAGGGCTTGTCACAGGTTTCAGGAATAATTCAGTCTAATGCCGCAAATGCCGAAGAAAGCTCGGCATCAAGTGAGGAAATGGCTGCACAGGCAGTAATGCTTAAACGTGAAGTCGGAAAGTTCAGACTGCGCCAGCATAAAAATCAGCAGGAAAAGAAAGTAATATCTGCACCTGAACAAAAAATCAAAGAAACTGATGACGGTAAAATAACTGACGGCAAATACTAATAAATATTTATACTCTTTTCCCCGAGAATAGATTTATCTCGGGGATTTTTTTGAGTTTTTGGCTATAAACATAAGTTAATTATACCATTTTGTTAAGCAGGAGTAAGACCTGTGTTAAATGTTGGTAAAATTAACCAATTACCTTATATTTTCGTTTTTTCAGTCGAAAAATACCTATGTATTATTAAATTTAACTGAAAAACAATTAGGGAGGAATCAAATGTTTAGTACAAGATTTAAAATACGTAAAGCTCAAAAAAATAAACGCATTAGAAGAGAGCTGGTCACATTTGTAATGTGCTGTATTATTTGTATTGTATGTGTACTTTCTGCAAGTTCAATTTATCTTACGTATAATTCCACTAAAGATGCTTTAACAAAGAGTCTTTATGAAACATCTGAATTGGTAGCTGAAAAAATAACTAAACAAATAGAACAATATTATATTATTAGCAGAGTTTCTCTCCAGTACATGAATAAAACCGGTATTTCTGAGACTGATACTAAAAACTTTTTATCAAAATTAGCTACTCAATATGGAGTTAATAATATTGATATAGTTGATTCCGGCGGATTATCTTTAATAGATGGGCACAGTTATAAAAGTGATGACATGTTTAAAAATGCATCGGAAGGTGTGGCATTTTTATCAGACCCGATTATTGACGGTGATAAGGTATCATTTGAGTATGCTTGCCCGGTAGACAACAAAATAGTAATTATAAAATTTCCATACGCAGTAATCGGTAATATAATTGATAAAGTAAAAATAGGAAATACCGGCAGTACATATATTTTGAATAACCAGGGTGCTAAAGTGGCATATTCAGATTTCTCATTAGTTTTGAAACAGCAAAACAACTTGACTGATGCTAAGAACGATCCGGGAACATATAATGAAGTAGCCAAATTGGAATCGAAAATGGTAAACGGTGAAACAGGATTCGGATTTTACACATTAAATGGAGAGAAAAAATTCGGTTCATATAGATCGATTGAGCGTACAAATGGGTGGTCAGTTAATGTTACTGCTTTGAACTCTGAATTTTTGGCAGGCGTTATGACATCAATATATGTTTCGGTTGGGCTTGGGATTTTATCGCTAATAATTGCAGTTATATTTATACTTAAAATTACAGGAAGAATAATTCATCCAATTGAAACGGTTGAAGACTCGGTAGAAAAACTGTCTTTGGGAATTTTGGATATTGATATGGAGATAAAACGCCATGATGAGGTTGGGATAATTGCAGAAAAGGTCAATTTAATGGCGGCAAAGTTTAAAGAGATAATTTCCGATATATCTATGGTTTTGACCGGTATTTCAAACGGTGACCTCAATGCTCACAGTGATTGTGAATATCCCGGAGAATTTCAGAGTATCCGTTCATCAATGGAGGTTATTTGCGACAAGCTTAATAACATGATGACTTCTATAAACAATTCATCTGAACATGTTAACAGCAGTGCAACGCAGGTTTCAACAGCGGCTCAGTTTCTTGCCGGAGGTACTACTGAACAGGCTGCAACAATAGAACAGCTTAATGCATCTATAATAAGTATTTCTGAACAGGCAGATAAGGCAGTTCAGAATGTAAATAAAGCTACCAAATTCGTAAGAAATACAAGCGATAAGATGAAAGACGGAAATGTGCATATGCAGAACTTGAATAAAGCTATGATTCAAATCAGCACTGCATCGGATAAGATATTCTCTATTACAAAAGTAATTGAGGATATAGCTTTCCAAACCAACATTTTGGCGCTTAATGCCGCAATTGAGGCTGCTCGTGCAGGCGAAGCGGGAAAAGGCTTTGCGGTAGTAGCCAATGAGGTCAGAAATTTAGCTGCTAAATCCGCAGAAGCCGCAAAACAGACAACCGATTTAATACAGCATTCTGTTGATTTAATCACTGACGGACAGCATTTGTCGGATGAAACATCTAAGATACTTCTGGAAACGGTTGAACAGTCTTTGCTTGCCGAGAAGGCAGTCAGCGAGATACAGGCTTCAGCAGAGGAACAGGCAAATGCAATAGAGCAAATTACGCAGGGCTTGTCACAGGTTTCAGGAGTAATTCAGTCTAATGCCGCAAATGCTGAAGAAAGCTCTGCATTAAGTGAGGAAATGGCTGCACAGGCAATGATGCTTAAGCGAGAAGTCGAAAAGTTCAAACTGCACGGATAGAATGATCATCATGAAAAGCAGTTTTTTAATGCAGCACCCAATAGCACCCTAAGGTGTGTTATAATGATATTGTAAAAAATTGCACATAGGACATATACGTAAAATATACGTGTATGTCCTTTTTTGATGCTTAAGGACGGTGATGCAATGACAGAATAACTTAGCCAAAAACAGCTGCAAGTAAAAATTTGAGGCAACTTGTAAAGGAAGTGATTTAATGTATTCGGACATTTTAAGCGCAATTGCTTCGGCAATAAGAAGCAGGTATGCAAACTTGAGTGTTTTAACCGAGTACGATGCTCAGGAGCTTGCCAAGCCATGCATTACTGTCGGCATGGAGAAAAACAGCTTTACTCAGGGGCATACACCTTATTATGAGGCAGGATATACCTTTGCACTAAACTACTATCCGTCAGGCAGCACACAAAATGCCGACAGAGGTGCAATGTCAGAGGCTCTTTATGAGCTTACTGAAATGCTGTCACTTGCGGATGGCACTAAATTAAGAGGCACAGGCATGAGTTCGGAGGTTAAGGACGGTGTGCTCAAGTTCAGTGTCAGCTATACAGTCAGATTAAAAGGTGGTTCGGATGAAGAGGATAACCTTATGACCAATCTGACAGTAGAGGAGGGTTTTGACTGATGACAGGAAAAGCAGAAAAGAAGCAGGCAGTTAAATTTACAAAGGAAAAGCTGTGCCGTTCACAAAAATTTGCGGACAACAGGGATATACTGAATGCACTTCTTGAAGACAACAAGGAGTACACCACAGATGAGGCACAGGAAACAGTTAACTTATTTTTAAAGGGAGGCGTCAGATAATGGCATTAGGCGGAGGAACATATTTAACACAGAACAAGGTAATACCGGGTACATATATTAATTTTGTAAGTGCGGCAAAGGCATCAGCAACTGTAAGTGACAGAGGTTATGCGGCAATGGCACTTGAGCTTGACTGGGGTGTAGACGGTGAAATTTTCACAGTTGAGAATGCCGATTTCCAGACAGACTGTAAAAAAATATTCGGTTATGATTACACATCGGACAAGCTCAAAGGCTTAAGAGATTTATTCATTAATGCAAAGACATTATACTGCTACAGACTTAACAGCGGTGTAAAGGCTTCAAACACATATGCAACAGCAAAATACAGTGGCATAAGAGGAAACGACATCAAAATTGTAATTGCGGCAAATGCGGATGATGAATCAAAGTATGATGTATCAACAGTGCTTGACTCAAAAACGGTTGATGTACAGACTGTGGCAAATGCGTCAGGGCTTAAGGAAAATGATTATGTTGTATTTAAGTCAGCTGCAACACTTGCGGCAACAGCAGGAACTGCTCTTGCAGGCGGAACAAATGCAGCAGCGGTAACAGGTGATGCGTATCAGGCATTTTTGGATAAGATAGAAAGCTACAGCTTTAACACACTTGGATGCCTTTCAACAGAGGATACCGTTAAAGGGCTTTTTGTTGCGTTTACAAAGAGACTCCGTGATGAAATGGGTGTTAAGTTCCAGACAGTACTTTATAACAAATGTGCGGATTATGAAGGCGTTATTAATCTTAAAAATACCGTTAATGATGCGGATGCAAAGGAAAGCGGTCTTATTTACTGGCTTACAGGTGCGTCTGCCGGCTGTGATGTTAATAAGAGTATTACAAACAAGCTTTATGATGGCGAGTTTTCTGTATCGGCTGATTACAAACAGAGCCAGCTTGAAACATTCATCAAGGGTGGATATTTTGTATTCCATAAGGTAGGCGAAGAAATTCGTGTGCTTGAGGACATCAATAGTTTTACATCAGTTACGACTGATAAAAATGATGATTTCACAGCTAATCAGATAGTAAGGGTGCTTGACCAGATAGGCAATGATATTGCGGTTATTTTCAATACAAAATATCTCGGTAAGGTACAAAACGACAAGGACGGCAGAGTGGCACTCTGGGGAGATATTGTCACATACTGCAAAGAGCTTGAGACAATAAGAGCACTTGAAAACGTAACAAGCGATGATATTACTGTTGAACAGGGGAATGACAAGAAAAGCGTTGTAGTATACTGCCCAATAATGCCTGTATGTGCTATGAGCAAGCTTTATATGACAGTAGTTGTTGCTTAATGATAAAACCCTTCCAGCTTTTTATAAAAAGCTGGGCAAAAATTTTCATAAAATAAAGCTTAGGTCAAGCCTTCTCGAAGGCTTGCAGGTGTGGACGGAGTCCACGGTTTTTTACATAAGGAGGATTGAATAAATGAGTACAATGATTAAAGATGATGCACTCAGTGCAAAAGCAGCGGTATGCTATGTAACAATTGACGGTGAACGTTATGAATTTATGCGTGCAATCAATGTAGAGGCAAAGCTTGAAAAAACAAAAACAGAGCTTGCCATCATGGGCAGAATGACAAAGGGCCATAAGACAGTTGGTCTTAACGGCACAGGTTCTGCCACATTCCATTATGGTACATCCATATTCAGAAAGTGCATGAAAAAGCTTCAGGATACAGGTGCGGATTTTTATTTTGACATGCAGATTACAAATGAGGATGTAACATCTTCAACAGGCAGACAGACAATAATCCTTCGTGACTGCAATATCGACAGCGTTATTCTGGCTAGAATGGATGCCGACGGCGAAACACTCGAGGATGAGTTTGACTTCACATTCGAGGGCTTTGAAATGCCTGAAACATTCACAGAATCAACAAGGGGAATTTAAATTAAAATACAGGAGGCACTAAAATGGACTTAAAGGCATTTTTAAACCCGATTAAAGAGGATAATATCAAGTGTGTCATAAGTGATAGGTTTGTGGATGAAAACGGCAGGGGCATAGAATGGGAGCTTAAGGCTATCAGCTCAAAAAAGGACGAGGAACTCCGTAAGGAATGTACAGCAAAGGTTCAGGTGAAAAAAGGCAGACGTGTTGACGAGATTGACACAAACAGATATATTTGCCTTCTCACAGTGGAAAGTGTTGTATTTCCCAACTTGAACGACAGAGAACTTCAGGATGCATACAGCGTAATGGGTGCCGAGGATCTTCTTAAGGCGATGCTTAAGCCCGGAGAGTTCACAGCACTCACGGCAAAGGTTTCTGAAATAAACGGCTTTGACATAACTATAGACGAGCTTACCGAAGAAGCAAAAAACTAATAATCGAGGGCGATGCGGAAAGCAATTATGCTTACTATTGCCTGCATAAGCTTCGTATACTGCCCTCGGTGTTTAATAATCTTCCAAGAGAGGAAAAGGCTTTTGTCATGGCAGCAATAGACATTAAGCTGGAAAATGAGAAAAAAGAAGCGGCAAAACTAAAACGAAGTTCCAAAAAATAAGTCAGAGTCTGCTTAGAACGCAGACAAATCTTGGACGTTGCCCAAACCCACTTGCTTTTTGAAAAAAACAAGATAAAAACCTTTTATTAGATCCGCATAAATATGCGGGTCTAGGTTGGGCAAGGGTTTGATTTTGTATTCTGCCTTAGAGCACATATCTTTGGTAAGTACCGATTTTTACATTAGTTTTATTGCACTCACAATTAGTGGGTGCTTTTTTAATTGGAAAGAAGGTGATTTTATGGGAACAGAATTGGTACCCGTCAGCTCCTTGAATCAGACAAACAATCAAATAGCAATGATGATAAATAATATGGGTGCACTTCAAAGGCGAATAAGTGAAGTAAACAGAGCGTCAGAAATAATAGACTGCACTTCTTTTATTGAATATGAATCAACTGCAATTGCGGCGGCGGGCGGAGTTAAGGAGCTTTCGATCAGCATCAGCCAAAGTGCGCAGGCACAGCTGAATTTCAATAATAAAATTTCTGAAGGTACAAAAAAGACATCTCTTCTAGTAAGCGGAGTTAAATCACTTGTCGATAAATATTCAGGTTTAAACGGAATTAGTGCCGGAATGGACTTCTTTAAAGATTCATTTAATGCAAGCCTTAACAGCGGTGGTGATAACTCTGCCGCACTTGCGGCTCAGGGACAAATTCAGATGGCAGAGAACACATGGCAGGGTATGAAAGCCGGTATAGGAGAAAATATCAGCGGCGCAGTGTTTAATTTGTTTAATGCGATTAATCAGAACTTGCCGACAATTCAGCCAATACTTTTGGGAATATCTAATGTGGTGTCAGTAATAGTAGACGTTTTAAGCCTTATAGTTGGGGTTGTCGGTAAAATCGGAGGAGTAATAGCCGATAACTGGTCGGTTATTGCACCTATATTTGATGCAGTCGTCGCAGCGCTTATTCTTTATGAGGCGTACCAAGCAAAGGCAGCTTTGACCACGTTAATAAGCAGTGCGGCCAGTAATATAATGGCTTTTGCCCAGACTGGATTAAATGCAGTAATAGCAGCGTGTCCGATCGTTTGGATTATTGGTCTTATTATCTTTCTGGTGGCAATAATTTATGCTGTTGTTGCCGCAATTAACAATGTTACAGGTTCAACATACAGTGCAACGGGTATAATTTTAGGCAGTTTAAATGTTGTAATTCAGTTCTTTAAAAATTTGTTATTTACGGCAGTTAATATCGTAGTTGGTATTTCTGCAGTGGTTGTTGCGCTTGGACAAAACATTGAAGCTGCTTTTTCTAATTCCATTAACACTGTGCTAGGATTTTTTGATAATCTTGCAGCGAAAGCGTTGGGAGTTGTTGCAGATATAGCGGAATCACTTAATGAACTTCCGTTTGTCAATATCGATACAGATGGTCTCCACACTAAAGCTGCTCAGTACAAAGCGAAAGCACAGGAACGTGAAAACAATAAGAAGGAGTATGTAGATCTATGGAACGCTTTTAATGCTGGCTCATCAACACTGCCTGCTTTTGAAAAAGATTGGGTCGCAGATTCATTTTACCCGGTAAATCAAAAAGGCACAGGTTTAGAAGATAGTTTCAAAACTAACGGTCTAGTCAAAACATTATTTGGAACGGGAGATAACGGCAGCATTTTAAATACTGACTACTCTTCCAACACCTACGGAACAGGCATCTCCAATGATGCCCTTGGCACGAATGTTGCAGCAACTGCAGCCAACACAGGTGCGATTGCGGGCGGTATGGATAAAACCAATGAAAGCCTGTCATTTCTTCGTGATGCTGCCGAGCGAGAGGCAATTAATCGTTTCACAACCTCAGAGGTAAAGGTGGATTTCACAAGCAATTCTACCATAAAAGGCACAAGGGACATTGACGGTATTATGACTATATTCAGAGATAAGCTTCGTGAAGCGGTGTCATCAGGTGCAGAGGAGGTGCATGCAGGTGTATAAGGTATATATTGATGATTTCCTTCTGCCTGTTCCTCCCGAAAAAATATCTTTGTCAGTAAGCAATAAAAATGAAACGCTTGATTTGGTTAACGGCAGTGAGATTAATTTTCCCAAGACTCCGGGACTGACTGAAATTAGCTTTGAATTTTTACTGCCGAACTCTAAATATCCGTTTGCTGATTATTCGGAGGGCTATTTCGGTTCAGTCTGGTATACGGAAAAGCTGAAATATCTGAAAATGGATAAAAGAGCATTTGATTTTCGGGTCGAGAGGGAAAAACCAAATGGTGAAACAACATTTGAAACAACGTATAAGGTGACACTTGAGGACTATACTCTGACAGACAGTGCGGCAAACGGCTTTGATTTGACTGTATCGGTTAACCTGAAGGAGAATATCGAATATGCTGCCTTTGTTTATAACATAGACAAGAATGAAAACGGTGAAACAACTGTTGAGGAAGAAAAAAAGCGTGAGGATAATAAGAAGGCTGATGAAAGCTATACAGTCAAGGAAGGCGATTCGCTTTGGAAAATATGCAAGGCACAGCTTGGTGATGGCAGCAAATATTCCGAAATAGCAGCTCTTAACAAAATATCAAATCCAAACCTTATTTATCCGGGGCAGGTGATTAAGCTTGGATGATGAATTCCATGACCTTTTAAATGCGGATGACACCGACGAATTAATTATTTATATAGTAAATAAATACATAGCATATAAGCCGACAGTATCCGGTGAGGTGCAGTGGTCAACAGAAAGGGAAGGTACACCGGGAAAGCTTACATTTACTGTTGTTAAGGACGGTGTAATAGATTTTCAAGAGGGCAATACCGTAAAGCTGTTTTATAAAAAACAACCTGTTTTTTGGGGCTACGTTTTTGAAAAAAACAGGGATAAGGGCAGTACAATAAAGGTAACAGCATATGATCAGCTGCGATATCTGAAAAATAAGGATACCTTTAAGCTTGAGAATAGTACAGTGTCTCAATTTGTAAAGATGATAGTAGAGGATTTCGGCCTTAAGTGCGGAGAAATTGACGATACAGAATATGTTATTGCCCAGAACCTAATGGATAACAAGACGCTTTTTGATATGATACAGGAGAATCTGGATACAACACTTATCAATACGAAAAAGCTCTATATTCTCTATGATAATTTTGGCAGAATCAACCTAAAAAATCTTGACAATATGTATACACTCGGGCTTGTGGACGAATCCAAGCTTGAAAATTTCGACTATACAAGCTCAATTGACGGAGAAACATATAACTTTATAAAGATATTGTATACGAATGACACAACGGGCGAGAGGGAGGCCTATAAGGCAAAGGACACAGAGAATATGAAAAACTGGGGCATGCTGCAGTATTTTGATACAGCTGACTCTCCTGAAGGGTTAAAGGAGAGGGCAGAAACGCTTTTGAAGCTGTATGACAAAAAGACAAGAAAGCTGTCACTTAAAAATGTTATCGGAGATGTCAGGGTGAGAGCAGGCTGCGGTTTAAAGGTTAAGCTTGGTCTGGGTGATATTAGTATTGATAACAAATTCGTTTGTGAAAGTGTAACGCATACGTTTAAAGAAGGAAAGCACTTGATGGACATTACTCTCTGGGGGAATGATATATTTGGATGAGATAGGTAAATATATAAAGATGCTGGCAAAGGATCAGGTTGAGGCAGGAAAGCCTGCGGCGGTTATGCTCGGAAATGTGACCTCGGCTAAACCGCTCGAAATACAGATTGACCAAAAATTGACTCTTACAGAGTCTTTTTTAATTTTGACAAAAGCCGTTATTGATTATTCAGTGGATATGACAGTGGATCATTTGACAGAGAATCATACCCATGACCATAGTTATACCGATGACGGAAGCGGCAGAACCACAGGTTCAAATACCCATTGTCATGCGTATAAAGGAAGAAAGAAGTTCATAATGCACAATAAGCTTAAGGTCGGTGACAAAGTAATACTTTTGAGAGTACAGGGCGGTCAAAAGTTTATTGTGCTGGACGTTGTGGGAGGAGGAAATCTATGATACCTACGGCAAATGCAGATATTGAGGGCATAAAAATTACAGTACAGCCTTCAAAAACATATGCCCTCGATTTGGAGAGAAACGTCATAAGGGGGTACTGTGACGGGGTGGAGGCAGTGAAACAGGCTGTTTACAAAATACTTAATACCGAGAGATACGACTGGCTCATATACAGCAGAAATTACGGTATTGAACTTAAGGAGCTTTACGGCACACAGACCACCTATGCAATGCCAAGACTTAAGGGACGTATCGAGGAAGCACTTCTTCAGGACAGCCGAATTAAGGAAATAAAAGATTTCAGCGTTAAAAAAGAAACAAGAAATACATTGCATGCGTCCTTCACAGTGGTCAGCACAGAGGGCGAATTTGAAAGCGGGGTGACAGTAAATGTATGAAGATATGACCTATGAGTATATTTTAAAAAGAATGCTTAGTAAGGTGTCAAGCAGTGTTGATAAAAGGGAAGGCAGTATTATTTATGATGCTCTCGCACCTGCGGCTGCGGAGCTTGCACAGGCTTACATAAGCATTGATACAGTAATGCAGGAAACATATGGAGCAACCGCCAGCCGTGAATATTTGATAAAAAGGGCAGCGGAAAGGGGACTTAAGCCTGAAAGCGCCACTTATGCTGTTGCCAAAGGTGTTTTTAATACTGCGGTCCCCATTGGCAGCAGATTTAATATTGATAAATTCAACTATAAGGTTACAGTGCTGACGGATGATTTATCACACAGCTATAAGATGATCTGCGAAACATCGGGAAGTCTGCCGAACTATTATGTTGGCTCGCTCACTCCGATTGAGTATATCGAGAATCTTAAAACTGCAGAGCTTTCGGAAATATTGGTTCCGGGCGAAGATGATGAGGATACGGAGGTTTTCAGACAGAGATATTTGAATTCCTTTAATTCTCAGGCATTTGGCGGAAATATAGCTGATTATAAGCAGAAGGTAAAGGCACTTGACGGTGTCGGTGGTGTAAAGGTGTACAGGGCAAAATACGGAGCAGGAACAGTTGGCATAACATTTTCCGACAGTGAAAACAAAGTTCCGTCGGCTGTACTTGTAAATATTATTCAGACTGCGGTTGACCCTGTTGTTAATACAGGCGAAGGTCTTGGCATTGCGCCGATAGATCACAGAGTGACAGTAAGCGGAGTGAGCGGAAAAAGCCTTGCAATTTCTACAAAAATAACCTATGCCGAGGGCTGGAGCTTCACAGATGCAAAGCCGTATATTGAACAGGCGTTAGATGACTACTTCGATGAACTCAATTCCTCATGGGAGACAAACAGCGGACTTATTGTAAGAATAAGTCAGATAGAATCAAGGCTTCTTGACTTGGCCGCTGTGCTGGATATAACAGGCACAACAATCGATGATTCGGCTCAAAACTGCGTTCTTGCTTCCGATGAAATTGCCGTGAGGGGAAGTGTAACGGATGTCGGTTGATATAAGAAGCTACCTTCCTGATGTAATTAGGGATTTCAGAGAGTTTATAACATTGTCACAGGCTGAAAATCCCGAGCTTGCAGAGCTTTGGAACGGGGTTGGAGATACAATGGACAACCAGTTTATACAAGACAGCACCGAGGAAGGCATTGCACGCTTTGAAAAGCTAGTTAAAGTAACGCCTTTTGCCTCCGACACACTTCCCGAGAGAAAATTCAGAGTGCTTGCCGAATGGAGTGCAAATCTGCCGTATACCGAACGTCGATTCAATGAAATGCTTGAGAATCTCTGCGGAAAGGATGGTTACATATTAACTATAAACCGCCCCGATCACACAGCATTGATAAAGGTTGCACTTATCAGCAAGAAAAATGTTACCTCTGTAAAAAAGCTGGCTGAGCGTGTTGTTCCTGCGGAAATGGTTATTACGGTGGAACTGCTCTATAACACTTGGGGACAGGTGAAGGAGAAAACATGGGGTTACATTAAGAACAAAACTTGGAAGGACACAAAGGAGGAGGTGCTATAAATGGCGGAATATACAGCAAAATTAAATTTGGTTAAGCCTGCCTATGAGGAATTTGCCGATATTGGTGCAATCAACGGTAATATGGACAAAATTGATGCGGCTATCAGTAACCTTGACGACAGTGCTTTAACACAGAGGGTTACGAATTTGGAAACCAACAAGGCCCCCAAGGTGCATAACTCGGCAACAGGCGAATACGGAGCGGCAAGTACAGCACAGTACGGACATATAAAGCTTTACAGCGGTATTGACAGCGACAGTGAGTCTCTGGCGGCTACTCCGAAGGCGGTTAAACTGGTTGCTGCATCAAAAGCTGATAAGGCGGCAAATGCCATAGCGGGGAATATGGCTGTTTTAACGGCTAATGGTGGTATTGCAGACGGAGGACTCAAGTTCTCAATTAATAACGGCGGCTTAAGAGTAACTTATGATGATGGGGAGTGATTAAATGGCACAGGTAAATATTGATGTGGCAAAGCAGGCAACAAGTGAGGAAATAAATAACAAAATTGGTAATACAGATGATGAGTCGTTAGTGGGTTCAGTTCAAGCCAAACTTAATGCTTTGAAAGCCAATAATGCAGATAAAAGTGATATGAAATCATTATCTTCAGAATTAAAAGAACTTATTAATGGCAATCCCACTGCGTTTGGTAATGGTGTACTTGGTGAAGTAATATACTCCGAAGATTTTATTTATCCATCTAAAGATTATTATGGCAGATATATTTTACAGTTCACAAATTTTACACTTCCAGCCGGAGTAGTCATGACCCCACCTGAGAAGTGTAATGGTATTTATATTTATTGTACAGGTACTTGCATAATAAATGGCACAATTGATATGAGGGGTAAGAGACTTACACTCGACAGTGATAATGGTATAAGTAACTTTGTTACCATAGGTGGTGTTAATTATCCACTTGCTATTGGTGGTCATACTGTTAAGGGTGGAAATGGTGGTTACTCAGGAGCTTTTGCTGTAAGTAGTTCCAAGGATGTGTCTCCTGCTTATGCCCTTGGTGGGACTGCTAGCAATCCTACAGCAGGTAACATAAATGGTGGAGGAAGTAATAATTTTGGTTATGCAGGTATACCTTTTAATGATGGTGAGTTGTTCTGGAAATACAATAGAGAAAGCTATTATAGTGGTCTTAATGGTGTTCTTGCAACCACAGGGGGTGTATCTTCATACAGAGAAGCTAGTGGAGCTGTAATCCTTGTTGCCCTTAGTCTTTTAATTTCTTCTACAGGTGTTATTGATTGTAGTGCTTCCAATGGTGTAGCCTGCATTAATACAGCTACATCTGCTACTCTTCCTGTACTTGTGTGTGCAGATACAGCAGCCTACTTAAAGGAATTGGAGGGCTCTTGTGGTAGAGGAACAGATGGGTCTCAAGCACCTACAGGGGGTGGCTGTATAACTTTAATAACTCCTAGCTTCACAAATAATGGTAAGCTTATAACTAGGGGAGCTTCTTTAACATGTGTGGGGGATGCTGTGGGAGCTAATGTGCATAAAAGTGGCTCTGATACTGATGCGGATGGAGACCACATATACTTATATGCTTGTACAGCAGGAGGACACGCAGGTGGGGGAGGAACATTTATATCACAAGCGGGTCAAATAATAGTTCATGTCATATCAGCATAAGGGGGTTAGAAAATGGCATATTTTATTCATAACAAATATGATAAAGATTCAAAAGCAAAAGTCACTCTTGTTTCTGGAACAAACTACACCTACAAGGCTGATAACACTGTAACAGTAATAGACTACTTTGGGTTACTTGAGAGTGGGGTTAAAACATACCAATATCTTGACACTGCTTATATGGGTATTCAGACTGTCGCAAGTCTTGTTTATACTACAATAGATACGACAAACCTTTTAGGCAAAACTCCCACAACAGACGGTAAAAGCATTATAGAATTTGCAACAGGGGTTATCAACATACTTGAAAAGCTTCAGATATTAGTGGGAGAAAAGTCGGATACAGGGGGCGGCGTAAGTGATGGTACCATAATGGCAAAAATAAATAGATTAGTTAGTTTGCAAACAGAGAATATTCTTACTGAGATTAGACCATCTTTAATGAATGTTTTAAAAATGTACTATGTATATAAGACTGGTTCAAGTACTATTTCAAAAACAATAACTTTTACTCCAAATGTAAATGGGGAGATATGTTTTTTTATAGGATACTGTTTAAACGGATACTCAGGTTATACTGGTGAATTTAATTTAGCTATAAATGGAACTGAATTGATAAGCAAAAAAAGCGGCACAAGCACAAGCGACACTGTTAGTGGAGAGCTTATTATGCCTTATAGTGTATTAGCAGGCACAACATATACAATAGTTTTAGAAGTTTACACAGGTAAATCTGCCACTGCTATAATAAATAAATTTGCTATGTGTGGTATTGGAAATAACAATATAACAGAAAATTTAGGAACTATTGTAAGTTCTAATTAAGAATTTAAAGGCTACTATGACAAGGGCATTTACAGTGCTTCAGATGTTTCAAAGTTTGTTCAAAGCGGCAGACTTACATCAGACGAGTACAAACAAATAACAGGCGAAGATTACGCCGCATAACAGTTGAAGACCAAAGGGTCTTTTTTTTGTTACCTTTTCTCCGCAGGTAACTCCTGCGGAGTTTTTTTGAATCAAGATATTTTAATTAAAGAGGGGTGCTTAAATGGACAAAAACAATAATGCTACGGCAAGGCTTTTGATATTGGATACATCGGGAGTGTATACGCAGATTTTTGATGAAATATATGTTCCTGTGGCAGAAGCCGATAAGATGAGAAAAATGTATGCGGAGTATCTGGTGGTTGAAGTTCCTAAAAATAAATAAGTCGGGTATTTGCAATCTGTCATAAAATTTGAGCAGGTGGTTGACTGAAATTACAGTTAGGTGTATATTTTTCATAGCTATTAACTGGGAAATTAAAGGAGAGATTACTATGTCTAAAATTTTGAACAGTGTGCTTGATCTTGTTGGTTCAACACCAATTATGGAGCTTAAAAATCTCGAGAAACAAATGTCAGCTGAGGGCAAAATTCTTGCCAAGCTTGAATATTTCAATCCTGCAGGCAGCATAAAAGACAGGGTTGCAAAACAGATGATTGAGGATGCTGAAAAGGAAGGCAAGCTTGCAGAGGGCTCAACAATAATTGAGCCTACAAGCGGAAATACAGGCATCGGCCTTGCTTCAATGGCTGTTGCTATGGGGTATAAATGCGTAATTATCATGCCTGACACAATGAGTGTTGAAAGAAGAACACTTATTAAGGCATACGGAGCGGAAATAGTGCTTTCTGATGGTACCAAGGGAATGGCAGGCGCAATAGAGCTTGCTGAGGAAATTCAGAAGAAAACACCGGAAAGTATAATAGCAGGACAGTTTATAAACAGTTCAAATCCAAAGGCTCATTATCTTACAACAGGTCCGGAAATTTGGAATGATACAGACGGAGAAGTTGATGTGTTTGTGGCCAGCGTTGGAACAGGCGGAACACTCACGGGTACAGCAAGATATCTTAAGGAAAAGAATCCTGATATAAAGGTGTTTGCTGTTGAGCCTGCTTCAAGTCCGCTTCTTTCCGAGGGTAGAGCAGGAGCACATAAGATACAGGGAATAGGTGCTAATTTTGTTCCTGTGATACTTGATACTAATATTTATGACGGAGTAATAACGGTGACTGACGAGGATGCATATAAGACAGCCAATGTAATTGCAAAGACAGAAGGAATACTTGTCGGTATTTCATCCGGTGCTGCAGCATGGGCAGCTTGTGAGATTTCAAAACAGCCTGAATATAAAGACAAGAAAATTGTGGTAATACTTCCTGATTCAGGAGATAGATATATTTCCGCAGGAGTGTATGAATAAGCTGTAGTAATAAATTATTAAAATTTTATTAATATTTATGTAAATAATTCCATATGCCCCATTTCGCTTTGCATTTTATGGCATATTATCTTATAATAGGATAAGTATCTAAGAAATAGGGGGAGAGATAATTGAAATACATCAAGAAAATTATGGCCGTGTTGGCTTGTTCAGCACTTATGATTACCGGAATGCCGGTAAATGCTTTTGCTAAAACAAAGATGCCGGATTATATCAGAGTTGGATTAAGAAGCAGCTGTGAGAATAAATCAGTGATAAATATTCAGTCCAAGGATATTAAACTTGTCAGAAGTGACGATGGTGTAAGCAGTCCTCTTTTAAATGAAGAAGTGGCTGAGTTTCAATCTTCGACAGGCTTTACAGTAAAAACCGGTATAAGCTATCAGGTAGTAGTACCTATATCGGCGAACAGTCTTGATGAGACAAAAGATGAAGTTCAATACTACAAATCTCAGGGATACGTTAATGCAGTTCCAGGATATAATAAAAACGGCTGGGCTGTTACAATTTACGGCTATAGTTCAATTGCAGATGCAAAAAGCGATGCATCAAAGTTAAATGGTACAGCTGTAACACCTTTGCAGGTAACAATACTTGCTCAGGACGGGGTCCCAATACTTCTTATTACAAATTCAGATGCTTATTTTGAAGGAACAGGTGCTGTTCCGACCGTTGACCTCGGCTCATATGAGTACAGGGGTGTAATGGAATTTATGCAGAGCAGTGACGGTCTTTTGACTGCCGTTAATATACTTGATTTTGAACAATATCTTTACGGAGTTGTACCTGCAGAAATACCTGAAAGCTATGGCTATGAATCAATTAAGGCACAGGCTTGTGCCGCAAGAACATATGCACTTTTTAAAGTTAATCTTGATTCAACAATAGGCTATGATATATGTGATACTACACATTGTCAGATGTACCTTGGCTATACAAATGAATGTGCTACAACAACAAAGGCAGTAGATGAAACCAAAGGTATGGCTATATACTATAACGGAAGTCCCATAGAGGCACTTTTCTGTTCATCAAGCGGCGGATATACTGAAGATTCAATAAATGTATGGGGCAGTGATGTTCCTTATCTTAAGGCAGTACCTGATGAATATGAAATTAACTGCCAGACATGGAACAGGACAATAACCCTTTCAGACCTTGACGCAATAATTCAGGCAAACGGATATAATATTGGCTCGGCAACCGGCATGAGAATTACCATTGACAATAAGACCAGCCGTGTGCAGAAGCTTGATATTATCGGTACAAACGGAACAAAGACAATAACACGCGAGGACTGCAGAACTATATTTGGAACTGCAGGTACTTCTCTTAACAGCAGATGCTATACAATAACAAACGGTGTTACGGAATCGGGCGGAGGAGGCACACCTACGACAACTTATCCGGCCTTGGGTACTTTTATCTCATCACCGCGTTCAGATTTTAAAATGGCAGATAAGTCAAGCTATATTATCGGTTCCGACTGTGCCGTTGTTTATTCGACATCATCAGGAACAAAGGCATACGGTGCTGACGGCAAAGAGGTTGACCTTACCAAAATTCCCGAGCTTGTAAGCGTTGCCACAGTGACAACAACACCCTCAAGTACCGGAACAACAGTTATTCGTTCTTCAGGTTCAACAATTCAGCTTTCGGGACGAGCAATAGGACATGGCTTAGGTATGAGCCAAAGAGGTGCAAACGGTTTAGCTCAGCAGGGCTATGATTACATAAAAATATTACAGCATTACTATACAGGTGTAACAGTAGAATAATCAGAGATAACAGCTAAATTGGTGTAAAAAGAGAGCCAAAAAACAATAAAATATTGGTCATTTGAATAAGTCCATTACCTTAACTGGTGGTGGACTTATTTTTGTGTCTAAAAAAATATCATCATGTAAAGGCATATATGGATAAAAAGGAGATTTCAAATTATGGAACATTATGGTATATTAATATAAAATAAATCTAAAGTGGTGTAACTTATGAAAAATAAACTACTAGATTTATTATTCATAATCCATAAATAAAGAATGATGCAATAAAAAGACTATAAAACATAATGGATAAGGAGAAGTTTATGAAAAGATTACTTACAGTTATAATGGTATTAATTACATCTTGTAGTGTACCTGCATATGCAAAAGTACAGAATTGGGATTTAGAGTATATTAATGAGTTCCGTCATTTTGAGAATTCTGACAGCATTGAAATTGAAATGAAGCCGACGACTGTTACTTTGGGAAATAAGACTCAAACATATTATACATTTGATTGTGTTGGTATGAAGTATGTTCCTTTAAGAAAAATGGTGGATTTTCTTGGCAGGGATATTACATACAGTTCATATTATAATGGAATTTATATTAATGATCTTGATCCGGATGGTACAGATGACCAAACTGAGAGTTTGTCTGTTACTAAAGGCACTGCAAAAGTAAGCAACACTACTATATTTTATAATGGAACATTGGAAAAGAATAAAATGAAAAATGGAGGACATGGTGGTTTTTACCCTCCGAATTTAAACTTTAACGGCAGTATATATGTCCCGTTGAAAACATTGACAGAAGCTTTTGGATTTCAAAGAGAATATGGTGAAGGGACAATCAATATTTTTTTGGCATCAGAAAAAATCAAACAGATTCCGGGAGCTGAGCCTTATGCAAAGGCAAAAGTGGAGTTCCTTGATGAAGATGATGAACGTGTAAAAAGTGTGGATCAATCGTTAATAGATGGAGCAATGCTTATAGATAAGAACAAGTATGGAGAACCTTGGATTGTAGACCAAAAAAGCAGCGTAATTCTTTATGAAGGCAAGCTCTCTATTCGGGTTGAAACGGAGTTTAGTTTAGGTGATATATATTTATTGCATGATAATGTATATGAAATAGTTGAAAAATGTGGTGATATAAAGTAAAATGTTTTTGCACAAGATGTTCCAAGAATTAAGATGATAGTTTAAACTAAAGTGATTGGAACATTGGTGTACGGAACAAAAAATATAATTGATTTATTAAAAAAGCCTTTAAAATAGGGGCTTTGACGGTATAGGAGAAACATAAGTATGAAAACCAGTGATTTTTATTATGATTTGCCTGAAGAGCTTATTGCACAAGAGCCTCTAAAGGATAGGTCGGCATCAAGACTTCTTGTGCTTCACAAGGATTCGGATGCGATCGAGCACAGAATATTCAAAAACATAACGGAGTATCTCAAAAAGGGGGACTGCCTTGTAATTAACGATACAAAGGTGCTTCCTGCAAGATTGATTGGTGCCAGAAAAAATACAGGTGCAAGAGTAGAAATACTTTTGCTTGTCAGAAAAGACCTTGATACATGGGAAGTTCTCACGTATCCGGGTAAAAAAGCAAAGCCGGGGGATATTATTTCATTCGGTGACGGCAGACTCGAAGCAGAAATACTTGAAGTAATAGAGGACGGAAACAGAATTGTAAAATTCCATTATGACGGCGTGTTTGAAACAATTCTTGACGAGCTTGGCGAAATGCCGCTTCCTCCGTATATAACACATAAGCTTGAGGATAAAAACCGTTATCAGACAGTATATGCAGTGCATGAGGGTTCTGCGGCAGCACCTACGGCGGGACTGCATTTCACACCTGAGCTTTTGGATGAGATAAAGGCAATGGGTGTTGAGATTGCACATGTTACACTTCACGTAGGACTTGGAACTTTCCGTCCCGTAAAGGTTGAGGATGTAACTAACCATGAAATGCACTCGGAGTATTATGTGGTTGAACAGTCTGAGGCTGACAAAATAAATATTGTCAAGAAAAACGGTGGCAGAATTATTTCGGTGGGAACAACAAGCACAAGAACACTTGAGTCTGTTACTGATGAAAACGGAGTTGTTCATGCTCAAAGCGGCTGGACAAAGATTTTCATTTATCCTGGATATAAATTTAAGGCAATTGACTGCCTTATAACTAATTTTCACCTTCCGGAGTCAACACTTATCATGCTTGTTGCAGCACTTGTCGGCAAGGAAAAAATACTTGATACCTATAAAATTGCAGTTGAAGAAAGGTATAGATTTTTTTCGTTCGGAGATGCTATGTTCATTTGTTAGGAGGAAAGCTATGAGTAAATCAATAGAAGGATATTTGCTTGATGCAATACCGTATCCTATTATTTTTGCTGATACTAATCATATAATCAAATATATGAATAAGGAAGCGGAGCATTATTTTTATGAAGTAAGGGGATACAGTGACCTTATGGGTAAAAGCCTGCTTGACTGTCATGATGAAAATATTCAAAAGATGATTATAAGGTCTGTTGAAAAGCTTAAAAATCACGGAAGTGAAATATTTCTTGGGGTTACAGTTGAAAACAGACGTAAATACATTAGTCCGGTAAGGGATGAAAACGGTGAGCTTATTGGATATTTTCAGCGTTTTGAACTTAACCAACAGAAGTAAGCTAACATTAGGAGTATACAAAAATGAGTGGTCTTGAGTATGAAAAACTGAAAAAAGAACATACGGACAGTCTTTTAAGCCTATGGGGCGATAAAGATGTAATCAGGTATACTAATATTAAGGAACCTTGCTCTTTTGAGGATACGGAGGACAGGATTTCACGTCTGGCTGTATTTGATGTGTTTGTGGTTAAATTTAACGGTGACATTGCCGGAGTTATCGGATGTCCGGCTGTTGACAGGAATGCACACAAATTCGGAGTTTTTTATCAGTTTAAAAAACAGTACTGGAATAAAGGCATAGCAACAGAGTCTGTTGAATGGCTGCTCGGATATATGAAAGTCAAATATGTCGATGCAGTTCTTTATGCAGATGTGGTTACAGATAATTCAGCCAGTGAAAAGATACTTAAGAACTTTGGATTTAGCCTTATTTCAACGGCAGAAAATGAATTTGAGCGTGACGGAGTAAAAATGAACGTCAATAACTATATTTTGAAAATATAAAACATATTAAAAATCCGAAGCAAATTAATGCTTCGGATTTTTTTAGTCTTCCGGTTTATCTTCAATTATTATATCCTCAGGAGGTATTTCTTCGGTCTGAACATCATCGTCAGGAGCGGTTGGTATGTCTACATCAACAAATACCGCATTATTGAGGTCATAGTCTGAAACCATTGTGCTCATAAGCTTAAAGGTGCTTAATATTACCGTAAGATTCTGAACACCGTCAATAATTAGTGCAATTCCCAAAAGTCTTACCATTGCATTTGAAGCGGCAAACGGATTAAGTATAAGGCTTATACCAAATATAATTGTTATAAGAGCAACTATTATAATAAGCCACCATTTTTCATGGTTCATTCTTTTTGAATCAAGGCCGGCTTTTATTTTTTGAAGACCATCAGCTGTTATTACTATTCCCACAAGTATGGGAAGAATAGGTATAAGCAGATCAGGATTGATTATAAGAAGCAGTCCTGCAACCGCAAGAAATATACCAACTATCAGATTGAACTGAAAAGAAAATGTGTGGTTCAGCTGCCTGTTTTTAATAAAGTTAAGTATTCTTATTACGCCCCATGCAAGTATTACTGCACCGATTATGTAGCAGATTGTAAAAAGAGAGGTTTGCGGCCATGCAAGAAAACAAATTCCAAGCACAACAAATACGAATGCAAAGGTTATGTACGCGCCTAACGCTTTTTTAATTAGTTCCATGAACAGGACATCCTTTCATACCAATATTGTATATTTTTTTATTGGATTTTACAAATATTATAATCCAGTTGTTAAAAATAATCAATAATTTACAAAAAAGTGCTCAACACTTTACTTGACTACCATGTTAAAGTGAGTTATAATGATTTCAATAAAAAGTAGGAGAGGCAGCCATGAATGAAAACAAGATACACATTAAAAATGATGAAGAAGCCATATTGAGCTTAAAAAACCTTTACAGAAAGTATGGCTACAAACAGTATAAAATGAGCAAATTTGAAGAATACGATTTGTATGCCGAAAACAAGAATTTTCTTTTGAGCAGCAATATTATAACATTTACGGATTTAAACGGCAAGCTTATGGCACTTAAACCCGACGTTACGCTTTCAATAGTTAAAAACATAAAGGACAGCAATTATACAGAGAAGCTTTACTATAACGAAAATATATACCGTACAAAAAGAGGCGGACATGAGTTCAGAGAAATAGTTCAGACAGGTCTTGAATGTATTGGAGATATAGATCTTTATTCAACAGGTGAGGTACTTATGCTTGCGGTGAAGAGCCTTATGCAGATTTCCGACGATTATATACTTGATATATCCCATTCGGGACTTATATGCGAGCTTTTGGGTGAACTTCCTGAAGGAATAAGAGAAAAGGTTATTAAGCATATCGGTGCTAAGAATACTTCCGAAATCAGGAGAGAATGTTCCTTACATGGTGTAAGCGATGTGATAACGGACAGAGCGGTCAAGCTTGCATCTGTTTACGGTCCATTTGAAAGCGTTACCGATGAACTTGAAAAACTCAGTATAAATGAGAAAACAGATGAAGCAATCAATGAGCTTAAGGGCGTTTATGAAATACTGAAGCTTTATGGGTGCGACAAAAATATAAACATTGATTTTTCTGTTATTAATGATATGAATTATTATAACGGCATAGTTTTTACAGGCTATGTTTCGGGAATACCATCAAACATTCTTTCAGGCGGACGCTATGATAAACTTGTGCATAAGTTCGGCAAAAAGGCCGGTGCAATCGGCTTTGCTCTTTACCTGGATACGCTTGACTGGCTTAATATTTCCGATGATGAATATGATGCAGATGTGCTTGTCATTTATGATAGTGAAGTATCGGCAAAGGCACTTGCAAAGGCAGTTAAAAATCTTTCCGAGCTTGGAAGTGTTTCGGTGCTTAAGAGCATACCGCCTAACAGCCGCTACAAGCAGGTTTTCAAAATGAGCGAAAGGGGGCTTGAGAGCGTTGAGACAAATAATTAATGTGGCACTTCCAAAGGGAAGACTTGGAGAAAACGTATATGAAATATTTGCTAAGGCAGGATACAGCTGTCCCTCGATTTTGGAAAACAACAGAAAGCTTATATTTGAGAGTGAAGAAAACGGAATCCGTTATTTTTGGGTAAAGCCTTCGGATGTAGCTATATATGTTGAAAGAGGTGCGGCAGACATAGGCATAGCAGGCAAGGATATTTTAATGGAGTATGAGCCTGATGTATATGAGCTTTCCGACTTAAATATGGGAAGATGCCGTATGTGTGTTGCAGGGCTAAAGGGGTTTAGGGATAATACAGCAAGGACACTCAGGGTTGCAACAAAGTTTCCCAATATTGCAAAGCAGTATTATTCGACACAGAGCAGACAGATTGATATAATTAAATTAAACGGTTCAATTGAGCTTGCACCTATACTTAAAATGAGCGATGTAATAGTTGATATAGTTGAAACAGGCACAACACTTAATGAGAATAACCTTGCGGTACTTGAGGAGATACTTCCTATAAGTGCAAGGCTTATATCGAACAAGGTCAGCTATAAATTTAAGAACAGAGAGATAATGGAGCTTAGCGAGAGCATAAATTCCGTATGTAAATTTGAGGGTGGAAACTAAATGATTAAAATAATGGAGTATTCAAAAACGAGTGCAGATGAGATATTTGCAAGAGGTCTTTCGGCAACAGGCGTTGAGGGTATTGTTTCTGAAATCATTGCCGATGTAAAGGCTAACAAGGATAAGGCGCTGTTCAAATACTGTGAGAAATTTGACAACACTGTTACTGACTGTCTTGAAGTTACCGATAAGGAAATCGAGGAGGCTTTTGAAGCAGTTGATGAGAAATTTCTTGAGGTAATAAGGAAAGCAAAGGAAAACATTTATGATTATCATAAGCACCAGGTTAGAAACAGCTTTATAATAGCCGAAAAGGACGGAGTTGTTCTTGGTCAGAAGGTTACACCGCTTGAGAGGGTTGGACTTTATGTTCCGGGTGGTACTGCCGCATATCCTTCAACTGTGCTTATGAATTCAGTTCCTGCCAAAATAGCAGGTGTAAAGGAAATAATAATGACAACGCCAGCAAGAAACGGAAAAATTAATCCGGTTATACTTGCGGCGGCTAAGGTTGCAGGTGTTGACAGAATATTTAAAGTTGGCGGAGCACAGGCAATTGCCGCTCTTGCCCATGGCACAGAATCCATACCTAAGGTTGATAAAATAGTAGGCCCCGGAAACGCATTTGTTGCAGAAGCAAAAAAACAGGTATTCGGTCTTGTTGATATTGATATGATTGCAGGTCCAAGCGAAATTCTTGTTATAGCCGACGGCACATGCTCTGCAAAGACTGTTGCGGCGGATATGCTTTCACAGGCAGAGCATGATAAGCTTGCATCTGCGGTGCTTGTCACAAACAGCAGAGAACTTGCCGATGAGGTGGCAAAACAGCTTGAAGCACAGCTCTCGATTCTTCCCAGAGAGGAAATTGCAAGACCGTCAATTGAGAATAACGGCAAAATTATAATAGCCGATTCAATAGAACAGGGCATAGAAATAGCAAATGAGATTGCTCCAGAGCACTTAGAACTTTGCGTGGATAATCCATTTGATTACCTAGACAGAATTAAAAATGCAGGCTCAATATTCTTGGGCAAAAACTGCCCTGAAGCTTTGGGGGACTATTTCGCAGGCCCTAATCATACACTTCCGACAAGCGGAACGGCTAAGTTTTCAAGTCCGCTGTCAGTTGATGATTTTGTCAAAAAGTCAGCCTTCACATATTATACAAAGGACGCCCTTGGCGCAGTATGTGAGGATATAGCTCTTTTTGCGGAGAATGAAGGACTCTCGGCACATGCACGCTCGGCACTTGTTAGGTTTGATAAGGCAGGATTTTAATAAGAGGTGAAATAATATGAGCAGGTTTATGGACACAAAATTTGCTTTACTTGAGGAATATGTCCCGGGTGAACAGCCTACAGATATGAAGTATATTAAGCTTAATACAAACGAATCACCTTTTCCGCCTTCTCCGCTTGTGCTTAAGGCTATTGATAAAAAGGAGATAGATAAGCTTGAGCTTTATCCCGACCCTGTATGCTCGGCACTCACCAAAAGACTGGCAGAAACCTATGGAGTGCGTACGGAAAACATATTTATAGGAAACGGCTCTGATGAGGTTTTAAACTTTGCGTTTATGTCATTCTGTGAAAACGGTGCGGCATTTGCGGACATTACATATGGTTTTTATGAGGTTTATGCTGACCTATACGGCATAAAGGCAGACATAAAACCACTTAAAGAGGACTTTTCGATTCCTGTTGACGATTTTAAGGGGATAAATAAGGCAATTTTCATTGCAAACCCGAATGCACCAACAGGCATGACAATATCGCTTAGTGATATAGAGGAAATTTTAAAAACAAACCCCGATAATGTGGTGCTTATTGATGAAGCTTATGTGGATTTCGGTGCAGAAAGTGCAGTAAATCTCGTTCATAAGTACGATAACCTGCTTGTGGTGCAGACTTATTCTAAGTCACGTTCACTTGCCGGCGGAAGGCTTGGATATGCAATAGGAAACGAAGAAATAATAAAGGATTTGAATAAAATCAAGTTTTCAACAAATCCATATAATATAAACCGCCTTACATTAATAACAGGCGAGGCATCTCTGAATGATGCTAAGTATTACAAAGACAAGTGTGATATAATAATTGCAAACAGAGAGTATACGGTTAAAGAGCTTAAAAGACTTGGTTTTGAGGTGCTTGATTCCAAGGCCAACTTTGTATTTGCAAAGTGCAATAAAATTGACGGCGGTAAGCTGTATCTGAAATTGAAGGAAAACGGCATACTGATACGTCATTTCACTAAAGAACGCATTAAGGACTACAACAGAATTACAATAGGCACAATGGAACAGATGAAGGCGTTAATTGAAAAAATAGAGCTTATACTTGATATGGAGGCGAAAAGCAAGTGAGGACATCAGAAATTAAGAGAAAGACGGCGGAAACAGATATTTTTATATCTCTTGATATTGACGGCAGTGGACAGAGCGATATTACAACGGGCGTTGGTTTTCTTGATCATATGCTCACACTTTTCGCACGCCACGGACGTTTTGACCTTAGTGTAAAATGCAGGGGTGATGTTGATGTGGACGACCACCATAGTGTTGAAGACATAGCTATTGTTCTCGGACAGGCATTTAAGGAGGCCCTTGGGGACATGCGTGGGATTAACCGCTACAGCGATATTATCCTGCCTATGGACGAAGCACTCATATTATGTGCTGTTGACATCAGCGGAAGGGCATATCTTGGCTACGGGCTTGAAATACCCACTGAAAAAGTTGGCTCATTTGATACACAGCTTACAGAGGAATTCTTTGCTTCTTTTGTGAGGAATATGCCCATGAACCTGCATATAAAGCAGCTTGCAGGCACTAATTCGCACCATATAATAGAGGGTACATTTAAGGCGTTTGCAAGGGCGCTGTCAAAGGCGGCTGCAATTGATGAAAAGTATGCCGATGAAATACCGTCAACTAAAGGTATACTATAAAGACCTTGGGACTCTGTCCCAAACCCTGTGAGCCTTTAAAAAGGCTCAACCTAAACTTATTACTGAAACAACATACGTTGTTTCAGTATGAAAATTTTTGGTCAAGCTTTAAAAAGCTTGTAGGTTTGGGCAAAGCCCATGATTTTCAAAAAGGAGATGACAGCATGATAGCGATAATTGATTACGGCGTAGGCAACCTTTTTTCACTTAAAAGCTCATTTGCCTTTATCGGCAAAGAGGCTGTTGTAACAGGCGATAAAGAGGTAATAGATAAATGCGAAAGAATAATACTTCCCGGTGTAGGCGCATTCGGTGATGCGGCTGATAAGCTGAGAAACTCAGGACTTTATGAAGTCGTTAAGGAGCAGGCGGCTAAGGGTAAGCCAATACTTGGCATCTGCCTTGGTATGCAGCTTTTGTTTGACAAAAGCTATGAATACGGCGAGCATGAGGGTTTGGGCCTAATAAAGGGCAATGTAAAGCCGATCGATGGTGTAATACCCAAAGACCTTAAAATACCGCATATCGGCTGGAATGGTCTTGTGTTCCCAAAGGATAAGGAGAAAAGCGCAATATATAAGTATACAAACGAGGGTGACTGCGTTTACTTCGTGCACTCGTTTTATGCGGCGGATTGTGCCGAATCAGTTACGGCAGATGCTGAATACGGTGCAATGCTTACAGCTTCGGTGCAGGATAAAAATGTGTACGGCACACAGTTCCATCCCGAAAAAAGCGGTGAGGTTGGACTTAAAATTCTGAAGGCCTTTTGTGAGATATAAGATATAAGATATAGGTAGTTAAGGAGAATGTTATGTATATTATTCCTGCGATAGATTTGTATAATGGCTGTGCGGTAAGACTTAAAAAGGGCGATTACGACCAAATGACAACATACAGCGACAATCCGCCTGAGTTTGCGGAGAAGTTCCAGAAGTGCGGTGCCGAATATCTCCACGTTGTTGACCTCGAAGGCGCAAAGGACGGTACAACAGCCAATATTGAAACCGTTAAGGCGATTGTAGAAAAAACAAGCATGAAGGTTGAAATCGGCGGCGGCATAAGAAGTGATGAAGTCGTTGAAAAATATATAAATATCGGTGTTTCAAGAGTAATTCTTGGCACTGCTGCGGTTGAGGACAGAGGATTTCTCAAGCGTATGGTAGAAAAATACGGCGAGAAAATAGCAGTCGGTGTTGACATAAGGGACGGTCTTGTAGCAATAAAAGGCTGGCTTGAAACAACTGAGCTGAGATGCTTTGATTTTTGTGCAGAGCTTGAACAAATAGGCGTAAAAACCGTCATCTGCACAGATATTTCAAAGGACGGTATGCTTGGTGGAACAAATACAGAGCTTTATAAGGAAATGAACGAGCGTTTTAATATAGACATTGTAGCTTCCGGCGGAGTATCAACACTTGCGGACATTAAAAAGCTTTCCGAAATGAATATGTATGGTGCAATTCTCGGTAAGGCGCTTTATGAAAATGCTCTTGACTTGACAGAGGCAATTAAGACAGCAAAGGGGGCGGCAGAATGATTACAAAAAGAATAATTCCGTGCTTAGACGTAAAGGACGGACGCGTTGTAAAGGGTGTAAACTTTCTTGGTCTTGCGGATGTATCCTCGCCTGTGGACTTAGCCCGTTTTTATAGTGACGGCGGTGCAGATGAGCTTGTGTTTTATGATATAACAGCTTCGGCAGAGGGCAGAACGCTTTTTACTGATATACTTAAAAAAGTAGCCGAGCAGATATTTATACCGCTTACGGTAGGCGGTGGAATAAACACGGTTGATGACTTTGACAGAGTGCTAAAATGCGGTGCCGATAAGGTTAGCGTTAATTCTGGAGCAATCAAAAATCCGGACTTGATACATCAGGCGGCAACAAAATATGGCGACCAGTGTGTTGTGCTTTCAGTTGATGTAAAAAGAGTTGACGGTCAGTTCAGAGTTTTTGCCAGAGGCGGCAGAGACGATACCGGAATGGACGCAATCGAATGGATTAAAAAATGTGTTTCAAACGGTGCTGGAGAGATTGTTGTAAACAGCATCGATACAGACGGTGTAAAAGGCGGTTTTGATATTGAAATGCTCGATGCAGTATGCAATGCAGTATCAATTCCGGTAATTGCTTCCGGTGGTGCCGGCTGTAAGGAGGACTTTATTAAGCTTTTTAAGACACTGCCAAAGGTTGATGCAGGGCTTGCAGCTTCAATATTTCATTTTGGAGAAGTTGATATACGTGATTTGAAGAAAACACTCAGTAATGAAGGAATAAATATGAGAATATAAGGGGAAATACAGATGCTTGATATAAATGAACTCAAATTTGACGAAAAGGGACTTATTCCTGCGGTTGTTCAGGATGCGGAATCGAAAAAGGTGCTCACTGTTGCATATATGAACAGGGAAAGCCTTGAAATAAGCATTAAAGAGGGTATAACCTGCTTCTGGTCACGTTCCAGACAGGAGCTTTGGAGAAAGGGCGAAACATCCGGAAACTTTCAGCATATAGTAAGCATTATAGCCGACTGTGATAGGGATGCTCTTACAGTGCTTGTAAAAAAAGACGGCCCTGCATGCCACCTTGGAACCGATTCCTGCTTTAACGATGTTGTCTATGAAAATAACGAAGTAAGCTACTTTTCATATGAAGGCCTTATGAAGCTTATCGAGGGCAGAAAGACAGATAAAATAGAGGGTTCATATACAACCTATCTTTTTGAAAAAGGCATAGATAAAATACTCAAAAAAGTAGGGGAAGAGTCTACAGAGGTAATTATTGCCGCTAAGGACAATGACCAAAAAGAAACAATATACGAAGTGTCTGATTTGTGTTATCATGTTATGGTAATGATGATTGAAATGGGCATATCCTTGGAAGACATAACAAGGGAGCTTGCCTCTAGACATGTTATAGATCGCAAAGTTAAACAGGAGAAAATGACACCATGATAAATTCTGATTTTCATACTCATACAATTTTTTGTGACGGAAGGCTTATACCTGATGAAATGGTCAGGGCGGCAATAAATAAAGGCATGACTGCAATTGGCTTTTCGGGGCACTCTCATACGGCATTTGATGAAAGCTATTGTATGAGTAACGAAAATACGAATAACTACATAAATGTTATCTCAAAATTAAAAGCACAGCATTCTGATAAGATAGAAATTTATCTTGGGATAGAGCGGGATTTTTATTCGGATATAAAAGATGTATCGAAGTTTGACTACGTAATTTCGTCTGTACATTTTGTAAATAAGGACGGTAAATATCTTGCAGTTGATGAAAGCGAAGAGATATTTAAGAAAAATGTGTCAGACTTTTATGGCGGCGATTATTTTGCCTTTTGTGAGGACTATTATAAGACCGTTATGCAGTCTGCTAATTTAGCCTGTGCAGATATTATCGGTCATTTTGACCTGGTTATGAAATTCAATGAGGAAGACAGGCTGTTTGATACAGGAAACAAACGATATATATCAGCAGTAAACGAAGCATTGTATATACTTGCGGCTAAGGATAAAATTATTGAAGTCAATACAGGAGCAATGTCAAGAGGTTACAGAAGTGTGCCTTATCCTATGGCGGACATTCTTGTAAAATGGAATAAACTTGGGGGACGCATTATTTTTTCCGGTGATGCCCACGATGCAGAAGGCTTATGCTATAAATTTACCGAAGCCGAAAGGCTGGCCGTAAAATGTGGATTCAAAGAGGCGGTTATTTTCAAAAACGGTGAGCTTGTTGAGGTAGCCTTGGATTAATCGAGTACTAAAAAAGTGTGAAAATTTGTGTTGACAATATAAATAAAGCGTGTATAATACGTATTAAATTAATTTACAGCAAAAAAGCAGTGACAAGAAGGAGTACCTTTTGTTTAAGCATTTCAGAGAGAAGGTTGGTATATTTAATATGCCTGTGCTGAGAGCCTTTATGCGAATGAATGGGAAGCAGTCTTTGAGCCTTGAACCGAAAGCGTAAGCAAGTAGACTTCAACGTGATTCTCACGTTATAGGGGAACGGTATGTCAGTACCGATTGAGAGTAAGGCGTATGCCTTGAATTTAGGTGGTAACACGGATATTATTTCGCCCTAAGCATTTTTGCTTAGGGCGTTTTTTTGTTTCAATTGGATAATATAATATTAATAGGGAGAGTGGAAAAAATGAGAAAGTTTGAAAAATCAACGAAGCTTGATAGTGTAAGTTACGATATAAGAGGTCCTGTTATGGACGAAGCGAGTGCAATGGAAGCAATGGGTATGAGAATACTTAAGCTTAATATCGGAAATCCTGCACCTTTTCGTTTTACTGCGCCTGATGAAATGATAAGAGATATGATTTATAACCTTCGTGATACAGAAGGATACTCGGATTCAAAGGGCTTGTTTTCCGCAAGAAAAGCAATCATGCAGTACTGTCAGCTTAAGGGTATACCGAATGTTGACATAGACGATATTTATACAGGAAACGGTGTAAGTGAGCTTATAGCAATGGCAATGCAGGGACTGCTTAACAGCGGTGATGAGATACTTGTTCCGTCACCTGATTATCCGCTTTGGACTGCTTCAATAACGCTTGCAGGCGGTACAGCTGTTCATTATCATTGTGACGAGCAGTCAGAGTGGTATCCCGATATTGAGGATATAAAAAGCAAAGTAACATCAAGAACAAAGGGTATAGTTGTAATCAATCCCAATAACCCCACAGGTGCACTTTATCCAAAAGAACTGCTTGAGGAAATAGCTGAGATTGCAAGACAGAATGACCTTATTATATTTGCTGATGAAATCTACGACAGACTTGTAATGGACGGTCTTAAACATACTGCAATTGCATCTCTTTGTCCGGATGTTATGTGTGTATGTCTTAATGGGCTTTCAAAGTCACACAGGGTAGCCGGCTGGAGATGCGGATGGATGTGTTTAAGCGGTGACAAGAGCAAAGCAAGAGGCTATATTGAAGGTCTTAACATGCTTTCATCGATGAGACTTTGCTCAAATGTACCCGGACAGTCAATAATACAGTCAGCAATGGGTGGGATTCAGTCAGCTGATGAGCTTCTTCTTCCCGGCGGACGTGTATATGAGCAGAGAGAATGCATTTATAATGCACTTAAGGCAATCCCCGGTGTAAGCGTTGTTAAGCCTAAGGCAGCATTTTATATATTCCCGAAGCTTGATATTGAGAAGTTCAACATACACGATGATGAGCAGTTTGCGCTTGACTTCCTTAAGAAGAAAAAGATACTTGTAACGCACGGCAGAGGCTTCCATTGGAGCGAGCCTGACCATTTCAGACTTGTTTATCTTGCTGAAAGGGAACAGCTTGAGTTTGCATGTCAGGAGCTTGCAGACTTCCTTGAAACATATCACCAGTAATTTTTAAAACAATGGGCTTTGCCCACACCCACAAGCCTTCAAGAAGGCTTGATCCAAGTTTTATTACCGCAAAAATGTAATTTTTGCAAATAGAAATTTTCGATTGAGCCTTTTTTATAAGGTAATACCGCCAAAGATGGGCGGACGCTCAAAGAGCGGCTTTGTGAAGCAAAGTATTGACTATGCTGGGTTTGGGGTCGATGTTTTATAGGAGGATAAAATGGAAATAAAGAAGATTTATAAGCATTTTAAAGGCAATTACTATTTTGTTGAGGATATAGCCATACATAGCGAGACAGGCGAAAAATATGTTGTATACCGTGCTCTTTACGGTGATATGAAGCTGTATATCCGCCCGTACGATATGTTTAACTCTGAGGTTGACCATGAGAAATATCCAGACGTAAAACAGAAATACAGATTTGAACTTGCTGATATAAAGAGTGCATATTGATATGGAATAATTAAAACACCTGAGATACTTTTCTCAGGTGTTTTGTTTGTTATTTTACTTCTTCCAATTCCATGCTTTCAGCAATTTCTTCTTCTATTTTTTCATTTATGTCTTTTCCAATATCTCTGGTTACACCTTCATTGCCCCAAAGGAAACGGTTAAGTTGTTTTCCAAAAAGCTTATCTGACCATTTAACAGCACGGCCGACAAGAATGGCATGAATAATTGTACCTTCACGTATTCCATAAAGAGATTTAAAAAATATAAATGACAGTATTACTGAAATGGTAACAATGGTTATGTCGCAAGTGTTCTTTGCTCTGGGAAACGGAATTTTGAAACGAGTGGCAACTGCCTGTGCAAGTCCTTCTGCTGGCAGAGCCATAACCTTTGGCGCAAGATAAACGTCAATAGCCGCACCAAGAAGCAGGGCACTTATAATGGTATAGACCAACTGCATAGGGTATGTATCACAAGGCGGAAGCACTCTGTTTACAAGTGAAACTGAAAAGTTCACGAAAAAACCGTATATAATCGATAATAAAACCTGAATGAAATTAATAATCTTAAAATCCTTGCCCAAAAGTATCCACTGTATAAAAACAAAACACGAAAACACTATGGCAGTAATAAAACCGAGGTTTTTACCAAGTATAAGGCTTATTTCATTTGGTAATGATGAGTTAGGTGATATTCCAAGAGGTGTCATTTTAGAAATAGCAATTGCAACTGATGTTAAATATACGCCGATTAAATATGTGATTATTCGTTTAGGCATTTGGCTTGTGTCTTTTTTTGTCATATTCATATTAGTCTCCTTGTTGTGAGTATTATTCTACATTATAGTAAATAATTTATGAATTCGCAACGGTTTTTATTATTTGCCAGTTTTTAGCCATATAAATTTTTCAATGTGCTTTCCGTAAAGCATATCTGAGAACTTAACAAAACGTCCCACGAGAACTGCACTTATTATTGTGCCTTCACGAATGCCGTAAAGGCATTTATAATAAGATAGGGAAAGTATGACTGTAAAAGCAACTATTATTATATCGCATATGTTTTTGGACATGGGAAATGATATATTAAAGCGTTCACTGACTGCTCGGGCAAGTCCCTCTGTCGGTATCGGCATCCACTTTGCCTTCATATATATGTTGATTGATGAGCCAAGCATATAGCTTCCCAAAACCATATAAAGAAGCTGTAAAGTATATGAATTTTCACATGATGGAAATATCACCTTAGCAATTTTTAAATTAATGCTGACGAAGTATCCAAATAGAACAGCTAGGAGTACCTGAAAGAAATTAATTTTTTTAAAGTCCTTTCCAATTAAAATCCATTGAATTATAACAAAGACGGTAAAAACAACAGCGGTAACTAAACCTAAATCCATATCAAGTATTATGCTTATCTGGTTTGGAAGTGAGGAATTGGGAGGAACACCAAGAGGTGTAAGCTTTGCAATGGCAATAGCAAATGCAGAAAAATAAATTCCGAATATGTAGAAGAATATACGTTTTGCCAAAAATGATTTGTTTGAGTTTTCCATGGTCATCTCCTTAAAATTATTTATCTCCTGAAAAAATTAATTGTTCAATAAAAGTATTATAAATTGAAATTTGCATAAAGGCAATTAAACTGGATATATCAATAAAATATGAAGTTTATATCATTTGGGTATACAACAAGGCAAAAATGGAAATTCGTCATAGTATTTTATTTCATATTGTGTTAAACTTGAGTACAAAATAAAACAAAGGAAGTAAAATATGAAAACAACAAGAAATTTTACAAAAGTAACTGTAACAGATAAAGCTGTCAGAGCTATTAAGGGCGGACATCCGTGGGTTTTTTCGGATGAGGTAATGACAGTAGAGGGTGAATATGATAACGGTAACCTTGTCGATGTTTTATCTAAAAAAGGCCGTTACATGGGTACTGGCTTTATAAATGATAATTCCAAAATTCGTATCAGGATTATTTCAAATAATGCAAATGATGTATTTGATGAAGCTTTTTATGAAAGAAGAGTGCGTTATGCACTTGAATACAGAAAAACTGTAATGGGTGATGATTTCAATTGCTGCCGTCTTATTTTCGGTGAAGCAGACCAGTTCCCGGGGCTTACCGTTGACCGTTTCGGCTCTGTACTTGTAACTCAGTGCCTTTCACTTGGCATAGATAACATAAAAAATATGCTTTATACAATAATCATTAAGGTGCTCAGAGAGATGGGCGAGGAAATAACGGTTTTATATGAGCGCAATGATCTTAAAATCCGTGAAAAAGAAGGTATGCAGGAGTATAAGGCATTCTTTGACGGTGAGGGACTTCTTAGGGATACTGACGGCAAAACCGTTATTACCGAAAATGGCATAAAATATAATGTAGACTATATTGACGGTCAGAAAACTGGATTTTTCCTTGACCAGAAATATAATCGTATTGCGGCGGCAAAAATAGCAAAGGGCAGAAAAGTACTTGATTGTTTCACACATACAGGTGCTTTTGCTCTTAATTGTGCAGCGGCGGGAGCAGAGAGTGTTACGGCAGTTGACGTGTCAAAGGACGCTGTTAAGATGACTGAAGCAAATGCCGTATTAAACGGACTTGAGTCAAATATGACATTCGTATGTGCAGATGTATTTGAGCTTTTTACTAATATGGCGAATGAGGGAAAACACCCGTATGATTATATAATACTTGATCCGCCTGCATTTTCAAAAAGCTCATCAACAATAAGAAATGCAGAAAGAGGCTATAAGGAAATAAACATGAAGGCAATGAAACTTTTGCCCAGAGGCGGCTATCTTGCAACCTGTTCATGTTCGCATTTTATGAGCGATGAGCTTTTCAGAAAGATGCTGCGCTCAGCGGCTGCGGATGCAAATGTAGAATTAAGACAGATTGAGGCAAGACAGCAGTCACCCGACCATCCTATACTTTGGAATGTGCCGGAAACGGATTACCTTAAATTTTACATTTTCCAAGTAGTGTAAAAAAGTAATACAAATGTCGGATAACCTGTTAAATTTATAATTCTTTTAGTGTATATTCACAAATTCATTTTAAATTTATTGTATAATTTGTTTAATGGGTCTATTGGCGAAAAATGCAGGTAATGTTACAATAATGTTGGATTCTCTGTAACTGACGGAAGCATGGGTTTAACCATGGGGGAACAGAGAAAATAGTGTTATTGTCGACCGTCTGGGCAGCTTATTTCTTTAAGTAAGGAATAAGTCTGCCCTTTTTATTTTGAAAAATAAATATATACATTTTTATATAGATTATTCAAAAATTCAACGGAGGTCATATTAATGAAAAAAGTAGCAATCATCATGGGAAGCGACAGTGATTTACCTGTAGTAAGCAAGGCGTTTGATACGCTTAAAGTTTATGGTGTACCCTATGAAGTACACGTATATTCTGCACACAGAACACCCGAAGCGGCTAAGGATTTTGCTGAAAATGCGGCAGATAACGGCTTTGGTGTTATTATTGCGGCTGCGGGCAAGGCTGCACATCTTGCAGGGGCAATTGCAGCTAATACAGTGCTACCTGTAATCGGAATCCCCGTAAAAAGTGATACATTAAGCGGCATGGACGCGCTTCTTTCAACTGTACAGATGCCAACAGGTATACCTGTTGCAACTGTAGCTATTGACGGAGCCGCCAATGCCGCTTTGCTGTCTGTACAGATTTTGGCAGTAACAGAAAAAGAACTTCAGGACAAGCTTAAAGCAGACAGAGTTGCAAATAAAGAAAAAATACTTGCTAAAAACGCTGATGTATCAGCAAAATACAGCAACATTTGACATGTAATCCACTTAAATTGCTATTATTTTAAAAGGAGACAACCACAATGGAAAAAAGAGAACAGCTGTACGAAGGAAAAGCAAAGAAAGTATTTAAGACAGATGAACCTGAGCTTTATATTGTATCCTATAAGGATGATGCAACAGCTTTTAACGGCGAGAAAAAAGGCACAATTGTCGGCAAAGGTTCAATCAACAACAGAATGACAAACATGCTTATGAAGGTTCTTGAGAAAAAAGGTGTGCCCACTCATTTTGTTGAGGAGCTTAATGACAGAGAAACAGTAGTTAAGAAAGTATCCATTGTACCTCTTGAGGTAATTATCAGAAACATATCAGCAGGCTCATTTGCAAAACGCTTCGGGGTTGAAGAAGGCATTGTATTTGACGAGCCGACAATTGAATTTTCATTTAAAAATGATGAGCTGGGTGATCCGCTTATGAATGCATATCATGCAATCGCTCTTAAGCTTGCAACATTAGAAGAAATTGAAACAATCAAAAAAATGGCTTTCACAGTAAATGACACGCTTAAAGCATATTTCTTAGGTCTTAATATTAAACTTGTTGACTTCAAGATTGAGTTTGGCAGACTTGCAGACGGGACAATAGTGCTTGCAGATGAAATCTCTCCTGACACATGCCGTCTTTGGGACAAGGATACAAATGAAAAGCTTGACAAGGACCGTTTCAGACGTGACCTTGGTGGAACAGAGGAAGCTTATCAGGAAGTTATGCGTCGATTAATGGGGGAATAATTTAATGAGCTCTTTAAGAGAAGAATGCGGAGTTTTTGGCGTATTTGCCGATAAAACCAGCGATGTAGCGACAGATGCGTATTATGGCCTTTTTGCACTTCAGCACAGAGGACAGGAGAGCTGCGGCATTGTTGTAAACGATGACGGACTTTTCAATTTCCATAAAGATGTCGGACTTGTAAATGATGTATTTACACCGGAGATTATGGCATCTCTTGGCGAGGGCAATATGGCAGTCGGCCATGTACGCTATGGAACAACAGGCAGCAACGACCGTGCCAATGCACAGCCCATTGTTGTTAACCATATAAAGGGAAGCATGGCACTTGCACATAACGGAAACCTTATTAACTCAATGGAACTGCGTGAGGAGCTTGAACTTAACGGCTCAATTTTCCACACAACAAGCGACACAGAGGTTATTTCTTATATTATCACAAGAGAACGGATTAAATGCGCATCAATTGAAGAAGCTGTTAATAATGCAATGTATAAAATAAAGGGAGCATATTCTCTTGTAATTATGTCACCTTCAAAGCTTATTGCTGTCAGAGATGAGAGAGGCTTTAGACCTCTTTGCTATGGCAAGACAGATGACGGCAAATATATTGTTGCAAGTGAAAGCTGTGCGCTTGATTCAGTCGGAGCAACTCTTATACGTGACATTAAACCGGGTGAAATTGTAATATTTGATAAAGACGGCGTTCGTACAATAGAGGACCACTGCGGCAAGCAGGACCCTTCAATGTGTGTATTTGAATATATATACTTTGCACGTCCCGACTCGGTCATTGACGGATGTTCGGTGCATAATGCAAGACTTCGTGCAGGCACATTCCTTGCGCTTGAGCATCCGGTGCAGGCTGATATTGTAATCGGTGTTCCCGATTCGGGTATTGATGCCGCAATCGGATATTCACGTCAGTCAGGCATTCCTTATGGTGTCGGCTTCATCAAAAACAAATATATCGGAAGAACATTCATCTCAGCAGGACAGAAAATGAGAGAAGATAAAGTAAAAATAAAACTTAACCCAATTGCAGAAAGTATAAAGGGCAAAAGGGTAGTGCTTATAGATGACTCAATAGTAAGGGGAACAACAAGCAGACGTATTGTTCAGCTTGTAAGAAATGCAGGAGCAACAGAGGTTCATATGCGTGTTTCTGCACCTCCCTTCACAAACCCCTGCTATTACGGAACAGACATAGATTCAAGGGAAAACCTTATTGCATGCCGACATACAGTTGAGGAGATAGCAGAAATAATCGGAGTTGACTCACTTGGCTATCTTAATACGGAATATGTAAACCTTCTTGCGGGCGGAAGCCATTGCGGAGGATACTGTGCGGCCTGCTTTGACGGAAAGTATCCTACTGACGTACCAAAGGCATCATCTAAAAACAGATTTGAACAGAAGATTTCGGAAGGAAAGAAGGCGAAGGAATGAAAAGCATGAGCGAAAGCTATAAGGAAGCAGGAGTGGATATTACTGCGGGCTACAAAGCAGTTGAGCTTATGAAACAGCATATAGCAAGGACAATAACGGCAGGTGCGGCATCAGACATCGGTGGTTTCGGTGGACTTTTTGAGCTTGACATTACAGGCATGGAAAGACCTGTTCTTGTCAGCGGTACAGACGGAGTTGGAACAAAGCTTAAACTTGCATTCATTATGGATAAGCATGACACAATCGGTATTGACTGTGTTGCAATGTGTGTTAATGATATTATCTGCTGTGGTGCTAAGCCCTTGTTTTTCCTTGACTATATTGCCTGCGGGAAAAACGTGCCTGAGAAGATGGCCGAAATCGTTAAGGGTGTTGCAGAGGGCTGTGTTCAATCAGGTGCGGCATTAATTGGCGGAGAAACAGCAGAAATGCCCGGTTTTTACGGTATTGACGAGTATGACCTTGCAGGTTTTTCTGTTGGTGTTGTAGATAAGAAAAAGGTATTTGACAATTCAAAGGTAACAGAAGGCGATGTAATTATCGGTCTTGCATCAAGCGGAGTTCATTCAAACGGTTTTTCGCTGGTACGAAAGGTATTCGATATTGAAAATGCAGATATTAAAGCTCCTGTTGAAGAACTTGGCGGAAAATCGCTTGGAGAAACACTTCTTACACCTACTAAAATATATGTTAAACCTGTGCTTGCATTAAGTGAGCAGGTAACAATTAAGGCTGTTTCACATATTACAGGCGGTGGTTTTTACGAAAATATTCCCAGAAGTATACCAAAGGGATATTCAGCCAAAATAACAAAGAGTTCCGTTAAGGTACTTCCTATATTCGCTCTTATTGCAAAGACAGGCGGTATTCCCGAAAGAGATATGTTTAATACATTCAATATGGGAGTTGGCATGAGCATTGTTGTTGATAAGGCAGATGCTGCAAAGTCTGTAGAAATACTTAAGGCTAACGGTGAGGACGCATATATCATCGGCGAGGTTGTTAAGTCAGACGAAGGCGTAATCATTGCCTGACGGGGGAAAATATATGAATAAAACAAAAATGGCTGTATTTGTTTCGGGCGGGGGAACAAATTTACAGGCACTCATTGATGCACAGAAAATCGGACAGCTTGTAAGCGGAGAAATTGCTCTTGTTGTATCTGATAAAAGTGATGCCTATGCTCTTGAACGTGCCGAATTGAACGGAATTAAAAGTGCGGTAGTTAATAAAAAAGAGCTTGGTTCACAGGAGGCATTTGAGGAAAGGCTTCTTGAGGTGCTTAATGAGAATGAAATTGAAATGATAGTGCTTGCAGGCTTTATGTGCATTCTCTCTTCAGATTTTACATCAAAGTGGCCAAAGCGTATTATAAATGTGCATCCGTCGCTTATACCTTCATTCTGTGGCAAGGGCTGTTACGGACTTCACGTCCATGAAAAGGCACTTGCCTACGGTGTTAAGGTGACAGGAGCGACAGTGCATTTTGTAAATGAAATACCCGATGGCGGTGAAATAATATATCAGAAGGCAGTTAAAATATTTGACGATGATACACCTGAGGTATTGCAGAAAAGAGTAATGGAGCAGGCTGAATGGGTACTTCTTCCTAAAGCTTGTGAGAAGGTTGCAAAGGAGATAGCTGAAAAAGGAGATAGTTATGGAAATATATAAGATAGATGAGATAAGCGGTCTTTTGGAGAACAACACCTATGCAGGCAGAGGCATTATTATCGGAAAAACAGCTGACGGTACAAAAGCAGCAACTGCATATTTCATAATGGGAAGAAGCGAAAACAGCCGTAACCGTATTTTTAAGGAAGAGGGCGAAACTGTAACAATCTATCCCTTTGATGAGTCAAAGGTAGAGGACCCCAGCCTTATAATTTATTCTCCGATTAAAAAGTTTGAGAATAAGCTCATTGTTACAAACGGTGACCAGACAGACACTGTCTATGATTTTCTTAAGGACGGAAAGTGCTTCAGGGAGGCTTTAAAGACAAGAGATTTTGAGCCTGATGCACCGAACTTCACACCAAGAATAAGCGGCATAATGGAGTTTAAGGATAACGACTTCACATATTCAATGAGTATCCTTAAATCAATGGACGAAAAGGGCAGTGCCTGCGGACGCTATTTCTATGACTATGAAGCTGTAAACGGACTTGGACATTTTATCCATACTTATGTATGTGACGGAAACCCTCTTCCTACATTCCAGGGCGAACCCGAAAGAGTAGCAATACCTAATGACATCGACAGCTTTGCGGATACAATATGGACGAACCTTAATGAAAACAACAAAATTTCACTTTATGTACGTTATATTGATCTTGAAAACGGCACAATTGAAAACAGAATGTTCAATAAAAATGCTTAAATTGCTGAATTTATTATTATTGCTAATATCTTACGGAGGAGAAAATAATGAAAGAGTTCGAACTTAAATACGGCTGTAACCCAAATCAGAAGCCATCAAAAATATATATGACAGACGGAAGCGACCTTCCCATTGAAATACTTAACGGCAAACCCGGATATATCAATTTCCTTGATGCTTTCAACAGCTGGCAGCTTGTTAAGGAAATCAAAGCAGCACTTAATATGACTGCTGCAACATCATTCAAGCATGTAAGCCCTACATCAGCGGCAGTTGGAATCAAGCTTTCTGATAAGCTAAAAAAAGCATGTTTTGTTGATGATATTGAAGGACTTGACGATTCACCCCTTGCATGTGCTTATGCAAGAGCAAGAGGAACTGACAGAATGTCATCTTTCGGCGATTTTATTGCTTTGAGTGATGTTTGTGACAAAACAACAGCAATGATAATCAAAAGAGAGGTTTCCGATGGTATTATTGCACCCGGATATACGGATGAGGCTCTTGAGATACTTAAATCAAAGCGTAAGGGTTCATATAACATCATCAAGATAGATGAAAACTTTGTTCCTGAGGAAAAGGAAATAAAACAGGTATTTGGTATAACATTCGAGCAGAAAAGAAACAACTTTAAAATAGATGCCGATCTTCTTACTAATATGGCAACGAAAAATAAAGAGCTGAGCGAGGACGCAAAGCGTGACCTTATAATCGCTCTTATTACACTTAAATACACTCAGTCAAACTCTGTATGCTTTGCTGAGGACGGACAGGCAATCGGTGTAGGTGCAGGACAGCAGTCAAGAATCCACTGTACAAGACTTGCCGGCAGCAAGGCAGACATCTGGCATTTAAGACAGCATGATAAAGTGCTTAACCTTCCTTTTAAAAGCACAATCGGCAGACCTGAAAGAGATAATGTAATTGACCAGTATATTTCAGAGGATGACTGCGATGAACTTTTGGCAAATTGGGAAAGCTTCTTTGAGACAAAACCCGAAAGACTTACAAAGAAAGAAAAAACAGATTGTCTTTCATCATTAAGAGGTGTTGCACTTGCTTCTGATGCGTTCTTCCCCTTCGGTGACAACATTGAAAGAGCAAGAAAGAGTGGCGTGGATTATATTGCAGAGCCGGGCGGTTCGGTAAGAGATGATTTAGTTATCGAATGCTGTGATAAATACGGCATTGCAATGGCGTTTACAGGAATGAGATTATTCCACCATTAATATTCCATTGATAGTCTTTTAATAGTCCACTAATAGGAGGTAAATTCCGTGAAAATAATGGTAGTAGGCGGCGGCGGAAGAGAGCACGCCATAATCAAAAAGCTTAAGGAAAATAAAACAGTTGAAAAAATATATGCACTTCCCGGAAACGGCGGAATTGCCGCTGATGCTGAGTGTGTTAATATAGCTGTAAAGGACATTGAAGCAATAACAGCGTTTGCTAAGGAAAATGCAGTTGACTATGCTGTTGTTGCACCAGATGACCCACTTGTGCTTGGTGCAGTTGATGCACTTGAAGCAATAGGAATCCCTTGTTTCGGTCCTAAGGCAAATGCGGCAATTATTGAAGGAAGCAAAATTTTCTCAAAAAATCTTATGAAAAAATACGGTATTCCCACAGCGGGATATGAGGTATATAATAATTCCGAGGATGCCCTGAAATATTTGGACAACTGCAAATATCCGACAGTTGTTAAGGCAGACGGACTTGCACTTGGCAAAGGCGTTATAATTGCGGAAACAAAAGAACAGGCATTTGATGCTGTTCACTCAATGATGGAGGATAAGGTATTCGGCGAAAGCGGAACAAAAATTGTTATTGAAGAATTTTTAACCGGTCCCGAAGTTTCTGTGCTCACATTTACAGACGGAAAAACACTGGTTCCAATGATTTCTTCAATGGACCATAAACGTGCGCTTGATAATGACGAAGGTCTTAACACAGGCGGAATGGGAACAATTGCTCCAAACCCGTATTACACAGCTGAAATTGCTGATGAATGTATGGAGAAAATATTTATGCCTACAATCAAAGCTATGGCTGAAGAAGGCAGAGAGTTCAGAGGCTGTCTTTATTTCGGACTTATGCTTACTGAAAAAGGTCCTAAGGTGATTGAATATAACTGTCGTTTCGGTGATCCTGAAACACAGGTAGTGCTTCCGCTTCTTGAAAGCGACCTTCTTACGGTTATGCAGGCTGTTTCAAATGGAACACTTGATAAAACAGAGGTTAAGTTCAGCAAAAATTCAGCATGTTGTGTTATACTTGCATCAAAGGGCTATCCGGTTAAATATGAAAACGGCTTTGAAATTGTTTTACCCGAAACAGATGATGGAGTAATCTATGTTGCGGGAGCAAAAAAAGACGGTTATAAGCTTCTTTCTGCAGGCGGACGTGTGCTTGGCGTAACAGCAACGGCACCTACGCTTAAGGAAGCAGTTGATAAGGCATACGAGTTCACTGCAAAGGTTAAGTTTGACAATGGCTATTGCAGAAAAGACATCGGAAAACGTGCACTTATGAGAAAGTGAGGAACTCTAAATGGTTTACAGAATATACGTTGAAAAGAAAAAAGAGCTTGCCAATGAAGCAAGGACGCTTTTTGACGATGTTAAAACATTTTTGGGCATAGAAAATATAGATGCTGTCCGTATTGTCAACTGTTATGATGCTGAAAACATTGATGCAGAGCTTTTTGAAAATTGCAAAAGAACTGTTTTTTCTGAACCTCAGCTTGATATAATAACAGACGAGACAAATTTTGACGGTGCGTATGTGTTTGCTGTTGAGTACCTTCCGGGTCAGTTTGACCAGAGAGCCGACTCTGCGGCACAGTGTATACAGATTATTTCTCAGGGAGAGAGACCTCTTATTAAGACAATGAAGGTTTATGCTCTTTACGGTGACTTAAAAGATGAAGAAATTGAAAAAATAAAAAAATATGTAATTAACCCTGTTGAGGCAAGAGAGGCTTCGCTTCTTAAGCCTGAAACAATTAAGATGGAGTATGAAATCCCAACAGAAGTGGAAACACTTGACGGTTTTATTGACCTTGACAGAGTCGGACTTGAGGAATTCATTGCTAAAAAAGGACTTGCAATGGATATTGATGACATTGCATTTGTTCAGGAATATTTTAAGGGTGAAAAGAGAAATCCGACTATTACAGAAATTAAGGTTATAGATACTTACTGGTCTGACCACTGTCGCCATACAACATTTTTGACTATAATAGACAGTGTTGAATTTGAAGATAAGCTTGTTCAGTCGGTTTATGAAGAATATATTGCAGACAGAGTGGCTCTTGGAATAACAAAGCCGGTAACTCTTATGAATATAGCAACCCTTGCCGTTAAAGTGCTTTCAAAGCAGGGTAAGCTTGATAAGCTTGATAAATCAGAGGAAATCAATGCATGCTCAATCAAAATAGATGTTGATATAAACGGAACAATGGAAAAATGGCTTCTTATGTTCAAGAACGAAACGCATAACCATCCTACTGAAATCGAACCTTTCGGCGGTGCCGCAACATGTATTGGTGGTGCAATAAGAGATCCGCTTTCGGGACGTTCATATGTATACGGCGCAATGCGTCTTACAGGTGCCGGTAATCCCCTTAAACCTATAAGCGAAACAATAGAAGGTAAGCTTCCCCAGCGTAAGATTGTGACTACTGCTGCTGCAGGTTATGCTTCATACGGTAACCAGATTGGTCTTGCAACAGGTATTGTTGACGAAGTCTATCATTCGGGATATGTTGCAAAGCGTATGGAGGTCGGTGCAGTTATTGCTGCCGCTCCCGAAAAGAACATACGCAGAGAAAGGCCTGTTGATAGTGATATAGTAATTCTTCTTGGCGGAAGAACTGGACGTGACGGCTGCGGCGGAGCAACAGGCTCATCAAAGTCACATAACCTTATGTCTCTTGAAAACTGCGGAGCGGAGGTTCAGAAGGGAAATGCGCCCGAAGAAAGAAAGCTTCAGCGTCTTTTCAGAAATCCCGAAGCATCAGGGCTCATTAAACGCTGTAATGATTTTGGTGCAGGCGGTGTTTCAGTTGCAATCGGTGAGCTTGCTGACGGATTGGAAATCAATCTTAATGCTGTGCTTAAAAAATATGACGGCCTTGACGGAACCGAACTTGCAATAAGCGAGTCACAGGAGAGAATGGCAGTTGTTGTTGCAAAAGAGGACGTTGAGAAATTCATGGCACTTGCAGAGAGTGAAAATCTTGAAGCATCTGTTGTGGCTCAGATTAAGGAAAACCCTCATCTTATTATAAAATGGAACGGAAAAAACATTGTTGATATTTCTAGAGAGTTTTTGGACTCAAACGGAGCGGAGAAACATATTACTGCTGCAAACAAAGTCGGCTCAGATTGGGAGAAGGACACAACAGGCTCGTTTGTTGACCTTTACAGACATGCAGCGGCAAATCTTAATGTCTGTTCAAAAAGAGGTCTTTCAGAGCGTTTTGATTCAACTATCGGAGCAGGAACAGTGCTTATGCCTTTCGGTGGCAAAAATCAGATGACACCGGTTCAGTCAATGGTACAGAAGATCCCCGTCGAGAAGGGTGATACAACAACGTGTTCACTTATGAGCTGGGGCTTTAATCCGTATATTTCTGACAGAAGTCCTTTCCATGGCGCTTATCTTGCCGTTGTTGAGTCTGTTTCAAAGCTAGTTGCAAGCGGTGCATACTTCTCTGATGTTTATCTCAGCTTTCAAGAGTATTTTGAGAGGTTGGAAAGTGATCCCGAGAGATGGGGCAAACCGCTTACGGCACTTCTTGGAGCGTATAAGGCACAGAAAGATTTGGGCATTGCGGCAATTGGTGGCAAGGATTCAATGAGTGGAACGTTTGAACATATTCATGTTCCTCCGACACTCATTTCATTCGCAGTTACGACTGCTGATATAAAATATATTATTTCAGGCGAGTTTAAGAAAGCAGGGCATAAGGTAGTTGTACTTAGACCCGAAACCAATGAGCACGGACTCCCTAAGGCTGATTCGCTTAGACAGGTGTTTGAGATTGTCAGTTTGCTTATTGCAGAAAATAAGGTATGCGCTGCATATGCAATAGGTTTTGGCGGTGTGGCGGAAGCAGTGCTTAAAATGTCTGTCGGAAACGGACTTGGCTTTAAATTTGAGAATACAGTTTCAAAGCATCATATATTTGAGTATATCTACGGTGGTTTTGTTCTTGAGCTTACAGATGATACAAATATCGGTATAACCATCGGTTACACGACTATCGATAAAGAAATCACATATAAGTGTGATACACTTCTTTTAAGTGAGCTTGAAAAACTTTATGAAGATAAGCTTGAAAGCGTTTATTCAAGCAATATTAAATCGGATAACAAGGTTATACCCAAATTTGAGTATAAGGCAACATCATATCCAATGCCTTTGATGAAGACGGCCAAGCCTAAAGTGCTTATTCCTGTATTCCCGGGCACAAACTGTGAATATGATTCAGCTAGGGCAGTTGATACAGCAGGAGCAAAGGCAGAGATTTTTGTTATCAATAACCTTTCGCCTATGGCAATTGCTGAGTCTGTAAGAAGCTTTGCAAAAAAGGTTGATGAATCACAGATTATTTTTATCCCCGGCGGATTTTCAGGCGGAGATGAACCTGACGGTTCCGGCAAATTTATTACTGCATTTTTCAGAAATGAAGCAGTAAAGGAGACAGTTACAAAGCTGCTTGAGGACAGGGACGGACTTATGTGTGGTATCTGTAATGGTTTTCAGGCTCTTATAAAGCTAGGTCTTGTACCTTACGGAAAAATTATAGATACAGATGAAAGCTGTCCGACACTTACATTTAATACAATCGGCAGACATCAGTCAAAGATTGTTCATACAAGAATTGCATCAAATAAATCACCTTGGCTTATGCATACAAATGTAAACGATATTTATACTGTGCCTATTTCGCACGGTGAAGGTCGTTTCATTGCTTCTGATGATGTGATCAGACAGCTTGCAGGCAACGGTCAGATAGCAACACAGTATGTTGACCTTAACGGAATGCCTACGGATGATATTCGTTATAACCCTAATAATTCAGCATGTGCAATTGAGGGTATAACATCACCTGACGGTAGGATATTTGGAAAAATGGGACATTCGGAAAGATGGAATAACGGGCTTTATAAAAATGTAGAAGGCAATTATGACATCGGAATGTTCAAATCAGCAGTTGAGTATTATAAGTAATTAATTAAAACAAAATAGGAGCGGTAGCTATGAAAAAGCCCATGAAGATTATTAAATTTGCATTTGCGGCAGCAATAGCTGCCGCTTTTGTTGGTTTAGGGATTAACGAGTATATTATACAAAGCACAAAAGCACAGATAGTGTCTGCTGAAGAAATAACAGACAGTGATAATATTGACTGTGCATTGGTGCTTGGAGCAGGAGTGCGAGGCGATGAGCCAAGTGATATGCTTGCGGACAGATTGGATACCGCCATTGCATTATATAACAGAGGTACAGTACATAAATTACTTATGAGCGGTGACCATGGACAGACTGATTATGATGAAGTGCATGTTATGCGGAGTTATGCAATGGAAAAAGGTGTGCCATCAGAGGACATATTTATGGACCATGCAGGATTTTCTACTTATGAAAGTGTGTATCGTGCAAGAGATGTGTTTGCGGCTGACAAAATAATTATTGTGACACAGCAATATCATTTATACCGTGCATTATATATTGCAAATAAGCTGGGTGTTACTGCATATGGCGTAAGTGCTGATTTACGTGAATATATTGGACAGCCAATACGTGAATTGCGTGAGATATTAGCAAGAGATAAGGATGTTGTTTCCTGTATAATTAAACCAGAACCTAAATATCTGGGGGATGTAATACCGGTCAGCGGTGATGGAAATGTAACAGAAGATAAGGATATAAATTAAAAAACCCCCTTAAGCAAGCACTGATTGAACTTGAAATACATAATATTCTTAAAGTTTTTATAAAATTTGAAAATGCTGTCCCTTTTTGTAATCTTTGGTGTTATATAAATAGATGCTAATAATTAATAAATAGGCCTAATGAGTTAATGATCTTTGAATGTATTTTAGTATGTTTAAGAAAAACCTTCTATATAAAGGTTTTTCTTCTAAGTAAAATTTAAAAGGAGGTTCGATATGAAGAATAAAATATGGCCATTATCACTAATTATTATGAGTTTGCTTAGTAACAATATATACGCTGCTGATAAAATGGGGCAAGCAATTCCATCAGATGCAAAAATATTTATTAGTAGTGAAGATGAAAATAAAAAAGTTGAGGGTTTAGCTGTATATTCAATAGGGGGATATAACTATATTAAATTACGGGATATCGGTTATTTTATGAATTATAATATTACATGGGATGATAAATCAAAAGAAATATATTTTTCAAAAGGAAATGAAACTGCTGAATGCCCAAATACATATATAGGCACAGAAGTAAAAAATGCAGTTTCTGTAAATCAAGCAATATATGCGAATAATGAAAAATATGAGAATTTATCAGCATACAATATAGACGGATTTACTTATTATAAATTAAGAGATATAGGCGAAATACTTAACTTTTCTTGTACATGGGATGCAGAAACGAATTCTGTTATTATAGACAATGCAAAAGACAATACATTAGAAGATGTTGATTATGCGGCTATTGATGATTTTGCAAATAATTATTTAGATGATGAAATTGACAAAAAAATAATTGATGGATATGACTGCGTTTATAAAAGAGATTCAAAGGATTATACTAACATTACTAATTATATGAGGAAAAATATAGATAGTAATTTTGTTGCTTCTGATTACATTATTAATGAAGATACAACATTTCATTTACCTTATGGTTATCAAAAAGGCATTAACGTTTTAGATATTCGCCTTAATGTGAAAGGATACTCATCGGATTTTGGATATAGAATTTACATAAAGGACAATATAGCAAAAATTATTACTACTATTAGGAGTATGAATGATGATTTTGATATCACAAGATTGAAAGTTCCTAATATTACAGATGAAGAATTAATAGATATGGCTGTCAAAGCCGACCATAATTCATATGAAGTCAGTGAAACTGACATTAGAAGATATTTTGATATGGATGATTTGAAATTCAAGAGTGATGTTGAAGTGACTTATATAGATGATAGCGGGTGCTTTTTTGCGACACTTAATGTATTTGAATTAGAGTGATTTTGTCAAAATTTTATCCATGGCCTATAAACGATGCAAATGGGAGTTTCGCTCAAGCCTTTATCAAGGCTTGCTAAGGTTTCCAACGGAGTTCCGAGGTTTTTATTTTTATTTTATTTTGTTCTAATTATTTTCCTTGTACCATATATATTCCACTAGGGAGGGATAAATATGGTTAACAGGAAGTACAACAGAATTTTTGTTTTGATGACGGGCAAAAATGCCGGACAAAGCTTAAACGGCAGCTGCGATATGGAAGTAATAGATGGCAGGGGCAGACTTTATGCCTATGTGGGAAAATTAAACAAACTTACATATACACCTAGAAATCTGTATTTGATTTCGGTAGGGTTAATGGGCTCCGTAGCTATATCGGCAGGCAAACTTGAACCAAAAGGAAGAAATGTATCTATTGAGGCAGAATTTGACCCGGATAATATGTTTGGAAGCGGAATGCACTTTGAAGAAGTAAATGCTATAGCAATTTGGGGAGAAAATGAGGGACCTCGCAATGCGGTACTTGAAGGCTTTGTGTCAAAAAGACTTGATTGGCATACTAAACTGGAGATTTTCTCAGAAGCTCAGGCAATAAATAATGAATCTCGGACAGTGGCAGTACCCCCTGAAGCAGCTGTGACGGAAGTAAAAAAAGCAGTCTCAACTATGGAAAAGACAGAAAAGCTTTGCAGAAGTGTTATTGATGAACCCGAACCCATAGCAGAATATATCGAAGAAATAGAAGAAATTAAGGAACAAAATGAAGTAATACCTATGGAAGTAACACCGATAGAAGTAACGCCTATAGAAGTAACACCTATAGAAGTAACGGAAGAAGTTAAAGAGAGAGTTAAAGAAGAGGTAAGTGAAATAGCTGAGAAATTGACAGATAATATAAATGAAGCAGACAAATTAAAAGACATAGCTGCGGCAGAAGCACTGGCTGCTGTTTCACCTCATGATACTTTCAGAGCAATTGCCCAAAAGTTCAGACGAGAGCTGGATATGCTTGACGAAATGGGAATAATTGATAAGCGAATGTTTATTGATGAAAATGAACCTGATGATAAATCTGATGAGGTAAAAGAGAGTGCAGTAAAGGCTGATACAGTGACCAAAACAGAGGCAGTGGCCGAAACAAAAACAGAAACTAAAACCGAGGAAAAAGTAGAGGCCGAGCAAAGCAAAAATGTTAATAGGGAAATGACACTCACTGACAGGCTGTTTGAAATGAATGATAAGCTTGTAACGGATGACGGCAGAGAGTGGGTAAAGATAGACTATCGAGAAGCATATTTTATTGATGATGCAATAAAAGACATCAGATGCCGCTTTGTAAAAAATGCTGCAAGAAAGGGCAGGCATATGATAATCGGAAGAGACGGTCGAAGCTTGTACATCGGAGTTCCCGGAAAAGATAATGAGCGTAACTATGCAGAGCTGAACGGTTTTTATGAATTTTTCACGGTGAAAAATTTGAACTGCGCAGGATATTGGATAAAAGCAATATAGCAAAAAAACCTCTTTTGTGGTAAAATATACCCAAAGGAGGTTTTTTAAAATGGATATAAAATTTGCAGAACGTATGAATCATTTTAAGGATGGAATTTTTACTGTGCTTAATGCAAAAAAGATGCAGATGCTTGAAGAAGGACGTACAGTCTATGATTTCTCTGTGGGAACACCGGACTTTGTACCTGAGAAGGCTTCTATGGAGGCACTGATGGAGGCGGCGAAGGATCCCGTCAAATTTAAATATGCTATTGCTGATTTGCCTGAGCTTACCAATGCCGTTATTGGCTGGTATAAACGCCGTTATGGTGTAGAGCTTGAGGCTGATGAAATTACATCTGTAAATGGTTCACAGGAGGGTCTTGCACATATCGGTCTTGCACTTTTTGATGTTGGAGATATTTGTCTTGTACCTGCGCCCTGTTATCCTATTTTTGAAATTGGACCATTCCTTTCAGGAGCACAAATTGAGTACTACCACCTTAAAGAAGAAAATAACTATGAGCTTGACTTGGATTCAATTCCGGAAGAGCTTGCATATAAGGCAAAAGCTATACTGGTTTCTTATCCTGCAAACCCTGTTTCAGCAGCAGTAAGACCTGAGTTTTATCCTAAACTTATTGCATGGGCAAAAAAATATAACGTAATAGTTATACACGACAATGCGTATTCGGAAATGACTTTTGAAGGCTATGAGGGAACATCTTTCCTGTGCTTTGAGGGGGCTAAGGAGATAGGAGTTGAGTTCAACTCCCTTTCTAAGGCATATAACCTGACAGGTGCGAGAATTTCTTTTTGTATAGGTAATAAAGAAATTATATCAATGTTTAAAAAGCTTCGTTCACAGATTGACTACGGTGTATTCCTTCCTGTTCAGTATGCTGCAGTTGCGGCGCTTAACAGTTCTATGGAGAATATTGAGAAGAACAGAGACGAGTACAGACGCCGCCGTGAGGTGTTAAGTGAGGAGTTTGGCAAGGCAGGCTGGAAGGTTAAGCTTAGCACTGGCAGTATGTTTATGTGGACAAAAATACCGGAGAAATATACTGATTCAAATGACTTTGTAATGGAGCTTATGGATAAAACAGGTGTTATTGTAACACCGGGCTCTGCTTTTGGTCAGGACGGAGAAGGATATGCACGTCTAGCACTTACACACAGTGTTGAAGAGATAAAGGCAGCAGCAAAGGCAATCAAGGACAGCGGAATATTCCTTTAATTAAAACAGAATAAAAAAAAATAAAGTCAAAACCTTGAGGACTTTGCCCTCAAACACCCACAAAGGATTCACCCTTGACCCACCTAAAACCGCATGAATATGCGGTTTAAAAGTTTTTGGCTTGCTTTTTTTAAAAAGCAGTGGGTTTGGGCACGCCCAAGGTTTTTGACAGTAAAAAATAAAGGCTTTGTAAGCCTTTATTTTTTTATTCTTGTTCCGGTTTTTCCGTTTATACCGTCTCTTGCTTTATTAAGATGTGTGATAAGTGCTGTTCTGCCTGCCTTTGAGCCTGCAAAATCCATAGCTGCCTGCACTTTGGGAAGCATGGATCCTGCAGCAAAATGGCCCTCAGAAACATACTTTTCCATTTCATCTATTGTTACATTGTGAAGCTCTTTTTGGTCAGGTTTGCCGAAGTTAACTGCTACATTTTCAACTGCAGTAAGTATTATCAGACAGTCTGCATCAAGCTCTTTTGCCATAAGACAGCTTGCAAAGTCCTTATCAATTACTGCACCAACACCCTGTAAGTGGTTGTTTTTAGCATGAATAACGGGTATTCCGCCACCCCCTGCGGCAATAACTATATTTCCGGCTTCAATGAGTGATTTGATTACATCAAGCTCAACGATTTCAACCGGCTTAGGCGAAGCAATTGTTCTGCGGTAGCCTCTGCCTGCGTCCTCCATGACGGTGTAGCCAAGCTTAATAAGTTCATCTGCCTCGGCTTTATCCATAAAACGTCCGATTGGCTTGGTGGGGCAGAGAAAGGCAGGATCATCCTTGTTAACTACTACCTGAGTAATAAGTGTACAAACACCTTTTTGTATACCTCTGTCAAGAAGCTCTTCACGAAGTGCATTCTGTAAATCATAGCCGATATAGCCCTGGCTCATGGCATCACAAACTGACATAGGAATAACAGGGAGGTCAGGCTGTGCCTTATGAAGCTCACCCATTGCTATATTAATCATTCCCACCTGTGGACCGTTGCCGTGGGAAAGAATGACTGTGTTTCCGTCCTCAATAAGGTCGGCTATTACTTTAACTGTTTTTTTTACATTTATCATCTGTTCGGGCAGTGTATCACCGAGTGCGTTTCCGCCTAGAGCTATAACTATCTTCATAAAATCACCTCAATATGAAATAAATAAAGGGGTTGATTAATACAACCCCTCTTAAAATCATTTACATAAGTATCAGCATTTGTGTAAATAAAATTTAGGTCGAACATTTTTAAAGGTTCGCAGGTTTCAGGACAGAGTCCTGAGGTTTTATTTTTTTAATCTTTCATTGCCTGCATCAAGCTTTTTAAGCATTGAAACAGGGTCTTTAATCTTAGCAAGGAAAATCATAGCTGCAATGATGTATGGCTTAAAGCTGGCTTCCTTGTAAAGAGGAACACGATAACGGTCAAATACAGTGGCTGCAACTTCGCCTGCTTCACAGCTTACATCTGTAATATCAGCCGGTAAGCAGTGGAGGTATAAAGCCTTGCCGTCTTTTGTAAGCTTCATCATTTCCTCTGTGCATTCCCAATCCTTGTGCTCTGCATTCTGTGCAAGAAGTCTCTGCTCAAGTTCTTTTATGCCGTCCATATCGCCGTTGCCGTAAAGCTCTGTTCTTTCTTCCATAGCCTTGAAGGGAGCCCAGCTCTTAGGATAAACAATATCAGCATCTTTAAAAGCATCTTCCATGCTGTTTGTAACAGTGAAAGAACCGCCGGACTTTTCAGCGTTTTCCTTTGCTACTTCAAGCACACCGTCCATTACTTCATAGCCTTCGGGGTGAGCAAGAACAACATCCATGCCGAAACGTGTCATAAGACCGATAACGCCCTGAGGAACAGAAAGGGGTTTGCCGTATGAAGGGGAGTATGCCCAAGTCATAGCTACTTTTTTGCCCTTAAGGTTCTCAACACCGCCAAGCTCATGGATGATGTGAAGTGTATCAGCCATTGCCTGTGTAGGATGGTCTATATCGCACTGAAGGTTAACAAGAGTAGGTCGCTGCTCAAGTACGCCGTCAGCATAGCCTTCCTGAACTGCGTTTGAGAAGTCGTGCATATATTTATTGCCTTTTCCGATATACATATCGTCACGGATACCAACTGTGTCAGCCATGAAAGAAACCATGTTAGCTGTTTCTCTTAATGTTTCGCCGTGAGCAATCTGGGATTTGCCTTCATCAAGGTCCTGAACCTCAAGACCAAGGAGGTTACAAGCAGATGCATATGAGAAACGTGTTCTGGTTGAGTTGTCACGGAATATTGAAATACCAAGACCACTGTCGAAAATCTTAGTTGATTTGTTCTGTTTTCTTAAATTTCTTAAAGCATCGGCAACTGTGAATACGGCTGCAAGCTCATCATCTGTCTTTTCCCAAGTAAGGAAAAAGTCGTTCATATACATGTCTCTGCATTCAAGCTTTTCAAGCTTCTCTATATAATCATTTATGTTGTCCATTGGTTAAGTCCTCCTAAAGTATATTAATGTCAAAACCTTGAGGCGCTGCCTCAAACTCCCCAACCCTTAAAGAGGGTTGACCTAAGATTTATTACTGCAAAAATGTACATTTTTGCGTATTAAAAATTTTCGATTGAGCCTTTTTTAAAAGGCTTATGGGGGTGGGTGAAACCCACGGTTTTTATCCTTTATAGCTCATTGGTACAGCTGCATATACGGCTGCACAGTTGATTAAATCCTGTTTCCATGTTTTTTCATTGGGCGCATGTGCTTCTTTTTCTCTGCCGGGACCGAAACCAATGCAAGGAATGCCATAACGTCCCATTATTGAAACACCGTTTGTTGAGAATGTCCATTTATCAACGATTGGTGTGCCAAGAAGGTTAGTATGTGACTCAACAAGTGCATTGCAAGCAGGGTGTTTTTCGGGAATAACCCATGTAGGGAAGTAAGCCTCTGTGGGGTATGTAAGTCCTTTCCAGCTTGGTCTTGCATAGTCATACATCGTAACTTCTGCATTATATTTCTGAACAGAGGGAAGCGCCTTAATCTCATCAATTGCTGAAAGGTATGTTTCTCCGTCTGTAAGTCGTCTGTCAATTGAGATGGCACACATGTCAGCAACAGCACAACGAGAAGGTGAGTTAAAGAAAATCTGTGATATGGCAAGTGTGCCTTTTCCCAAAAATTCATCAAATTTAAGCTTATCGTTTAAGTCCTTAACTTCCTGAATGATTTCACTCATCTTGTATATGGCATTGTCGCCTCTTTCAGGTGCTGAACCGTGACAGCTGATACCCTGAACCTGAACACGTATTTCCATACGTCCTCTGTGTCCTCTGTAAATCTTGTTGTCAGTAGGCTCTGTAATAACTACAAATTCAGGTTTAACCTTGTCTTCCTTTATGATGTACTGCCAGCAAAGACCGTCACAGTCCTCCTCTTGAACAGTACCAGTAACAAGAACAGTTACATCATCGGGAATGAGGTTTAAATCCTTCATAATCTTTGCACCGTAAACTGAGCTAACAATACCCCCAAGCTGGTCAGAAGCACCACGTCCGCCGATTTCTTCATCGTTTTCATAGCCTTCATATGGATCAAATGTCCAGTTGATAATTTCTCCGATGCCAACTGTATCAATATGTGCGTCAAAAGCAATAATTTTTTCACCTTTGCCCATGTAACCCATAACATTTCCCATGGGGTCAATAACTACTTTGTCAAAGCCAACCGCATTCATTTCAGCTTCGATACGTTTAATAACGCCTTCCTCACCGCAGCTTTCTCCGGGAATAGCAATTAAATCTCTTAAAAATTTGGTCATCTGAGGGAGGTAACCCTTAGCAGCTTCGTTAATCTTTGCATAATCCATAATAAATTCCTCCTATTTATCTTTTTTCTTACCAATGTCAATATAATTATATAATGTAAATTTTGAAATACCGTAATAAGCAGCTACCTTATCACCTGATTTAGTGATAAGAAATGCTCCTGAATCATTCAGAAAATTAATAGCCTTTATCTTGTCATCCTTAGTCATGAGAGCAACCGGTTTACCAATAATCATAACCGACTGTTCGATAAGGTCATCCAAAAGCTCCTCAACATTAGATGAGATTTTCGGTGTTTCATTTTTTGTTTCAACTGTTCCGGTAAAGGAACGTATTACGTTTTCCGCCATTGCAAGATAGGTTACATCATAATTAATTGAGAAAACCCCTTCGATTTTATCATCGTCATTGCGAATGTAAATGGTGGAGGAACGCAGTATCTTACCATCCTCTGTTTTGGTAAAGTATGAAATATGATCCTCGGCTCTTTCTTCACCCATGATTGCATCAAGCACAGCCTGCGAAGGACCGTCACCTATTTTTCTGCCTGTAACATGTCCGTTCTCTATTGTAACTATTGAGCTTAACACATCAGCATCTGGGCTTATGTCGTGAATAACAATTTCACAGTTTTCACCAAATTGTTCAGCCAAACCGTGGCTTAGACGGGTAAGGAAATCAAGCATCTTTTTTTCCATAATGCAAAACATTCCCTTCAATTGGTTTATATATCAATAATATCATATCGGTAATGAAAATCAAGAGAAAATTGCAAAAAAAATTAGAATATCAAAAAAATTTTTAGAACGCCGCTTGCTCCGAAAATCTAATTGATTTTTAATAAAATTACAACAGTTTTTACATAATTGAGATTTATAATAAATTAACAATTAAAACTAAAGGAGGTAAAATAATGAAATCATTAAAAAGATTTGCGGCTGTTTCAACGGCAATCGCAATGCTGACATCAATTATGCCGACAGCATTCACAGTATTTGCATCAGACAGCACAAAAATCAAACTAAGCGACAGCCAAATACTCGTTGACGGTCAAAAAGCATCAACGGACAGCACTTCTGCGGTTTACACAGGTGCCGATATTGCTTATTACCATGCCGGAACAGATTCCTCATATGGCGAAGGTACAGAAAGTGATATGCATACAGTCCAGGAGGCGGCAGAAAATACTGTTGTTACTATTACCAAGCCTGGTACCTATGTTGTAAGCGGTGAGCTTTCAAAGGGACAGATTGCGGTTGATTTGGGAGAGGATGCAGCAGAGGATAAGGATGCAGTTGTAACGCTTATTCTTAACGGTGTTGATATTACATGTACGGTTGCACCGGCTGTTATTTTCTATAATGTTTATGAGTGCGGCACAAAGGATACTGCAACAGCATCAAGCACAGCTGATACAGCAAATGCAGGTGCAAGAGTAATTATAGCTGACGGAACAACAAATAATATAAGCGGTTCACATGTTGCAAAAGTATATAAGGAGGGAACAACTAAGAAGCTTCATAAATATGACGGTGCTTTTTATTCATGTATGTCAATGGTGATTGACGGAGGCACAAAAGGCACAGGAAAGCTTAACATTACTGCTGACAACGAAGGCCTTGACAGTGAACTTCACCTCACAATTAATGGCGGCATCATTCATATTAATTCTGGGGATGACGGCATTAACACAAACGAAGACGGCGTAAGCGTAACAACAATAAACGGCGGTTACCTTTATATATTTGCAGGAAACGGCACTGAGGGTGACGGAATTGATTCAAACGGCTGGATTCAGATAAACGGCGGTACGGTTATTTCACTTGCAAATCCCAAATCTATGGACGGCGGAATTGATTCAGATATGGGTACATACATAAACGGAGGTACTGTTGTAGGTGCAGGCGGAATGTATGATGAAATTGATGCATCATCCAAACAGCTTTTTATGTTCATGCAGTTTAGTGAGGATACAGATGATACAATTGTTATAACAGATGAAAACGATAAGCCTGTTTTTGCATATGATTTTCCTTATGATTATTCATATATTGTACTTTCTACACCAAAGCTTGAAGAAGGAACATATCATGTATATTCAGGCGGTTCTGTAGACGGAACGGTAGAGGACGGCCTTTATACAAGTATAACATCATATACAGACGGAACTCAGATGCATCAGGGCGGAACAAGTTCTGCGCAGGTGGGAGGGATGTTCGGCGGTGAGCACCCCAAAATGCCTTCAGACGGCAACACCGACCAAAGACGTGATGGCGAAGGAATGCCTGAAATGCCTGCTGACGGCACAATGCCCCAAAGACCGGCAGATGGCACAGCTCCCGAAGGGAATGCAAATAGCAGCGGACCAAAGGGAATGAAATCATCAAGTGATACTGTCAGCTATGATTTTGTGCTTACTAAGGATTCAAAAAGCTTCACAAATGTAACATCACAAGATATAAAAAATATAACTGAAACAAGCGATATTAACAGACCTGCCGGACAGGGAAGATTCAGAGATGTAAAACAAAATTCATGGTATGCCTCCGCAGTTGATTATGTATATACAAACGGAATTATGAGCGGAATATCAACGTCTGCTTTTGAACCTGAAACAGGAGTTACAAGGGCAATGTCAGTACAGATTCTTTATAAATTAAGCGGAGCCGAAAAGGTAGAGACTTCATCGGGATTCACTGATGTAAAAAGCGGAGAATGGTATACTGATGCTCTTAACTGGGCAGCGTCAAAGGGTATTGCAGGTGGTTATAATGACGGAAGCTTTAAGCCTGACCAACTGGTTACACGAGAGGAGCTTTCGGCATTCTTATACCGCTATGCGGGCAGTCCCGAGGATGCCGGAATGGCACTTCGTGAATATGAAGATGGTGCGAATATTTCTGATTATGCTAAAATGTCAATGCTTTGGTGTGTTCATAATGGACTCATAAGCGGAATGGGCGACGGAACGCTTGCACCTAAGAATACAGCCTTAAGAGGACAGCTTGCTTCAATAGCAATGAGATATATGGAATTAAACAAGTAATTAATAAGGAAGGGCATCGTGGAATAACCACGGTGCCCTAACATTTTTAGTTGTTTTTATATGGCTTGTAATTTTCAATTGCAGTTTCTATCAGTTCAGATGCGGAATTTCTGTTCAACGAGGATACACGTCCATGATATATATAATAGATTAACATAGACCAATAGACCTCGTAACCGCCCTTGTCATATTCCTCTTCGGTCGGGAAATAGCCTGTACAGCCGTTAGTGTAGCCTCCCAGATAAAATGTATCGCAGTGAAGCATTTTTTCGGCTTTCAGTGCAAATTCACACATAATTTCATTGGGTACACCGCATAAACATCCGTCATTTAATGCAAAATACTGTATTTCAACAGTTTCAGTCTGCAATTTTATTCCCTCACGGTTCAGTCGGTTTACTTCAGCGAGCCATGAGGTACCGTCAATGCCTGCGTATTTCTTAGCATCAGAGAAAATTTCAAGTGCTTCATCAAGCGAAGGAACATCAGCATAGAAATTATGCCGTATTGAGTACATATCCAAACGCTCAATATTCTGAGGTTTTATATTGCTTAAAACTTTGTCAGTCTGCCGAAATATTTCTTCTGCCATATCGTTAAGAGCTGTTTCTGAGTTAATGAATTTATCAGGGTCGTTTGCATCAATCGGTACGGTGCTTGATTTATAATATTTAGGAGCTACATTCCCCGAGGCTCCCTGAGTGAGCATAACCGCACAGCCGTATTTTGCTTTCAACAAATCCCTCACAGCACCGAAATAATCAGGAGATATGAGATAATTGTCAGCTTTAAGCACGTTTGCATGTGCGCTCAGACGAAGTAACAGCAGTTTAAGTTCTCCGTTTTTGGCATCAACAACTTTTAATATTCCTATTCGTCTGTCTAATGCACTGCATTCCAAACGGCGATTTACACCTATATCTGAATAAGTGTTGCTCCAAACAGCTTTTATTGGTAATATATTCTGAGTGGCTTTTAATGTACCTTCTTTAACCTGTGAGCAAAGAAAGCGAAAATAATCATTTTCTATGCTTTCATTTGGTGCCGAGTGGGTATGAGAAAAGCACAGCATTACATTATCCTTTGATATAGATAAAATTATGCCTATTTCAGTTCGCAGCTGGTCAGCATGCTGCTTTGAGAAACCAATGTGGTCTATTGCTATAAGACAGCATTTGTTTTCTGCCGACTGCCATATTGAGATTTGTGCCGATAACGGGTGCAGTATACCGCGTGATAATTCGTCCTCGCGTCCGAAACCTATAGTTTCAACAGGTGCATAAGGTGTGATGTCAACCTCTGCAAATCCAAGTTTTGCAGTATCATATTTTAATTTATTCATTTTACTTTACTCCTTTTATTTTAGATTATAAAAGTGCAAAGTCTATCGGATAGATATTTACTCCACACAAGTTCTACCACAAAGGACTTTGCGTGGAGAATGAGCAATTGTTAAAACCATTAATACCACTTCTTTCGTAAAATTCTGTAATTAATTATATTTATATTTTATCACGAACCTGTAGATTTACAAACATGTTAGCAAAAATTAAGGGGGAAATTTTTATGTTACAAATGTATTGGCCTATTTTGGTAGTTGTGGCCGCAAATACGGTATACAATATCTGCGCAAAATCCACACCCGAAGCTGTTCAGCCGTTTGCATCTCTTACGGTGACTTATTTGGTTGCGGCAATTTTGTCTGCAATTATGTTTTTTATTACGAGTAAAAATAAAAATTTAGTAGCCGAGTTTTCAAGCTTAAACTGGACATCTTTTGTTTTCGGATGTGCAATTGTTGCACTTGAATTTGGTTATATCTACATTTATCGTGTGGGATGGAAAATGGGCATCGGTTCTTTGGTTGCAAATGTCGCACTTGCATGTGTGCTTTTGATAGTAGGTATGCTGTTATATAAACAACACATTTCAATAAAACAGATTGCGGGATTTATGCTTTGCTTGGGTGGCATAGTATTAATCAGCAAATGAAAAAAGATACAAATAAAATAAGGTTTGTGTAGATTTGGTGTAATATTTGCAATAAATAACGCTTAAAAGTGATATAGTATTTGTAGAAATTTCTACAACTGAAATATGATGCATTAATTATGGAAAAAATTTTAGCTATACTTACATTTAATAATAAATTTCGGGTAGAACGCCTAAAAAACTTGTGATATACTGAAAAAGATTAGTTTTACAACAGACTTCTTGGGAGGATAGAAATGAAAACACTTAATGTCTTTGAGCTTGGTATAGTAGGCAACGGAACGGTATATCGTAACCTTACCGCACCCCAGCTTGTTAAAATTGCACTTGAGCGCAAAGAGGGCACATTATCGAATACTGGTGCTCTTGTTGTAAACACTGGAAAGTATACAGGACGCTCACCTGATGACAAATTTATTGTTGACAGCCCTGTAGTACATGATGACATTTCATGGGGAAATGTAAACAAACCAATATCAAAGGAAGCCTTTGATAGGATTCACAGTAAAATGCTTGCATATCTCCAGAACCGAGAGATTTATGTGTTTGACGGTTTTGCGGGTGCAGACAGAAAGTATTCAAAAAGCTTCAGAATTATTAATGAACTTGCATCTCAGAATCTTTTTATTCAAAATCTCCTTGTAACGCCAACTGAAGAGGAGCTTGATACATTTGAGCCTGAGTTTACAATACTTGCTGCTCCGGGATTTAATTGTATTCCTGAAATTGACGGAACGAACAGTGAAGCATGTATTGCCATTGACTACGAGCAGAAAATTGTACTTATAGCAGGTTCACAGTATTGCGGTGAAATTAAGAAGAGTGTTTTCTCTGTAATGAATTATGTTCTTCCCAAAAGCGGTGTTCTTTCTATGCACTGTTCAGCAAATATCGGAAAAGATGGTGATTCAGCTGTATTCTTCGGACTTTCGGGAACAGGCAAAACAACACTCAGTGCAGACCCTGAACGTAGGCTTATCGGTGATGATGAGCACGGTTGGTCTGATGACGGCGTGTTTAATATCGAAGGTGGATGCTATGCAAAGTGTATTGACCTTACTGAGGAAAATGAGCCGGAAATATTCCATGCAATTAAGTTTGGAACACTTCTTGAAAATGTAGTAATTGACCGTGAAACAGGCGAGCCAGATTACAGTGACGGTTCACTTACAGAAAATACGAGAGCAGGCTATCCTGTATGCTATATTCCCAACGCTGAAATGAGCGGTAAGGGAACACAGCCTAAGACAGTAATATTCCTTACAGCTGACGCATTTGGTGTACTTCCTCCGATCTCAAAGCTTAATAATGATATGGCTATGTTCCACTTTGTGTCAGGCTATACAAGCAAGCTTGCAGGAACAGAAAGAGGCATAACAGAGCCTCAGACAACGTTTTCAACCTGCTTTGGAGCACCTTTCCTTCCCCTTGACCCAAGCGTATATGCTGAAATGCTCGGCGAAAAAATCAAAAAGAACGATGCCAGAGTATTCCTTATTAATACAGGCTGGTCAGGCGGTTCTTATGGAACAGGAAGCCGTATTAAATTAAAATATACAAGAGCAATGGTTACCGCTGCGCTTAAAGGTGAGCTCGATAATGTTGAATATGAGCTTGATGATATATTCAATGTATATATCCCAAAGTCATGTCCTAATGTACCCGAAGAAATACTTAATCCAAGAAATACATGGGAAGATAAGGAAGCATACGATAGCACAGCTAAGAGTCTTTCCGGAAAATTCAATGAAAACTTTAAAAAATATACACATATGCCAGAAAATATAGTTAATGCAGGCCCCAATTATTAACAATGTAGTCCTTCGGATGTGGACAATTTCCATGCCCGAGGGACTATTTATATTGTTCAGGCAATAAATCAAGTCTTTATGTACGAAAGTCGTAAAAGAGGTGTTTATGTCTGTAAAATTAAGGACATAAATTATAAAATTGCACATTAAATTTACGATTGTGTCAAAGAATAGATACTAGTTTTACAAAAATGAAAAAAGATTGAATTAGCTGGTGTATTCGGTTGACAAACATGCAATTAATCTGATAAAATTTGTTAAATTTACACTAAAGCTGTTGCAAAACGGAGTATAGATACTAACAGCTTAAATAACATGTACATTTATAGATTAAGATTTAGGAGAAGGGGACTTTAAGGCTATGAACAAGATTGTAAAAGAAGGTTTGACTTTTGATGATGTTCTTCTCATACCTGCCAAAAGCAGTGTATTGCCAAAGGACATTGACCTTACAACAAGACTGACAAATAAAATCACTCTTAATGCACCTTTGATGAGTGCCGGAATGGACACAGTAACAGATGCAAAGATGGCAATTGCCATGGCAAGACAGGGCGGTATCGGCATAATTCATAAAAACATGTCAATAGCAAAACAGGCAGATGAGGTTGATAAAGTAAAACGTTCTGAAAATGGTGTTATTGTTGATCCTTTTTATCTTTCTGAGGACCACTATCTCTATGATGCCGTAGCACTTATGGAGAAGTACCGTATTTCAGGTGTTCCTATAACCGAGAACGGAAGGCTTATTGGAATTTTGACAAACCGTGATATACGTTTTGAAACAAATTACAATAAAAAGATTACAGAAGTAATGACAAAAGATCATCTTATCACTGCTCCTATTGGCACAACACTTATGGATGCAAAGGCAATTCTTACAAAGCATAAGATTGAAAAGCTCCCAATAGTTGACAATGAAGGCTACCTTAAAGGCCTTATAACAATAAAGGATATTGAAAAAGCAATTAAGTACCCTAACTCAGCAAAAGATGCACAGGGCAGACTTCTTGCAGGCGCAGCTGTCGGAGCTACTGCTGATGTGCTTGAAAGAATGCAGGCACTTGTTGATGCAAGTGTTGATGTTATTGTTATCGATACGGCACATGGACATTCAATGGGTGTTATTGATACAGTAAGAAAGATTAAGCAGGCATTTCCAAATGTACAGCTTATCGCAGGAAACGTTGCAACAGGCGAGGCAACAAGGGATCTTATTGAGGCAGGTGCTGACTGTGTTAAGGTTGGAATCGGACCTGGTTCAATTTGTACAACACGTGTTGTTGCCGGTATCGGAGTACCTCAGATTACAGCTATTATGGACTGTGCTGAAGTTGCAAAGGAATACAATATTCCTATCATTGCAGACGGTGGTATTAAATACTCAGGAGATCTTGTTAAGGCTATTGCGGCAGGAGCAAATGTATGTATGCTCGGAAGCTACTTTGCAGGCTGTGAGGAAAGCCCCGGAGAAACAGAGCTTTATCAGGGAAGAAAATATAAGGTATACAGAGGTATGGGTTCTCTTGCAGCCATGGAAAGCGGCAGCAAGGACAGATACTTCCAGGAAGATGCAAAGAAACTTGTTCCTGAAGGTGTTGAAGGACGTATTGCATATAAAGGCAGCGTAGAGGATTCGGTATATCAGCTTTTGGGCGGACTTCGCTCAGGCATGGGATATTGCGGAACACCAACAGTTGACGATTTAAGAGAGAATGGCAGATTTATCAGAATGACAAGCGCAGGTCTGAGAGAAAGCCATCCTCATGATATACAGATTACAAAAGAAGCGCCTAACTATAGTGTAGAATATTAATTCGGAGGATAGTTATGAATAATCAATTTGTATTGATACTTGATTTTGGAGGACAGTATAATCAGCTGATTGCCCGCCGTGTTCGTGAATGCAACGTATACTGCGAAGTTAAGCCTTATACTATGTCTATTGAAGATATCAAGAAGCTCAATCCTGTCGGAATTATTTTCACAGGCGGACCTAACAGCGTATATGATGAAAAATCACCTCATATTTCAAAAGAGGTGTTCGAACTTGGAATTCCGGTTCTCGGCATTTGTTATGGGTGCCAGATTATGGCATATAACCTTGGGGGAACCGTTACATCTGCTAATTCAAAGAGTGAGTATGGAAAGACTGAAATTTCAGTTGATACAGCAAGTAAAATTTTCAATGGCATTGAAAAGGATCAAATTTGCTGGATGAGCCATACTGACTTTGTTTCAAAAGTACCTGATGGCTTTAAAGTAACAGCTGTATCAAATACATGTCCCACAGCAGCAATGGAATGTGAAGAAAAGAAATTTTACGGAGTTCAGTTTCATCCTGAAGTAAACCATACGCCTAAGGGAAAAGATATGCTTAAAAATTTCCTTTATGAAGTGTGCGGATGTACAGGCGACTGGATTATGTCTGATTATATAGATGCACAGATTAAGGAAATCAGGGAAAAGGTCGGTGACGGCAAGGCTCTTTGTGCTCTTTCTGGCGGTGTTGACTCAAGCGTTGTTGCCGCTCTCGTAAGCAAAGCAATCGGCAAGAATCTTACCTGTGTATTTGTTGACCATGGTCTTATGCGTAAAAACGAAGGTGATGAAGTTGAGCAGGTGTTTGACGGATTCTTTGAGTCAAACTTTGTCAGAGTAAATGCAAAGGACAGATTTTTGGAAAGGCTTAAGGGTGTTAAAGATCCCGAGCAGAAGAGAAAAATCATCGGTGAAGAATTCATAAGAGTGTTTGAGGATGAGGCAAAGAAAATAGGTAAGGTTGATTTTCTTGTTCAGGGCACAATTTATCCCGATGTTATTGAAAGCGGACTTGGTGACAGTGCAGTAATCAAGTCACATCATAACGTAGGCGGACTTCCATCAGTGGTTGACTTTAAAGAGCTTATTGAACCGCTCAGACTTCTTTTTAAAGATGAAGTTCGTGAAATGGGAACAGAGCTTGGACTTCCGGAGTACATTGTATGGCGTCAGCCGTTCCCCGGTCCGGGACTTGGAATAAGAGTTATTGGCGAGGTAACAGAGGATAAGCTTGAGATTCTCCGCGACGCAGATGCTATATTCAGAGAAGAAATCAAGAATGCAGGACTTGACAGAAGTATTAACCAGTACTTTGCGGTTATCACTGACCTTCGTTCAGTCGGCGTTATGGGCGATGGCAGAACATATGACTATACAATTGCCTTAAGAGGTGTCACAACGACAGACTTTATGACAGCCGATTGGGCCAGAATACCTTATGATGTACTCGACAGAGTAAGCGTAAGAATTGTAAATGAGGTTAAACACGTCAACAGAATTTGCTACGACGTTACCAGTAAACCGCCAGCTACCATAGAGTGGGAGTAAAATAAAAAAATCCCCGAAAACCTTGTAGATACTGGGCTTTCGGGGTCTTTACTTATGTAAACAATTTTATGCCGCAAACGCTTAGCACAGAGTGGCGTTATATTTCCGAGAACATGAAGAATATCTTCATGTTCTCGGAAATCTGTCTGTATCTGGATATAATTCTGAGCTTTCTAATAAGAGCTTTGCCGAAAAGAAAAAAATCATCAAAGATAATTCAAAAGCTGTTGTGCTGAATAGTGATGTTTGGGATAAAGACACATGGGATATTGAGAACATTAAAACTAGGGGGCGTCGGCTTACAACCATCATTATGAATAGGTACCGTATTGAGAAAGTAGTTGATGACGGCATTTAATTTGAATACGTGGCAACTATCACACTTGATGATTATAATGATGTTACTGGTAAAAAACTTGTAACGTTCAAGTTTGATGGTGAAACATATCGTCAGAACAAGTACGCCCTTATGTTGTTGGATGTTATAAAACTATTGGATAAGAGAAAACCTGGAGTACTGGAGAAACTTGCAGCAAAGGATTTCTCCTGTAACGTTATCACGGTAAAACATCCACATATTAGTACATCAGATGGTGGTATGCGTTGGGCTTGGAACGTCAAAGACGGTATTTTTATAGAAATGAACCTGTCTGCAGCAGGAATTATGAAATTTATTGATTGTCTTATGGACGAATATGGTGAGGAAAAATCGTTGTTCTCTATTTGTGTGGTTACAGAAGAAACTACAGACGATGCAGATAGTGACGAATAATCCTTTTATTTTGCTACACTTATAATTATTCAACTAATCAAGGCTTATGTAGGGATGAAACTCTTGTAAATTGGCAATTTGTTTTTAGGCAAATGAAATATAAATAATTATTTCTGTTTTTTGTTTATTTGTGATAAAGAAACATTATTTGACAATTTTGTCCAGAGTATTATAATTGCTAATATAAATTAGATGCTAGTAACTCATATAATTATAATATTTTCTGGGAGGACAAACTATGGGAGATATATATTGGCAAGATATAGAAAAGGAAATTAAAGAAATTCTGAAAAATGCTGATCATTACAAAAATGAAAAAAGAGATGAATCATGTTTTTTAACGGCATATCAACTTGCTGTCTTACTTTATAAGAATAATAAAAAATCTATAATAAATTCAACTTGTCCTTCAAATATTGGTGGGAAAGGTGATGGAAAATACATTTCCTTATCTCAGTACATAGCGCGTAGATTAGCGGAAAAAATCGAGTCAGGTTCGATTTTGGATATTGAATTGAAATTTTTTAATATCGAGGGACTTGAACAGTTTTCGTTTCTTGATGAAAAGGGTATTTTAAGTCAGCCATCAAATAGCTGCTTTTCTATGTTCCGTTATATTGGTGATGAAAAGATTACCAATAAAGACTCGCAGAGTTCTTCTAAAAAATAATAAAGATAGTTTACTATAGGTGCATCAGCGTTTGCTGCTGCACCTTTTTGTATAGATACATTATTTGACAAATTTGTATATAGGTATATAATTATAAAGAACATTATTCTAGGAGGAAAATTAATATGAAAAAAGCAAGAAATCGCATGTGCAAGTTGTTATTTTTGATATGTATAGTATCTATTATACAGCCAACTGTGGCATTTGCTGATGAAAAAACTCCAAGTTTGACAAGCAAAATTACTGCAAATACATATAAGACAAGCACTATGAACTTGTTAGGCACATCTTACGTGCGGAATTCCGACATTACAGCGAGCTTTACGGACATAAACTTCCGTAATAGCATACTAAAACTCCTTGGTAAAAGTGAAGGATCTCCTATTTATAAAAATGATGTAAAAGATATTACAAGCCTTGATGTTTCATATAAAGACATTAATAGTCTTGACGGAATTGAATATTTTGAAAAGTTAGAGCTTTTGGATTGTGCTTATAATCAACTGTCAGTTTTGGACATCAGTAAAAATACTGAACTTATTAATCTAAATTGCGGTAACAATAAATTGGCTGCTCTTAACATAAGCAGTAATAAAAATCTTACTGATTTGACGTGTGATCTTAATGAACTGTCAGTTTTAGATATCAGTAAAAATACTGAACTTACCAATTTGGATTGTTTTTGGAATAATCTTAGGACTCTTAATGTCAGTAATAATAAAAATCTTGTTTCTTTGGACTGTGGCCTTAATCAACTGACAACACTGGATACTAGTGAAAATAAGGGCTTAGCTGAGTTGTATTGCTCTGGTAATGCTCTAACATCTCTGGACATCAGAGATAATACAGGGCTTATCGATTTGGATTGTGGCGGAAATCAGCTGTCGACATTGGATATTAGTAAAAATACAGGACTTACTGGTTTATGTTATGAGGATAACCAACTGTCAGCTCTAGATATCAGTAAAATCACTGAACTTACTACTTTGAATTGCGGCGGTAATCAATTGACGAATCTTAATGTCAGTAATAATAAAAAACTTGCTTCATTGTATTGTGACAGAAATCAACTGTCAGCTCTAGATATTAGCAGAAATACTGGACTTACTGAGTTGTATTGCTCTTATAATAATCTATCAGTTCTGGATTTAAGTAAAAATATTAATCTGAGGTTTTTGTATTGCCCTGTAAACAATCTGTCGACTTTGGATATCAGTAAAAATACTGGACTTACTGGCTTGTATTGTGATGGTAACCAGCTGTTAACTTTGGATATAAGAAATAATAAAAATCTATCTATTTTGGCTTGCAGCAGTAATAAACTATCAACTTTGGATATAAGAAATAATATAAATCTTAATCGCCTGAGTTGCTCTGGTAATAATCTATCGACTTTGGATATCAGTAAAAATACTGGACTTACTGACTTGTATTGTGATAGTAACCAAATGTCAGTTTTGGATATAAGCAATAATAAAAATCTTAATGTTCTGAGTTGCTCCGATAATCAACTGTCAGTTTTGGATATAAGCAATAATAAAAATCTTATTGTTTTGTGGTGCTCTGATAATCAACTGTCAACTTTGGATATCAGCAATAATATGTTGCTTACCTATTTGGATTGCAGAAATAACCACCTATCGGTTCTTAACGTTAGCAATAATAAAAATCTTGATGCGTTGTATTGCAGCAGTAATCAACTGTCAGTTTTGGATATCAGAAATAATACATTGCTTACAGAATTGAATTGCAGAAACAACCGATTATCGACTCTGGATGTCAGTAAAAATCCGTTGCTTAGTGTTTTAGAGTGCGACGATAAGCAAGTTAATATAATAGGTGGTTAATTATAAAATTTATAATTGAATATAATTTAGTTTGCTATGGGTGCATCAGCGTTGCTGCTGCACCTTTTTGTATTATTTGTGCTATAAAAACATTATTTGACAATTTTGTGTATAGGATTAGGTAACCCCCTTATTTTTTTTGCCTTTTTTCATAATTAGTCTGGCATGGCCAATAGGATCTCTTTCTTAGTTTCTCCATGCCTTCCAACTCAAGCTGTTCTCCAATAATCCGTTTTATATTAATTAATCGCTGTTTTTCATCAAGTACTTTTTGTGCATCTTCCCATGTTGAATACAAACGGCTTTTTCTTAATCGGGAAACCGATAAATGAGGTCTGTTGAGAAATCTGATTGTATAAAATACTCCCTGTATAGAAAGTATCTCCACAAGGGTTATATGCGTTCCGTATTCAATTACATAGCATTTGTTCCCCATCCTAAGCATTTTTCGCCTCATATCATTAAAATAGAAATATACGTTCCTAAATATAGAATATATTTTCTTATAATATAAATCAACAGGTAATTTTATGAAGGAGAAATTAGATTTTATCTTACGGCAAGAATTTGGTGTGACCGTTTTTCTGTTGCACCTTTCTTTTTTTGCTAAAAGGATGTAAAATAATAAAAATATGAAATTGAATCAGGGAATACTGAAGGAGCAAACTGTGTTTGTAAAGTGTGTGGAGAAATATATCAAGTAATAAAAATGCTTAATGAAATAAGTTGAGAATAGGAGATAGAAATGATATCAAGAACGTGGCATGGTATAGTGCCAATCCAAATGAAGAATGAGTTTGAAAAATATGAATATGAGACAGGTGTTAAAGATACTACTGCGGTTAAGGGGAACAAAGGGGCCTATCTTAAAATTGTTCAACAAGATAAATATGCTCATTTTTTTCTATGTACAAAGTGGGAATCGATGGAAAGCATGATAGCATATGCAGGCGAAAATACAACAGTAGCTGTTACATACCCTGAAGATGATAAATATGGCTTGATATCAGACCCGATTGTAATTATACAAGAGGTACCTGATGATAAGAACCCTTTCTTATGAAAATTTTGATTAAGTATTATATACTTAGCAAATTGATGTTCAGGATCTCATATAATCAGAGAGAAGCGAACAAGAAAATGGGGTGTAGAAAATGGATAACATATTTATCGGCTTTATCTTAATATTTCTAGATTTTAATATTACTATTGCCAACGTACGTATTGACATAATACCAGATTTTGTGGGTTATATCGTTATGATATATGGGTTGGTTGAAATGTCCAACAAAAGTTCAAGGTTTATGGAGGCTAAACCATATGCAATCGGTATGGCTGTTTATACTTGCATTTTGTTTTTTATTGATATTTTTAGCAGTTCTACGTCATTAGGAGTATCGACTTACATCTTTGCTTTCACGTCAACCTGCATATCTATATTTATTTCATATAAAATCGTTATGGGTGTAATAGACATGGAAGAGAAATATAATGTAAATTTGAATGGAAACACCCTTAAATCCAGATGGACAGCTTTTGCAGTTATAAACATTTTGTCTTTTGTATCGTTGTTAATTCCACCATTCTCAATCATTTTCCTCATTGTTGGTGTTATTATATTTATTTGTTTTCTGTTTGCTTTATACAATTCTAAGAAGCTATATTATAATACTACTATTGGTTAACTATTTGAAGTAGTATCATGAATAATTGTTTATGAGTGCATCAGCGTTGCTGCTGCACCTTTTTATATTATTATGCTAAAGAAACAATTTTTGTTTCTAACAGTTCATCCATTGAATTATCAGCTCGTACATATTATAGAAAAAGAGCTAACTGATTTTAGTGTCAGTTTGCTCTTTTTTATTTCAGCGTCATTTTTTATTTGTGGAATTTCTCAGAACAATTTTATCATTTTTCTTCTCTTTCAGTCAGGTTGAGTTAGCCGTACTTCAGCCCAATCCTAGCAACTTCGCACACAGTTTCTGCCAGCATTTTTTGCCTCATACATCAAATTATCTGCTCTCTGTATCATAGAATCAACGGTTTCATTAGCGCAATATTCAACAACTCCAATACTAGCTGTTATTTTACTGGAAATTGAAGTGTCCATTTTACTAATACTGTTCCTCAATTCTTCGATTAATAGTGTAGCTGCATCAAGCTTTGTGTGTGGAAATAATATGATAAATTCTTCCCCTCCCCATCGAGCCAAGCAGTCGATTTTGCGAATTCGATTATTGATTGTTTCTGTTAATTTGATTAAAACAAGATCCCCAACATGATGACCAAAACAGTCATTGATGGATTTGAAATGATCTATATCCAACAAAGCAACCGAAAATGTACCCCCGGCCTGTCTTTGTACGCGATCAAACTCTTCGTCTAACTTTTTAATAAAATATCGGCGATTATATACATTTGTCAGGGGATCGGTTAAAGATAAAATACGTAACTCCTCTTCCAGATGTTTTTCTTCAGTAATATCATCAATAATCAATTGCGCACCATTTACATTATTGCGACCTGTAAAAGGCTTAATATGCAGTCGAATATATGCCTTTTTACCCCATTTAGATTCGTAATTCATTTCGTAAATACCATGCACATTGTCCATTATGCATTTTTTGAGTTGCTCAGATAATCCGCAATGAACGAGCGAAGGAAGAGTAAATATATTGATTCTTTTTGTTTCTTCCGCACTTGGCGAGCCTAGTATTTCAAGGGCGGATTGATTTACAAAAATAACATTTCCGTTGTTATCACATTTTAAAATTCCGACTGGAGCATTCTCGGCTAATTCTAAATACTCTTTGCGGCTGGCTTCAAGTTCTTCATGTGCTTTTTCAAGTTCATCATTATAAGCTTTTGTTTGTTTTTTTTCTTCATGCAAAGTAAATGCTATTTCAATTGTAGATAATAATGAAAATTTATCAGTGCCCTTGAGGACAAATCCATAGGCATGAACTTCGAAAAGTTTCTGAAAAATTTCTTTTGATGCGTTGCCTGTTAAAAATACAATAGGAATATCGATATTTTCTAGTATTTTGCGAGCAGCATCAATCCCATTCAAGCACCCCGCTAATTCAATATCCATGATAATTAAGTCAATTTGAGAACTGCTACAGGCTTTTTCTACTGCCGCTTCTCCTGTAGTAACAATCTCTACGTTGTATCCATTTTTGATTAGGGAGTCAGAAATAATTTCAGATGAAAGACGGCTGTCTTCTACCAGTAATATGTTTTTATGATTCAAGTAAATCAACCTCTTTTATGAGCAGAATAATTGCAACCAAATTCCAAGTGTATTTTTTATCAGGTTCTAGGAGTATTATTTAACAAAGAATTTAGATATTTACAAAATAGTTTAACATTCGCATCGACATTTTTCAATCATTTATGCTAAAATCAAAAGTTATCTTGAGTAGACTTTGGAATTTTTGAAAAGCTTTAATTATATATCTAGCATCAAGGAAAACTATTTTAATTTGGACTGAGCCTGAGGTTGTGTGCATAGTAGGGTCTATGCCGACGGAAAAAGTTCGTTAAGGCCGCCTGCTTTTAAAGGGTTTAGAGATGATAAAGAAGCAAAAGAATGTATAATTCAAGGCAATTGGTAAGTTTTGGTGCAACGGTTTTTCTGTTACACCTTTCTTTTTTTGCAAAAAAGATGTAAAATTATGTATTATTATGAATCAGGGAATACTTTGGGGAATTAGCAAGTGAGATAAAAAAAATTCAATGATAGGATAGGAGTAATCAGAAAAAACTATGTATAATAAAAGAATAATAAAAACTTTTGCATCATTAATTGTAATGTTAGCCGTTTTGCAAATTTTTAGAATGGCTATTGAACAGAGTTTATTTGTTTTTATCAAAAGGACAAATTTTACGGATGATATCGCAACAATGATTGCAATGTTCATCCTGACAATTGGTTTTGTTATCATTACATCCGCAAAGGGAGTATCTCTATCTGTGTTTCCACAAAAATGGGGATTGTTCTATATCATTGAAACATTGGTGCTGGTTGGCTTATTGATTTCTACCTTAATCATAACTGGCGACACAACACCGCAGACAATCACCATTATGATCTACAGCAGTATTGTGACACCAGTATTTGAGGAAATTATTTTCCGTGGGTATATATGGAATAGGCTAAATGCCATATTTAAAAAAGAAAGAACAACCTTTATCGCTGTTACAATACTTTTCGCAATTTGGCATTTGGGATATGTTGAAGGGATAGCTTTCCGCGCACCGGATGGCCTTGCAGTAATCATGATTTGGAAGATTGTTATAGGATTTTGTTTTGGTATTGTTTTAGGTGCTGTAAGGCTGAAAACGAAGAACTGTTACTCAACAATCTTGTTGCATGGCATCATGAACATTTTTGGAAGATAACCAACTAAGTAATGATGAAAAAAATATATATGGTTACTTGGATTATAGTAGACCTGGGATTAATGGGTGGATGCAGGGCTGAGTGCTTTGAAAACTCTGATTTACTTTTAATTTTATCTGAACAAAAGCAGCGAAAGTGAGCAAACCTTATGAAAAAAATTTCTCGCATCTACATTGAAATCACGAATGTATGTAATCTGTCGTGCAGTTTTTGCATTGGCAACGTTCGTGTTCCACGGTTTATGAGTACTGACGAGTTCTCGCATGTAATTCAGCAAGCAAAGCCTTATACTAACCACATTTATCTGCACGTACTGGGAGAGCCTCTGGTACATCCGCAATTGGAAGAACTTTTGAGTGTGGCACATCACTTCGGCATGATTGTAAACATTACCACAAACGGTACACTGCTTGCGAAAACACAGAAACTACTGCTTAATGCACCTGCATTACGAAAAGTAAGCGTATCGTTGCACAGCATGGAGTCTGGTAGCGCATATTGCAAGGAGGAGTATCTACGAGATGTGGCATTATTTGTTACAGCTGCAACAGGCAAAGGACTTTTATGCGAGTTGAGAATGTGGAATCTGGGTGCAAACGACATTGATAATGAAGCTATTTTTACTCCTTTGTGCCGTCTTTTAGGATTAGACAATGCTGCACAAGAAGCGGCACGGATTAAAATCTGTGAAAGCGGTAATACCACACTGGCACCGGGACTTTTCCTTGGAAAGGCTGCCCGTTTTACGTGGCCGAGCATGGCTGAACCTCGCACGGAGCAGCCCATATTTTGTCATGGGCTACGTAACCAGATGGCCATACTAAGCGATGGCACGGTAGTGCCTTGCTGTCTGGATAGCCAAGGTGATATTGCACTGGGCAACATTTTTCAAACGCCGCTTGCTCAAATTCTATCCGGTGAACGTGCACAGGCACTTTACAAAGGTTTTTCGGCACGCCAACCTAGTGAGGAGCTTTGCCGCCGATGCGGGTATGCAAAACGCTTTTAAGGAAATAACTAAGTGAGAAAATTCAAGAAATATGGAGAGATAATTCATGGGCAATCAAGAAAAGGAATACAAACGACGTACCAGATATCAAGGAAATCATCCGCGAAGCTATAAAGAAAAATATAAGGAGCTTCAACCGGAAAAATATGTAGATACTGTAGCAAAAATCATTCAAAAGGGAAATACACCTGCTGGCATGCACATTCCGATATGCGTCAAAGAAATAATGGAGTTCTTAGAAATTAAGCCAGGGCAAATTGGTTTGGATGCAACCTTGGGTTATGGCGGACACACGCTGGAAATGCTAAATCGCTTAGAATCCAAGGGGCATTTGTACGCACTTGACGTAGACCCTATTGAAATATCCAAAACTAGAGAACGTCTAGAGCATTTAGGTTATGGCCAAGATATACTAACTACCAAGCATCTGAACTTCGCCAATATCGATGAAGTTGCTGCTGAGGCAGGTTTGTTTGATTTTATATTAGCGGATTTAGGCGTCTCTTCAATGCAAATAGATAATCCAGACAGAGGGTTTTCATATAAAAGAGAGGGGCCTTTGGATTTACGACTGGATCCTGAAAAGGGCATCTCTGCGGCTGAACGATTAAGGACTATTACGCAAGAAGAATTAGAAGGTATGCTGCTTGAAAATTCAGACGAACCGTATTCCAAAATAATTTCTAAAACTATTGTTTCCGAAATTGAAAAAGGAGCTGATATTTCTACAACTACTAAGCTCCAACAAATTATTGAAGATGCGCTTCAATTTATTCCAACAGATGAACGAAAAGAGGCAATCAAGAAATCATGCCAAAGAACGTTCCAAGCACTGCGGATTGATGTGAATAGTGAATTTGAAGTGTTATTTGAATTTTTAGAAAAACTTCCTAATGTCCTTGCAAAAGGTGGACGTGTAGCGATACTAACTTTCCACTCAGGAGAAGATAGACTAGTTAAAAAGTCTTTTAAAAGATTGTTGAATGAAGGCGTTTACAGCGAAATCTCAGATGAGGTTATTAGGCCAACAGCAGAAGAATGTAATATGAATAGTCGTGCTCGTTCAGCAAAAATGAGATGGGCAATCAAAGCTTGATTAAATTACCATCAAGGAAGTTAACTATTAGTCAGTTATTGGTGCATCAGCGTTGCTGATGCGCCTTTTTTGCATATATACATTTATACATTATTTGACAAATTTGTATATCGGTATATAATTATAAAAAACATTTTTCTAGGAGGATAAATTAAAATATGAAAAAAACCAGAAAACGTATCTGCAAATCGCTGATTTTTGCATGTGTAATATTCATTATACAGCCAACTGTGGCATTTGCTGAGGAAAGAAACCCAAGTTTAACAAGCGAAATTACAGCATTAAATACAAGCGCTATGGGATCATTAGGCACATCTAAGATGCAGAATTACGACATAACAACTAGCTTTACGGACATAAACTTCCGTAATTGTATACTAGCCCTCCTTGGTAAAAGTGAAGGATCGCCTATTTATAAAAATGATATAAAAGACATTACAAAACTTAATGTTTCATATAAAAACATTAAAAGTCTTGATGGAATTGAATATTTTGAAAAATTAGAGCATTTGAATTGTTCTGAAAACAATCTGTTGACTCTAGATATAAGTAAAAATACGGGACTTACTGAGTTGAGGTGTGCCGGTGACCAACTGGCAAATCTAAGCATCTGCAATAATAAAAATCTTACTATTTTGTTTTGCGACGGTAATCAACTATCATCTCTGGATATTAGTAAAAATACAGGACTTACTGATTTGGTTTGTGATAGTAACCAGCTGTCATCTCTGGACATTAGTAAAAATACAGGACTTACTTCTTTGGTTTGTGACGGTAACCAGCTGTCATCTCTGGATATCAGTAAAAATACGGAACTAACTGATTTGGAATGTGAAGATAATCAACTGCCGTCGCTTAACATCAGCAATAATAAAAATCTTACTACTTTGTTATGTGGAAGTAATCAACTGTCGACTTTGGATACAAGCGAAAATACGGGTATAACTGATTTGGAATGTGAAGATAACCAACTGTCGGCTCTTAACATCAGTAATAATAAAAATCTTATTGTTTTGGATTGTAGCAGTAATCAACTGTCAACTCTGGATATAAGTAAAAATACGAAACTAACTGATTTGCGATGCGAAGAAAACCAACTGTCGGCTCTTAACATTAGCAATAATATAAATCTTGATATTTTGGAATGCTTTACTAACTATCTGTCAGCTCTGGATACCAGCAAAAATACTGGCCTTACTCATATGAATTGCTATGATAATCATCTGACAAATCTTAACATCAGTAATAATAAAAATCTCACTGCTTTGAAATGCAGCAGTAATCAACTGTCAGTTCTGGATATCAGTAAAAATACGGAGCTAACTGATTTGCGATGTGAAGATAATCATCTGACAAATCTTAACATCAGCAATAATAAAAATCTTACTATTTTGGAATGTAGTCGTAATCAACTGTCCGCTCTGGATATCAGTAAAAATATCGGACTTACTGGTTTGTATTGTGATGATAATCATCTGATAAATCTTAACATCAATAATAATAAAAATATTACTATTTTGGTTTGTGGCAGTAATCAACTGTCAGCTCTGGATACCAGCAACAATACCGAACTTACTGTTTTGGATTGTCGCAATAATCGTTTTTCAGTTCTGGATATCAGTAAAAATACTGGACTTACTGATTTGAGTTGCAGTAATAATCAACTGTCGACTCTTATTATCAGCAATAATATGTTGCTTACCGAATTGGATTGCAGAAATAACCACCTATCGTTTCTTGATATTAGCAATAATAAAGATCTTGATTCGTTGTATTGCAGCAGTAATCAACTGTCAGTTTTGGATATCAGTAATAATAAATTACTTACAGAATTGGATTGCAGAAATAACCGATTATCTACTCTGGACATCAGTAAAAATAAAATGCTTAGTATTTTACAGTGCGACAAAAAGCAAGTTAATATAATAGGTGGAAAAACATCATCTTTATAATTATAGTATTATCTGCATTAGAGGGTACAATATTTAATAATGGGAACATAACATAAAGCCACAAACCGTGTAAAATCAAGGTTTGTGGCTTGTGTTTTCTTCGTGATTTAATGTGGTGCTAATGTTTTATTTGGAACTTTATTTTTTTCAGAGCATCAGCAAATGCATCAAAAAAAGGAGCCAAAGCTCCCTTAATCATCTCCACGCAGCACATTTTCTGCGTAATCCTTCAGGTTTTCAAACGAATTGATGCCGTCGACATGGGAAGTTATTTGTTCCCGAACGTAATTGGGAAGTTTATCAAAATATTGTTTAGCTCTTGGTTCGCCTTCAAACAGTTCGTACATATTTGTATAATTGTGCATAATATCACCTCTGGTATAGTTTTTTACCGACTGTTATCAAAATTATAAGTCTTGTAAGTCGGCATTGGGCATGTTATTTTCAATGTTGTCTCTTGCAAGGTCAGTGTCAATTACCGGATATGCAGTGGAAATGGGTTTCTCCATTTGTCCGTCTATTACGGATTCTTTTTTATTTGTATCCATGCTATTCACCTCAGGTTTAGAATACCCGTAAAAAATGAAATTATGCACAATATGACAGTACTTATTAACTCTACGTTATGATAGAATAGGAAAAAAAGTTATTAGGAATGTGAGGAGTGTTGAGTATGTACCCATATCACAACAAGATTAAACAACGCATCAATGACGGAGAATTAATAGACTTTTATTTTACAGAAAATAGAAAGGGCATCGGTGAATGTCTAGTATTAGTATTTGATACTGAACCGAGAGAACGCCCTATTAGACCGTACAGGTACTGTGAGTATTCAAATATATTAGCTGATTGTAAAAGAGAGAAAAAGGAGCTTGAGATTATCCATGCAGGAAGGACAATAATATAGTTTTCGGATTTTCTGTTGCACCTTTCTTTTTTTGCAAAAAAGATGTAGAATTATGTATTATTGTCTGAAGGGAATGAATAAATATGAAAATTGGAATGATCGGTGGAATAGGTCCGGAATCGACCGTGGATTACTATCAGCGCCTAATAAAGCTCTATCAGAAAAACATAAACGGAGACGATTACCCGGATATTATCATTGATAGCATCAATATGACGGCAATGCTGAAATTGGTTTCAGATAAAAACTTGGATGGGTTAATCGGCATATTGGCTGATACGGTTCAGTCTCTCTATAAGGCTGGTGCAGATTTTGCATTTATTGCCTCGAATACTCCGCATATTGTTTTTGAACAGGTTCAGAGGAGTGCACCGATTCCTCTTGTTAGTATAGTGGAAGCGACATGTATAGAAGCGAACAGGCTTGCTTTAAAGAAGGTCGGTCTGCTGGGAACCTTATTCACGATGCAAAGCAGCTATTATCAGGAAGAGTTAAATAGCAGCGGGATTTCAGTCGTGGTTCCTAATGCGGAGGAACAGCAATATATCCAGCAAAAACTGTTTACGGAAATTGAGCAGGGTATGTTTTTGGAAGATACTCGTGAGGGGCTTCTGAGAATTGTAAAGAGAATGATAAACGACTCATCCATAGACGGTATAATATTGGGGTGCACGGAGCTTCCGCTTATCCTAACCAAAGGTGAATATGATATTCCATTCCTTAATACAACGGAAATCCATGCACAAAAGATTCTTGAAAAATACATTGAATTAAGCCAAACACCGAGAGGTTCATATGAATAAAACTCTGAAATTACTAATCAGAATTTTTGCAATTATTTTGGGCATATTTTTATTGGCCATGATAGGTTTGAATATATACTTTAGGGTTAATTATGCAGACTTTTACGAATTATCAGAAAGAGGGTTCAAAATACCCGGCCTGAATGAAGGATTTATTCCACAGGGACTTACTCGTTGTAACGATGGTACTTTTTTGACCTGTGGCTATATGAAGGATGGGAGTGCCTCCAGAATCTACATAATTGACAACAACTCGTATGTATCACTAAAAAACTTAGACGGCTCCGTAGATACAAATCATGCCGGTGGTCTTGCAGTAAATGGTGACTATCTGTATATGACCAATGAAGATTACATAAGCGTTTATCTGTTGGATGATGTTCTAACAGCATCTGCCGGTAACACGATTACACCGATATACTTCTTTTATACAGGACTGGATAGTGCGTTTGTTTATGTAAATGATGACAAAATGTATGTAGGAGAATTTTATCGTGAAGAAAATTATCCTACTGATGAATCTCACCATATGAACACTGATGCAGGAGATATGCACCATTCCATTATGGCTGTGTTTGCACTATCTGAGAATTCAGAATACGGCTTTTTATCGGAGATTCCGGAATACGTTTATTCTATAGATGATTTAGCCCAAGGCGTCTGCATTACTGGCAGAGGGAACATATGCTTGTCAACGTCATATGGAACTGCAGACTCTCATATCTATATTTACGACGATCCGGCGCAGTACAGTGCTGATGGTGAATTTGAGATTGCGGGGACTCGTGTTCCGCTTTATTATCTGGACTCTAATCACCTGCAGAAAACGGTTACTCTTTTCCCTATGACTGAAGAGTTGTTTTTTGCGGATAACAAAATTAACATCATGTGTGAATCTGCTTCTAACAAGTACATCTTTGGAAAATTAACAGGCTGCAGCTACGTTTACAGCTTTTCTGTTTCATAACTATCATAAATTAATAAAAGCTGAAAAGTAGGAAATATTTGAGAAAAGCATCTTCCTCATTAGGTGCACTTTACAACTTGGGATGACTATGATATTATGTCCATTGTATAGAATGACTGAGCCTTATCCGATATTACTATACTGTAAGAACTTACAGGTGGGAGATTAAATAGAAGGGTATCAGCCTTAAAGTATATTCAAAGGTAGCAAAAATTAAAAAAATAATATTGTCTTGACCACGTAAGCAAAGCGGCAGGAACTAAAAATTATTACATTTCACATTGGTATAATTAACTAGGTTGAAGTTATAATTTAGTTTGATATGGAGCGCTTGTTTGCTATGCAATAGTTTTTCTATTGTGTAAACTTGCGCTCCATTTTTGCGTATTAGTCAGGCTGTTTAATATTGGAGGCGATAGGTGATAGGTGATAGAATCATACAGACCAATAATTCTGTATTTGATTTTAATATTGAAAAAACTAATCATTAACCAATATAACTAGACAAAAACTAAGTGAAGTGAAAGGAAGATTAAATTATTATGAATCTTACTATGTTAAAAGGCAAAATACATCGTGCAAAAGTAGTACAGGCAGAGCTTGATTATATTGGAAGCATCACGGTGGATGAGGATTTATTAGATGCTGCAGATATTTTAGAATATGAAATGGTATGTATTGTAAATATTAATAATGGTCAGCGTTTTGAAACATATACAATAGCCGGAGAACGCGGTTCAGGTTTAATCTGTCTGAATGGAGCTGCGGCAAGATGTGCTCAGGTTAATGATAAAATTATTATAATGTCATATGCTCAATTTACACAAGAAGAAGCAAAAAGACATAAACCAAGTGTCGTATTTGTAGATGATGATAATCATATTGTACGTAAAACCAATTATGAAAAACATGGATTATTAGAAGATTTAGACAAATGATTAAGTTTGAGTTGACATCACAAGGATACATAACTAAAAATATATAATTGACAACAAAAAAAAGACATGTTAATATCAGAAAATAGATTATATGACTGACGGAGCAGTGGGTTCAACCACGTGAAGTATAATCGTTACAACAAGCCGACCGTCTGGGCAGAAAAAGCCCAGATTGTCGGCTTTTTTCTATTTCAAAAATTTGGATTAGAAAGTGGTGATTATATGCAAAAAGGTAAAATTCACTCCATTGAGACCACGGGATTAGTAGATGGTCCAGGAATACGGACCGTTCTCTTTTTTCAAGGGTGTATACTCAGATGTAAGTATTGTCATAACCCTGATACGTGGGAGATACACTCAGGAAAAGAAATGACCGTTAGCGAAATAACTAAAATGCTGAAACGATATCAACCTTACTATGGGACTACAGGCGGTATAACCTGTTCCGGTGGAGAGCCACTTTTGCAGATTGGATTTTTAACGGAACTGTTTAAAGCCTGTAAAGAGGAAAATATTTCTACTTGTCTTGATACGGCTGGGTATGGATATGGAAATTATGAGGAACTTTTAAATTATACAGATTTGGTAATATTTGATGTAAAGCATTATTTACCGCAAAATTACAATGCGTTGACTGGTGGGAATTTTTCTGAGCCAACAAAGTTTTTAGATGCTGTTAAGAAAAATGGAACGCCTCTTTGGATTCGCCACGTTGTAGTACCAAATCTGACTGACTCTGAAGTTCATATGAAAGGGCTTGGAGAGTATATCAAGACAATTCCCAATGTGGAAAAAGTGGAACTGCTTCCTTATCACACGTTGGGAGTTGAGAAATACACGGTTATGGGCATAAATTATCCTTTAAAAGATACTATGTGCATGTGCAAAGAAAAAACAAAACAGCTTCAGAACATAATTTTAGATATTGTATCGTAGTAACCATGAAAGGATTGATAATATGAATAAATCAGCATGGCAGGGGTTTCAAACAGGAAGATGGACAAAAGAAATTGATGTTCGCAATTTTATTATAAAAAATTATTCGCTTTATGAAGGCGATGATTCGTTTTTGGAAGACGTCACAAAAAGAACGAAAATGGTTTGGGACAAATGTCACGAACTTATTGTTGAAGAAATGAAAACAGGTATTTTAGATGTTGAAACAAATATTATTTCCGGAATAGACAATTTTGCACCGGGCTACATTGATAAAGAAAATGAAATTATTTTTGGATTACAGACAGATGCACCTTTAAAGAGAATTGTGAATTTATATGGTGGCTTAAAAATGGCTTCAAGTGCTTTAGAACAGTATGGCTACAAATTGAATGCCCAAGTGGAAAAAGATTTTCATGCCTACAGAAAAACACATAATGAAGGTGTTTTTGATGCCTATCCGGAAAGAACAAAGGTTGCCAGACACGTTGGTTTACTTACAGGCTTGCCTGATGCTTACGGCCGTGGCCGTGTGATTGGCGATTATAGAAGGGTTTCACTATATGGTGTGGACTTTCTTATAAAGGAAAAAGAAAAAGAGTTAGCTGCTTTTGATGGTGCAATGACAGATGAACGCATTCGTACAAGAGAAGAATTGAGAATGCAGATAAGAGCTTTAGAAGAAATGAAGTCTATGGCATTAAAATATGGTGTTGATATCAGCAGCCCTGCCACAAATGCACAAGAGGCAGTCCAATTTTTGTATATGGCATATCTTGCCGGTGTAAAAGAAAACAATGGTGCAGCTATATCCTTGGGACGTACTTCTACATTTTTGGATATTTACATCGAAAGGGATTTGAAAAACGGAGTTATTACAGAAAAAGAAGCACAGGAGTTAATTGACCAGTTTATTATCAAGCTAAGATTGGTGCGTCATTTGAGAACTCCGGAATATAATGAATTGTTTGGCGGCGACCCTACTTGGATCACAGAGGCCATTGGCGGAATAAGCATAAACGGGACACCGCTTGTTACAAAAAATTCGTTCCGCTATCTGCATACCCTGACAAATTTGGGAACTGCTCCCGAACCCAATATGACTGTTCTTTGGAGTAGAGATTTACCACATGCGTTTAAAGCATATTGTACAAAAATGAGTATTGAAACAGATTCTATACAATATGAAAATGATGATATTATGCGTCCTTTGTATGGAGATGACTACGCAATATCTTGCTGTGTATCTGCAATGCGTGTTGGTAAGCAAATGCAGTTTTTCGGAGCAAGAGCAAACATTGCTAAATCTTTGCTTCTTGCAATTAACGGCGGTGTTGATGAACTGAAGAAGGAGTCTGTTGTGCCAAACATTGCTCCTCTTCATGGTGACGTTTTAGATTATGATGAGGTGTTTGAGCGTTACAAAAAGGTGTTGGACTATGTGGCAGAGCTGTATGTGGATACCATAAATATCATCCATTATATGCATGATAAATATGCTTACGAAGCAAGCCAAATGGCATTGCACGATGCTAACGTGGAACGTCTGACGGCTTTTGGGATTGCAGGCCTTTCTGTGACTGCAGACTCTCTTTCTGCAATTAAATACGCAAAAGTTACTCCAATTCGTGATGAGCATGGTGTAACAGTGGATTTTAAAGTAGAAGGTGATTATCCTAAATACGGTAACGATGACGATAGAGTAGATGATATTGCCGTTGAAGTTGTAACTTATTTTTCAAATGCTTTGAAAAAGCATCCTATTTATCGCAATGCGAAGCATACTTTGTCTGCACTTACAATAACAAGTAATGTTATGTATGGTAAGAAAACAGGAAGTACACCTGACGGCAGAAAATTTGGTGAACCGCTTGCACCGGGAGCAAATCCAATGCATGGACGAGATGAAAACGGAGCCCTTGCGTCTTTAAACTCTGTTGCAAAAATTCCTTACAGAAATATTTGTCAGGATGGCGTTTCAAATACATTTTCTATTGTGCCTGATGCTCTGGGAAAAGAAGTGAATCAGCGAATTGAAAATCTCATTCATATTTTAGACGGATATTTCCTGCAAGGTGCGCATCATTTGAATGTGAATGTAATGAATAGAGAAATTTTAATTGATGCAATGGAAAATCCCGAAAAATATCCTACTCTTACAATTCGTGTTTCCGGATATGCAGTAAACTTTAACCGACTTACTCGTGAGCAGCAGATGGAAGTAATTAAAAGAACATTTCATGAAACGATTTAACTGAAATATAACTGAGAAAAAGGGCATCACCTAAGTGATGCCCCTTTTTGGGTATTTTGTAATAAAGTTTAAAGATGCTCTCAATTTATTTTTGAAAGGGGACAAAAGAGGTTGTCCCTAAATTAATTGAGGTAGAGTGATAATGTATGAAATATTATTCTTATTAAATCTTATTACAAGTAATGGGGCTTGTTAATCTCTACGTTTTAATGAATAATAAAGTATGGCCTGTTTGGAGCCACGTGGACAAGTACAACCAAGGAAAACTGTATCTTCTTCGCGGAAGCATAAATTCAATATACAAGCTAAAATGCTAACCAAAAACAGGAAAAAATTTATTTCATCTTCCAACTCATCCGCGGTGCAATAAGTGAAAACCTTAGCAAACCAAATTTTACAATCGCCATCAGGTATGGACCAATTTAAATTATATTTATTTGCCAATATTTCTAATTTTTCTTCGTCTGTTTTATTCTGTAGAGATCTTAATGCTATTTCTTTTTTTGTCATATTGTCATCCCCTCTCTAATTTAATATTTGTACTATATATTATTCTGGAAGGTTCTAAAGTGTTCGAACTTGTACCAGTATTTTTATTAAGCAAAAAATGCGCAGAAAAAAGCCAACAACTGACTGATTTCAGACATTTGTTGGTAAATGATACAAAATAACTTAAACTAATAGTCCCTTCATTAAATATTAGGGCGAGATTGATATAAAATCTCACCCTTTTTTATTTAGTATAAAATTTGTTTATGATAACCGTGAAAGTTATTTACCATCAATTAATAATAAGGCTTGAAGTTCAGGTTCTTTACCTGCAAAACCAATTGCATAAACTGTATAGAATTTGTCTGCAGAAAGATTAACATTTGGAACTGTAAGAACTACATCATCAGTTCCGCTCACTCTAACTTGTAGGGTATAATTCATTGGTTCAACTTCAATATAAGGTGTAATCTGTTCAAATATAACATTACTAAATATAACTGTTCCATCTGGTAATGTAATGTCAACTGCAGGAGCATTAGGAGATAGATGTAAAAATCGTATATCAGCTTTACCAAGGGTTTGGTCTATATTCGCATCATCTATTTCAAGAAATTCCATATCACTAAGAGTGCCAACAGCTGCTACAGTTAAATAAGAATTCTTAGGAACTGTTAACATATTGGTTAAAACAGGAGTATTTTTAGTACCTGCTACATAAAGGGATATTTTATATCTTCCCTCAGGTACTGATAAATAATCTGTATATTTACTATATGCAAGATTACTAACAATTAATTTATTATCAGCATAAATATCAACGTTAGGTGCATCTGGTACTGTGTGTATTACACGTACATATCCCATCATCCCATTTTTATTATCAGTGTCATTCATAATCATAATATCCTTCTTTATTAATTATCATATTGTATAAAATATGCTCAACTATATGGTTTAGTGATTTGGAAACAATATTACAGCCATAATTAAATTTTCACTGGCTTTATTACAAACATATTGACAATTATCGATATGTAACATATAATAATCATATCGAATAATTTGAATGTGAGGTGAGAACATGCCATTAACTATATATGAAAAGAATGCAATTGTATTTAAAGCGTTCTGTGATGAAAATCGCCTTATGATACTAGAACTGCTTCAAAGTGGAGAAAAGTGTGCCTGTAGGCTATTAGAGGATTTGAAAATAAGTCAGTCAACCTTATCACATCATATGACAATTTTGTGTGCTTCCGGTATTGTAAATGCAAGAAAAGAAGGGAAGTGGACATACTATTCTATCAGTTTAGAAGGAACTGCTTATGCAAAAGAACTTCTTAATAAAATAACTGCGTTAAATACTACATCTACTCATTGTGGCTGTGACTGAGCCATCTTTTGAGTCATCTAATGAGCCATCTTATGAGTCCTTTATAGGCCCTTTATAGATGGTATTATTTTAAAAGCATAAATCGAAAATATTAGATATATTATATAGAAAGGATATCAGAGGTGTATATATGGAAATTTTAAAAAATGTATGGCTGTTTTTTCAAAACCAAGTACTTGGTATGAAATGGTTAGAGGCACTAATTGGCAAGATGTTAACTTCTATGGGGATTGATCTATCGGGACGAATTGGAGGCAGTGTTCAATTTTTTATTTATGATGTGGTAAAAATTACAGTGTTGCTTTGCTTATTAATTTTTATCATTTCTTATATTCAGAGCTATTTTCCTCCTGAACGAAGTAAAAAGATAATGGGACGATTTCATGGCATAGGTGCAAATATTATGGCTGCACTGCTTGGAACTGTTACACCGTTCTGTTCATGTTCTTCCATTCCGTTATTTATTGGTTTTACCAGTGCAGGATTACCGTTGGGAGTTACATTTTCGTTTTTAATATCCTCACCTATGGTTGATCTTGGCTCTCTTGTACTGTTGATGAGTATCTTTGGAGCAAAAGTAGCCGTTGTATACGTAATAGTTGGCCTAATCGTAGCGGTTATCGGCGGTACATTGATTGAAAAAATGCATATGGAAAATTATGTTGAGGCGTTTATACGAACAGCCGGCAGTGTGGATATTGAGTCACCGGATCTGACCAAAAAAGAACGAGTTATATATGCGAAAGAACAAGTAGAGTCAACCTTTAAAAAGGTATTCCCATATATCCTGATTGGTGTAGGTATTGGTGCAGTTATTCACAATTGGATTCCTCAAAGCTGGATTGAAACAGTGCTAGGCAGCAATAATCCATTTGGCGTAGTACTCGCAACCCTGCTTGGTGTTCCTATGTATGCAGATATCTTTGGTACTATTCCGGTTGCAGAAGCACTGCTTTATAAAGGAGCTCAGCTTGGAACCGTTTTAGCCTTTATGATGGCTGTTACAACTCTTAGCTTACCATCAATAATTATGCTTCGTAAGGCTGTTAAGCCAAAGCTTTTAGGACTGTTTATTTCTATTTGTACCATTGGAATTATTATTGTCGGGTATCTTTTTAATGCATTTCAATTTTTATTAATATAAAATTAGGAGGATGTAAATATGGCAAAGGGTTGGTATCCTGTAATTGATTACATCACTTGTGTTGAATGCGGCACTTGTGCAGCTAAATGTCCGCATGGAGTTTATGATGCAGTTAAAGCTCCGTCACCTGTAGTTTTAAATCCACTAAATTGTGTAGATCACTGTCATGGATGCGGAAATCGGTGTTCGGTTGGTGCAATAACCTATGTAGGAGATGATACGGGCTGGACGCCTCCTAACGGAAGTAAGGACGTTGAAGAACCCTGCTGCTCTTGCGGCTGTGAAGCAGCTTCTAAAAAGGTGATAGAAATTGAATATCTTTACTTAGATCTTGAAACCTGTGATCGCTGCGTTGGAACGGACAAAATTTTGGATGAGGTAATCAATATTCTTGCTCCCGCATTTCAATTAGCTGGTTATGATGTGAAATACAACAAGATGAAAATTGAAACAGAACAACTCGCTAAGCAATATCAATTTGTTTCTTCACCAACAATTCGAGTAAACGGGCAAGATATATGTCAATCTGTTTCAGAGAACATCTGCGGTTGCTGCAGTGATATAAGCGGAACGGATGTGGATTGCCGAATATTTGAATACAATGGTGAAACATATGAAATTCCTCCTAAAGAAATGCTTGCAGAAACAATATTAAGGATTGCGTTCAATGGTTATGATAAGGATTGTTCTAGCGACGACTATGAGATTCCTGAAAACTTAAAAACTTTTTTTGAAGGAAAGAAAAATAAAAAATGCTCATGCGGAGGTAATTGCTGTTGATAAATAATAAAAAATTAATAGTCAGAATACTTGTTCCTGTATTGATTGCCGTAGCTCTTACAGCAATATGGGTATTTAAAACGCATCCGACACCAACTGCTATTAATGAAGATACAGGAGAGATAGCTGACTTTGAACTGGCTGCATCATCGATTAACCTTGACGAACTGAAAGAATATAATTTGCCTATTATCATTGATTTCGGCTCGGATTCTTGTATACCATGTCAAGAAATGGCACCTGTACTTGAAACTATTAATGAAGAAATGCAAGGAAAGGCTATTATCAAATTTGTAGATGTGTGGAAATACGAAGATGCCGCAAAAGATTTTCCTATACAAGTAATACCTACACAAGTTATCTATACTGCTGATGGTAAACCATACACTCCGAGTGAAGATTTAGGAATTGACTTGACCATGTGGACAACCGAGGACACCAATGAACACATCTTCACTGTACATCAAGGAGGACTTACTGAGGATCAGATGAGAGCAATTCTCAAGGATATGGGAGTTGAATCATGACACAATTATTAGAGAATATATCAAAAATTATGATTGATAGTCCATGGATAGCTCCTTTTTTTGCCTTTGCCGCAGGTATAATAACATCATTTACACCTTGCTCTTTATCCAGTATCCCGCTTGTGATTGGATACGTTGGCGGAACAGGAGAGCGTGATGTTAAAAGAGCATTTAAGCTCTCTTTAACCTTCGTAATTGGGTCGGCAGTAACGTTTACTGTGTTGGGCGTAATTGCATCTACAGCCGGCAGGCTTATTGGAAATTCCGCAAATTTGTGGTATATTATTCTTGGTGTATTAATGATTTTAATGGCACTGCAAACATGGGGTATCTTTGAAATTATCCCATCAAGCTATCTACTCTCGAAGAACACAAAAAAAGGATTTATAGGGGCATTTATCGCCGGATTACTTGGTGGAATTTTTTCATCACCTTGCTCTACGCCGGTTCTAATTGCTTTGCTTGCCATTGTTGCAGGTAAGGGAAGCCTTCTTTGGGGTATTCTATTATTGCTTTTATATTCTGCCGGACATGGGATTTTGGCAGTAGTAGCAGGTACATCTGTAGGATTTGTACAAAAACTTTCACAGAGTGAAAAATATGGAAAGGTAAGTGCTTTTCTAAAATTTATTATGGGCAGTATTATATTACTTATTGGATTTTATATGTTTTATTTAGGATTTTAATATTAAAAATCAGGAGGTTATATTATGGCATTGTTTAGTTTTGGAAAGAAAAAGGAAGAAATAAATGAAAGCTGTAACTGTGGAGGAGCATGTGATCCAAAGTCTACTGCAAAAGAAGAAAGCGGATGCTGCTGCGGCGGAAACTGCAACTCAGAAACAATGGCTGCAGCCGAAGAAGCCAAAACGGAGGGTGCATCTATTAAGGTACTTGGGTCTGGATGTGCAAAATGCAATCAGCTTGAAGCTGCAGCAAAAGCTGCCTTGGAGCAGCTGGGTATGGACACAACCATTGACCATGTAACTGATTTCTCGCAGATTGCGGCTTATGGCGTAATGACAACACCTGCACTCGTTGTTGACGGTAAGGTTGTATCCTATGGAAAGGTTCTCAAAAAAGAGGAAGTAGTTAAAATTCTTCAAAAAGTGAGAAGTTGAGTAAGAAACAGTAATTTAGGACGATTAATCAAAGGCCATTGTAATAAATGGCTTTTTAATAGAATAGTATATGCATATATGCTCATGTACTAATTTACTTATCTACAAATTTACTGATTTACAAGGAGGCGGAATTGTGGTTGATATACTAAAAGCTCTTTCTGATGAAACACGGCTGCGTATTGTAGCACAGATACTTAAAGGTGACATGTGTGTTTGTGAAATTGAAGATTGCTTGTCTTTGACACAATCGAATGCTTCAAGGCATCTTACTGTTTTGAAAAAGGCTGGAGTATTGGAAAGTTATAAAGATGCTCAATGGGCTTACTACAAGATAAGTCCATTGTTCATTAAAGAAAATACGGAACTATTTGCCTATTTACAGAGAAAACTGACTAATCTGCCTTGCTATGAGAAAGATTGTGAAAATTACACGAAGTGCAAACAATTGAATTTATGTACCTGTAAAAAAGTTTGATGAGGGTTAGGTGACAACAATGAATAAAGAAATGAATAAAGAAATGAATAAAGAAAAAACACAAGGCATTGATTTTTTTCAGAAATACTTAACTGTTTGGGTAGCAATTTGTATGGTAGCAGGAGTACTTATCGGTAAGTTTCTACCGGCTATTCCGGAATTTTTGAATAAGTTTGAGTATGCAAATGTATCTATCCCTATTGCAATACTTATTTGGCTTATGATTTATCCAATGATGATGAAGGTCGATTTTACCAGTATTAAAAATGTTGGTAAAAATCCAAAGGGGCTATTTGTGACATGGGTTGCAAATTGGCTGATTAAACCTTTTACTATGTACGGTATTGCTTCATTTTTCTTTTACGTTGTATTTAAATCAATTATACCTACTGATTTGGCAAAACAATATCTTGCAGGGACAGTGCTTCTCGGTGCCGCTCCGTGTACTGCAATGGTATTTGTATGGAGCCATCTGACAAAGGGAAATCCTGCATATACTGTTGTACAGGTTGCTACCAACGACCTTATTATACTGATTGCATTTACTCCCATTGTTGCTTTTTTGCTAGGGGTAAGCGGTGTTGCCGTACCTTGGAATACATTGCTTTTGTCAGTGGTATTGTTTGTGGTAATTCCTCTTGCAGGCGGTATTCTGACAAGAACTTTTATGATTAAAAATAAAGGTTTAGAATATTTTGAAAATCAATTCATCCCCAAGTTCAACAATATAACCACAATCGGGTTACTTTTGACATTAATTATTATTTTTTCATTTCAGGGCGATGTTATTTTAAAAAATCCATTGCATATTATATTGATTGCAGTTCCGCTGATTCTTCAGACATTTTTAATTTTCTTTATTGCGTATCTTGCATCGAAATGGTTAAAACTGCCTCATAATATTGCAGCTCCAGCAGGAATGATAGGTGCTTCAAATTTCTTTGAGCTTGCTGTTGCGGTTGCTATTTCGCTGTTTGGATCAGATTCTCCGGCCGCACTTGCAACAATTGTAGGTGTTCTTACAGAGGTTCCTGTTATGCTTATATTAGTGCGCATAGCAAATAAAACCACACACTGGTTTCCGACGGAAGGGGGAACAGTAAATGAACAGTAAAAAATATTTTGATAATGTATCAAACCAATGGGATTCGATGAGGACAGCCTTTTTCTCAGACAGTATTAAGGAAAAGATGTGTGAGGCCGCACAGGTTAAGGCAGGCGAAATAGCCGTAGATATGGGTGCTGGCACAGGCTTTGTTACACAGGAATTGCTTGACAGAAAGCTCAGCGTTATTGCGGTGGACCAATCACCGGAAATGCTTGATATATTGATGCAAAAATATGGTTCAAGCGGACAAATAACCTGTTTACAAGCCGATGGATATTCGCTTCCGGTAGAGAGTGAAAGTGTCAAATATGTGATGGCAAATATGTTTCTGCATCACGTTGAAAATCCTGAAAGGTCCATTTTGGAAATGTCGCGCATACTGAAACCGGGCGGCAAACTGGTAATTGCCGATTTAGACCGACATGAGCATGAGTTTCTGCGGACTGAACAGTTTGATGTATGGCTTGGCTTCGAGCGCTCGGACATTAGAAAATGGCTTGCCAATGCCGGATTTTCCGACATTCTGGTTGATGATTTGAATGAAAACTGCTGCTGTGATTCCTGTGAATCCTGCGATAGTGCCGCAATCAGTATTTTTATCGCTTCTGCTAAAAAATCAATTTAAAAGGAGTTGCTTGTAATGAAAAAAATGAAGATATTTGAACCGGCCATGTGCTGTGAAACAGGTCTTTGCGGAGTAGGTGTTAATCCTGATCTGCTCCGTATTTCTGCTGTGATTAACACATTGAAAAATAACGGTATTGTTGTTGATCGTTATAATCTGAGCAATGCCCCGATGGAATTTGTTAACAACAAAGTTATCAATGCATATATTAATGCTCATGGACCAGAGGGCCTTCCCGTTGTCACGGTGGATGATGAAATTATAATCACAGGGAGATACCCCTCCAGTGAGGAATTTACAAAGCTGCTAAATCTTCCAGTAGGTATCCTTTCAGAGCAGCGCAATGCGGTAAATGTAAAGGGGGCTAGGAAGAAATCTGGTGGCTGCAATTGTAAAGGAGGATGCTGTTAATGGAGCCGTTTAATCCCCTGACAATCAGCCTGACCAAGTACCTGTTTTTCACTGGAAAAGGCGGTGTTGGCAAAACCTCCGCCGCCTGCGCCACCGCCGTAACGCTTGCGGACAGTGGAAAAAAGGTTCTGCTCGTCAGCACCGACCCCGCCTCCAATTTGCAGGATGTATTTGAAGTCGACCTGACAAACAGGCGAGTAACGATTGAGGGTGTTCCAAATCTCGTTGTCGCCAACCTCAATCCGGTACAGGCTGCGGCAGAATATCGGGAAAGCGTGATTGCTCCATATCGGGGCAACCTGCCTGATGCTGTAATCGCCAATATGGAAGAACAGCTTTCCGGTTCCTGTACCGTTGAAATTGCGGCGTTCAATGAGTTCTCGAATTACATTACCGATGAAAATGTCCAGAAAGAATACGATTATATCATTTTTGATACCGCACCAACAGGCCATACCCTGCGTATGCTTCAATTACCCTCAGCATGGAGCAATTTTATCAGTAAAAGCACACATGGTGCGTCATGTTTAGGACAACTTTCCGGGCTGGAAAGTAAAAAAGAGGTTTACAAAAATGCTGTATCAACCCTATCCGATAGGAAACGCACAACCCTGACACTTGTTACACGCCCGGAGGAAGCTCCTATTAAGGAAGCCGAGAGGGCGTCAAAAGAGCTTTCAGAGCTTGGCATCCGCAATCAAATGCTGATTATAAACGGTGTACTGACTTACCATGACGACAATATTTCCGAAAGCCTGTACCAAAAGCAGCAAAGGGCGCTGGACGCAATGCCAGAGCAGTTGCGGACTCTTGATAACTATTTCATCCCTTTGCGCGCTTACAATATTACCGGTCTTTCCAGTGTGAGGGATTTTCTTACTGACGATCATGTTGTGTGCAATAACGAAAAGCTCCATGCTGAATCATTACTGATACTTCGTGATGTGATTGAAGACTTGTACCGTACAGGCAAAAAGGTCATCTTTACGATGGGTAAGGGCGGTGTCGGCAAAACAACTATTGCTGCGGCGATTGCCTTGGGTTTATCTGAAAAAGGCCAGAAGGTTCATCTTGCAACCACCGATCCTGCCGCACATTTGAAATTTGTCTTGGATGAGCACAGCGGAATTAGCATGAGCCATATTGACGAACAGGAGGAGCTTCATCGGTATCGGGATGAAATTCTCACCAAGGCGCGGGAAACCATGTCCGACGAGGACATGGCATATATTGAAGAAGATTTGCGTTCTCCATGTACACAAGAAATCGCGGTTTTCCGTGCTTTTGCAGAAATTGTGGATAAAGCTGAGGAAAGCACAGTGGTCATTGACACTGCTCCTACCGGACATACACTGCTTCTTTTGGATGCGACACAAAGCTATCACAGGGAAGTCAAACGGACTCAAGGTGATGTCCCTGAATCTGTAAAGAAATTGCTGCCCCGTCTACGTAACACGGAAGAAACGGCAGTCATCCTTGTAACACTTGCGGAAACAACCCCAGTCTATGAAGCTATGCGTCTGGAGGAAGATTTAAAACGCGCAGGTATCAGCGTAAAGTGGTGGGTAATCAACGCTTCCATGCTACAAACAAATACAACGAATCCGTTGCTGGCGGCGAAGGCAAGCAATGAAATCCTTTGGTTTAATAATATAGATTCCCATACCAAGGGCAGATTCGCAGTCATTGCATGGAGCACAGATGATATTAGAGGAAATAAGTTGTTGGAACTCTAACGAAAATGGCGGATACAATCAAGCACTTACGAGAAATATTATGAAATGATTGATAAAAATAACGTACGTCACAAGATACTTGTTTTATATTCCGTTTGTGGCAGAATGATTTGTGTCATATGCCAACACCATGTTATATTGAAACGTAAATTTTTATGGGTGCATCGCATGCTGCAATGCACCTTTTTGTATTATTTGTGCTTTCATTATTTGACAAATTTGTATGTTAGGATATAATTTGTAGTATAGATACAGATACAAATTTTTTTGGTTTTTCTAAGTAGTGTTTTAGGTTTAATTAAAAGAGGAGAAAAAATGAACGGACAAAATAGATCAGATGTTAAAATTGGTGCGAAAGTTAAAATTGTATTGAAAGCTGACCAAAGAACTGGAAAGCTTACAGAGGGAACAGTTGGCAGAATATTGACCAACAGCAGCTTTCACCCTCATGGTATCAAAGTAATGTTAACCGATGGACAAGTGGGAAGAATACAGGAAATTATTTAAAAAAGATTAATCAGGCATTATTTGAGACTACAGAAACTTTAGGGAGGACAAATGAAGAATATTAGAGAGCTTGAAAACATTGCGGTTTTGATTGACGCAGATAATGCACAATCATCAAAAATAAAACTAATCTTGGATGAAATTTCAGCGTATGGACGTGTAACTGTAAAAAAGGCATTTGGAAACTGGAAAGACCCAATATTGAAAAATTGGGAGGATGTAGTAAAATCGTTAGCAATAAAGCCGGAGCAGCAATTTGCTTATACAAAAGGCAAAAATGCAACCGATATTTTACTGATAATAAATGCCTTGGATCTTTTGCATACAAATAATTATGATGCATTCGTCTTGGTCGCAAGTGACAGCGATTATACACCACTTGCAATTAGGCTGCGGGAGTCAGGAGTATTTGTTTTGGGTGTAGGCGAAAAGAAAACTCCTGAGTCTTTTAAAAATGCATGTGATGAATTTTTATTAACTGAAAATCTAAAAGGCACAGATACAGAAGTTGAATTATCAGAGAATAAATCAAGCATACCAGAAAGTTTAGAACAGGCAGATATTGAAGAAGTACACAAGTTGTTAGTTATGGCATATGAAAAATATCAAGATGATGATGGTTATGTGAATGTAAGTTCTGCCGGAACATATATAAAGAGAATAAAACCCGACTTTGATGCACTGACATATGGCTTTGCAAAGCTTCCTGATCTGTTGCAGAATTATCCGAACAAATATGAAATTAAAAAGTACAAAGGGAAGGGTACTGTTAACATTATAGCTTATAAGTGTAAATGAATAAAAATATGTAATAAGTAATATGGCTGTGAGAGGGGTTAAGTTGTAACTTTCCCAATTTTCACAGCCTATTTATGTGGTCATATGCCCTGATTGATTACATCAAATAATAAAATTTTTTTATGTGGGAACATTTTGCTGTCTTGAAGTGTGTTGTTAGTAGAAGCGTTTCTTAGAAAAAAAACTTTAGAAACAAAGGAAGGAGGTATTGCATGTTGGAAAACGAAATTTTTCTCAGCAATGCCATGGATTTACATGGAAATGCCGTTTATCGGGTGGCACTTTGCCGATTGCAGAACGTAGCGGACGCGGAGGATATTTTTCAGGATGTATTTCTTAGCTTACTAAAAGAAAAAAATGTTGAGAACTGGAATCCCGAGCATCTGAAAGCATGGCTGCTGCGCGTGACAATTAACACTTGTCACAATATGGCGCGAAACATAATAAGAAGACAGACGCTTTCTCTGGATGAAATTCCCGAGTTAACGTCTGAGGTAACCGAAAGCGACAATGAGTTATGGGAAGCCCTTGGATGCCTTCCTGCAAAATACAGAATTGTTGTTCTTTTATACTACGTTGAGGGGTATAAGACGGAAGAGATTGCTAAGATAATGGAATGTCCTGACGCAACTGTACGTTCACGCCTTCATCGCGGAAGGCAGAAGCTCAAAGAAATGATTGGAGGTATTTTATATGATGAATCGTTTCAGTGATATGAATGACATGAATGATATGATAGAGCTGATGGATAAAATAAAAGTTCCAGGCGCATTGAAGGATAAGGTGTTGGATGCTTCAGATACTGTTCATACTGCAAAGCCCAAAAATTCTCGACATCAGTCGAAACGTCATACTGCTTTTCGTGTGGCTGTTTGTGCAGTCTTCGCTTTAGCCTTTTTACTTGGCGGTCTGTCAATTTTTCAATCAGGCGCAAACAGCCCTAGTACTACTACTAAAAGCAATGGCACTACAACTCTATCCCCATCTTATCATTTCGGCTTAGAAGCTTATGCGGCTGATAACAATGAAACATATGCGCCGAAAGATAATAAAATTGCCTTTTCTATTGGTTCCAGCGGTGGTGGGGAGATAACCGGAAAAGGAGATTACACTGGATGTCTGTTTCGTGTGACCGGTGACGGAATCAAAACAATCAGTGCTTCTATCGACCGTGGCGGCTTCTACCGGTATAAAAAGCTGGATAATTTGACGAAAGACGAGATAGAAGCTATATTTGACTCTGAAAAAAATGGCACTTTAAATGCCGATTGCCAGTTTGCCAGCTCGGATGACTTAAAAACATGGTGTTCCGAACAGATGACGGCACTTGGCAGCAGCTTTTCCGAGGATTGGACTGCAGACGGAGGCTACGGCTTCTGGGTGCCGCCAGAGTCAATCCAGAACAACGAGAACGAGGATCTCAGGGCAGCCGCCCATAGAGAAATCGACACCTTTAACGGTGCAGTTCTTACAATAACTGCGACTTTTGAAGATGGGTCACAGCAGACGAAGACCTTGAATCTGAAAACAGGCAAGCTGAAGGTAGTTCTAAACGAAGACCATAACCAAACAGTTCTGCCGGAACTGGCAGACGACAACGAACCTTACATCTACAGCGTGTATGCCGAGCTTGAAAATTAGAGGAATTAATCCAATAGGAATAAAATAAAATTTTAATTTAAATAGGTGCAGCGCATTAAGCGCTGCACCTATTTTTTCACCTATATATTTGTATATATCTGCGATATACTTGTTTTGTCTAAAAAACATAAAAAAAAGACTGTTATAAACAGTCTTTTGGGATTTACGCTTTGCGAACGTTAGTTGCCTGAAAACCTTTAGCACCTTTTGTTATGTCAAAAGTAACCTGCTGACCTTCTTCAAGTGTTTTGAATCCGTCTGAAGCAATGCCTGAGAAATGAACGAATAAATCTTCATTGTTAGCGTTGTTTGTAATAAAACCGAATCCCTTTTCTGCGTTAAACCATTTAACTGTACCTTTATTCATGAAAGATACCTCCTAAAAAATTATTATATTTTTGTCTGATATAAAAAAATCACATACTTTTGTAAATCATAATGAAGTATAATGATTTACAAAAATATGTGAATCAAAATCATCACCAAAATACTCATCTATAGTAACATGGATTTCTAATTCTGTCAAGGATTTTAAATTTTAAAAATACCAAATATTTTAAGTTTACAAAACTGGTCCGGCTTTTTTGAGATTTAAGTATTTTGATTATCTTAACCTTAAAAAGCCGTTTTATTCATGGTTTAATCACATTTATTTTAAGTTTTGATATATTAGTAAAAATAAAAGTCCGTTTTTTTACTCAAAAATTAAAATGTAAGATTGCTATTTTTGTCATAAAATGCTAAAATAAGTTGTTAAACTAAATCACGGAGGGAGAAGGGAAAATGAAGCATTTAAAAATACGAACCAAAATGGCTATGTTGCTTGTCGTTATTTTAATTGCAATTGGAATTATTGGATTGGAATCTATCAAAGAGATGAATAATCAGGGAACGCAGTCGCTGAATACTCTGGAACAGCAAATCAGAGATAATTTTGATACCAATATTCATGATGAGGTACAAAATGCATGTTCAATGCTGCAGGGTGTGTACAGTAAATATGAGGCAGGAGTGTATACACTTGATGAAGCTAAGAAGGTTGGCGCAGATTTATTGCGTGGACTAACTTACGGTGCAGATGGTTATTTTTGGGCTGATACCTATGATGGTGTAAATGTCGTTTTATTAGGCAGTGCCACAGAAGGTACAAGTCGTATTGATACTAAGGACGCTACAGGATTTGAGATGGTTAAAGCAGCCCTTAAATCAGGTCAGCAGGACGGCGGCGGATATATCGACTATCTATTCCCGCACAAGGGAGAAACAGAGCCTGCACCCAAGAGAGGCTATACCCTTGCTTTTAAACCTTTTGGTTGGGTAATAGGCACTGGCAACTATACTGACAATATCGATCAATATGTTGCTCAGCAAAAAGCTATCATTCAGGAGCAGATAAGTCAATCTGTAAGAATGATACTGATTTTGTCAGTTATCAGCTTTTTGCTTGCACTTGGTTTAGGCAGCTGGATCACATTAAGTGTAATCCGCCCTGTTAAAAGGCTGAATGAAATTACAATGCAGCTTGCAGATGGCAACCTTGATGCCGAACTTGATATATCATCGCATGATGAAGTCGGACAGCTGGCAGGTTCAATGAGTAAGTTGACAGATCGGCTCAAAACGTATATTGATTATATCAACGAAATCACATTTTTGCTTGGAGAAATGGGGGACGGCAATTTACGTTTGCAGTTCCAACACACATTTGACGGTGATTTTGAACGTGTTAGAGAAGCACTTGTACATACTGCAGAAATGCTTCGCGGTACTATGAATGATATCAGCATCGCGGCTGACCAAGTAGCAAGCGGTTCTGACCAGGTATCTGTTGGCGCACAGACATTAAGTCAAGGTGCGACAGAACAGGCTGCTTCAATTGAAGAGCTTGCCGCTACCATCAATGATATTGCTTCTCAGATTGATGGCAACGCTAAAAATGCTGTTGATGTCGGAAACCTCACACAGCAGGCTGGTGCAGGAGTTGCTGAGAGCAATAAGTACATGGATCAGATGGTCATTGCGATGGATAATATCAGTGTACGTTCTAACGAGATTGGAAAGATTATTAAAACTATTAATGATATTGCTTTCCAAACAAATATCCTTGCACTTAATGCCGCAGTAGAAGCAGCACGTGCAGGCAGTGCGGGAAAAGGATTTGCTGTTGTAGCTGACGAAGTCCGCAACCTTGCACAAAAATCTGCAGAAGCCGCAAAAAATACGACAATCCTTATCGAAGAAACAATGCAGGCCGTATCAAACGGTACAAAAATTGCAAACGAGACTGCTTCTTCATTGAGAGGCGTTGTAGAAAACGTGGAAAAAGTAAATCACATGATTGGCAAAATCTCGGATGCAAGCGTAAAGCAAGCCGAGCATGCTCAGCAGATTTCTCAAGGTGTTGAACAGATTTCCGCTGTAGTACAGACTAATAGTGCAACTGCAGAAGAATCAGCAGCTGCAAGTGAAGAACTTTCTGCTCAGGCACAGATGCTTAAAGATCACGTAAGCAAATTCCACATGTAAATCTTAAGAAAACTAAGTAAAAAAAAGGACAGTTTATTTATGAACTGTCCTTTTTTATTGGTAGGAAATTGCTTATATGATGAATAAGTGTCACAAAGCTTGGAAAAAATTAGTCGGTTATACACAATGAAGATAGATAATCCGTTACTTCGTCAGAAACCTCATAATAATAGGTCAGATATTCCGACGGTATTTTCATATTCTTAATCGAATCAGGGGATATCTGCATCATAATCATATTTGTATCCTTGTAGGTCGTAATTTCCATTACCTCTTCCAAATCATCATCGTTATTTATCGCCACAGTTTTTTTATATGTTATAAAAGTGTATTGTGGATCATACTCCTTTGTCTGTTGAAGATATTCTTCTTGTTGTTTCAAATAATCATCATCTTCATCTAACAAATCATAATTAAAGTCAGTGTTTTCACTAAAGGATGCCAAAGTTTCTGTATCCTCAATAGTTCTTATTTTTGTGTGCTCCGTTGCAGAATATACCTCAATCTGTGCAATTTGAGAGGTATTTTTTGTATCATTATTACCATCTGTATCTACGGTACTCTCGGATGAGCAGCCAATTAATGTTGTAATCAAAAAAGGTACAGTTATCAGAAAAATTAGTTTTTTATTCATTTTTGTTCCCACCTTCAATAAGTTGTCCAAATTCTTCCTGAGGTAGCTGCGTTCTTTTCTAAGAGCTTTAAGTTTCTCACCAAATGTCATTCCAGGACCTCCTTTTCTGTTTTCTATTATAAATAAACTTAAGTATAATGACAACCTTGTTAGCGGTTCTTTTTGTCAACAGACGTAGCATATTATTAAAAACCTGTTTAATAGCCTATATAAAAAGCCGCCATTTATTGGCGGCTTTTTATGCACAACTTTTTGTTAGTTTCTCCGATACAAGCGAAGATTACTTTAAAATATTATATGCAGATTCTCCATGCAACGATTCGTCAAGTCCAACGATTTCTTCTTCTTCGTCTGTACGAAGCTTAGTAACTAATTTAATGATACTTAAAATTATGAATGTTCCTATGGCAGCATACAGAGCAATTGCGGCGATTCCTATTATGTGGTTTTTAAGTAATTCAGCATTTCCGTGCAGAAGTCCATCAACGCCTGCTGCATTTACTGCTTTGCTAGAAAAGATTGCTGTTGCAATAGCACCCCAAATACCTGCTACACCATGGCATCCGAATGCATCAAGAGCATCATCATAACGAAGTCTGCTTTTAAGTACACTAATAGCAAAAAAGCTAACAACTCCGCCTATGAGCCCGATAAAAAATGCAGACATAGGCGTAACATATCCCGCACCTTGTGTGATTGCAACCAGACCGGCTATAGCACCGCTTAAAGTACCAAGTGTTGATGGCTTTTTGTGAATAATCCATTCGCAGGCCATAAAAGCTATAGCTCCTGCTGCTGCAGAAGTATTAGTCGTTAAAAACGCATTTACTGCAACTCCGTTTATAGCAAGCGAACTTCCTGCGTTAAAACCAAACCATCCAAACCAAAGGAGTCCCGCACCTAAAATAGCCATGGGAAGGTGATGTGGATCTGGTGACGTTTTTTTCCTTCTTCCCAGCATAATAGCAGCAACTAGTCCGGATACTCCGGAATTAATTTCTACCACAAATCCTCCTGCGAAGTCTTCTATGCCGAGGTTTTTTAACCAACCGCCATTTCCCCATACCCAATGGGCAATTGGAGCATATACAAAAGTACTCCACAGAAGAACGAATAATATGAAAGCCGGAAATCTCATACGTTCAGCAAATGCTCCTGATATAACAGCTGCTGTAATAACAGCAAACATCATCTGAAAAGCAACAAATAAAAGATGTGGAATGGTTGGTGCATAAGCAGAACTGGAAAGTGCATCAATATTGTGTAAAAAAGCCCAATCTAAATTTCCTATAAAACCACCTAAATCCGGGCCAAACGCCAGTGAATATCCTATGAATATCCATTGTACAGAAATAAGCACTAAAGCAGCATAGCTATGTAGTGTTGTACTTAAAACGTTTGTACTTTTAACCATACCTCCGTAAAATAATGCCAATCCTGGTATCATTAGCATTACTAGTGCTGCAGATATGATTACAAATGTCATATCCGCTCCATTAAATAGTTGCATAAAAAATCCCCCTAGATTATTTATTGATCCGCCTTAATAAAAAGACGAAAAGACAAAAAATGAGAGAATATTAAAATATTCTCTTAATATCGACGTCTTTGTCATTGTTAAATTGGCAATTCGCCTTATTATACTGATTTAATATTCATAATACAATACTTTTCTGTGGTTGTGCCAAAGCACAGTAATTTTTAACTACTCAAAGTATTACATTTAGTAATGTTTTTGAAGTATTATATGCTTAAAATTTTTCTGTTTTTTTGGTTTATATACGTATAAATACGTACATATTAAGGCGTTTCTAATATAAATCATCATTTTAATAACATAAATGGAGTAGTGTATGCTTAATAAAAGGGGTATGAAAAAGTTGCTTAGTAGGTATACATATGCAATATGATTGGATATAAAAAGAAAGAAGATATAATAATTAATTTAATATAGCCAAATGTAAAAAAAGATGTGCATCTGAATGAACCTAAAGATGCACATCTTTTTGTTTATTTTGAAATACCTTTGAGCCATTCTTTAAAAATTATTTGTATACGGGTGTAATTTTTTTATGTATAATGAGATATATTAGTGGTTTTTGTGAGATGATGCTAATTAACATATTTAATAATTTCGGGAAGGAAGTTAACTGATATGCTAGACAAAACATTATTAAAACAAGCAAAAAGAACATTTTTGTATTTTTTGATTATATTTTTTATACTCAGTTCAGTGTACATGCTGATTTCATTAATTGTACAGGCTAATTCAGATAAAGTGCAAAAACAAGAAATTATTATTAATGAGCAGAGATTAGTTGACGTTGAGAGAGCAATTATATCAAATAAGATAAATCGGCTTGTATCTGACGTATTATATATTTCAGACAGTTTAAAGCTAAATGATGATGGTAACGGTGATTATTCAAAAGTTGAACAGCAATGGCTGGCGTTCTCAAATAGGAAAACGTTATATGATCAAATACGGTTTATTGATTTAATCGGCAATGAAGTTATCCGGGTTAATTACAGTAATGATGGAGCCTATTTAGTAGGAAAAGAATATCTGCAAAATAAGAAAGGCAGATATTTCTTTACTGATACTCTTTCATTGAATAAAGATCAGGTATACATATCAAAACTTGACTTGAATATTGAAGGTGGCGAGATTGAAGAACCAATCAAACCAACAATTCGATTATCTGTACCTTATTACGGAAAAAATGATGAATTAGAAGGAATAGTTGTATTAAATTACTCTGCCAGTGATATGTTGGGTCAAGTAAACAGGATATCTTCAACGAGTAATGGTAACATCTGTATGCTAAATTCTGATGGATATTGGCTTTACAATAGACTGGATACCGAAAAAGAATGGACATTCATGTATCAAGACAGAGTTAATGAAAGTTTCGTTAATTCTTTTCCGGATGAATGGAACGAAATAAAAAGCAACGGTACCGGTCATCTGGTTACACAAAATGGTGTTTTTAATTATACCGATGTTATGGCGGACAGTGAGTTTTCATTAGACAGCAATGGTTATTCGCTTGTTCTCGGACAGGGAGACTGGTATATAGTATCTTACATATCTCCTGATACTCAAGAGGGAATGCTTTTTAATAGAAACCTATTGAGTTCTATTTTTATAGTTTTAAAGAAAAATACTTATGCATATCTTATGATATTACTGACAACTATTGGATTGGCAATACTCATGGCATCTAATAAGATTGAGAAAGATAGAACAAAGTATTTTTCAGAATACGATGGAATGACCGGGGTTTATAACAGACGCGCAGGATTTGAAAAACTAAATCAATTATATAAAGATGTATCAAAATTCAACTATATTATAAGTGTTTGCTTTATTGATATCAACGCACTTAAAGAAGTCAATGATTTTTTAGGGCATACAGAGGGTGATAATCTTATATTAACTGTGGTTGACGGAATAAAAAAGAACATAAGAGAAAGTGATATTGTGGTTAGACTAGGCGGTGATGAGTTTTTAATCATATTTATAGGAGTAGATGAAGACGGGTCTGAATTGATTTGGCAGCGTATCGTTAATGACTATGAACAGATTAATAATAATGAAAATAGAAAGTATTTGGTCAGCGTAAGTCATGGAATTGAAGTGTTTAGATGCAGTACAGATAAATATATTGATGATATTATCAATCATGCAGATGAGAAAATGTATAGTGAAAAAAGGTTAATAAAACAGAATTTAAAAGTAATAAAAAGTGAATGAGCATTGAGGGGGTGATATCTTGAAAGATATTATTAAAAAACTGATATTGTCATATGGGGCAGATGTTTGCGGAATTTCCAATATTGACCGATTCTCTGATTCACCAATTGGGTTTTCACCGTGTGATATATTTGAAAACTGCAAGTCGGTGATTACCTTCGGAATGGCCTTGCCGAAAGGTCTTACGAAAGTTAATCCACGACTTATATATGGACATTTTAATGAATACAGCTGCACGGAAGTTGATAGAATTGCTTTAAAGGGTGCAAAGGAAATAGAAAAGCAATTTAATTGCTCTGCTGTGCCTATGCCGTGCGACTGCCCTTTGGAATATTGGGACAGCAGCAGTATGACCGCACGTGGACTAATTTCAATGAAGCATGCAGCTGTTTATTCTGGTTTAGGCTCACTTGGAAAAAACACTTTGCTTATTAATCCTATATACGGCAATTTAATGACTATTGGTGCAATACTTACCGATTTGGAACTGGAAAGCGATGAATTATGCGGAGATTTGTGCATAAACGGCTGTACAAAGTGCTTGGACAGCTGTCCCGTTCATGCAATTCAAAACGGTTCGGTTAATCAGAAGCTTTGCAGAAACCATACATACGGAAAGACTGAAAGTGGCTTCTCAACAGTTGACTGTAATAAATGTAGAAGTGTATGTCCCTTAAAATGCGGAATGGAATAAATGCTGAGTACATATATTTTAAACTTATATTGATAATTTGGTGCGGCAGTTTTTTTCGCACCTTTTTTAATGGTTGGTTATTACTATGGCCAGCATTCATTGTAACCTTACACTGGGTATAGTATAATAATATAAAACAAATGATAAGAGTTGGATCTCTATAAACAGCCGAAGGGGGAAGATTATGAACAGAAAGCAGATACTTGTGGTCGATGATGAGCAGGGAATCCGTGACATTATAAAGGAATATCTGATTTTGGAGGATTTTGAAGTTCTGGAGGCAGTTGATGGTGTAGACGGCATTAATAAATTTAAAAATAACAACATTTCTTTAATAATTTTAGATGTTATGCTCCCTAAAATGGATGGGTGGAAGGTCTGCAGGGAAATTCGCTCTTCCTCAAAGGTCCCTATCATTATGCTTACAGCAAGAGGAGAGGAATATGACAAACTCTTTGGATTTGAGCTTGGCGTGGATGATTTTATGGTAAAACCATTCAGCCCCAAAGAACTTCTCGCCAGAATAAAAGCTGTTTTGAACAGAAGCAGTGCGCCACAGAACAAAACAGAAAAATCAAACCGAATTCAGTTAGGACAACTTATTATTGATTTTGATGCAAGAAACGTATATATGGGGAAAAAACTGTTGAGTATAACCCCTAAAGAATATGATTTACTTAGTTTTTTTGTTAAAAACCAAGGAAAAGTCTTTTCAAGAGAACAGCTTTTGAACCAAGTTTGGGGCTATGAATTTCTCGGTGATGTAAGAACCGTGGATACCCATGTTAAAATGCTTAGAGAGAGTCTGGGCGATTATAGAAAATGGATTAAAACAGCATGGGGCATAGGTTATAAGTTTGAGTCGGAGGAGAAACAATGAAGAGTATAAGAACAAAACTCTGGTCAGGCATGATGCTTATGATGGCAATTATAATGGTTTTGCTTTGGCTTTTTCAAATTGTTTTTCTTGATAAATTTTATACAGTTTTTGAAGTTGGTGATGTGAAAAAAAATGCCGAAAGCATAGTTCAAGACATAGGTAAACTGAAAACGCTGAGCCAAATAAATGACTCTGACCAGATTACACAGGAAATGGAGAACTTCGTTTATGAAAAGCAGTTAACAGCAGAAATAATTGATACTAATTATAATGTGGTTTATCAGAAAACATCAGGCAGCAGCATGATGATGCCGGGAATGATGGGTGATACATTTACCAATATAGTATTAAGTGCTTTAAACGGAGAAGAGCTGACCCAGAAAGTAATTCACCAGAAATTCGGTTATGAATTTATGATTATAGGTAAACCAATATTAATTGAAAATTCAGTTAAAGGCGCTATGATTATTACAATGCCGATGGCTTCAATTGAGAAAACTACCGGCATATTGACGAGGCAGCTGATTATTATAACGGCTGTTCTGCTTATTGTCTCCGTTTTAATTTCATTAAAACTATCTCAAAATTTTGCAAATCCAATATTGAAAATCAGTCGTCAGGCAGAGAGTTATGCATCTGGAAAATACAAAGTCAGGATAACTGATGCGGGAGACGATGAAATTGGAAGGCTTGCTGAACGTATGAACGATATGGGAGAGGCCCTTGCACGCAATGACATTTTACAAAAAGAGCTGATTGCAAATGTATCGCACGAATTAAGGACACCATTGACATTAATACGTGGTTATGCCGAAACACTCAGAGATATAACTGGGGATAATACTCAAAAACGTGAAAAACAGCTTTCGATTATTATTGATGAATCAGAAAGACTTGGCAAAATTGTAGAAGATATTCTCAAACTCTCCCAGCTTCAGGCAGGAGCGGTTACACTTGAAATGGGTAGCTTTTCTTTGAGCGATATGCTTATGTCAATCAAAGAAAACTATGAACTAGATATGAAGGGAAGAACACTAGATTTAATTAATGTTTGTGATCTGAAGGAAAATTTGTTAGGCGATCAAAACCGTTTACAGCAAGTTTTTTATAATCTTATTGGAAATGCATTCCGCCATTCAAATGAAAATATGCCGGTTGAGGTTTCTGTGAAACAGGAGAGTGCCAAGGTAAAAATTGAGGTAAGGGATTACGGAGAAGGAATTAAAGAAGAAGACCTTCCGCATGTTTTTGAACGTTATTACAAGGGAACACGGGCAGACGGCAAAAAAAGTGAAGGCACAGGATTAGGACTTGCAATTGTTAAAAGTATTTTGGAAATGCATCATGCGAATTATGGAGTGGAAAGTCGGCTTGGAGAAGGAACTGTTTTTTGGTTTGAACTCGATAAAGAAAAATCTCATACTTCTTTTTGAATTCTATCATAATTCTATCATAATTATTTTCTATACTGAAAATGTGAAAAGGATATAGAGAGCAAAAAGTATCAATTAATACAATGTTTCAGATAATATCACACATCGTAGATGCAAATCAGAATAGGAGATGTTAATTATGAGAAAACAGAATGGAAAATTAAACGGTATTTCATTAACTGCTGGTTTATTAGTAATCGGATTGGCAACTGGAGTAACAGCGTATGCGGCAAATGAGGGTACAGGAGCATCAGTTATTCCTGTGGACAATGATTATTCACTTGAGGAAATGCTTACTTCTGCAATGGAGGACGAATATCTTGCTCAAGCTGAATATAATGTAATCATTGATGAATTTGGTGTTCAAAGACCTTTTTCAAACATTGTAAAGGCTGAAGCTACTCATATCAGTCTTTTGGAACCTCTTTTTGAAGAATATGGAGTATCAATTCCAGAAAAAGACTGGGAGAGCATGATTACAGTTCCCGCTTCAATAGAAGAAGCTTATGCTGCCGGCGTAGACGCAGAGGAAAAAAATATCGCAATGTACGAAAGCTTTTTAAATAAAGACCTTCCTGACGATGTAAAAGATGTATTTGAAAGATTAATGAATGCCTCTGATAGACATCTTACAGCATTTGAAAGACAGGTTGACGGTACAGGCTGCGGCAGTGGCACTTGTGATGGTACAGGATACGGAAACGGTTACAAAACCGGAACATGCAATGGAATGCAAAGAGAAACAGGCAACAACGGAGCAGGCGGAAGAGCAATGGGCTGCCAAGGCACAGGAACCTGTACTTTATAAATAATCAATAATAACAAGAAAGCACCCATAATATGGGTGCTTTTTTAATCATTAATGTTAAATTGCATTTTAAAAAATCTGGTTTATAACGAATGATTCACCGATTTTCTCACCCATCTTAACTGCTGTTTCAACACCATTCAAAGAATTATCAAGAATATCTTTATCCATAATAATTTTTCCTTTTTCCAGGCAGATAATAATTGTTGAACCGCCAAATTCAAATCTTCCTTTTTCTTCTCCGCGTGTGACTTTTGCACTTTCATGGTAATTAACAATCTTACCGACAAGTAAGGCTCCGACCTCCATCATCAGTATGTTTCCATGATTCTCACTTTTAAGAACAGAAAATTCTCTGGTGTTTTCCTTGTAAATTGGCACAACATCATTAGCAAGAGGGTTTACAGTATGAAACACACCGGGTATCCGATGGTTTTTTGTCTTTGTTCCGCTGTCAATATAACAGTAGCGATGGTAGTTATCAACAGTAAGTCTAAATACCAGCAGCAACCCTTCATTATAGTGAGCAGCAAGTTTCTTGCTTCTTAGAAGACTTTCCATTGAATACATTGTATCTTTTATTTTAAAACGAGCATCACTGCTGATGGAATAAACACTTAGCTTACTGTCACAGGGAGATATTAGATGTTCAGGCTGATAATCAATTTTACGACAGCCTTCTTTTATTTTTCTTATAAAAAAATCATTATACGAACTGTACTTTTCGTTTTCATATTCTGATATATCTATTTTACTCTTTTTAATAAAAGGCATTATAATACATCTTGATACCGGAAGATTAAGTAAAAGACCTATGAGTTTTGAAACCCACGGCTTTACAAGTATGGCTAAAAATATTCTTCCCAGTTTTGTCTGATATAGAAATGCCAGTGTTTTGTTCTGTGCTTCGTTTTGTTTTATTTCATACCCATTACGATCCAAACACTTCATTCACAATTCCTCTATTCCAGAAGCTTATCTATAAGTGCATTCTCATGTACAGGAATACGTACAACATGATATTTTGAAAAGAGCAGAATCATTACTACGGCTAATGCCACTACAATTACATACAACATCAATGCTTTGTTAGAAGGCTTCTTTACCTTGAAATTAAGAATAAACAGTGTACCGACTATTAACAGTGTTAACAGAAGAACCCATTTAAATTCCCATTGCGAAAGAAAGAAATTTAATTGGAATATTAAAGGCAGAATAATTGTTATAGCTGTAGTTGGCAGACCATGGTAATACTTGTTTGTGCCATCTTCTTCTTTCTGACGATTTGTTTCAAGCACATTAAAAAAGCCCAGTCTTATAACAGCGCATATGCAGTAATATGAGATTACAATTTCGCCCAAGATGCCTCTTACTCCAAGCACATAACAAATCAATGCCGGAAAGACACCGAAACAAACAACATCACACAGGGAGTCAATCTGCACACCAAACAACTTCTGGTCATCAGTGCGGTCTTTTTTTGTCCTTGCAATTTTACCGTCAAACATATCGCAAAGCCCCGATAATGCCAGACATATAATTGCTGTCCTAAATCGACCATCAATTGCCTGTGTCATACCAAAGACGGAAACCGCCAAACTAACATATGTAAGTACTACCGTATAGTCATAATAACCTATCATTCTGCATTTTTCCTCTCTCTCTTTCTTCCTATCACTAAGTGCGCAACAATTGTAAGCAGTGCACTCAAAATAAGCTCTGTATAGTAACTAAGTCCTCTGCTAATTATCATTGCAGATAATGTGAGCTTGCCAAATATTGGGGTAAAGATTGATAGAAACAATTTTTCACTAATTCCCATTCCACCGGGAAGCGGGAGCATATCTACAGCAACTGAAATCATTCCCTGCAATAATAAAATTGTAATAATTCCAATACTGTCTAAACCGAATGACCGATAAGTCAGATATGTTACAAAAAAAAGCACTAATCTTTGAATAATAGTAATCACAAGCACATTAAAAATGACCGGTTTATGTGTTTGAAAATACACCGTAACATCTTTATACTGCTGCATTGCTTCTTTTATTTTTTCCAAATATTGGTTAGTGTGTTTCGCAAAACGAGTTTTGCCGAGTGCATTTACAATCAAAATAAGAATGTCTTCGGCAATTGCAGGACGAAACACAAGAAGCAACATAAAGCTAATACAAACTACATTTAATGAAAGTCCAAGATAGCACCAACCCAGCACAGGTCTGAGATAATACATAATTTCTGCCGGCCGAATAATTAAAATAACAGCTCCGATGGCCACCAAAACCATTTTATATGTAATGGTAACAATCATTAATACCAGAGTTGCTACCGGGATAGGTATATCATCTTTTCTCATATAATATATTTGTGCCGGTTGTCCCCCTGATGCGGATGGAGTAATGCAGCTGAAGAAAAACCCCACAAAAGAATACATAAAACAATGTCCAATTTTAATCTTTTGTTTGATTGTATGCATCATATAGAATATAATTGCTGCTTCACTACAGATATAAATTACAACACATACTATTGCAACAATCCAGTATCTGGCGTCTGCATTATGAATATACGTTATAAGCTCGTCAATATTTTCATCATGGAAAATAGAGTAAAATGTAATTATAAATACTGACAGTAAAAATATTGCGTTAAAAATATTTTTTCGTTTACTTGTCATAATATGTTACTCCAAATAATTTTCTTCCCAAACTGTCAAAAAATTTTTCTTTGCTTCGATATATCTGCGTATGATTTGTGAGGTAGAAACTCAGTTCTGCGATCATTATTCCTCCTGCTACATCAATAAGAATGTGCTGTTTAGTAAATTGAGTTGATATACACACAAGTACTGCAAATATAAATGAAAACAATTTATACCATGTCGGAATTTTCTTGCTATTGCGAATTCCAATAAAGCAAAACCAACTAACAAGGCAGTGAATAGACGGAAAAAGGTTAGTCGGCGGATCTGAATTATATATAAATCTAACTAAGCAGCTGAAAATATCACCTCCAAGTACTTGAGGGCGAATAATCGTTGTTGGCAGAAGTATATAAAATACACCGCAAATTAGTTTTGAAATAATATCGGCACTTGCAAAACGATACCATTCATCCTTACCTTCCCGAGCAATCAGAATATAATTTATTACCCAAAAAGCGTAGCAGACAATATAAATTACAATCCATTCTTTCACTAAGAAAATATGCCGATCCAGTACAGATGACAAATCATAGTGATATTTGTTTTGCATTATAAGCTGGGCCCCCCAATATACAATGCCACTTACACAAAAGCATGTAATAAGTGACAGCAATGCATATTCAGGTACCAATTTATTAATATATTTTTTATATAATTTTCTTAAAACTGTTATATTCATCATAGTCAACTTTTAACCGCTATATTTTTATACCTATAAAAATATAATATATCAGATTTTTGTATAAATCACAACTTTTTATTTCTTAAGATAGTATTACTATTATGTATGCTTACAAAATATGTATGCTTGTAACTTCTTAATCCCATTTTTTACTATATTCATTACAAAAATCAATAAATGTTTTTAGTGCAGGAGAAAGCCATTTGTTTTTATGGTATACGATTTGTGTAAAAAAACGCATATCAGTCTCAGCGAATTTTATAAGAAGAAGTCCCTTATCAGCTTCTTCCTTAACAGAATAATAAGGAAGATACGAAACACCCAATCCGTTGATTACATACTTTTTTATAGCTTCAACGCTTGCAGTTTCCAATACGTTTGACGGCAAGTATTGATGTCTGAGCAAATATCGGTCAAATTCCTGACGATAAGTGCACTCTTTTTCTGTATATAATATCATTTGTGCCGCATCTGGCAGAAAGTCCTCTTGTTTGTGATCTGCTGGGGCTACAAGACACATTGTCTCCTCATGAAGCAGGCATACATTCAGATTTGGATAATTATAGACTGGCTGTAATAAAAAGCTTAAGTCAAGCTGTCCCTCTAATAAGTGCTCGCGGAGTAACTCACATGGATCGTTGATGACCGAGATTTCCACCTGCGGATAAGCAGATTTATATGCTTTTATAATCGGGTACAGTCGATACATCATCAATGATTCCGGTGCACCGATTCGAATACGACCCTGCGGAGCGGAGCCGGTATTGCCTAGCTGCTCAATCATATCATATTCTTGTAAAACAACTTTAACCTGTTCAAGTAATTCCTTCCCAAAAGAAGTGAGATATATGTGTTTTCCGATTTTTTCAAATACCGGAAGTCCGTAGTGCGTTTCAATCTCTTGAATATGAAACGTTAGTGTGGACTGTGCATATCCAAGGAATTTAGCCGCTTTTGTAAAGCTACCCAATTCTGCTATTTTAGAAAATGTTCTTAAATTTCGTATCTCCATAGTTAATCACCTACTAATATTTGTCATTTTCTCAATTATATCAATCAATATTTTCAAAATCAATTATTAAATAATTCAATTTTACAAATAGATTGCTTTCACTTAAAATATCTAATTAAAGGGAGTGAAATCTATATGTCAAAAAAATTGAATGCCATAACGCTAAGTGGATTAATGATCGGTCCAATTCTAGGCTCAGGAATTTTATTTTTACCGCCACTTGCATATAAAAACTTAGGCAGCAGCGCAATTATAGCTTGGATAATAATAATGGCACAAGGCGCACTGTTTGCTTATGTGTTTTCAAGAATTACGGTCGCAGTACCTAATAATAAAGGTGTTAGCGTCATAATTGGGAAAACACTTGGGGAAAGGTTTGGTAAGCTTTCTGCCAATTATCTTACAATGGCTGTTTTATTTGGACCTGTTGCTGTTTCGCTGACCGCTGCTGACTTTATACAATCGACTTTCATGAGTATTGATAGAAGCATGATTGTTGCAGCATCAGTATTAATTGTCAGTGCATTAATTGTTTTGTGTAATGTTAATTTCATGGGTAAAATCATGTTGGTTTTGTCTACTATTACGGCATGCTTACTTCTAGTAGGTGGGTTAGCTTCTTTATTCAACGGTTCGATGATTGCATTGCCTTACGAATTTCCGCCGATAAAAGAACTTGGGCATACACTACTGTTATTGTTTTGGTCAGTAGTCGGCTGGGAAGTGCTTGGAAATTATGTGGAAGATGTTATAGATCCGGCACGAACAATGATGCGTGCAATGAAAATCAGTATTATTGCAATTGTGTCAGTCTATTTAATTACATCATTTGCACTGCAAAGCAATCACTGTGATTCTATGTCAGACCTCCTTGTGCCTATATTCGGTAGATATTCCTCTTCGATTTTTGGTTTCATTGCAACGGGATTATGTATCGGCACTATTGTGACATTTACAGGAGCAGTTGCACGCCAGACAACCGCTCGAATGTATTCGTTTAATCTGCCAATGCTGGTTAAAAATAATAAGTTTACCGTTTTAGCACTTCTGTTATTGAACCTTATTGTTCTTTTATGCAATGCAGTTGGGTGGATGTCATTTGAAATGACAGTTGCAATGGCAAATACGCTGTTTCTTGCTAATGCAGTTTTAGGTCTGATAAGTGGATTCAAACTTATACATAGTATTTGGATACGAATTGGAATTTCCGTTTTACTTGTAATGATGCTTACAATACTTGTGTTTTCACAGGTCTATTCAATCATTTTTTTTACTGTTGTTACATTAGTTAGCATACTGTTTGATAAAATGATGTCTAACAAATAATATTTTATAAATTTACAAATATGTTGTATTTACAACATACTTGCAAGTGCCAATAAATTATACTCAATCTGTAATTATAAAGAGTAGTTTTTATCATTAAAAGTATAAAATCTAAGGAAATGAAAACAATTAAAGTATTATGCATGGTATGTAAAGAAAGTTAATTCTTTAAAAACAATTTGGGGGAGGTATTTAAAATGATTGAGCAAATTTATAATTTTTCTACAGGAAATGAAAAATCAGTTGAAAGAGTAATTCAGGATGAAAATGTTCATTATATTCATATGGTTTTTAATAATGGTGAAGGGCTACCCGAGCATTTCTCAAATTCAAACGTATACATGACAGTTATTAGGGGTAAATTATCAATTGGACTTAACGAGCAGGAAGTACATGAATATTCATCCGGAACGGTTTTGAAAATCCCTTTTAAAACAAAAATGAATGTAAAAAATTTGAATGATAATGTTTTGGAACTTATTGTAGTAAAAGCACCTGCACCTGAAAAATAACACAAAAGTAGTATACGAAGGAGGAAAAAATGTTAAAATTTGTATGTAAACCTTGCGGATATATTTATGACCCTGCTCAGGGTGATACGGATAATGGCATAGCACCCGGCACGGAATTTGAAAACTTGCCGGATAATTGGACATGTCCTATTTGCTCAGCAGGAAAAGAAGAATTTGAAACTCTTACAAATTAAAGATAATAACGAAAGGGGAGAAGAACGATGAGTATGTTTTGTTATCAGTGTCAGGAAACTGCGGGCGGAAAAGGCTGTACAGTACGTGGTGTGTGCGGAAAAAACGATGAAGTTGCAAAACTTCAGGACCTTCTTGTTTACACTATTAAGGGTATTTCCGAAATTGTAGTTAAAGGTAAAATTGATGTCAGCAAGCTTGGCGATACAAATTATGAAGTGCTTAGCAGTTTATTTATGACAATTACCAATGCCAATTTTGACGATAGCTCAATTGAAAGACAGATTTTGAGAATGCTTTCAATTAGGGATGAACTGAAAAAAAACGTTACTTTAGACAATTTGCATGATGCAGCTTCTTTCAGTGTAGATTCCAGAGAGTCTATGCTTGAAAAAGCGTCCTCCGTCGGTGTCCTTTCGACCGAAAACGAGGATGTTCGTTCTCTGCGTGAGATGATAATATATGGCGTTAAAGGAATGGCGGCTTATGCTGAACATGCTAGAAACATCGGAAAAGAAAATCTCGACATAAATGAATTTATATATGAGGCTATGGCTGCAACGCTGGATGATACACTTTCAGCTGATGACCTTGTGGCTCTTACGCTTAAAACAGGGGAACACGGAGTAAAGGTTATGGCACTTCTGGATGAAGCGAATACATCAAGATACGGAAACCCTGAAATAACTGAGGTTAATATCGGTGTACGCAAAAACCCGGCTATTCTTATTTCAGGTCATGACCTGACTGATCTTGAGCGGCTATTAGAGCAGACAAAGGGAACAGGCGTTGATGTATATACGCATGGAGAGATGCTTCCGGCTCACTATTACCCTGCATTCAAAAACTATGATAATTTCGTAGGAAACTACGGAAACTCATGGTGGAAACAAATTACCGAATTTGAAACCTTCCGTGGTCCTATTCTTTTTACAACAAACTGTATTGTACCGCCAAGGAGCGAAGAAGTAAGAAATAGAATTTTTACAACCGGTTCAGCCGGTTATCCGGGATGTAAGCATTTCGATGCTGACACAAACGGCAGTAAGGACTTTTCGGAAATAATTGCACTGGCAAAAACACTTCCTGCACCTGAAGAAATCGAGACCGGAAGCATTGTAGGCGGATTTGCACATAATCAGGTTATGGCTCTTGCTGACAAAGTTGTAGAAGCTGTTAAATCCGGAGCAATCAAAAAGTTCTTTGTAATGGCAGGCTGTGACGGACGTCTGAAATCAAGAGAGTATTACACTGAATTTGCTGAGAAGCTTCCAAAGGATACAGTTATTCTCACAGCAGGCTGTGCAAAATATCGCTATAATAAGTTGCACCTCGGCGACATCGGTGGCATTCCGAGAGTTCTGGATGCGGGTCAGTGCAATGACTCATATTCTTTGGCTGTTATTGCATTGAAGCTTAAGGAAGTATTTGGACTGGATGATATTAATGAGCTTCCAATTGTTTACAATATCGCTTGGTATGAGCAAAAGGCTGTTATTGTACTGCTTGCGCTTTTGTATCTTGGTGTAAAGAACATTCATCTCGGACCGACACTGCCTGGTTTCCTGTCACCGAATGTTGCAAAAGTACTTGTTGAAAAATTTGGTATTGCTGGCATCGGAACAGCTGATAAAGATGTTGAGCTGTTTATGAATGCTTGAAAATAAGAAAGGAGATTATAATATGAAAGCATATATAAAAAGAGAGGGATGCATTTCCTGTGGATTCTGCGAAACAACTTGTCCAAATGTATTCAGAATGGCTGATGACGGACTTGCAGAAGTTTATGTGGATGAGGTTCCTTCAACTGATGAGAACTCAGCAAGAGAAGCACAGGAAAACTGTCCTGTTGCTGTTATAAATGTAGAATAATTAATACAAAATATTCCTCGGCATTGCCGAGGGATATTTTTCGTAATGAAACATGCCTTATATGAAAAGCAGTGACTTAAGGCAGGTCAAATTCCCTTTCTATTGAATAAGCTACCATTTTCATATTTTCCTCTGTATATTCCAATTCTCCGTTATCAAACATAAGCGCAGCTCCATAAAGTATAGATCTGATAATAAAAGTTTTTCTTAGCTTTATTTCCGGAGGCATATTAACTTCTTTGGCGTATTTAGAGACCAGCTCGTAAGAGCATATGCTAAGTTTATTTCTTAAAGAAGAATATTTTTTGTCAAATTCGTCATACTTTAACATAATAATTGATCTAAATTGAGAGTTTTCCAATAAAAAACGAATATATTCCAAACAAATCTCAACTATTTGTTTCCTTATTAAAGAAGGATATTTTTCTATGATTAATTTCTGACGCTCATACCATTTTGCGTTTATATACATAATTATTTCAGCAATAAAATTTTGCTTATCGCTGAAATGCTTATAAGGAGCAGCACATGACACTCCGCATTTATTAGCTATTCTTCTGACAGAAAAAGAGTGAATTCCATATTGATTCAGCTCTTCAATACCTGCAAGAATTAACTGATCATGCAGATTTACTTGTTCTTTATTATCTTCCATAGTAATCAGTCCTCAATTAATATATTAGTTATGTTCATTAAAAGAATATACTACATTGTGTTTTAATGTCAACATTATTAAGCTTTTTGGGGCACAAAAAAAATATTGACATACTGAATGAGAAAATGTATACTGTTGCCTAAGTTATCACCGATAACTTATTACTAACTTATTACCAACTTATTACTGATAACCCAAAAACAGAGTTGTGTTATGGAAAGTGTATTTGTCAGACACTTGCTTTGTTTTTTATCGGAACAAGAAGATAAATAATTTTAATATAATTTAGGAGGTTTTATTATGGTTTTTGAAGCAATTGCTGAATTAATTGCAGAGCGTAATGATTGTGAGGTATCTGAAATTACTATGGAATCAAACTTTAAAGAACTTGGCTTTGATTCATTGGATACCGTTGAAATGATGATGAATCTTGAAGATAAGCTGGGCAAGGAAATAGAGCTCGAAGAAAAAGTTGAAACAGTTGGAGCCCTTGTTAAGTATATCGAAAGCAGAATGTAAGGAGCATATATATGATTAAATCCGATTTGTGCAGCCTGCTTGGAATAAAATATCCGATTTTTCAGGGAGGAATGGCATGGATCTCTGACGGAAAATTAGCTGCAGCTGTGTCAAACGGCGGTGGACTTGGAATTATTGCAGCAGGAAATGCAACTGGGGAATATGTGCGTGAACAGATAAAAGCAGCCAGAGCTTTAACTGATAAGCCTTTTGGTGTAAATGTTATGCTTATGAGCCCGTTTGCAGACGATGTTGCACAGGTTGTTTCCGAAGAAAAAGTGGCAGTTGTAACAACAGGTGCCGGCAATCCTTCTAAGTACATGAGTATGTTCAAGGACGCCGGAATAAAGGTTATACCTGTTGTTGCTTCGGTTTCCATGGCAAAGCTGATGACTCGTGTAGGTGCTTCGGCAATAATTGCAGAAGGCGGTGAAAGCGGAGGTCATGTAGGTGAACTGACTACTATGGTACTTGTTCCTCAAGTATGTGATGCTACTGATTTGCCTGTTATTGCTGCCGGAGGAATTGCCGACGGACGTGCAATGGCAGCGGCATTTATGCTTGGTGCCTGCGGAGTACAGATGGGAACAAGGTTTTTATCAGCATATGAATGTACAATACACAGAAACTACAAAGATAAAATACTAAAAGCCAGTGATCTTGCAACAATAGTAACAGGAAAACGACTTGATCATCCGGTAAGGAGTCTTAAGACACAGTTTGCCAGAGATTATATTAAAGCGGAGTATTCAGATATTTCAGATGAAAAGCTTGAAGAAATGGGAGCGGGTGCTCTGCGTTTGGCTGTATGTGACGGTGATTTGCAAAAAGGCAGTTTCCTTTCGGGACAGATTGCATCAATGGTAAATAAAGAACAACCGGCTGCGGATATTGTACTTGACGTTGTTGAAGAGGCTGAGAGAATTCTGAAAGGAGCAGGCAGATGGGTTCAATAGCATTTGTTTTTTCAGGTCAGGGTGCTCAGTACAGCGGTATGGGCAAAGACCTGTACGATAATGTTCCGGTTGCTGCGGAAATATTCAAAAGACTTGACGGAATACGTCCAGGCACTTCTATACAGTGCTTTGAAGGCAGTAAAGAAGAATTGTCACAGACCGAGAATACTCAGCCCTGCATGTTTGCACTTGAACTTGCTGCGGCTGCTGCACTTGAAGCAGCAGGTATTAAATGCAGTATGACAGCAGGATTTTCACTTGGTGAAATTTCAGCGCTGACATATTCCAAAGCTATTTCACTTGATGACGGATTCAGACTTGTATGCCTGCGAGGGAAATTTATGCAGGACGCCTCTGAGGGTGTGGACGGCGGAATGGCTGCCGTAATAAAGCTTGAAGCCTCAACGGTTGAAGAGCTTTGCAGCAGATATGAACATGTATATCCGGTAAATTATAATTGTCCGGGACAGATTTCTGTATCCGGTTTAAAAAGCGAATTGGCTGATTTCAGCATTGATGTTAAAAACGCCGGCGGCCGTGCAGTTCCCATTCGTGTGAATGGAGTTTTTCATTCTCCATTTATGGAGGATGCGGCAAAAAAGCTTGGTGAAGCACTTGAAGGTTTTGAAATAAGTACTCCCAAGATAACACTGTATTCGGACTATACTGCAGATATTTATGATAATGATTACAAGACACTCTTGTCAAAGCAGATATGCAGTCCTGTAAGATGGCAGAGCATTATAGAAAATATGATTGAAAAAGGTATAGATACTTTTATTGAAATTGGACCGGGCAAAACACTTTGCGGACTCATTTCAAAGATTAATTCAGAGGTTCGCACATTTAATGTTGAGGACAGCGAAAGCTTAAATAAAACAGTCAGGGAGGTGCTTTAATGTTAAAAGGAAAAACAGCGATTGTTACCGGAGGTTCAAGAGGTATAGGCGCTGCAATAGTTTTAAAATTAGCTTCTCTTGGTGCTGATGTTGCGGTCATTTACTCAAACAGCAGCGAAACAGCCAAAGAAATATGTGACAGATGCATTGCGGATTATGGCGTGAAAGCTGTGCCGTACCAGTGCAATGTTGCAGACTATAACGAGGTTAAAACAACTGTCGGTCTGATAGGAAAAGAATTCGGGACAGTAAATATATTGGTAAACAATGCGGGAATTACAAAAGACGGTTTGATTGCAGTTATGAGTGAAAAAAACTTTGATGACGTAATCGACATAAATCTAAAGGGTGCATTTAACATGATTAGGCACTGCTCTCCGATTTTTATGAAAAACCGCGGTGGAAAGATAATTAATATAACGTCAATATCAGGAATTATTGGCAATGCAGGACAGGCAAATTATTCAGCATCAAAAGCGGGATTAATAGGACTTACAAAATCTGTTGCAAAAGAATTGGCAGTAAGGAACATTACCTGCAATGCAATAGCACCGGGTTTTATAAAAACAGATATGACAAAGGAATTTGATGAAACAAATCCTTTTGTATCAACTATTCCGATGAAACGAATCGGTACTCCTGAGGATGTTGCAGAATTGGCTGCTTTTCTTGCAGGAAGCGGAGCAGACTATATTACAGGTGAAATTATACGTGTGGACGGCGGACTTGCAATGTAATATATATCATTTTCAGTAAGAGGGAATCTAATATGGAAGATAATAATATCCGAAGATATGCAAAACTAATGCAGGAACTTGGACTGACCGGACTTGAAATAAATGAAGACGGCACTGCATTGCGCCTTGAAAGAACAGAACAACAGCATATTATTACGGAACCGAAAAAGGCTGTACAAATACCACTTGAGAAGAGTGTGGAAGATTATATTGACATTTGTTCGCCGATGGTAGGAGCGTTTTACAGCTCACCGGCTGAAAATGCACACCCGTTTGTCAATGTTGGTGACGTTGTTCATAAAGGAGATGTAATTTGCATCATAGAATCTATGAAGCTTATGAATGAGATTACATCAGACCAAAACGGCATAATAGCAGAAGTGTGTGTGGCTAACGGTCAGGTTGTAGATTACGGACATGTGCTGTTTCGTATAAAGAAGGTGTAAAAATGAATCAGGAAGAAATTAAGAAGATATTGCCGCACAGAGATAATATGCTGTTAATTGACGAAGTTGAAAAAATTGATGACAAGGCATACGGCAAATATTATGTACGTGGCGATGAATGGTTTTTAAAAGGACATTTTCCGGGAAATCCAATTGTACCTGGTGTAATATTGTGTGAGATATTAGCTCAGTCTGCATGTGTTCTTCTTGGTGACAATATGACCGGAAACATAACACCTATGTATACTGGTTTGAATAATGTTCGTTTTAAAGCTTCTGTTCGCCCGGGAGATACGTTTATCACAGAATGCAGAATTACAAAGTCAAGACCTCCATTTTATTTTGCGGAGGGAAAAGGAACAGTAAACGATGTATTGTGCGTAAAGGCAGAATTTTCATTTGCCGTAATAGGAGAGTAAATCATGTATTCTAAAATTTTGATTGCTAACCGAGGAGAAATTGCTGTTAGGATAATTAGGGCATGCAAGGAAATGGGTATTTCAACTGTAGCTGTGTTTTCTGAAGCAGATGCAGAGTCTATGCACGTTGCACTTGCCGATGAGAGTATTTGTATCGGAAAAGCCGAGGCAGCAGAAAGCTACCTGAATGAGGAACGCATAATAAGTGCGGCACTTGTTTCCGGAGCACAGGCAATTCATCCGGGATATGGTTTTTTATCCGAAAATCCGCATTTTGCAGATTTATGCTATAAGAATAATATTGTATTTATAGGCCCGTCAGCAGAAAACATGAGAAGTCTCAGCAATAAGTCTGATGTTAAAAAGAAAATGAAAGAAGCGGGTCTTCCTGTTATTCCGGGGGCAGAGATGCTTAATTCTTATGAAGAGGCATTGAAAACTGCCGAAAAAATTGGTTATCCTATAATGCTTAAGGCATGTATGGGCGGCGGCGGACGCGGTATCAGACTTGTTGATAGACCTGAACAAATGGAGTCTGCTTTTATGGCTGCTCAGAACGAGGGTGCGGCGGCTTTTGGTGACGGTTCTGTATATATGGAAAAGTACGTGCATCCCGCAAGACATATTGAAATTCAGATTCTTGCCGATGAAGCAGGAAATGTTGTATGCCTTGGAGAGAGGGACTGCTCGGTTCAGAGAAAAAATCAAAAGCTTATTGAAGAATCTCCATCTCCTGCTGTTTCAGACGAACAACGAAGCAAATTGTTTGAAAAAGTTATTCAAGCTATGAAACAGATAAAGTATGTCGGGGCCGGAACTTTGGAATTTTTAAGAGACAAAGACGGCAATTTCTACTTTATGGAGATGAATATCAGAATTCAGGTAGAGCATACAGTAACAGAGTCTCTTACAGGAAGAGACCTTATCAAATGGCAGATACGAATTTCATCCGGAATTGAATTGGGATTTACCCAGGATGATGTTGATTTACGCGGTTCAGCAATTGAATGCCGAATTAATGCATCAGCTCCTGGAAAGGTAGAATTCCTGCATGTATCAGGCGGACCGTTTGTCAGATTTGATACATATTTAATGACAGGCTCCAAGGTATCGCCGTATTATGATTCACTGCTTGGGAAACTGATTGTGTTTGCCTCGTCCAGAGAGGAAGCTCTCCGAAAAATGAAGGCGGCGCTTTGTGAATTGGTTATTGACGGAGTTCCGAATAATATAGAAGAACAAATTGAGTTTATAAGCAGTGAAATGTTTATGAGCGGAGAATATGATACAGATTTTATTTTAAAAGTTAGGTGATAATTGTGCCAGTACGATTTATTCGTTTATTCAATAAACCAAAAAATGAACTTGAAAAAGGAGGAAGGCAGACGGCAGGTATATCTCCGGATGAAAACGAGCCGTCAAAGACCTGTCCGAATTGTCACAGATCAGTACCGCTGAGTCAGCTTTGGGGCAATTATCTTTGCTGCACTAACTGCGGACATCACTTCAAAATGAATGCAAGGCAGCGTATTAATTTTTTTACTGATACTGACAGCTTTGAAGAACTTTATTCGGGTATAAAATCAGAAGATTTTCTGAATTTTCCTGGATATTCGAAAAAAATTGAGACAACGCGTAATATTTCAAGGGAAACGGAAGCTGTTATCTGCGGCACTGCAAAAGTCTGTGGAGAAAAATGCTGTCTTTTTGTAATGGAGCCTTATTTTATGATGGGAAGCATGGGTACTGCTGTCGGCGAAAAAATTACAAGATTGTTTGAATATGCACTGGAAATGAAATTGCCTGTTATTGGCTTTGCAGTATCCGGAGGAGCCAGAATGCAGGAAGGAATTTTGTCATTGATGCAAATGGCTAAAACAAGCGGAGCAGTAAAACGCCACAGTGATGTGGGATTACTTTTTATTTCAATATTGACTAATCCGACAACAGGCGGAGTAACTGCGAGCTTTGCAACAGAAGGCGATATTGTTTTTGCAGAGCCTGGAGCAACTATTGGTTTTGCAGGAGCAAGGGTAATTGAACAGACTACAAGGAAAAAACTGCCACAGGGATTTCAGACGGCAGAGTTTCTTATGGAGCATGGATTTTTAGACGCAATCGTTTCGAGAAATAAGCAGCGCAGAATTGTATCAACTGTTCTTAAAATGCACAACGGAGGTGCAGTTAATGAGTAATGCAAGTAATGCGGCATTTGAAAAAGTAAAAGCTGCACGTTCCAATAATCGTCCTACAGGCAAGGATTATATTGATAATATATTTTCGTGCTTTATTGAGCTTCACGGTGACAGACGTTTTGCAGATGACAGTGCAATAATAGGCGGAATAGCTTATCTTGGCAGTGTACCTGTTACTGTAATTGCAATTGAAAAGGGACACGGAGCAAAGGAACGTGTAATGCGTAATTTTGGAGCACCAAATCCGGAGGGCTACAGAAAAGCATTACGTTTAATGAAACAGGCCGAAAAATTCAGACGTCCGGTTATATGTCTTGTTGACACATCAGGTGCTTTCTGCGGAATAGAAGCGGAGGAACGTGGTCAAGGACAGGCTATTGCCGAAAATCTGTCTGAAATGATTACACTTAAGACACCTATAATCACTATTTTGATTGGTGAAGGCGGAAGCGGAGGAGCACTTGCTCTTTCAGTTGCAGATGAAGTATGGATGTTGGAGAATTCGATTTATTCAGTTATTTCTCCTGAGGGATGTGCAAGTATACTGTGGAAGGATTCATCACATGCTGCCGATGCAGCGGAAAGTCTGAAGCTTACAGCTCAGGATGCGTTGAAAATGTCTGTGGCTGAACGTATATTACCTGAAACTGATATCGGTAAAGAAGTGTTTTTTGATACTGTTAAAAATGCCTTGAGTGAAAAAATAGATGAGTTAAATAAGCTTGACCTAAGTGAACTGACAGAAAAAAGATATTTGAGATTCCGTAAACTTGGGACGGAACATCTTAGCGGAGAATAAGTATGCAGAGTAACATTACACCGTATTTTCGCAGTGCAAATTATTATGAAACAGATAAAATGGGTATAGTCCACCATTCAAACTATATACGCTGGTTTGAAGAGGCAAGGCTGGATTATATGAAAAAAGCAGGATTGGTTTATACAGATATAGAAAAAGAAGGAATATTAATGCCGGTCATCAATGTTTCCTGCCGGTATAAAGTTCCGGTAAATTTTGATGAACAGGTTAAAATTATTACTAGTTTAATATTTTTTAACGGAATACGTATGAAATATTCTTATGAGATATATAGGACAAAAGACGGCACGCTTTCAGCTGTGGGAGAAAGTGAACACTGTTTTATTGATGAACAGACACGGGAGCCGATTAATTTGAAAAAAAGCAAAAGTCGTTTTATTGCAAAGGGTATACAATTACTCACTGATGCTAAGGCGGCAAATAAAGAGGAGGCGGCAATATGAATCGGGTTGTTGTAACCGGCTTGGGAATTGTAAGTCCGATAGGAAATGATGTGCCTGCTTTTTGGCAGAACCTGAAAGCCGGAAAGTGCGGAATTGATAAAATAACTAAATTTGATCCATCTGCGCATAAAGTAAAAATTGCTGCAGAAGTTAAAGATTTTGACCCTTTGCAGTATATGGAAAAGCCGGATGTAATGCGTTCTGACGAATACACGCAGTATGCAATGGCTGCTGTAGGTCAAGCAATGGATGACAGCGGTATATATGGAACGGTTGCTCCGGAAAGAATAGGTGTATATTTCGGAACTGGCACGGGCGGAATAAATTCAATTATAGCTGAGCATAAAAAACTCATTGAAAAAGGCCCAAGAAGAGTGTCTCCATATTTTGTTCCTATGATGATTGCAAATATGGCAGCAGGAATGATTGCTATCCGTTACGGATGCAAGGGTGCCGCAATGCCCGCTGTTACAGCCTGTGCTTCAGGCAGTAACGCAATAGGTGAGGCTATGCGTATGATTCGTCACGGTTATGCAGATGCTATGATTGCCGGTGGAGCCGAAGCGTCGATTAACGAACTTTCTTTATCAGGATTTGCAAACATGCAGGCTTTATCTACATCAGAAAATCCACTTGAATCCTCTCTGCCCTTTGATGTAAGAAGAAAAGGCTTTGTTATGGGCGAAGGTTCGGGAGCAGTTATACTTGAAAGCTATGAACACGCCAAAAAAAGAGGCGCTCATATTTATGCAGAGCTTTGCGGTTATGGTTCAACATGTGACGCTTATCATATAACAGCACCTGCGCCTGATGGCGAAGGCGGTGCAAGAGCAATTTCAGATGCATTGGCAGAAGCAGGTATAGATACGGATAAAATTTATATCAATGCGCATGGCACAGGCACACCTATGAATGATAAGACTGAAACAAAAGCTATAAAGAAAGCACTTGGAGAAATAAGAGCGCATAAGGTACTGATAAGTTCAACAAAGTCAATGACAGGACATATGCTCGGAGCAGCAGGAGCAGTTGAGGCTGTAGCAGCGATTTTGGCAATGAATGAAGGTATTATACCTCCCACAATCGGTCTTGTTGAACCAGATCCTGAATGTGACCTTGATTATGTTCCTCTTACAGCTAGGAAAGCAGAAATTGACCTTGCAATATCAATTTCACTCGGCTTTGGCGGACATAATGCATGTCTTGCATTCAAAAAAATTAATGGAGATGCGAAATGAAAAAAAGAATCGTAATAACTGGAATGGGTGCGGTAACTCCAATCGGTATAGGTGTTGAACAATATTGGAACAGTCTCATTGAAGGACAATGCGGTATTGAAAAAATTACAAGAATCGATACTGAGAACATTCCGGTAAAAACAGCAGCTGAGGTTAAAAATTTTAATTCAAAAGACTATTTTTCTGCTCGTCTTGCTGACGACCTTGACATATTTATGCAGTTTGCTTATGTTGCTGCTGAGGAAGCAATGGAAGACAGTGGACTTAAAGCAGACATGCGTACCGGAATTGTAATGGGCACGGCACTCGCCGGACTTACTCTTATAGGTGAAACCCAAGAGGATTTAACAAAAAACAATACACATGTCAGTCCTCGCTTTGTTTCAAAAATATTGGGAAACACTGCTGCTGCTCATTTCTCAATTAATCATGGGATAAAGGGTCCCAGCCTTACTGTCAGCACAGCTTGTTCATCGGGCGGAGATGCTATAACCACAGCATCAATGCTCTTAAACACAGGCGCAGCTGATTCAGTTGTGGTAATGGGTGGAGAATCAGTAGTTAGTCCTTTGTTTATACACAGTCTTTATAAAGCCGGTGCCATATCAAAAAGAGGCGAAAGTCATCCCTTTAGCAAAAATCGTGATGGGTTTGTAATTGGTGAAGGCGGTGGTTCAATAATACTTGAAACTCTTGAGCATGCACTTGCGAGAAATGCCGACATTAAAGGTGAACTGCTCGCATGTGCAAACAATACAGATGCATACCATTCTGTAACTCCGCATCCGGAGGGAGCAGGAGCATACGCATGTATGAAAACTGCAATTGAGAGTGCAAATTTAAATCCTTGTGACATAGGATATCTGAATGCACACGGAACATCAACTGAAAAAGGTGATGCTGCCGAGACAAAGGCAATTAACAGGATATTTAAAGACTATCAGGTACCTGTAAGCTCAACAAAAGGAGCAACCGGCCACATGATGGGTGCAGGCGGTATTACTGAAGTAATTACTTGTATTAAGGCAATTTCATCAGGAATACTTCCCCCGAATATTAATTACACAGAAAAAGATGAAGCGTGCATTCTCAATTTAATTGAGAATGAGATGATTCATAAGAATATTGATATTGCAATGTCAAATTCCTTTGGATTCGGCGGTCAAAACTCCTGCATAATAGTTGGCAGGTATTTAAAATGATAATTATATTTCAGGACAAATAGGCAGACATGAAAATATCCGTTGAAACTTATCGTTTCAACGGATATTTTTTATATTATGTTATGTTATTTAACCTAATTGAATTCTGATGCCGTCATATATTGCCTGTGCAAATTCAAACTGGTTGTTTGTAAGCTTTTCAAAATCCTGAGGGTTTGTAATGTAAGCAAGTTCAACCAACAGAGAGGGCATATAAGTTCTCCTGAGCACATAAAGATTTTTTCTGACAAACATGCCATTGTTTTTTGTGCCAAGCTGTTTGACTATTTGGCTTAAAATTGATTCTCCTAATGCATAGGCACGTGAAATTTCACTATATACATATACCTCAGTACCATTGTAAGTCGGGTTTTCATTAGCATTGCAATGAATGCTGATAAAATAGTCTGCTCCCCATGCGTTAGCTGCGTCAACTCTTGCCCTGAGACTTGTCGATGCATCAGTTCCTAATATAGTCGTTTCTGTAGGACGAGAAACTATTGCTGTATATCCGGGTGTATTGTTTAATAATGATTCCAAATATTTGCCTACCTGATAAGTGATATCCTGTTCCGTAACTCCAAACGCTTCGGCACCGCCGTTAACTCCTCCGGAGCTATGACCTTGATCAATAAAAATTTTAATTGCCATAATTAAATCACTCTGCTTTTTTATTTAATATATAATACTTAATTTACAAATAATACGTGAAAAAATAAAATTAACTTTTTAAAAAAATGTTACATATTGGCAGGATAATGATATAATTGTTCATAAGTTAATCAGCGTTGTATACAAAATAATGTGACATATTGGGAGATGACTTTATGTACGAATTAGTTAAGGTTGGAGAAAAAAGCTATTACATTGATTGTCCTGCAAAGATAGGCATTTATGTACTTGACAATAACGAGGTCTATCTGATAGACAGTGGAAGCGACAAAGATGCCGGCAGAAAGGTCAGGCAAATTTTAGACAAAAATGAATGGAAACTTAAAGCAATTTTAAATACACACTCAAATGCAGACCACATCGGCGGCAATCGTTATCTTCAGGGGCAGACGGGCTGTAAAATATTTGCTAATGGAATTGAAGGAGATTTTACAAGGCATCCTGTTTTAGAACCGTCATTTTTGTATGGAGGGTATCCCTGCAAGGAGCTTCGTCACAAATTCCTTATGGCACAGGAAAGCAGTATTTTGGATTTTAACGATGAAAATTTTCCAAAAGAACTTGAAGTTATACCGCTTCCTGGACACTTTTTTGATATGGTTGGCTTTAGGACTGACGATAATACTGTCTATCTTGCCGATTGCATAAGCAGCAAGGCAACACTTGAAAAGTACGGTATTCCTTTTATATATGATGTTGAAGCATATTTGAAAACGTTGGACTTTGTAGAGGGCATGAAGGCCGATATGTTTGTACCGGCACATGCGGAAGCATCAAATAATATTTCAGAGCTTGTACGCTTTAATAGGGAAAAAGTATTAGAAATTGCTGACAAGCTTGTTACTGTCTGCAAAACAGGTATAACATTTGAATCGGCATTAAGGGAAATGTTTAATCAATATAGTTTGGAAATGAATTTTGAGCAATATGTTTTAGTTGGAAGCACAATACGTTCTTTTCTTTCATGGCTTAAGGACACAGGAAAGATAACGGCATATTTCAATAATAATATGTTATATTGGAAAGCCTGAAAATTTCTATTGACAAATACTTACATATGTACTATTGTATTAATAATATAATACAATTCAATTTGTGGGAGAAAAGGAGAATATTATGAATAAAAAAATTAAAAAACTAATTGGAGTTATAATGACGGTATGCCTTACTGCATCGACAATAACCATTCCTGTCTTTGCGGAGGAAAAAACAGACGTTGTTGAAAATCGTCAGGATGATTTGGATTTTCTATATGATTGTTTAAAGGAAAACCATCCGAATATATTTGCTAATACACCGGAAGAGGAATTTTTGTCACTTAAAGCCGAAATTGAAAGCAAAATACCTTCAGAAAGCAATGTCAATTTTGCCTTTGACTTGGAAAAACTGGCGGCACTTGTGGGTGATTCACATACGAGTGTATCACTTGGGGGTTCTGTTGTTAACGAAATAAATTTCTATCCAGTTGAAATTGACTGGTACGACGGAAACTGGTATCTTGCAATGTCTAAAGGCTCCGATTCAGGTATGCTTGGTATGAAGGTAACGTCTATCAACGGTATTGGAATGAATGATGTTTTAAAGAAGATTTCACCTTTAATCAGTTATGATAATGAAGTTAAACTTCGCAGACAGTTTACCGAAATGTGCTATATTGCTGATTTGTATGATTGTGCAGGAATTACAACTGACGGTGAGCCACTTGTTCTGTCATTAACCAACAGCCAAGGAATAAAACATACTCTCACGGTAAATTCAATTAATGAAAGTGAAATTGATAATTTTAGATATGCTAATCTTTCGTCAAAAAGAAGGACTGTACCTGCAACAGAGTATGATAAAACGAAGTATTATTTCTCAAAAGCATTGAATGAAAGCACATACTACATTCAGTATAATCGTTGCTCAGAGGATGCTGACTATGCAATGGCTGATTTCTGCAAGGATATAAAATCTGACTTGGACAATGGCGGCTATAAACTTGTTTTAGTTGATTTGCGTAACAATGGCGGGGGCTCCGATGGAGTAATAGCACCGCTGATGCTGATGCTCAGACAGGAAATGGATGCCGGTTTGAAGGTAGCGGTATTAGTTGGTGAATCTACATTTTCAGCTGCAATAATAAATGCAGTTGAATTTCAGGAAATGGGATGTGTACTTGTGGGTGAGCCAACAAGCGGCAGTGTAGATCATTTTGGTGCTGTCTCAAGCTTTAAGCTTCCTAACTCACAGTTTAATATAAGTGTATCCTCCAAATATATTTCTTTGAGCGAATATTTTGATGCTGCGGTAGGTATAGGAGTTGAATCTCTTGTTCCTGATGTTGTTATTCCTCAGACGATAGATGATTATATGACTGGCAAAGACACCTGTGTGGAAAAAATACTTTATGATGACAGCTGTTTAAAGCCTGCAGAGCATAACGCTTCACCTCTTACAAGGGGAAGATTTATCGGTAAGCTTTATGAGGCTTTGGGAAGCCCACAAACAGAAGTTACAACCGTGCCTTATGGAGATTTGTTTGGATTTGAGTGGTATATTCCGGCACTAAATTGGGCTAAGGAAAATAAAATTGCCAGCGGAACAGGTGACGAAGGTTTTTATGCAGCACGTACTGTTACATGGCAGGAAACGGCAGTGTTTATGGTTCGAGCAATTAAGGCGCTTGGAATTGAGCCAAAGGCAGTTCGTGACAGTCAAGTACCTGAACTGCTGCTCACAAATGAGTGGAGCAGGGAATCTGTTGAGTATGCATGGAAATGGGGTCTTATTCCACAGAACAGTGATTTTTCAAAAGCTCCAAACAGAGCTGACGGCAAGACTATGATAGATGCTTTTATTAATATTAAATAAATCAGCTATAAGGTCCTATAATATTCGTAAATGAAGTGTTTTAGATTATTGTCATTTTAATACCGATTTGGTATAATAAATATATTAATATTGAATTAGTATTTTCTTTGTCACCGGATGAAGAATGAGAAAGTGTTTGAATTGCTGCCGTAGGTCTTAGAAGGCAGCCGTTCAAGCACTATTTTTTATGACTTTGGAGGATTTGAAATGAGCTTTGAATTAAGAAAATTTACACCCCCGGATTTTAGTAAGGAAATGTTTATTAACGCACCCAATGCACAGCTTATCCCGGCACCTTTAGATGCCGTTGCACCTGATGATTTTCACGCAATGAGTATTTTTCCAGAATACTTTAAAATAGATGGAAATTGGATACTGGCAAAGGAGAGCAGAATGGACTGTGTTCCCGTATACGAAAACGGTGAGATAATAATAAGAGAGTTCAGACTGCTCAAAAAAGGGGATTTGGTTGTTGCAGGAAGAACAGAGAAGTGCGAAGACGGAATTTATGTTTATGCAGATGGTTTTAATGAAGAAAGGCATGATCAGGATGTGTTTTCATTCAGACAGAACCGTTCGAGAGAAACGGCTTTTTCAAAGGATTATGATGACCTATATGAGCTACTTAAATATGAAAAACAGCGCGGTAAGATTGTCTGGGTAATGGGTCCTGCATTTGCCTTTGACAATGATGCAAGAAATGCATTTTCAAAGCTTGTTGCCAACGGATACGTCGATGCTATACTTGCAGGCAATGCACTTGCAACGCATGACCTCGAGGCTGCTTATCTGGAGACTGCACTCGGACAGAATATATATACCCAAAAAAGTCAGCCCAACGGACATTATAATCACCTTGATACCATTAACAGGGTTAAATACCACGGCTCAGTTGCAGCGTTCATAAAAAATGAGCATATCGATAACGGAATAATCTATAATTGTGAGAAATACAATGTGCCGTATGTTCTTGCAGGCTCAATTAGGGACGACGGACCTCTGCCTTCGGTTTACGGCAATGTATATGAAGCGCAGAACGCAATGAGAGAAGAAATTAGAAGTGCAACTACTGTAATTTGTATGGCAACTATGCTGCATACAATTGCAACAGGTAATATGACGCCTTCATATAGAGTGCTGCCAAACGAAACTATAAGACAGGTATATTTCTATTGTGTTGATATTTCTGAATTTACGGTTAACAAGTTAAGTGACAGAGGAAGTTTATCAGCGAGGGGAATAGTAACAAATGTTCAGGATTTTATCGTTAATTTAACTAAAGGATTAAACTTATAAAAAAGCCCTCAAAAATCTGAGGGCAGAAAGAAATGTATCCTTGATTAATAATAGCTAAATGGTTATAATTATAGCAATAATGATAATGTTTTGTCTATAGAATGCAGAGGGGAACGAATATGGATTTTCTTCAATTAAAGTATTTTCAGACTGTTGCCAGATGCGAGCATATGACGCATGCAGCCGGTGAACTTCATATTGCACAACCGTCGCTGAGCAAAAGTATTACACGTTTAGAGGAAGAATTGGGCGTGTCCCTGTTTGACCGCACGAGCAGACAAATTAAATTGAACCAGTATGGAAAAGTTTTTCTTCAAAATGTAGATAAAATTTTTGCTCAGCTTGATGACGGTAAACGACAGTTACATGATATGAAAGACGATGAGAACCATACGATTAGATTGTCCTTCAATAATATGTATCCGTTTGCCAGACTGTTAAAGGAATACTTAAGCTTATATCCTAATACAAAATTCCATCAGACAATCGGGTCATTCAAAGAGATGCAGCAGCAACTCCAAAATAGCCAGGTAGACCTCTGCATTTCTTCTCCTCCGCTTACGGGTGATGGAATCGAGTACATTACGCTCTTTTCAGAGGAAATATTTCTGGTTGTTCCATATGACCACCGATTTTCACAGCGAAAGAGCATTTCCTTAATTGAAGCGGCTGATGAAGAGTTTATTAGCCTTAAAGAAGGCTTTGGTATCAGAGATTTAACAGAAAGACTCTGCTTACAGGCCGGTTTTGCTCCAAATATCATTTTTGAAAGCCAAGTCGCAATTAATATACCGGATATGGTAAAATCAAACCTAGGTGTTGCTCTTCTGCCAATGCTCGGATGGGAAAAGAACATTGAAAGAACCTCGGTTTGGCTTCATATTGATGATATTGAAGCATCTAGGATAACAGCTCTCTCTTATCTGAAAGATCGTTATTTGTCTTCCTCTGCTTTGAAATTCAAAGACTTTGCAATTAAAAAATATGAAAATATTTAGCAGCTGAATGCCTCTTTGATCTTTTCACTCATTAAATCAATTGCATCCTTTACTTCTTCCAGTCCCAACTGATTGAAAGCGAGGAATCCATGAATTATACCTTCGTAATTTTTTAAATATGCCGGTGTTCCGGCATCATTCAATAACTTGGCATAATCAATGCTTTCGTCTCTTAGCGGATCGAACTCAGCCGTGATAATCAGTGCCGGAGGAAGATTACTGAAATCTTTGCTTAAGAGAGGAGATACCAAAGGGTTCAAACCGTCACTGATATCCTTCAGATGGTTACGGTTGTGCCAATCAATGCCATAAGAGGTGAGGCGATATCCTTTTCCGTTTTCTTCTCTTGATTTTCTATTTCCGATGTTGTTCCAATCGTAACAGCCATATACAAGCACCTGAAATACAATAGGAAATTCTTTTCTTTCACGTGCTAGATGAGTAATAACCACAGCTAACGAAGCACCAGCACTGTCACCTGCTAAACAAATTCTGTTTGGGTCAATATTTAATTCTTTGGCATTTTCATAAACCCATTTAACGATTTCGTAGCATTCGTTTTCGGGGTCGGGAAAATTGAACGGTGGACAAAGTCCATATTCAATCGAAATGACCGTACAGGGGACATTATTTGTAATTTGGCGGCATGTTGAGTCTCCGTGCTCAATATCACCCAATACAAAGCCGCCTCCATGCATCCAGATAACTACAGGATGAATTCCATCTGTCTTCGGTCTGTAAATCCTAATCAGAGTATCTCTGACTGAGGTTTTTACAATTCGGTCTTCCACAGAACCGACTTCTTCAACCGGACCTTTTCCTTCGAGCATCATCTTTGCGTAAATAGCTCTTAATTTTTCCGGACCAAGACTGTACAAACTGTCAAAATCCTGTTTTAGATACTGTTCAAATTTGGGGTTTAATGGCATTAATTTTCACTCCTTTTATATTTTTAATATTTGTCAGGTTCTAATACAGAATTATATTATCGAGGAATCATAATAGCAAATATATATATTTCATTAATTAATAGCTTTTGGGCTATCAATTTGCAAAATAAAACGACCCTTACCAATATTTAATCATTGGTAAGGGTCGTTGTCATTGCTTTAATTTCGCGTTAGATTAAGCTTTCCAAAGACCATGAAGGTTACAGTAAGCATATGCAGCAACAAATTCATCTCCGTCAGCAATAAGGAACTCAGCCTTAGGTGCATCGCCGGCCTTAAGATATTTAATCTCGCTGCCCTGTTTTGTTTCAATAGCAATGAAAGTAATATAGTGCTCAGGAATCATAGGATGTGCTACGGAACCAACTTCAACAGTTACTTTATTACCATCTTTTGTAACAACAGGAACATGCTTTTCAAGGGCTGCATCAACAGCACCCGGAATAAGCTCAGTCATTTCTTCACCACAGCATATAACCTTAACTCCGCTGGGCATGATATAGGTAATAATGTTTTTACAATGCTTACAGATATAAAATTTCATAAAATTGCCTCCTTTAAAATATTGTATATTTTTATTAGTAGTTTTCTTTTCTTACTTCAAAATATGCTTGGGGATGATTGCAAACCGGACATTCATCGGGAGCTTTTTTGCCGATTACGATATGACCGCAGTTACGGCATTCCCACATTGTTTCTTCGCTCTTTTCAAACACTGCCTGCATCTCAACATTTTTAAGAAGGGCACGGTATCTTTCTTCATGTGTTTTTTCAATGGCAGCTACACCACGAAATCTTTCTGCAAGAGCAGTAAAGCCTTCTTCATCTGCTACCTTAGCAAAGCCGTCATACATATCTGTCCATTCATAGTTTTCGCCTTCGGCAGCTGCAAGAAGGTTTTTAGCAGTGTCTCCAAGTAATCCAAGTTCCTTGAACCACAGTTTGGCATGTTCTTTTTCATTATCTGCGGTCTGCTGGAAAATAGCAGATATTTGTTCATAGCCTTCTTTTTTTGCTGTACTTGCAAAATAAGTATATTTATTTCTCGCCTGACTCTCACCGGCAAAAGCTGCTAACAGATTTTGTTCGGTTTTTGATCCTTTAAGTTCCATATTTTAACCTCCTTGAATAAATAATAGTCTTTATTATTAACTAATAATTATTACAATACTATATTACCACATATTTGCATTAATTTCCATACATTTTTTAAATTATTTTAAAAAAATATTATTGAATAAATATATAGCCATCAAACAATAAATTTTGACAGAATATTTGACAAAAATGAAAATATTGTGTATAATATTAACAGTTTTGGCAAGAAGCCAAATTAATATCAAAAGCGAATTTTATTTGTTAATGTATTTATCACAGTCAAGAAGGCTGTTTACCTAATTATTATTTCTGAGGTAAGCAGTCTTTTTTTATGTGTTTAATAGCATAAATTTAGTCGTTAGGAAAGAGGATTGTATGTCTTTAAAGGTAAAAAATCTTCATATCGAAGCCTCAATGAGAGGTAATGCGAAAAGTACGATAGTAAGCAATGTAAGTTTTGAAGCAGAAGAGGGCAAAAGGCTCGCGCTTGTTGGCCGCTCAGGCTGCGGTAAAACAATGACAGCAATGGCAGTGCTTGGTCTTTTGCCCGAAAACTGTACGGCTGATGGTAATATTGAATGGAACGGTGTTGAATTGCTTTCACTGAGCAAAAAAGAACGCAGGGCATTGCTTGGCAAAGAACATGTGCTTATTCCTCAAAGCGGTTCCGACTTTTTGAACCCCTCGCTAACTGTGAAAAGACAGATGTCGGAGGCGCTGAGCCGAGTAGAAATTCCTAAAAGAGAGCAACAGAAATATATGGAAAGAATTTTGGAACGCGTAGGCTTTGATCATATTGAATGTGTATTAAATTCATATCCGTTTCAGCTTTCAGGTGGAATGGCTCAACGGATTGTAATGGCAATGGCTTCAACGGGCAAGCCTAGACTTGTAATAGCCGATGAACCTACAAGGGGAATTGACCGAAATAATACTGAGCAGTTTTTGTCTATACTTAATGATTTGTTCAGCAATTCTGCGGTTGTACTTATAACCCACGATATGTCCATAGCGTCTAAGTGCGATTACATATTAGTAATGAATGACGGCAGGGTTATTGAACTTGGTTCGAGCAGTGAGGTTTTGACTAATCCTAAAGAAGCGTATACCCGACAGCTTATTTGTGACCTGCCGAGTTCTCTTTCTTATGCACAAAGGGGTATTATTTGATGTTGGAAGCAAATGGTCTTTATAAAAGGTATGGAAAAAAAGAGGTGCTTCAGAATACTTCTTTTGAAATCGGTTCGAGTGAAATGGTCAGTATAATGGGGCCCAGCGGCGGTGGCAAGTCCACCGTTGCAAGGATTCTTTGCGGAACGGTTATGCCTGATGAAGGCAGTGTTACGTTTAATAATGAAATGCTTGTGTCACACGGAAATTCCTATGCAAATAAATTTCGTCTGGAAATTCAGCTTATACCACAGCAGCCGTTTGCTTCGCTTGACCCCAGGCAGACTGTCGGAAGCGCTGTTGAAGAGCCACTGCTGTTTCATAATCTTGTAAAAAATAAGACTGAGGCAAGAGAAAAAACAGAGGAGCTGCTTGAAAAAGTTATGCTTGAAAGCAGTCTTTATGACCGACGTCCGGGTGAACTTTCGGGCGGACAGGCTCAGAGAATCCTTATTGCACGCAGTCTTACACTTTCTCCGAAGTTGCTTATTGCCGATGAGGCAACGTCAATGCTTGATATATCTTCACAGGCACAGATTGTAAGGATATTTAAAAGTCTGATTGAAAATGACGGTTTGAGTATACTGTTTATTTCACATGACAGACCTCTTGTGGAATCGGTATCCGACCGTATATATCATCTTTACTCAGGTAAGATGAAACAAGTCAAATAAACTATGTTATATAAGTAAAGGGGAATGAGAAAATGAAGAAATTTATAAGTCTGCTAATTGCAGCAATGATGGTATTCTCTGTGAGTGCATGTTCTTCCGGGGCGAAGAATAATGTAGCACAGACAAGTGAAAAAACACCTATCGACACTTTTATTGTAGGCACAACAGCAGAAATAACATCTGCAAACAGAAGCGAGTATAACTTCGATGTTTTAAGCGGAGCTATATCACAGCTTGCACCCGTTAGAATTGATGAGGAAGGGAATTTCCAGCCGCTTCTTTGTGACTTTACAACCGAGGACAGCAAAACATGGAAGCTTACTGTTCGTGATGGAATGACATGGCATGACGGTCAGCCTGTTACTGCCGAGGATATTGCATTCACACTTCAGTACCTTGATACACAAACAGATGGTGGATATGCAAGCAGCTATGCAGATATAAGAGTAATTGACGAAAAGACAATTGAGCTTGAACTGCCGGAGGCAAATCCCAGACAGCTTTCAGAGCTTACTACACTCAGAATTATGCCTAAGCACATTTATGACGGTGTTGCGGACTATACAACAGTTCCCAACGAACAGGCTAATATCGGATGCGGACCTTATAAATTCAGCCGCTATGATGCAGATGCAGGAGTAATTGAATTTACAGCAAATGAGGCTTATCCTGACGGAAAACCTACAGCAAACAATCTTATTATCAAGCTTTATGATAATGCTGATACAATGTATATGGCACTTAAATCAGGAGATATTGACATGGTTTATAAATACTCCGGCGGTGTCGATGCTGCTGTTATTGAGGATTTGCAATCAAGCGGAAATCTTACGCTTATGCCTGTAAGCAATACAGCAAATTCAGCTGTTCTTATTTTTAATAATAACACAGAACCTTTTAATAACAGCAACATAAGAAAAGCAGTAGTAAATGCAATTGATTATGCTAAGTTCAGAGAGACATTTGGTTCATCCTATGCAATTCCTTCAACAGCCGGTTTTATTCCTGCAGGAACAAACGGCTATGTTGAAACAGATGAGCTTGTTCGTAATGTTGATGCGGCTAAAAAATATCTTGAGGATGCCGGATGCAAAGATACAGACGGTGACGGGTTTGTTGAATATAACGGAAGCAAGCTTTCATTCCCTGTAATGCTTCGCGGTGATAAGCCTGAACATGCACGTTATGCAGAACTATTGAAGAACAACCTTGCCGAGGTAGGTATTGATGTTGAACTTGATGTTGAGGAGGTTGCAAACTTCCGTGATCTTACTGAAAAACAGCATGCTCAGACAGCTGTAATAACAGGTCTTACTCCTTTTGGTATGGCAAAAAATCAAGGTATGGCTTCTCTTTACATTTGGGGCGAAAACTCAATGGGATATGGACAGGTATTTGATGAAAATTACAAGGCTCTTCTTGATAAGGCAGATGCGGCGGTAACTATGGATGAGTATAAAAAAGCTGCAGGGGAAATTCAGAAATATTATGCAGAGACACTTCCTTCTGCTGCACTTTTTTGGGACAAACATGTTCAGGCGTATAACAGCCGTTTTGACGGATTTGTTGTTGACGGAACATTTGGTATTATAAATGTTGAAACGTGGCTTAATCTTTCAGAAACACCTGGAAAGAAATAAGGATATGCTATGAGAAAGAAGTTCATTACATCGCTTGTATGCCTTTTGGTCATTATTGTCTTCAACTTTGCACTACCCAGGCTTATGCCGGGTGACACAGTGCTTATGCTTGTTGGAATGGACGAGGACATGGTAAGCGAAGAACAATATAAATATTATGCTGATAAGACCGGTGCAAAACGCCCGGTCTTAGAGCAGTTTTGGGACTATTCAAGCGGTATTGCAAAAGGTGATCTCGGATATTCATATCATTACAATCAAAAAATTACTGATTTGATAGCTGAGCGCCTTCCCAATACGCTTCAAATTGCAGTTCCCTCAATTATCATTTCATCCTTGTCTGCAATTGTGCTGGGTTGCCTGATGGGTATGCGGAAGGATAGCATAATTGAACATACGGTAACTAATTTGCTGATAGTTGCTGATGCAATTCCGTCTTTTATGCTTGGACTGCTATTAATTGCGGTATTTGCCTTTAAGCTTAGATGGCTGCCTATGGGCTCGTTCAATTCAATTCGTGTACAAAACGGTGTTATTCCTGCCTTTATGGATAGGGTAAAACATTTGGTTCTTCCTGTTACAGCTCTGGTTATTGGATCAACGCCGTCAAAATATCTGATAGTCTGTAATCTTGCTGCCAAACAGAAAAATGAGAAATATGTTCTGTATGCTAGGAGCAGGGGACTGTCTGACAATCAGATTGTGTTTAAGCATATTTTCCCGAATATATGTCAGACATTTATAACAATGGTGGGCATGAATGTAGGTTTTATTGTATCAGGCTCTCTTGTTATAGAAACCATTTTTTCAATAAAGGGAATGGGGAGTCTTATTTCGCAGGCGATAACCGCAAGGGATTATCCCGTTTTGCAGGGGTGCCTTTTTGTAAGTGCGCTTGTAATTGTTACTGTTAATTTGCTGACTGATTTGCTTTGTGTGGCAATTGACCCAAAGGTGAGGTGTAAAGTCCATGAAGCTGAGTAAAAAAGTTCTTATACTCGGGCTTATAATTATGCTGATTTTTTCAGCATTTGCCCTGTTTCCGAGTGTGTTCGCCCCATACGGAGCAAAGGAAATGTTTAAAGCTTGGCAGGAGCCGTGTGCTTCACATTTTCTTGGTACAAATGATATGGGGTATGATATTTTTTCGGAAATTATTTATGCTACCGGTTCAACACTTCTCATTGGAATTGTTTCAGCGTTTATTTCCCTTGTTATAGGCTCTGCACTTGGTATTACAGCAGGTTATCTTCCCGGATGGAAGGGTGAAATTTCCGGCGGTATTATTCAGATTTTCCTTCTTATACCTATGCTTCCTATGGCTATAGTTATTGCGGCGTTCTTTGGAACAGATACAAAAATTATTATCATTATAATATCTGTTCTTGGATGGAGCGCTACTGCAAGGACAGTCAGAACAAGGACAATGCAGTTAAAGCAGACTGCCTTTGTTGAGTCTTTAATGATACTTGGAATATCAAAAACACAAATTATGTTTAAACATATACTACCTAATTTAAGCGAGGTAATATTATCCCGCTACATTATGTCTGTTGCACGCTGTATGATGCTTGAGGCAACCCTCAGCTTTATGGGGCTTGGTGATCCTACAGAGGTTACATGGGGCAGAATGATTAATATAGCATATAAACGAGGAGGCTTTACAAGAGGGGCATATAATTGGCTTGCAAGCCCGGGAGTTTGTATTGCATTAATAGTAATTGCATTTTATTGTATTAATCAGTACTTTGCTGCCAAAAGTGAAGAGGTTTCTGGCGGTCAGAGCTATCTTGATTAAAACAAAATAATTGCAGTAGGTTTTTGGGAGCATTTTAAGTGCAATTTATTAAGTTACTGAGTATTTATTATTCGATTGTTATTGACAAAATCGACAAAACTGATATAATACCATAGTATATTACTAGGATTTACTACACTTGAAATGAGGTTTAAATATGGTTACAGGCAAGGAATCAACATTTAAGAATGCTGTTGAGAAGATAGCAGGCAATTATTCCTGTGAAACTGAGCTTCCTATTTACTGCGGTGAAATGAAGCTTCCTGACAGAAACGAAATTATAGAAATTCTTGGAGAAATAGAGAAGACTATTTTCCCGGCGTATTTTGGTGTCAACAGCTTAAGAGGAATGACTGCACCTGAATTTGTAGAAAAAACATTGATTACAATTTATTATCAGCTTAAAACACAGCTTGAGCTTGCTCTTTCTTTAAGCAAGTGCACTGATGTCAAGAGAGTGTTTGAGCCGGATGAACTTGACGATATATGCAGTGAATTTATTAATGAACTTCCGGGTCTTCAGGAAATGCTTATGAAGGATGTTACGGCAAACTTTGAAGGCGACCCCGCTGCAATGAGCAAGTCTGAAATTATTTTGTCGTATCCCGGATTTTATGCGATTTTTGTCTACAGAATTGCACATGAACTGTATAAGAGAAAAGTTCCGTTTGTTCCTCGTATTATGACCGAGTATGCTCATGGCAAAACAGGTATAGATATTAACCCTGGAGCAAAAATAGGAGAATATTTCTTTATTGACCATGGCACAGGAATAGTTATCGGTGAAACAACCGTTATCGGCAAATGGGTTAAGATATATCAGGGTGTAACATTGGGTGCTCTTTCACCAAGAAAAGGTCAGTCGCTTTCCGGAATAAAGCGTCATCCTACAGTTGAGGATAATGTAACAATATATGCCGGTTCAACAATCTTGGGCGGTGAGACAGTTATTGGAGAGAACTCAGTAATCGGCGGTAACACTTTCATAACAAGCTCAGTAGAAAAGAACAGCTATGTAAGCATAAAAGCACCCGAACTTATTATCAGGACGGACGAATAATGCTTATGGAGGACATAATGTTACAAAAGACAAAAAATCCGCTTACAAATATTCTGGCGGTATGTGTTCTGGCTTTGATATGCTGTGCACTTTGGGCAAGTGCCTTTCCGTGTATTAAAATAGGTTACAGGCTCTTTAAAATTGACAGCTCAATGCCCCAGAATGTAATACTGTTTGCGGGTATGAGATTTGTATTATCCGGTCTGTTGGTAATTTTGTTTGCATCTGTATCGAGAAAAAGATTTCTAAAAATAAAAACTGAATCATTTGGAAGAGTAGCTGTTTTATCTTTGTTTCAGACAATACTTCAATATCTTTTCTTCTATATTGGTCTTTCAAATACAACAGGAGTTAAGGCTTCTATTATTTCAGGTTCAAATGTTTTTCTTGTAATAATTGTTACGAGTCTGATTTTTAGGGAAGAAAAGTATACACTGCACAAATTTATTGGATCGGTTATAGGTTTGGCCGGTGTTATCATAGTAAATATGAGCGGTAATGGTATTGACTCATCGCTGAGTTTGTTTGGAGACGGATTTGTACTTTTATCAAGCGTTGCCTATGCGTTTTCTTCTGCCTTTTTAAAAAAATTCGCGGAAAATGATGACACTATAATGCTTAGTGCATACCAGTTTATTTTCGGTGGATTTATTCTTATCGCAGTTGGCCTGATAAGCGGGGGAAGAATAACGTATTTTTCACCAAAAGCATTTTTGCTTCTTATTTATCTTGCCTTTATATCGGCTGCCGCATATTCAATATGGAGTGCTCTTTTAGCAAATAATGATGTTTCCAGAGTAGCTATATATGGATTTAGCACTCCGGTATTCGGAGTTTTGTTTTCAAAATTTCTTCTTCCGAACGAAAATGGTGCTTTGGGTTTGAATATAATTTTGGCACTTATACTTGTGTGTGTTGGAATATTCATTATTAACAGCAAAAAGATTGATTATGGAAGTTTAAGTGTTAAGCATGTATGACAATATAAGCAGGCGGACTAATAAGTCCGCTTTTTTATTTATATTTAACAAAAAGTAAATACAAAAAATAAAAAAGTTTTTTGTATACACTACTTGTTTTTTGTGTACAAAATGTTATAATAATTTTAAGAAAAATGATAGAAAAATACTTAAATTTAAGTATTTTTGCGAAATTGGTGATTTTATGGATTATATTAATGTTAAGGCTAGAGCAAAAATAAATTTAACACTTGATGTAACAGGAATTCGGGATGATGGTTATCACGACTTGAAAATGATAATGCAGACAGTTGAGTTGTATGACAAGGTTTATATAAAAGAAATTGCAAAATCTAATATTAAACTGAAGTCAAATATTGAGTGGCTGCCTGTGGATGACAGAAATCTAGCATACAAGGCTGCTGAAATATTAAAGAACAGATATAATATTAAAAAAGGTATTTTTATTGAGCTTTCTAAGTCAATCCCTGTAGCAGCAGGTCTTGCAGGCGGCAGTGCCGATTGTGCGGCTGTTTTGTATGGTATGAATGTGCTTTTTGATATTGGTATCAGTAAACAGGAGCTTATGAATATAGCATTAGAGCTTGGAAGTGACGTTCCTTATTGCCTGATGAGAGGTACTGCACTTGCAGAAGGCAGGGGAGAAATCTTAACAAAGCTATCTCCATGTCCAAAGGCATGGGTTGTGCTTGCAAAGCCGCCTGTAGGAATGTCTACAGCATCTGTTTACAAGGCAATTGATGCTTTTGATTCATACAAGCATCCGAATACCGAGGCAATGATAGATGCGATTGAAAAACATGATATTACTGCTGTGGCAAAAAACTTATCTAATGTTCTTGAAAATGCCTCAATTCCAATGTGCTCAATGATTGCTGACTTAAAGGAAACATTAAATGATTGCGGAGCGTTAGGTTCATTAATGAGCGGAAGCGGTCCAACTGTTTATGGCTTATTTGAAAAAAAGGCTTCGGCAGAAAATGCAGTGTCCGTTATTAAGAAAAAATTTGAGATTAAAGATGTATTTTTAACTAAAATTTATAATATTGGAGGAGATAATTGAAATGGCTGATTATAAGGTAAAACTTGCTGCAAATGAATACCTCCCGCTTAGGGATGTAGTATTTAATACACTTAAGGACGGAATCCTTACAGGCAGACTTAGACCGGGTGAAAGACTACTTGAAAATCAGCTTGCTGATGAACTTGGAGTAAGCCGTACACCTATAAGAGAAGCACTTCGTATGCTTGAGATTGAAAACCTTGTAGATCTTATTCCCAGAAGAGGTGCTCAGGTCAAGGATATGAGCGAGAAGGATATTAAAAATGTTCTTGAAATCAGAAAGGTACTAGAGGAGCTTGCAGCAGGTCTTGCGGCAGAAAATATAACAAACAGGCAGATTGCAGAGCTTAAAGAAGCACATAGGGCTTTTGTTGAAGCATTTGACAGAGGAGACTCAACAGAAGTACTTGCTGCTGATACAAGATTCCATGATATTATTTTTAATGCAACCGGAAATGATAAGCTTGTACAGATAATAAGCAATATTTCAATTCAAATTTACAGATATAGAATTGCGTATCTTAAATTGCTTAAAAATATATCTGTTCCGAACGAACAGCATATAGCTCTTATCAATGCATTTGAAAACCGAGATGTAAGAAGAGCAAAGGAAATTAGCAGAGAACACATAACAGATCAGGCTATGGAAATACTAAGATCTATTAGTTATTAATCTCTTATATATGAAATTTCAGCATTTATTTTACAATAGTATTACAATCCAACCTTTTTCTTGATTAATTTGCTGTTATAATATAAAATTAAAACTATAAATCATCTTAAAGGATGTGAGTTTTCGTGGACGAAAAAAGAAGAAAAAGTTCTTCTTCAAGACAGCAAAGGCGGCATACATCATCGCATACGCAATTATCAGGCTCAGAGATTGATTCTCAAGACAATATGAGCAGACGAAAAAAAGAACGCTTGCGTAAGCAAATGCATTATGATAAATATCGCAGGGTTATGTTTATAGGCATTACTGTGGCTGTCATTGCAATAGCATGTATAATTGGTTTTGCAACAAGACGAAATGGCAGTGAAGTATTTGTTAACGGTGAAAGTGTCGGTATAGTTCAGACCAGGAAAATTACCGATGCTGATGTAATTAAATCAGTTACAGCTATGCTTGCAGAGCAAAGCGGAACGAATGTCCAGATTATGGATGAGATAACAGTAAAGGGTGTTCACGTTACATCAAAGGTAACACCGCTTACAACAGAAACATTACTTGCGAAGCTTAGAGACTCTGTTGCTTATAATATTGAGTCATATGCAATAGCAGTTAACGGAAATGTTGTGGTAACGCTAAAAAATCAAGATGAAGCAAAGCAGGTACTTGATTATGTAAATAAAAAGTATACACCAGAGGGTGTTGAAAACGCAACTACTACCTATGCAGAAGATGTTCAGGTTGTCAGCCAGTATGTCAGCTCCGACAGCATTATGAGTGTTGAGGATGCCAAGACAAAGATTACTATGGGCGAAAGTGTAACTGAAACACATGAGATTGCTTCCGGAGAAACCTTATCATCTATTGCATCAAAATATTCAATGAAGCTTCAACAGCTTTATGACCTTAACGGTCTTAGCTCAAAGTCAAAGATATTTGCCGGTGAAAAACTTACTGTACAGAGCAACAAACCTATAATTACGGTTAAAACAACAGTAACTTCAACTGAAAATATTACTACACCAAAAGAAATTGAGTATCAGTATGACAATACAAAAAGCAGCAGCTATAAAAAGATAATACAGAAGGGTACGGACGGAGTAAGTCAGGTTACTAAGGAAAAAGTATATGTTAACGGAGTATTTCAGAGTGAAAATACTGTTTCCACAAAGACTGTAACCGAAGCAGCCAAGGAAGTTGTTTGTATCGGAACAAAATAATATAGTGATTAACGGGCAGAATTTAAATTCTGCCCGATTTTATATGGAGGGAATTATTTATGCCGCAGGTAAATGTTAAGATTAACTACATCGTATCAGAAGAGCAAAGAAGCATAATAGAGAATGGAATGGTAGATATAGTTGTAAAAAACTTAGGTAAGCGTGATAATTGGCTTATGGTGTTTGTTGAAGATAATGCAAAAATATATTTCAGAGGAGATAATAAGACGCATACAGCTGGAATTGCGCTTACAGTATATAAAGAGATTGATGATGAAAGTGCCCAAAAATTCATTACTACTGCAACAGAGCTTGTTGCTTCAAACACTGATATTCAAAAGGATAGAATAGAAGTTATTATTCAGCCCGTAAACCAGTGGGGTCTGGGTGGTAAGTATATTAATTAATTAATTACTTGCAATGACAACAACGGCAGCCGAAAAATCCGGCTGCCGTTGTTTTAATATTCTTGGAGAAGAAAATTATGACCCTATTATTTGTTTTTTTCAGCTGACCAAGTTTTGAAGTTCCAAGGATTCTTTTTGATAACTCCTTCTGCAAATGGTACAAATAATGAAATTATTGCAAACAATCCCAGAAGGTACGGATACCAGAGCAAAGGAAGAAGCTGTGTAGGACTTACAAGACCTGCAGTTAAACCGCATGCAATAAGTACCTGTGCACTGTAAGGAAGTATACCCTGGAAAACACATGACCAAATATCAAGAAGTGAAGCTGATTTTCTGGGGTCAACCTCATATTTTTCACAGATTTCTCTTGAAGGCTGACCAGCAATGATAATAGCAATTGTGTTGTTTGCTGTGGCAATGTCACAAAGTGATACTAATGATGAAATACCAATCTGTGCTGAACGTTTGCTTTTAACAAGCTTATTGATTTTTTCAAGCATCCACTGAATACCGCCGTAATGAGCACACAGTTCTGAAAGTCCGCCGATAATTAGTGAAAGAAGGAATATTTCAAACATTCCTGTAAATCCTGTATATATGTTCTGAGCAAATCCAAGTATGTTAAAGTCACCGCTGATGATACCAATAATACCTGCAAGTACAACACCTGCACCAAGTGTCAAAAATACGTTAAAACCAATGAGTGCGAATACAAGAACTACAATGTAAGGGATAATTTTAACAAAATTATAGCTAAGGCTACCAAGCTCTACTACATTATCAGGTTTTCCGACAAAGAGAAGAACGACAAGTGTAATTATTGCTGCGGGAAGAGCAATAAGGAAGTTAATTCTGAATTTATCCTTCATTTCTACACCTTGAGTTTTTGTTGCTGCAATTGTAGTATCAGAGATAACTGAAAGGTTGTCTCCAAACATCGCTCCGCCGATAACTGCAGCAATAATAAGAGGAAGAGAAAGGCCTGCTTTATCTGCTGTTGCTACTGCAATTGGACCTACAGCACTGATTGTTCCTACTGATGTACCTGTTGCTACTGCAATAAATGCAGATATAACGAACATACCACCTGTGATATACTTTGCGGGAATAATTGATAAACCAAGATTAACAGTTGCGTCTACACCGCCCATTGATTTGGCTACTGCAGCAAAAGCTCCTGCAAAAAGATAAATAAAACACATTGTAAGAATGTTTTCATTTCCGCAGCCCTTTGCAAAAATTGTAAACTTTTCATCTACTGTTCCTTTGAACATAATAAATGCCACTACAACACCGATAAGTGCTGCAACCGGTGACGGAAATTGATAGAACGCCAAGTCAACGCCTTGTGAATCAAGAATAATGCCTGCTCCGAGATAAACTACAATAAAAACAGCAAAAGGAATCAGGGCTGAGCCTCTAGCGATTTTATTGGTTTCGTTGTTACCTTCATTCATTGTAATACCTCCCCATTTAGTTATTTTATAATTACGATGTAATTGTGACACATAGATACATACTAATATCTCTCTGAAAACAAATAAATATTTGCAACCAACAGCCCGCATATGTCCGATGCAAATAAAATAGTTTTCAGTTATTGAGAAATAAATATGTAAACCTTTTATTTATGTTAATATGATAACATATATATCAAAATCTGTATAATTCAAAAAAGCGATAACTAACTATCTAAAATACTTATAATATTATTAAGTTTTTAACGAATATGTAAAACGTTAAAATATATGTTGTCTATTTTGCTATTTGTTATAGGATAAATTGATAACAAGATATACAAATTTAATATTAACACTATAAACCTAAACAGTGCTATGATTTATACATAAAGTTGGGGTCGAGTAAAAAATGGCCTAATATGTCATATGTTTGACATACTTTAATGAAATTAATACATCTATTATAATTTCTATTAAATTTCTATTATCAATTATTAAACGTAAGGAGTGTTGTATATGAAGTGTAATTATATGGGTTTTGGTACAAAGTCAATTCATGCAGGAAATATTGAAAGAGAAACTTTCGGTTCTCTTGCAACACCGATTTATCAGAGTTCAACATATTATTTTGACTCATGTGAACAGGGCGGAAAAAGATTTGCAGGTCAAGAGAGCGGATACATTTATACAAGGCTTGGCAATCCGACATCTTCAGTTCTTGAGGAAAAGGTTGCTGCTCTTGAAGGCGGCGAAGCAGCTATTGCAACTGCATCAGGTATGGGCGCTATTTCTTCAGCTTTATGGACAATCTGTAAAGCAGGTGCACATATTATAGCTGACAGTACACTTTACGGATGTACGTTTGCGCTTCTTAACCATGGCCTTCCTCGTTACGGCGTTGAAGTTTCATTTGTTAATACATCAAATCTTGATGAAATAAAAGCAAACTTAAAGGAAAATACAGTTGCTATTTACCTTGAAACACCTGCAAACCCTAATCTTAAGGTGGCTGACATAGTAGCTATTTCAGATATAGCTCACAGCTACAATAAAGACATTAAGGTTGTTTGTGATAACACATTTGCGACACCTTATCTTCAGAGACCGCTTGAACTTGGTGCAGACATTGTTGTCCATTCTGCAACAAAATATCTCAATGGTCACGGAGATGTAATTGCCGGGTTTGTCATTGGCAAAGCAGATTTTATTTCAGAAGTAAGAATGTTCGGTCTTAAGGATATGACAGGCGCAGTTCTTGATCCGTTTGCAGCATTCCTTATTTTAAGAGGTCTTAAAACATTCGAACTCAGAATGATTCGTCACTGCGAAAACGCAAGAGCAGTTGCAGATCTCCTTGAAAAGAGCGATAAGGTATCAAAGGTATATTATCCCGGTCTGGAGTCATTCGAGAACCATGATGTAGCAGTAAAGCAGATGAAGGACTTCGGCGGTATGCTTTCATTCGAGGTTAAAGGCGGAAAAGCTGCCGGCATTAAATTCGTTAATGCTCTTAAGCTTTGTATAATCGCTGTAAGTCTTGGAGATGCCGAAACACTTGTTGAGCATCCTGCAAGCATGACTCATTCACCCTATTCACCCGAAGAACTTAAGGAAGCTGGAATACCTGAAGGTCTTGTAAGAGTATCATGCGGACTTGAGAATAAAGAAGATATTATTGCTGATATCGAGCAGGCATTAGCACAGATTTAATCCCCGATATATATACAATCCCCCAAGGACTAAAAAGACAAGAGGCAGTAAGTGTTCAGCTTACTGCCTCTTGTCTTTAATACTTTGTGCAAATCAGTCTGCCCAAAGCTTATTAACTTTTTCGTTTATTCTTTTGCGTCGTTCCTCTTCTTCAGGTTTTAGCTCTGTAAAACCCATTTCGTAAATACAGCCTTCTGAAGCACCGCTTGGAAGAATGGAAGTGGGAATATCAATCATTAATCTATCCTCGGTTTCACATACCGCAAAATTTCCTTCGAACCTATCGATTGTAACACGCATTGTTTTTGTATTTTTAGTAATTCTCATTTTTATCACCCCTAGTTATTTAAGTTCACCAGCCGGCTGTTCCATTTTGAGATTGCTTCCATCAGTAGAGATTACAATTGTTCCGACTTCATCTGTTCTAAGCACTTGAACACCTTTGTCTTTGAGTTTCTGTACTGTGCTTTCTGTCGGATGACCGTATTTATTGTCTTTTCCGCAGCTTATAACAGCAATTGATGGATTAACTTTTGCAAGAAAATCATCACTTGTTGAGGTATCACTGCCATGGTGTCCGACTTTGAGAACATCAGCCTTTACATCGTCTGTTATTTCTGATTCCGATATATTTTCTGCATCGCCGGTAAACAAGAATGATGTATCACCGTAAACAATTCTTATTACCGCAGAATAATTGTTTAAATCATCATAGCTGTCAGAAACAGGTGCAAGCATATTTACCGAAAGACCATCATCACCAATAACTGAAACACCTGCATGTGCAGTATAAATTATAAGGTTTTTAGCAGAAATGGCATCAAGCAAATCTTCATATGTTTTAGTATCTGCCGAAACTTTCGGCATATAAATGTCGCCTATATCAAAGGCATTTATTACATCGTCCATACCGCCGATATGGTCCTCGTGAGGATGTGTTGCAACAACATAATCAATTGAAGTGTATCCAAGTGACTTTATGTATTCAACAACTTTGCTTCCTGCTTCGTTAGGTCCTGCATCTATGAGCATTGTCTTTCCGTTTGGAAGCTCAATAAATTCCGAATCTCCCTGTCCAACATCAATATAGCTTACACGCATGAGAGTGTCATAAGCTGACGTGTCTGACGCATGCGTATTGGTGTTGACTTGTGAGCTGCTTACTGGTGATGTAGGCGAACATGCAGTTAATGCCGCAGCCATGATCAGTGAAACAACCGATAAAAACTTTAATTTCTTCATTTTTACTTTTCCCCCAGTTATTTATTAAGAATTTCATTGATATTCGGGAAGTAACCCCGTTTACCTTCTTCGGACATAATCTGTCCTCCGATTTTGGTTATACATTCAAGTACAGGCAGGAACTGCATGCCTTTACTTGTAAGGGAATATTCAACTCTAGGAGGATTTTCGTTAAAATCAGTACGGCTGATTATTCCGCTTTGTTCAAGATGCTGAAGCGTTCTTGTGAGAGAGGTATTTGTAATCATCGGATATATTTTCTTTATCTGACCGTATCTGATTTGAGGATACTCGTTAATAAGCCATATCAGAGCCATTTCCCATCGTCCGCCTATCATATCCATAGTATATACAACAGGGCAGTGATTAAGTATATTGCGATAGTCCATAATAACCTCCCGAAAGGCACAAAATTGTGCGTACTTGAAATTTTAAACCAGCTCTAATATACTATAATAAGGATAAATTGTAAAGCTATGCAGATAACGGCTAGTAACGATATTAGTGATAATAAAGGAGGAAGATAATATGTCTTTGATTTCTGCAACACCTTATAAAATAAACAATATGGAACTGAAAAACAGGATAATAATGCTTGTTATGCACACTGGCTTTTCACTTGGAGGAAAGCTGACCGAGCAGGACTATGCTTTCTTTGAACAAAGGGCAAAGGGCGGAGCAGGTGCAATTACTCAAGTATGCGGTGTCAGCAATGAGGGTTCGGCAAACGGAATGCCTAATATAGCAGAGCCTTCATTCTCCGATGAGGAAAAGAAAATAACTGACATGATTCACAGCTATGACTGCAAACATATCGTCCAATTATTTCACAGAGGACGAAACAGCGAAAGCGATTATGGTTTAAAGGCTGTTGCCCCTTCAAATGTTCCTTCGGCAATATACAGAAACGAATGCGAAGTAATGACAAAAGAGAAAATTGAGCAAACAATACAGAACTTTGCCGATTCAGCAATCAAATGCAAAGAACTAGGTGTTGATGCTGTTGAAATAAGCTGTTCGGCAGGTTATCTTTTAAGCCTGTTCCTTTCACCCATAACAAATCTCAGAGATGATGAGTACGGCGGTGATGATGAACGCCGAATGAAGATGCCGCTTGATACATTAAGAGCAGTAAGAAACGCAGTAGGAAAAGACTATCCTGTAATTGTACGTATAGCAGGCTCACAGATGATGCCCGGAGGATACGGAATTGATTATATGCAGAGATTCTGTTCTATGGCGGATGAAGAGGGACTTATTGATGCCGTTAATGTAACAGGCGGATGGCATGAGGCTCCTGTTCCCCAGATTTCGTATCAGCTGCCGGCAGGCGGATTTGCCTATCTTGCTGATGCAATTAAACGTGTGGTAAATGTTCCGGTAATTGCCTGCAACAGGATAAATAACATAGACACAATGGAGTTGATTTTAAAAAACGGAATGGCGGATTTTGTAGGAACAGCTAGAGGTTTTCTGTCCGACCCGAGCTTTGCCCAAAAAGTGCTTGACGGAGTACCTTATAACCGCTGTCAGGCCTGCAACAAGTGTATTGAAGCAGTTCTTAAGGGCAAACCTATAACATGCGCATATAATCCGGAAGCAGGACATGAGGCGGAAGAGAAAAAACACAGACGTGTAATTTCAGCCAAGAAAGTACTTATTGCAGGTGCAGGCCCCGCAGGTCTTGAAGCCGCAAAGAGGTCGGCAGAGAGAGGTTATAAAACAATACTTTGCACAAAGGACGACAAGCTTGGTGGAATGCTTCTTTCTGCTGCAATTCCTCCAGAAAAACAAGATTTGAGTAAGTTTGTAGAAAATAAAAAGTACGAACTTGAACAGCTTGGCGTTGATATAAGATATAACACAGAGGTTAACGGTGATTTAGTCAAAGAAATATCGCCTTACTTTGTCATTGATGCAACAGGAAGCAATGCAATTGTTCCTCCTATAAAGGGAATTGAGAAAGACTCAGTACACATGGCACTTGATGTTCTAAATTGTGACGAGAAGCTTCTGTCTAAGCTTAAAAAGGGCAGCACAGTTATTATCGGCGGAGGCTCGGTAGGACTTGAAACAGCAATGTTTATTGCCGAAAGCCGTTTTGCAACGGAAAAATCAAAGGATTTTAATAAAATGTTTATTGGCAGTGATTTACCTATGGTTGATTCGCCTGTATCACTTACTGTAGTTGAAATGACGAAGAAAATAGGTAAGGATTTAGGCGGACTTAAGTGGATAGTCATGAAGCAGGTTAAGTCAGACAGAATTAAAACCATAGCCGAAACAACGGTTAGGGAAATCTGTGACGGATATATACTTGCCGATACAGCTGACGGTGAGGTTAAAATACCAGCTGACAATGTAATTATTTCTGCAGGATTTACTCCTGCAGAAAATGAAATACCGTCTGTTTGCCTAGATGAAAAAATATCCTACACTAAGGTAGGCGACTGTGAGACCGTAGGAGATGCAATGAAGGGAATACACCAGGCATATGATGTGTTTACAAGATTATTCATTGCTTAAGGGGTAATATTAAAAAGTACGATTGAATAGTATTAGTCATAAAAGTAAACGGAGATATAGGCATGAATATTATCGAAGTATTGACTGATATGGTTGTTTCATTCGGATATATAGGGATTTTTGTAGCTACCTCACTGGAATATGGGTGTTTCCCTGTATCCAGTGAGGTTTTGCTGCCTTTTATAGGTTATTTCGTATGCAAGGGCAATATGAGCCTTTTGGGGGCAATAACCGTAAGCACCGTTGGAGGTATATTGGGAAGCCTATTCTGCTATTGCCTTGGGCGTTTCGGAAAAAATTTTATAGAAAACACACTATGCCGCAAATATAAAACCATAAGAATCGGTCTTGAAAATGCAAATAGGGTTTTTATAAAATACGGCAGACAATCGGTACTTATTGCAAGAGTTTTTCCGATTGCCAGAACATACATATCAATTCCTGCTGGGCTTGCCTCCATGGATGTAAAAATATTTGCCGCCTATACAGCGCTGGGTGCTTTTTTATGGAATACGGCTCTTATTTCGGCAGGATATTTCCTAGGAAGCTATTGGGCCAATGCAAATGAAATACTTCGTGACAGACATATTCTTTTTTGTATAATAACTGCTGTATTAAGTATAATTTTGGTTAAATTCTCGGTAAAAAAAGGAAAATATTAAATTTTTTTATCAATTATTCAATGCTATTTTATTTTACAAAAAAATGTAGTATAATTAGTTTCGTATATTTTTACAAAAATATAGGAGGCTTTCCAAATGAAGAAACTGGATGAATTAAGAGAGTATATCTCAAAATTCGACAAGCTTTGTGTTGCGTATTCAGGCGGTGTTGACTCTGACCTTGTTATGAACGTAGCTTGTGAAGTCTTGAAGGACAATTCAATAGCTGTCATAGGAGACGGCATTATGCTTTCAAGAAAAGACTTGGACGACGCTGAACGACTTGCCAAGAAGGCAGGAATTAAATATTACGTAATTAAAGCAGATGCGTTTGCTGTTAAAGAATTTAAGTTTAATGATAAAAAAAGATGCTATTATTGCAAGAAAAACATAATGGGCGGTGTAATTGCCAAAGCAAAGGAGCTTGGATTTGATACCGTTGCCGACGGAAAAAATGCAGATGATGGGAAAGTGTATCGCCCCGGTGCGCAGGCTGCTCATGAGCTGGGACTCGTAAGTCCGCTTTATGAAGTAGGTATGACAAAGGCTGACATACGTGAAGCTGCAAAAGAACTCGGTCTTGAAACATGGAACAAGGCATCTAATTCATGCCTTGCAACAAGATTTCCATATGGCACCGAACTAACTGAGGAAAACTTTAAAAAAGTTGAGGCTGCAGAGTTGCTTATTTCCAAGAAGGAAATACCAAGCGGCAGAGTAAGACTTCACGGGGATATTGCCAGAATTGAAATTCCAAAGGCTGAATTCAGTAAATTTATGACAGATGAAAGCCTAATTGAGAATATCAAAGAAATCGGTTTCCGTTACGTCACCCTTGATTTAGAGGGTTTCAGAAGCGGAAGCATGGATTGATATACGGAGGGTAGCAATGAATACAAAGGAAATACTTACTAAGCTGCAGAATAAAGAGATATCTGTAGATGCTGCTGAAAAAATGCTCAAGCTTGCACCTACAAAGGATTTGGGCTATGCGGTTGTTGACCATCAAAGGGAAATGCGAAACGGCTGCCCTGAGGTTATATATGCTCTTGGAAAAACAAAGGAGCAGATATTGGGCATAATAAACAATATGCTGGAAAACGGTACTAAAAACGTACTTGCAACTAGAGTTGATAATGAAAAATATGAATATATAGTTAAAGAAATTCCGGATATAAAATATAATAAGGAAGCAAAAACACTTATTGTTGAAAGAGAACCGGTGGCTAAAACAGGCGGAATAATACTTGTTGCAACGGGGGGTACCTCGGATATTCCTGTTGCTGAAGAAGCAGCTGTTACCGCAGAATTTTTGGGCAATACAGTGGACAGGCTTTATGATGTCGGAGTTGCAGGCATTCACCGTCTTCTTTCAAGAATTGACAGAGTTGAGAATGCTGATGTTATTATTGCCGTAGCAGGCATGGAGGGAGCACTTGCAACTGTTATAGGCGGACTTACGGACAAGCCTGTTATTGCAGTTCCGACATCTATTGGCTACGGAGCAAACTTTAACGGTCTTTCTTCGCTTTTATGTATGTTAAACAGCTGTGCAAGCGGGGTGGTTGTTGTTAATATTGATAATGGATTTGGTGCGGGTTATACCGCAAACAGTATAAACAAATTGGGGGCTTCAAGATGAAAACATTGTATTTTGACTGCAGTTCGGGTATAAGCGGGGATATGACACTGGGAGCATTACTTGACCTTGGAATAGATAAAGAAAAATTTGTTCAGGAGCTTAATAAGCTTAATGTTGAAGGTTATGATATTGTTTTCGGCAGAGATGTTAAAAACGGCATTGGTGCTAATAAAGTAGATGTAGTTATTACAATTGACGGTTATGATGAGGATGGACATCCAATAATGCACCATGTGCATGATGATGACAAACATTGTGAGCATCATCACGAGCATGACCACGAGCACAACCATGAACATGAGCACGACCATGAACATGAGCATCATCACGAGCATGACCATGAACACCATCATGAACATGAACACGACCATGAGCATGAGCATCATCACGACCACGAACATGACCACAGCCATCCCCATGTGCATAGAAACCTGAATGATGTTTTTTCAATAATTGATAACAGCGAAATAAACCAGACTGCAAAGGATCTTGCAAAAAGGATATTCATGCGTGTCGCAATGGCAGAGTCAAAGGTTCATAATGAACCGCTTGATAAGGTTCATTTCCATGAGGTCGGAGCTATTGATTCAGTTGTTGATATAATAGGAACGGCAATTTGTATTGATATGCTTAAACCCGATAAAATTTATGCTTCTGTTGTAAATGACGGATATGGATTTATCATGTGCCAGCATGGACAGATTCCTGTTCCTGTTCCGGCAACTGCTCAGATATTTGCAGACTCAAATGTTGTGTCAAGACAGATAGACATTGATACTGAGCTTGTAACTCCCACAGGTGCGGCTATTATTGCAGAGCTTGCAGAAAGCTATGGTGCAATGCCTCCGATGAATGTGTCACAAATTGGCTATGGAGCAGGTAAAAAGGTTACTAAGATACCAAATATTCTTCGTGTATCAATGGGTGAATTATGTGAAGAATCATCAGATGAAATTATCGTACTTGAAACTAACATTGACGATGCCAGCGGAGAAATTCTCGGCTATACAATGGACAGGCTTATTTCTGCCGGAGCAAAAGATGTTTTCTATTCACCTATATTTATGAAAAAGAACAGACCTTCATATAAGCTTACTGTACTTTGTTCCCAAGACAAGAGAGAGGCGCTTGAAGACATTATTTTTGCAGAAACAACTACAATTGGTATTCGCAGAAGATACGAAACGAGAGCATGCCTTGAAAGAAGCTTTGATACTATTGAAACAAAATACGGAAAGCTTGATGTAAAAAAGGTAATTAAAAATGGGAAAGATACTGTTTATCCCGAATACGAATCGGCTAAAAAGCTTGCCGAGGAAAACAATGTACCGCTTAAGGACATTTATAAAATGAGTTGAATTTAAGCAAAGGGTGATACTTTGGACGAGAGAAGAGCAAAAAAACCACAACATAGAAAAAAACGCAAAAAGCGTAAAGTCAGCAAATTACTACGCTTTTTGACAGTAATCGGAGCAGTAATTTTGATTGCAGCTGCAGTAGTTGGCATATCCTATGCCATTGGCAAGCATTTTGCAAATAACATTATGTCAGCAAGCTCCGGAGAAATAACGACTGATGTTACTCAGCCTAATGCTGATTCAGTTGAGGTTGTCATTCCTCAGGGTGCATCAACAAAACAGATTGCTGAAATTTTAAAGGAAGACGGACTTATTAAAAGCGAGCTTACCTTTAGATTAAAGAGCAAAATAAACGGTGCTGACGGCCTATATAATTATGGAACCTTTTACCTTACTAAGGGATTGACTGCAGAACAGATAATAGCTGCTCTGCAACAAACTTCTAGTGCGGATACGCAGAATAAGATAACAATACCTGAGGGATATACGGTTAAACAGATAGCTGCTCTTGTTGATGAAAAGGGTATTGCTACTACTGAAGAGTTTATGAATGAAATGAATAACGGAACATTCGATTATGATTTTCTTGAGGGTATTACCAAGCGGGATTATTATCTTGAGGGCTATTTGTTCCCTGATACCTATTATCTAAGCGGAAATGAAACAGCACATGATATAATAGTTATGATGCTTGACAGGTTTGAAGAAATTTACAGCAAGAACATCAAGAGTTATGTAGCGTCTTCAGGCTATTCACTTGACCAACTTGTCACTGTTGCATCTATGGTTGAGTCTGAATCTCAGCTTGACAGTGAGCGTCCTACAATTGCAGGTGTAATTTACAACAGGCTTAATATTGATATGCTGCTGCAAATTGATGCAACCGTACAGTATGCACTTGCAACAAAGAATGAAGTTGTTACTCAAACAGATTTATCTGTTGATTCACCATATAATACCTATAAATACAAGGGACTTCCCGCAGGACCCATTTGCAACCCGGGACTGGCCTCTCTTGAAGCCGCAGTTAAGCCTGAAACGCACAACTATTATTATTATGTGCTTAAAGTACGAGGTGAAAGCGAGCATACTTTTGCCGAAAACTATGAGGATTTCCTAACCGCAAAAGCGGCTTATCAGGCTACATTCAATAATTAGGAGTAAACCATGAACTATGTTACCGATGACTATATAAATAACTATTTAAGAACTGTTCAACCGCACTATGATGGTGTTCTGGGCGAAATTGAAAATGAATCAAGAGCTGCAAATGTGCCGATAATTCCGCATGAAACCGCAAGGCTTTTAAGTGTTATGCTTACAATGAAGAAACCCCAAAATATACTTGAGGTAGGAACGGCGGTTGGCTTTTCGTCAGGTCTTATGACAAGATACTTGGAGGAAGGTGGAACGGTTACAACAATTGACCGCTATGAGCTTATGCTTAAGGATGCACGAAAAAACATTGCAAGAATGGGGCTGGAGGACAAAATCAGAATTCTTGAGGGCGATGCAGGTAAAATCCTCCCGACGCTTACAGGGCCTTATGATGTGATATTTCTCGATGCGGCAAAAGGTCAGTACTCTTCGTTTTTACCACATTGCTTAAGGCTGCTTCCTATCGGAGGATTGCTGTTGGTTGATGATGTGCTTCAAGGCGGAGATATAGCTAAAACAAGGTTTTCGGTACCAAGAAGGCAGAGGACAATTCATAAACGACTCAGAAGCTTTCTTTGGGATATTTCACATACTGATATTCTTGAATCATCAATTGTGCCAATCGGAGACGGACTTGCAGTATGCGTTAAAGTTAAGGAAATTTCAGAGGAAATGTTTGAAAACATGTTAAACCCCAAAAACCTGACTGACGAGGAGAATGAAGATGAATAATATTATAAAACCCGAACTTCTTGCACCCGCAGGTGATTTGGAAAAGCTTAAAATTGCCGTTCTGTATGGTGCAGATGCGGTTTATATTGGTGGTGAAGCATACGGCTTAAGAGCCAAGGCAAAGAACTTTGACCTTGAAACCATGAAGGAGGGCATTGATTTTGCTCATGCACATGGTGCAAAGGTATATATAACTGCAAATATATTTGCGCATAATTCGGATTTTGAAGGCATGTCTGATTATTTTAAGGCTGTATATGAGATTGGTGCTGATGCAATACTTGTGTCTGATCCCGGAGTATATACTGTCCTAAAAGAAGCAGCACCTGATTTGGAGCTTCATATATCAACACAAGCGAATAATACCAACTATAAAACCGCACAGTTCTGGTATAAGCTTGGTGCTAAGAGAATAGTTGGAGCAAGGGAGCTTTCGCTTAAAGAAATAAAGGAAATGCGTGAAAACATTCCCGCTGATATGGAAATAGAAACATTTGTGCAAGGCGCAATGTGCATTTCATATTCGGGCAGATGCCTTTTAAGCAATTACCTCAGCGGAAGGGATGCAAATAAGGGTGCATGTTCACACCCCTGCAGGTGGAAATACTACCTTATGGAGGAGACAAGACCCGGTGAATATATGCCAATTGAGGAAAACGAGAGAGGCACCTATATTTTCAACTCTAAGGACTTATGCATGCTTGAGCATATCCCTGAGCTTATAGATGCAGGCATATCAAGCTTTAAGATAGAAGGTCGAATGAAAACACCTTACTATGTAGGAACGATTGTGAAGGCATACAGGCAGGCAATAGATGATTACTTTGAAAACCCTGAGCATTATAAGAACCGTATTCAGTATTACATTGATGAGGTTTCCAAGGTAAGCCATAGGGATTTCACAACAGGCTTTTATTTTGGCAAGCCTGGACACGATGATCAGGTATATACAAATAATACCTATATAAGAAATTATGATTTCATAGGTATGGTAGTTGAGGACTGGAATGCTGAAAGCGGTTGTGCTACTGTAATGCAGAGAAATAAATTTGAAGTCGGAGATACAATTGAAATTATTCCTCAAAAAGGTGATTCCTCCGAAATGACAGTTACTAATATGTGGGATACAGACGGCATTCCAATGATGTCTGCACCTCATCCAGAGCAGATACTTAAGCTTAAAACCGATATTCCGCTTAAAAAGTATGACATGCTCAGAAAAGCGTCAGTTTAAACCAATAATATGTTAATATGCAAATGCAAAATCAGGGGGCAGGAAAAATGGCTAAAATGGATAAAATATCTAAAAGATTAATGATAATAGGCTGCGCAGCGGCAATTCTTGCGATAATAGCGGCCGCTGTGCTAAAAATCAAACAGCAGAGCTTAATTTCTGTAATTGCCGTTATTTGGGCAATTCTTGTTGTAATAAGAATGTATCTAATTAATGGCAAAAATAAGGATTACAGTCAGATGCTTGAGCATTTGAGCAAAATACTTACAGAAGAAAACAATCCCGAAAGATACATTGAGATGTGCAACAGCTATATCGATAAGGTTGATGATGATAAGTTTAAGGCAATGCTTAAGGTTAACTCAGCTGCCGGATATGCCACTTTAGGCAGATATGAAGAGGCTGAAGAAGTTCTTTTGGATGTTGATGTTTCCGCTCTTGCTGAAAGCCATAAAGCAATACTTTATAATGACCTTGCTCAGTATGCATTTCTTACAGGCAGAGATGAAGAAGGCAGAAAATATGTTGATGATAACAGGCAGCTTATGCTTAAATACCTGAGAAACAAAAACATGCAAGCAGTTTTTATGATTACTTTTGCATTTGACTATTATTACAAAGGAAATAAATCCTTTGCAAAACAGTATTCCCAGAATATAATTGACCTGATTGAGAAATCAGGCTCAACAACGACTAATGATATGACAATCCTTGCTAAACTAAAGGATTTGCTTGTGAAAATTGAGAAACTCTCTGATGATGATAACAGTGAGGAGTATGTTGATGCTCTGATAAGCGAGGATATTGACAAACGACTTAACCAAGAAACTGATGAAGATGAAGATGTAGATATAGACGAATAATTTTAGAATAGCTTTTTTAAACGGTGGGTATTATTATACTTGCCGTTTTTTATTTAAAGTTTTAATTGTTAAAAAATAAAATTACGGTTAACGAATATATGAAGATTAATTGAGCAAAATAAAAATGCAATACAATTAGGAGGTGAAAAGAATGAGTAGTTGTAATTCAGGCGTTAAATGTGATGTTACTGAATGTATGTATAATGGTAATAGCAATGACTGCAGACTTCATACAATTGAAGTAACAAAAATGAAAACAGGTGATAGTAATATTGATACACCACATTTCTGCAAGAGCTATGAGCAAAAGTGATTTTGAGCTGACTCACAAAGCTAATCACAAGCTAGTGCCTTCAGACATTCTTGTATAGTTGTTTTGTTTGTATTGAATATACAAATCCATTAAGCTCAATATTTTGCTTTTTTAAAGTAAGCTGTAGTGTTTAATCCGCCTGAACTATATGTACAGGCGGATTATTCATTATATAAAACCAAAAACCTCGAAGTGATATACATCGAGGTTTTTTAAATATATTACTTTTTTTTGCACTCATCACACGTTCCATAAAAGAAAAGCTGTTCTTTATTTATTTTGAAATCTGTGGCCTCATTAATTTTATCAACAATTGAATCCATTTCATCAGAAATGTCAACTTCAACATCCTTTACAGAATTGCATTGTTTACAAATAAAGTGTGGATGAAAAGCTGTATTAAAATCATAATGAAGACTTTCACCGTCAATGCTCAAAACTTGAATAAGCTCAGCTTCGTTAAAAGAATCAAGAGTCTTATATACAGTTGCAAGACTCATTGTGGGGTGGGTAGGCTCAAGTGTCTTAAAAATCACCTCAGCAGATGGATGTGCCTTTGTATTCATAAGCATGTTCATTATCGCAATACGCTGCGGCGTAACTTTTAAACCCTTGGAGCGCAGTAAGTCAGTGGTAGTGATCATGTTATCAACTCCTTTTATTATTTAATAATTATTCTTCTTAAATGATAAAGTATTGCAGCGATTAAGTCAATGGTATTTTTTAAAATTATGGCATTTATTATTAAATTGTAGTAAAATATTAGAAGATTTTATTTTGGAGGACATAATAATGAATATAATTTTACATGAGCCTGAGATACCGCAAAACACAGGGAATATATCAAGAACATGTGCTGTAACACATTCATCGCTTCACTTGATAAAACCGCTTGGTTTTTCAGTAGACGACAAATACCTGAAGCGTTCCGGACTTGATTACTGGCAGTATTTGGACGTGAGATACTACAATGATTTTGAAGATTTTGTAATTAAAAATCCAAACGCAAAAATATATATGGCAACAACAAAATCAAAAAAGATGTATACTGAAGTAGAGTATAATGAGAATGATTTTATTATGTTCGGCAAAGAAAGCGCCGGAATTCCCGAAGAGATTTTGCTCGATTATAAGGATACAAGTATACGAATTCCCATGTACAGTGATTTAAGAAGTCTTAATCTATCAAACTCAGTTGCCATTATACTTTATGAAGCCTTAAGACAGCAGAATTTTAAGGGCATGACAACAGAAGGCCAGTTACATAAATACAAGTGGTAAAAGTGGTAAAGGAGAAACGAAAGGAAGGCATTTATGGGATTGAGTGAAGTTTTAACTGTTCTGATACTCATAGGTCTGATAATAAACATTATAATCAGTCTGAACAAAAAAACAAATCCGAATATAGATATCAATGAAATAAAAAAGGAACTTATGGAGCACCAATCAGCGGAAACATGTAAGCTAAAAAATGAACTGACTACTGAAATTCGGGAATCACGAAAAGAAACTGTAGATATGGTTCAGAACACAATTACTGCATTGTCAAATACTTTGATTACTTCTCAAAAGCAGTCAGATGAAGTTCAAAATGACAGAACAAAGGAAAATTTCACCGCATTGAATAATTCTGTCAAGGATGCGAATTCAGTAATTAAAGAGTCTCAGGAAAAATTGTTTGTGCTTCAGGATAGAAGACTTGAAGAAATATCAAAGCGGCTCGACGAAAAACAGGACAGTATGCTTAAGGTGGTTTCTGAACGTATGCAGCAGGTTGATAAGAGTTTTACCATGTTTACCGAGCAAAACAAGGACTCTTTAGACGTAATAAGAGTTACCGTTAAGGATAGGCTTGAGGCAATGCAGAATGACAATACAAAGCAGCTTGACAAAATGCGTGAAACAGTTGATGAAAAATTGCAGAAAACACTTGATGAACGTATTTCTCAGTCATTTAAAATGGTAAATGACAGATTACAGGAAGTATACACCGGCCTTGGAGAGATGAAAACCCTTGCAAACGGAGTAGGCGACTTGAAAAAAGTCCTTTCAAATGTTAAAACAAGGGGAATAATGGGAGAACTTCAGCTTGGTGCAATTATCGAAGAAATACTTTCAAAAGAGCAATATGAGGAAAATGTTATCACCAAAAAATCAAGTCAGAATCGAGTAGAATATGCTATCAAGCTTCCGGGTGACTCAGATGGCTCCGTATATCTTCCCATCGATGCAAAGTTCCCGGCTGACGCTTATTATCAACTTGTCGAAGCATATGATGCAGGCGATGCGAATGCAATAGCTTCCTGTGGTTCAGTGTTGGAAACAAGAATTAAGAGCTTTGCAAAGGATATACACGATAAATATATTGATCCGCCCAATACGACGGATTTTGCAATAATGTTTTTACCTATTGAAAGCTTATATGCAGAGGTTGTAAGAAGGGGACTGGTAGACGATTTACAGCGGCAATATAAGATAAATATTGCAGGTCCTACAACTTTTGCCGCACTGTTGAATAGTCTGCAAATGGGATTCCGAACACTTGCAATACAAAAAAGGTCAAGTGAAGTATGGAATGTTCTTGGAGCTGTCAAAACAGAATTTTCGTCTTTTGAAACTGTACTTGTTAATGCACAAAAAAGAATTGAGCAGACAGGAGCAGAGCTTGATAAACTTGTTGGGGTAAGAACAAGACAGATTAACCGCAGGTTAAGAAATATAGCAGAAATCACCTCTGATGATGCAAAAATTGTGCTTGAAACAACTGACAGTGAAAGTGAAGAGGAATAGAATAGCATATACACTTATACATAGGATATTTATTAAGATTGCTGAAAATTAAATTCAGCAGTCTTTTTTTAGGCATATTTTAAATAAAATAAAAAAGACGATAACTGCTATAATAACAGTTATCATCTTTGATTTTTTAACCCTAGGCAGAAACTGCCTGAATTTTTTAATGACTCAAATCATAAACAGTGCAGAATTACATTGCATTGTAAAGTCTCTGAATTGTTGATTTTCTTCTTGCAGCAGAATTTTTGTGGAATATTCCTTTTACGTATGCTCTGTCAATAGCTGCAATTGCATCTTTACAAGCAACTTCAGCTGCTGCCTTATCACCTGCTGTAATAGCTACATTTGCTTTTTTAACAGCTGTTTTTGTAGCTGATTTAATCATTTTGTTTCTTAATGTTTTTTTAGAAATAACTTTGATTCTTTTCTTTGCTGATTTAATGTTAGCCAATTTAGTTCCTCCTAATAAGCCTATAGATAGTTTCAATTTTGATATTTGGGGAATATCACTTATAATGACCGCCAAACAGCACCACGGCCGAGTGCGCTGACCTAAAAATGCGGTCAAATCAACAGCTAATATTGTAAACCAATTGCAATTATAAGTCAATGTATATCTACAAATTTTAGCGGCAAAATAAGATAAAGGTTTTGTTTAATCAAATTATACAATAAACAGATATGCCTATCAAGGGTCAAAACAAAATTTTGTGAAATAAATAGGCAAAACAGGAGGAACTATGAGCGAAAATAAGAAATACAGTATCAGAACCGACCTTGCAATGGAGGCTTGTGAGCTTCTTAACAGGGAAATCACAGAAGATGACGGAATTAAGACTGAAACTAAGATGTATGAGGATATTGAAGTAACATATGTTAAAATAACAAACAAAAAGGGAAGCAAAACAGTAGGCAAGCCGATAGGGAAATATATAACAGTGGCTTCCGACAAGATGAAGGGAAACGATGCTGATTTCAGAAAACAGGTGATAGAAAAAACTGCAGAGGCTCTTTCAGAAATTATGAACAACAAAAAGCATAACAGCATTCTTATTGCCGGTCTTGGCAACCGCTATATTACGCCTGATGCACTTGGTCCTAAAGTTGTTTCAAAAATTCTCGTTACCAGACATATTAAAAATACACTCCCTGAAAATATAGATGATAATGTAGCCTCAGTAGCGGCTATTGCTCCTGGTGTTATGGGTATAACAGGTATTGAAACAGGTGAAATTCTGCTTGGTATTGTTGAAAAAATAAAGCCGGACATACTTATTGCAATAGATGCGTTGGCGGCAAGAAAGTTCAGCAGAATTAATTCCGTCATTCAGATAGCTGACAGCGGAATAAGCCCGGGCTCAGGTGTCGGAAACAAAAGAATGATGCTTGATAAAGAAAGCCTTGGCATACCAGTTATAGCCATAGGTGTGCCTACCGTTGTAGATGCAGCTACCCTTGTAAATGACACTATGGACAGGATATTAACCGAAATGTCTAAGGTAGCAAAGGATAAAGCATTTTATGATATGCTGCAAGATATTGAAGGAGAGGAAAGATACTCGCTTATCAGTGAGCTTCTTGAACCATATGCTGAAAATATGTTTGTGACCCCCAAGGAGGTTGACGAAGTTATAGAACGTTTGGCAGAGATTATTTCAAATGCTATAAATATTGCTGTTCATCCCGCACTCAGCGCCGAGGATATTAACAAATATGTCTAAAATTGAAATCAGGTTATTAAATTTTAAAAACATTATCTTGCATTAATATATATTATAAAATATAATAGATAACGTATGTCAAATGACAAATTAAAAAGGGTGAAGAGTAAAATGAAAAATTTTAAAAGAATAACCGCTTTGTTTGCTTCAGCAGTATTGTTGGTTTCTTTTGCCGGCTGTTCTACTGGTGAAACTACTGCCCAGATTATATCAAAAACATCAAAGCTTGGCTCATATTCGGGTAAAGTCGACTTAAATGCAGATGTAAGTATGCAGGGCAGTGAAATAAAATATGGCATGAGCAGTGATATTTCTGTTAAAACAGAACCGTTTTTTGCGGAAGTTAATATTACTACTAGTTCAGACGATCCTTCCTTAGGCGGACAGTATCAATCAAAAATGTATCTTACAACAAACGACGGAGTAAATACAGCTTATGTCGGATATAACGGTGAATGGAATAAGCAGATAATTAAGGCTGATAGCTTTAAATATGCTGTTTCGCAATATAATCCAGTTGATAATGCAGTATTATTTATGCAGTCTGCAACTAATCTGTCAAATGTAGGAACAGAGCAGTTTAATGGTTATACGGCAGATAAATATGAAGGAACAATAGCAAAGGGACTAATTCCTGATTTAATGGAATCAACAGGTGCAATTTCACTTGTCGGTCAAAATATTGATTCTTCATATTACGAAAATGCTGAGGATATTCCTGTTACTATTTGGGTAAATGAAGAAGACGGAATAATCGTTGGTTATAAACTTGATTTGACGAACCTTGTAAATCATCTGTTCGATAAGCTTAATGAAAGCAAAACCGCTACAGATGAAAATCAGAAGTTAAAAGCTGTATCTTATTTGTGTGAAGCCGTTATAACGGACTATAATAATGAAATTAATACAACTTTACCGGAAGAAGCTTTGAATGCTGCATTAATTGTTGATGATACACAAAATGACAGCAGTGCTGCTGACGGAAATAGCTGAAAAAACTGATACAGATGATACAGATGATACAAAAGAATTTTAAGGAGATAATGGGAGAGTAGATATGATTAGTGCAAATGATGTATCTCTGCAGTATGGCGGCAGAGTATTGTTTAAAGATGTTAATGTTACATTTTCCAAGGGTAACTGTTACGGAATTATTGGTGCAAACGGTGCAGGAAAATCAACATTCCTTAAAATCCTTTCAGGCGATATTGAGCCAAACACAGGTACAGTATCAATTACACCAGGGGAAAGAATGACAGTTCTCAAACAGGACCACTTCATGTTTGACGACTTTGATGTTATAAAGTGTGTTCTTTACGGACATAAGCGCCTTTTTGACATTATGGATGAAAAGGAAGCGTTGTATTCAAAGGCTGATTTCAGCGATGAGGATGGTATTAAAGTATCCGAGCTTGAGGGAGAGTTTGCAGAGCTTGACGGCTGGAGTGCAGAGTCGAATGCAGAAATTCTCTTAAACGGTCTTGGAATAACAAATGAATATCACTATGTAAAGATGAAAGAGCTTTCAGGTAATCAGAAAGTTAAGGTTTTGCTTGCACAGGCATTGTTTGGCAATCCTGATATTCTTCTTTTGGACGAGCCAACCAACCATTTGGATTTGGTTTCGATTAATTGGCTTGAGGATTTCCTGCTTGATTTTGAAAATACAGTTATTGTAGTATCACATGACCGTCATTTCCTCAATAAGGTATGTACACATACAGCCGACATTGACTACGGAAAAATTAATATGTATGTAGGTAACTATGACTTCTGGTATGAATACTCACAGATGGTTGACCGTCAGATAAAAGATCAGAATAAGCGTTCTGAACAGAAAATTAAAGAACTTACTGAATTCATTCAGAGATTCAGTGCCAATGCTTCAAAATCAAAACAGGCAACATCAAGAAAGAAGCTTCTTGATAACCTTCAGATGGAGGATACATTCCGTATGTCTTCAAGGCGTTATCCTTTCTGTAACTTTAAGCAGGACAGAGAAGTAGGAAATGATGTTCTCGAGGTTAAGAATATTTCTAAAACGATAAATGGCAAGAAAGTACTTAATGATGTAAGCTTTATTATTATGCCTAATGATAAGATAGCATTTGTCGGTACAAATGAAATGGCAAGAACAGCACTTTTCCAGATATTATGCGGAGAAATGGAGCCTGATGAGGGCACCTATAAATGGGGTATTACAACAAATACATCATATTTTCCTAAGGATAATTCACAGTTTTTTGATGACTGCAAAGATTCTATTGTTGAATGGCTGAGACCCTATGCAAAAGAGGGCGAAAGATATGATGCAGACATCAGAGGATGGCTTGGGAGAATGCTTTTCAGCGGTGAGGAATCACTTAAGCCTGTAAATGTACTTTCCGGCGGTGAGAGAGTAAGATGCATGCTCTGTAAAATGATGATTTCAGGTGCAAATGTACTTATTCTTGATGAACCTACAAACCACCTTGATTTGGAGAGCATACAGGCACTTAATAACGGTCTTGTAGATTATAAAGGGACACTTTTGTTTGATTCACATGACCACCAGTTTTTGCAGACAATTGCTAACAGAATTATTGAAATTCTCCCCGGAGGAATTATTGACAGACGTGAAACATACGACGAATACATCAGCAATGAAAGTCTTGAAGAAATCAGAGAAAAATTATCATAATGTATTGATATTAAATGCAGCGTTAAGCTAAGTTTTTGAAGCTCAGGTGAAAATATGAAAATAACGGTTATAAACGGGACTGAAATCAAAGGCTGTACTTATCATATAAAAGAGAGCTTTTTAGAAGAACTGCGTTCCGGTAATGACATAACTGAATTTTACCTTCCAAAAGATCTGCCGCATTTTTGCTGCGGATGCAAAACTTGCTTTCTTAAAAGTGAGCATCTTTGTCCACATGCAGAGTATGTTGAAAAAATATGGAGTTCAATGCTGGAATCTGATTTGATGGTATTTGCTTCACCCGTTTATGCATTAAGGACAACGGCTCAGATGAAATCCCTGCTTGACCATTTATGCGTTCATTGGATGGTGCACAGACCTGACGAAAGGATGTTTCTTAAAAAGGCTGTTATTTTGACAAATGCAATTGGCATTTTTAACGGCGGCGCACAAAAAGATATTTCCACCAGTCTTGTATGGCTTGGCGTTTCTAATATTTCGAAACTTGGAATAGGCCTTTTGGAGAGCGTTTTCTGGGATGAGCTGTCTGATAGTCGACGGAACATTATTATAGAAAAAACCAAGAAATTGGCTAGAAGATACCGAAATAACTATGATGTACGCAAAGGACTTAAAGTCAGCTTCCTTTTTGCCGTATCAAAAAAAATGCACCAAATGGTACTGGTATCAGAAAAAGAAAAAACTCTCTCAGCCGATAATCAGTATTGGGTTGATAATGGCTGGGTTAAGATTTGAATTTACTTATATTAATACAACACACACCTCATCTTTCAAAATTAAATTGAAGGGCGAGGTGTTTTTTCTTTATGTGGTATATTGTTTGGTTGAAAATAACAATAGTTAATTATATAATATTATATAATGGTGGTGATATTATGATTAAGGGAATTGGAACAGATATAATAGAAATAGAAAGATTAAACACATTGGTTGACAATATTAAATTTATGTCAACTTATTATACCGAAAACGAGAATAAATATCTTTTTGAGCATTCAAACAGAGCAGAATCCGCTGCGGCAATGTTCGCTGCAAAGGAGTCTGTATCAAAAGCAATCGGGACAGGCTTTGTCGGATTTTCCCCAAAGGATATAGAAATAGTCCATAACGAAAAGGGTAAACCAGAAATAGTACTTTTGGGCAAAGCAGACATAATTGCAAAAAGGCACGGCATTAATAAATTTCTTGTATCATTGTCGCATTGCAGGGAATATGCAACTGCGTATGTTTTGGCTGAGGGAGATGAATAAAAGTTGAAGGCTGTTACAGCAGAACAAATGAGAGCAATTGACAAGGCAACAGGAGAGGTAATCGGCATACCGTCTATTGTGTTAATGGAAAATGCGGCCAGAGAAGCAGCAAGGGTATGCATTGAAGAAATTAAGGGTATTCCTTCGCCTAAGGTGCTTATATTTGCAGGCAAGGGAAATAACGGCGGTGACGGCTTTGCTCTTGCCAGACTGCTGAATGACAGAAATATTGAATGTAAGCTTGTGTTTCTCTTTGACAAAGATAAATTCAGCACGGATGCCGAAATAAACTATAAAGCAGCACTTAACATTGGTTTATATATAATAACCGATATGACAGAGGCGGTTATAGAAACAATGAGAGCCGATGTTGTTGTTGATTCTGTTTTCGGAACTGGATTATCAAGAGAAGTAAGCGGATTATACGCTGATGTCATAAATATAATAAACACATACTCAAAGAAAATAATTAGTATTGATATTCCTTCCGGTGTAAACTCCGATGACGGCAGAATTATGGGTTCAGCTGTTAAGGCAGATGTCACTGTTACATTTGCTTTGCCAAAAGTCGGTATGCTGCTTTATCCGGGTGCTTCCTACTGCGGAAGAATTGAAATTTCAAACATATCAATCCAACAGGCAACAATTGATGAAATGAATATAAAAACAGGATTTCTTGATAAAAAAGATGTGCTGACTTTTCTTCCGGAGAGAGAAAAAAGAACCAACAAAGGCAGTTACGGCAGACTCTTTATAATCGCAGGTTCAAAGGATATGACAGGTGCAGTTGCGCTGTGCTGTAAGGGAGCTTTTCGTGCAGGTGCCGGACTTGTTTATGCCTGTACAGTTCAAAGCGGGATAAGCGTTGTTCAGCAGCTTGTTCCTGAAGCGGTAGTTATGCCGCTTTCTGAATTTGACGGCAAGGTACGATACGAATGTTATGAGGAAGATATAGAACAAAAAATCAAGAATGCCTCTGCAATTGCTGTCGGGCCGGGACTTGGTATGAGCAGGGAAGTAACTGAGTTTGTAATAAAGCTTATAACTGATGTTGATAAACCACTTGTAATTGATGCTGACGGACTGAATGCTATCGCAGAAAACCCGTCTATCCTGCTTAAGCTTAAACATATACCTGTAATTACTCCTCACCCAGGTGAGATGAGCAGATTAACAGGTATGTCTATATCGGAAATTTTGGAGGATACTGTAACTGTTGCAAGAAATTTTGCAATGCAGTATAATAGCGTTGTTGTCTTAAAGGATGCCAGAAGTATAATAGCTTCGCCAAGCGGTCGTGTTGTAATTAATGTAACAGGCAACCCGTCAATGTCTACCGGCGGCTCAGGTGATGTACTCACCGGTGTAATAGCTTCGCTTTTGGCACAGGGCTTGGAACCGTTCTTTGCAGCCGCTGTCGGTGCCTATATACATGGACTCAGCGGTGATATATGCATGGAAAAACTGGGGTCATACGGAGTAATGGCGTGGGACATTGCCGAAAACATTGCAAATGCTGTTAAGTGTTTTAGATAGGCATTTTATTTGACTGAGGTAAGTATATATAAATATAAAAAAATATCGAGGTTTATATTATGCTTACTGTAATTAAAAGGGTCACTTGTGCCGCAGCTGCCGTGGCTTTCTGTTTTATTATGGCTGGATGTGGTAAAACAGAGATGTCGTCAATGGAAAAGGTTCAGAAGCAGCTCACCGACATGGAAAGCTACAAAAGCGATGCAACAATCAAAAGAACATCGAACAAGGGTGAAATGACATATGAAACTGTTCAATGCAATAAAATGACAGGTGAATATCGTCTAGAAATTACAGGACCGGAGGCTATGGCCGGAAATTATACTGTTTACGACGGAACCAATGTAAGCCAGTACAATGCAAAAACTAAAGAAGCGGTTACTCTTGATGTGCCTGAAGGACAGAAAGGCAGCCAGCTGTTTTTATGTACGTTTGTAAAGAACTATTTGCAGTCAGAGGATGTATCGGTTGATACAGCAAGTCTTGATGAGAGCAAATGCACTATTCTGGAGGCAGTAATTCCGGACGGAAATAAGTACATAGCTACTGAGAAGCTCTGGATGGACAATGAAACTCTGCTGCCGCTTAAACTTGTTATTTATGATGAAAACGGCGGAGAGAGATACGTAATAACATATAACAATTTTGAATACAACCCGAAAATGGACGATACTGTTTTCACGGTTCAATAACGGAGGCAAAGAAATGACGGATGAGGAAAGAGTTCTGGCTCTTGTAGACCTTGATGCCCTTGAATATAACATCAGGAGTATAAGAAAAAGAACTAAAGAAGATACGGATATTATCGGAATTATAAAGGCTGATGCCTATGGGCACGGTTCAGTTGAAACGGCTGAAGTTATACTGGAAAACGGAGCAGACTGGCTTGCGGTTGCTGTAGTGGACGAGGGAATTAACCTTCGCAAAAACGGCATAAACGCACCTATTTTGCTTTTAGGATATACGCCACACCTTAGACTGGATGATGTTATCAATTATGGTTTTATTCAAACAGTTTATTCTTACGAGGTTGCCCAAAATCTTTCCGAAGCTGCTGTCAGGCTGAATAAAACAGCAGTTATACATATTAAAATTGATACGGGAATGGGACGAATCGGGTATAGAGTGAATGAAGAGTCTGCCGATGAAATTGTCAGAATTTCAAAGCTTCCAGGGGTAGAGGTAAACGGAATTTTTACTCATTTTGCTTCTGCTGATGAAGCTGACAAAGAATATACGCATATTCAGTATGATAAATTTATTAAGATGGATAAAATGCTTAAGGTAAGAGGCCTTAATATCCCAGTTAAACATGCATCAAATAGCGCAGCCATAATGGATTTTGACAATATGATGCTCAATATGGTCCGTCCGGGAATAATACTTTATGGTGCATACCCATCTGATGAGGTAAAAAAAGAGAACTTGGATATTAAACCCGTAATGTCAATAATAACTCATGTCAGTTTCGTTAAGACAATAGATGAGGGTGACTGCGTTAGCTACGGCAGAACATACACTGCCCCCGACAGGCGTGTAATTGCGACAATCCCAGTAGGCTATGCAGACGGCTTCATAAGAGCTTATGCTAAAGATGGAAAAGTCCTTGTTAAGGGCAAATATGCACCCATTGTCGGAAGAATATGCATGGATCAGTTTATGGTTGATGTAACAGACATTGAAGGTGTTGCAATAAATGATGAGGTTGTTCTTATGGGAAAACAAGGCGATAACGAAATAACCTCTGATGATATTGCAAAAGCCTTAAACACAATAAATTATGAGGTCTACTGTACTCTGAGCAAACGTGTTCCAAGACAATATTTGAGAAACGGCGAAGTCGTAAAAACGGTAAGATATGTATAATAATTTTTCCGCAAGGCAATAATACCTGCAGAAATAGTTGAATTGCAGGTACATAAGCTTGACTTAACGTGTGTTAACTACATACCGCTCAACTATTTTTAATTTGCAGGCGGAGTGTGAAAAGCATGACAGTCAAACGAGGAGATATTTTTTATGCGGATCTTTCTCCTGTAGTCGGATCTGAGCAGGGCGGTATCAGACCTGTAATAATAATACAGAATGATATGGGCAACAAATACAGTCCCACAGTAATTTGTGCGGCTATTACATCCCAGATTAACAAGGCAAAGCTGCCGACACATATTGAAATATCTGCTGAAAAATATAATCTTATTAAAGATTCTGTTATATTACTTGAACAGATTCGTACCATAGACAAAAAGAGACTGCGCGAAAAAATATGCAGTATTGACAGTGACCTTATGTATACTGTTAACAGAGCTTTAGTTATAAGTCTTGGTATGATAAACAATTGACTCAAATAATTATAACAGCGAAAAATCCCGGTTGCATAAAGCAGTCGGGATTTTTGTTTTTAAATATTTAATTCCTATGATTTCTCATTTTTTTATATGAATACATGTTGTCATCTGCAATTTTTATTGCTTCTTTGATGTTCTTTTCTCCGCCATATTCATAAATGCTGTAACCGTATGAAACAAAAGGAATAGTAACATCTTTTTCTCTGAGAATTGATATTTGGTTAATTACTTTGTTTATGCAGGTGTCAATTGTCTTAATGTCAGTTGTATTGCTGATTATGCAGAATTCGTCACCGCCGATACGATAGCATATACCTTTTTTATCAAAACATTTTTTAATAATATTGGCAACTTCTTTCAGGCAATAATCTCCATGCTGATGACCGTACTTATCATTTATTTCCTTGAATTGGTCAACATCAAACATAACTATGGCACCGTTTTTTGATTCCTTCAAATCATATATTGCTCTGTCAAAAGTAGGCCTGTTCATAACCTTAGTTGTGGAATCGTATTTAAATTGCAGCTCACACAGGAAAATATAATATAATACAAGTACAATACTTATGCAGTGCCACGTCGTATGTAAATTCGGAAATATAATTTGAATGCTGGTTCCGATAATAGTTAGCCCAAAAAGCGAAAATAGAAAACACTTATCATAACTGCTGGATTCTTTTACACTTTTGTAAATAGCAGCCATGAGAATCAAGCAGTTCCAGATATATGTTATCGCATAAACAAAAAACAGAGGACCTCTTGAATATATATTTTCCGGTGTTATGCTGAAAACATACCCAAATTCCGGTGATAGGAGAACAAAAATCAAGTTGATCAGTGTTGGAATAGCTAAGCATTTTTTAATTTTTTGAGTAATTCGTGCTTCAAAAATTATGGACATGCTTATAGGAATTGTTGTGGAAAGCGAAAAGCCGATTACATTTGCTAAAACACTGTATTTCCTGTATTCTATAACTGAATTATCAAAAACAAACGTTGCAATTTCTGCGATAATCAAAATTATCGTACTTGCAATGGCTATAAAGTATGACTGTTCAATTTTTGGGCTTAACCATTTATTAATGTAAATTAGTTTGGCAAGCATAATAAGCATTACTATATTTATTATTCCGCTTACCAGATAATCAGATTGAACTAAAGGCATACTAACCCCTCCTAGTAGAGAATAAACTATAAAATTAATCGTCAAACAGCTTATAATATATCCATCTAGAGTATTTATTCAGAATACTTTGTTCATCTGAGTCAATATCAGTCGTTATCAGACCGTTTTGTGTCATCACTATATTACCTGCGGCAATAGGAATAGTTTTTCTAATTTCGTTTGCGTAACTTATAAATGGTGAAATGTTGCCCAAGTCTAAAAGATCCATTACTGCTGCACCAAGGAATGATGAACTTATATTGTGGTTTAATGGTAAATCAAGGCTTTCTGCATTTTTATCAAAATCAGTTGTTTCCCTGGCAGCCTTGTTAGCCCAAATGAAGTAAGGTGTTTCATAAGCTTTTAACTGCTGGTCGATAGTCCCGTTAAGATCGATGTCATTTCTAAACTGTGAGAAATATGTAGTTCCGTTTGAAAAGCCCGGCAAATGATCTCCAAAGAATACAAGAACAACAGGTTCATCGCTGGCTTCAAAATATTTTACTAACGCTTCAACCTGTGCATCGGCATCGGTTATACCCTGATAATATCCGGTGTATATCGTCTTTTCTGCGCTTGAAAGAGGTACATCAGTTGAAAAGTTTGCTGGTAAATCTCCATATTTATCACCATATGGTCCATGATTCTGAATGGTTACGCAAAACTCGAACAACGGTGAGTCACTTTCTTCTGTATGCTTTTCAAAATTATGTATTATACTTTCGGTAGTAGCCGCATCTGATATGTATCCACCTTTATTCTGTTTGCTTGGATCAAATGAAGTTTCAAGATATTGAAAATTATCAAAGCCAAGATAATTATATACATTTATTCTATTATAGAACCAGCCGTAGCCAGGATGGATAGCAAGCGTATCATAGCCTATATTTTTTAGAAGGTTTGGAATAGATTCCAGCTTAGAGCTCAAAATATTGTAGGACATCTGTGAACTGTTTATATATCTGGTTGAACATGCCGTAAGAACATCAAATTCAGTGTCAGATGTACCACCACCGAAATTTGGCACAACTATATGCCCGGATATAACGTCATCTCTTGAAACAAAGTCATTGTAATATGCAAGAGGATTTTCATAGCCGTCAAAACTAATATTATCGGAATTGCTTACGTCTGAAAAGGATTCACTCATAATCATTACGATATTCGGCTTAGAGGTTTTTTCGTATTCGGAATAATCCGCATCCATATCAATTTCATCAAATTCAGCTGAGTTATAACCATCGGGTTTACCAACCTTAAGATTATTTATGTCATAGATAAAGCTGTATAAAAAGCCCTTCGATATGTAATGATTAACCTTGAAATAGGTGTTTCCGTCAACCTGAAAGTTGTCGTAAATTTCTTTGCTTGAATATGCAGAAGAAAATAATACAGCTGTAGCTGCTGTACATGCAGTTATTCCGATAATTCTGTTTTTAAATGCAAGTGCATCGTTTTTGCCGAATACAACAAGCGATACTATAAACAATAATACGAAAACAAGAATAACTGAAATACCGATTCTTACATAAAAAGGATCAAATTTAGAAACAACTGATTTAACTTCGCCAAACACAGTAAGATCACTTGGAACGAGGGGATCCTGGCGCATTTCAATTTTCATTCTGTTTGTAAAGGAAAATGCGGAAAATAATGCTGCAGAAAATATAGAAGAAAATATACTGTTGCCGGTTATAAAATACATCAGCAGCATGATTAGAATAACCGGTATGTAATTAAGCAGAAGCATCACAGGCTCACGAAAGGAGAAGTTTAAAAACATTCCCATCGAACCCGGTGACAGGTAAAACATAAAGCCTGTTGTTAGCAAAGAAAATATAAATATAATCAAAAGTGATATTTTTATATTAGGTCGTATCTTTTTTATATTAGGTAGTATCTTTTTTAAATTTATGTTCATTTCATTAGCCTCCGTTAAAAAATCATTCTAATTTTAAACTATTTGACTCAATTGTGCAAATAAAATTAAATTTTTTAATATTTCCTTAAATAATTGCGTAATAATTGCAAATTTATTGTAAATGCGATAAAATATTGGTATAATGGCTAAGTTAAAAATCCAGTCGGCGCATATAGTGTACCATTTATAGTTTTAAATAGGGAGAACAAAAGTGAGCGAGAAAAACAACAACAATTATAGAGATAACCACAGAAGAAGCAGATTAATAGGAAGATTTTTTTTAACTGTTACATTAATTGTCTTTGTGTTTTCGGCAGTTTTTGTATTGGCTGCGACAGCGTATAAATCAAGTGCTGACAAGGAAGCAGCTCTAAACGGTGAAACCGGAGATCAATCCGATTTAAAACAAACTGTTGCTGATTCAAAAATAAATATGGCCGTTTTGGGTCTTGACGAAGACGGTATTCATTCAGATGTAGTTTTTGTTGTTTCTTTCGATACAGTTACAGGTGAAACTAACCTTATATCGGTCCCCCGAGATACACAGGTTTTTATGCCTGACAGCATGATGCTTGATATGAAAAATGATGACCGAGGAGATTATATTCCGACAAAATACGGTGTTACAGGTGAATGTAAGCTTACGGAAGTATATGCTTATGCAGGCAGCAAGAATAACGAATATCTTGTTACTATACTTGAAAACCTCCTTAATGTTGATATAGACCATTATGTTGCAATAAATCTTGATGCATTTAAAGAAATAGTTGATGCTGTCGGCGGAGTTGATATGAATGTTCCAGCTGATATGTATTGGGATATGCGTGATACCGGCGGTATTTTGATTGACCTTAAGAAAGGGCAGCAGCACCTTGACGGTGAGCATGCAGAGCAGCTGGTTAGATTCAGGAAGGGCTATGCTCAGCAGGATATAGACAGAATAGGAGTTCAGCATGATTTTATTCTCGCGTTGGCTGACAAAATATTTGATTCGGACAACGTACTCAGCGATCTTACAAGTCTTGTAACCACTGTATATAAATATGTAAATACGGATATTTCCCTTGCAGATTGCTTAACCTATCTTAAATATGTTTCGCTTATTGATACGACAAAAATAGCCATGGAAACTATTCCGGGTGAAGCTCAAAACATGTATATACCCGATAAAGACGGAATTGCCAAAATGTCTGACAGGGTGTTCAGGGGAATTGAACCTGATATTTCTGAGAACACTGAGTCTATTAATGACAGCAAGCATTACACTATTGAAGTTTCTAACGGTGGTTTTGCTGACGGCTTTGCCTCAAAAACGCAGGAGCGTCTTAACGCTTTAGGATATAGTGTAACTACGATTTCGTCTTGGAAGGGAGATAAGAATGAAAATACAGTTATTTATGTTAAAGAAGAGGGAGTAGGCGATGATTTGATTGCTTTATTCTCAAATGCAGAAATAGTTGTTGATGCTTCAGCAGTAGACGGCGGAACAGACATTAAAATAGTCACAGGTATTAATGAAATTTGATTGGAGAAATGAAATGGGTAAAAAAGAAAGTAATTCTAAGAATGCAGCTGTCAAACCGAAGAAGAAAAGGAGTCCAGTGCTTTCGTTTTTTAGAACTGTAACAATAATTGTTGCTTGTTTTTTAGTGATTTCTTTTATCGGTGTTTATGCATACACCAGGGCAACATATTCAAAAGAAAGCGGTGGGAACTCCTCTCCCAGCGTAACTGATGTACTGGGGAATATGCTTAAGGATAATATTAATAAAAATATCCTTATATGTGGTGTTGATGGTGCTGAAACCAGAACAGATGTTATATTTGTAGTTAACTTTGACAGTGAATCCGGCACTCTAAAATTTCTTTCCATACCACGAGATACTTATACAGAACCTACTTCTGAAGTAGAATCATTGGTAGAGAGTGAGGGTAGGTCTATACCAAGCGTATGCAAAATGAATGCTGTACATGCTTACGGTGGTGATAAAGGCATGGAATGCTTAAAATTGCAGCTTGAAGATTTACTCGGAATAAAAATTGATAATTATGTAAAATTCAATATAGAGGCATTTAAAACCGTTGTTGATGATATAGGCGGTGTTGATATGTATGTTCCTCAGGATATGTATTATTCTGATCCCGTTCAGGATCTTTATATCGACCTTAAAGAAGGACAACAGCATCTTGACGGCGATACAGCAGAACAACTTGTAAGATTCAGACATTATGCAAATGGTGACCTTGGACGTATTGAAGCTCAGCATCTGTTCCTTACGGCATTCATGCAGAAGGTTACAAGCAGCGAAACTCTTCTTAAAAATGCTCCTCAGCTTATTAAAGCGGCATTTGATTATCTTGATACTGATATGTCACTTGGAGATATGCTTAATTATGCGAAGTATTCCAGCGATATTAAGTCCAGTGATTTTATGATGGAAACACTTCCCGGTTACCCTCAGTATATCAATGGTGCCAGCTATTATATTGCTGATGAGACTTCAATACCGAATACTGTTGACGAAATTTTCTATTCAAGCGATGATTTTGTTGCATCAAGTAAACATAAAAGCATTGAAGTTGCAAACGGCGGAGATACTATGGGGCTTGCCGGCCGCGTAAAAGACTCTCTTGATGATGAGGGCTTCACAGTAAACAAAATTTCAACTTATAATGGTGACCAGACAGAATATACAAGAATTGTTGTTAAAGAAAGCGGACAGGGCGAAGATTTGCTTCAGTACTTTGATAATGCAGTAATTATTGTTGACGATACACTTCTTGGCGGAAACAATGATATTCTTATAATTCTTGGTACTGGGCAGGGAGAAATAACAGCAACTGCAGAAAATACTGCAGAATAAACGGGTGTGTTGATTATGAAAAGCGGACTTAAATATTTGGAAAAGAATCTGTGTGATTCAATATTTGAAATGATGCTTAAACTTGGTGAAAGCCATAACAGAAGTATATGTATATACTATACTCCCGAATTAGCAGCATATCTTACAGGCACTGATGTTAATGATGTCGCAGAAAAGCTCATACTGTTTAAGGCTTTTGTTAAAGAGCGCCTTGGTAATATAGATATTGAAGCCGCTTCTGACAACAGATATGGAATAAGAGTTTATTCTGATGGCATTGATAAGATAATGAAGAGCAATCCCAGAAGATTATTCTTAAAAAAACTCATAGAGGTTATCAGAAAAAGAGACTGCGGTATTGAGAGAATAAAAGAAATATTTGCAGAGGAGTCCACGGATTTTGTTTGCGAAGAAATTGATGACTCTGAATTTCAGTATGTGATTTATTTTAAAGATGAAAATATAGATGAATATAAATATTGTTTTACCTTTGATGTTATGGGAAGTTATTATCATAGGCTGATTGATTATGATTATGAGCATCTTATCCATGACGGCTGCGGTTTAAAGCATTAATAATGTTATCCTGCCAAATAAATAGGCGGGATAATTTTTCGCATTTTATCTCGGGAAGAATAATGCATGTATGGAATTTTTATGTTCCTCAATATATTACAATTTTATTAATAATTTAATTCAAAGTTTTTTATATTAGGATATTATGTTAATATAAGTGTACGGTGGTAAAAATGGGTGAAAAATCAATGAATATACCGAAGATGGATATTAAAATTGTAACTGCATTGGCTGTTACGACAGTTGCTGTGTGCGCTACTTGTGTATCTCTGTCAATCTATAATAGGTCGGGGAAGGCTTCTGACGGAGATGTTTTAGAGTTTTTGCATACAACCATTGAAGATGGCTTTGTAAGTTCAAATGATGATGTCAATGAGCAGATTGACAGTTACTACAAAAATTTAAGCACAAATTCGGTTTATGATACTGCTGAGCTCTCAAAAGGCGAGACAATATGTTTTGCTGAGGGAAGTACGGCTATTGTTACTGACGGCAGTCTGTTAGCAGTATGCGTTGATGATAACCTCATAGATATTACCAGTGGAAATGTCCTTGCAGACGGTGAAGCCGCTGAACACAATCACCTGTATGTTATACAGAATGAGGACTGCGGTTTGTATGCAAGAGGAAATGCAAAGGTTTTAATAAAAGGCGGTTATGAAATAGATAACGGCAATAAGGAGTGATGTTATGAAAAGGTACTTAACGCTTGTGGGGACAGCGGTTTTAATCCTCGGAATGTCGTTCGGGTTATCTTCCACAGCAATGGCAGATAATCTGTACAGCGAAAAAACCGATGAGATAGTAACAAAGGGAGTTACATATTCTTATGAACACAGACTGTCATCAGATGGCTGGCAGAATATACATGCCCTTGAGATTGATTTAGATTCGGATAATGTAAAAATTGCACCCGTTGAAAGCAAGACTGAATACGGACTCAAAGAAACTGCACTAAAGCTTTTAAATGATAATGGTGCGGTTGCAGGTGTAAATGCCGACTTTTTTGGAATGACCGGTACATATTCAGCTTCTTTCGGACCATTCGTAGCTGATGGCGAACTTGTTTCTGTCGGAACAGATAAAAATTTGACATCCAATGAGTTTGCTTCATATTTCATGGATGAAAACGGCAAAAGTTTTATTGACTATCTTAAATTTACTGCAGATTTCAAAAATGAGAGCGGAGCGAAGCTCGAACTTGCATCAATAAATAAAATCACACAGATGGTTTATCCTATTTATTTCAGTTCTTCAGCAGCTGCTAATACAAAGGACATTGATGCCCGTTTCAGTGGACTTGTGAAACTTGTAGTTGAAAACGACATAATAACTTACATATCTCAGCCTGGTGAAACAGTTAATTGTCCTCCAAGCGATTCAGGATACCTTATAATAGTAAAAGATTCTTATGCAAATTATGCAGCACAGAATTTTAAGGTAGGAGATAATGTTCAAACAGTAATCAATTCATCAATCGATCTTGATTCAATTCAAACAGCAGTCGGTGGCGGTGGAAGAATTCTTGTAAACGGTTCAGCTGTGTCAGACGGAACAATAATAACCGGAAGACAGCCTAGAACGGCACTTGGAATATCTCAGGACGGCAACAAGCTCATTCTTATGGTAGTTGACGGACGAGGCACAAGCATTGGAGCTACTCAAAGCGAAATGGTTGACCTTATGAAGGAATACGGTGCGTATAATGCAATGCATCTTGATGGCGGCGGTTCAAGCACAATGGTAGTTGAAACAGCTGAAGACGATTCTCTTTCAATTAAAAATGATGTTTCTGAGGGAACTCCCAGAAAGATAATGACTGCACTTGGTATATACAATACGTCAACAACAGGTGCTCTCAATGAGCTTAAACTTGAAGCCTCTAAAGACAGAGCTGTGACAGGTGAGGGAGTTTCACTTAAGGTTACAGGCTTTGACAGCTATTATAATAAAGTAAATATTTCAGCTGACCAGATTGTTTATAATACAGTCGGAGGAAATGCTTCTGTAAGCGGTGGAATGCTTTATTCATCTCAACCCGGTTCAGTTACCGTAACCGCAACTTACGGAGGATATACCGCAGTTGATACTGTTAATTTTGCAAATGCATCAACACTCTCACCATCAATGAGTATTGTCAGTCTTTCACCAGGTCAGACTGCAACGCTTACTTTTACAGCTAAGGATACAGAAGGTTACACACAAACTGTTTCAAACGGAATTAACTATACTCTTACAAATAATTCTATCGGAACAATGAACGGAAATACATTTACCGCAACAAATAAAGGCAGCGGATACATAGAATGTGAGAAAAACGGGGCAAAATGTTATATAGCAGTTACTGTTGGAGGTACGCTTAAAACAGTGGAGTCATTTGATGGCTCACGAGCTGTTTCATTCAGTTTTTATCCTAATACAGTAAAAGGTAGCTCTGCATATGTATCAACTGCTTCAGAAGGCAGCAAAGCACTTCAGCTTAAATATACATTTGCTTCTTCAACATCAACACAAGCTGCATATGCTGAATTTTCAAGCCCAATCGTATTTAACGGTTCACCTGATAAATTAACGTTGTCTGTAAAGGGTAACGGAACAGATCAGTGGCTTAGAGGGGAAGTTACTGACAGCAAGGGTACTTTGTACAAAGTTGATTTCACAAAAACACTTAACTGGAGCGGATGGAAGGATGTAAGCGCATCAATTCCTTCCGGAGTATCATATCCAATTAAGCTTCAAACTATTTATGCAGTAGCATTGTCAAATACAAACACAAATGAGCAAAGTGTTTCATTTGATAACCTCAGAGCAGTTGTTGCTGATGTAAATATAAGCACACCTGCAAACACTATATTTACTGATAACCAAAATGTTGATATAAATAATAAGGTTGTCGGCTCATACTATGTTAGTTTAGCCGGAGCTGTCAATTATGCAGGAACTAAGTCAGCCAAGTATGACAGTGCAAGAGCGTCAGTAAGCAATGCTCTTGAGAAGAACAGTGATCTTATCGTATATGCAGGAGGCTCTGACATATCAACAGCTTCATCAATTGAAACTATTAAGTATTCAGATACATATAACTTCTATAATTACGGTGCAACTGATTTAAGTATCGTTCAGCTTACAGCCAAAAACGGTGGTTTGAGAAATACTCAGGCAAGTCAGTGGCAGAAGTTTGCCAAAGATATTGCAGCAGCAGGAAATGATAATGTAATATTCATTATGGACTGTACACCAAGCAATTTCTCTGATACACTTGAAACCGAGCTTATGAGAAGTGCATTAAATACAATTAAAAACAGCGGAAAAGATGTCTATGTTGTATCTACAAGCGGATATTCAGCTTGGAATACAGTAAAGGATGGAATAAGATACATTAACCTTCCTAACCTTTTCAATGCTGACGGTTCACTCAACAGTAATTTCAGAACTCTGACTGTTAAAGTTGATGGAAACGGCATGTATTACGATTTAGACACAGTATTTTAATTAAATAAGAATTTAAGAGGTAAAGCAGAGATGGCGGATAACAACGAAAGAGCGGTCAGAGCGGCAGGCTCAATGATGATAATAACATTGGTTGGTAAAATACTTGGACTTGTAAGAGATATGCTTTTGGCATCTAACTATGGTTCAGGTATGGAGGCAAATGCTTTTTTGACCGCAAGCACAATACCCAGAGTTTTTTTCGATGCTATTTTTGCTTCGGCAATATCCGCCAGCTTTATCCCTATTTTTAATGAAAGTCTTGAGAAGAACGGTAAAAAATCAGCTTTTGAATTTACAAACAAATTTATAACTCTTATTGTTATTTTAACTGTAATTATGACGTTAACCGGAATGGGATTTGCACCTCAGCTTACAAATTTATTTGCTGGGGGGTATGATACAAAAACTAAGCTATTATCCATTAGTCTGCTTAAAATTATGTTCCCTACGGTTGTGTTTACGGGAATTGCTTATTCATTTGTCGGGATTCTCCAATCCTTTGATGAATTCACTATACCTGCGGCACTGAGCATTGTATCAAATGGCATCATTATTATTTACTATTTGTTTTTTAATAAATCCATGGGGATTTACGGTCTTTCTGTTGCATTCCTTATTGGCTGGGCCATGCAGGCAATTATGCAGGCTCCGAGCCTAATTAAGAATGGTTACAGATATAAGCCATCATTTGCACTTAAAAAAGACGAGAATATAAAAAAGGTACTGGCACTTATGCTTCCAGTAATGGTAAGCACATGGGTTCAGCCTATTAACATAGCAATCAATACTAAATTTGCATCTTATTTATATGAAGGAGCAGGTGTCTCCGCAATACAATACGCCAATAATCTATATACAATTATTGTTGGCGTTTTTGTGCTGTCAGTTGCCAATGTCATTTTCCCAAGGCTGTCACGAATGACCGCTAATAATGATAAAAGCGCTTTTTTTAATACAGTAATTACAACAATAAGAATTTTGTCATTTATAATCATACCTATGACTGCCGGTGTAATGGCATTAAGCAGACCAATAATTTCGCTAATATATGAGAGAGGTGCATTTGATGCATTCTCAACAGGAATAACTTCAAGTGCGCTGTTTTATTTTTCACTAGGTATGTTTGGATATGGACTTCAGGCAATACTTAGCAGAGCATTTTATGCTGAGCAGGATGGAAAAACCCCGTTCATTGCAGGCCTTGTTTCAATAATAGTTAACCTTGCACTTTGTAACGTATTAGTCAGAAGTATGTCAGTTTCTGGATTGGCACTTTCTTCTGCAATATCATCTACTCTTTATGGCTTATTGCTTTTCATATCTCTTAAGCGCAAAAATCGCGATGCTGATATGAATGGACTGGCTGTGTCTGTTGTTAAAATGACGGTATGTGCCCTTGTAATGGCTGCGGCGGTTGTTTTAGTGAAGAATATTTTATGGAGTTCCGGTGCATCAATGATAATGAAAATAATTGCTGTCGGTATCGCTGTTATAGTCGGTATTGCGGTTTATCTTATAATGTCTAAGCTTACAAAGCTATATGAAGCTGATTTGGTCTTTGGCTATGTCAGCAAAATGCTAAAGAAGAATAAAGGAACGGAGGAATAAAACAGTGCCCGATGTATTAAGAAACAGTTTAATATATAATTGGATAGCATCAGTGGGGAACTGGTTTTCAAGGCAGTTTAAAGGCAGCCGAATTATCAGCCGCTTTTTAAAGGAAGGCAGTACGCAGGAAGTTTCGGAAGGAAGTATTTTTACAAAATTATTTTACTTTAAAGTCAGACTGTTCAGAAGATTGTTTTCATCTTTAAGGCTTGATAAGCTGCTGGAAGGCAGTATTTTTAAAATGCCTTTCGTATGGTGTTTTTTTGCTGTGGTTCTTGCACCGGTTCTTCCTACTATGGGAGTTTTGGCTTTAACAATGGCAGGATTTTTGAGTCTAATTTTTAAGCTTTCCTGTGAAAAAGATTTTAAGCTTCGTTATAATCCTTTAAACAAATATATTCTTATATATGCTTTTGTTTATCTTGCTGCAACCTTTACATCAGTTAATGTCAAGGGCAGTCTTTACGGTTCTATACTGAGCATTGCATTTATGCTTTTCTATTTTGTTGTTATAAATGCAGTACAGACTAAAAAACAACTGTATTTGCTTACATTTTTCTTTGTCTGCTTTGGAGTGTTGATTTCATTATACGGATTTTATCAGTATTTAAATCCTTCAAAGTTCAGCGGCTCATGGATTGATACAGAAATGTTCTCCGATATTGGTTTCAGAGTTTATTCGACTCTCGGAAATCCTAATGTACTCGGTGAATATCTGCTTTTGACAATTCCGCTTGCCGTATCTTTTTTCTTCAGTGTAAAAGGAGTTTTAAAGAAGTCGTTTTTTGTAATAGTCGGCGGTATTCAAATGCTCTGCCTTATTCTTACTTATTCAAGGGGCTGTTGGCTAGGTATACTCTTTGCAGCAATGGTATTTCTTGTATTGCTTGACAGACGTTTTATTCTAATTATTATTGTCGGTTTAATGCTTATGCCATTTGTTCTTCCCGAAACAATAATAAACAGGTTCATGAGTATAGGAAACATGTCTGACTCATCTACAAGCTATAGATTTTTTATATACATGGGTACGCTCAGTATGCTTAAAGATTACTGGCTTTGCGGAGTTGGACCGGGAACGGCTGCATTTAACCTAGTATATCCGTCATATGCTTATGACTCAATTATAGCACCACATTCTCATAATCTTTATTTGCAGACAATGTGTGATGCCGGTATTTGCGGTATAGCAATGCTTTTGGCAATAATCTATCGTGTATTTAAGAGCTGTGCCATCGGTCTTAAAAATTCAGTTGATAAGAAAGATAAAATATTTATTATAGGAGTTGTAGCATCACTGTCCGGATTTTTCGTTCAGAGCATGTTTGACTATACATTTTATAATTACAGGGTAATGTTTCTTTTTTGGGCGGTTGTAGGGCTTGCAATGCTTTACTCTGACGCATATAAGCTCAAGGAGGAATGAAAATATGATTAAAGTACTTAATATCATCAGTGACAGCAACATAGGCGGAGCAGGGCGCTGTGTACTGACGTTCCTAAAATATTTTGACAGAACCAGCTTTAGCGCAAAGGTTGTTGTGCCTCGAGGAAGTCTTCTGATACCTGAAATAAATAAGCTTGGCATAAAAACTATTGAAGCAGATGCAATAGCAGAAAAATCACTAAGCATGGACGGTATAAAGGAGCTTAAGAAAATAATAAAGTCTTCCGAGTGTGATATAGTTCACACTCATGGAAATATGAGCGGAAGAATTGCGGGGAAGCAGTGCGGAAAAAAAGTTGTTTATACCAGACATTCCGTATTTCCTGTAAGTCCTAAGATAAGTAAAGGCCTAGGAAAGAAAATTAACGGCATAGTTAATATGCATTATGCTGATGATATAATTGCTGTAGCCGAGGCCGCTAAAGAAAACCTTACAGACGGTGGTATTGCTGCTGAAAAAGTTAAAGTAATTTTAAACGGTGTTGAGCCGCAAAAGCGTGCTTCTGATGAAACGATTTTCAAACTCCGAGAAAAATACGGTATTGAAAACGGAGATTTCACAGTCGGAATAATGGCAAGAATTGAAGAAGTCAAGGGACATATTTATCTCATAGAAGCCGCAGAAAAAATAGCAGCACAGGGCAAAAAAATAAAGATTCTCATAATAGGCACAGGTGCTCTTGAGGAAAGCCTCAAACAGGCAGTGAGAGATAAGGGTCTTGAGAATATTGTTATATTTACCGGCTTTATAAAAAATGTTAATGAAGTTTTGAGTATTCTGGATGTTCAGGCGAACGCATCCTTTGGTACAGAGGCAACAAGCCTTTCATTGCTTGAAGGAATGAGTCTTGGTATTCCTGCTGTAGTAAGCAATTACGGAGGTAATCCCGGAGTTATTTCACATGGCGAAAACGGATATATATTTAAGCTTAAGGACAGTAATGATATGGCAAAATACATTATGAAGCTTATGGATGAACCTGAAACATACAAATATATGCAGAAAAAATCGGTTGAAATTTTCAATAATAAATTCACCGCTGAGATATATGCAAGAAACATAGAAAAAGTTTACTCGGAACTAATGAGATAAGGAGCATAAAATGGACGAGAATAAAAAGAAATTCAGAATTAATTTTTTTGATATAATCATCATTGTTATTGTTACCTGTGTTGGCATCGGTCTTTATGTCTTTACCCACAGAGACACAACCCTAGACACAAAACAGCTTACTTACAAAATTGAGCTTGACGGTGTCGTAAAAGGTCTTGCTAATTACGTTCACGAGGGTGATGAGCTTTATGAAAATACCAAGAATTACAGTATGGGCAAAGTTGTGTCAGTTGAAACAGTTCCTTACAGCACAATAACACCGGATTATGAAAACAATGTATTCAAAGACTCGGTTGACCCAACTTGTGAAAGTGTTATAATAACACTCAATGCCAATGTAACCGAAACAGACAGCGCTTACTCAGTTGATGGGCAATTCATTGTTCGTGCCGGAACAGAGATATTTGTAAAAGGTCCTGGCTATGCAGGTGAAGGATACGTCATTGAGATTGAGCGATAAGGGGGGACAAAAAATGGCAGAAAAAAAAGGTAAATTTAATATCATCGACTTAATTGTAATAATTGTGATTATTGTTATCGCAGCAGGAGCGGTATATAAATTTTCAGGTCTTAATAAAACAGCTAAGAAGGTTTCTATGGAAACTGTAACATACGATATGAAGATTGAAGCTTTGCGTGATTTCTCATTTAAAAACATTCAGGTTGGAGATACAGTATTTGATTATACATCAGGCAATGCAATCGGAACAATAAAAGATGTTCAATGGCTTGATGCTACCAGACCTTTTTACACAACAAACGGAGAAACAGTTGAAGCAACAGTTGAAAACAGATATGATGTAATTCTCACAGTAGAGGCGCAGGCAACTGTAAGCGATGGAGTATATTCAGTAAATAAAACATATGATATTTGTGCGAACTCAAAAAGAAAGATATACACAAAATGCATTTCCTGTACTGCAAAAATTATAAGCATTAATGAGTGAAGGTCCGTCGGGAGGAGTACAGATGAAATATAAAATTCTTATGACAACAATGGGGCTTAATATAGGCGGTGCCGAAACGCATATCGTTGAACTGTCAAAAGAGCTTAAAAAGAGAGGCTATGATGTTCTTGTTGCTTCAAACGGCGGTGTGTATGTTGACGAGCTTTTAAGTGCTGGAATTAAACATTACAATGTTCCTCTTAATACAAGAAACATTTTAAAGATGCACCGTTCGCTTAGCCTTCTTAGAAATATCATTAAGGACGAAAAGGTAGACATAGTGCATTCACATGCAAGAATTCCCGGATTCATAACAGGACTTCTTCATAATTCACTGGATTTTACGTTTGTAACAAGCGCCCATTGGGTATTTAGTACCGCACACGGACTGAAATATCTTACAAATTGGGGCCAAAAAGTAATTGCGGTAAGTGAGGATATTAAGCAATATCTGATTGATAATTACAACACTCCAGAGGAAAATATATATATAACGATTAACGGAATTGATACTGATAAATTTTCACCGGATGTTTCCGGAGATGAGATAATTAAAGAGTTCGGTTTGAATAATGAATATCCAATTGTATCCTATGTCAGCAGAATGGATTCTGACAGGGCTATGGTCGCAGAACAGCTTATTGATATTGCAGAGCAACTAAGCAGTAAAATAAACGGAATACAGTTCTTAATTGCAGGCGGCGGCAATGTTTTTGATAAGCTTAAAGAAAAAGCTGATTGTGTCAATAAAAAACTTGGCAGAAAATGCATTGTAATGACAGGTGCAAGAACCGATATTAATAAAATCGTTGCTGCGGGTGATATTTTTGTAGGAGTCAGCCGTGCTGCTCTTGAGGCAATGGCGGCAGCTAAACCTGTAATAGTTGCAGGAAATGAAGGTTATATAGGAATATTCTCTGAGGATAAACTTTTTACTGCACAGGCAAACAATTTTTGCTGCCGCGGCTGCGAGATGTCCAGTGCCGAGAGACTAACCAATGATATAACAGAGCTTATTACAGCTGATGAAGCGACAAAAGCGGCTCTTGGGCAGTTCGGAAGAGATGTTATTTTCAAGTTTTATTCCGTGAGCAAGATGGCTGATGACTGTATTAAGATGTATGATGATGCATACAGATTAAATCACAGAAGGAACATACTTATGTCTGGCTATTACGGCTTTAATAACAGCGGTGATGAAGCTATATTGACAACAATTTATAAAAACACAAAAAAGATAAATGATAATATCAATATAACTGTGTTTTCAAAAAATCCGGACGAAACAAAAAGCAAGTATGGTTTTGAAAATGTTGTATATCGTTTTGATCTATTAAAAGTTTTAGACGGAATCAAAAACTGCGATATTTTACTCAGCGGAGGCGGTTCTCTGCTTCAGGATACTACAAGCACAAGGTCCCTTATGTATTATCTGTTTATAATTGAATGTGCAAAGCTGATGCATAAAAAAGTAATGCTTTATGCTAATGGAATCGGCCCTGTATCACGAAAGAAAAACAGAAATATGGTCAGATGGGTACTAAATAAAGCTGATATTATAACTCTCCGTGAGGAGGATTCACTTGATGAGCTTGTATCTATGGGAATAACAAATAAAAATATTTTTGTTACAGCTGACCCTGTATTTACAATGGATACTATTCCTTATTATAAATCCAAAGCATTACTTTCAGAAGCAGGAATACCTACAGATAAGGGCATAATAGGGGTATCGGTTAGAAACTGGAAAGGCAGCTCTGACATATCAGATAAATTTGCACAAATATGTGACAGAATACATGATGAATATAATAAAACCATTGTTTTTATAGTGATGCATAACCCTGCTGATACTAATATAAGCAAAGAGATTATAGATAAAATGCATGCACCCGCATATATTTTGGATAAGCCATATTCCCCAAATGAAATTATGGGTATGATAAGCCAGATGGAGATTATATTGAGCATGAGATTACATACACTCATATTTGCCACAAAGCAAAGAGTTCCTATTGTAGGCTTCATATATGATCCCAAAATAAACAATTATTTGAACTTGATTAATATGCCAAACGGCGGTAATGTAGACAATATTGATGTAGACAAAACAATAAATGAGTTTGAAAACATACTTAATAATTATGATTCAATTGTTAATGACTTAAATGTTTCAGCACGAAATCTGGAAGAGAAAGCTAAACTCAATGAAAAATATCTTGAAACTTTATTATAAATCCTTTGCGGAGGTAAAGTGATATGGGCAAAACAACTATACTTGGTGTTCCATTTGATACCGGAAACATGAAAGATGCAGCAGACAGTGCAGTTGAGATGATGGGGGAAAGCGGTCAGCATATAATATGCACTCCAAATCCCGAAATAGTTATGGAAGCACAAAACGATGCAGAGCTTATGGGAATATTGCGTGCCGCTGATATGGTAACACCAGACGGGGTAGGCATTCTCTGGGCTTCTAAGTATTCCGAAGTAAAAATCAACGAACGTGTTTCAGGTTATGATTTGGTGATTAATATTTTTGAGAGAATAAAAAATACAGACTATACTGTATATATGTTAGGCGGTGCTCCCGGTGTTGCCGAAAAGGCAGCTGAGGTTATATCCCAAAAATACGAAGGTCTTAAAATTGTCGGAGTGCATGACGGTTATTTCAATGCAAAAGATGAAAACAACATAATTTCAGATATTAAAAAGCTTCAGCCTTCATTGCTTCTTGTAGGTCTTGGTTCACCAAAGCAGGAAAAATGGATTTACAATAACCTAAGACTGACAGGTGCAAAGCTGGCAATAGGTATCGGCGGCAGTTTTGATGTTATGAGCGGAAACATAAAACGAGCACCAAAAATTGTTTGCAAGATGGGGATTGAATGGCTTTACAGACTTGTAAAGCAGCCAACCAGATTTACGAGAATGCTTAGACTTCCCAAATTTGTATTGAAGGTCAAAAAAGAAATGAAGTAAATGTTTATTAAATATAAAAACTTCGCTTGGGATATACTTATCTTGTCGAAGTTTTTATAATGGGATGAGTTTTAAAATTTCAGTCAGAGGAAAATTTTGATAAAATATCAGTTGTGAACAACTCAAGTATGTATAATATTGATTACTGAAATACTTTTATTTGTGTATTTTTACAAAATGAAATTACTCTTTTAAAAGAATTGATAAAATTCATTAATTCTTAGTCTTGTATTATTCTATTTGACACAAATGAATTATATGGATATGGCATTTAAAAGCTTTAGTACACTATTTTATTAATAATAATACTATTTTGCTGACATTTTATCCCTGAAAAATTCTTAAATCGTATCTGAAAAATTGTTCATTTTTTAAACAATTTTACTTTCTAAAAAATTTTGACACTTTTTTAGATTTTTCTCTTTATTTTTTTGTTATTTTGTTATAAAATATAAAGCAGTAATAGTGAATTTTTACGGTAGCAGATTACACATCTTATTCTTTAAACAAAAACAAAGATTGATTTATGCAATTTATCGGTTTTATGGGCGTGTTTTTGGCTGTTGTATAAGCAGTTCCTATAACTGCAGTCAGTTAAGAATTAAGGGATTTTTAAATCTATTTATTATTGGGGTGGGCTTATGATTTCTAATCAGATTTTGCAAAGTACTATTGACGGACTAAAGAATATTACCCGAAAAGACATGAGCGTTGTTGAAAAAGAGGGTAAGGTTATTGCAACGACGGAAGAGAATATGATTGGCAGACAAATTGATGCAATTGAAAATTTTGTCGGTTCTCAGGCAGACAGTCAGCTCATCCTTGGCTATCAGTATTTTAAAGTTTATGATAACGGCATAACAGAATATGTTATACAGGTAAAGGGAGAAGATGAAGACGGCTACAGAATCGGCAAAATAGCGGCCTTTCAAATTCAGAACCTTTTAGTTGCATACAAGGAAAGATATGACAAGGATAACTTTATTAAAAATCTTCTTCTTGATAACCTTCTTCTTGTAGACATTTACAGCAGAGCTAAAAAGCTTCATATTGAAAACAATATCAGAAGAATCGTATACCTTATTGAAACTAATATTGATAAGGATATGAATATTGTTGAAATCGTAAGAAGTATTTTCCCTGCAAAAACAAAGGATTTTGTTACTGCTGTTGATGAACACAGCATAATTCTTGTTAAGGAACTCCGCGAAAAGGAAACAATGGATGAGATTGAGAAAATTGCCAAGATGATTTTCGATACATTAAACACAGAAATCAGTGTTAAGGTATACATCTCAATCGGTACCGTTGTAAGCGACCTCAAGGACGTATCACGTTCATATAAGGAAGCAAAAATGGCACTTGAGGTAGGCAAAATATTCGAAGGTGACAAATACATTGTTAACTATGAAAAACTTGGCATCGGCAGACTTATTTATCAGCTTCCTCTTTCTCTTTGCAAGATGTTCATTAAAGAAGTTCTTCATGGTCTTACAATGGATGATTTTGATGAAGAAACTCTTGCCACAGTCAATAAGTTCTTTGAAAACAACCTTAACGTATCTGAGACATCAAGACAGCTTTACATACACAGGAATACGTTAGTGTACAGACTTGATAAGCTCCAAAAGATGACAGGTCTTGACCTGCGCAATTTTGATGATGCCATAATATTCAAGATAACACTGATGGTAAGCAAGTATATGATGTATATGGATAAAATGGTATACTGATACCTTCTCTTGAATAAAGGCCGGGGAAAGGACGATTTTTTTTGATAAACATAGAACATGTTACCAAAGTATATCCTAACGGAACTGTAGGCGTTGAGGATATAAACATACAAATTGAGAAGGGTGAATTTGTGTTTATTGTCGGTTCCAGTGGTTCGGGAAAGTCAACTATGATAAAACTGTTGCTGAAAGAACTGGATCCAACAGAGGGCAGTATTGTTATTAACAACGTGAAAACGGGTGAACTTAGAAGCAGTCAAGTGCCGTACTTAAGAAGAAACCTCGGAGTAGTATTCCAGGATTTTAGACTTCTCCCAAGTAAAACTGTATTTGATAACGTTGCATTTGCAATGCAGGTTATTGAAGCACCAACTAAAACCATAAGACGAAATGTTCCTACTGTATTAAGCCTTGTAGGACTTAGAGATAAGGCAAAAGTATATCCGAGGGAATTATCCGGCGGTGAGCAGCAAAGAACAGCACTTGCCAGAGCAATTGTAAATAATCCGCCTATTCTGATAGCGGACGAGCCCACAGGAAACCTTGATCCTGCAACAGCATGGGATATTATGACACTCCTTGAAGAAATAAATAAGCGAGGAACAACAGTATTAATCGCTACTCATGCCAAGGATATTGTTGACCAGATGCAAAAGAGGGTTATCACTCTTGAAAATGGTCATATAATTCGTGATAAAAAAGGTGGGTACAGCGATGAAATTTAGATCAATTAAATACTTTTTTTCTGAAGCATTCGGCGGCGTTATCAAAAACAGGCTTATGTCAATTGCATCAATCGGTACTGTTGCAGCCTGTATTTTTATAATTGCCATATCATATTGTGCACTTACAAATGTAAATTATATGCTTGATCAGCTTGAATCATCAATAGGAATTGCTGTATTCCTTGATGATAATGTTGATTCTGATAAGGTTCTTCAAATAAATGATGAAATATTAGCAGTTGACCATGTTGCGAGTGTAAGTTATATTTCACCTGAAGATGCATTGAGTGATTTAAAGCAGTCATGGGATGCAGAGGACATTCTTGCAGGATTTGATGAAACGAATAATCCTTTGTCAAGCTCATTTGAGGTATCGCTTGATAACATAGAATATCAGGGTGATGTAGTTAAAAAAATAGAGCAGATTGACGGCGTTAGAAATATACGGCATGCTGAATCAGAAACCCAGATGCTTGTTAAGGTAAGCAAATTCTTGAGCATATTCGGTATACTGCTGATATTAGTGCTTGCTGCTATTTCGGTAATCATCATTACAAACACAATAAAGCTTTCAGTATTTACCCGACGGACTGAAATAAGTATTATGAAATACGTTGGAGCCACAGACTGGTTTATACGATGGCCGTTTGTAATTGAAGGTATAATAATCGGATTGGTCGGGGCATCAGTTCCAATTGTAGCCGCTTGGCCACTGTATAATAAACTAGTTGATCTTATTTATCTGCATGTGCCGATGATTAAGACAATAGTAAGCTTCAAATTCGGTATAGATATATTTTCTGTACTTCTTCCTGGGGCATTGCTTTTTGGAGCATTGCTTGGTATATTAGGAAGCACAATTTCATTAAGAAAACATTTGGATGTTTAATATGTTTAATCCCCGCATTTGTATGCGGGGATTATTTTTATATTTTTGAATAAATATATACAATAAAATAAAACATATAAGATGCAAATGTTGATTATTTTTATAAAATGCTGTAAAATGAATTAGTATGTCGTATTGCGTGAAAAATTACTTGACTAACTACAAAAAGGTATTGAAAGGGTGCATATTTATGGTACTGATAAATCCCAGAGAAGTTGCTGCTGATGCTTTAACCGAAATTATCGGTTCAGCTGCATACAGTAATATTACACTCAGTAAATATCTTCGATTGAATGGTGCAATGCCAAGAAAAGACAAGGCATTTGTAACGGAAATTGTGAACGGTACGTTGAGAAACATTATTTTTATAGATCATGTTATAAATGCCTATTCACAAACAAAAACCAATAAAATGAAACCTTATATATTGTCTGTTTTGCGTATTTCGGTATATCAGATAGTATTTATGGATAGAGTTCCTGATTCAGCAGCCTGTTCAGAGGCTGTTTCTCTTGTAAAAAAAAGAGGACTTGTTTTACTGAATGGATTTGTTAACGGTGTACTTCGTACAATTGTAAGAAGTAAAAATGAATTTGTTTTACCTGAAAACGGAACTCCTGAGTATATTTCGGTTAAGTACTCATTTCCGCTTTGGCTTGTAAAGATGTGGCTTTCAAAATATGATTTTAGCACAGTAGAAAAAATGTGTGCTGCCAGTAATACTGCTCCAGATGTCAGTCTATGCGTAAACTCTCTTAAAACGACTACAGATGAGTTAACGAAAAGATTTAAGAAAATCGATGTTTCTGTTAAAAGTGGTTATTATTGCGATAATGCAGTTCATATTAAAGGCTCCTCCAATTTAGCCGAAACAGAAATGTATAAAACTGGACTATTTCATGTTCAGGATGAAAGTTCGATGCTTGCTGTCAATGTTTTAAATCCTCAGCCGGGTGAAAGTATACTCGACGTATGTGCAGCCCCTGGAGGGAAGTCATTCCTGATTGCTGAAAAAATGAATAATGAAGGCAGTATTGTTTCCGGAGATATTCACCAGCATAAGCTTGAGCTTATGAATGAAACCCGTGACAGACTGGGCATAAAGATAATGCATACAACACTAAGAGATGCTTGTGTTATACATGATGCAGATACAGAGGAGTATGATAGAGTAATAGTTGATGCACCATGCTCGGGGTTAGGTCTTATAAGAAAGAAACCTGATATAAAAATCAATAAAACAGGTGCGGATATTGATGCACTCATTCAGCTTCAGGCTGAAATACTCGAGGCCTCTTCCAAGTGTGTCAAAGTCGGCGGAGTTCTGGTGTACAGCACATGCACAGTGTGTAAAAAAGAAAATGAAGTTAATGTTAATAAATTCTTGGAAAATAACAAGAATTTTGAAAGAATTGATATAAAGGAATACCTTCCCGAAAGCTTGAAGGAATATGCAGAAAACGGCATGATTCAGTTGCTTCCCGGAATACACGAAACTGACGGCTTTTTTATAGCCGCTATGAGAAAGAATGGTCACTGATGAGAATTGATTTAAGATCTTTAACACTTGATGAATTACAAAATGAAATGAGTACGATAGGCGAAGCAAAATACAGAGCAACGCAGATTTACAGATGGCTGCATGCTCGATTTGCAAACACTTTTGATGAAATGAGTGATTTATCTGTTCAGCTGAGAAAAAAGCTGACCGATAACTATTCAATAGGTCGTGTTACACAGGTAAAAAAGCTTGTGTCAAATGTTGATAAAACGACAAAATACTTGTTTGCGCTGAATAATGACTGTATAATAGAGAGTGTATTTATGCAGTATTCTTATGGTAATACTGTATGTATTTCAACACAGGCAGGCTGCAGAATGGGCTGTACTTTTTGTGCCTCAACACTGGATGGAGTTGAAAAAAACCTTACACCTGCTGAAATGCTTTCACAGATTTATGAAATAGAAAAGGATAAGGGCGAAACCGTTTCCGGTGTTGTGCTTATGGGAAGCGGCGAACCACTTGATAATTATGAAAATGTAGTAAAATTTATTAAAATTATAAATTCAAAAGATGGTAAAAACATTGGACAGAGACATATTACTCTGTCAACATGCGGCCTTATTGAAAAGATTTATGATTTGTCCGAAGAGAATCTGCAAATTACGCTGGCCGTATCACTCCATGCACCCAATGATACGATAAGAAACAAGCTGATGCCTGTTTCAAAAGCAAATCCCATGGATAAGCTGCTTGAAGCATGTAATTTCTATGCAAATAAAACTAAACGTCGTATTACATTTGAATATTCGCTTATAAAAGGGGTAAATGACAGTGCTGAAAATGCAAAGGAACTTGCCGGTAAGCTGAAAACAATGCTTTGTCACGTCAATCTGATTCCTGTAAACGAAGTTAAGGAAAGAAACTATACAAGAAGTACTGCCGAGGCTGTTAAACGTTTTGAAGATATTCTTACTTCAAGAGGGATAGAAACAACTGTTAGACGAAAACTTGGCAGTGATATAGATGCTGCCTGCGGACAGCTTAGAAAAAGATATAAGGACGAGAACAATTTTTAACGTCTTTTTTTGAAGAGGTGATTATATGGGTGCTGTCGGAAGATGCGACTTGGGAAAAGTAAGAGAACAAAATGAGGATTCAATATATATATCAGAAAATCCCAATACGGATTTTGAGTATTACATTGTTGCAGACGGCATGGGCGGTCATAATGGCGGTGAAGTTGCAAGCAGTGAAGCTGTAAAGTATTTTAATGAATATTTAGAAACTAATATGCCTTTAAGAAATTCTGAGGATATACTTGATGTTTTTGTTGAGGCTCTCGCTTACTGCAATAAGAAAGTATTTGATATGGCAGAAAGCGATATTTCTCTGAAAGGAATGGGAACTACATTCATTGCTGCAGCAATATATGAAAATAAGCTTTATTGCGTACATATCGGTGACAGCAGACTTTACATATATGATAAAGGAATACTTAAACAGCTTTCTAAGGATCATTCATTTGTTATGGAAATGGTTCGAATGGGAAAAATTACATTGGATGAGGCGAGAAATCATCCAAAGAGAAATATGATAACTAAGGCAGTTGGAATTGAAGAAACAATGCCTGCTGATACAATTGTATGCTCTCTTGAAGCGGACAGTATTATTTTACTCTGCTCTGATGGATTGTCGACAATGGTTACAGATAATGATATTGAGAAAATTCTTAAGAAAAAAAGTGATTTGGCCGCTAAAGCCGATATGCTTGTTAAGCTTGCAAATAAAAATGGCGGATACGATAATATTTCCGTTATTCTTGCTGATAGAAGGGTGGATAATCAATAATGTTGGAAAAAGGTACTGTTATCAGTAAAAGGTATCAGATAGTTGAAAAACTGGGTTCAGGTGGAATGGCTGTTGCCTACAAGGCAAGGGATATGAGGCTTGGCAGATTTGTAACAGTTAAGGTATTAAAGGACGAGTATTCGGAAAATGCTGATTTCCTCACTAAATTTAGTGCTGAAGCAAGTGCTGCTGCCAGTCTTTCACATCACAATATTGTTCGCGTTTTTGATGTTGGAGAAGATAATGGCATTAATTATATTGTTATGGAATACATTCATGGACAATCTCTTAAAAAAACCATTGAGCAAAAGGCTCCTTTTGATTCTGTTACCACTCTCAGTGTTGCCATGCAGATTGCATCAGCTCTTTCGCATGCACATAAACACCATGTTGTACATAGAGACATCAAGCCTCAAAACATACTTGTTGCAGTTGATGGCACGGTAAAGGTTACTGATTTTGGCATAGCTCGTGCTGCCACTTCAAATACATATGCAGCAGATGTAAATGCTATGGGCTCTGTGCACTATTTTTCACCGGAGCAGGCAAGAGGCGGATACGTTAATGAAAAGAGCGATATTTACTCTCTTGGTATCACTATGTATGAAATGGCAACCGGGCGAGTTCCTTTTGATGCAAGTAGCTCAATTGCAGTAGCACTTAAGCATTTAAATGAGGAGCTTCCTGATATTAAGCAGTATAACCCTAAGGTAACAAGGGGTCTTGAGGGTATAATAAGAAAAGCTACCCAGAAGAAGTCAGATGAAAGATACGACAACATCGATATTCTTATATCTGATATAAAGCTTGCTATTATTGAAGCTGTAAGAGTGACAAAAGGCGTCAAAGTGGAAAACAAAACAATTAAACCAACTGAGGATAATACTGAAAACAAAGAAAAACCCAAATATGCAGGAAAAGCAGTTGCGGCTGGAATTGCTGGTGCAGCTGCTGCGGCAGTACCTGTCTCTGCAATGAGTGAAAATCTTGATGATTCAACCGTAGAAGAGCTTGCTAAGGCTGAAGAAAATGCAATGAAGGGGCAGCTTTCTCTTGATGTAGGAGCTTCTAAGCCAATGTCTGATAAAGATTGGGACGATTATTATGAAGATGACCTTCCAGGCGCAAATGAATATTCAGATGGCCCGTATGCAAATACGGCGGATGATTACGATGATGATTTTGAATACGACGGCAAAACAGAAGATAATGAAGACGGCGGAGAGCTTAAAGTAGAGATGGCAAACGATATTTCAAAGAAAATCAAGCTTCCCAAAAGCAGTGTAGGATTTGACAAATACAGCAAAAAGCTTAAACTTAACAATGAAAATGACAGCTACGATGATGACAGCGATGACTATGATGATTTAGATGATGATGATTATGACGATGAGTTTGCTGATTATTATGATGAATATGATGAAGAAAAACGACAGGAGAAAAAGGTAACAATTGCAGCAGTAATAACTGCAATTATCATAATTGGCGTAATTGTTTTTGTCGGTATTAAATATTTCAATGTGTTTGGCAATATTTCAAGCATAGTTAATAAAGACAAAACAGTGCCTTCGTTTGTGACTATGAATTATGACGAAGCTTCTGAAAACGCGAAGGACCTTGGAATTACACTTGTTAAGGGTGCAACTGTCGAAAGCACAGAGGAAAAAGACCAAATTCTTTCACAAGATATTGAAGAAGGAACAGCAATTACTAAAGGAATGGAAATAATAGTAACAGTAAGCTCAGGTGCGGAAACATATAAACTCCCTGATGTAGTCGGTTACAGCGAGGCAGACGCTATTTCTAAAATAACTAAAGAACTTCCTAACGCTAATATCGTACTTGAATATAAAAGCGATGACAAGTCTACAGAAGGCAGTGTTATTAAGCAGTCACCTGAGGGCAATTCCGATGTTATGGAATCTGTTGATGTTGTTCTGACTATTTGCAGAGACGAGAGCAGCCTTAATGCTGTTGTACCAAATGTAGTTGGACTTCCTGAAGCAGATGCCAAGGAGAAAATTGTTTCAAGCGGACTCACTGTAGGTAATGTTTCCAATACTACAAGTACTACTGTTGCAAAAGGATATGTTATTACACAAACGGCTACTCCTGGTGAAGAGATACTTAAAAGTAGCACTATCGATATAGTTGTAAGCTCCGGCAGACCTGCATCCTCTAGCGGAAGCAGCTCAAACAGCAACAATTCAGGCAATTCAAATTCAAACCAGAGTCCATCGGGCAATTCAACCAGCCCTAGCAATAATACGCCACCTTCAAACACACAGCCTTCAGGAACTGATTCGGAAGATGATATGCCGACAATTGGCAGCATGGGGTCTGATACAACTAATAATACAAACGGTGATACATCCGGCACAACAAATAGTTCAACTGCTAATCAGTAAAAAACTAAACTAAAAAGGGAGAAAATATGCTAAGAGGCACAATAATTAAAGGAATTGGCGGCTTTTATTACATTGCAACCGAAAACGGTGTTTACGAATGTCGAGCTAGGGGTAAATTTAGAAGAGAAGGCATTAATCCAACTGTTGGTGATATTGTCAATATTGGTGTTCTTGATGAAAAGAACAAAAAGGGTTCTCTTGATGAAATTGAACCAAGAAAAAACTGTCTTATTCGTCCAAGAGTTGCTAATATAGACCAGGCTGTTATTGTTTTTGCGTCTGTTAGTCCTGATTTTAACCCAGATATTATGGATAGGTTTATTGTACTGGCAGAACAGCAGAACCTTGAAATCATTATTTGCATTAACAAAATAGATATAGATACAAGTGAAAAATATAAGGAAATATATGACCTTTATAAGTCCGCAGGATTTGATATTTTTGCTGTCAGTGCAGAAGAAAATATCGGGTCTGATGAACTTTTTGCAAGACTTAGAGGAAAAGTTTCTGTCCTAGCCGGACCTTCAGGAGTCGGGAAATCAAGTATAATTAATATGATTGATCCTAAAATCGCTGCAAAGGTCGGGGAAATAAGCAAAAAGATTGAGCGAGGAAAACATACTACCCGCCAGTCTGAGCTTCTGGAACTTGAAAAGGGTACATTTTTGGTTGATTCACCCGGATTTACTTCTCTTGATATGAGCGGTATTGAACCTGATCAACTTCAGTATTATTTTAGGGAATTTAATAAATATCTTCCTGATTGCCGATTTACTGGCTGTATGCATATTAATGAAGACGAGAAATACTGTGGCATAAAATCACAGGTCGGAAAAAATATAAGTGAGTCAAGATACCACAGGTATATCGACATTTACAATGAAATAATTGATGAAAGGAAAAGATAAAATGAAAAAGCTTTCTCCTTCGATGCTTTCTGCCGATTTCGGTATTTTAAATGAGCAAATTAAAGCCATTGAAATTGTCGGAACTCAGTACCTCCATATAGATGTTATGGACGGTGTTTTTGTTCCAAATATCAGTTTTGGCGCACCTGTTTATAAGAGTTTAAGAAAAAAAAGCAGTATGGTTTTTGATGTTCATCTTATGATTGTTGAGCCGGAAAGATATATTGAGGATTTTGTAAAAGCCGGCGCAGACATTGTTAATTTTCATGTAGAAGCAACTGAAAATCCGAAAGCTGTTATTGGCAAAATAAAATCTTACGGAGTAAAAGCAGGCATAACAATTAAGCCTAAAACAGATGTAAGTGCTGTTGAGCCTTATCTTTCGGATGTTGACCTTGTTTTGGTTATGACAGTTGAGCCTGGTTTTGGCGGACAGAAACTAATGCCGGAATGCCTCAAAAAAATAACAGCGCTTAAAAAAATAAGGGAAGAAAAAGGCTATACTTATGAAATAGAGGTAGACGGCGGTGTAGGCATTAATAATATTCACGAGGTAATGGAAAGCGGCACTGATGTAGTTGTTGCAGGTTCAGCCGTTTTTGGTGCTACTGATATTTCTAAAGCCGCTGATGAATTGCTTAATGTAATCAGGGAGTATGATTGATATGAATGCTGTAAATAACACCGTGAAAAAAGTCGAAAAAAAGGTCGTTATATTTGCAAATGCCGATATTGAAGATTACAGTTTTTGCAGTAAATATATTGATGATGCGTTAATTATAAGCTGTGACGGCGGTATGCGTCACACAATGAAGCTTGGCTTGACGCCTGACTATATAGTTGGTGATTTTGACAGCGTTTCTCCTGAAGTTCTTGACTATTATAAGAAGAAGAATATCGAGTTGAAACAAGTTCCGTGTCGAAAGGATGAAACCGATATGGAGCTAGGCATTAGCCATGCAATCGAGTTAGGTGCCGACGATATTACACTTATAGGCGGTATCGGAAGCAGACTTGACCATACGCTTGCAAATATATTTCAACTTATTAGAATAGATAAACTTGGAATAAAGGGAAGAATCGTCAATGAGAAAAATTTAATTACTCTCTGTACTTCAAAAGCAGAAATTTTTGGCAAAAAAGGAGATTTGGTATCATTTGTACCCATCTCTCCCGCAGTTAAGGGAGTAACAACAAAGGGGTTGGAATATTCTCTTGAAAATGCTGTGTTATTCATGGATTCGCCCAGAGGCGTCAGCAATGTTTTAAAGGACGAATATGCAGAATATACATTTGAGAACGGTATGGCACTTATTATTCTAGCTAAGGACTGATTTGTGTGCTGCTGTATTTGTATAATATTTATATGGCATTATTTAACGAAATGTGTTAATTTATATGTGGTATACAAGTTAAGTTAAGGGGATGCGCTTTTTATGTACAAAAGAATAATACTTAAAATCAGCGGAGAAGCTCTTTCGGGAGATAAAGACGGTACAATGTATGATGATGATACAATATTTGCCGTTGTTGAGCAGATTAAATCTATACTTGATATGGGTACTCAGGTAGCACTTGTTATCGGAGGCGGAAATATATGGAGGGGCAGAAGTTCAAATATTGAAATGGACAGAACAAAAGCAGACCAAATAGGAATGCTTGCAACTGTTATGAATGCAGTATATGTTGCTGATGCCTTCAGACAGAAGGGTATAAAAGCAACTGTTCAGACTCCTATTATTATTGGAACAGTTACTGAACAGTTTTCAAAAGAGGCTGCTTTAAGTCATCTTGAAAACGGTGAGGTAGTAATATTTGCAGCAGGTATCGGACATCCATATTTCTCAACTGATACAGTAACAGCGCTTAGAGGCTGTGAGCTTAATGCAGATATTCTTCTTTTTGCAAAGAATGTCGATGGTGTTTATGACAGTGATCCAAAGACAAACCTGAATGCAAAGAAAATTGATGAAATAAGATGTGAAGATATAATTAGACAGGGACTTCGTGTGGTTGATACATCTGCAGCTTGTCTTTGTGCTGAGCAAAAAATACCTGTGCTTATATTTGGACTTAATGAGGAAAACAGTCTTATCAGAGCCGTTAAGGGCAACAAAATAGGAACAGTTGTTACTGTATAATATAGAAATTATTATTTTTAGGGAGGTCAGAACATGTCAAAAGAAACAGCAGCTTATGAGGAAAAAATGAAAAAAACTATTACAACTCTGGATAACGAATATTCAACAATACGTGTAGGAAGAGCTAACCCTAAGGTTCTTGACAGAATTACTGTCGATTATTACGGAACTCCTACAGCTCTTAATCAGGTTGGAAATATTACAGTGCCGGAGGCAAGACTTATTGAAATCAAACCATGGGAATCAAGTCTTCTTAAGGCAATAGAAAAAGCAATCAATGCATCAGACCTCGGATTAAATCCTTCAAATGACGGCAAAGTTATCAGACTTGTTTTCCCTGAACTTACAGAGGAAAGAAGAAAGGAACTTACAAAAGAAGTTAAGAAAAAAGGCGAAGACGCAAAGATTGCTATAAGAAATATAAGACGTGATGCAGTTGATATATTTAAAAAGCAGGAAAAAAAGGGTGAATTTTCAGAAGATGTTCTTGATGACATTCTTGAAGAAATACAAAAGATTACTGATAAATACATTGCCGAAATTGACAAGAAAATCGAGCTTAAGAGTAAAGATATCCTTTCGGTTTAAAATAACAAATTGTTTTGCAGATTATGTTAGAAAGTTTTTTGTGCACCCCTTTTTAATAAGGGGTGCTTTACAATACGGAGGATATTATGGATTCACTTATTAATGAAATAGATATGTCTAAGCTGCCGAAATCAATAGCTCTAATAATGGACGGCAACGGCAGATGGGCAAAAAAAAGGCTGCTTCCAAGACAGTTTGGGCATAAAGCTGGTGCTGATACTCTAGATAAAATAGCTAGAGTTGCAAATAAACTTGGTGTAATGCATCTTACTGTTTACGCTTTTTCTACTGAAAACTGGAACAGAAGCCAAGACGAAGTCGGAGCAATTATGGATTTGCTCAGGAGTTATCTAAACAAGTATATTAAGTTGGCTGGCACAGAAAACATAAAGATAGATTTTATTGGTGAAAAGAGCAAGCTTGCAGAAGATATACAGCAAAAAATTATTGAGATTGAAAGTCTGTCAGCTTGTAATACTGGGCTTAATCTCCATATTGCACTTAATTACGGCGGACGTGATGAAATATTAAGAGGTGTTAAAAAAATAGCGTCTATGGTTGAAAGTGGAGAGCTTAAGGCAAAAGACATTACAGAGGATACAATAACATCAAGTTTGGACACGCATTTTTATCCTGACCCTGAGCTTGTTATCAGAACTAGCGGTGAAGAAAGAATAAGCAACTTCCTTCTTTGGCAGATAGCTTATTCTGAGTTTGTTTTTAATAAAAAATTGTGGCCGGACTATACGGAAGAGGACTTATATGATGATATTTGCTACTTCCAGAACAGAGAAAGACGTTTCGGCGGGAGATAAATAGGAGTTGTTTTTATGAAAACAAGAGTGATTTCGGCATTGGTTGCTCTTCCACTGCTTATTATATTTGTTGTTCTTGGTGGACTGCCACTTAAAATTGCAGTAACTGTTATAGCTATAATCGGCCTTTATGAGCTTTTTAAGGCATTTTGCGGTTTTATTAAGCCTGTGCATTATATAGGCTATGGTGCTGCAATAATATATATGATTTTTATTGAAAAAATAATATATACCGCTTCGTTGTTTAATGTATTTGCTGCTCTTTTTCTTGTGGTTATACTTATTTATGTAGTGTTTACTCATGAAAGTGCAAATACTATGGATGCTGTTGTAACGTTCTTCGGCTTTTTCTATGTGTGTTTTCTTGTTTCTCACGTTTATCTTACAAGACAATTTATACACGGAAATATATTTGTGTGGCTCATATTTATGAGTTCTTTTGGCTGTGATGTGGGAGCATATTTTACAGGTATAACGTTTGGAAAGCATAAGCTTGTACCTGAACTCAGTCCCAAAAAGACTGTTGAAGGTGCAATCGGCGGAGTTGTAGTTGCTGTAGGCATTTGTGTTATTTATGGAGTAGTCATTGAAATGATGAATGAGCTTGCCGGTGTTGACACAGTCCTTCTGTGTTTCCTTACAGGTCTTATTGGTTCGATTATTTCACAGATTGGTGATTTAGCTGCCTCTGCAATGAAAAGATACACAGGTATAAAGGATTTTGGCAAAATTATGCCCGGTCACGGTGGAGTACTTGATAGATTTGACAGTGTGCTTTTGACTGCGCCCACAGTTTACTATATCATGTTTTATTTGACTAAAGTAAACTTATAAATCTTAACGGAGGAACAAAATGGCTGAAAATATATCAATACTTGGTTCGACCGGTTCAATAGGTACACAGACACTTGAAGTGGTAAGAGAAATAGGTGGGATTAATGTATGTGCCCTTACTGCAAACGTCAATATTGACGTTCTTGAAAAGCAGATAAGGGAATTTGAACCTAAAATTGCTGCTGTTATGGACAAAGAAAAGGCAGCTATACTCAAACAAAGAGTCTTAGACTGTACTACAAAAGTGTTGAGCGGAATGGAAGGCGTTATTGAAGCCGCTGTTTGTTCTGAAAGTGATACAGTTGTAACGTCACTTGTAGGAAATATTGGCATTATACCGACTATTGAAGCTATAAAAGCAGGCAAAAATATTGCCCTTGCAAATAAGGAAACACTTGTCTCGGCCGGTGAGCTTATTACAGATGCTGTAAAGAAATACGGAGTTAAAATATATCCTGTTGACAGTGAACATTCGGCTATTTTTCAGAGTCTTCAAGGTAATGAAGGCAACAAAATCAGACGTATTCTGCTTACTGCCTCCGGTGGACCCTTTAGGGGGAAAACTCGCAATGATTTGATTGATGTAAAGGCAGAAAATGCACTTAAGCATCCAAATTGGAATATGGGGAAAAAAGTGACCATTGATTCATCAACACTTATGAACAAGGGTCTTGAGGTAATAGAGGCTAAATGGCTTTTTGGCGTTGATGTAGATGACATAGAAGTCCTCGTACATCCGCAGAGTATAGTCCATTCGGCTGTTGAGTATGAAGATGGTGCAGTAATTGCACAAATGGGTGAGCCTGACATGCGTGTTCCTATTCAATATGCATTGACCTATCCCAAAAGAATTAAAAACAGCTTTCCTAAAATAGATTTTTCAGTTAGAAACTCTCTTACATTTGAAAAACCTGATATTGATACATTCAAATGCTTATCGCTTGCCTATAAGGCGGTTAAATGCGGTGGAACTATGCCAACTGTTATGAACAGTGCAAATGAAATCGCAGTTCAGGCATTTCTTGACGGTAAAACAAGTTTTTTAAGCATCGCTGATATAATAGAAAAAACAATGGCTACATATACTGTTAAATATAATTATTCAGTCGAAGATCTTATTGAAGCAGATGCATGGGCAAGAGAATTTTCCTATCGACTGATAAAAAATAAGGAGATATAAAATTGTCAATCATTTTATCTATTATTGTTTTTTCGCTTATAGTAATTGTCCATGAGCTTGGACATTTTCTTGTTGCGAAAAAGGTGGGCATTTATGTACAGGAATTTGCCGTAGGAATGGGACCGGTTTTGGTTTCTAAGCATATTGGAGAAACACAATATTCTCTTCGTATGTTTCCCTTTGGCGGCTTTTGCCGAATGCAGGGTGAAGACGGCGACGAAAACGATGGTAAAGTCAATGAAAACTATGATCCGTCACGCTCTTTCAGCAGTAAAACTGTACTGCAGAGAATGGCGGTTATTTTTTCAGGACCGGCTATGAATTTTGTGCTTGCGTTTGTGCTTATTTTCATAATACTTGGATTAAGCGGATTTTTTGTTCCAAAGATAAATACAGTAATTGATAATTCACCGGCACAAGAAGCCGGTTTAGAAAGCGGAGATACACTTCTTAGAGTTAACGGGCAGAGAATCTTGATATATCAAGATTATACAATGGCACTTGACAGACAGGAAGCTGACTCTCCTATTGAATATGTTATTCTTCATGACGGTGAGAAAAAAGCAGTAACTGTAACACCTGAATATTCTGAAGAAAACGGCAGATATATGGTTGGCTTTACTTTTGATGCTAACTATGGTATGTTCGGTGAAAAAGTTGACGGTTACACACGTGCAGGCATTGCTGCGACAACGGTTGCAGATGTTGGGCTTATGTCGTATTTCGTTAAATCGGTAATTGTAGGATTTGTAAAACTGTTTTCATTTCAGGTAAAATCTGATGAGGTATCTGGGCCAATAGGCATAATTGGTGCAATCGGAGACTCATATGAGGCCGGAATTAAGAGCAGTAATACTGATGCATTTATTAATTTGGCAACACTGTCAGCACTTTTAAGTACAAACCTTGGTGTTCTTAATCTTTTCCCAATTCCCGCAATGGACGGAGGCAGACTTGCTTTTCTCATTGTTGAGGGTATCAGAAGAAAGCCAGTTAACCCTGAAATCGAAGGGCGTATTCATTTTGCAGGCTTTATGCTGCTTATGGCATTCATGGTGGTTGTTGCATTTAATGATATAGTTAATATAATACGGTGATAGATATGAAATATATAAGAAAGACTACAAAAGAAGTAAATATCGGCGGAGTGAAAATCGGTGGAAACAATCCGATTGCTATTCAGTCTATGTGTAACACAGATACACGCGATGTTGATAAAACAGTTGAACAGATAAAGAAGCTTGAAGAAGCTGGCTGTGAAATAATCAGGGTGGCTGTACCCGATATGCAGGCTGCGGAAGCAATTAAAGAAATAAAAAAGCATATAGACATTCCGCTTGTGGCAGATATTCATTTTGACTATCGACTTGCACTTAAAGCAATTGAGGGCGGGATTGATAAAATACGAATTAACCCAGGTAATATAGGCAGTGAAGACAGAGTTAAACAGGTTGCCGATATGGCAAAGAAAAACGGCATACCTATAAGAATTGGTGTAAATTCAGGTTCGCTTGAAAAGCATTTGGTTGAAAAGTACGGTGGTGTTACGCCTGAAGGCCTTGTAGAAAGTGCCCTCGGGCATGTAAGACTGCTTGAGAAATATGATTTTTATGATACTGTAATATCTATAAAGGCTTCCAGTGTACCGTTTTCAATCGAAGTTTATGACCTTCTTTCCAATACGGTTGATTATCCTCTGCATGTTGGAATAACCGAAGCTGGCACAGTATGGGGCGGAACGGTTAAGTCTGCTGTCGGCATAGGCGCTATACTTTCAAAAGGCATAGGCGATACAATAAGGGTTTCACTTACTGGCGACCCTGTTGAAGAAATAGGTGCTGCTAAAGAGATTCTTAAATCGCTTGAGCTTCGAAGATTCGGAGTGGATTTTGTATCTTGCCCGACTTGCGGAAGAACGTGCATCGACCTTATAAAGATAGCCAATGAGGTTGAAGGCAGGTTAAAGAACATAGATAAAAATATAAAGGTTGCAGTAATGGGCTGTGCCGTAAACGGACCGGGAGAAGCAAGAGAAGCTGACATCGGGATTGCAGGCGGTCATGGTGAGGGACTTATTTTTAAAAAAGGCGAGATATTAAGAAAAGTTCCGGAAAATATGCTTGTTGATGAGCTTATGAAGGAAATAGATAAGCTTTAAAAAGTACGGTGATAGTAATGTATGAAAAATTCAGCAAAGTATTCGGAAAAGTAAAAATAGATACCACAGAGAGAGAAGCCTTCAGCGACGCATATGTTGAAAGGCTTACTATTTCTAAAAGCACAAAGATACTGCATGCAGATGTAGTGTCTAAAAAGCTTATTCCGAACAAATGCAAATTAAAAATAGAAAAAGATATATTTAATACAGTCGGAGCAGCCCATAATGTTGAAATAAGGGTTCGTTACGATGTAGAAAATAAAACGCCGAGAGCAATTTTTGATTTCATTTGGGATGATGTCATTGATACGCTGTCGGCTGAAAGTCCTGTATGCGGCTGTGTATTTGAAAATTGCAAAATTAAATCAGAGGAAAACAAGATTACGATTTTAATAGGTCATAATGCAGCATTTTACATGTATCGAAAAGGTATAGATAAATACATAGAAGAACGTATAAAAGACGAATTTGGCATAGACATAGCTATCGGTTTTAAAAATATTAAAACATCTGATGAGGAAAAAAAGCAGTACGAAGATGAACGTACATCATATGAAAAACAGCTTATAGATGCGATTGTCAGTGAACAGGTAATGAAAGAAACAGCAAAAGAAAATGCAAAAGCTGATGTTCAGCAGGTTAACATGGCAAAAGGTATCATTATTGGCAAAGAATTCTCGGGTGAGGTTGCGAAAATCATTAATACCAAGATAGATGGTGAAAAAGTCATCATTCAAGGTGATGTTTTCAATATTGAGGAGCGAGAAATAAAGGGTGACAAATATATTGTTTCATTTGACATTACTGATGGCTCAGACTCTACAACAGTTAAATTCTTTACTGAAAAGAAGCTTTATGACTGCGATGGGGGCATAAAGTCCGCTCTTAAAGGTGCTTATATACGAGTAAAGGGCGAAGTTCAGTTTGATAAATATGCCAAAGAAATAATTATTATGACCAGAGACATTGAAAAAGCTAACAGACCTCCCGAGCGAATGGATAACAGTGAAGAAAAACGTGTTGAACTTCATCTGCATACAACAATGAGTACGATGGATGCAGTAACGGATGTAAAGGATTACATTAAGCGTGCAATAAAATGGGGGCATAAGGCAATTGCAGTAACCGACCATGGAGTTGTACAGGCATATCCATTCGCTATGGATGCCGCTGACGGTAAAGATATTAAGGTCATTTATGGCATAGAGGCATATCTTATTGACGACCTCGGCGAAGTTGTTTTCAATAACAGAGGTCAGAGCTTTGATGATGAATATGTTGTATTTGATATTGAAACCACGGGACTTAATAAGGAACGTAATAAAATAATTGAAATCGGTGCTGTTAAAATAAAGAACAGAGAAATTATTGACAGGTACTCTGTGTTTATAGACCCGAAGGAAAGGCTTACCGATGAAATTATAAAACTCACCAATATAACTGATGAAATGCTTGAAGGTCAAAGAACAATAGATGAGGTATTGCCTGAATTTCTTGAATTTGCAGGAACATCTGTGCTTGTGGCTCATAATGCATCATTTGATACCGGCTTTGTACGCATTAAGGCAGAAGAGCTTGGTATAACCACGTTTAATAATACAATACTTGATACATTGGAGCTGTCCAGAACACTTCTTAAGGAACTTAAAAAGCATAAGCTTGATATTGTTGCGAAGCACCTTGGAGTTAGCCTTGAAGGACATCACAGAGCCGTAAACGATGCTGAAGCAACCGCTGAAATATTTCTTAAATTAGTTGCAATGCTTGAGGAAAATAATGTTCATGATCTCAGCACAGTCAATATTTTTGCAAGCAGAACAGTAAACTACAATAAACTTAAATCCCATCATACGATAATTCTGGTTAAAAACCTCATTGGATTAAGGCATTTATATGAACTGGTATCTGCATCGCATCTGGATTATTATTTCAAACAACCCAGAATACCTAAGAGTAAGCTTATTGAAAAAAGAGATGGTCTTATTATCGGCAGCGCCTGTGAGGCAGGGGAGCTTTTCAGAGCACTTCTTGACATGAAGTCTAAGGAATACATAAATAATATAGTTAATTTTTATGATTATCTTGAAATTCAGCCGATAGGCAACAATATGTTTATGATTGATTCTGAAAAAGTCCCTGCTGTTAATTCAATAGAGGATATTAAGAATTTTAATCGTAAAGTAGTTGAGCTTGGAGAAATACATAATAAACCGGTTGTTGCAACCTGTGATGTGCATTTTATTGACCCGGAGGACTCTGTTTACAGAAAAATACTGATGTTTGCAAAGGGCTATGACGATGCGGAAAAACAGCCGCCGCTTTTCTTCAGAACTACAGAGGAAATGCTTCGTGAGTTCCAGTACCTTGGAGAAGAAAAGGCAAGAGAACTAGTAATTACCAACACAAACTTGATTGCTGATATGATAGAAAAAATTAAACCTGTTCCGGACGGTACATTCCCGCCCAACATTGATGGTGCTGAGGAGCAGATTCAGCAGATAGCATTGGAAAAGGCACATTCAATATATGGTGAGCCCCTTCCTCAGATAGTACAGGACAGACTTGATAAAGAACTTAAATCAATAATCAAAAACGGATTCTCCGTTATGTATATAATCGCACAAAAGCTTGTTTGGAAGTCAAATGACGACGGTTATCTGGTTGGCTCAAGAGGTTCAGTCGGTTCATCATTTGTTGCCAATATGACAGGTATAACAGAGGTTAACTCACTTCCGCCACACTATGTATGCCCTAACTGCAAATATTCAGACTTCGATTCAGATGAAGTGCAGAAAGTATTTTTGGTAGGTGGTTCCGGTGTGGACATGCCTGATAAAGTATGCCCAAAATGCGGTACAATGATGAAAAAGGACGGCCATGATATTCCTTTTGAAACTTTCCTCGGCTTTGACGGCGACAAAGAGCCGGATATCGACCTAAATTTCTCAGGAGAATATCAGCAGCAGGCACATGCCTATACAGAGGTGCTGTTCGGGAAGGGACATGTATTTAAGGCTGGTACAATTGGCACACTGGCTGACAAAACTGCATACGGCTATGTAAAGAAATACATGGACGAGCATAACCTTGTACTTCATAATGCAGAGATAAACCGCCTGGTCAACGGATGTACGGGTGTAAAAAGAACAACAGGTCAGCATCCCGGCGGACTTATGATTGTTCCAAAGGATAAGGAAATATTTGAATTCTGCCCGATTCAGCATCCTGCGGATGATGTTAATTCAACTATAATAACAACGCACTTTGACTATCATTCAATAAGCGGACGTATACTTAAGCTTGACCTTCTTGGACATGATGATCCTACATTTATTCGTATGCTATATGATATTACAGGGCATAATCCTCAGGAAGTGCCATTGGATGATAAGGCAACGATGTCTTTGTTCCAATCACCTGCTGCACTTGGTGTCACGGCAGAGCAGATAAACTGCCCTACAGGTACTTTGGGAATTCCAGAGTTTGGTACAAAATTTGTACGAAAAATGCTTATGGATACTAAGCCTGAAACATTCTCTGACTTGCTTCGTATTTCAGGACTTTCACATGGAACCAATGTTTGGATAAACAACGCACAGGAGCTTATTGAAAACGGAACTATTACCCTTAAAGAAACCATCTCTACACGTGACAGTATTATGAGCTATCTTATTACAAAAGGGCTGGATAATAAAAAGTCATTTAAAATAATGGAGAAGGTGCGAAAAGGAAAAGGTCTAGCTGATGAGGACATTGAGTACATGAAGGAGTATAATGTTCCTCAATGGTATATAGACAGCTGTCAGAAAATAAAGTATATGTTCCCGAAGGCACATGCTGCGGCTTATGTTATGATGGCATACAGAATTGCATATTTCAAAATAAATTTTCCTGAAGCATATTATGCATCTTATTTTACAGTTCGTGCGGCAGAGGACTTTGATTATTCTTCTATGTGCAAGGGTGCAGATGTTGCAAAGGCGGCACTTAAAGAAATAGAGGCAAAGGGAAACACTGCAACGGCAAAGGAGCAGAACAATGCCACAGTACTTGAGCTTGTATTGGAGTTTTACGCAAGAGGGTTTAACTTCACACAAATAGATATTTATAAATCAGATGCAAGAAAATTTATTGTTACACCTGAAGGTCTACTTCCACCGCTTAATTCTTTGCAAGGACTTGGTGTAACTGTTGCACAGAGCATTGTTGAAGGGCGAAAAGACGGAGAATTCAGGACAATAGAGGAGTTCAAGAGCCGTACTTCGGCAGGAGCAAGCATTATTGATTTACTTAAGGAAAACAGAATTTTAAAGGGTATACCGGAATCAGACCAGCTTTCGCTGTTTGATTTTTAAGAAAAAAATATTGTTCCTTTTTGAAAAAAGGAACCGAAAAACCTTAATTGGAAAACTGCGTTTTCCTGTTGGAATATAAAGAGATGAGGCTAACATTTATTTGTTAGCCTCATTTGTTATTGTCTTATCTAAGGAAACCAAAGGTTTCCGTTTGGGTTAAGGGACAAGTCCCTTACAGTAGTTTGGAGACAGAGTCTCCAAGATTCTATCTTTTTTCCAGTCTAACAAACGCTTCAAGAGCAGTTAATATTTCGTTTCTTTCTCCAACCATTGTAAGACTTTCACCGTCGGCATAATCACCGATGCTGTCAGCTGTATCACCCTCGTAGGCAACTACATTATTAAGTATTGATGCAGTCTTTATACCTCTCAGTCTGCCAACAGTAAAGAGTGCGGCTGTTTCCATATCACTGCCGAGTACACCGCATTTTGCCCAAAATTTATTGATTTCATCTTCATTATCAATATAAAAGCTGTCATGGCTTCTGCAAATTCCGATATGGTAGGGATATTTGTTTTCAGCAGCAGTCTCTATGCAATAATTAAGTAAAAATGTATCCGGAACAGCAGGATATTTCAAATTCACATATGTTTGTGAGGCACCGTCATCACGAACAGCTCCGCTTACGATAATTATATCGCCTACTTTAATTTCAGGCTGAACAGTACCGCAGCTGCCTATTCTTATCATTGCCTCAACACCTATATTTTTAAGCTCTTCAATTGCAATTGCCGTTGAAGCTCCGCCAATCCCTGTTGAAATCGCAAGTATGTTCACGCCTTTATATGTTCCTGTAAGACTTCTGTATTCTCGATTGAATTCAAGTTCTCTTACGTTTTCAAGAAATGGTGATATTCTGTTAAGCCTTGCAGGATCGCCAGGCATAATTGCGTATTTAACATTTAAGTCTTTGCTTAATCTGATATGCGGCTGTAATTCACTCATATAAACACTCCCTTTGTTTATTTATTATGATACAAGAATACATTAATTTTTACCTCAAATCAATAAGATTAATTGACAAATATCCTCAAAGAGGGGATAATATTATAAATGTAAAATTTTTAAACTAATGAAAAAAATAGCAGGAGTAATCAAATGAGTATTTTATATTTAGTTTTATCAGGTATTTTTAATTGCATAATGGTGTCATTTAATGGTCAGCTTAGCAATTATCATTCATTGTTTGCGGTGACCTTTTTTGTGCACGTAATAGCGGCAGTTATTCTTTTAATATACATACCTGTTGTTCAGCGTAAAAAAATTAAACTGACCGGAGTTCCGCCATATGTATATACAGTCGGATTTTTAGGTGTTTCCATAGTTGCTTTAAGCGGGTGGTGCGTAAAGGAGATCGGTGCAACAGCTGTACTTTCACTTTCTGTAACAGGGCAGATGGTTTGCTCTGCAATATTTGATAACTATGGATTTTTCGGAGTAAAAAAAATTCCGTTCAAGAAAGAACAAATTCCTGCATACATACTAGTGGCTATCGGAATAATGCTTGTAATAAACGGTTAAGGAGAAGAGAATATGATAGCTTATATTATAGTTGCAGTTGCAATTGGTGTACTTGGTGTATTTAATAAAATGGTTAATGTTAAAGCCTCTGAATGCCTTGGAAATGTAAATGGAACATTCATTAATTACCTTGAAGCGACAATAATTTCACTTATAGCCATTCTTTGCACGGGACATATGAACGAGATTACAATTGATTACGTAAAAACGGTTCCTACATATCTTTATCTTGGCAGTATCACAGGACTTATAGCTCTTATATTGCTTGTAATCGGTACAAAAAGGTCAACCGTTATGATTTCAACCGTAGTTGTTTTAATCGGACAGCTTTCAACTTCAATAGTTCTTGACCATATATTTTTCCATGAGAATTTCAGTTTACTTAAGGTTTTAGGCATTTTCTTTGTAATCACCGGAATGACATTCAGACAACGAATTATTAAAAAAGCAAATATAAATGAAGCTGAACAAAAAGGAGATGAAAAGGCAGTATGAAAATTTTAAATTTTGGCTCACTTAATATCGACTATGTATATAAGGTTGACAAATTTCTGCTTCCCGGTGAAACGAAGTCATCGCTTGACTTTGCTAAGCACAGCGGAGGAAAAGGACTTAATCAGTCTATAGCTGCTGCAAAAGCGGGTAATGAAGTATTTCATGCAGCTTATCTCGGAAATGACGGACGGTTTCTTAAAGATGCAATGGCTGATAACGGAGTAAATGTAGATTATGTCAAAGAACATGAAGAAACAAGCGGCCACGCAATTATTCAGGTTGATGAAAATGGTCAAAACTGTATTCTTCTTTACGGAGGAACAAATCAGTGCCTCACTAAAGAGTTTATTGACGACATACTCGACAGCTTTGGAAATGAGGGTCTAATTCTCCTTCAGAACGAAACAAATCTTGTCGGCTATATAATTGACAGGGCTTATGAAAGAGGCCTTCAAATAGCCTTAAACGCCGCACCAATGAATTCAAAGGTTTTGGAGTATCCTCTTGACAAGCTTACATGGCTTGTTGTTAATGAAGTAGAGGGCAAACAGATAGCAGGCTGTGAAAAAGATGAAGAGATTCTTGGAATATTGACTGAAAAATATCCCGAATGCAAAATTCTTTTGACTCTTGGAGCAAACGGTGCATGTTGCTATGATGGGGATAAAACATATAAAATCGGATGCTATGATGTTGATGTAATAGATACAACAGCTGCCGGAGATACATTTTTAGGTTATTTCCTATATGGTGTCCTCAATGACCGCACAATAGAAGACAGCCTTATACTTGCCACGACCGCAAGTGCAATCTGTATAGGAAAAAATGGTGCTGCAGATTCAATTCCTCTAAAAGTCGATGTTGACAAGGTAATTGATGAAAAAACATTTGGCGAGCTTAGTGTAAGAGTTGAGTAATCGGAGGTAATAGAATGGAAAAAGTACTTTTTGTAAATTGCTGTATAAGACGCGGCAGTTCAAGAACATATGAAATTGCAAAGCATTTTGTTGACAGTCTTGACAAAACTAAATATGAAGTTGAAGAACTCTGCCTTATGGACGAATCAATGGAGTATTTTAAGGATGGTTTTTTTGAACAAAGAGAACGCCTTATTAATTCGGGTAATTTTATTCATCCCAGATTCCGCTATGCGTGGCAGTTTAAAAACGCCGGTAAAATAGTTATTGCCGCTCCGTTTTGGGATTTGAGCTTTCCTGCACTGCTTAAGGTTTACTTTGAGAACCTTTGTGTTGAAGGAATTACATTTGACTGCAATGAAACAGGCTGTTTCGGTACATGTAAGGCTGATAAGCTTGTTTATATAACATCAAGAGGCGGCATTTATAATGATTCACCTATGGAGATGGGAGCAAGATACATTGAAGCAATGTGCGGATTTTTTGGCATTGAAAGCTTCAAATGCATCGCAGCCGACGGATTAGACGTACTTGTAGGTGAGTATGACAGAATAATGGCTGATGCCAAAGCTGAAGCTGAAAAAGAAGCTGTAAATTTTTAAAGGAGTGTAGAAAATGAGCGATACAATGAAAGCAGTAGTATATAAAGGACATGGAACTGTTGAACTTGAAGACAGACCTATGCCGGTAATTAAAGATGAAAGAGATGCAATTGTTAAAGTAACTCTTTCTACAATATGTTCCAGTGATTTACATATTAAGCATGGAACAGTTCCAAGAGCAAAAGAAAATACTGTGCTTGGGCATGAATTTGTTGGTGAGGTTATTGAAACAGGCAGTGGCGTTAAAAAATTCAAGAAGGGTGACAGAGTTTCTGTCAGTGTTGAAACATTTTGCGGTACATGCTTCTTTTGTAGAAATGGTTTTGTAAACAACTGTGTAGAAGGCGGTTGGGAGCTTGGATGCCGTATCGACGGATGCCAAGCAGAATATGTGCGTGTTCCCATTGCTGACATGGGAATGACACTGATTCCTGATGATGTGACAGACGAAGCCGCACTTTTTAACGGTGATATACTTGCAACGGGCTATTGGGCAGCTTCAATCGGAGAGCTCAAGCCGGCTGATACTGTTGTTGTTATAGGAGCTGGTCCTACGGGAATATGTACCCTTATGAGCGTTAAGCTTTACAGCCCTGCAAAAGTAATTGTAGTTGATGTTGATGAACATAGACTTGAGCTTGTCAAAAATCAGGGACTTGCTGATATAATAGTAAATTCTAAAAATGAAGACCCTCTTGAAGTAATTATGCGTGAAACAAACGGAAGGGGAGCAGACAGAGTATTTGAGGTAGCCGGGATCAAGAGCACGTTTGAACTTGCTTGGAAAGCCGCTAGACCAAATGCTATTGTAGTCGTTGTTGCACTTTATGCAGAGCCTCAGGAAATTCCTCTTCAGCTTATGTACGGAAAAAATCTAATATTCAAGACTGGCGGAGTAGACGGCAATTCTAATTATGCCGAAGAAATAATGAAGCTTGTCCAGTGCGGTAAAATAGACACTAGCTGCCTTATTACCAATAAAGCACCGTTGAATGATGTAATTCACGGTTATGAAGTTTTTGAAAATAGAATTGATAATTGTGTTAAATGGGTTATAACTCCTTACGAAAGATAAAATTGGAATAATATAGAACTGAATATTAAGTATAAAAAATACCTGCCGGGGAAAAATTAGACTATCAGTCCGGGAGGTATTTTATTATGCATATTAATCTGTCTGACTGCTGTTTTATGTATTACAAAATACATTCTACGGGAGTGAACTAATTTGGGATACTTCGGAAAGGTTGAAATAACAGGCGTTAACACAACAAAACTTACGGTACTCACTCGTGAAGAAGCCGCCGGGCTTTTTAAAAAGGCCAAAACAGGCGATATGGAGGCAAGACAGAAGCTTATTAACGGTAATCTTAGACTTGTGCTCAGTATTATAAAGCGTTTTGACAACCGTAGTGAATCGATTGATGATTTATTTCAAGTTGGCTGCATAGGGCTTATAAAAGGGATCGACAACTTTGATACATCATTGAATGTTCTTCCATCAACTTATCTTGTTCCTATGATTATAGGAGAAATTAGGAGATATTTAAGGGATAATAACTTTATTCGTGTCAGCCGCTCATTGAGGGATACAGCTTATAAAGCTCTGCAAGTCAGAGATCAACTTGCTTCTGCAAACTCAAAAGAACCGACTATTGAAGAAATAGCAAAGATATTGGAGAAATCACCGGAGGAAGTTGCAGAAGCACTGGAAGCAATACAGGAGCCTGTTTCGTTGTTTGAACCTGTTTACCATAATGATGGTGATACGCTATATGTTATGGATCAAATGAGTGATGATAAAGAATCAGATAGCATGTGGCTGGACAATATATCAATTAATGAAGCAATAAATAAGCTTACCGAACGTGAAAAGAAAATCCTCATGCTTAGGTTTTTTGATGGAAAAACACAAATGGAGGTATCAGATGAGGTAGGAATATCACAGGCGCAGGTAAGCAGACTTGAGAAAAGTGCACTTAAACACATGAAGAAATATGTATAAACTTAAAAAGCTGCCTAATTTATTATGGGCAGTTTTTTTGGTGTTTTGGCATAGGTATTGCCGAAAAAATGATTAAAATAACTTTAAATATAGTAAAAAGCATATTTTCGGGTTATTTGTTGTAGGACAAATTGGGTTAAATTAGAAATTGTAATTGTTTCTTAACATTTTTATGTTATAATTACAGTAATTTTTTCGAAAGGAAATTTGTCCTATGGCTGACTCCAATATAACTAAAAAAGCACTTGCATCAGCACTTAAAGAGCTTATGGGAACAACTCCTTTCGCTAAAATCAGTGTAGGTGATATATGCGAGAAATGCGATATGAACCGTAAAAGCTTTTATTATCATTTCAGAGATAAATATGATTTGATTAACTGGATTTATAACTCAGAATTCATATTAGTAATCCAACACAGGATTTACGACAGTGAGTGGGATTTTATATATGATATTTGCAGCTACTTTTATGACAATCGAGACTTTTACTCCAAGGCTTTGCAGATAGAAGGGCAGAACTCATTCTCTGAATATTTCAGAGATGTCCTTAAGGCAATTGTATATGAATACATGAGGGACCAGTTCTCTGAGAAAAAAAGCGCCGAATTTTATGTTACATTCTTTACTGATGCATTTGTTGCATCAATAATACGCTGGTTAACGGACAAAAATTGTATGCCTCCTGACGAATATGTAATACTATTAAAATCTTGTATTGAAGATTTAGCACAAAAGATTGTCAGTTCTTTAGGTTAAAATATGCCTTTTAATTAAAAGAACAGATTGCTATGATTGCAATCTGTTCTTAATTTATATACTAAAGATTATATTTTAAAGTTTTTTACTATATCAATGAGACTCATATTATTGATATTAAAATTTGTTTTCTTTATGACGTTCTCTGAAACAACAAACGTTCCATCTTCCAAAATGCCCATTTCACAGGAATTCCCTGAAATCATTTTATCAATTATGGTAATATCATCATACGCATCCATTATTACATATGAATATTTCTGATTATCCCTTATTTTTCTGGTAGCATTCTTAAAATACTCAAAGGTCTCCTGTGTGCATTCTTTATTAGGAACACAAAATACAAATGAAGCAGAATAATTTTCCAAATCTTTAAGCTTATCATCTGATAAAACTTCTGAAGCATTTTCATTTGAATAATGAATATGAGCTGCATAGAATTTTTTATACTTCCTAAGAATTTCTATAGCCTCTGAAACATTTGTATTATCATCATTATTAACTGATATTAAGATATTATTTATATCAATATACTTAGAAACTACATCATCTTGAATGCATTCAGCATTGGTAAATAAAACAAAAGCACAATCGGAATTTTCCTCATATATATGCCTCATAGAATCAGATACTACGTTTTTACCAAAAAGAGAAAACATGTAAATGCCAAGCTGTTTAGCTTCATTAATTATACGTGATACATTATCCGAGGATTGTGGAGTAGTATCAGTCTTGATAAAGAGTACCCATGGTATTTTACAATTGTAAGCTTTGATATTTCCTCTGATTTTTTTTGCACCAAATGTGCAAGCGTTATAACCTACATTCAATGAAAATATTTTCAGGTTATCAAGATTAACATAATCTACGATTTTTTTTATAAGTATATAATAAGCACTTTTCTCATCTGTAAGCATTTTCTGAGCAATTTGAAAAAGATTATTGCTGAAACGGCCATTAGGGAAACTGAGAAGTAAATCAATTATATTTCGAAGGGTTCGCTCTGGATCCTTTTGCATGTCTCTCATGGTTTTATTGACCAATGGTTCTATCATTGCTCGGGCCATTTTTTCCTTAACCATAACGCTATCACGCCTTTCAAGTCTAAATAACATACTATATCTTACATTGCTTAAAGTGTTTTTTAAATGGACAATATCGTGTCTTTGTCCGAAATTTATCTTATATATCGTTTTTGTAAAAATATACAAGTTATTTAGGCTGATTTCAAGAAATTATATAAAAGCATATTTTGTACCCTCCTATGGAAAAAAGCACCTGGAAACCAAGTGCTTTTGAGATATTACACATCATTGTTTTTAATTGATTGTTTTTTTGAGTTTTTATTTTTGTTTCTGTTTTCCTCTGTAATGGGGGTTTGATAATTACATTTTTCCATCCTTGCTTTTTTGTTGTCCGGTTGGCTATCTTTTGGCATGTTATCACCTCAATTATATTATCTCGTAATATTTAAAATAAATTCAAAATTACGGTGGATTAAAATATAGCAGAGGAGGGCATATTTTACAATAGAGGAATCAGTCTTGACATGAAAATTAACGGAGGTATAAAAATATGAGAATAGAATTTTTTATATTGATCTGTATGATATTTTTTCACATCATAGATGACTTCCATTTACAAGGTTGGCTTGCTAATGCAAAGCAGAAGTCTTGGTGGGAGAAGAATGCTCCTGATACAATGTATAAATATGACTATTTGGTGGCTTTGCTAATTCATAGTTTTAGTTGGACATTCATGATAATGATAGTACCGACTGTTTTTACTGCATATTGGAAAAATGTTTGGTATCCTTTTCTGTTTGTAGGCAATATGGTTATTCATTTCATTGTTGATGATGCTAAAGCAAACAAACATAAGATAAATTTAATTCAAGATCAATCAATTCATATATTGCAAATAATATTTACATGGTTTTGTATGACTGTTTTTTTAAATAGCTAAATTCATTGATTTATATAAGATACTTTACCTTACTCATTACAAATCTACTTTTAGGAAGGGTAGGTATCCGAGAGAGGCGATAATTCAGGTTTTGTTTAGGAACTTTGTAAGTTAAATGATTAGAAATAAAGTCAAGACTTGCCTTCATAACTTCTATGGTAACCAATTCTCCGGCGCATCTATGCCCTTTACTGTAATCCCCACCTCCTTGTGGCATAAAAGTAAAAGCATTATATGTCCAATTATTGAACCTTTCCGGAATAAATTCATAAGGATTTAACCATAATCTTGAGTCATGATTTGTTCCATAGATATCTAATAATACAAGAGTTCCTTTTTTAATATCATATTGTTTCCATGTAAAACTTTTTTTAACTTGTGCACCTACATAAGGTGTAAATGGGTAGAAGCGTCGAATTTCCTGCACAAACATTTGATTATAAACATTATCTCTTAATTGAAATTTCTTACGACATTCAGGATGTTCATACATTGCTAAGACACCAAATGTTATATACGTAGCGATTGCAACCATTGGTCTTATAATATTAAGTAATTCTACCGCGGCAATTTGTGTACTTAAAAGATTATTATGCTGATCAAGATGCCATGCTATAGAATAAGCGGCTGTATTTTTCGCAGGTGACAATTTTTCAGAACGGATTTTAGCAATAATGTCTCTAATCCATTTTTCGGATTTTTTACGCGCATATCGTCCTTGCCAGTACCTAAGGCCAACTGCTCCAAACCCATCTATCATTTTTCCTAAGTCAGAAGCTCTTTGCTTTATTTCATTATTTTGCAAAGGAACTCCTGCCCATCTACATGCCACTTGACACATTATTATTTGAGCTTCATCAAATAAAATAATGTCCTTATTATTCCATTTTGCGCTATTAGTTTCCCACTGCTCGGTGGTATAATCAATAAGTAATTTTAAGTTTTCAGGTGTCATGATTGACATAAACATTTGCTTACGATTTGTATGTTCATTCCCATCTAAGCCTTGCACTCCATTTTGTCCTGTTAATGTCTTTTGTATTCTTTTGGGTGTTACATCTTTTCTTTTTAGGTAATTATTATCATAGAATACCCTAGCTGCATCTTCTCCAGTCATACAAATAGCTTTATGACCTAATAAGCGTGTTTGAAAGATATCTGTTTTATACTTATGGCATCTGTTTTGTATAAATGGGTAACCTTCTAATAGCAATGATAGACTATTATCTAAAGTCTTATCACAAGGGATTTTTTTAGTAGAAATCATAATATTTCACACTCCTCATAATTTTTATTGTTATTATGTGTATGTATAGAAATACAATACTTGTTTTATATAATAAAATCCGAATAATTGTAAGTGATATAGAGTGTTATCAACGGTTTAAAATAAAAAAAATGACCAAAATCGTGATTAAATCAACGGTTTTAGTCATTTTTTAAGATGCCGGTGGTGGGACTCGAACCCACACGCCCATACGGACAACAGATTTTGAGTCTGTCTCGTCTGCCAGTTCCGACACACCGGCTTACAATGCTGAAAATGTAATTATAAACAATCTACAAATCAGTCAACTCGATTATAATACCACATTTAGCATAAAAAATCAATATTAATTTTTCGCTTTTTCTTCTTCAAGTAGGTCACTTAATGTCATATTGTCTACAACATTGTCGATTGCATTCTTGATTTTTTTCCATACAACAACAGAATTACAAGAGTCCTGTTTCTGGCATACTTCGCCGTCTTCAGCAACACAATATACCGGTGCAAGAGAACCCTCAAGTATTCTTAAAATATCACCAACTGTGATTTCAGAGGGAGATTTTGCAAGAGCATAGCCTCCTTGAGCACCACGATAGCTTGTAAGAAGACCGGCTTTTGTAAGCGGGTTAATGATTTGTTCAAGATATTTTTCTGACAGTTCCTGACTGGCAGCAATTTCTTTTAAAGGTTTATGTCCATCGTTGAAGTATTCAGCCAGATAAACCATTATCATAACGCCATATCTGCCTTTAGTTGATATTAGCATAGTAACACATTCCTTTCAAACAATCCTTAACAATACCTGCAATTAATTGTCATTTTTTTAAGTATAGCATATTACTATGAATTATGCAAATTTATTCAATTCTTCAATATTTTCAGTGCAAAACCTTTATATATTGTTTATATATTCATAATATTAAAATTTCATCAAATTTAATGGTGGGGTAAGTGATTTTTAGACTCAGGCCTAACAACAAAATAAGCCGTTTTTTGTAGCTTTAAAAAAGGGTTCTGTATTTTTAAATCAAACATAAAGTTTCATAAAGTTTCATAAAGTTTTTTGTTATTATTATTTCTAGACTTATTAGTTTATAAAGCAATACAGGAATGTGATTAAATATATATAAATTATTTAGAACAAAAAGATAAGCTAAACCTGTATATAGAACTGTTTTAGTTATATTTATTCGCAAAAGTTGCGTTTAGCGAATAAATATAAATTGCTCCACTACAAAAAAGGCTCCGCCATAAAGACGAAGCCTCATTAGTTATTCAATTACTTTTTAATATTAAAAAATGCTTTCATTCCAGGATACTCTGCTGCATCATCAAGTTCTTCTTCAATTCTAAGAAGTTGATTATACTTAGCAACACGATCACTTCTTGCAGGAGCGCCTGTTTTAATCTGACCTGCATTTACAGCAACAACTATATCTGCAATTGTATTATCTTCAGTTTCACCTGAACGATGGCTTACAATTGCTGTCATGTTATTTCTGTTAGCGAGTTGAATTGCATTAAAAGTCTCTGTAAGTGTTCCAATCTGGTTAACCTTAATAAGAATTGCATTTCCAGCCTTAAGATCTATGCCTTTCTGAAGTCTGTCAGTATTTGTAACAAACAAATCATCACCTACAAGCTGGATTTTACCGCCAAGCTCTTTTGTAAGAAGCTGCCAGCCTGCCCAGTCCTCTTCGGCAAGACCGTCCTCAATTGAAATAATAGGATATTTATCAACAAGCTTCTTCCAAATCTCAACCATTTCTTCGCTTGTCCTTACAACATCTTTGCCAGTCATTTTACTTTCGCCGGGGAAATGATATTTTCCGTCTTTTTCGTCAAACAATTCACTTGTTGCGGGATCCATTGCAACTTTGATGTCTGTACCCCATCCATAACCTGCTTTTTCAACTGCTTCTTTAATAAGGTCAATAACTGCATCAGGTGTAGGAAGGTCAGGAGCAAATCCACCCTCGTCTCCTACTGCTGTTGAAAGTCCTTTCGATTTAAGGACATCTTTAAGGTTGTGGTAAATTTCTGCACACATACGAAGTGCTTCCTTAAAAGAAGGTGCACCTACAGGCATAATCATAAACTCTTGGAAGTCAACTGTATTATCAGCATGCTTTCCGCCATTCATAATGTTCATCATAGGAACAGGAAGCTGTTTTGCATTAAATCCTCCAAGATACTGATATAAAGGCATATCAAGGGCTTCCGCAGCTGCCTTTGCAACAGCCATTGAAACGCCAAGAATTGCATTTGCGCCAAGTTTACCCTTGTTGTATGTTCCGTCAAGAGCTATAAGAGCCTTATCAATTGAAACCTGATCAAGTGCATTCATTCCGATAACTTCTTCTGCAATTTCGTTGTTTACATGATCAACTGCGTCCTGAACACCTTTTCCAAGGTATCTGTCGCTCGCGTCACGCATTTCAACTGCCTCAAACTGACCTGTTGATGCACCGCTGGGAACAGCAGCACGTCCCATATAACCACCCTCAACCAATATCTCAACCTCTACGGTGGGATTTCCTCTTGAGTCAAGAATTTCTCTTGCAAATACGTCCATTATTTCAATATAACCCTTCATATTGTTGTCCTCCTTTAAATATTATTGACAAGCAAAGATTCGCCGGTCATTTCCTTTGGCTTAGGTAAATCCATCATTTCAAGAAGTGTTGGTGCTATATCACACAATCTTCCGTCCTTTATACCAATACCATCTGTATAGTTAACAAGTATCAGCGGTACAGGATTTGTCGTATGAGCTGTCATTGGCTCACATGATACATAATCTTCCATCTGTTCACAGTTACCGTGGTCAGCACAAATAATCATTTGCCCTCCTGCCTCAAGAACAGCATCCACTGCCCTTCCGGTACACTCATCAACAGTTTCAACTGCTTTAATTGTAGCATTCAAAATACCGGTATGACCAACCATATCAGAATTTGCAAAATTAATTATAATAAGATCATACTTATTTGACAATATATTTTCTGTAAGTACATCGCAAACCTCATATGCACTCATTTCCGGCTTTAAGTCATAAGTTGCTACTTTTGGAGAAGGTACAAGGATTCTGTCCTCACCTGGGTTAGGTTCCTCTACACCACCATTGAAAAAGAATGTGACATGTGCATATTTTTCAGTCTCAGCAGTCCTAAGCTGCTTGAGCCCAAGTGAAGAAATATATTCACCCAATGTATTGTCAAGCTGCTGAGGTTTAAACGCTATGTTTACGTTAGGAAGTGTATCATCATAACGTGTAAAGCATACATAAAAAACATTATTCAAAATTTTATCTCTATCAAAGCCATCAAATTTAGGGTCTACAATTGCCCTTGTTATCTCTCTTGCTCTGTCAGGACGGAAATTAAAGAAAATAACTGAATCATTTTCTTCAATTTTCCCAATAGGAAGTCCGTTCTCATCAGTAAGAACAGTCGGAATAACAAATTCATCTGTTACTCCTGCCGAATATGAATTATTAATGCACTCTCCCGAAGATGCCGCCTTATTTCCACACCCAAGGAGAAGTGCATTATATGCTTTTTCTATTCTATCCCAGCGTTTATCCCTATCCATAGCATAATATCTGCCTGAAACGGTGGCCAATTTACCAACACCAATATCTCGCATTTCTTCTTCAAGCTGAATAAGGTATTCTTTGCCTGATGAAGGCGGAGTATCCCTGCCATCAAGAAAGGCATGTACATACACCCTATCCATGCCCTGACGTTTTGCCATTTTAAGAAGAGCATAGAGATGTGTGTTATGGCTATGAACGCCGCCATCTGAAAGAAGTCCCATTATATGAAGTGCTGTATTGTTTTTTTTGCAATTATCAATCGCAGCAACAAAATCAGGATTGTTAAAAAAATCGCCGTCCTCAATTGCCTTTGATATTCTCGTCAGTTCCTGATATACAATTCTGCCGGCACCCATATTAAGGTGGCCCACCTCAGAGTTTCCCATCTGTCCCTTTGGGAGTCCAACGTCAAGTCCGCTTGCAAAGCCTTTGGCATGTGGGTATCTCTTATAAAGGAGATCCATAACAGGTGTTTTTGCTTCTGCTACGGCATTTCCCTCTGTTCTATCATTCAGACCATAACCGTCTAAAATCATTAAAACCGTAGGTCTTTTACTCATTCTGGTTTTCTCCTTCTGAGTTAAGTATTTTAAAATTCATATAGATTTAAATATTAATAATTAACTATATCCTTGAATTCTTCCTTAAGTGAAGCACCACCTACAAGTCCGCCATCAATATTCGGCATTGCAAAAAGCTCAGCGGCATTTTTACCGTTTACGCTTCCACCATACTGAATTCTGATTTTTTCAGCAGTTGCCTTATCATACATTTCAGAAAGTACCTGACGGATTGCTCCGCATACTTCCTCTGCTTCGGCACTTGTTGCTGTTTTTCCTGTACCAATTGCCCAAATAGGTTCGTAAGCGATAACGACCTTAGTAACATCTTCTTCGCTGATTCCATTAAGACCGCATTTAATCTGAGTACGAATAAAATCTATTGTTATCCCCTGTTCACGCTGCTCTAAAGTTTCTCCGCAGCACATAATAGGTGTAAGTCCATGCTCAAGAGCTTTTTTAACTTTTTTATTTACTGTTTCGTTTGTTTCTGCAAAATACTGTCTTCTCTCGGAATGTCCGATTATAACGTATTTTACACCAGCATCAGTAAGCATTTCCGGAGAAATCTCACCCGTATATGCTCCATTTTCTTCATAATACATATTTTCTGCACCAAGTGCAATTTTCGTTTCCTTTAAAACATTTGCAACGGGAATTATATCAATTGCCGGAACACAAAATACAACATCAACTTTATCTGTGTCAACAAGCGGTTTAAGCATCTCTGCAAGCTTAACAGCCTCTGAAGGAGTTTTATTCATCTTCCAGTTTCCTGCGATTATTTTCCTTCTCATTTTAAATTATCCCCCTGTTATTTATCATTAACTGCTGCTACTCCGGGAAGTTCCTTGCCTTCGAGGAATTCCAAGGAAGCGCCGCCGCCTGTCGAGATGTGGCTCATTTTATCACCATACCCAAGCTGGTTAACAGCTGCAGCTGAGTCACCCCCACCGATGATAGTTGTTCCGTCTAATTCTGCAAGTACATGCGCGATTGCTTCTGTCCCTTTTGCAAAATTAGAAAATTCAAATACACCCATAGGTCCGTTCCAAACAACTGTTTTAGCTGTTTTAAGTGCATCAGAGAAAAGCTCTATTGTTTTGGGTCCGATGTCAACACCCATCCAGCCGTCAGGAATAAGCCCCGTCGGAACAATATCACTTTCAGCTTCATTCTTAAATTCCTTTACAATAACAGTATCAATGGGAAGAAGAAGCTTAACACCCTTCTTTTCTGCCTTTTCAAGCATTTCTTTAGCATATTCTACCTTATCAGCCTCAAGAAGAGAATCCCCAACTGTTCCCCCGAGAGCTTTGATAAATGTATACGCCATACCGCCACCTATAACAAGTATATCAACCTTTTCAAGAAGGTTATTAATTACATTAATTTTGTCACTGACCTTTGCTCCGCCCAATACAGCTGCAAAAGGTCTTACCGGACTATTTACTGCATTACCAAGGTATGCAATTTCTTTTTCCATAAGGTAGCCTACAGCCGCCTCTTTAACAAATTGTGTTACTCCAACTGTTGAGCAGTGTGCTCTGTGTGATGAGCCGAACGCATCATCAACATATATATCTGCAAGAGATGCAAGCTCTTTGCTGAAATTTTCTTCATTTTTTGTTTCTTCTTTACGAAAACGAGTGTTTTCAAGAAGAATAACGTCTCCGTCTTTCATCTCACTGACAGCCTTTTTAGCATTCTCACCTACAACATTATCATCCTTAGCAAACTTCACATTCATGCCAAGCTTTTCTGAAAGCCTTACCGCTACCGGAGCTAGTGAAAGTTCAGGCTTAACTTCTCCTTTAGGCTTGCCCATATGTGAGCAAAGAATTACTTTAGCTCCGTCATTGACAAGCTTTTTGATTGTCGGTATTGATGCCGTAATACGGCTGTCGTCAGTGATAACACCGTCTTTAACAGGTACATTAAAATCACATCTAACGAGGACATTTTTACCGTTTACATATAAATCGTCAACTGTTTTTTTGTTCAGCATTTTGAGATTCCTCCTTGACCTTATTTAAAATAAGCATTTTCCGAGAATAACTATATAAAATGATGCCCAATATAATTCAAAATATAATTTATAAATTGAACTAATCAATTAGATTATACTACCGTTGGAAATATTTTTCAACGTATGGTATACTATTTAAAACTACTATTTGTTTATGGAGGTTACAGCATGTATTTTGCAGATTATCATATACACACATCCTTTTCATCTGACAGTACAGCTACTATGCAGGAGATGATTGAAAAAGCAATTTCTCTTGGACTTAAAGAAATAATGATTACTGATCATATGGATATAGCGTTTCCTAGTCATGATATGCTCTTTACACTTAATTATTCCGAATATTCGGACATGATTAATCTATATAAAGTGCTTTATCAGAAAAAAATAGATGTACTTATCGGAGTAGAAATGGGATTACAGAGTCATATCGTGCGTGATGCAAGAATGTTTACAGAGTACAATCCTTTTGATTTTGTTATCGGTTCAACACATGTCGTGGACGGACTTGATATTTCTAAGGCTGGATTTTTTGTAGGAAAAACTAAAAATGAGGCCTATATGCGTTATTTTGAAAGTGTTCTGGAAAACGCAAAACTTCACGACTGCTATAATGTTTACGGACATATCGATTATATTAACCGTTACAGTAATTATGAGGATAATTCTCTTAATTATGATGATTACAAAGAAATAATAGATGAAATACTAAAGGTATTGGTTGATAAAGGCAAAGGCCTTGATATTAACACTTCAGGGTTCCGTTATGGCTTTGAAAGAACGAATCCTCAGTTTGAAATTGTAAAACGCTTCAAAGAGCTTGGCGGAGAAATAGTCACCGTTGGTTCAGATGCTCATAGACCTGAAGGGATTGCGGAACACTTTGATGATGCTTATAAAATGCTGAAAGCCGCTGGATTTAAGGCTATTGCATCTTATAGAAATAAAAAGCCAACAATGGTTGACATTAAAAATTTTATGTAAACTAAGGAGATTTCTTATGCTTATCGGTTCTCATGTTTCAATCAGTGGCGGACTGCTCGGTGCTGCCAAAGAGGCATTTTCATATAACGCAAATACTTTTATGGTTTATACCGGTGCTCCGCAAAATACAATGCGTAGACCTCTTAAAGACCTTAAAATTGACGAAGGCAAAGAATTTATGGTGGAGCACGGTATTTCTGATATAGTTGTGCACGCACCGTATATAATTAATCTGGCTTCGTATAAGGACAATATCTACTCAATAGCTAAGGATTTTTTTGAAAAGGAAATAATCCGCGCCGCTGCTTTCGGTTCTAAATATCTCGTGCTTCATCCCGGTGCCTATACTGATAAAACAGCTGAATATGGAATAGAAAGAATTGCTGAGGGCATAAACCAAATTTTTTCTAAGGATGTACCAGATATATATGTATGTCTTGAAACAATGGCAGGAAAAGGCTCTGAAATCGGCTGCAGCTTTGAAGAACTTAAAGCAATAATAGATAAAATAGACAAAAACGAGCGTATGGGAGTTTGCTTTGATACATGTCATACTAACGACAGTGGTTATGATATAGTAAATGACTTTGATGGAGTACTTAAAGAATTCGATGAAATTATAGGCTTGGACAGGTTAAAGGTTTTTCATATAAACGGCTCTCTGAATGTCCGAGGAGCAAAAAAAGACAGGCATGCTAATATTGGTGCAGGTGAATTGAATCCAAAGGGTAAAGATTATATTGGTTTTGAATCAATAAATTATATTATACACCACCCTAAAACTCAAGGTCGACCTTTTATTCTTGAAACACCATGGATAAGCAAAACAGAAAATCTTTATAAACAGGAAATAGCAATGCTCAGAGGTGAAACAAAATGAAGACTGCTGTTATAACAGGCTCATCAAGAGGAATTGGAAAAGCAATTTCAGAGGAATTTTGTAAAAATGGATACTTCGTTGTTTTAAACGCTTCTCAAAGTGCCAAGGAGCTTGATGAAACATATAGAGAGTTTAAGAATAAGGGTTATTCTTGTGAAGCTGTACTTGCAAATGTAATGGATTATGATGAATGCAGAAAATTATTTACCTATAATGCTGATGTATTAGTTAACAATGCAGGAATCTCATATATTGGGCTATTCAGTGATATGAAACCTGCTGACTGGAAAAAAGTAATCGATACAAACCTTATTTCTGTTATTAACTGTACTCATATTGCCCTACCCTACATGCTCAAAATGCATAGTGGTTCAATAATTAATATTTCCTCAATGTGGGGAGAAAAAGGTGCTTCATGTGAAGCTGTATATTCCGCTTCAAAGGGCGCAATTAATGCCTTTACCAAGTCAATGGCAAAAGAAGTCGGCCCCAGCGGTATTCGTGTTAATGCCGTAAGCTGCGGTGTAATAGAGACAAAAATGAACGCCTGCTTTTCTGATGAGGAAAAAGAGACGTTAAAGGACGAAATTTCACTTATGCGATTTGGTACCCCCGATGAGGTGGCTAAATTAGTATATTTTTTGGCTGACAGTGAAAAGTCAGGCTATGTAAACGGACAGGTTATATCGATAGACGGAGGAATAATTTAAGCGTGGCAGAAGCCACGCTTTTATTTATAATGATTTATAGTCTTTGACCTAGTTTTAAATTTGGTACTGCATTAAGCTCCAAAGAATCACGCCTGCCGGCAATATATTCATAATATGCCGCTGAACCTATCATTGCCGCATTGTCAGTGCAAAGAATAGGTGCTGGAATATTGAGTGAAAAACCATTTTTGTCACAGGCTCTTTTCATTTCCTCTCTAAGCGTTGAGTTGGCGGAAACGCCTCCGGCCATAGCTATTTTTTTTATTCCTTTTTCCCTTGCAGCCTTCATCGTCTTGCTTACAAGAACATCTATTACAGAATCCTGAAAAGCAGCTGCAATATCATTCGGAACAATCTCTTCACCAGTCATTTTCATTTTATTAACATAATTAAGTACAGCTGATTTTAAACCGCTGAAACTGAAATCATAGCTGTCCCCTTCAAGAAATACATGAGGAAAATGAATAGCGTCTTTGTTTCCAAGCCTTGCGGCTTTCTCGATTTTGGGACCGCCCGGATAACCCATACCAATTACTCTTGCAACCTTATCAAAGGCTTCGCCTGCGGCATCATCACGGGTTTTGCCCATAATTTCATATTTTCCGTAGTCAGCAACATAAACAAGATTTGTGTGTCCGCCAGACACAACAAGCGCCATATACGGTGGCTCAAAATTAACATCCTGTATATAATTTGCCGATATATGTCCTTCTATATGATGTACACCTACAAGCGGCTTATTAAGCGCATATGCCAAAGCCTTTGCCTCGGCAAGACCAACAAGAAGCGCACCTACCAGTCCCGGTCCGTATGTAACACCAATAGCATCAATGTCATCAAATGTTTTTCCTGACTGCTTCATTGCCTCAGCAATAACCGCATCGATATTTTCAATATGTTTTCGCGATGCTATCTCAGGCACAACACCGCCGTAGAGCGTGTGTAGGTCTATCTGTGACGAAATTATATTGGAAAGGACATATCGTCCGTTTTTAACTACCGATGCAGCAGTTTCATCACAGGAGCTTTCAATAGCCAATATATATATGTCCTGCTTTTCTCCTTCGTTCATATTTTCCTCCGTATTTCTATTCTGAAAAATTAATTCTCTTTGTCATTCTGTCATATCCGACAGATGTATTTTTAAATATGCTTTTTGCGTTATCAATATATTCCTCAGGCTCTGACAATGAAGGGCTTAAATGTGTAAGCCACAGCTCATTTACCTTGCCGATTCTTGCAAGCTTTGCAGCCTCAGAAAAAAGCATATGCTTATATTCAACAGCCTTTTGGAGCTTATCATTATCTCCATACATACCCTCGCAAATAAACAAGTCTGAATCTTTTACAAAGCCGCCCAAAGCTGCAACAGGTCTTGTGTCCGTGCAGAAAGAAATACTTATGCCCCTTCTCTCATCTCCAAGTACCATATCGCTTGTGTATACCTTGCCTTTATACTCAACATCGCAGCCTTTTTGAAGTATAGACCACATATTTACAGGAATGCCTATGTTTTGTGCCTTTTCTACTGAAAACTTACCTTTTCTTGGTATGTCAAAACGATAGGCAAAACATCTAATACGGTGCTCACCCTCGCAAGTACTTAGCTTGAAATCACCAAAATCGTTTACTTGAGATGCATCTTCAATCTCAAGATATTCAATTTTGAACGGCAGTTCAGGACATATAACTCTCAATCCTTCAACTACCCTTTTTAACCCGACAGGGCCAACGAGTGTTACTGGTTCTTTTCTTCCCGAGTTTCCTATTGTTAGGAGCATGCCGGGTAGGCCTGAAATATGGTCTGCATGAAAATGTGTAAAGCAAATAGTATCTATTGCTTTAAATCCCCAGCCTAGCATTTTCAAGGTAACCTGTGTACCCTCACCGCAGTCTGTCATTATTAATCTGCCGTTTATCCTTAGTAGGATAGATGACAAAAATCTTTCGGGCATAGGCATCATTCCGCCCGTTCCCAGAAGTGCTACATCTACCATTTAATCAAATCCTTTAACTGATTTTATTCTTTAGTATCTCCAAAGCTTTACTATATTGTGCATCATTTTGATCACTATTTTCCACTTCATAGTCAGGAGTTATTCCTACTCCCTGTATACAAACACCGTTAGGTGTGTAATACTTCTGAATAGTAATTTTAATTCCTGAGCCATCGCCAAGGCTGTAAAGACCCTGAACAATGCCTTTTCCAAATGTCTGTGTCCCAACTATAACACCCTTGCCGTAGTCCTGCAATGCTCCTGCAAGAAGTTCTGATGCACTGGCACTTCCTCCGTTAACAAGAACAGCAATTGGCATATCAAGCTCTCCTGCAGAAGAAACGAAGTCATTCCTGTTACCTTTTTTATCAACTGTATACGTAATTATACCCTCGGGAAGCAAATCATCTGCAATTTCTGTGACTATATCAATCATTCCTCCAGGATTATCGCGTAAATCTATTATAAGACCTTTAATATTCTGTGCCTTAAGCTCTTCAATAGCCTTTTTAAACTGCTTTGCAGTTAATTTTGAAAACTCAGTTATTTTTATGTACCCAATATCTCCATCGACACGGCTTTTGACATATTGCATATCAATATTCGAGCGTTCAGCTTCAAAATCCAAATCAGTTCCGTTTCTCTCAACTGTTATCTTGATTTTTGTACCCTTTTGTCCTTTTGTTAATGATGAAATATCAATCACTGACTTACCTTCAACATTTACACCATCGATTGCCTTAAGAATATCACCAGCTTTAATTCCTGCTTTTTCCGCCGGTGAGTTTTCCAAAACTTCTCTTATCTTGCAGTTACCGCTTTCCTTATCCTGCGAAATAACAATACCAATGCCGCAAATTGTTCCGTCGGAATTCTGAACAAACGCCTGCATTTGTTTTTCTGTCAGATACACAGTATACGGATCACCCATTGAATCTGCCATTGCTGAATACATTGTATCCTTCAAATCGGAATTTTCAAAATCACCAATATAATTTTCTTCCAGCATTGCAGCAATAGTAGCAGCTTTTTCGCTTACTGTCATTGGTAAGGGTTCAAAAAATGCCTTCTCTGTGTCAAAGTTTGCTATACCTATTACAATAACTCCGGTTATAGCTGCACCGCATACCGCACCTTTCAAAAAACGAATGATTTCACTTCTATTCTTCACATAATCATCTCCGCATAAACCTTATTAAAAGCTTATGCACATTTGTATATTATATATGTTCATAATGTTTAATTCAACTTAAAGAAATCAAATAAATAAATTCTATGTCTAATTTTTTCAAAAAACGAATGCTAAATAAACAAAAACTTGTATCACCGTAACTTGCGAATTTTATTTGTTTTTATCTTTTGTTGACAGCACTTAAAAAAACCTTTATTATATAAAAAAATATTGCTAATAAATCGGTCAAAATCAATAAACTTTTGTATGTAAAAGCAACAAACAAGCAATAATATGGTGGAAAATATACAATATGCTTACATTTGAAAGGAGCAATTGCATGGAAGATTCAAAAGGTACACTTATAGTAGCAGAAACAGGGTCAGATATCCCTGCAGAACTTGTCTCAGCTTATAATATAAATATAGTTCCAATGCATGTTGCGATGGGCAATGAAACTCTTGATGACGGAAAATTTCCTATTCAAAAAATTTATGACTATTACAAACGTACAAAAAGAGTACCAACAACAAGTGCAACGAATCCTGAAGAATATAAAAATATGTTTGAAAAGCTTCATAGATTGTTTCCTGAAAAACAAATTTTGCATTTATGTTATTCAGCGGTAACAACTGCTACATATCAGAACTCACTTATTGGCAGCGAAGATATGGACTATGTTACGCATATGGATACAAAAGGCGTTTCTCTTGCACAAGCTGCTGTGGTTCTTAAAATCGCACGCTTTCTTGAGAAAAAACCGTTTTCGCCGATGGAGGAATTAATTGCAGTTACCCAAAATTGCATATCACGACTGAAATTTAGTTTCCTTCCAGGAAGTCTTGAGTATTTGCGAGCAGGCGGTCGTGTATCAAATGCCGCCTATTTGGGTGCTTCAATTCTCGGTATTAAACCTCTTATTGAAATTATTGATGGAAAACTGATTTGTACGAAAAAATACAGAGGAAAAATACAAAGAGTAAGCCTGCAGCTTATTGAAGATGCAATTTGTTCCAACAATTATGAGAAAGATGAACTTTATCTAGTATACTCTGAAGGACTTGATAAAGAAGTAATGGATAATGCTGTGACGGCAGTCAAAAAGCTAGGCTATCCAAATGTGCAGTGGATAAAAACAGGCGGTGTAATCACATGTCACAGTGGCCCAGGTGCATTTGGTATAGGCGGATTTTCAGCCGAACAATCCTAATAAAATGATTAATAATGATTAATAATGATTAATAAATGCATATAATTACAAATCTATATATAAAAAAAGACACTGCCTAGTAGTGTCTTTTTTTATGCCTTTCTATGCTCTTCTCTACCTGTAATTTATCCTTATCGCCTATTCTTTTATCTTTTTTATTAGCAGTATTCTAGAATGGTATTCTTGTTAATAAAGGATTTGACTTTTTTTGAATATTGTATGAGAAGTCATACAATTTTATTTTATTGTCTGATAAGAAGCTAAAACTATGATTTTTATTAAAATACAACAAATTAAAACATATTTTCAAAATTATAATATGAATTTTTACAACTTTTATAGAAATTAATTAAAATTATTGTATTTATTATAATACATAAATTTTAAAAGTTAAAAATTAACATTAAAATAATGCATAATTTGAAGCTAACTTTTTTATTCAATATGTCTTCAATATTATTATTGCGACAACTTTATTAATAGTTTTACTTATTTCGATATGTGACTTTGCAGTATATATTTTTTGTAGACCATTTGCTACAATTACTAACGAAATTCATAATAATACTTTATTTTAAGGAGGGTACATATGGGCTTAGCATTGATAGCACTAATCCCAATTTTAGTTGTAGGAGTACTGATGATCGGTTTTAATCTTCCGTCAACTAAAGCAATGCCGGCAGGTTTTGTCCTTGCTGGAATTTTCGCAATTATATTTTGGAAAATGCCTTTAAAATGGGCAGCTGCAGCAACAATTTGCGGAGCAATAAATACTATTGATATTTTATTAATAGTATACGGTGCACTTCTAATACTGCAAATCATGAGAAAAAGCGGAGGAGTAGATGGAATCGCACATTCAATGGCAAGTGTTTCAACAGACCGAAGAGTACAGGTTATTGTAATTGGTTTCCTTATGGGAGCTTTCTTTGAGGGAGCAGCAGGCTTCGGTACACCTGCAGCTGTAGCAGCACCTCTTTTGGTTGGATTAGGATTTCCGCCTTTAGTGGCTGCAATGGTTGCATTAATTGGTAACAGTGCACCAGTTTCATTCGGTGCCGTAGGAACACCTCTAATAGGTGGCTACGCAAACTTAAAGGATATTGCCGCTTCCGGTGGATACCAAGGTGATTTCTTCTCATTTTTAGGAAATATCGGTTCATTTTTGTCTTTATCACAGTTTTTAGTAGCTTCACTTATACCTTTAATAATGGTTTGTACTATGACATTAATCACTGAAAAAAGTATTAAAAAAGGTTTAGAGGTTGCTCCTTTAGCTTTATTCGGCGGACTTATATTTACAATACCTCAAACAATCATAGCAAACTTTGTAGGACCGGAACTTCCGTCATTATTAGGTGCATTAATTGCTATTCCCACATTTATTTTTGTAATAAAGAAAGGAATTTTTGTTCCTAAAAAGGGCTGGGACTTCAAACCTCATGATCAGTGGGACAAAGATTGGGAAGGATCGATTAAGGCCGGCAGCAGTCGTGAAGATAATTCCGCTCCTATGAGTACTGTAAAAGCATGGGGACCCTATGTTTTAATAGGTTTATTATTATTACTCGGTCGCTTAAAGTGGCTCGGAATCGCACCTTATCTTAAAATAATCAATATACAGTGGTCAAATATATTGGGAACCTCGATTTCAAGAGGAATTACGCCTTTATATAATCCCGGAATCATTCCGTTTATGTTAGTAGCTTTAATCATTCCGTTTATGCACAAAATGGATAGAAAAGAAGCATTAGAAGCTTGGAAAGAAACATTGGTTCAGATTAAACCTGCTGCAGTAGCTTTGTTCTTCGCATTAGGCATGACATATATACTCATGAACTCCGGAGCAGCAACAAACACAGATTCAATGCTTATTGTAATGGCCAAAACAGCCGCATCATTAGCAGGAAAAGCATGGTATTTTGTTGCTTCAGTTGTCGGTGTATTAGGTTCTTTCGTATCGGGAAGTGCCACAGTATCTGATATTATGTTTGGTGCACTTCAGTTCAGCGCAGCCAAAGAAGTCGGCATACCTGTAACCGCAGTATTGGCTTTGCAAACTATTGGAGCCGCTGCAGGAAATATGATATGTGTTCATAATGTTGTTGCAGTCTTAACAACAGTTGGTTTAGTCGGCAAAGAAGGTAAAATAATTAAAAATAATTTATTAATTGCAATATCCTATGGATTAATTTCAGGAGTATTTGCAATTTTACTTATAAAAATGTTTATGCCTAACCTTTTTTAATAACAACAAAAGCATCTCTTAATGAGATGCTTTTTGCTTTATTAAATTACACGCATTCTATTTTTCCTGAAATACTGTCATAGCTTATGTCAAAACCAAGCAAGTCTGCAATATCTCTTATTTTATAATAATTATATCCATTTATATTGTAGCACTCTACGCTTTTACAAGTATCGTCATCCAAAGTTATGATTCCACCATTGCTATGGACAGCATGGGCATACTCGCTGCCTAAACTTTCGTTTGAAATAACATCACTGCTTTCGCCGCCTATGTGCATTTGAAGCCCTAAATTGCCCATTTCTGCATTAAAAGCATAGCCTGTATCTTTAAAAGCAGCCGCTAAATCTCTTATCTTAAAGTAGTTATAGCCTTTAATATTATAAGTATTAAATGTTAAGTCGCTGCCGCAGACTTTGGCATTTACATTTGTTGGTGCAGCATACTCGTATGACAGTACCTTAAAGTACCATGTTTTAAGAGCATCTCCCTCTCTGATTTTTGTTGCTGTAATGCAGTAAAATTCTTTTGGTACAGGGTCTGTCATAGGATATTTCCCACTAAAAATACCACTCGCAAAATCACTAAATGACAGACTTTCACTATTAACTCCAGTATCAACATAAATTATTTCGGCTTTGTCAAAAAAATATTCAGTATCAGGTCCCGCATACATTCCATCTCCGAGAAAGGTCGTCATTGAACCATACCATTCAAGGCCTTTTTTAGTGCCGATGTCAATATTATATGAGTAAATTGGATGACCATTAATATATTCAGGTTCAGGCAAGACTTCTACCATTTCATAATGTAACGTGAAACTGTTCATATCTACAGAACTGTTTCCCTCGTCAACTTTATAGCTTCCGCCAACTGGTACAATCCATATTTTTTCTGCAGATCCGTCTTTGTTTATGTCATCTTCATACCAACCGTAGCTATCAAACTTTAAATTAAGATCATAAGCAAATACATTAGTTGCAAAAACCGCCGAAAAAACAAACGAAAGCACAAATACAAACTTCTTCATATTATCCCCCTAATTAATTAAATGTTAATACGGCAAAAATATTTCCATTTTTTTCATAATCCTATTATTATAAAAACTATATCACAGTTATTAATTAAATCACACTATAAATTTAAACATTTTACCTCTACCAATTCGTATATGTGTAATCAGGTGCTTTTTTGAATAAGTTTTATAAAAAAAGAAACAATACTGCTATAAATTAGGTTGAGAGGTATAATATGAAAAATGAAAAAGAGGGTTTAACTGCGGGGCAATTAACCATGATGGCACTTGGAACAGTAATCGGAGGTTCATTTTTTCTTGGTTCGTCAGTTGCAATACAAGCCGCTGGTCCAAGTATTATTTTATCTTATATTGTTTGTGGTATTATGGTTTATTTTATTCTATTTGCATTATCTGAAATGACTGTATCAAATCCAGATTCGGGTTCTTTTCGAACCTTCGCTTCTCAATATATTAGCGATGGCACTGGCTTTGTAGTTGGATGGGTTTATTGGACTGGAATGGTAATTGCAATGTCTAGCGAGGCTACTGCTGTTTCACTATTGGCGAAAACATGGTTTCCATCCATTTCTATATCAATACTAGGTACAAGTATAATTATTGGGGTAACGTTATTAAATCTTTTGGGAGCAAACCAATTAAGTCGTTTAGAAAGCATCTTAGCTGCAATTAAGGTTTTTGCAATTCTTGCGTTCATTATTTTGGGTTTGATTATTACTTTGGGAATTTTACCAAATTATCGTACTATAGGTAACAGTGTATTACAATCGGAGCCTTTTCTTCCAGGAGGGATGAAAGGTTTAGCAGGAAGCATGCTTATTGTTTTATTTACCTATGCTGGGTTTGAAATCATTGGATTTGCTGCAAGTGAAACCAAAAATAAGCAAAAAACAGTGCCAAAAGCTATTCACCTAACGGTTCTTTCACTTGTAGGACTTTATTTGCTATGTATTTCAATTCTTATATTTATTGTACCAACTGCAAATTTGAGCGAAGATGAAAGTTCTCTTGTTACAGCATTGAACTATTATAATATTACATGGGCTAGTACTGCTATGAATATTATATTAATCAGTGCAATTTTATCTACCATGGTGGCTGCCATGTTTGGAATTGGAAGAATGCTTCGTTCCCTTGTGGAAGGTGGTCTTGGTCCAGAATTTTTAAAAGACAAAACCGATGTGCCATACCGAGGCATTATATTTTCCGGTTTGTCTATGCTTCTTTCATTGTTTATCGGTCTAATTTTTCCAAGGGTCTATTTGTTTTTAATTAGTTCTGGCGGCTTTGCTATACTTTTCACTTATATTGTGCTTATGTTTACGCATATTCGTTTTCGAAAAAGAAACGGTAAGCCAGAAGGAAAATGTCGACTATGTGGCTTTCCATACAGTTCGTTATTTACTTTATTGGGACTTCTTGTGGCAATGTTTAGCATGCTTTTTGTAAAAGGGCAAGCCTCAGGATTTTTCGCAGGAGTTTCTTTAGTTGCATTTTTTAGCATTTTTTATGTAATTGTAAAAATAGTAGATAAACGAAAACATCATAAATTAGATACCAATCAAACAAATAACCTTAATAACCGTCAATTTTTAACCGAGTTTTCCGAAGAGATTGATGATTTAAAAGAGAAAAAAAATAAAGATTTATGAGTATATTCCTCACAAATCCTTTATTTTCATATTTATGAAAGCTGATAACGGGATTCGAACCCGTGACCTCTACCTTACCAAGGTAGCGCTCTACCTACTGAGCCATATCAGCATTTACAATAACATGCAGAAAATATTATACTAAAATATTTTATCTGTGTCAATCATATATGCAGTATTTTACAACTACGATAAAAAAAGACGGACATCGCTGGCCATCTTTTTTTGCAATTACTGCTGGCACCATTCAATTTTCAAAAATTTATAGCTATTTTACAGCCATGATATATTATTAGTATGCTAGATATTTCTCCAGCTTTTTCTTTACTCTTTGCAGCGCATTATCAACAGATTTTTCAGATTTTCCTGTTATTTTTGAAATTTCCGAGTATGATTTTTTATCCAAGTATAGTGTTAGGACAATACTCTCAAATCTGCTGAGGTTTTTCTCTAAATGCTCCTCAATTCCCTCTCTCGCTTCTCTGCCGATTATCATCGCTTCTGGATTATCTGATTCGGTTGCCTTTAAATTATCCAAGAAGGTTTCCTGTGAATCCTCATCATATGCAGGCTTATTAAGTGAAATATAATTATTAAGCGGCTTGTGCTTCTGCCTTGTGGATGCTTTAACAGCAGTTATAAGCTGTCTGTTAATGCAAAGATCAGCAAATGCACGAAATGAGGAATGTTTTTCAGGATTAAAGTCCCTTACGGCTTTATACAGGCCAATCATTCCCTCCTGAATAATATCCTCATTGTCTGCCCCTACAAGAAAATAAACTCTTGATTTAGACTTTACAAGCCGCTTATATTTTTCAAGCATAAATTCCTGTGCAGCGACATCCTTATGCCTAATGAGTGAGATTATTTCTTCGTCATCAAGTTTAGCATATTCAGTGACTGTCTTTTCATCGTACAAATAGGTCACTCCTTTTTTCTTCGCATCATTTCAAGCCATTCCAGTGTTTGAGCATCAACATTATCTATCAGCATGTTGTTTTTAGGAGGCCTTTTTTGTGTATAGTGTTTTCTTATATACTCTTCCTCATGCTTAATACGTGTTTTTAACTCTTTTGCTGTCAAACGCATGGCACCCTTACCGAGTATAATAGTCTGCTCAAGTCCGTCATTTGTGGCGACACTGACATAGTATTCTTTTGGAATATTGCTGACTGTACGCTCTATGTAATGGTCCGCAGTTTCAGCTTCCTTTGTATATACAACATAAATATTTTTGTATTCACAAACTGTTCCTGTACTGCCCTTAACCAAGTATCCGTCAAAAACAAGGATAACTGTTTCATCACTTATTCCCTTGTAATTGCTTAAAGTGTCCATCAGAGACTGTCTGGCAGTTTCAAGGCTAAGCTTTGAGAGCTCTTCAAGCTCAGGCCATGCATAAATAATATTGTAGCCGTCAACAATTAAAAACTTTTTTAGAGGCATTATTTACACCTCTCAGCTCTTAAAATTTCTTTGCCTTACAACTTCATACATAAGAAGACCAGCAGCAACAGAAGCGTTGAGAGATGATATTTTACCATACATAGGTATAGACACAACATAATCGCATTTTTCTTTTACAAGACGGCTGACGCCATCACCTTCGGCACCTATTACAAGTGCAATTGCACTGTCAAGAGATGCATCGAAATAATCTTCTCCGCCTATATCTGCACATGCAACCCAAATGCCCTCTTTTTTCAAATCATCAATTGTTTTAGATATGTTTGTTACTCTGGCAACCGGCATATATTCCATTGCACCTGCCGATGTTTTTCCCACCGTTGCAGTAAGCCCCACACTACGTCTTTTCGGAATAATAACACCGTGAGCACCTGCACACTCAGCAGTTCTTATTACGGCACCAAGGTTATGTGGGTCTGTTATATTGTCCAGAATTATAATAAATGGCTTTTCGCCCTTATCAGCAGCTGCCTTAAGAATATCACTTACCTCAGCATACTCATGCTCTGAAACAATAGCAATTACACCTTGGTGATTTTTTGTCTGGCTCATTTCATCAAGCTTCTGCTTAACGGCTTCCTGAACTATAACGCCATGTTCCTTTGCCATAGCGACAATACGACGTATAGTACCTTCCATATTGCCCTTTTGAATTATTATTTTTTCTATATCCCTGCCGCTTTTGAGAACCTCCAGTACGGCATTTCGCCCCTCAAGCTGGTTTTCATTAAATTCACTATTTTTCATGCTTTTTCCTCCGTTTCAAGGGGATACACGAGCTCATAAAGCTCTGTTATTCTATCACGACAACCGGAAAGGTATAAGTAACCAAATACAGCCTCAAGACCTGTTGCATGACGATAATCTGTTAGATCCATGTTTTTTGGATGTGTATATGATGTCGCATTTCTTCCTCTTTTAAATACTGCGAGTTCTTCTTGTGTAAGATGTTCTTCCATTAAGAAGTATGCATCACTCTGTGCTTTTGCATTCACGATTTGTCTTGCCTGCGCATTCATTTTATTCACAGGAGCATTGCCGAGAGCAACAATTCTTGTTCTCGCCAAAAGTTCATAAACTGCATCTCCGATATAAGCAAGCACAAGCGGAGAAAGCTCTTTTGGTGATACACCATCGTATTCTCTTTCAAGTACCTTTGCAAAAAATTCGTCTGTCATATAGATTTTCCTTATCCTCTAAACCACTGAACACCCTGACGAGTATCCTTGATTGTTATTCCCATAGCTGCAAGTTCATCTCTTATTGCATCAGCAGCGGCAAAGTCTTTAGCCTTTTTTGCCTCTGTACGTTTTTCAATAAGTGCTTCGATTTTTTCCTTTTCAAAATCTTCTTCTGTTTCAGCATTATCCTGAAGTATGCCAAGAATAGCGCAAAGCTCCATAAGCATCTTCTGTGATGCAACTGCGGTCTTTTTAGAGAAGCCTTCCTTTACCTTTACATTGATAAATTTTACAAGCTCATATACTGCAGTAATTGCATCGGCTGTATTAAAATCATCATCCATTGCTGTTTCAAACTTTGTCATAAAGCCGTTAATCTGCTCAATGTTTTCAGCATCATCAGCGTTTTCAGGAGTATTACAGTTTGCAATATAATATTCAAGTGATGCAGCAGAATTTTTAATTCTTTCAAGTCCATTTTGGCTTGCCTGCATAAGCGTATCACTGAAGTTAAGCGGCATTCTGTAGTGTCCGCTTAGAATAAAAAATCTCATTACTTCATAAGGAAACCTTTCTGAAATTTCTCTTACTGTAAAGAAATTACCTGCTGACTTTGACATTTTCTCATTGTCAACTGTAATAAAACCATTGTGCATCCAGTATTTTGAGAAAATTTTGCCGCTGCACGCTTCACTCTGAGCAATTTCATTTTCGTGGTGAGGAAAAATAAGATCCTCTCCGCCTGCATGGATGTCGATTGTTTCACCAAGGTATTTTTTTGACATAACAGAACATTCAATATGCCAGCCGGGTCTGCCGTCACCCCAAGGCGATTCCCACTTTGGTTCGCCCGGTTTCTGGGGTTTCCAAAGAACAAAGTCAGTTGGATTTTTCTTGGCCTCATCAGCAGTTACTCGCTCGCTTGCTCCTGCTACAAGTTCATCAAGGTTTTTCTTGGAAAGTTTACCGTATTCAGTGAATGCCTTCGTATTATAATAAACTGTTCCCTTATCTTCGTAAGCGTAACCCTTATCAATAAGTGTCTGAATCATTTCAATAATTTCAGGCATTTCCTGAGTAACGCGTGGGTGTACTGTTGCTCTTTTAACATTAAGTCCGTCAGCATCATGGAATGCCTCAGCAATGTATTTTTCAGAAACAGCCTGCATAGTAGAATTCTCTTCATTTGCGCGCTTTATTATTTTATCATCAACATCAGTAAAATTCTGAACATAAGTAACTTTGTAGCCCTTATGCTCCAAATAACGGCGGACTGTATCAAACACAACGTAGGGACGTGCATTTCCTATATGGATATAGTTATATACAGTAGGTCCGCAGACATACATTTTGACTTTGCCATCTTCAATAGGTACAAATTCTTCTTTTTTTCTTGTAAGTGTATTATAAATTTTCATATGTGCTCACCATACTCCTTTATTTTATTTTTTCCAAAAGACACACAGCCTGAGCGGCAATTCCTTCACCGTTTCCCGTAAACCCCAAGCCTTCTTCAGTTGTTGCCTTAATACTTATGTTATATATGTCAGTTTCAAGTTCACAAGCAATATTTTCACGCATTTTTTCTAAATAAGAAGCCAGTTTTGGCTTTTGTGCCACAATGGTTGCATCAATGTTTATTGTATTATAACCATTATCTTTAAGCAAGAGGTAAACTTTTTTTAAAAGAAACAAACTGGAAATATTTATATATTCATCACTGCTGTCCGGAAAATGTTTGCCTATATCACCAAGTGCCGCTGCACCAAGAAGTGCATCCATTATTGCATGAACTAGTACATCTGCATCCGAATGTCCCATTAGACCTTTTTCATATGGTATCTCAACACCGCCGAGTATTAGTTTTCTGCCTTCTGTAAGCTTATGAACGTCATACCCCTGTCCTATTCTCATTTATTTTCTCCTTATATCATAATGACTAGCAAAATTTCACATATTCATAAATGCTAACAATAATAATACCATTGATATTAATTTTTTTCAACCAGACAGTTTAAATACAAAATTTAAACTTAATATTATATAAATACTGTTCACTTTATAAACGCCCAGTGCTAAAATATACCGTATGTTAGACTTACTTATTAAAAATGTTAATATAGTCGACGGAAGCGGAAAAAAGGCATATAAAGGTGACGTGGGAATAAAAGACGGGAAAATACGTATCGGCGAACGACAGGCTCTGGAGGAAATATCTGCCGACGGACTTACGCTGACGCCCGGTTTTATTGATGCACATTCTCACAGCGATATTACACTTACAGATGATTTTTCTTCACTTTCCAAACTGTCTCAGGGTATCACAACTCATGTAGGCGGGAACTGCTCAATTTCCATGTTTCCTGTATCAGACAGCGATAATTTTTTGAAATTTGCCAAGGCATACTGCGCATATCCTTCTGTGCCTAAAGATATTTCTATGCTTGCAACACCTGAGGGGTATGCCGAATATCTCAAAAGGACACCTCTCAGATTAAATATGGCTTATTATACAGGCATGGGTTCACTCAGACTGTACGCAATGGGATACAGTGATAAAAAGCCCAGCATGACTGAGCTAAGCGTGATGAAGGAAATGCTTGGCCGTTCAATTGACAGCGGTTCTCTTGGTCTTAGCACCGGTCTGGTGTATGTTCCCAACTGCTACAGCTCAAAGGAAGAAATAATCGAACTATTGAAGGTAGTTAAAGAACACAACGGATTTTATGCCACTCACGTCCGCAATGAATCCGATTATGTAGAAGAAGCCTATGATGAAGCACTGGAATGTGCAAGAATTACAGGAGTTCCTCTTTTCCTCTCACATTTTAAAGCGGCTGGAAGAAGAAACTGGGGAAAGCCTGCAAAAATACTTGAAAAAGTAGACAACTGCATTAAAGAAGGCATGAATATTACTCTAGACCATTATCCATACCTTGCAGGAATGACATCCCTTAATGTTTCAATTCCCCCTGAGTATAGAAAAGACGGAACCACCAAGCTTTCGGAATATCTTAATGATCCGATGATAGTGGGAAAAATTAAGGAGCGTATGGCATATCCGGCAGAGGATTATGAAAACTATGTAATTGCATGTGGAGGTTTTGATGGTGTAATGGTATCTTCATGCCCGTTTGAGCATTCAGCCGAAGGGAAAACTATTGCCGAATATGCAAAAGTAATAGGAAAAGAACCTTTTGATGCATATATATCAATACTAAAAGCGAATAAAGGTCTAGGGCTTGGTATTTACTTTCATATGTGTGAAGATGATTTGCTTGCAATAGCAAAATATCCGTATACGATTATTGGAACTGATGCACTCTTCGGAGCACCTGGCGAAAATGTACATCCAAGGGCATTCGGAACATTCTCACAAGGATATGATTTATATGTTAATGAGAAAAAAATATTTACAGCTGAGGAATATATAAATCGAGTTACAGGATTTGCAGCCGAGAGGTTTGACTTTAAGCACAAGGGCATTATTGCCGACGGTTATGATGCCGATCTTGTTCTGATGGATCTAAACGAGTTTAAACCATCTGCAACTTATAAAAACTCTAATCTGCTCACCAAAGGAGTAAAGGCAGTTTTCGTTAATGGCAATTTAGCTTTTGACGGTGAAAAGCTAACTGATATATATGCCGGAAGACCAATTTACAGGAATGAATAAAAATGAACCTGCGGAAATTCGTGTTTGGGGGATTTTTCGCAGGTTATATAGGTAGGATATACTGTTGACTATACTGTTGACTATACTGTTGACATATTATGTATTTATGCCGCTGTTTCAGCTTTATCAGAACTTTTTCTGTAGCTGTCTATTATTTTCTGGACTTCTTCATCGCCTTTAATATAAGAAAGGTCATAAAGATAGCCATCAAAGTCTTGCAAAACCATTTCACCGTTTACCATTTTAAAAGCAAGGTCAAGTCTACCAAGACAGTTGTTGTCTTCCCCGCCGTTCTGAGTAATCGGTGTTGTTTTATTGCCTCCGTTTGTCATGTATATTGGCTCTGAAAGCTTATAGTGGTCATCAGCGCCCAAAACAGCTGAAACGCCCTTTACTTTTGCGATTTTTAAATCTATTGCAAATCCTGTATGCGAAAGCACAAGTGCAATATCCGATTTTTCATTTACCTCGTTAATAATTTTAGATACTGCAGTATCTCCGCTTTCAAAAAACTTGTCTGATACCTCAGTCCATTTTCTATTATGCGGTTTCAATGATGTAACTCCGATAATTCCGATTTTAGCATCATTTAATTCTTTAATTACATATGGCTTAATACCGGCTATATAATCTCCGCTTTCTTTCATTGTTACGTTTGCACATACAGCACTAAATTCAGCATTATCAATAAATTTTTTAAGCTGAGCATTTCCGTCCTCAATCGTTCCCCCGTCTGGAGGAACCTTGAAATCGTTGTTTCCCGGTACCCAAGCATCAAATCCCATTGCGTTGAGCAATTTTGTTTCAACTTCACCCTGAAGGTGCTGAAACTCACCCCTTAAAAACAGATCTCCGCCATCAAGCACCAATACATTTTTTGTTTCCGCCCTTACTTTTTTTATTATAGTTGAATATTGAGGAAGATGATTTACATGTCCGTGAATATCATTTGTGTGAAGAATTGTCAGTGTATACAGCTCGCCTTCTTTTACAGCAGAAGTATAAGCATTAAAAGGTACAGCTCCAATAGCAGTCACTCCCTTAAGCACTAATAATACTGTTTTTTGATGTAGTTGAACTTTTTTACACCTTTATAATTTCAATTGAATTGTAACATCAAATAATATTAGCGGTATACCATGTAACTGTTAAAAATGTGTTCAAATTTTGTAAAAAAATTAATACTGTTAACTTCATCATAAAAAAACGAGTATGTGAATTAATCACATACCCAATATTTCTTTAAGCTCAGAAAGCTCTTTAATCGTATATGTACTTTTTATTAATTCAGATGGTTGCAGTCCATAAGGATTGTACCAGCATGTATCTATTCCTGAATCTAGACCGCCCTTAATATCTGATGTAAGAGTGTCACCCACCATTAATGATTCTTCTTTTTTAAAATCACATATATGGCTAAAAGCGTAATCAAAAAATTTAACAGATGGTTTTTGTGCCCCAACCTCTTCTGATATAAATACATCTTCAAAGAAATCATAAATCCCAGATAGTTTTAATCTGCTTACCTGTGTTTCGTTTACACCATTTGTTGCAGCAAACAATCTATGTGATTTTGAAAGCTCACCAAGTAAATCATACACACCGTCAATAAGCTGGCTGCCTCTGTTCAAATATTTTCTGTAATCAATTTCCCACTTTTCACCGTCTACTTCTCTATTATATAACGTCATGGTCTTTGCAAATCTTGTATTTAATAATGTATCAATGCTTATTTTGCCAAGTTCATATTCAACCCAAAGATTACGGTTTATACCATCATATGTTTTATAAATTTCGTCTGTTAGTTCAACACCCTTTTCAGTAAAAAGCATCTTAAGTGACTCAGCTTGATTTGCATCAAAATCAAATAATGTATTGTCCAAGTCAAACAATATTATATTATAACTCATTTATTACCCCTATTTTTAATTTTATTATAGCATTCCTTTATTTTAATAAAACTTTCCACACTTAAATCATGCTCAATTTTACATGCATCTTCAAGTGCTGTCTCATTGCTTACACCTATTTCCATAAGCAATTCAGATATTACGCTATGTCTTTCATAAATACTTTCAGCTACACTTAAACCGAGTTCAGTAAGTGAAATATGGTTTTCACCGCTTACGGTTATAAGACCGTTTTCCTTCATCTGCTTGATTGCCACTGAAATAGTAGGACGCGAATATCCTAAATAATTGCACACGTCTATTGCGTGGACATCGGGTTGTTTTCGGCTTAAAACAAGAATAGCTTCGAGATAATTTTCAACCGCTTCAGTAACTGCCATATTTTCACCTTCCTAATAGTTTCTCATTCAGTATATAATAAAATTAGAATTTTTTCAATATAGCTTAATATATATATTATTTCTTAAAATTAGAATAGTGATAATAAATTAATAAAAAACTGCTTAATCCTTTTAGGAAAAAGCAGTTTTTGTTTTTTATTTATTTTGAATAGCTATTTGAAGCAGCAGAATTTTCAATTATTCTTGTTACCTTTTCCTCAGATGACTGAACGACTCCGTCTTCAATAAAAACATTAACTGTCTTAATAATTTCACCGGTGCCATATACATACTTTGTAAAATAAATCATGCTGTCATCGTTACCATAGTTTTTCCACTGAGTTTCATATACATAACGAACGCCATCTTCAATTCTTTCTTCAGTTCCTATCCAATCAGGGTAATCACTATACCTCTTAAATATTTCATTTGAGGCTTCATCTGATATTTGAGGAAACTCATACTTAATGTCTGCATAATCACCTATAACAGCACTTCTTCCTATTTGGTTAAGGTATGCCTTTGCATATTTTCTTTCCTTAGCCTGAAGACTGGACAAATCACTGTCAGAGACTGAAAGCACATAATTATACAAATCCTTAGGGAACATTTCCTTAACTGAGTCAACATATCCAGAACCGTCATTGGGTACTGAATAACTTCTGAGTGCATATCCGGTATCCTCATCATATGCAAATGTAATGACTGTAGGAATTGCTCCTGTTCCGCTTATTTTTATGAAAGCGTCATTCTGGAAACCGTATTCACCATACATAGTAAGTGCATAAATGACAATTGAATCATCGCTTCCCGTACCTTGCTGAAGTATAATATGACCTTCTGCCTTGACTTCTCCTTCTAAAAATGAGCCATTATTAGAATCAATAACAGCGTTTCCAACAGCTACATCAAGCTCTTTATCAACACTGTCCATTGCAGAAGACTCTGCTTTATTTGCTGCAGCATCATTATTTTCAGCAGCGCCATTATCATTATCGCTGAGAGATGCCTGCATTTCTTTGCTATTCGCAGATGCTTCAGGAGCTGTTGTTTTTGACCCACTGCCGGACGCCGCATCTCTAGAGTTAGATGAAGCAGCACCGGATGATGCGCTACAGCCCATTATTGAAAGCGATAATATCAGTAACAAAACCGCTATTAAATTTTTTTTCATGTTTTACCACCAACTTTCGCTCAGTACTACCAAATATAACATATTGTTTATGTTTAGATTATGATTTTATTATGTTTATATTATGATAATATTATATCCGTATTTTGCCTTGTATGCAATTACGTTTTTCTTAATAAGCTAAATATTTTATACTGTTATTTTTAACTTTTATTAAGATTTACGAACAAAAGTGGTGGCAAACATCTTAATGCTTATATATTTGACCTTTTATGTGGTGACCGTTATTCTGCGTAAGGAATAACAGCTCCATCATATGTATTTGTAATATAATTCTTTATTTCATCTGATCCAAGTACTTCAACAAGTGCTTTTATTTTTTCTTCATTTTCGTTTCCGGCTTTAACAGCTACTATATTTGCATATGTTGAAGCGGCTTGCGAATCAGCTTGTTCATATGCAATTGCATCCTTTGCTACAGAAAATCCTGCCTGAAGTGCAAAGTTTCCGTTAAGAACAACATATGCTACCTCATCCTTCACTCTTGCAACCTGAGCGGCCTCAAGTTCTTCGATTTTAATTTTATGAGGATTATCAGCTATATCATCAATTGTTGCTTCAAGACCTGCACCCTTTTTTAATTTAATAAGGCCATTTGCCTCAAGAAGAAGAAGTGCTCGTGCCTCGTTAGTTGTATCGTTTGGAACAGCTATTACATCTCCGTCTGCAATTTCTTCAAGAGTTGATTTTGTACCTGGGTAAATTCCTAACGGTTCATAATGAATTTTTCCGACTGAAACAATGTTTGAGCTATTCTCTTTGTTATAATAATCAAGGTAAGGCTGATGCTGAAAATAGTTAGCGTCAATTTCGCCGCTTTCAACTACTGCATTAGGCTGAATATAATCATCAAATACTGTTACCTGTAAGTCATATCCTTTTTCAGCCAATGCTGCTTTTGCCTGTTCAAGTATTTCAGAGTGTGGCGTTTCAGATGCCGCAACCGTCAATGGTTCTAACTCTTTTGTTTCTGCTGTTTTGGTTGTGTTATCTGTCTTTGCAGCATCCTGTTTTGTTGATGTGCTGCTGCCGCATGCTGAAAGTGCTCCTGCTATTAAAGCACCTGTAAGTAAAACTGTTAAAATTCTTTTTTTCATATTTTTTTCCTCCCAATTATTTATCCGTTAATATTTATTATTTTATTGTTTAGCTGTTTCTGTTTTCTCTGCCGGCTAGAGAAAACAATTCAGCTTATATATTTCACCATTTATAAAAATGGAGTGAAATCTGATTTATATACGTCTTTTATCTGTTCTCTTTGAAATATTCATACCTATTGTCTGAAGTATCTGCACCAGTATTACAAGTAAAATTACTGTAATCCACATCTTTTCGGCGTCAAATCTGTATAAGCCATATCTGATTGCTATATCACCAAGTCCTCCACCGCCTACGACTCCTGCCATAGCTGAGTATCCGAATATTGTTCCAAGAGCTATTGTTGCTCCATCTATAAGTGATGTTTTAGCCTCAACAATCATAACCTTTGTTATTATTGTAAATATTCCAGCTCCCATTGAACGGGCTGCTTCGATAACTCCTTCATCAACCTCTCTTAATGAGGATTCAACCATTCTTGCAATAAACGGTGCAGCACTTACAACAAGCGGTACAATAGTTGCTGTTGTTCCATAGCTTTTTCCTATAATTGCTCTCGTATATGGAATAAGCAGTATAAGAAGTATAAGAAACGGTACACTTCGTACTATATTAACGATGAAATCAAGCACTTTGTACACTGTTTTATTTTCCTTCAAGCCGCCCTTGCCTGTTACTGCAAGCAATACTCCCAGAGGAAGTCCAATTATGTATCCAAACACTGTTGTAAATAAAGTCATGTATAAAGTTTCAACCGCTCCTATGCCAAGTTTACTTATTACATCCGCTGTCAGCATTTCATCTTACCTCCTCAACAATAATCTCTTTTTCATTGAGATAATTTATTATTCTTTCTCTCAATTCTGTTTCATTAGGCAATCCAAGTATCATTTCTCCCTTTATTCTGCCTCCAACTTTTTTGGTATCTGCCTGAATTATATTTACCTCACACCCAAACTTTTTCACCATCTTTGAAATAATAGGCTCATAAGCTGATTTTTCAGTGAAAACGATTCGTATGCAATTGTTGTAGTCTTCATCGCTCTTCGTTTCGTTAAGCCATGTGTTTTCGCCACTTTCAAGCAGAATAAGCTCCTTTGCCGCCTTTGTTTGCGGCCTTGAAAATACATCTGATACTTCACCGTTCTCAACTATATGACCATTGGAGATTACCGCTACATGAGTACATATTTCTCTGACCACTGACATCTGATGGGTTATTATAACGATTGTTATTCCATATTTTTCATTAATACTCTTTAAAAGTTCTAAAATTGATTTTGTTGTTTGTGGATCAAGTGCGCTTGTTGCCTCATCACAAAGAAGGATTTTGGGATTAGCTGCCAATGCCCTTGCTATTGCTACTCTCTGCTGCTGTCCGCCAGAAAGCTGCATGGGATATGATTTTGCTTTATCTGTCAGACCAACAACATTTAGAAGCTCGTCAGCTCTCTGCTTCGCTTCCTTTTTGCTTTTGCCATTGATAATTAACGGGAAACATATATTATCAATAACACTTTTCTGCTGGAGAAGATTGAAATGCTGAAATATCATTCCTATCTCTTTGCGTTCTTCCCGTAATTCCTTTTCGCTCAAAAGTCCAAGTTCTTTGTCTTCTATGTATACACTGCCTTCAGTTGGCTTTTCCAAATAATTGATGCATCTGACTAATGTACTTTTACCAGCACCGGACATTCCAATAATTCCATAAATACTGCCCCTTTCAATACTTAGGTTTATATTTTCCAATGCTTTTACATCATCCTTACCACTATCAAAGGTCTTTGATAAACCCCTAAGCTCAATAATAGTATCCTTGCTTTCATTCAACATTTTCTTTCCCCCTAGTCACTGACAATAACAACAAAAAAGCGGCTGCATGTGTGTCATGCAACCGCTTCATATAAGTTTAAAACCTTAAATGCAGCCTAGCAGTACATAACACGCACGAAAACTAACCATAGACATCATCATGCTACGGCTGCACATCATCATCATTGTATTGTTTGATTTAATGTTATTCATGTGTGTTATCTCCTTTCCTGCGAGATTTTGAATTTTATGTTTCAGTTATCGTTTGTGAAATAATATATCTTATATTTAATCTTGTCAATACATTTTTTAAAAAAATTTATCCTACCAATTATAATTTTTCAAAATCCTTGGCTGTATCTATATCTATAAATGGTCTTTCAATTTTAAAAAAAACCTTTGTTACATCAGCTTTATTTGCATTTATTATCTGCCTTCCGCCTACGTCTCCACTTAGTGAAAGAAGATCATTTTTGTATCTCACCGGAAAAATTACCGGGTTTTTATTCTTTCCGTTCAGTACCGGAACAGTAATTTTATTATTTTTTTCAAATTCAAAAAGCAATCTGTTAATTGTTTCAGCATCAATAAATGGCTGATCTGCTGTAAAATACATTATACCTTCGGCATCTCCGCAAAGACCTGCTCCAATTCTGACAGATGCAGCGATACCCTCTTCATTTTCAGAATTGAAGGTAGCTTCAAAGCCTCTGATTTGGGCATATTTTTTTATTTCTTCATATGGTGTCACAACAACAGTTTTATAAAAGCCAATGCCTTGAATAGTCTCAAACACATATTCAAACATTCTTTTACCATTAATAGGCATAAGCAGTTTATTGGCGCCCATTCTTCTGCCAAAGCCGGAACACATAATTATAGCTGTTATTCTCATCTCTTTATATATTTTCCTTTGCTTCCAAGGTATTTTCCTTCTCCGACTGCTAAAGTTCCACCAAGATAAACCCTATCAATTTTGCCCTTTACCGTACGTCCATTATACAGACTTTCTTTGTCCTTTATTGGACCTTCAACAGCATCATCAAAGATAACAATATCCGCATCTGCGCCAACCAGAAGAGTACCCTTTCTTGGATACATATTATATGCTTTAGCAGGATTTACTGTGAATTTGTCTATAACTTTTTCGCCAAAATCAGTGTACATATTGAGGAACGAATATTTTATTCCTCCGATGCCCATAGGCGTTTCACTTGTATATTTATGCTCTTTCATTTTTGCAGTAAACGGACAATGGTCAGTGCCTATTGTGCTAATTTCATCAATGTGTGCACACAAAAGGACTCTGTCATCTTCGGGGCGAAGAGGAGGTGTCATAGTGTAGAGGTAACCATTTTTCTTTTTATAAAAGTCAGAATTCATAATAAAGTAATGAGGACAGCTCTCCATAATTATGCCGCCTTCTTTAAGCTCTTTTGAGTACTCTCTTGAAATAATATCGGCGGTTGTTCCTGCGCTTACATGCACAATATAAAGATTGCCGCGGCTTATTCTTGCCATTTGAGCAAGCTTTAAAACTTCAGTTGTTTCACATAGGGTGTCACGGCTTTTTTCATGATCCTTAATTAATATCTCTTTACTGTAATCAACCAAATCATCATTTTCCGAATGAATAACTATTCGTGTATTATACATTTTTGACAATTTAAGAAGTTCAAAAATATAATCATCATAGGTACGTCTGTCTGTATTGCTGTATGTTGTAAAAAGCTTAATCGAAGTTATCCCGCATTTAAGGCTCTCTTTAATCATATCTTTTGCACTGTCTGATGGATTTGCAAGACAGCTGTGAAATGCGTAATCCGATGCTGAATTTTCAGCCAGCTTCATTCGGTCATCGAATGCCTTTTTTAACTCATTTTTTGTTTTAACGGGGTCGAGAAAATCAATATATGTTGTGACTCCTCCGAGAAGTCCGTTAACAGATCCGCTTTCAAAATCATCTGTTGATGTGTTCTCTCCGACTGTGAGACTAAAATGTACATGAGGATCAATAAATCCGGGGAGTACCTTTCTGCCATTCACATCATCATACTTATTGCATTCAAATTTATCAGTGGACAAAGCTGCAACCCTGCCGTCTTTTACATAAATATTAGTCTTAATAAAACTTCCGTTCAAATAAACATTTCCATTCATTATCCCAAGTTCATACATAGCTATTCCTCCACAAAGCTTTACATAATCTGAACGCCTGACACAAATTTTTTATCTATATTATGCTTGTTTCCAAGATAAATGAGTCTTTCAAGCCGCTCTTTTACGGTAAAATCAACAGTAGTTGCAATTGATGCATCATCAAGCACAATTGCGTCAAATTCGTAGCCGTCCTCAAATGAGCCAACTTTTCCAAAAAATGCTCCTCCGCCCTTAGTAGCCATAAAAAATACATTCTCCAGATTAAGCGGTGCATATGAATTATCTAAATATCGCCAATACATCTTTGAACATTGAACAGCCAATGTCATTGCCCTCGGAAGCCATAGTGTTGTTCCACCTGCAACATCCGAACCTATTCCAACATTAATTCCTTCTTTTAAAAATCTGGCAACCGGTGATATTCCCGAAGCAATATTTAAATTGGATTCAGGACAATGAGCCGCAAAAACTCCATTTTCTTTCATAAGACCTATTTCTTCCTCAGTCATATGAACACAATGAGCCATTATAGTCTTATTATTCATTAAACCAAATCTGTCATATGCATCCCCATATGAAGTAGATTCAGGACAAAGCTCCTTAACCCATGCAATTTCCAAAGGATTTTCCGAAAGATGCGACTGTACGGGTAAATCATATTTTTTACATATTTCTCCAAGGCCTATCATCAATTCATCTGTACATGATGGAATAAATCTAGGTGTTATTATCGGTTTAGTATTTTTAAAACGCTTACAGGCTTCAATCCATCTTTCGGTATCTTCAAGGGATTTTTCAGCTGAAATCTCACAAAGATAGTCCGGTGAATTTCTATCCATATTCACTTTGCCAACCATTGTTTTAAGACCACTGTTTTCAAGAAGCGCCATTAGTTCAAGTGTGCCTTCTGTATGAAGTGTAGCAAATATACATGCTCTTGTTGTAAAGTTGCTTACCATATCTTTAACAAATAATGAATATGCCTTTTTCGCATAATCTGTATCTTTATACTTTGCTTCCTCCGGAAAAGCATGCAGATTAAGCCATTCAAGAAGCTCGCAATCCATCCCTACACTCCTGAAGCCGTACTGTGGTGCATGTACATGTAAATCTGTCATTCCGGGGATTATAAGCTTATCACCGCACTCTATTATCTCTAATTTCTTATATTCTTTAGGTATCTCATTAAAAACGCCTTTTGATATTCCCTGTATACATACTACGTAGCCATTTTCAATTATTTTTATAGTGTCCTTATTTTCAGAGTAAATTATATTGCCATGTAAAATAAAATCTGTCATACTAATCACTCCTATGCATATTCTGTCTGACATAAGAATTATAGAACTAAACAAATGCCACGTCAAGTTAAGATACCTTTACGTGGCATGCGGAACTTTCAAATATAATTAAATAACAAAAAGGCACTGAAAAGTTATACTTTTCAGTGCCGAATGAGTCAATCAGTATTGGGACATGAGTTCTGTAACTTGATTAATAAAAGCTTCCCTGTCTATATCTGTTGCTACATAGGCGTTCTGGAATGGGAATTTAACATCGGTATAATAATCACAAACTGTTTTGCCTCTTGTAATTCTGGCTTTTGTTTCAACACAAACTCCTGCCATCTTACCTGAAAACAGTTCAGGGTATGCAACAGCCATTACAGTACAAGGGTCATGAAGGTGGTTTCCATTAAATCCATGTTTTAAGTTAAAACTCAAAGCTGATTTAAAAATTTCAGCAAAAAATTTTGCCTGCTTTGAACCAAGTTCACCTATCTTTTCAGTTTCTTCAGGCAAAATATATGCCTTCTCAGTAACATCAAGTCCGCACATAAAAATAGGTGCTCCGCACTTAAAGACCATTTCAGCAGCTTCAGGGTCAACATATATATTGAATTCAGCTGAGGGTGTAATATTGCCATATGCTGCTGCGCCGCCCATAATATAAATTTTTTTGAGCAGTGACGGCAGTTCTTTATACTTAGCAAGAGCTATACCGATATTTGTTAACGGGCCGATTGCAATAAGAACAAGCTCGCCGTTATACTTCTTTGCTTCACGATAAAGAGCATCCCATGCTTTTTCTTTTGGTGCATTAGTTACGTCACAACTAATACATGAACTAAAACCTCCGAGTCCATCTTCCTGATGTATATATTTTCCCATAACGAGATCTCTGAACATCGGCTTTTCTGCTCCCATATATACTGGTGCATCATTTCCTGCAAACTTCATAACGTTACAGCAGTTGGAATATGTTTTAGATGCCTCAACGTTGCCGCATACAGTTCCGACTCCGACAATTTCAATTTCAGTGATTTTATTTGCAATGAGTATAGCAGCTGCGTCATCAATACCCGGATCACAATCAATAAAAACTGGAATTTTCATTATTCAGCCACCTCCCCATATGTTTTAACTGCATCTATAAGTATCTTTGCAAATGCATCTCTGTCAAGATTCCATAATACATGTGCATTAGGTGCTTTACCGAGTTTACCTTTAATATCTCCGATAGTCGCACCCTTGCAGTAATCGCCTTCAGTTTCAACTTCAACATACATATCCTTTACCTCAAATATTTCCGGATGTGTAATTGCCGCTACAGCAACGGCATCATGGACAGCTGCGCCTCTGTAGCCCAATGCCTTATGATAGAGGAAAAAGAAATCAAACCATTCTGCAACAGTTTTTGCAACAGGATTACCAACCTGTCTGATTATTTCAAATTCTTCAGGATAAATCTGTGCTTTCTCTGTAACATCAAGGCCAGCCATAGTAATCGGTACTCCGCCTCTGAAAACAACATCAGCAGCTTCAGGATCAACCTGAATATTAAATTCAGCAGCAGGTGCCCAGTTTCCGTGGTGTATTCCTCCGCCCATTATATATATATGAGATATTTTGCTCTTAAGCTCGGGATGCGCAAGGAATAACGCTGCAACATTTGTAAGCGGTCCTGTAGGCACAAGTGTTATAGGTTCGTCACTTTCACTTATTATTTTAGCCATTAAAGTAACAGCATCCATATCAACTACATCAAATGCAGGCTCGGGCAGTTTGGGACCATCAAGTCCTGACTGGCCATGAACGTTAGGTGCAACCATAGGCTCCTTTAACAGCGGTTTAATTCTACCCTTTGCTACAGGTACATTTAACCCAATCAGCGTACATATTCTTAGTGTGTTATAAGTTGTTTTCTCCATAGTCTGGTTTCCGCAGACTGATGTAACAGCTTTTATATCCAGCATAGGACTGGCATTTGCCAACACCCATGCAATGGCATCATCATGTCCGGGATCACCGTCAAGTATAACCGGAATTCTTTTCATTTCAAAAGCCCCCTAAATTTTATGCCCTAACACGAGAAATGCAAAATATGAAAATTTACATTTCAATATGGTCGGGCATATTATTTTAATTTTATTTATTTACATTCTTTTCTTTGCTCTTTTAAGCTGTGTAACAGCATAAATAGCAAGACCAATAACTGTTACTATGTAAGGTATTGAAGCAACCAAATATGATGAAAAACCGGGAAGGCCCTCCATTTTGTTGCCCAACGCACTTGCAAAGCCAAATAATAATGAAGCAAGCATAGTTCCGACAGGTTCACCTTGACCCATAGCCTGAGCTGCAAGTGCAATGAAGCCACGTCCGGCAACGATGCCTGTATTCCAGCTCTGTGAATAGTACATCGACATAAATGAACCGCCAAGACCGGCAAGTGCACCGGAAAGCATGAGTGCTATATATTGTGTTTTTAATACACTGACACCAACGGAATCAGCAGCATTCGCATTCTCACCAACCGCACGGATACGAAGCCCAAGTGCTGTTTTATAAATGAGTATCCAAACTACTATAACAAGCAGGAAAGATACATAAGTAAGTATCGAATGCCCCGAAAATATTTTACCTACAACAGGAATACTCTTAATAATTGGAATATCAATTTTTGGTGTAAGCATATTAGGAGTTGTAAGGTTTGCTGTGTTTCCTCTTAATCCTGTAAACATGTAAAGAAGAAATATGGTACCTCCTGCTCCGGCTATGTTAATGGCAGTACCTGCAAGGATAATATTTGTTTTGAGTTTTAATGCAAAGAAACCAATTAACCACCCAATAAGTGCGCCAATAACAACAGCTCCTATAACACCAACAAACCAATTGTTTGTCCAATAGGCAAAAAGTACACCAAATAAAGATGAGAACATCATTATGCCTTCAAGACCAATATTAATTACACCTGCTTTATTAGCAATAACTGATGCAAGAGCCGCAAATAAGATTGGAGATGTAATACGAATAATAGAATAGCCAAAGCTTGTTGTGAAGATCATGCTTGATATCTGTCCTAACATTATGCATTCTCTCCTTTCATCTGTGATTTAGCCTTTTTGCTGATTTCTTCTTTAGCTTCTTTAACTACCAGTCTCTGATGATACTTAGAAAGGAACTGCTCAGCTGCGAAGAAGAGGAATATAATTGCTTGAATAATATCTATCATTTCGGAAGGAACGCCTGCATATATTGACATAAGTTCACAGCCTCTGTTTAAGTAAGCAATAAAAAGAGCCGCAAACGGAACCATTATAGGATTATTCTTAGCAAGGATTGCAACTGTAACACCAGTCCAGCCATAACCGGGAAGATCAATCCAACGAAATGTTGTATAACGTCCAAGACATTCAATTGCTCCGCCCATACCTGCTAAAACACCGCCGATTATCTGAGAAACTACGATAATTGTTCCGACTTTGAGTCCTGAGTATTTTGAAAATGATTCGTTAATACCAATCATTCTGATAGCATATCCCCAACGAGTACGGTACATAAAAATTCCAATTATTACAGTTGCAATAAGCGCCACAAAGAAACCATATGTTAATTCTGTGCCCTTAATTACAGTTCCAACTGCAGCGGTAGTAGCAAAGGGGAATGTCTGTGTTGCACCCTTTGATCTGTCCGCAAAATTGTTGTTAAGAAAGTGAAGTGTAAAATACAAAATAATATAGTTGAGCATCAGAGATGTAACCATTTCACTGGACTTTAGTTTAACCTTAACAAGTGCAGGAATAAGCATAACTATACCGCCGATGATTGAAGCAACAATAATAGCTGCAACTGCATGAAGTCCGGCAGCCATGGGAACATAAATACCTACAAGAACAGCAATAAAGCCTCCGAGCATTGTAACACCTTCGGCACCAAGGTTGAACTGGTCAGCAGAGAACATTACACATGTTGCAAGACCTGTAAATATGATTGGTGTCGTACGGCCAAGAATTGTTAAAATCGAACTAATATTTACTGCACCACCCGAAATAATCGGTTTGATAAGCAAACAGCTAAGAGCCTGAAGCGGATCATCCGCACAAATAAAAATAAATATAAATGCAAATATAATTGCTATTAAAATTGCAACAAAACCACGGAAAATTTCAAAGCGAACCATGCTCTTATTATGCATGCTGAACCCTCCTTACTTCTTCATCAGACTGATGTTTAATACCAAGCATATATTCACCCATAATAGTATCATCAAGTACTGATGTGTCCTCAAAATATGCTGCAATTTTTCCGTTAACCATTACTATAAGGCTATCTGATAATTCCATAACTTCGTTAAGGTCGGCAGATACAAGAAGTACCGCAGCACCTGCTCTGCTAAGCTCAACAAGTTTTTTTCTGATAAATTCAGTTGCTCCAACGTCGATACCTCGAGTAGGCTGGTCAGCAATGATAAGTCCGGGATCACATGAAAACTCACGGGCAACAACAACCTTTTGAATGTTTCCGCCTGAAAGCATTCCGACTTGCTGCCTTCTTGATTTACAAAGAACTGTGTAATCTTTAATAAGCTGGTCAGTGTCCGCATGAATAGTATCCATATTGAAAAGAAGACCCTTATTGTATTTTTTATTTGAAACACGGTCACTTATGAGGTTTTCCTCAATCGTTCCGCCGCCGGCAATGCCATAAATCATACGATCCTCAGGAATGAGTGAAACACCCATATCACGAATCTTTCTTTGAGAAGCTCCGAGAATGTTTTCTCCATTTACTTCGGCTACACCTGAATCCGGTGCATTAAGATTAAAAAGCATATCAACAAGCTCTCGCTGTCCGTTGCCTTCGACACCGGCTATACCAAGTATCTCGCCTTTTCTAACATCAAAAGACAAGCTGTCAAGCATCTTCTTATTCCACTCATTTGTGTAATTAAGATCTCTTACCTTAAGAACAACATCTGTCGGCTGTGATTTTTCCTTTTGAACAGTCAAAACAACATCTCGTCCAACCATAAGTTTAGAGATTTCTTGTTTAGTAATTCCGGCTGTCTCATGAACACCCATAGATTTACCGGAACGCATAATAGTAAGTCTGTCAGTAATCTGCTTAATTTCATTAAGCTTATGAGATATAAATATAATTGTATGCCCCTGATTTTTAAGATGAATAAGCTCTCTGAAGAGTTCATCAGTTTCCTGAGTAGTCAAAACAGCAGTAGGCTCGTCAAGTATAAGTATTTTTGCTCCACGCACCAAGGCTTTAAGAATCTCAACCTTTTGTTTCATACCAACAGGAATATCTCTTACCTTAGCATGCGGATCAACTGCGAGATTATATTTTTTACCATATTCCTCTGCAATTTGAACGGCTTTTTTATAATCTATAAAACCCTTACTTTTAGGCTCCATGCCTAAAACAATGTTTTCTGCTACTGTCAGGCTTGGCACAAGCATAAAATGCTGATGCACCATACCTATGCCTTTTGAAATAGCAACCATTGGAGATGTTAAATTTACCTTCTCACCGTTAACAATAATATCCCCTTCTGTGGGCTGTTCCAAACCAAACAACATTTTCATTAGCGTTGATTTACCAGCACCGTTTTCGCCCATAAGAGCATGGATTTCACCCTTTTTGACATTGAAATCTACGCCCTGATTGGCAGCAATTCCATTCGGATAAACCTTAGTTATCCCCTTCATTTGCACAACATATTCGTTGTCTGGCATAGACTAATACCTCCTGTTCTTTTTATTACAGTTAATACATAAAAATCCTGTATATCCCCGCATATTATACTTTATTGAAAGCCCAATACACATGAGTGTACCTTCAAAAAATTCATTAATTCTTTAATAAATTATTTCAAAGTACAATCTATTGTTTAATTTTTTTTAAAACAGTAATTATTTAAACAAAATATGCTTAAATATGACATAACAGATTAAAAAATAAGGGGAGCCGGATTTAGCTCCCCTTCATTGTGTTTTATGTAAATCAATTAGGGTTTAACTGATTCTCTTAAAGCCTCAACAGCTCCTGATTTTTCACCGATAGCTGTAGGTACAGTTACTTTGCCAGTTGATACATCATCAAGTGCTTTTGTAACAGCATCCTGAACTGCCTTAGGTGTTGTTGCGAAGTTTTTATCTGTTACAATGCCAACGCCGCCTTCATTGATGCCAAGTGTAACAAATTCGCCCCAATGCTCATTGCCTGCATCAAGTTCATCAAATACCCAAACAAGTGACTGTCCAACATTCTTAAGACCTGATGTTAATGTAATAGCAGCAAGTTCAGTTGAAAGTGTCTGCTCCTGGTCTGAGTCAACACCGATGAAGTAAGCTTTTCCAGTTTCCTGTGCAGCTTCAGCAGCACCGTTTCCAGAGTTGCCTGCAACACCCCAAACGATATCACATTTCTTGTCATTAATCATTGATTCAGCAAGCTCTTTGCCTTTTGCAGGGTCAATATAGCTGCCAACATATCTTGTATCTACTTTGATGTCAGGATTTACTGACTGAGCGCCTAAAATAAATCCGTAAAGGAAGTCATTGATTACAGGACTATCTGTACCACCAACGAAACCAACAACGGGGTCTGCGTTGATATTAGCAAATGATGTGTCTGTAGTTAATGATGCTGCGAATACACCAACAATGTATCCTAAGTCGTTCTGTTTGTAGCTAATATGAAGAACATTAGCCTGTTCATATGTTGTATCATCATAAATGATATATTTCTGATCAGGATATTCCTCTGCAACTGCCTTAAGGTAATCAGGCATCTGATATGTACCGCAAATAATTATATCATATTCTTTTGAAGATGAAACCTCTTCAAGGTAACTCTGCCATTTAGCCTGGTCATCTGTTGAAGCACCCATTTCAATTGTCTTGTAAGTGATACGGCCAGCATCCTGAAGTTCCTTCAAACCAGTCTCAGCTGAGTCAAAGAATGACTTGTCACCAAGGTTACCATTTACAAGGTTACATACATTATAAACCTTTTTTTCTGCAGTCTGTTCTGTCTTTGCTGCATCTTGCTTAGGCTCTTCTTTTTTTGTTGAAGAGCATCCTGCTACCATTGATACAACCAATGCGGAAGCAAGAATAACTGATATAAATTTCTTCATGTCTTTTCTCCCTTTCTTTTTGTTAATGCTTTAGTTTTAATGACAAAACTTTTACAATTAATATAGGAAAATTCTTATATAACTGTGAATATATTTTACAGTAAATGAAATAAATTGTCAACGATTTTAGCCATATATTACAATACTACCTTCTTTTGTATAATTTAATTGAAATATATTACTCCAATTAATTATTTACCATAAAACCATTGTATTTTTTATAACTATGTATTTAAAGCTTTTATCTATTATTTATATAACCCAAAAATTGTATTAGTGCTTTTGCATAAATATGGCATTATTTTTTTTTTCAATTTATACTGTTTATATTAAACAGCGCATTTAGCACAAGCCAATTTTGAGGAAAATATCTCATAAGGTTCCAATAACCTACTCCCGCTAAATTATAGCTTTTTGCTGTTAAAAGTTTTGTTTCAATACTTTTTGCGTCTTCAAACCAAACTTCATGATTGTACCCATTGTAGTAATTGAAGTGAGGTGCCGCTGCTGTATAATCATACTCAATAACTGCTTTAAATGTATTGGCAATTTCAACTGCATCAACATTTGAAATTGATGTTGCCATTGTCTCACCTGCGACAAATGGCAAAGGCCAGTCGTAACCATAATTAGGTATGCCCATAAATATTTTTTCAGGTGGAATTACACTTACTGCATAGTCAAGCACTTGTTTGACATTGTTTATTGGAGCAACCGCCATTGGCGGTCCATATGTGTAACCCCACTCATAGGTCATAACCAGAACATAATTACTTGCTGCACCTATTAATTCATAATTGTGTCCCTCATACAGCAGTCCCTTTTGGTCACTCGAAATTTTCGGTGCAAGCGCTGTAAAAAGCACCATTCCTTCGGCATTCAGGGCAGCAGCAAGCCTTCCTATGAATGCAGCATACGTCTGTGCATATTCACTTGGTATAAACTCGAAATCTATGTCTGCACCGTAATATCCCTTTTCTTTAAGCAGATTCACCAAATTATTTATAAGATTTTGCTGTGCATCATAGTTTGAGAGCAAATCAGAGACTCTTTCACTGCTGAACTTACCGTCTTCAGTGAGTGACGTTATAACAAGGATTGGTTTTACATTGTATTCTTTGGCATATTTAAGCAAATGTTCATCGTTTGAGTATACAAGATTTCCATCTGAAGTTATCCCATATGAAAATATACTTAGAAATGTAAGATAAGGCAGACATTGAGCGAGCAGGGAATCGCTGATATATGTGTATGCATATCCGTTCACATTAAGATTACCTATCTTTTCCTGCTGATAATCCAATACAATTGTCTGTCCTTCATAAATATATAATCCTGAATTTACAATAGGATTATTTCGCCTTAAAGTAATAACCGGTACCCCTGTTTTTCTGGAGATTGATTCAAGTGTATCACCTGCCTGCACAGTATAAACTGACTTGGGATACAGTATTACAAGGGTCTGCCCGACAACCAGACTATCAGGGTTTTGAAGCTGATTATTTGCTGTTATGCTTTCAGGAGAAACCCCGTAGTATTCAGCTATTGAGTATATCGTTTCCCCCGCACTGACTCTATGTATCAGCATAATATTCCCCCTCCTAGGAAAGTTTGTTCATTTCTTTTTTCAGTCTAGAAATTATCTTTTTCTCAAGTCTTGAAATATACGACTGTGAAATTCCCAACATATCAGCTACCTCTTTTTGAGTTCTTTCATTGCCTCCATTGGAAATTCCAAATCTTAAATTTATTATCTTCTGTTCTCTGTCAGTTAGCTTAATCAACGCTTTTTTAAGTAAATTCCTATCAACTTCATCCTCTATGTTCCTATAAATTACATCTGCCTCTGTCCCTAAGATATCAGACAAAAGCAGTTCATTTCCTTCCCAGTCAACATTAAGAGGTTCGTCAATTGAAACTTCTGTTCTTGTCTTACTGTTTCTTCTTAAATACATAAGTATTTCATTTTCAATACATCTTGAAGCATAAGTTGCAAGCTTTATTTTCTTTTCAGGCTTAAATGTGTTTATTGCCTTTATAAGGCCAATTGTACCTATGGAAATCAAGTCTTCAATGTTAACACCGGTATTTTCAAACTTTCGTGCTATGTACACAACCAGTCTAAGATTTCTTTCAATCAAAACAGACTTTGCGTGTATGTCATTTTCACCGCCGAGTTCATCAAGTATAATGGCTTCTTCGGTCATGCTGAGCGGAGGAGGGAAAGTGTCATTACCACCAATATAGTATATTTCATTAGAATTATATTTCTTTCGGAATTTATAAAGCTTATGTATAAACCAATCCTTAATCTTAAACGCCAGAAGTTGTAAAAATCTGAATTTCTCCATAGTCCCCTCCTATAAAAACACTTCATAATTTGTTATTGCATTATACAACCCTCTGCTGTCAAGTTTTCCGTTGAATAAACAAATAATCGCATTTGTGCATACAGTTTTTTTGTTACCGCTTATTTCAACTTTATCGCTTTTTATTCCAAGCAGAAGTCCGTTGTTTTCTCCAAGACTTTTAAAGGGTATAAGTCTGATTCTTGTACAAAAATTAGTCTGCGATAATTCTTTGAACATCAAAACACTGTCTGAAGAAAATTCAATATCAGGCAGCACATTCTTCATGCAGTCATACTCACATATAATAATTTCGTTATCCCCCATACAGTCTTTTAGCGAGTTGCCTGTGTCAGCAAGCGCCCTTGCTGTAAATTTCCTGCCGCTGATAGTAACTGCCAGGTCAAAATATTCACGTTTATCCGAAATTTCTCTTCTTATATATTTCCCGCCGATCTTTATAACTGCATATATAACAGCTGAAGAAATAACAAGCACACCCAAATTAAAGCTCTTCATCATATATGAAAATCCTTCTCGTGCAGCCATAACCTTTAAACACAGAAACGCAAACATCATTCCCGCAGCCGCAAATGATACTGCAATTGAAATTAATACAAGCTTTAATAGATGAAATATTGTTTTGGGAGCATATGCAACTATTATAGATAAAGCCATTGCAACCAAAGCTGCCGGAATTTGCAGAATTGTGTTATGATACTGAAAAAAAAGCGAAAGTATGTACAACACTGCTCCGAGCACCGCTCCCAGTACCAATTTTAATGCTTTTATCATTTCCTTATTCAGAACTCCAGCTGCCCAAATTATGGTCATGTCCATAAGAAAATTTATAACAAAAACGACATCTATGTATACTATCAAAAAAATTCCCCCGAACAATATATTAAATCCTTCGGGGGAATAAAAATGTCATATTATAAAAGTAATTACTATCATTTATTTACATAATAGCACATCTTTGAAATGTCCTTTTTCATAAATTGTCACTCCATCTGCTATAACTTCTCCGCAAGCAGTCATATCATTTATCATATCCCAGTGAATCGCAGAGTCGTTTTTACTTCCCGCCTCTGGAAAGCCAGCACCTAGAGCCATATGCATAGTTCCTCCGATTTTCTCGTCAAAAAGTATATTATGGCTGAACTTAGTAATTCCATAGTTTGTTCCAAAAGCTACTTCACCAATATATCGAGAGCCATCGTCTGTGTCGATGTATGTTAAAAGCTTCTTTGTCAATTCTTCATCATTGCACTTTGCCGAAATAATCTTTCCGTTTTCAAAATCCAATCGTACATCCATAAACTCATTTCCGTTCATAAGAGCTGGATAGCTGAATGTTATGTAACCATTTATTGAATCCTCAACCGGTGATGTAAATATTTCGCCATCAGGGAAGTTTTCATTTCCGCAGCAATTTATCCATTTTCTGCCTTCAACCGATAATGTTATATGAGTATCTTTTGATGATATTTCAAGAAAAGAAACTCCATTCAAATAGTCTGCCCACTTCTGCTGATAATCAGCCATTTTAAGCCATTCGGCAACTGGATCATCTTTGTCTATAAACCCTGCCTTATAGACAAAATCCTCATATTCTTCAAGGCTCATCCCAGCATACTGAGCATCTCCGTTTGTCGGAAATTGTGTTCCGCACCATCTCAATTCTCCTGTTGCTGAACGATCATTATATATCTTTCTGTTTTCAGCATTGGCAAGCCTGCGATTTTTCAAAAGTTCACCATCAATTGAGGAAAGTGTACTTATGTTATTTGTACCCCAAGCGCTTATCCAGACATCTGCTCTCGCACATTCTCCAAAGCGGTAGTTTGGCTGTTCAATTTGATCTTTGCTTCCGTTTTTGAAAAGGAATTCATCCATATCAGGCATATCAATAAACCACTTTACATTTCCCCCTGCAAGTATTGCCTGTTTAACTGCTTCCTTAATAAAAGGCAAGGAACAATCCTCACCGGAAACACACACATCATCTCCGGGTTTAACCCTGGTTGAGTACTTTACAAGCACTTCCGCAAGCTTTTCTAATCTGTTGTCCTTCATTAATACCTGCCTCCAAACATTAATTTATTTAAACATCTTGACATAAACACATTTTATAGATTATTATAACATTTGAATAAAAACATTGACAGGGATTAGTAAATATTTTTTTGTTTTCAGAGAATAGGCGAACGTGTGGCTTTACCCCACGCAAACGGTGCAAGCCTTAAGCTAAAAATATTGAACCTGCCCCTTGAGTTCTGCAGGAATAAAAAAGCTGCAGCGTAATCCGCGTTAAGGAAACAAAGAGGATACAATTCTTTAAATTGTATCAATTTGGGTGGCACCGCCGATATGTCTTGGTCCCAATCATTGGGATACAGGGCTTTTTTATTTTGTTTATTTTGCATACAATGAAAGGAGCTATAAAAATGGCAAAGGATAAAAAATTTGTTGAATCTATTACGGATATGGAAATAGATTTCCCCCAGTGGTACACAGACGTAGTTCTTAAAGCTGACCTTGTTGACTACTCAAGTGTTAAGGGCTGTATGATTATCAGACCTTACGGCTATGCAATCTGGGATTTAATTCAGAAACAGATGGATGCAAGGTTTAAGGAAACAGGACATGAAAATGTTTACATGCCGATGTTTATTCCTGAAAGCTTACTCCAGAAGGAAAAGGACCATATTGAAGGCTTCGCACCTGAGGTTGCATGGGTTACTCATGGCGGTGATACTGAGCTTACAGAGCGTCTTTGCGTTCGTCCTACATCAGAAACTCTTTTTTGTGACCATTATAAAAATATAATCCATTCCTACAGAGATCTTCCCAAACTCTACAATCAGTGGTGTTCAGTTGTAAGATGGGAAAAGACAACAAGACCCTTCCTCAGAACAACAGAATTCCTCTGGCAAGAGGGTCATACAGCACATGCAACAGCTGAGGAAGCTGAGGAAGAAACAATTAAAATGCTTAACGTATACTCTGAATTTTGTGAGAATGTGCTTGCCATGCCTGTAATAAAGGGACAGAAAACGGAGAAAGAACGTTTTGCCGGTGCAAAAGCAACATACACAATCGAAAGTCTTATGCATGACGGTAAGGCTCTCCAGTCAGGTACATCACACAACTTCGGTGACGGTTTTGCACATGCATTCGGTATTCAGTATACTGACAAAAACAATGAGCTTAAATATGTTCATCAAACATCATGGGGCACAACAACACGTCTTATCGGTGCTGTAATCATGGTGCACGGTGACAACAGCGGTCTTGTTCTTCCTCCTGCAATTGCTCCTATTCAGGTAATTATCATTCCGATAGCAATGCAGAAAGGCGGCGTTATTGAAAAGGCAAACGAACTTAAAGACAGGCTTTCAAACTTCCGTGTAAAGGTTGATGACAGCGATAAATCACCCGGATGGAAGTTCAGCGAATATGAAATGAAAGGCGTTCCTGTGCGACTTGAAGTTGGTCCAAAGGATATTGAAAACAATCAAGTAGTTCTTGCCCGCCGTGATACAGGAGAAAAGAAGATTGTTTCGATGGATAATCTTGAGGCAGAAGTTGCTTCTCTTATTGCTGATATTCAACGTAACCTCCTTGATAAGGCTGCAAATAGACGCGATGAAAAGACATACTCTGCAACTGACATGGAAACATTTGAGAAGGAGCTCAACGAAACTCCGGGCTTTGTAAAAGCCATGTGGTGCGGAGACCGTGCATGCGAAGATGCTATTAAAGAGAAAACAGGTGCTACTTCAAGATGTATTCCTTTCGAACAGGAACACATATCTGATATTTGCGTTTGCTGTGGCAAAAAAGCTAAACATATGGTATATTGGGGTCGTGCTTATTAATATTACGTATAAAAACAACTGCGGACTTATTATTCCGCAGTTGTTTTATTTGTATTTTTAAGTGCATTCATAATGCTAAGCTTTAACTCATTTTCATCAATAGGTTTATATAAAACACCAGCTGCTCCTAAATCAATTGCTTTCTTCTTCATTGATTCACGGGGTTCAATTGCAATTACCGGAATATTAGACACACTATCTCTGGATTTCATATATTTCAAAAGCTTATATCCTTTTTTCTGAGGCATCATCATATCAAGAATAACTATGTTGACATTTTCACTATATATGCAAAGATTATTCAATGTTTCTTCACAGTTGGAAGCTTCGATTATTTTAAACTCATTGATAAACTTATTAGCAAGAATACTTCTATCCAATTGGTTGCAAACGGAGATAAGCATTATTTTTTTGTCATTATCAACCTGATTATATCTGCTGACAGTATGTATAATGTACTGACCCTTACAAAACGCCTTTGCTTCATAAAGTGCGTCGTCAGCACTTTTAAACATCTCTTCATATGTTACTCTTGATTCCTTCTGAATTGCTACGCCCATGCTGAAGCCTATATGAAAATTAACCCTTTCGGACATTGTTTCTGCTCTTAAATTCAGGAATTCACATTTTTTCTTTAATAAATACTTATCTGAAACATTATCCATAAGTATGGCAAATTCATCACCACCGATTCGTCCGATTATATCAGTTGTATCAAAAGAATGAATAAGCAATCGCCCTACTCTTTCTAAAACTTCATCACCTATTTGATGCCCAAGACGATCGTTGACCATTTTAAAATTATCTATATCAATAATAATAAGAGAACATTTTTGATTATCTTCTTGTTTGTAAAGATACTCTTTGATTTCTCTTTCACAGTTGTTTTTATTCAAAACACCTGTTAATGCGTCAATTGTACTAAGCTGACGATATTTATTTTTTGAATTATAACTTTCAACCCTAAGGCTCATAGTAATCCATGCCACAACAAACGAAACAGTTATTCCGACCAAAGAATTAAATAAATCATTTTGAAACATTAAATCAGATTTATAAAAAAACAGCGAAATAATATACATTATTTCAAATAAAAGCATAAAAAAATAAATTAAACGAAACCGGAAAATAAAAAGCACAGGAAAAACTATAAGTACAATCGGCATAAATGAACTAGGGGCATTTCTGTACGGAAAAACATCAATTGAAATAACAAACAGCATGATAAGGGCACAGAACATTATACATAAAAAGTTGACTGCCTTATTGGAAATCTTTTTTGTCTTGTCATAAAAATAGGATATTAGCAAAAATAAAGCTGTCGATGGGGCAAATAGTAAATGCTGTAAAGTAGGATGCCAGCCGATAACTATAAACGGTGTAACTAAAATAAATATAAGTATTAATAAAGTTATAGTTAAACTTAGTATTTTTAGTAAACTTAAATTAAGTTCAGCAATTTCTTCCTTTGCATTTTCAAAATACAATTTTCTGGCATAATTTGTTTTTCTAATTTTATTAACCAATAGTTGAAGCACAGAAAAACCTCCAAAAATAATAAAGCTATTCCAATTAACATGCATTTTAACATGTATTTTTAATTCTACATCCAACGTCTTCCATTGTCAACCTAAATCCCAATTTGTGACATTCTGCTAAAAATTTGCAACTCTCTCCTCAATAACGTCTATATGTTCCTTCAAATTACCGTAACCGGAATATTTGATTTTTATTACCTTATTATCTTTATAGGCAAATAATATCTGTTCTTCATCTGACTTCACAAAATAAGCATAATCAAAACTGGTATCAGGAAGTTCTTCACCTGTTGCCTGATCGTTTAATAAAAATACTGATTCATCTTCAATTAATTCTTTTACTAAATCATCACTCAGAAATTTAAATCTCAATTCATAATAATTAGTATTAATAGACGGCTCATATTCTCCTGAACCATCAGACCACATTTCCCCTTTAATTGGATAACTCTGGCTAATATATAATTTGTCCGGCGCAATCTCTGACCATTCATGGTTTACAAAATTACTGTAGTCTACACCGTTGTAGCTGAAATTATCATTAATTACAGCTGCGGTTCCATTTTCTATTTCATCAAGCATGATTGTCGGTAAAACACCGACATAGTTTTTCACAGATTTATCCCAAGAAGCGTTTGCACCATAAAATATTACAATTATTCTAACCACATACAGCAGTATGATTGCAGAAGTCAATATTGTGTTTTCATATCTCTTTTTGTATTCAGTTTTATGTTCAATGGGCACACCGCATTTTAGGTTATTAATAGTATTTTTTATTCTTTTGTTTTGTCTAGCCCATACTATTATTCCATACAACATTATAAAAACTAATATTAGGTTCAATAGAACATCATAATTCTCAACATACCGCCTTACGTTAATTCTGTTCGTCATAAATTCCCAAATGACAACTGAAAAAACGACAGTAAGTACAACTATCATGCCTATATTTGATACTCTCCATTTTTTACCCAAATACTCAAAAGAGCAACTTTGAGCGACTGGTTCCGTATGAAGTTCAACAGGATTCTCGTCATAGGATGCAAAAATATAAAACTTATTTGATGCGGTACATATATAATGCCAGCCAAGCTTACTATAGCTTTCCAACATAAATGAATCGGGACCATCCTCATCCTTCATTATCGGTTCCATGCGATATGTAATTTTTGTTGGCTCACCTTTCTTATAATGAGCGAAAAATCCAAGTTCGGTAAGAATATACCCCTCTCCTGCCATATCATACAAATAGCTCTCTACTGCGCCTATCTCATAAATATCCAAAGGAAAAAACCTTATCATAACCTAACCCCTCTTTCTTGCTTCCAAAAAAACTTTGATATCTCGCTTCCGTAAGGTTCTTTTTTTATATCAATATCAACCCATAAAAAACCTCTCGTAATCCCAATATGGAATTTCAAGAGGCTAATTAAATAAATTTGTATTAACTCATACTTAGCTTTTTCATAATAAATGGAATAACTTCATCAATCTCTATATTGAGCGCTGCGGAAAATTCGCCGTGAAGCATTTTTTGTGCCTCGGCCAAAAACTTTGCATCGCTCTGATGCAGCTTTTTTCCTGTGATTTTAAGTTTTTCTTGTTGGCTGTGTACCGCCTTAATTAAGGAAATCAATTCTAAGTGTTTTCCGTTTCTTAATATATCCTGGTATTTTTGTTTTCTCAAAATTTCATTGTCAATCCATAATCCTTCTTGTTGTGGCATGCATGAAATCAACTCATTAATTTCAATTGAGGAAAGAACCTTATGCATTTTGAACTCAAGTTTCTTATTTCCCACTGGAACGTAAATTGTAGATTTAACATCATTTACAGGAACGAGAATATAATATTCTCTATCTGCATTACCGAATTTTCTTGTAGAAATATTAGTAACTCTGCAAACACCTTCAGAACCGTACACAACCAAGTCATCTTTGATGAACATCATAGTCCCTCCTTATTTTTCAATTTTTTGTTCAGTTGAAAAAAACGCGTAGATCAGGCAACAGGGTTTATGTTCCACTTTGCTGACTACACGCTGTTTATTCATTATAACATAAAAATCTTAAAAATGTAAGTACTTTTTATACTTCAGCATAATTCAGCTTAATTGAACGGTATTGCCTCAAAACAAGAACCAGTGTCAAAAAGGTATTCCTAATAGAATTATAGACATATAATCTCTTGCGTATTCAAAACAGCCCCAGTTACACCAAAAAGTTTCAATATCTCATTTTCAAAAGCAAAACCGATTACCATAAGCACTATTCCAAGTATAACTGTAAATGACAGACTGTTACCCACGCATCTGTTTCCTGAATCCGTTTTTCCCTTTCCGAGTGAAAGACTCATATCAGCTGCACATCCATCACCAATTAAGAGTGAAAGTGCAAGTGCTATCACGGTAAACGGATAAACAACATTGGTTGCAGCATTGCCTAGATAACCAACGCCCCAACCAATAAATATTTGGTCAGCAATATTGTATAGTACACTAACCAGCATTGACAGAACACATGGGACTGAGAATCTCATAATCAGTCTGCTGATAGATTACGTCGCAAGATATGAACTTCCTTCATTATTACATGATATTACTGTTTCTGACATAATATACCTCCTCAAAAAATAAACGTGTGCCTTATGCAGGATTTACGCCTTGGGCAACACGCAAAAAAAAGCATAAATCCTAATCCGGACTTACGCTTTTTAGCTACTCGATTTATAATATTATATTTATTTTTCTCTAAATTGTCAAATAATTAATTAATCATTGAAATAAAATCTTGCTCAGATACGATAGGTATATTTAATTCCTTGGCTTTTTTGTTCTTTGAAGAAGATGACTCTTTGTCATTATTTATTAAGTAACTGGTTTTACCTGTTACACTGCCTGTAACCTTTCCGCCCAGAGATTCTATGAGCAATTTAAGTTCATTCCTGTTTTGAAAGTGTTCTACCTCACCGGTAATTACAAAAGCAAGACCTTTAAGCTTATCATTGGTTTCGGCAGGCTTAATAAACTCCAACAATGAAAGTGCCTTTTTAAACAGTGCCATATTTTCATCATTAATAAAATATGAATGAATACTGTGAGATATAACTTCACCAAAGCCTTCTATTCCAGCTAATTCTTCCTCATCAGCCGAAATTATTCTATTTATATCATAATCAAAATGTCTGCATAAAAGCTTTGCATTGCTCAATCCCACTTGATTAATTCCCAATGCGTTGATAAAATTCTCAAGTGAAATATTTTTAGATTTTTCAATAGCAGCCGTAAGCTTTTCAAAGCTTTTTTTGCCGAAGCCCGGTAATTTCTCGATCTCTTTATGGTCTTTAATACTGTAAATATCCGTGTAATTGTCTAAAATTCCGCGTTCTGCAAATTTCTTAATCGTTTCCTCTGATAAACCCTCAATATTCATGGCATCCCTTGAAACATAATGAACGAGTGCTTTCATTTTTTGCGCAGCGCAATTGGGGTTAGTACAATAAAGTTCTCTGCCTTCTTTCAGCATTCTTATTTCCGTTTCACCACCGCATACGGGGCAGACCTTTGGAATCTCGGCAGTTGCTGAACAAGTTAGGTTTTCCGCAACCTGAGGTATAATCATGTTGGCTTTATAAACCTTAATTCTATCCCCTTTGCCTAATTTAAGCTCCTCCATAACGCTGACATTATGCACACTTGCTCTGTTAACGGTAGAACCTTCAATATCTACCGGTTCAAAAACAGCAACCGGGTTAATTCTGCCAGTTCTTGAAGTATTCCAAACAACTTCCATAAGAGTTGTTTCTGCCGTTTCATCGTTCCATTTGAATGCTATGGAGTCCCTCGGAAATTTAGCAGTTATTCCTAATGAACGGCTGTATTCAATATTATTATAGGTAAGGACAAGGCCATCAGAAGCAAAATCATTACGAACAATCTTTTCGGCAAACATCTTAACTTTTTTTTCTATATCTTCTGCATATACAATGAAATGCTCAACTACCTCAAAACCAAGATTTTTAAGAAAATCAAGTTGTTCACTCTTTGTCTTAAACTCATTTCCCTCAGCGTGAACAAGAGTAAAAGCATAAAACATTACATTCCTGTCAGCAGCAATTTTACTGTTAAGCTGCCTTACGGTTCCGCTGCAAAGATTTCTCGGGTTTTTATAAACCTCTTCATCGTCAAGTTCGGAATTTATCCTTTCAAACTCACTGTATGAAATTATTCCTTCGCCCCTTAAATTAAGTTCACCGTTAAATGATATTTTCTTTGGCAGGTTTTTGAAGTAATTGGCATTATGAGTTATGTCCTCTCCAACCTCGCCGTTTCCTCGTGTAACAGCTCGTTCAAGAGTACCGTTGTTATATGTCAATACGATTGTAAGTCCGTCAAGTTTCCAGCTTATAACCCCCTCATTTGAGCCAAGCCATGTTGAAAGTCTTTCCGTACTTTTTGTTTTATCCAATGATAAAATCGGACTTTCGTGCTTAACCTTTTGAAGTGAACTTAAAACAGAAAAACCAACCCTCTGAGTCGGACTCCCGCCGTATATAACTCCGCTTTCCTTCTCAAGTACAGAAAGCTCATCATAAAGCTTGTCATACTCATGGTCACTCATTATTTGGCTGTCTTCCTGATAATATGCCTTTGAAGCCTTATTCAGTATATCTATGAGCTCTTTCATTCTTTCCATATGAATTACTCCGTTTCAACTTTTATAAGCTTTGAAAGCCCTGCCATAAATTTTTTTGTTCCTTTACCTGCAAATGTTACTTCAACCTCAAAGTCTGCGCCTGCACTTTTAATTGATTTTACCTCACCTACTCCGTACTTGGGAGCACGAACCTTATCACCCTCAGAAAAATCAAGTGTGACATTCTTAGGCTTAGGCATTTCTGTGCTGTAAGGCCTAGGAATAACAGGTTTTTTTGTTTTTCCAATTCCGCTGCCCAAATTATAGGGTGATGATGAAGCAACATGGTTTGATATTTCAATTTTAGGCGACTGTTTAAAAGGATTATCCAACAGCTCAGCAGGAAACTCACCAAGAAATCTTGACGGTGCATTAAACTGAAATTGACCATGCTGCATACGCTGTCTTGCATGAGTTAAGAACAGTTCCGTCTTTGCTCTTGTTATACCAACATAGCAAAGCCTGCGTTCTTCCTCCATCTCCTTAGGATCACCTGAATTAATAGCTCTTGCTCCTGGAAAAAGACCTTCCTCCATTCCCACAATAAATACATACGGAAATTCAAGTCCCTTAGCACTGTGGAGTGTCATAAGCACAGCTGCATCGTCATCTTCATTATAAGAATCAATATCAGCAACAAGTGCTACATCCTCCAAAAATGCGGAAAGAGTTGCTTCTTCTGCAGTTTTCTCAAATTCAACAGCCTTTGATACAAACTCCTCCATATTTTCTATACGCATCATTGCATCATCTGAGCCATCTTCTTCAAGCTCTCGTCTATATCCGGTATCATTAATTACTGCTTCAATAAGTTCATGTACTGGTAAACTTTCAGCCTTTTTTTTCAAATTGCATATAAAATCATAAAACTCAAGAAGTTTCTTGCCTCTGGTCTTAAGTTCAGGATAGTCCCCAACTCTTCCAAGTGCCGAAAAAAGAGTGATATCCTTTTCCGCAGCAATTGCCTCCACTGCTTCAACGCTCTTATCGCCGATACCTCTTTTGGGTACATTAATTATTCTCTTAATTGCAATTGCGTCAGAAGAATTATCTATAAGTCTTAAATATGCAATAGTATCTTTTATTTCTTTTCTTTCATAGAAACGTACACCACCAAACAGCTTGTAGGGTATTCCTCTCCTAACAAACCTGTCCTCAATTGTTCTGGATTGGGCATTCGTACGATACAGGACAGCAAAATCACTGTATTTTTTACCCTTCATTGCATTCTTTTCAATTACATCAGCCACAAATACAGCTTCCTCAATATCATTTTCTGATCTGAACACATGAATTACATTTCCGCTGTCGTTTTCAGTCCAAAGTGTCTTTTCTTTTCTTGCCTTATTGTTTCTGATAACAAAGTTTGCTGCCTCAAGAATATTTTTTGTTGAACGATAATTCTGTTCAAGCTTAATAACAACTGCATTGGGGAAATCCTTTTCAAAGTCGAGTATGTTTCTTATATTAGCACCGCGCCATCCGTAAATGCTCTGGTCGTCATCACCAACAACGCACAAGTTACCATACTTGCCAGATAGCAGTTTTACAAGCTCATACTGAGACGTATTAGTATCCTGGTACTCATCAACCATTATGTACTTAAATCTCTCCTGATATACAGAAAGCACATCCGGTCTTGTTCTGAAAAGGTAAACCGTCTTGTATATCAAATCGTCAAAATCAAGGGCATTATTCCTTCTCAGTCTTTTCTGATATAACTCATATACTCTCGAAGTTTTATATGCTCTCAAATCGCCCTTGTCAACATCCTTAGCATAGTCCTCCCAAGAAATCATTTCTTCCTTCAGGTGACCGATTGCACTGACTGCACTTTTTACTGTATATCCCTTATCGGTTATGCTGAGGTTAAGTTCCTTAAATACCTCTTTCATAACCTTTTCCTGATCATCTGCATCATAAACTGAAAAGTCTCTGGAGTAGTCAATTTTTTCAATTTCACGTCTTAAAAGCTGAACGCAAGTAGAGTGGAAAGTGCTTATCCATACATGTTCTGCCGCTGAACCAGAAAGCTTGTCAACTCTTTCTCTCATTTCCTTTGCGGCTTTATTTGTAAACGTAATAGCAAGTATGTTATATGGACTTATGCCATGCTCAAGCATACTTGCAATTCTTACTGTAAGTGCTCCTGTTTTACCCGAACCTGCACCTGCCAAAATAAGAACCGCTCCGTCCTTTTGTAGAACAGCTTTTTGCTGCATTGGGTTTAATTCATCAAAACCTATCATTTTATTTTCTCCCATACTTTAAAAACGGGACGTTAAAATAAATTAACGCCCGTCATTATTAATTTTACTGCCACGCATTTTGCGTACCCACATATCCGTTTGTATATAAATAATCCCAAGTATATTCAATCGGCAATACAAGGTTTCCCTCAAAATCATATACTCCGAAAAACGTTCTGTCATCAGTCTGTTTACTAACAATTATGCTTTTATCAGAGTAGGTACCATAAACATGTGCAGGAATGTCAAACAATTTTTTGCCGCTTGCAATGCTGTATGCATCTGAAGCTGAACCACTTTTCAATGCAGCAAAAACAAGTATTTCCTTACCGTTAGAATAGAAATTCAGACCACTATACCTTTCTGAGGAAAGCTTAAACTGAACTTCTCTGGCTCCGTTCTCAATCCAAAAGTAATAATCATTATAGAGATAATATATGTCATTCCCTATTTTTTCACGGCTCTCATCCGGCACAGATGAAATAAGCCTAATCATTGTTGTAATTGCTTGCTCACATGTGTAATCTCCCTTAGGATTAAAAGTTCCGTCACTCATGCCGCTCATTATATTCATGCCACAAATTGCATCAACGCTGTCATATGCCCAGCCGGAAATCTGGCGGCCGTCTGAAAACCTGTTAGTATTGGAAAATTTTGTAAGTCCAAGATAATCCACCGTTCTGTCAAGTATCGAAGCAGCTTCTTCACGTGTAATACAATCGCTCGGTGCAAACTTAGTACTCGTTTTCCCTGATATAATTCCCATTCTGTAAAGTGCAATAACAGATTTATTTTTAGTGTCATAAAAATGTGAATTTCTCGCAGTATATGTTATTTTAACAGTGTTTTCTGTTGTTATACTGTTTATTGTATTGTACATCAGCTCGCAAAAGGCTTCACGGGTTATATTTTGAGTCAAATCCTTGTCAGTAAAATAAGAAGGCATTATGCCTAGGCTCTCAGCGTCACTGACATACTGAACCGCCCATGGTGAAGTTTTTGCAGCGGCTAAGGCACCAACAGAACTACTTACTGTAAGACAAAATGTCATAGCCAATAAAGCAATTGTTTTATTCATAAACATCCCTCCATATATAATTACCCACATGAATTAATCAAGTGGGTAATCGAGGTTTACTGTTCGGATTTGTTATCCTGCTCTTTTTGAGCTCTTACTCTGTCAATTGCAAGTTTATATCCGTCTGTTCCGTATGTCAATGAACGATTAACACGGCTTATGGTTGCAGTTGAGGCTCCGGTCTTTTCAGCAATTTCAATGTATGTACACTTTCTGTCAAGCATTTCCGCAACCTGCATACGTTGGGCAATAGCTTGTATTTCATGTACTGTACATAAATCCTCGAATAATCTGTAGCATTCCTCAAGATTATCCATTGTAAGTATACATTTAAAAAGATTATCAGCCGCATCACTCTTGATTTTGCTGTTCATAGTACTCACCTACTTTGATATAGTTTCGTTAAAACGATAAAATCATTTTAACATACTAAAGTTTTAAAGTAAATAAGCTGACTAAAAAATTAAAAATTATTAAATATATTTTTCAAACATTTTTACAGAAGTATTTACAATAAGTTCGTCTGGAAAACCTATTTCGTCAAGGAGTTTTAATGCATATCCAAAATCACCTATATGCGTGCAAAAATGAGCATCTGAGGATAATATTATCGGCTGACTCTTTTTCATGCAAAGCTTAAGTATTTCAGTAATATATACTTCGCTGCCTTTTCTGAAGCCATTGGGCATTAATGAAGCATTATTAATTTCAATCAGTGTTCCAGTCTCTTCCGACTTATCAACTATCGCCTTGCAGTCAATTGGGTATCTTGGGTCACCCGGATGTCCCAGTATTTTAACATAAGGGTTTTCCATTACCTTTAAAATTGCATTTGTATTCTCTTCAAGGGTTCCAAATGGTATGCACGGAGGATGCAGGCTTGCAATAGCATAATCAATTCTTTCCAAATAAAACTTATCAAGGTCTACTTTTCCGTCATAATCCAAAATGTTCAGTTCTGCACCCATTTTGATTTTTACACCGTTCATTTCTCTGGGAATTACACTGAAATTTAAAAAATAGGCAGGTTTTGTACCGCCAGCCATCGCCGGAGCATGGTCAGTAATACCAATAAGTTCAAGCCCAAATTCAGAGGCATAATTTATGTTCTCTATCAGTGTGCTGTAAGCATGACCGCTTGCAATCGTATGGGTATGTGCATCTAGAACATATTTCATTTGATTACCTTCTCGTTAATTATTGTTGGGCCATCTTGCCTCAAGCCTGTAAATTGGCTGTCCAAGCGAAGAAAACCTTTCTTCGTACTCAGTCATAATATTTCCCTCAATTCCGCTGTTATGCAGGTCTAAAGAAATATTCGACAGTCTCCAGCCGGTTTCACAAAATTCATTAAGTGAAGATTCAAAGAAAACAGTATTGTCTGTTTTAAGGTAAATCTCCTTATCCCCGCCTAAAAGTGATTTATATATCTCAAGAAAATGCCTGTGTGTAAGCCTTCTTTTTGCCCATCTCTTTTTAGGCCACGGATCACTGAAATTTAAATATATTCTTGATAATTCCGCAGGTTCAAAAATATCAGCAAGAGTTTCTGCATCACCTCTGATAAGAGCAATATTATGCATTTCATCATTGGTCTTGCGTGCTGCTATTGCCATAATTGTTGTCTGTCTTTCAATTCCGATAAAGTTTATATTAGGATTTTCAATTGCATTTTGTATAACGAATTTACCCTTACCGCAGCCGATTTCAGCATAAATCGGTTTGTCATTACCAAAGTATTCTTTCCATTTTCCCTTATATTCTTCAGGTTCATGCACAAGTTTTTTGTTGGTTGAAAGTTCTCCGCCTTCCCATGACTTCTTACGTATTCTCATATCCTACTCCTATTTCGATTCATAATATGATATTTTTGAGTTGTGCTTTGCGGCAAGCCTTATCACCTGTGAGAGTACAGTTGCATAGCGGCCGAATTTAATCTTCATTCTTTCTCTGTTAATATAACGTATTGTAACAGGTGTTTTCAAATCATCAAGGCAATCACCCAGAGAATCAAGGTTGTTTCCGTAACAATCATTAAAGCCAAGTTCTTTTACAAAAAGCTCCTGAACCTCTGCTTTGCTATCTATTTTATCGCCGTCAATTATTATTTCTTTCAAATTTTTTCCTCCTATCAAAGAAGTAAATCAAAAAAGCGTGTCGATACAAAATCGCCACGCTTTTAGTATACCACAATTAATGCCAAAAAACAATGAATGCCCAAAAACAATATGTTTTTAATTAAAACTCTAACATGCTTTAATATCTTTAAAAGCATATGCCCTTAATTTATAACCCGCAAGTGATGCTGCAACAATTTTTAATGCATCACCCAACAGAAAAGGTACCACACATACCGCTAGGGAATGCATAAGACCATTACCCGACTGTACCATAAACCATAATGTTCCAAACGCATATAACACGATTGTTCCCAGAACAAGAGCCGCAGGATAAACAGTTTTTTTATCGGCAAATTTCTCAATTATTGCCCCTGATATAAATGCGCACGGTATGTATCCAATTAAGTATCCACCTGTAACACCAAATACTTTTCCTAACCCGCCCTGAAATCCTGAAAATACAGGAAGACCGATTATTCCTATCAGTATATATATTACTACAGCAGCAGTTCCGTTTTTTCTTCCTAAAACAACAGCCGCAAGATATACAGCAAATGTTGCAAGTGATATAGGAACTGCACCTATTGGTATTGTAAACGGTGCAAATATACATATTATTGCTGCAAAAAGTCCTGTTAGTACCATATCTCTTGTTTTCATATTTTTATGCTTACCTCCCCGGAATTAAGCGTTCTCAGCCCATTTTCAGTTTCAACAATCAGTGCAGCATTATCATCAATGCTGATTGCCTTTGCACTATATTTTTCGTCACCGTATACTACAAGCACTTTTTTTCCTATAACATTGGATTTTTCTCTGTAATAATCAAGATAGTGCTTATCTTTAATTAATTCAGTCAAATTATTAAGATTATTCAATATTGCAGAGGCAAGCTCATTTCTTGAGAGTTTTTTCCCTGTCTCTCTTTCTATTGATGTCGCAATGTTTTTAATCTCATCAGGAAAATCAATGCCAAGAACATTTACACCAATTCCTATTACTGCATAATCAATTGATCCTCCCTCAAAGTCAAAACCGGCCTCAGTAAGAATGCCGCATATTTTTCTGCCGTTCATATATATATCGTTAACCCATTTGATATTTACAGAACTTCCGTCTGTAAGTTTTTCTATTGCCTTTGCCACCGCAACAGCAGTAAAGGATGTAATTAATGGTGCATACTCAACCTTTAGTTTTGGATATATAAGAACACTCATATATAGTCCGTTGCCTTTAGGTGAATAAAACGGCCTTCCAACTCTGCCCCTGCCGCCGGACTGACATTCAGAAATAACAACTGTATTCTTCCTTCCGCCCTTCACAACAAGCTCTTTGGCATAATTGTTTGTTGAGTCAACTTCAGCAAGTATCTCATAATTCCAATCGGCTTCAGTATTTTTTTTAATTGCCGCTGACGATATACTATTCGTAATCATTTTAAGTCTGTATCCTTTGTTTGTAACAGCCTCTATATCGTAGCCCTCGTCTCTAAGCTGCTTGACGGCCTTCCAAATACCGTTTCGTGACACATAATGTTTTTCGGCCATATCCTCACCTGAAACGAATTCGGTTTCAGTTAAATCGGCCAATATATCTTCCTTTAATGACATATTAATTCCTCCTTGCTTTTGAAATAATAGCAACAAAAAAAGAGATTGTCAACCGAATTTAATAATTCGGTGACAATCTCAGGTTCTTATTTATTATCTAACATCACAATCTATGTCCGTTATCTTACCGTCTTCAATTGTAATAGTTACTTTAACATCGTTTTCTTTATCGTTTACTTCCTTATCAAGATCATCAGTGTCATCACAGTCTCCTGAGAAGTCTGTGCTCTTTGTGAAATAGTACTTTGTTGAAGATGTATCGTTATCAATTGTAAGATAGCAGCTTGTAGCTGTTGAGCTGTCTTTATATGTTTTAATTGTTCCTTTTACCTCTGTTACTTCACCAGTGACACATATTACTTTATCATCATCATCAATTACAATCGTGGCTTCTTCAATTGTCTTATCATCCTCCTCAATAGCTGTATTAAGCTTTGAAGCAGATGTTATTGAGCTGTTACCGTCTGTAATATCAAAGGTTGTACTGCTTGTATAATCATAAGTCTTTGTTCCAATTTCGATTTCCTTAGCACCTGTATCTATTGATTTAAGTTCACCTGTTTTTGTCTCACCATCAATAGCAGTTATTCTATAAATTTTGCTGCTCCTCAATGTAATTTCGGCATATACAGAATCTTCACCATCAACAGCACTAACAAACTTTTCAATTGTACTCTTTGTTGAATCATTATACTTCATTGTTACATCGTCGTCATCACTAGGGAAATAATATTTTGTACCGTCAATTTTAACATAGTCATCGGAAATTGAAGAGATGATACCCTTAACGCTCGATGAACTGCTGCTGCTCTCTGTTTCAATTGTAGCATAAATCCTTTCAACGTCATCATGCTTATCCAGTGTGAGGGAAACCGTCATGTACTCGTCATCGTCCATGTCTTTAAATTTATCTACGAGATCATCAATATCATCAAGAGTTTTGGAATCAAGTTTTACTGTTAAATCATCATCGTCAACAAAGTCATACTTGTCTCCGCTTTTAAGTGTAATAGAACTTGATGAAAGTTTGCTTACAGTCTTATCATCACTGCTGCTAGATGAAGATTTTGCAACAATCTTACTAACGTTTCCGCTGGAGTCAAGAGATACTGTAGCGGTATAATTTGTTCCTCCCGTAAATTTACTCTTAAGTGATGAGAATGAACTTGAACTTCCGTCAATTGTAACAGTAACATTTGAAGAATCATTAATTGTATAGTCTGTTGTTGTACTGCTTGACTTAAGAGAAATTTTAGAACTCGTAAGTGAACTGATAGTACCTGATTTTGTTGATGTTGAAGTAGAACCAGTTGCCGTAATAATAATTGTTGATGCAACAGTACCGTTACATACGGCAACAATTGTATCTCCTGTATTAATTTTTTCAACAGTTGTTGTAGAAGAACCGTTCATTACAGCTGTCGAAGCAGTAGTTGTGAATGTATATGTAACAGATACTCCGCCTGTTTTACCGGATACAGCAAATGTATAACCGGAACCGTTTGATGTTTTAGACTGAACAGTACCTGAATACTGCACAATCTGCCCTGTCTGCCCAGGCTGACTTGTCGAGCCGCCGCTCTTAAGCTTGTTAAATGCCTTTGATGAAAGTACTGCCATCTCAGCGCGGTTAATGTTTACTTTAGGATTAAAGTTGTTGCTTGAATCTCCAACCATAATGTCGAGTCTGTTCAAAAGCTCAAGATACGGAACAGATGTTGTTGAAACACTTGCCTTATCACCGTATGAAATTGTAGGGTTAGAAGCAATTGAGAAATTTTTACTTAATGCCTTACCAAAAATAACAGCAACATCCTCACGTCTTGCATTGTTCTGGTTTCCGCTTGAAGACATGAAAATTGAAAGATCGTTAGTTGAAAGTATTGAATTTTCAAGTGCATATGCTACTGAACTGTATGCCCATGAAGGTATGCTGTTTGATGCCATTATGCTTGTCCACTTGCTGATAACAGCTGAACTAACAGATGTTCCTGAATATGAACTCATAATTGAATACATAAGCTGAACCGCTTCGCAATATGTAACATTGTTTTTTGCCTTACAGTAACGCGAACCGTTTTCCGTATAACCAGCCATGAGCCCCAGTGAATAAGCTTCATCTATGTATTGGGCTGCACCTGTCCATGGAACATTATTAATATCTGCAAAAACAGAGCCGTAAGCAACTGTCCCGCCAAAGCTGCTTAAAGCAATTGCAGCTGCTGAAAATATAGTAATAAATTTTTTCAAAATAATTCCCCCAGTCGATTTATAACATTGGTTTGTTTAATTGTATTACATTATATAACTCTATTCTAAAGATTTGACATTAAATAATCAAGGGAATATCTATTACAAATACTTAAATATTTCTTAAAAAAAAGCAAGTTTTGTAAAATTACTTCGATAAATAAAAAAAAGCAGTATATAGTGGTTTAAATAACCAAGCAATATACCGCTGATTTCAATAAGAGTATTTTTAAAAAATATTTTTAGTTGCGTTCTCTGTTGTGGAAGAAATGACCTTCATTAGCTAGCGGTTTAATAGTGCTTACCCATCTGTTTGTATAGTTAAAGAAACCGGCAACATAAGCAGCTTCAAGGATTTCGTGGTCATTAAAGCCAACAGCACGAAGCTTTTCAATCTGATCAACATCAATATCCTGAGGATGAGCAGTTACAAACCAAGCATAATCACAGAGTGCTCTCTGTTTAGGAGTCATTTTAACTGAACGATAATTATAAGATAATTTATCACACCAAACGGCATCGCCGGTATAACCTCTGAGAGCATCACCGTGTGTTGTAAGACAATATGAGCAACAGTTAACTGATGAAACAACAACACCAATCATCTCTTTATCAGCATTGCTGAGATAGCAAGTTTCAGGTGTAAAAAGAGATGCCTTGAAGTTAAGAAAGCCTATGTACTGCTTTGCATTAAGGGGTAAAACCTTGAAAAGGTCATTGGTGAACCCCCAATTTGCCATCATTGTATCAACGCTTTTTTCAAAAACGTCAAACTCTTCCTGTGTCATTTCGTCTTTGTTTGGTTTCTGAAGTAAAGACAGCTGTTCATTAAATTCTAAAGACATTAAAATTTCCTCCCTTTATTTTAATTTATTTAAGGCAAATTGCCAAAATGTACGTCTTAATTAAGTCGTATTATATCACACAACTGATACTACAACAATTATTATTTAAAATATTTATATATTTTGTTGAATTATTACTAAAACAAATACTTTCAAACGTTACAATTCTGTTATCTATAAAATCGATAACTGGCTATCTGCTGATTAGATAACTCCACCTTTACTTATTCATATTATTGTGGTATTATATCACAATATGTATAAAAAATAAGAATGAATATTTAAATGAATTTGGAGGAACTATCAATATGCCTAGCTTTAGCAGTAGAACCGATTCCTTTACGGAATCTCTTATTAGAAAAATGACACGTATATCGCTTAAATACGATGCCATAAATCTGTCACAGGGTTTCCCTGACTTTGATCCACCCAAAGCACTTACAGACAGAATGGCAGAAGTAGCTCATGAAAATTATCATCAGTATGCAATTACGTGGGGTTCTCAGCGAATGCGTGAGGCACTTGCAAAAAAACAGGAACATTTTTCAGGTATGCAGCTTGACGCAGATAAAAATGTACTTGTTACATGCGGCAGCACAGAGGCTATGATGTGCGCAATGATGACAGTATGTAATATTGGCGACAAAGTAATTGTATTCTCTCCTTTTTATGAAAACTATGGTGCAGATGCAATTTTAACAGGTGCTGATCCTATATATGTGCCACTTAACCCACCCGAATTTTCATTTGATGTTGATGTTCTTGAGGCTGCATTCAAACAGCACCCAAAAGCAATTATTGTGTGTAATCCCTCTAACCCCAGCGGTAAGGTATTTACACTTAATGAGCTCAAAATAATTGCTGATTTTGCTGAGAAATACGATACATTCGTTATAACAGACGAAGTTTATGAGCATATTGTTTACGAACCTTATGAGCATGTTTACTTTGCTGCTCTTCCCGGAATGGCAGAACGTACCATTACATGCAGTTCACTTTCAAAAACATATTCAATTACAGGCTGGCGTTTAGGCTATATTTTTGCCGACGAAAAAATTATTGATGTTGCAAAAAAGGTCCACGACTTTCTTACAGTTGGCGCAGCTCATCCTCTTATGGAAGCTGTTGTTACGGCTCTTAACTTTGATGACCAGTATTATAAAGACTTCCTTGCAGTATACCAGCAGAAAAAAGATACATTTATAAATGGTCTTAAAAATTTGGGTTTAAATTATAGTGACCCTCAGGGTGCATATTATGTTCTTGTTGACACAAGCGAGTTTAAAGTTACAAATGATGTGCAGTTCTGTGAATGGCTTGCCCGTGAAGTTGGCGTAGGTGCAGTTCCCGGTTCGAGCTTTTTCCACGAAGATATAAATAATTACATTCGTTTTCACTTTGCTAAAAATGAAGACACTCTTAATGGGGCACTTAACAGACTTGAAGCTCTTAAGAAAAAGGCAGCGCTTGCAAACGGAAACTTCAAATAATAGTAAATTTGGGACAAATTTCATTTAGTTTGTCCCATTTTATTGAGCAGAATATATTAATATGGTATACTATTAAAATCAATATTGAATAGGAGCTGATATAATGCGTATTACCGATAAGGACACAGCAGTACTTGTAGTTGATTTTCAGGAAAAGCTTATACCTGCAATGAACGAAAAAGAAGAGCTTATTAAAACATCTGGTGTATTTCTCACCGGAATAAAAGAGCTTGAAATACCTATGGTTGTCACACAGCAGTATACAAAAGGACTCGGAGCTACTATCCCTGAAATTGCTGAATGTATTGGCGATTACAAAGCTTATGACAAACTTACTTTCAGCGGATGCGGAACCGAAGAAATATATTCTGCAATTAAGGCGCTTGGTAAAAAGAACATTCTTGTTTGCGGTACAGAAGCACATGTATGTGTTCTTCAGAGTGCAATTGACCTTAAGACAGAAGGTTATAATGTATTCCTTGTTGAGGATTGCATTGGTTCAAGAAAGTTAAGTGATAAGAATAATGCAATTAAACGTGCAATGGGCGAAGGCATACTTATTACATGCTGCGAATCGGCTTTGTTTGAGCTTACTGCAGCTGCAGGTACACCCCACTTCAAAGCAATCTCAAAAATAGTTAAATAAGCATTATAAAAGGCCGATTACTTAATAGTAATCAGCCTTTTTATTTATTCTGCTTCTCTAAGCCTTTCAACAACACTTTGTTTTGATACCAAACGGTAGCTTACTATTGGTATTAGTATAGCAATCAATATTAAAAACGGAACACAAATTACTATTGGCAGCAAAGTAAAATGATAGCTGAAAAACCATATTTGATTGGTAAGAAGCTTTACTAATGCGTATGACACAAAACTTCCCACCGTTACAGTAAAAATCAGTGTTAATGCCACATATGCCAAACCTTCCCCAATCAGCATATCGGTAAGCTGTTTTCCTGTCATTCCAACACTTTGAAGCATAGCAAGTTCTCGTCTGCGAGCTAATATTGAAGTAACAACCGCATTTATGAAATTGAGTATTCCTATGAGTCCCAGAATAAAACTCATTACGCCTCCTACTGCGGCAAACATAGTCTGGTTGCTCTTAAACTGCTCTACATATACCGCTTTTGATTCATAATCAAGGTCCGGCTCAATATTTTCACAGTAGCTTTTTACCCATTCTTCAGCAGCGGGAGTATTTTCATCATCAACATCAAATCCAGCAGTCATAGGCTGTGTATCACCAACGTTATTGCTATACTCTGATGCCGGTAATGTAAAATAGATATCTATATAATGGCTGTGCTGAGGACCCAATGCATAAGGTATATTTCCTATATCCAGAACTGTATATGTTTTGGAAACTCCATCGCCAAAGTCAATAGTTACTTTATCACCTATATCGTAATATCGGTCAGTTCCATTATTATAAAAGCCAGTAACAATAACATAATCTCCGCTGGCAAATTTGGTCGTATCAAGCTTATTGCCGTCATAGAGTTCTATTTTATCCCACAAATCCTCATCAACACCATATATATGAGATGCCATTGTATGGTCCTCTTCAATCATACGAAGTGATTCTTCAGCATATGGCAAGGCCATTTTATCCTTGTTTTTCTCAATAATATCGTGTATATCATCATATTTCTGGTCTGAAATCTTATGAACTGATTCGCTCATCCAGACACTGCCCATGCTCTCAAGCCCGGGCAAACTATTAATTTCATTCAAAACAGTATCCGTAACACCAGTAATATCCTGACATTGCGAAAATCCATTACGTAACGAAGCATCAGTAATCAGAAAATCAGTAACCACCTTTTCGTGCAAATATTTATCCATATCAAAACCTTTAATAATAGTATAGGTTCCATTCAAAAGCACCATTGATAATGACAACGATAAGATTACAACAACAGCTTTTTTCCTCTCTCGCTGAAGTCCAGCAAATGACATTGATATAGGTGATATTTTTTTTGATTTACGCTCTTTTTTCTTAACATTGTCTGAAACACCAGTCCACCTAACTGCTTCAATCGGTGATACCTTTGCCGCAATACGACACGGTTTAATACAGCTGATAAAGACTGTAAAGAGTGCAAATAAAGCAGAAAATGCAAAGATCATTGGATTAGCTGAAACCACATAGTTATCACCTAAAGTTGAGCTGTGCATAACTGCAGGTATCAACAGCCTGCCACATATCCAGCCGACAAGCAATCCCAGTGGAATACCATATAAACATAAATATAAAGCTTGTTTAAGCACTATTTTTTTTAGCTGTTTCCCCGTTGTTCCTAGTGTCTTTAGTAAACCATAAAAACGTATATCCTTAGAAACTGAAATATAGAAAACGTTATATATAATAAGGTAGCCGGACAACAATACAATTATTATTATGGATGCCAATAGCAAAATTGACTGTGCATCCATTTCAGCTGAGGCATATGCCCAGTTAACACCCGAATTAACATACTGAGGGTCAAAACCACAGCGCTGCATAAGACTATCTACTTGCCCCCCTATATCCCATGAAGTTGAAAACCAGAATGAAGGATTAATAGTTCCTGCTAATGACGAATAGTCAGCATCAGGATTTTCATAGATCGGAACATTAATTACAGGAGCAACCTCGTCGCAATATTCCCTAGAAACGTATGCCTCATTCGCTCCCATAACAACATCGGATTCCCAAAAACCGCAAAGGGTAAAATCCTGACTGTACTTTATACCGTTTGATGAAAATTCCAGATGTACCTTTTGGCCAAGTTCGTGAGGAACCCCCAGTGCATCCAATACGGAAGTTGTTGTTGCAAGCTCCAACCTTTCTTGCGGCAGCCGACCCGTTGTCGGCATTGTAAACGACCACTCTGCATCCTTTGGCTCTGTCCATCTTATTTCTGTATAAGTTTTTTTTAGTTCCTCGTTTTCTCCGAACCCCACAACTATGTTATATGATATATCCTTAATCTTAGGGTCCTGACACAAAATATCATACTGCTCCTGTGTTAAGAACTTAAACCCAGCATGTGATGAGGTTCCTACCTGACGCATAGTAGCCTGCTGGATTGATGCCAGCATACTTCCTCCAACAGTAAACAGCGCTGTAAATAGTACAGCCGTCATTGCAATAGCCAATACTGCTACCAGATTACGCAGACGGTTTGATTTTAAGCTTTTGCGTGAAAGGTTTGAAATCGCTTTCTTGTTATTTACCTTAATCATGCGTTCTCACCACCCACGATTTTACCGTCCTCTATATGTATGATGCGGTCGGCAAGCTGTGCAATCTCCTCATTATGAGTAATCATTACTATTGTTTGCTTAAATTTCTGGCTAGTTACTTTTAATAATCCAATTACATCCTGACTTGTTTTGCTGTCAAGATTTCCTGTAGGCTCATCTGCAAGCACAATTGCGGGTTTTGATGCGAGTGCCCTTGCAATAGCAACTCTCTGCTGCTGTCCACCTGAAAGATTGTTAGGCAAATTATTGAGTTTGCTTTCTAAGCCAAGTATATCAGTAATAGTATTTACATATGTTTTATCAGGCTCATCACCGTCAAGCTGAATAGGCAGTATTATATTTTCATAAACATTAAGAACAGGCACCAGATTATAATTTTGGAATACAAAGCCGATTTTCCTTCGTCTAAATATAGTTAGCTCTTCATCTTTTAGAGAAAAAATATCTTTGCCGTCAACATTAACTGTGCCGGATGTAGGTCTATCAAGTCCACCAAGCATATGAAGAAGTGTGGATTTGCCACTTCCGGATGTACCGACAACAGCCACAAACTCTCCCTTTTCGATTTCAAGGCTTACTCCGTCCAAGGCATATACCGCCGTTTCGCCTTGACCGTATACCTTCTTCAGATTTTGTGTTTCTAATATTTTCATATCATTCCTCCTGTTAAAGTCTGCATCATTTTTATAAACTCTTTATAATACATACCTTAACACAGCAATCTTACCAGATTCTTTCGTGCGAACAATCAAATATAACAGTTTTGAAAGATTTACTGAGGTCGTGGCAAAAAAATAGAAAATGTTGCTCCATTTCCAAATTCAGAGGTAACTTTTATGTACCCGCCCTGTTCTGATATAATCTCCCTTGATAAATACAGCCCTATTCCCAACCCATCTGTTTGAGAAACACGTTTAGAACGATAGAAGCGTCTGAAAATATCTGCCTGCTCCCCTTCATCTATCCCAATGCCGTTATCTTTTACATCTATTCGGCAGAACAAATTATATTCAGAGGTTTGTATTCTTATTTCTCTACCGTAAGGCGTGTACTTTACTGCATTATCAACTATGTTATAAAGCGCCTCCGTCGTCCATTTTAAATCAAAGCACGCCTGTATATTTGTTTTTTCAATTATCAGCTTTATATTTTTACTGCCTGCCTTTGCTGATATTTCTTTACAAACAGAATCAAGCAAAGGCTGTATTTTTTCTTTTTTGGGATTAAGAACAAAAACACCTGTCTCAATCCTAGAGGTTTTGACCAACGCACCAATTAAAAAGTTTAATTTTTCAGCTTGAGTCTTTAGTGCCACCACACATTCGCCGCTCTTTTCAGACAGTTCCTGCTCAGCCAATAACTCGGAATAAAGCAAAATGTTTGCAATCGGCGTTTTTGTTTGGTGTGATATATCAGATAATAATTCTTTAATTTTATCCTTTTCAGCTGTCAGATTTTTTGCTGACACCTCAGATGAGGCAAGATAGTGAGCAAGCTTTGCCTCAACAGCCGAAAGAAGGCTTTCATCATAAAATGCTTCGCTAAAGCTTCCGTCAATTGCCGAATCAAGCATAGAATTCATACTTTTTAAAGTTCTTTTCATATTACGGCGATATAAAATCACAGCTATAATTGCGGATACAACCGCAGTCACAGCAATTACTAAAAAAATTAAATCCTTGGTGTTCATTTTATTTCACCGCCCATGTATATCCTATACCATACACCGTTTTTATATATTCAGGTTTTGCCGGATTGTCTTCCAGCTTATCTCTCAAACGCTTAACTGTAACTGACAGTGCATTTTCATCAACATATTCTGAACCGTCTGTCCAAATGCGATCAATCAGTTCTCCCCTTTGCAAAGTCTGTCCCTTGTTAATTATCAATATTTTAAGCAGCTTCTGTTCAGTTTTGCTCAGTTCTACGTTATTCCTATCTTTTGTAAATTCCATTTTATCAAAATCAAAAATAAATTTGTCAATTTGAATTGCAGGCATTACAATTGATGCGTGTCTTATCTGAGTATTCACCCTTGCCCGAAGAACAGCAAGACTGAAAGGTTTAGTAATATAATCATCAGCCCCCATCTCCAGACCGGTAACAATATCTGTTTCCATATCATTTGCGGTTAGAATAATAACAGGACAATTTGAATTTTTTCTTATGCTTTTTAAAAATTCAAGCCCGTTGCCATCGGGCAAATTTATATCAAGAATAATAAGTGCATATTCATTTGAACTATACATTGACCAAGCTAAATTCAAATCAAAGACCTGCTCAATTTCAATATCTGATGCTGCAAGTGCCAAACATATGCCATTACTAAGTGATTTGTCATCTTCAACCAGCAGTATTTTTTTCATTATCATCATCTCATTCCATACAAATTATTCTATTAGATTTATTATAGCCATAAAAATAAGACCTGTCGATACGACAGGTCTTTATATTCGAATTTTTAAGATAAAATTAGAGAGCTGCTTTAGCTGAATCAACAAGCTTTGCAAAAGCAGATTCATCACTGACTGCGAGGTCAGCAAGCATCTTTCTGTTGATTGCAACATTAGCAATCTTTAAGCCGTGCATAAGCTGGCTGTAAGAAATGTCATACTTTCTTGCAACTGCATTTATTCTGGTAATCCAAAGAGCTCTGTATTCTCTCTTTGTCTGTTTTCTTCCGGCAAAAGCATAGCTCATACCCTTCATTACAGACTGCTTAGCAACTCTGTACTGTTTTGATCTAGCTCCCTGATAACCCTTTGCTAATTTTAAAACCTTTTTATGTTTTTTTCTTGCGTTTAAAGCGCCTTTTACTCTAGCCATTATTCAAATCCTCCTTGTCCTAGTCTATTATGCGTACGGAATTAATTTCTTCTTGATTGTCTTTACTACTGTCTTGTCAGCAGTAGTTGCTTTTCTAAGATTTCTTTTTCGCTTAGTAGACTTTTTCCCAAGGATATGCTGTGTGTTAGATTTATTTCTCTTAACTTTTCCAGTACCAGTTAATCTGTAGCGCTTAGCTGCAGCTTTTTTAGTTTTTAATTTAGGCATTTTAAATTTCCTCCTTAATGTGCTTTATAGTGCATATAGATTATGATTTTGGTGAAAGGAACATAACCAAGCTCTTTGCTTCCATCTTAGCAGGTTTGTCAATAACACCATACTCCGAAACAGCCGTAGCAAAATCCTCAAGGATCACCATACCACCACTAGTACGGCCAATCTCACGTCCGCGAAAACGAATGCTTACCTTAACCTTGTCTCCGTCCTTAAGAAACTCAATGGCTTTCTTAACCTTAACCTGAATATCATGTTCATCAATGTTCGGCGAAAGACGTAATTCCTTAGTGTCTACGATCTTTTGTTTCTTACGGGCTTCTTTTTCCTTTTTAGCCTGATCGAACTTAAATTTACCGTAGTCCATAATACGACATACAGGCGGTTTAGCGCTAGGGGCAATCTTAACAAGGTCAAGTTTTTTTTCATCTGCAAGCTTTTGAGCATCCTTGCCTGATACTATGCCGAGCTGTTCTCCTGTTTCGCTGATAAGTCTTATTTCCTTATCCCTTATTTGTTCATTAATCATTAATTCAGTAATGGTTAAGCACCTCCGATTCAAATAAAAAAAGTGGACAGAGAACTATCCACTTAAAAAATCAAGAAAATTTCCAGATTATTAACCTTATGAACAACAAGTTATAAGGTGAGAAGTGGATACTTCTGCTTTGTTACTTAGTGAGTATACCACTCCTCAATATTATTGTCAACAAGTTTTTCTGGTTTTAATTTCATCAGATATTCTTGAAATTACGTCTGAAAGATCAAACTGTCCTTCTTCACCAATAGCTCTTGAACGAAGTGATACTTTATTTGCCTCCAAATCCTTTTCGCCGACAATAACCATATAAGGAACTCTTTCATTCCTTGCTTCACGAATCTTGAAACCAATCTTTTCGTCTCTGTTATCAAGAGCAGCACGTATTCCTGCACCCTCAAGCTTAGCTTCAACGCTCTTGGCATACTCAATAAATTTTTCTGAAATAGGAAGTACCTTAACCTGAACTGGTGCAAGCCATGTCGGGAACATGCCCGCAAAATGCTCAATAAGGATACCGATAAATCTTTCAATAGAGCCAAAGCATACACGATGAATCATAACAGGGCGCTTCTTTGTTCCGTCTTTATCAATGTATTCAAGATCAAAGCGCTCGGGCATCTGCATATCAAGCTGGATTGTACCGCACTGCCATGTTCTTCCGATTGAGTCCTCAAGGTGGAAGTCAATTTTAGGGCCATAGAATGCTCCGTCACCTTCGTTAACAACATACTTAACGCCCATGTCCTCAAGCGCCCCGCGCAAGCCTTCTGTTGCCATTTCCCATGCTCCGTCACTTCCCATGCTATTCTCGGGACGTGTAGAAAGCTCAACATGATATTTGAAGCCAAAAAGCTTGTAAACGCTGTCAATAAGATTTACTACGCCCTTGATTTCATCTCTTATCTGCTCCTGTGTCATAAAGATATGAGCATCATCTTGTGTAAAGCATCTTACACGCATAAGACCATGGAGTGCGCCGCTCTTCTCGTGTCTGTGAACAAGTCCAAGTTCGCCAACTCTTAAGGGAAGGTCTCTGTATGAGTGCATCTCCTGTTTATATACAAGCATACCGCCAGGGCAGTTCATTGGTTTAACAGCATAATCCTGTTCATCAATTATTGTTGTATACATATTATCCTTGTAATGATCCCAGTGACCACTGTTTTCCCAAAGAGCTCTCGAAAGTATAATAGGTGTAGAAATCTCAACATATCCGGCTTTTTTATGAATTTCACGCCAATATTCAATAAGCGTATTTTTTATAATCATACCATTGGGAAGGAAGAACGGGAATCCGGGACCCTCGTCAAGGAGTGCAAACAGTTTAAGTTCCTTGCCAAGCTTTCTGTGGTCACGTTTCTTTGCTTCCTCAAGCATTGTAATATATGCGTCAAGGTCTGCAGCCTTTGTATATGCTGTCCCATAAATACGAGAAAGCATCTTGTTCTTTTCGTTTCCTCTCCAATATGCACCTGCAACACTCATAAGCTTAAAAGCTTTAAGAGGTTTCGTACTCATAAGGTGAGGTCCTGCACAAAGGTCTGTAAAATCACCCTGTTTATAAAAAGAAATAACAGCGTCCTCCGGAAGATCTCTGATAAGCTCAACTTTATAAGGCTCTTCTTTTTCCTCCATAAACTTGATAGCCTCTGCTCTGGGAAGTTCAAATCTTTCAAGAGGAATATCCTCTTTAACAATTTTCTTCATTTCTTTTTCTATTTCTTCAAGCTCTTCGTGTGTAAAAGCCTTTTCTCTGTCAAAATCATAGTAAAAACCATCGTCAATTGAAGGTCCGATTGCAAACTTTGTTTCAGGGTAGAGTCTTTTAATAGCCTGAGCCATAACATGTGATGCAGTATGGCGGAATGCTCTTTTACCTTCAGGTGAATCAAATGTGCATATTTCTACTGAGCTGTCCTCATTAACAGCAAATCTTAAATCCTCTGTTTTTCCGTTAACAATACCGCAGCAAGCATTTCTTGCGAGTCCCTCGCTGATATCTTTCGCAATTTCAAGTACTGTAATTCCTGCATTATACTCCTTAACAACACCATCTTTTAAAGAAACCTTAATCATATATACTTTCTCCTTTCAAATCAAAGATTTTGGGATAGGCATAAAAAAATCCCGTCCCTTAATAAAAATAATAAGGGACGAGAGTATATTCTCCCGCGGTTCCACCCTAATTGCTGTAAAAACCACTTAATTAATGATTATAACGTAATCAACGGGCTTGATTGGAGCCACTCCGAGTTAGTCTTCAAAAGCATTGTCTGCGGCTTTCCCAGCATCGGCCGCTCTCTGTAGGACATTTGTGCTTTCTACTCTTCTCATCTAAGTATTAAACACTGTTATTATAGCACAGAAAATTATACTGTCAACGACTTTTTTTCATTTCTTTTGCCATTTACTTTAACCCCTCCTGATTTTCTCTCCAATACACTGTGCATTCAACGACCTTGGTATATTCGGTTATTGTATCGTTAACGGCTATTGAATTACAATAGTCTATAATTCCGTTCTTTTCTTTGTCAGTCAAATCCCTTTTTATAGACATTCTCTTTATATAATTTTCCGCCGTCTTGTCCTTTGAATGAGTATCATCCCATACTAAGCGCTCATAATATACATACGGTGTTATACCTGCAGACCAGAGAATCCCTATAAGCTTATTAAGTTCACTTCCCCCATACCCGTTTGAAGTATAACCGCAGATATTATTGATTTTATCTGCTATTTCACTTTCCCTGTAAGTTGATTTGGTAACTGCACACCAATTTTTTGCCACATATCTTAATTTATTAATTGTTTCTTCATCATTAACCGCAGGTGTCATATGTGCAAAAACAAAATCAAACTTATCCTTCCACTCCATTTTTTCTGCATCAAGTTCTTCCCAAGATACCTCAATAAAATCAACATTTTTTATGTTTTCTTCACTGCATTTATTTTTTGCCCCGTTAATCATGTTTTTAGAAATATCCGTTCCTATAACTTGTTTGAAATACGGTGAAAGTGCAAGTGAGTATTTGCCTCCTCCGCAGCCAATGTCGAGAGCACAACCATTTTCATTAAGCATTTTCTCTCTGATTAACAACTGAAAAAATTGATTGTTTTCAAATGTTGGGATTTCATAGCTACAAAATTTCTCCGCAAGACCATCCCAAAAGTCCTTTAAGTTTTCAAACCTATTCGTTTTCATATTTACCCCCTTAATATAAAAAAAAGCCACAAAAGCAAAACTATCCTTCTGGATAATCTAACCTTCGTGGCTAAAATTCATACAAAAAAACAATATCATTATTATGTTTATTACTAAAAATAGACAATCTTCTTGAATGCCTAAGCATTTAAATTATATCAAATATTACTACAATAGTCAACATTATTCGCCCCTTAGCCTTTTTAAGGAGTCCCTTATTTTTTTTTCAATACCGTTTTCTGTAGGTTCATAATATATATGTCCGATAAGCTCATCAGGAAGATACTGCTGTTTCACATAGTGACCCGGATAGTCATGTGCATATTTATATCCTACACCATGCTCCAAATTTGATGCACCGCTGTAATGAGAATCCCTAAGGTGTGACGGAACACCAGAAACACTGACATTCTTTACATCAGACATTGCTCTTTCAATTCCCATATAAGCGGCATTGCTTTTCGGTGCACAAGCAATATAAGTAACCGCCTGAGCAAGTATTATTCTGCTTTCAGGCATTCCTATCATATTAACAGCCTCTGCAGCCGAAACAGCCACCTGAAGAGCATGAGGGTCTGCATTTCCGACATCCTCCGAAGCACAAATCACTATTCTTCTTGCGATAAACTTTATATCTTCACCTGCATACAACATCTTGGCAAGGTAATAAAGTGATGCATCCGGATCAGAACCTCTCATACTTTTTATAAATGCAGAAATTGTATCATAATGATTGTCTCCGCCTTTATCATAATTAAGAGCTCTTTTTTGTATACATTCCTGTGCCATAGCAATATCTATTTTAATTATGCCGTTATCATCCTGCTCAGAGGACAAAACGGTCAATTCTATTGCATTTAATGCTCGTCTGGCATCACCATTTGAAATGTCAGCAATAAACTCAACTGCCTCATCGCTTATTTCTATATTAATTGCTCCAAAACCCTTATCCTTGTCCTTAATCGCCCTTAATATAAGCGACTTCAAATCATCGCTGTCTAAAGGTCTTAGTTCAAAAACATAGGAACGTGAAACGAGTGCCCTGTTTACCTCAAAATACGGATTTTCGGTAGTTGCACCAATAAGCGTTACTGTCCCGTTTTCAACGTGAGGCAAAAGTGCGTCCTGCTGTGCTTTATTAAAACGGTGTATCTCATCGATAAACAGAATTGTACCAATATTGTACATTCCTGCATTTTCCTTAGCCTTTTCAACCGTTTCTTTGATTTCCTTTATCCCCGATGTTGTTGCGTTAAGCTGTATAAATTTTCGTTTTGTACTGTTGGCAATTACCCTAGCAAGTGTAGTTTTGCCTGTTCCAGGAGGGCCGTAGAGAATTATCGAACCAAGCTTGTCTGCTTTTATAACGTTATACAGCATTTTGCCTTTACCGATTATATGCTTTTGACCAACATAATCTTCAAGTGTCTCCGGCCGCATACGAGCTGCAAGCGGCGCGGTAGTATTAAATTGACGTTCCATATTATATTCAAATAAGTCCATATTGATTTTCCTCTTTTAGTTTTCTATTAGCTAAGTATAAAATAATATGTAAATTATTTCAATGAGAAAGCCAAATAAAACAAAAGCTGTGACAGTAAAAATCCATCACAGCATGTTAATCTTTTTTTCAGTTTTAAAAAAGCTCTAGTTTAAAAGCTTTTTACTCGAAATATATGCCGAAATGATTACAGTAGCCTCAACAGCAACAGCAATCCAAAATGCAGGTGATGTAAAATCCGGTCTTTCTCCAAATAATGTTATGCAAACCATTCCTGGAGCTATGGCAATAAAACTACTTGCTACATAACTTACATAAGGCATTTTCATAAAACCAAACATAATCCCCAGCGCCTCAGTTGACAGACCCATGGCGTGTAGAAGATATGAAATGATAAAAGAATTTGTTTCATATTTATTAAAATATTTATTTATACGTTTATTACGTGTGATTATTGCTCGAACAGAATCTGACTTTGTAAAGTATCCTACTAAATACGAAACACTAAGGCATAAAACAGTGCCTACCGAATTTATTGCCAAAGCAAACGGAAATTCAAAAACATAGCCGCTTAAAGCTACCAGTGCAGCATACCAAATAACTGCTACTATACCCTTTAGCCCATAGAGGAAGAGAATTATTATTACCGCCTGAACTTTATTGCCTGCAACAATATCATATATATCATTCATTGTAATTCCTTTTATTAAGGCAAATACAAATGCTATTATTATACAAATTCCCATTATTATTACCGGCAAGTAATCCTTAATACAGCATCTCGATTTGGTTTTCATACAATACGCCCCCATAATATTAATATTATTAATGCGGCTATTGTATAAAAGCCGCGGCAAATGGACAACAATAAATTGCTTTTATTCTCCAGTATACCCGCGGCTTTCTAGATTTATTAAATTTATAGAAAAATTAATCTTCTACTTTTTTAACTTTTACGCTTTTGTCTACATCATTGTCGGTGCAGCAGCAATCGTTTTCATCGCAGCAACATCCTTCTTCATCCCATTCATCATCCCAGTCTTCGCAATTGCACTCATCATATCTGCATTTAATGAGATACACTATTCCTGCAACAAGAAGACCTATTATAACAGAGCTCATAACAATAACTGCAATAAATTTATTTCTGTTATCCTCATTTCTAAGTCCTGCAAGATAATCTTTAATCTCTGAGGGACTTAAATTGTTAAAATTCTTCATTTTAAACTCTCCTTTCACTCAAATAACTTTTTTCTTTAGAACACCAGAAATCAATTATACCCTTTTAAAATTAAATTTCTAGGTGCGATTCCCTCTGCCTTCTTGATATCTGTATACTCCAGAAAAGCACGCTTAAGCATTTGCCTCTCATCATTAAACTTCAGAAGGTGGTATGCTTCGTGGAACTTGTAAAACCCAGCATCTGCAAAAAATTCCTCACTTTGCGGCTTACAGTAAAAAGAATCAGCTGACATTAAATACCAGTGCACAGATTTATTAACAACATCATCACTACCTCGGAATACATATTGAGTTTTTCCGATATATTTAATAACATGTCCCCTTGCTCCGGATTCCTCGTTAACCTCCCTTAATGCTGTCTCCATAAAGGTTTCACCTTCTTCAACAGTGCCCTTGGGTAATACCCAGCCCATGTAGCGTCCGTTCTGATTTTTATACAGAAGAAGTATTTTCCATCTGCATATCACTACGCCTCCGCAACTGACTGCTTCTATCACCCGATTACCTCCGTACAGTTAATAGTTTATCTCTCAATTGATAATAGTATACAGCTTTTTAATATTCATTTCAATAAAAAGAGGAAATATTTTAAAATAAGCCTTTAGAATAAACAAACAAAAAACGCAGTCCATTAAATATTAACCTCTGCGTCATTTATCAATCAGTGGAAGCTCATGTCCTCCGCTGTCTATGTATTCATTGGGAACGGCATTTGAGCCGTTCCCTTCTGTTGTACCATTATTGTTTTCTGTATTATTATTTTCAGTATTATTGTTTTCAGTATTATTGTTTTCTGTGTTGTTTTCGGCGTTTTCACCATTTTCAGTACCACTGTCGGGGGGAGCAGTTTGATCACCTGAGTTTCCAGTCTCGGGATTATCACCTTGACCGCTATCCTCCGGCTTGACATTTGCATCACCGCCGATTACATAATCATCCTCAGGAGTAACAGCATCATCAACAATATTTGTATCGCTGTTAACCTGATCGTTTTCCGTTTCCTCAGGTGTTACAGGATTAGTCTTATAGGTGTAATCATTCTTATTAATGCTGCCCGAATTATTTTTATCAAGCACAGCCTTCATAAGTCTGGCACCTATAGGTGTTGCCCTTTCTGAACCGCTGACATTTTCAAGTATAACAGCTACTGCTACCTGTGGATTATCCGTAGATGCAAATCCTACAAACCAGCTATGGTCATTCTCATTTTCATTTTCCGCCGTTCCTGTCTTTCCTGCTGCCTGATATCCTTTCAGCTTAGCAGCTGTTCCTGTACCTCTGTTTACAACTTCTACAAGCATTTGCGTAAGTCTGTCAGCCTCTTCAGCAGTCATTACTGTACTGTAAACTTTAGGAACGGTAGTAGAAACAGCCGTTCCTGTACTGTCTATTATTTTTTCAACCATATACGGCTGCATCATTTTTCCGTCATTTGCAACAGAAGAAATAAGCATAGCCATATAAAGCGGAGTTACAAGTGTTTTTCCCTGACCAATTGATGTTTCTGCAAGTTCACTTAAATTAGAAAATCTTGTAAGGGAAACAATGCTCTGTGAAAGCGGCAATTCAAAGCTTATTTCTGAATTTATCTTAAGTGAATCAGCTGTTTCTCTTAGCTTACCTGCCCCTACTTTTTCACCCAACGAGGAAAAAGTAGAGTTACATGAAACTGCCATTGCATCATCTATATTTAATGCACCATGAACCTTACCGTTAAAACAATGAATTACTTTATTGCCAATAGTTACCTCGCCCTCACAGTTAAATACATAATCATCTATATTTTCTATATTACGCAATGCAGTTAAAGCGGTCACAATCTTAAAAGTTGAGCCCGGAGGGTATAATCCCTGTGTTGCTCTGTTAAGCATTGGGCTGTTTTCATTATTTGACAACTTATCCCAGTCTGCATTAACAGTGTTTGGATTAAATGAGGGAGTTGATGCCATTGCTATTATTGCACCGGTAGTAGGATTAATTACAACTGCAGCTCCTTTATTATCTCCAAGAAGTTCATATGCCAGCTTCTGAATATCCATATCAATAGTCAAATATACATCATTGCCTTGTAATTGCTTACCGGAAAGGATATTTTTAGCCCTTTGCCCTATTTCATCATCAAGTCCAAGCAATGTAAAATTCTCAACTGCCTCAATACCTGCGGCACCGCTTCCTGTGTACCCTGTTATATGAGCCGCTGCTTCGCCGTACGGATACTGTCTGTCATATCCGTCTTCGTCCTTAACGCTTTCGGCCATAACATTGCCTCCAGTATCATATATAGTTCCACGTTTGAAGTCGCCGCCATTGTAACCAAGTCTGGAATTATAGCTGTTTGACGCAATTGTTTGTCTATCATACGCAACTGTTTTAAACAACATACCCAATATCATTACAAACAGCACAACCAAAAGCCAGAATACTCGCTTCATGCTGCCCTTCATTCCGTTTTGCATATCTATTTCACCTGCGATTCCCACTTAATAAGTGCTTATCCGCCTAAATCTTAAATTTTATTTTTATTGCCTTTTTCTGTTTTCTTTTTCTGTTTTCTTTCGCTGATTTTTCTCTGTATTTTATCTGTCTGCAGTTCTTCAGTATCTTGTTCTTCAATATCTTGTTCTTCAGCTTCTTTACTCTCTTTCAAAAGTGACATTGAATTACTCCACTGAAGAAGCCCCATAAGCATTATACTTACAAGAATTGAACTTCCTCCATAGCTTACGAATGGAAGTGTTACACCTGTAAGAGGAATAAGCTTGATTACCCCACCTATTATAAGAAAAGTCTGAAACGAAAACATAATTACAATTCCTGATGTAAGTATACTATAAAATCTTTTTTTTGAACGCACAGCAATAAGCATGCCTCTCAGAAATAACAGTATGTATATACACACAATGCCCATACCGAAAATTGTTCCAAACTCCTCACAGATTGCGGAAAAAATCATATCTCTTTCAACAACTGGTATTTTTGTAGGCAGACCTCTTGTTAAACCGCTGCCTAAAAATCCCCATGTAGTTATGGCAAATAGTGACTGAGTTATCTGATATCCCGTGTTTCCTGCATCCTTCCAAGGATCAATCCAGGTTGTTACACGTACACGAACATGCGAGAACAGTTTATAAGCCCCCAAGGATGCTATTCCCATACATCCAAAACCACCCAAAAGAAGCAGTACATTACTGGTTGTTATATATAGCAGCATCATATATGTTGTAAAGAAAATAAGTGCTCCGCCCAAGTCCTTTTGAGCAACAAGACATATTACAATAAAGGCCGCAAATCCGGAAACAAAACAAAACCTTTTTAAGTCAAGTGGCTTTCTGAAGATACATGCAACATAAAGCAAAAATAAAAATTTTACAATCTCTGATGGCTGAAAACCAATTCCTTTTATACTTATCCAGTTTAAAGAACCGTTCTGCTCGTCTCCAAAAATAAAAGGCAACAATATAAATACCAAAGAAGCTATGAAATAAAATAGTTCAAACTTCTCTAGTTTAGGTATTATTTTGAGTAATATGGGAATAAACAGCATTATGGCCGTACCAACTGACATCCATACCAACTGTCTGCCCGCCAATGTTGGATTGAGCCTTTGAAGCATAATTAAACTGCAATCCATCAAAAAATACATACTATTCCAAATAAATGGGCAGCTTCTTTTATAGACATTCTTAACCAGCAAGCTTGACACATACATATACACCAAAGCTGCAGCACCTATAATAACAGTTGAAATATCAATTTTCTTTTCGGCCCCATTATATGAAAGAATAGCATAAGCAGTAATATGCATTGCAACAATAATCTTTCTCTGAATTGAGACAAGTTTTGGCAGTCTTCTTCCGTCGTTTTTTCTTTCGTCTACAGCAAAAACCAAACCCGAAAAAAGAAATGCTGCAATATAAGCTATAAATACATACCTGCTTAACAGTATAAGTAAATCATACATAGAGTTTTACTCAACTCCTCTGAAGAAATGTCCCTTCGTAACAGCCTTCTTTGACATCTTAAAAAGGAATGCCGATGCCTGTTCATCAGGATGCTTGCAATCAGCGGTTAATGTTACGTAAGCCCTAGCAATCTCCGCTGTTTCAAAAGGTGACTCTTTTGTAAAATCAAGTCTGACACTACCCGTTGGTGTCTCGAGGATTTCGTCATAAAATTTTAGTGTAAACAACGGTTTGCTGTTCAATATCTGGCAAACACACTGCCTGCAATCCGGAAGAAGAGGAAAAACAACGTCCTTTCTATCCTTTAACACATAGTTTGACTCTGTATATCTTTCCTTGCAATATAGTCCGTTTGTTTTGCCGCCTGCATAATTTCCGATTGGACACTGAACAGTTGTCATTAACGGAAGGTAACCGTATACAACCATCTCACAGTCTTCGTCAGCAGCCTCGTTAAGTTCCTTGACATTAAGTTCAACTGACATAGTTATACTATTTGCTCCACGGTGTTTATAATACTCCACGGCCTCATTGTTAAACACATTCATGTTATAATCAACAGCAATTTGCTTACCAAATGATTTAACCATATCAAATAACCCGACAGATGTAACAAGGAATCCATCTATTAGGCTGTTTTTCAGCTTTGATATAAAGTCGTCATATATATCTGCTGTTTTTTCTCTGTAAATCCTCGGGAAAGCAGCAAAAAGCTTAACCCCTTTATCATGCGCCAGATTAATAAGATATTCAAAATTCTCCTCAAAATCCTCACACATTTCATAATAAATAGTATCAATGCCGTCTACCCCAAGCACTGCATTGAGCTGTTCCCTGTTTCTAACCCTTGCGTTAACCTTTTTGTTTTTTTTAACACCGCTGACACTTGTTTCTGGAAAAGCCAAGAAATCAGGCTCAGCATGATGGGTCTTTTTCTTGAGTACATCTTCAAGAGCTTCACAAGCATTTCTGCGTAGTTCATTTAAATTCTTAATATCTACATATATGCCTTCATCACATATAATATCTGCTTTTTTAAGTTCAAACGGAGTAGTGCCCATTTTACTAATTTGTTTTCTCAAGTCTTCTTCCGTTGTCGGCCTGTTCTGTGCCGTATCGACTATACCGCCCTCAACCGCTATGCTGGAACCCTCCTCAAGCCAAAGCTTAAGACTCAATGGGCTGCCAAGCCTTGCTGTAAGCTTTCCATAAACAGGAGTTTTTCTTGTATCCTTTTCATAGGTCTTTTTCATGGAATCCATAAGTGCCTTATCATAGGTTTTATAGACCACGTCATTCTTTTTTATATTTCCCTTTACCATAACACTTATTGTCTGACCGGCTCTGGAGGGCTTTGAAATTCCGCAGCCGGGATGAGGTTCAGTCTCGGTCCAAATTTCAATTCCGTCCCCCGGAATAAGCGGCTCTCTTGTTCTAATTGAGGTGCGTCCATATTTTGAATCATAAACATCAACAATGCCTGTTTTTAACCCCCAAGCTTTCGGACGTTCAACACTCATCATATCACTGCCTGCCGGTGAAGTTAAATATCCGTTTGTAAAACCACCTCTGTTAAAAAGCTGAAGCAGTATTTTCAAATCATTTTTGTCAACCTCATAGCCTTTAGGATTTTCAAAATAAAGATCAATATATTTTCTATAAATAGCAGTTACTCCTGCTACATATTCAGGATTCTTCATTCTTCCTTCAATTTTGAAGGAATTAATTCCTGCTTCTATAAGCTGCGGAAGTATCTCAAGCGTTTCAATATCCTTAGGGCTCATTAAATACCCGTTTGAAACCTTTTCGCGATCTATATAAAGTTCATAAGGCAGACGGCATGGCTGAGCACAGCATCCCCTATTACCGCTTCTTCCACCCAAAATGCTGCTCATAATGCACTGCCCTGAGTATGAAACGCAAAGTGCGCCATGAACAAAACACTCTATTTCAACATCAGTTTTTTCTCTGATACTTTTTACTTCTTCCAATGTAAGCTCTCTGCTTAAAATAACTTTATCAAAACCGTTTTTATGAAGGAATTCAACATCTTCAATAGTGTTTGCCGTAAGTTGAGTACTTGCATTAAGCTTAAAATCAGGGAAAGATCGCTTAATCAGATTTGCTGCTCCGACATCCTGAATAATAAGAGCATCAACCCCAATTACATAAAGTTCCTTAATAAACTTAATAAACTCTGTTAATTCGCTGTCTTTATAAAGTGTGTTTACTGTGACATATACCTTAACGCCGCGCACATGAGAATAATCACATGCTTCTTTCAATTCTTCAACAGAAAAATTACCTGCAAATTTTCTTGCACTGAAGTTTTTTCCGCCAAGATAAACCGCATCAGCACCGTTATTAACAGCCGCTCTAAGCGACTCTGGTGAACCACAAGGTGAAAGCAATTCTGGTTTATTTGTAATCGGCATATATTTCCCTCCAAAAATGATTAAACGGACGAGCTTAAATGTGTGCAACATAGGCTCGCCCGTACGCTTACTGTTTAATGTTTCTATTCTTATGTGATATGTTCTTGCTTGCATCAAGAGCAACAAAATATTCATCAAGCTGATCCTCAACTTGTGCTTTTTCCTCTGCGAGCATATTCATGTCATCTTTAAGTATGTAAATATCCCTGTTAAGCTGTTCTATTTCTTTATTGGCACTTTCAAGTTCTGCCTTGATACTTTCAAACTTTTTTTTAATGCTTTGAAGCTCAACTTCAGCAGCTTCCCTACTCTGCTTTTCTTTAAAATAATCATCGGCAACATTAATTGAAGTCAATATCGACGCCATGGCCACATTCATTCTGTTGCCGTTATCTGACGAACGTATTTCCTTATTTTTTCTTTCTATATAATTGGCAACACTTTTCATGTACTCCGGTGGTTCTGTTCCCACAAGAGTCATCATCCTGCCTTCTATCATGACCTGAACATGATTTTTTTCAGCCATATTTACATCCACCTCAAAAAACGCATAACTGCAAAATTATAGAACAAGTATATCATAGTACGGCAAATTTCACCATATTTTTTTATAAATTTTAAGACTTTTAAAACTTTACTGAAACCTTTTCATACGCGGGCATTTCAACGTTAAATTGTTTTCCAAGACGAACTACATCATATATCAAAGTATCTATCTCTGATTTCTTGCCAAGCTCAATATCTCGCTGAAGTGACGTTTTGACATCAGCACCAAACCCGTCAACAGTCTGAATATCCTCTTCAAAAAGAGTTGGGCTCATATTTACTCCGATAGCTTTGCCGACTGAAATGATTTCCCTTACAAGCTCTTTATAAAAATCTCTTTCTTCGCCTTCCACATGTATACTTCCCGCAGATATGTCATAATATGCTCCTGTTGCTGCAAAAGCAGAAATAAATGTAAATTTTTTAAATGAATCTCTCAAAATATCGTCAGAAATTCCAGCTGTTATACCGGATTTAATTAAATCATCCTCAATGCTCTGCATAATACCATCTCTTATATCTTCACCATGAGGATTGCCAAAGAAAAGTTTAAAAATGTTTCCGGTCTGTACTACTTCTCCCGGGGCGTTAATAAAGGCACTTATATATATGCATCCCTCGAGAAACTTTACATTAGGCAGACTTTCTTTAAGCGTTGCTCCTGTTTTAAACATATTGAGAATCGGGATAACTACAGTATCTTCATGCGCAGCTGCTGCAATAACAGGTACTATTTCATCAAGCGAGTAACTTTTTACACACACAAAAATAACATCATACTTTTCCTTAACATTTTTTCCTTCAAAAGCTTTGACGTTATTAATTGTGATTGCTCCTTTTATGCCCGAATTAAGTTTAAGGCCGTTTTCCAACATTGCCTTAAGATGCTGTCCCCTGGCAACAAAAGAAACATCTATATTATTATCAGACAAAAATGCTCCAACCGCAGCACCCGTTCCGCCTGTTCCAATTATTAAGTATTTCACTGTTTGTCCCCCCTTATAAAATAAGCTGCTCTTAAAACCAAAAGAGCAGCCAAATATTCTGTCAAAAATATGTATACTAATTATGCCCATGATAAACATGATAAACATGATAAACGGGAATAAAAAGTAATCATAAGTATAAACTTATTTACATTTTCTTGCGTCTAAGAAAGCTGGGAATTTCAATATCCAGTTCAACCTTCTCACCATCGTTATCTATATAAGAAACAACATCCTTCTGTGCTTCACTCTTAGGTTCATCCTTAGATACAGGACCAGCTTTAACGGGTTCAGCCTCCGCAGCTTTAAGCTCAGGCTTCTTTGCAAGTGAATCATTAACAAAGCCGTTTGAATCAAGACCTGTTGCAATAACTGTAACGATAACTTTATCATCAAGTTCATCATTAAGCGTAGTACCGAATATAATTTCTGCATCCGGATCAATGGCTTCACTGATAAGACTTGCAGCCGCCCCTGCCTCAAGAAGTCCAAGATTAGCATCACCGCAGATATTAATAAGAACATATTTGGCACCGGCAATTGTTGTTTCAAGAAGCGGGCTTGAAATAGCAGATTTTGCAGCCATTTCTGCCTTATTTTCACCTGTTCCAACACCAATACCCATATGAGCGACACCCTTATCCGACATAATTGTTCTAACATCGGCAAAGTCAAGGTTGATAATTCCGGGGCTAGAAATAAGGTCAGTGATACCTGATACACCCTGGCGGAGTATCTCATCAGCCTTTCTGAATGCTTCAATCATGGTTGTTTTCTTATCGATAATACTTAAAAGCTTCTGATTAGGAATAATAACAAGAGTATCTACATGCTTTTTAAGTTCAGCAATGCCCGCATCAGCATTTGACATTCTTTTTTTGCCCTCGAAAAGAAACGGTTTAGTAACAACACCAACCGTAAGCTTACCCATTTCCTTTGCAATTCCGGCAACCTTAGGTGCAGCTCCTGTACCTGTTCCGCCACCCATACCTGCGGTTACAAATACCATATCAGCATCTTTAAATGCATTAGAAATTTCCTCTTTTGTTTCATCAACGCTCTTTTCTCCAACTTCAGGATTTCCACCGGCACCAAGCCCTCTTGTAAGCTTTTCTCCAATCTGAATCTTTGTTGTCGCAAGTGATCTGTCAAGCTGCTGTTTATCTGTATTAATGGAGATAAAATCTACTCCTGTCATTCCGTCACCAATCATTCGATCAACAGCGTTATTTCCGCCGCCGCCAACTCCGACAACCTTTATCTGTGCAATATTGGCATTATTCATATCAAATTCGAGCATAGTAATCCTCCTAAGTTTTTCCCTATATACTGTATATAAAAAATATTTTATCGTATATTATATGTAAAATTAACATTTGTGTTTTATTTACTCATACATCATTGTATCTTGTTTCTGACTAATATTCAATAATAATTTTTATTTTTAAAAAAAATTTATTATTTTTATTCTATTTTTATACTTATGTTGTATATTTGAAAATTATTGGTTTGCTTAGATCTGTAAGATCAAGAGTACCTCTGTCACCCTCCGGAATCTCCTTAACAGCTTCTGCCATAGTTTTGATTTTCTCCTCTATTCGGCTGTTGTCACCAAGCAGTACTTTTATATTATCAATATAAGCATACAAATTTTGTATATCCGATACATTTATACTTACAGCATCATCCAAAACCTCATATTTACTCATAGCATTCGATACAGCAAGTGCAGTCAAAAATGCATCTTGATTTTCAACCGGAATTTTAGTGTTTATTGTAAATGAGGAAAATTTAAGACCTTCAATAATTGGCAGACTTTCTTTTGTTTCTTTATTTATATCTATAACTTTCCCGCTTCTGTCTATATATAGATAGCTTCCAAGATACTCTATGTAACCGCAAACTCTATTTTCATTCACCGAAACTATCATTGTATCAGGAAGTTTAAATGATATTTTTACAGATGAAATATACGGACTGGCCTCAAGAATGTTCTCCGCCTTTGACCTATTATAAAAGATACCGTTTACTCCTGAAAAAAGTCCAATCTGATTGCATATATCATCTTTAGTAAAATAATGAAGATCATTAATTGCAATTTCGTCAACAGAAAATATGGGCGAAGCAGCAGCACAGAGTGCTGTACCAAAAATAATTACTGAAACAAATAATATTTTTTTAAGCTTAAGTCTTTTTAATTTTTTGTTACGTTTAATGGGCTTTTTGTCTTTTCTTACTGCCATATGTACATCAGAATTTTCATCAGTATTCCTGTTAGTATTCTTGTCGGATTCATCTGTGATGAAAACCTCTTTATTCTCCTGTTGACCGGCATCGTAAGAATCCTCATAAACATCTGTTTCTTCAGAACCGCCGTCAGAACTGCTGTCAAAATCACCGTTATTGTTTTCATATGAGTCTTCAATTGAATCCGCATCACTATCATAAGCTTTGGGAATACTCTGTTTTTTATTTATTTGGATGTCCTCTGTGTCAAAGGAATATCGAATCTCTTTCATAAGAGTCTCCCCCGTATAATACCTTATAAATTACTTTTTAATATTTAACTGATATATTATAATCACCGTTTATTGCATATGTCAACTGCAATCAGCCTATCTTTTATCCACAAAAAAAACCATTAAATAAAATACTTAATAACCTCTCACCTATTTTTGTCTTTCTCATATTATATAACATAAAAATATGTGGGAGGCATAGTATATGCCATGCTGTGAAAATGTAAACAATGCCGTACAGTCAAGTTCAATGTCAGATGATTGCATAATTGCGTACAAAATATTTGACCAATGCCGTAAACAGATTTGTTTAACGCCGTGTATTCTTGGTCCTGCACGCTGTGCAAGAGATACAGCTCATTGTAGCGAAGTTATTTCGGAAGGCGACATCATTGTTCCGCCTATCAATGCTGCTTCTGTATCAATGGACGATGTAACTCTTTGCAAAATACTCATTACTAAGAAAAAAGTCAATCCCTTTAGAACAGGCTACTGGGATTTAGAAATCAAATTCGTATTCTGCTATAATTTAACATTCCGTGATTCTGATTGTAGGTTTATCACATCCTGTTGTGCAACAAGCATTTACACTTTGCAGATGACTATGTTTGGCTCTGTCGGAAGCGATACTGCAATGGCAACTGATCTTGTAAATGCAGAAGGACTTTCAACTTCATCAGGTCCATTCGTAGCTGTTGAAGCAAAAGCTGCCGGTCTTGCTGCTGAACTTAAACTTACACCTAGATGTAACTGCCCTTGCGACTGCGATGATAACATTTCGCAAATCCCTACAGCAGTATGCATCACAATTGGTTTATTTGCTGTTATCAGACTTTTCAGACCTGTTAACATGATTGTACGTAATATGGGCTGCTGTGTACCTGAAGAATGTACAGGTGCCGAGGCTGCTACAACCGTATGCGATTTCTTCAACAGCCTTACATTCCCTTCTGACATGTTCTGCCCGCCTACTTTAAGTGAATTAAGTCCTACAAGTACTAACAATAACAATCGTAATTGTGGTTGTTGTAACTGAAATCGCTCATAATAAGAACGGTGCGGATTTACCGCACCGTTCACTATTATTCCATTATATTTTTAAGCTTAACAAAATCCATAGTCGCATAAGCCTTGCTGTCGTATGAAGAAACAGACAGTCCAATTCCTGCATTATCCATATAATCGGAAAACATATTACTTCTGCTTCCGGCACTGTTTATCCAGTATGTATATATATCTTTTACATTAGTACAGCATGCTATATTTTCAGAAGCCATAATATAGCTAACTCCTTTATCCTTAAGACGGTCAAAAGGAGTGAAATCATGTATATTATTGTAATCAAAATAACCCCAATAAGCCATGTTCATTGAATGAAGCCTAGCTGCTGAAGCAACTTGTTTGTTAATTTTAAAAACACCAAGACCTAACTTGAGTCTTTCTGCATTGACTATATCATATAGCAGTGAAATGTCACCGTCAACAGATACCTTAGTTATACTGTGTCTTTTCATTACATCATTATTACATGAATAAACATAGCATATTTTATTTGTTCCGGGATTCCATCCAATTTCAACTTTGCCGTAACCATCTGAATAAATTACACAGTTTTTGCCCCTATCACCTCTGGAACCAAAATCCACTTCTTTGGCATTATCCCCTGAAGAAATACCTCTGTATGTAAAGTTCTGGCTGTTTGAGAAAATTTCAGATACCTTGTCATTTTTTATTCCAATATAGAAGAAGTTTGAAAGATTTTTATTATAAACCCAAATAGTCATACCATCTTCTTTATCTACAAAAGTATATGAAGGCTGTCCAAAAGTAGCAACTGTTTTTTCATCACTGTCACCAATTGAAATAGGTAAATCATTTATTTCAACTTTGGACAACATAAGCTGATAGTATATTTCAACAAATATTGATGCCGCCTGTTCGTATGTAATATATGATTTCGGATAAAAATAATTATCATATCCCTTTGCAACATTAATTGAAGCAAGATAGTTTATGTCATCGGCATATTCAGTATCTATACTATCTTTATCAGCAAAGTTTGATATACAGTCCTTTCCCGGAGAAATAACGTTTGTTCCACAAAACTTAAGAGTATTAACCGCATATTTGCACATTTCTTCTCTTGAAACAAGATTGTCAGGAGCAAAAGTTATATCGCTTATGCCGCTTACTATAGCGTTCTCGCTGCAGAAAACTACTTCATTGGAATCACAGTCAATAAAACTGCTGTTAGAAAGAGTTATTCCTGTTGAACCTGTTGCAGCACGATAAAACCTTACAATAAGTCTGCAAAGTTCTTTTTTGGTTACAACTGCAGTCTTATCCGTGCCGTATGCTATTATGCCAAGTTTTTCTGCAGCAGCCATTGTGTTCGTGATATCAGATTCAAGCAGCATTGGCTTGCCTGATGCCGAACCATAAGCATTAGCTGCTAAAGCTTGCGCCGAAACAGAAAACAGCATAACAGCGGCAACAATAAACGCAGTCACACTTTTTATATTTTTCATTTTACACCTCATGTTTTTATTGCGTTTCAAACTAAAAAGCTATATTTTGAAACAATTTTTTCAAATAAACTTAAAACAAAATTAATATTATTCTACCACATTTTTCATCTTTTTCAAGCTTTTATTTCAAAAGTGGAGGAACAGCAGATAAATACCAATTTTTTTTTGCTAATTTAAGGAAAATAAAATGAATATTTAATATAAGTGGTGAATGATAGGCGTTAAAAATAAATGTTAGAAAAATACATATATTAATAAAATGTTATAAAAATACAAAGCCAAGGATTCTGCTATAACACTTAAGTTATTGCTGTAAACCTTGGCTATAATACATTATTTAAGAATCAAACCGTGCGAATCGCAGAAATTGTATTCACCGTTATAGTCTTCATTTGGAAGCTCAATTACACTCAACGAAGGATTCCCGAATACTGTGTGTTCCTCTTCTGTACCGTTGTCTGCCTTAAAAGTAATTTTCCATAATTTTGAGTTGTTGCTAATAACAATAAGTAATTCACCGGTATTGTCAACGAATATGTCTTCTGCTCGCTCTGCAAGCTTATCAGCCTTTTTTAACTGTGATAGTTCAAATGTACCGTCGTCTTTTTTATTAAAAAGTGCATATCCGTAATTTCCGTCATAGAATCCTGCAAAAGTTTTATCCCCTTTGCTTACTGTTTCAAATATTTCTGCATCTGTGTTAAGTTCCTTGCTGATTGCCTCAGCCATCTGCTCTTCACCGCTGTATGATTTAGGCGTAAGCGCTCTTATAATAAACGCAAGTAAAATTACACAGATTACAGAAATAACTATTTTTTTCGGTTTCACTAAAAACACCGCCCCATAATTTTTAGCTATATTATAGCAGAAAACCCGCAGACACAAAAGTCCGCGGGTCTAATTTTATTTTTATTTATTTTCCTGACTCTGTTCTTCATCAACTTTGAATGATACAAGAAGCTGCTCTTGATTAACGGCACTGCCTTCATGAACATAAATCTTGTCTACAATGCCTGAAATCTTAGAAAGCACAGATGTTTCCATCTTCATTGCTTCAACAGTCATGAGGACTTTATTCTTTTCTACTTTGTCGCCCTCTTTTACTAATATCTTACCGACTGTTCCTGGAATTGAAGAACCAAGGTGAGCTGGGTTATTCTTATCAGCTTTAAGAATTCTGTCACTCTTAACCTCACGGCTCTCATCGAGTATGCTTATCTCACGCATAATACCGTTGATTTCAAATGTAAGAGTTCTATATCCGTCTTCATTGGCATCTGTCATATCGATATACTTAATGGTAATTGCCTTACCTTCTCCGATACGAAGTACCGTTTCCTCACCCTTTTTAAGTCCATAGAAATAAACATGGCTGTCAAGGCGAGAAACATCGTTATAATGCTGAAGATGAGTACAATAATCATCATATACCTTCGGATAAAGAGCATAGCTTAAAATATTTCTGATGTTTACATGGTCAAAATTAAATTTCTTCATCAAGCATTCGCCGATTTTATCAAAATCAGCAGGCTCAAGCAATTCTCCCGCACGACCGCTTATAGGTTTCTGATCCTTAAGAATAATCTTTGAAAGTTCCTCAGGGAAGCCGCCGTCAGGCTGACCAATAAGTCCTCTGAAATATTCAACCGCTGATTCGGGATATGAAAGGTCTTTGCCTTTTTCAAAAATGTTGTTACTTGTAAGACCGTTCTTCTGCATAAAAATTGCAAAATCTCCAATAACTTTTGATGAAGGTGTTACCTTAACAATATTTCCAAAAAGCTCGTTTGACTGCTTATATAGTTCCTTAATTTCTTCAAAATCATCAGCCGAACCCATTTCTTTAACTTGGAAACGAAGGTTTGAATACTGTCCGCCGGGGATTTCATACTTGTATATTTCAGTGCTCGGAGTTTTCATTTTACTTTCAAAGCCGTTGTATACTTTTCTTACATCTTCATAATAACGGCTAAGCTCAGTAAGTTCATCAGGGTCAAGACCTGTATCTCTTTCTGTTCCCTTAAGTGCATAAACTACAGAGTTCATTGAGGGCTGACTTGTTATTGTTGACATTGACTCAATAGCAAGATCAACAATATCTACGCCAGCTTCTGAAGCCATAAGCACTGTTGACACACCATTTCCGGTTGTGTCATGCGTATGAAGGTGTACCGGTATTTTAAGTTCTTTCTTAAGCTCAGTAAAAAGTGCCTTAGCAGCATAGGGCTTAAGCAGACCTGCCATGTCTTTAATCGCAAATATATGACATCCAAGCTTTTCAATTTCAAGCGCCTTATTAATATAATAGTCAATTGTATATTTATTTTCGCTGGGATTTAATATATCGCCTGTATAGCAGATAGTACCCTCGACGATTTTGCCTGTTTCAAGTGCAACTTCAATTGGCATCTTCATGTTTTCAATCCAGTTAAGTGAATCGAAAATTCTGAATACGTCTATTCCTCTCTCAGCAGAAACCTCAATAAATTTATTAACAACATTATCGGGATAGTTCTTATATCCGACAGCGTTAGACGCACGAAGGAGCATCTGAATAAGAGTATTGGGCATATCTTTTCTAAGCTGTTCAAGTCTTATCCAAGGGGACTCTTTAAGGAAACGATATGCAACATCGTATGTAGCACCGCCCCATGCTTCAACAGAGAATGCATTCCTCATAATTGTGTTTGTTGCCGGTGCTGCCGTAACAAGATCCTTTGTACGGAAACGTGTCGCAACAAGTGACTGATGAGCATCACGCATTGTTGTATCTGTAACATAAAGTTTTTTATCGTTTAATATTTTCTGAGTAAAATCCTTTGCACCAAGCTTAACAAATTCGTCCCTTGCACCGTAAACAGATATGTTTGTGTCATACTTGGGAGGTGCAATAGGTCCAAAATCAGGCTTATCACCCTTAGACTCATTTACAATCTTATTTCCGATAAATTTAGCTATCTTTGAAGCTCTGTCCTTGGACTTTGCAATATCAAAAAGTTCAGGTGTTTCCTCGATAAATGTAGTAGTACATTTTTCTTTTTGGAAAACCTCGCTCTGAACTACATTAATAAGGAACGGAATGTTTGTTTTAACTCCTCTTATTCTGGTTTCCTTAAGCGCTCTTACACACTTACGCACTGTACCTTCAAAGGTTCGGTCATAAGCAATAATTTTTACAAGAAGGCTGTCATAATAAGGTGTAACCTCTGCACCAGTAAATACATTGCCTCCGTCAAGGCGAATTCCGTTACCTGCCGGTGAACGGTAAACTGTAATTTTACCTGTGTCAGGAAGGAAATTATTAGCCGGGTCCTCAGTTGTTACACGCAGCTGGATTGCATGACCGTTGCAGCGAACATCCTCTTGTGATTTAATTCCAACCTTCTCAGAGAAAAGGCTGTGACCCTCTGCAACAAGTATCTGTGTTGTAACAAGGTCAATACCTGTTATCATTTCAGTTACTGTATGCTCAACCTGAATACGAGGGTTCATTTCTATAAAATAATAGTTTTCATCGGCATCAACAAGAAATTCAAGCGTACCTGCGTTGCTGTATGAAACATATTTTGAAAGCTTTACTGCATCAGCAAAAATCTTTTCCCTTGTCTCCTTGCTGATTGAATCTGCAGGAGCAAACTCAACAACTTTCTGATGTCGTCTCTGTACCGAACAGTCACGGTCAAAAAGGTGTATAACATTTCCGTATTTATCGCCCATCACCTGAACTTCTATATGTTTTGGACTTCTGAGGTATTTCTCGATAAATATCTTGTCATCGCCGAAGGCTTTCTTGGCTTCGTTTTTAGCCTCCTCAAATTCCTTAGGCATATCCTCTTCACTGTTTACAATTCTCATGCCTCGTCCGCCGCCGCCGTTAGAAGCTTTTAGCATTACGGGATAACCGATTTTTCCAGCTATCTTCATAACCTCATCAAGAGATTTAAGGGCATGGTCAATTCCCGGAATAATTGGAACTCCACACTTAATAGCTATCTGTTTGGAGGAAATTTTATCACCCATGGCATTCATAGTAGAAACTGTAGGTCCAATAAAAGTGATTCCGTTTTTTTCACATGCTTCAACAAATTCCGGATTCTCAGATAACAGACCATAACCCGGATGTATTGCGTCTACATTTCTCTCCTTTGCAATCTTGATTATTTCATCAATATCAAGATATGCATCAATGGGTCCTTTATTTGGATTAAGCTTATAGCTTTCATCCGCCTTTGTTCGAAAAGCCGAGTACTTATCTTCCTTTGAAAATACACATACTGACTGTATGCCAAGTTCGTTGAGTGCTCTATAAACCCTTATGGCAATCTCACCGCGGTTTGCAACAAGAACTCTTTTAAACTCAGTAATTTTCTGTTCCTGCATTTTTATACCTCCCCATATTATAGAGAACCAAAATTAGTACAACTTAAGTTCTAATTTTAATCAGTCTAAAAGAGTAAATCAACAATAATTTTGAAATAAAGACAAACTTCTATAAATTGTATACATTATTTTTAGTCAATGAATAAATTTTAGCTATTTTTTCATATAAATTCATGTCAAATGAAAAACTCTATATATAATGTTTGCAGTAAGTAACACTTTAATACGATAAATAAGCAAAACATACATAAAATAGCGGTAAATAGCAATACTTCAGCCGAAAAATTTACAAAAATAAAGCGGATAAACAGAGTTTTAACGTCTTATTTACCCGCTTATACTTAAATTTAATTATGAAAGCTTGAATTTGCTGATAAACTCTGTACCCTGTCCTACAACACTTTTTATTTCAATTTTGCCTTCATGTACATCCATTATCCACTTTGCAATTGAAAGTCCAAGTCCGTTGCCGGGTATTTCTTTATTTCTGGATTTATCAACACGATAGAATCTTTCAAAAATATGAGGCAAATCATCCTCGCTTATGCCACATCCGTTATCAGCAACACTGATACAGGCATATTTATCTTCCTTATACAGTTTGTAGGTGATAGTCTTTTCCTCACCACTGTATTTTACTGCATTTTCTGTGAATATCCATAGCATCTGTTTAATAAGGTCAGGATCGCCGTTTGTAACTAATACTTCATCGCATATCTCGGTCACTATATTTACTCTATCCTCTGTTACTCCTAAATCCTTCGCTATATCCTTTACTGCATCATTTATTGACATCGGGCACATCTGAACATGGCTTCTCTTCTGATCACTTCTGGCTAGGAAGAGCAGATTTTTTATCATAACTGACATATGGTCGGTTTCCTCCAAGATGTTTGTAACTGCCTCCTGAAGGATTACCGGGTCACCCTTTCCCCATCGATTGATTAGGTTAGCATACCCTTTTATTACTGCAATAGGCGTTCTGAGTTCATGCGACGCATCAGAAACAAACCTGCTTTGCTGCTCAAAGGACCTCTCAAGCCTGTCAATCATTGAATTAAAAGTAATTGAAAGCTCCTTCATTTCGTCGTCCGGGCCTTCAATTTTTATTCTTTGGCTCAAATCCTCAACACTTATTCTTTCTGCTGTCTCTCTGATTTTTTTAACAGGTCTAAGCAATACTTTGCTTATATACATACCAATTAATACAGCAAATAATATTCCAAGCAGGTTTATGTAAAACAGCCTTGCCTCAATATATTTTACAAATAGCATATTGTCAGTGCTTCTTTTGAGCAATCGTGTTGAATACAAATTTCCATTATACATGAATTCATTATCAACACTAATAAAGTCTCTTCCGTTTTTATTATATATTGTATAGCCTTGATTGCCAAAGAACGGAAATCCTCGCTTTGCTGAATCATCATGCATTTCCTCTTTATCAGCATTATCTGTAATGTCTGCACTGCCAGATTTCTCAACGTCTGTCTGGTCAGACTCATTCTGTTTTTCACTGTCAGCGTTATCGGAAACAGAATCATTATTCATGTTCAATGGTGTCATGCCGCTATGATCGGCTAAAGAACTATTAGACTTGCTTGGTGAAGGTGAATTCATAGTTCCTTCTTTTATATCCTTATTCATGTTAGTACTTAAATAAACATCACCAGTTGTCTTATTCTCAATAATATAGTCAACATAGCTGTCAGAGAGCATTTCATCAAATGCCTCTTCACTGACCTCTTTGCCTGATTTTACATAATCCTCAACATCTGTTGACCAATCCTTGAGCGTAGTAAACACGACGCCGGCTCCCATATCCCTTGCGGAATAAAGCAAAACGGCACTGATTCCCATAATGGCGAACATAACTACAAATGAATACAGTATTGTAACTTTCCTGGTTATTGGTATTTTATCAAACCATGATTTAATCCTGTTCATCATCTTTTATATAATACCCCACTCCTCTTATAGTGTGAATAAACTTCCTGTTAAATGGTTCATCAATTTTAGAACGAAGATACCTTACATATACATCAACAACATTAGTTTCTCCGATGTAGTTATAACCCCATACTTGATTAAGAATCTGTTCTCTTGAAAGAACTATATTTTTACTCTTAAGAAGATAAAGAAGGAGGTCATATTCTTTTTTTGTAAGGTCAACGTTGTCATCACCGATTTTAACTAGATGTTTATCAGAATCAAGCACAAGATCACTGCATACATAAATATTCTTTTGAATTATCTCTGGTTTTATCCTTTTAAGTGCAACCCTCATTCTTGCCAAAAGCTCTTCTATTGCAAACGGCTTAGTAAGGTAATCATCTGCACCTGAATCAAGACCGGCTACCTTATCTATGATTTCATCTTTTGCTGTAAGCATAATGATAGGAATGTCACTTACTTTCCTTATTCTTCGGCATATTTCAATACCATTAAGTCCCGGAAGCATAAGGTCAAGTAAAATTAAATCATATGTGCTTTTTTGAAACTCATCAAACCCAAGACGTCCATCATGGCAAACAGTAACATTATAGCCTTCATATTTAAGTTCTAATTCAACAAAACGTGCCAGTTTAACCTCATCTTCAATTAGAAGAATATTTTTGTTCATACCCAGTCCTCTTTTCCTCTGATTTACATCCATATCTGCATATTCGCATTTCTTCATTTTTGTAGAAATGAAACAAATTTAGTACCATTTATCTCTTAATTTTTTTGATAAATATACAGTTATTCCTCTTTTTTTATAATATTACCTCATTTTATTAAAATTGTACATTTGTTTATTATTAAAAATAAATTAAATCTTTGTATTTTGACAATAATTTTATATATCCATTAATAAAATAGTTGTTTATTTCAAATTTAAAAAATTCACAATTTATTAACTTTTAAAATTTGCAAAATGATTATATTTATAGTATAATAGCATGTATTGTTTAGGAGGCTCGTTACCATGAAAATAAAATATACCGCTTTAATGCTTGCTCTTGTTCTTGCATGCGGAACAATTACTACTTCGTGCAATTCATCAAAAACAGTTCAAAATGAAACACTAACCAGTCGAGAGGTGGATTTTTCAAACATTGGTCTTAAATATACAACTCCGGAAAGCTGGCAGGATTTTACGAAATCCAACAATCTGTATCCATATTCATATGAAGAGGATTACAGCATCGAAAACATCAGATATAATTATATAACTCCTGAAGACTGGAAAACAGTTACAAAAGAAAGTGCACAAAATAGCAATTTTTCTCTAAATGACTATCTTTACCCAATATGTGAAATAGTCGTTATTCAAACAGATAATGTATCAAAGCTTTCAGATTCGGGTCTTTATTCAACTTTTTCATCACGTGATTTGATTAAAGAAAATAACGGTGTAAGTTATTACCTGTTGTATGATTACGTAGGTTCAACAAGAAAAATGGGAGAAGATAATCTTGACGATTATGAAGCAATCTGCAATGCAGTTTCTGAACTCTCATCCTCTTTTGTAATAACGGATTTTGATGTGGCTAGTTATGTTGAGGCCAAGTACGCAGAGAAAAACACAGTTTCCTTTTCTACTCAAACTGTAAACGGTGAAAATATTGACAGCAGCATTTTTGGTAACTATGACCTTACTTTATTTTATGTATGGGGCACATACCTCTATCCTGATGTTGATAACATTACTGAAATTGAGAAAGCTTATGAGTACGCTAAGACACTTGGTAATGTAAACGTAGTTGCAATTTGTATTGATGCTCCTGATGCTAAGCTTGATGACAGTGATAAAGCCACTGAAATCGTTAATACAGCAAAAGATATACTTACTAAAGACGGAGCACAATTTGATGTAATTAGGCTCGACAGTAATATGGCCACATTTGTTCAGGACAAATTCAAGTCAATACCTGCATTTACTATGGTTGATAAAAAAGGTATTGCACGAGGCGGATATTATGAGGGTGCATATACAGGTGAACAGTATAAACAGTTCATTGATGCAGCACTAAAATCATATGTTACCAATGCTGACACTTCTGAAAGCAGCACATCTAGCAGTTCAGCTTCATCTAAAAGTTAAACTAAAAATCAAGCGTTACTTCTGAATAAGAAGTAACGCCTTTTTATTGTGTAACAAATTTAGATTACTCTATTTAAATTAAATTTCTATTTTTGCTCCCATAAGTTTCACAAACTCAGCGACGATAGCAGCATCACCGGGCCATGCAGGTGAAGTAACAAGATTACCGTCTACAACTGCCTTATCCGCATCAATTGCAACATATGTGCCGCCTGCAAGTGTAATTTCAGGTCCTACAGCCGGATATGCCGTTGCCTTCTTTCCGCTAAGTACATTTGCTGCCGAAAGAATCTGTGGACCATGGCAAATTGCTGCAACAGGTACATTGTTATTCATAAAATACTTAACGATCTCAATTATTCTTGCATTAAGTCTGAGATATTCAGGAGAACGTCCGCCTGTTATAAAAAGACCTGCATATTCTTTTTCATCTACCGAATCAAAATCTGCTGTAAGTGCAAAGTTGTGACCTCTCTTCTCGCTGTATGTCTGCTCTCCTTCAAAATCATGGATAGCTGTTCTGATTATGTCTCCAGCCTTTTTATCAGGGCAAACAACATCAACCTGATATCCCAGCATCTGAAGCGACTGGAACGGTACCATTGTTTCATAATCTTCTGTAAAATCTCCTGCAAGCATTAATACTTTTTTTGTCATTGAAATTTCCTCCTTTAAGTTGTCTTTATTGTAATAATTGCTATGCTCAAATTATAATACATTGAAAATAATCATACAAGCTAATTATAGGTTAAAAATGGTAATTATTTCGAATATTAAAAATGCAGGCTGTCATTAACAGCCTGCATTATACTTTATAATTAATTATTCGTATAAAGGATACTTCTTTGTAAGAACTTCAACTCTTGCAATAGCCTCGTCCTTAAATCCTTCGTAATCTTTAAGTGTTCCGGCAATAATAGCCGCAATTTCCTTCATATCGTCCTCTTTCATTCCTCTTGTTGTTACAGAAGGTGTACCAAGACGAACGCCGCTTGTTACAAACGGTGATTTAGGATCAAAAGGTATAGTGTTTTTATTGCATGTAATTCTGACTGCATCAAGATGCTTTTCAGCATCCTTGCCAGTTACATCAAGTTTTCTGAGGTCAACAAGCATAAGGTGATTATCTGTACCGCCTGAAACAATGTCAACACCTTCTGACATTAATCCCTCAGCTAAAGCCTTTGCATTTTTTACTACCTGTGTCATGTATTCTTTGTACTCAGGTGTAAGAGCTTCTTTAAAGCAAACTGCCTTTGCAGCAATTATATGCATAAGCGGTCCTCCCTGTGTTCCGGGGAAAATAGCCTTATCAATCTGCTGTGCATACTCTTCCTTACACATAATCATGCCGCCTCTGGGACCCCTGAGTGTCTTATGAGTTGTTGTTGTAACAAAATCGGCATAAGGTACAGGTGACGGATGAAGACCTGTAGCAACAAGGCCGGCAATATGTGCTATATCGACCATTAAATATGCTCCGACTTCTTTAGCAATCTTGGAGATTCTTTCAAAATCTATTGTTCTTGCATAAGCACTGGCCCCGGCTACAATAAGCTTTGGCTTTGCTTCAATTGCAATTTTTTCAAATTCATCATAGTCAATAAAACCTGTCTCATCAACACCATAAGGAACTACATTAAAATATTTTCCTGAAAGGTTTACAGGTGAACCATGTGTAAGGTGACCGCCATGATTGAGGTTCATGCCAAGAATAGTATCTCCCGGCTGAAGCATTGCGAAGTAAACTGCAATGTTTGCCTGACTTCCTGAATGAGGCTGAACATTTACATGGTCACAGCCAAAAAGTTCTTTTGCTCTGTCCCTTGCAAGATTTTCAACAACGTCAACATTCACACATCCGCCATAATAGCGCTTTCCAGGATAACCTTCAGCGTATTTATTTGTCAGGTGAGTACCCATTGCTGCCATAACGGCAGGTGAAACAAAATTTTCTGATGCAATAAGCTCAATGTTATCTCTCTGGCGCTTAAGTTCAGCTTCCATAGCCTGTACAATTTCAGGATCTTCAGCTGCAATTATTGAAAAATCAAGTACATTCATTACAATATGTCCCCCTTGTAAATACATTCATCCATGTGCTGTGCTACAATAGAATTATATAACAAAAAATCTTTTCTGTCATTATGTTTTACAAAACTTAAGATAAATATCCCATATGACAGTTTTGCATAATAAAAAAACCCTAAGTTTGTTGAAAATTGTCATTATATGTTGTCTATAAATTCTGTTATGATATAAGTTATGCGAATTTATCGTAAGGAGATGTGTCTTAGTGTACAACCGAGATATTTTGGAGTTTGCTGTAACTACCGGTGAACGTATGCTGGCAAACGGCTGTGGAACCCATAGAATCGAAGGACTTATTAATAAAATTCTTGAACCATGCAAATTCAGAAATCATGAAATCTTTGTTACTACCACCGGTATAGTAATTACAGTGGAATCAGCCGAAGAAGGCGTTATGACCGTTGTAAAGCAAGTTCCAAATAAGAAAATGCACACAGAGCATATTTCCTTAATTGAAGACATAGTAAACTCTTTTGTTCAAGGAGAACTTACAGTTGCTGAAGCATTAATCGAGCTCAAACATGCCGATTCAAAAGCTACATATCCATATTGGGTCACAATAATGGCTTTTGGCATGGCAGGGGCTTTCAGAACACTTATGTTTGGTGGTCAAATAATAGACGGCATTGTATCATTGTTTGTCGGAATGTGCATGGGTGTTTTTGTTCAGGCCCTTAATTCAAAAAACACATTTACTTTTTTAGTAAACTGCTGCGGAGGCTTTGTAGCAGGTTTTCTTGCAGTTCTATTTATGCGGTTCGGCTTAGGCTCTACCCTTGATAAAATAATAATCGGCACTCTAATGCCTATTGCACCAGGTGTTCCTTTTGTACATTCAGTAAATGATATACTTCATGGTGATTATACTTCAGGCATCACAAGAGCATACGAAGCTCTTCTGACAGCAGCAGCAATCAGTACAGGCGTTGCTTTTGCAATGATATTGTGGAAATTTCTCGGAGGTACAGTTTCTTTATGAAAACGATTATAATTGAAATGGTCATGGCATCAATGGCATGCATGTTCTTCGCCATCGTTTATAATACACCTAAAAAGGAATTATTATTCTGCTGGATTTTCGGGGGAATTGGATATGGAATATACTATTATTTAATGGAGTTTCGCGGTTTAGGTACATTCTCCAATTTCTTTGGAGCATTTGCAATTGCTGTGCTTTCAAGATTTACATCTGTTAAACGCCAAATCCCGGTTATGGTATATGTCCTTCCCTCTGTATTTCCACTTTCTCCTGGAGGAAACATGTACAATGCCTGCTATGCTTTTATTACGTGTGATCTTAATACATCTATGTTTGAAACAATGAAATGTATCAAAATAGTTGGTATGTGCGTTATAGCAATAATAATAGTACTTTCACTGCCTGATTTCATGTTCGGAACTAAAAAAACAACAATAAACAAAACTGACACCGTTTGAAAAACGATGTCAGTTTTACTCAAAATTTTGTTTTCCAAAAATCCATCATACGCTCTTTTAGTTCACAAAAACTTAGGTATATCTTATTATACTCTTGATTTGCGTACAAATCGGGTTCAAAAACATCAGCTGTTTCAGCTGAAGTACATTTTGTCATACCTACTGCTTTTAGTAAAAGGTAGTAAACCCCTTTTATCCCTAACTCGTTTTCTTTTAGCCTATATATTTTATGACCCATGCAATCAGCTATCATCTGACATATAAAATCACTTTTAGACGCTCCACCCGCAATATAAAGCTCATTATCACCTTCAGGCAAACTTTTATAGCAGTCCTTAAGCGAAAGAGCCATGCCTTCATAAGCCGCACGTGCCATATGATATTTTGTATGATGTGCTCTTAAACCATAAAACCCTGCACAAGCTGTAGGAAGTGCAAACGGTGCACGTTCACCAAAAATATACGGATGTGCAATCACACCATCACAGCCTATAGGAATTTGAGAAATAGCATTTTCCGTTTCAGTAATATTTCTATCCTCAAGTACTTCTCTTCGAACCCAATCAAGAAAAGACGTACCGCTTAAGGCCGCCATAAGACGTATATATTTTCCGTCATTTGGATGGCACAATACACTGCCAACTTCTCCAAAATTGTCCTTTGCACCCTTCTCGTCCAAGACTACATAATTACAAAGTGTTGTACCTGCAATTGTACCCTTTTGCCCTGCTGAGTCAAGACCACAGCCCGCTGCAACCGCAAGTACATCTATAGCCCCTGCTATTACAGGAATATTCTCTGATAAATGCAGTAATTTTGTAATTTCATCAGTAGTTTTACCTATTATTTTATCTGATGCTTCAATCGGAGGAAAAGCCGCTGCTTTATCCAAAATACCCATTGCTTCTAAAATTTCATTGGCGTATTCTTTTGTATAGATATTCATTAAAGCAGTTGATGCATTTGAATAGTCTGTTACTGCTTGACCGGTAAGTTTATAGTTTATCCAATCAGAACAATGGAGTACATAAGCTGTTTTATCATAGCTTTCAGTTTCGTTATCCTTAAGCCATTTTAATATTACAGGTGCAGCTCCGGGAAATAAGGAAACAGTATCAAGGCTTAAACAAAGCTTGTTAATTTTCTTATAATCCACTGTTTCAACTGCTCTTGTATCGTTCCACAATATTGCATTACGAACAGGCCTGCCGTTTTTATCTATGGGCCATGCCCCATCGCCTTGTGCACATACACCTAAAGCAAAAATGTTTTTCCATATGCCTTTATTTCTGTCGTAAAGATTTGTTAATGCACTCACAACCTGCTTCCATACTAAATCCATATCCATTTCGCAATAACCTGACTTAGGCATTATTACGGAGGTATTTATTTTTTCAAGGTCAATAAAGGAACCATTTCCTGCAACAATGGCTACCTTAATGTTTGTTGTTCCGGCATCAACAGTTAAAAACAATTTACCATCATTAATATTTAACATGTTTAAATGCTTCTTCCAAATCGGCAATTATGTCCTCTGGGTCTTCAATGCCAACAGAAAGTCTAACCATTCCGTCAGGTATACCCATAGCTTCTCTTTGCTCTTTTGGAATTTTTCCATGAGTAAGGCATGCAGGCTGCTGAATAAGAGTATCCAAATCACCAAGGCTAACAGCCATTTTAATCATCTTTGTGTTGAACATGCATGTCTTGCCACCATCAAGACCACCCTTAATAATAAACGTAATCATACCGCCATAGCAATTATTTTGAAAAAGCTTTTTAGCAAGCTCATGCTGGGGATGACTCTCCAAACCCGGATACAAAACTTTTTCTACAACGTCCTGCTCTTCAAGCCATTTAGCAACTATCATAGCATTTTCGCAATGAGCTTTCATTCTAATAGGCAATGTTTTCATACCGCGAAGCATAAGCCAGCAGCTAAACGGACTTGGTACAGGGCCTAATTCCTGATAGATTGAAGATCTAATATTATCAACAAATTTGTAACTTCCGCAGATTGTACCAGCGATGAGATCTCCATGACCATTTATATATTTTGTTGCACTGTTTACAACAACATCTGCACCTAAATCAAGCGGTCTTAATACATATGGTGAACAGAAAGTATTATCAACTATAAAAAGTAAATCATTTGCCTTTGCCCATTTGGAAACAGCAGGAATATCACAAATCTCCATAGTTGGGTTATAAATACTTTCAGCATATACTATTTTAGTATTTTCCCTGCGTGCAGCACTAAGTGTTTCATCTGACATATCCTCAACAAATGTAACCTCTATTTTCATTTCTTCAAAAATCTTAGTAAATAGCGAGTATGTACCACCATACACTGTTTTAGGGGAAATTACATGATCACCAGGGTGAACAACGCTTAATACCGCAAGAGAAATTGCAGCCATACCGCTTGCAGTAACAAGTGCGGCTTCTCCGCCTTCAAGAAGTGCAAGCTTTGTCTGCATATTATTTTGTGTTGGGTTTCTGGAACGCCCATATGTGAAAATTCCATCCTTGTTGCCCGAAAGATAATTTTCGAGTTTTTCTTCTGTCCATGAATAGGAACTTGTTAAAAACATAGGTTCCACAATTGCTCCTGTTTCAGGGTCACCATGCTGTCCGCCATGAACAGCTTGCGTTGCAAATTTTGCATTTTTTAAGTCCATTTTAGTCCCTCCCAAAAAAAATCATGCTATTTTGATAATAACTTTTATATTTTCAGCCGGATGTTTTATAAGCTCCTCAAACCCGTCCTCAACAAGGTTATCTAGAGTAACCTCACCTGTTACAAGCTCCTCTGTATTGATTTTTCCATCCCTTATATATTCAAGTGCAGTAGCAATTTCATCAATATGTGCCTGTGAAGTAAGGATTGTTCTTTCTGCTTCCTGCAATGTATTTAAATCAACAACAGGAGGTTTTTCAAATACACCCATAACCATAATCTTACCGCCTGGCTTTGTAACAACAATTGCATTGTTAAGCGTTGGCTGTATACCAACGCACTCATACACTACATCGGCAAGGTTTCCGTCTGTCCACTTTTCAACATATTCTAAAAGGTTGCCTTTTGCAGTGTCAAAATATTCCCCGCCGTTTTTTTCTATAAGTGCTTTTCTGTCCGTACCAATACCGACAACAAGAATTTTAGCAGCACCCTTTAACTTTGCTGCAAAAAAAGCACTTAATCCAATAATTCCGGGACCAATAACAACAACAGTTTTTCCTTCTACATCACCAACAATATTTGTTGCATGTATTCCACAAGCCAAAGGCTCAGCTAAAACTGCCTGACGCTGTGTAACTGTTTCAGGAATTTTAAAAAGTCTGGCAGCCTCAACCAGGACATATTCAGCAAATGCACCATCCTCGCCTACACCTAAAAATCCGAGCTTTTTACATATATTATATCTGCCGCTTCTGCACATCTCACACTCTTTACAGGTCAAACTGCCGTTAGCCGTAACACGATCACCTACACTGTAGCCGCTTACATTTTCTCCAAGTTCCACAATTGTACCAGAAAACTCATGCCCGATTATAAGTGGAGCAACACGACCTGTAAGTCTGTGTGGTTTTTCAACGGGAATAAAATTAGGTCCTACATATTCATGTCTATCAGTACCGCAAATACCTGCATAGTCAACTTTAATTTTTACATAGTCCTTTTTTGCCTGCGGTTCTTTGACATTTTCAATTCTTAAATCCTTATGTCCATGCCATACAGCTGCTTTCATGTCAGTAAACCTCCTTTTTGCTTAAGCAAATATTTTATCAAAAAGATTATTTAAAATACTGCTGGGCTTTTGTGTCCCTGTAGTATCAAAACTATAATCTTCAAAGCTTTTTTCAATAAGACTATCCATTTTTTCCATAAATTTTATGCTTGCAATAACTGCCTCATCAGGGTCATCACGATATGGATACATATCTAAAGAATACCATCCATTATACCCAAGCCTGTGAAGCCAGAAGAACATCTCTGCAAAATGAAGAAAATGAACACTGCCAACCGGCATGTCATCATCAGCGATTATATAATTATCATTAAAATGCAAATGGAAAAGTCTGTTTTCACTCATAAGCAAAGCAATCTCCTCCGCAGGGTTCTCACCAGCATTAAAGGAATGTCCAATATCCATTGTAATACCTACATTGTCACAGCCTGTTTTCATACAAAGTGCCAAAGTTTTTCCTGCTGATTTTGTAAGACAGCTAAGGCGTGGCTCAGAACGTTTATATTCTATACCAAGCTTAATACTCGGATTATGCATTGCACATTCTCTAAGACTTTCTACTAAATCATTCCATGCTTTCACATAATCTGTCTGAAACAAATAATCAAAACCATCCTGTCCCATCCAAAGGCTTACTACATTAACATTAATTTCAGCAGCAAAATCCATAGCCTTTTTAACCAAAGTGATTGCTTTTTCACGCACTTCTTGAACCGGTGAACTAAGAGAGCCTGTTGCCCATTCCTTATCACAAACTATTTCAACACCCATACCGGAAATACTAAGCCCATATTTATCTAAAATCGGTTTAAACTCTGCGTAATTATTTTCATTAATGTCGCCCGGATATGTGATTTCAATTCCTGCAGCTGATTTAATTTTGCCGATATGCTCAATACGTTCCTTTAAATCCATTTTGGGCTTATATCCTTCTCCTACATATCTGTCTGTACACATTCCATAAGTCCAAACTCCTACACTAACTGGGTTCATTATTACACCTCCGTATTTATATGCGGCACAAAGGTAAATTTACAAGCCTATGTTTTATAATGCAGAGTCAGTAAATTTACCTGAATACTGCCGTAGATTTTATTTTAAATATTAATACTCATATTCCATAGCCTCACTATTTAAAAAGTGCTTTACATCAGTAACTAACTGAATGGTGTGGTTTGTAATAGCATCATAGGTAGCCCCTGCAAGATGAGGTGTTATTACTATATTATCACATTGTGTAATAAAAGGATGATCTACGGCTATAGGTTCACTTTCAAATACGTCTACTGCAGCACCTGCTATTTTATGTGTAAGAAGTGCATCAATAAGAGCACTTTCTTCAACAACAGCGCCTCTTGATGTATTAATAAAATATGCACTATCCTTCATTTTTCCAAAAACCTCTGCGTTAATCACTTTTTCAGTTTCAAGGGTATCCTTCATATGCACAGTAAGTATATCCGACTGTGCAATAACCTCATCAAAAGTTTTAAGTGTAATATAATCCTCCACATCTTTGGCTGTAAGGTATGGATCAGCAACAATTATGTTCATTCCAAAGCCATTACATATGGCAGCCACACGTCTCCCGATGCTGCCGTAGCCTACAATACCCAGAGTATGACCTTTCATTTGAAAGCCCTTATACTCAATATACGGTGTGTTTTTACCAAGAGCCCAAGTAACATCACGTTTAAGGCCTTCCTTTGTTTTAACCTCATGCTTTTGCTCTGCTGTATATTTTCCGTTACGCAAATCCATAAACGCCATAGGAATTTTTCTTGTTATAGAAAGCATCAGTGCTACTGTAAATTCAGCCGCACAGTCTGAGTTTCTTCCCGGTGCATAACTTATTTTAATACCTTTACTTTTTGCATATTCAGCGTCAATGTTTACAGGGTTAGCTCTTGTACAAACAATAAGCTTAAGCTCAGGGGAACTGTCTATAACCGCTTTGGTAACAGGGTCATAGCTCGTAACAATTATATCCTTACCGACTGACAGCTTTACCATTTCAGCTTCAGAAAGAATTTCATTATCAATAACCCATCCTGCATATTCTATATCAATATAATTTTCCAGTTCTGACACAATTGTTTTGTCAATTTCAGCTGTTAATAATGCTTTAAGTTTATCCATCCTTCAAAACCCCACAATCCCTTAAATTTCTTCGTGCTCCTCAATACGTTTTCCATAATTCTTAAAACGCTCAATCATACGAACCATTTCGTCTTCTGGAAGAATAACAGGATCCCCTATTGATTTTGCACGATAGTAAAGCTCACAGCAGAATTCTATTTCTTCTGTTATTGCAAATGCTTCGGCAAGGCTTGAGCCGCCTGCTAATAATCCGTGATTTGCTAACAGAACAGCTTTTCTGTCTTTCATAGCTTCAAAAGCATTTTTTGCAAGAGGAATTGTTCCATAAGTCGCATACTTTGCACAACGAACATTAACACCTGCAAATGCTACCAGATAATGAACTGCCGGTAAGTCCCAGTTAAGACATGAAATAGTTGCAGCATATGTTGTGTGTGTATGAATAATTGCATCAATATCAGTTCTGTATTTATAAAAAATACGGTGCATATCAGCTTCACTTGAAGGTACTGCTGTACCTTCTACAATTTTGCCTGTCTGAACATCTATAATTACAATTTGCTCAGGGGTGATTTCAAAATAATCAATTCCGCTTGGAGTAATTGCCATAAGCCCTGATGCTCTGTCGAATATACTAAGATTTCCGCCAGTACCCTTTGTAAGACCTTCTCTGATTGCTTTCTTGCCATATTCTATAATTTCTTCTCTAATTTCTTTTAATAACATTTTTATCACCTTTCTTTAACTAACTTATACTGCTTTGCAATTTCCAGTGCAATTTCCTTATCTATTATAACTGTATCAACACAGCCTGTATGAATAGCTCCGATAACTGCATTAGTTTTTTCTGCGCCTTTACAAATAATAACTACATTTGGTATCTTTTTAAGTGTTTCACCGTCAATACCGATAACATTTCCATTGTCTTTCCAAGTACCGTCCTTTTTAAATGGTATCATAGCTATATCGCCAACGAAGCCATCCTTCAAAAGATCATGCAGCATTTCCCTCGGCATAAAACCTTCCCTGCTGACAGTAGAACTTTCTTTAAGCTCACCTACCCCGAGCAAAGCAATATCACATTTTTTAATGAGATCTATACCCTCTGCCACAGAGCGTTCCTGGAGAATAAATTCTCTTGCCTCGTGACTTGCTACAAAAGCAGGTGCATAAAGTATGTGCAGCCCGCAGTTTAATTTTTGTGCCAAGCTTCTGGCTATTTCATCCGGACGAACCATTGCACTCTCACTGTTAAGTCCTCCAACCATCTGCACAACAGTACTGTTTTTAAGCTGTATCGGTTTAATACAACCAATTGTCGCACCAAGAGTGGTTCCCCATGAAAGACCTATAATTTGATTACCTTCAAAAAAGTTATTAATTGTTTCAGCTGCTTTTTTCCCAAAATCTTCAAGGGAATCCGAATCCGCTTCAACAATACGAACCTGTTTAAGCTTAAATTTCTTTTCAATAGCAAACTCAAGCTCTGCAAAATCAGCCTCAAGTCCGTTTATATTTATTTCTACAATGCCAAGATCTACAAGTGAACCAATTAGCTGATTTACTTTTTGTCTTGTAAATCCTAATCTTTTAGCAATTTCTGCCTGTGTCATATGTCTTTTATAATACCAGTAAGCAATTTTAATTAAATTTTCTCTTTCTCTATCTTGCAGTTCTTTCATACAAATCCCCTTTTTGAACTTCGCTCTTGCGACATATGTATTTTAATAAAACATTTGTCACATCGATTATAGCATGTTGATTTTTAAAAGTCAATTAATGATTATACTATTAATAAAATGTGCCCTCTATGTTATATGAAATATGTATTTTAACTGGTTATAAATAATAATATTTATAGTTATTATTCATCATAGTGTAAAATGACGAAATTTATATGTTGTATATTTTACCTGTGATTATTATTTTAAGCTCCGAAAAATTGGAGTATTTTATTGACACTATAGAAATAATAGTTTATAATAACCTTACGACAAATGTATATAGGTATGACAAATGTCCAAATTCCCCATTTGCACACTTGTCGATGCAGCTTCTTTATTTGTCTGTGCGCTCTTGCAAAAATGTTGGTAAAAATTTTACTCAAAACAAACAGGAAAAATCAGGAGGGATGTTCAATGAAAAGGAAAATTGCAATGCTTTTTATGTCAGTAATTATGGCAGCTTCAGTTGTAAGCGGCTGTAGCTCCACGGAAGCAAAACCACCGGCTGCGGCATCTACAGAAAATAAGGAAGAAAAAACAGATGCATCAGGTGACACAGTAAAAATCGGCTATGTATCAGCTCTTTCAGGTGATACGGCTCTTTGGGGTCAGGCAGGCCTTAACGGCATGCTCCTTACTGCAAAAAAATTAAATGCTGAGGGCGGCATAATGGGCAAGCAAATTGAAATTATCGGTCTTGATGGTAAAGGCGATCCTGCCGATTCATTAAGTGCTTATAAAAAACTTGTTGATGAATACGGTGTTTGTGCAGTAGTAGGTACTAACTTCTCCAGCTGTAATATTCCTATTGCCGCAGTTGCTGACCAGATGAAAGTTCCTGTTATAGCTACTGCTGCATCAAATGAGCTTGTTACTGTTGATGAAACCGGAAAACTTCATCCATATTCATTCCGTCTTTGCTTCATTGACTCTTATCAGGGTAATGTAGTTGGAAAATATGCAGCAGAAAAGCTTGGACTTAAGAAAGGTGCAATTATTACAGATATTACAGACGCCTACTCAACAGGTGTTGGAAAATACATAGTAGAGTCTTTTGAAGCAAACGGCGGACAAATGGTTGCTCAAGAAGAGGCTCAGTCAGGTGATAATGATTTCCGCGCACAGCTTACAAAAATTGCAGCAGCTGATCCTGATGTTCTCTTTATTCCTTGGATTTATCAGAACGTTGCTCTTATTGCAAAACAAGCACGTGAGCTCGGTATTGACTGTGTATTCCTTGGTACTGACGGTTGGGATTCAAACGAGCTTGCCGGTCTTGCCGGAGGAGCACTTGAAGGTTGCTCATATGTATCACGTGTAGGCTTTAACTCACCTGCTGCAGCTGCATATGGTGAAGAATATGTTAAAGAATATAATATCGACCTTGAAGCAGAATGTCTCTATGGTAATGACGGTGTTCTTTTGCTTAAGAATGCAATTGAACGTGCAGGTTCTACTGATCCTACTGCTATCCGTGATGCACTTGAATCAACAGGTGAGTTTAACGAAGGACTTCTTGGTTCAATGACAATGGATCCTGCAACTCATAATCCATTAAGAGAATGCGCAATATTTACATGTCAAGACGGTGTATTCAAATATGTTGAAATATATCAGTAAAATAAAGTTATAGTATTATAAGCTTTAAAATTATAACTAACCTTAATAAAATAGGTGGCCTTGACAACTTAAAGGGCTGTTGCGAAACATTGCAGTGTGGCAAAATGTCTTCTGTCATGTGCTGTTGCGGCAGCCCTTTTATTTAACCAATTTAAGCAGATTTACCCATTGAAAGTCCTTTTTGATCAATTTTTTGAATTTGAGGTGACATTAATGTTTTTACAACAGCTAATAACGGGCATTTCAGTCGGAGGCATTTATGCTCTTATCGCAACAGGATATGCTTTGGTATACAGCCTTCTTGATTTCTCCAACTGGGCGCATGGCGAAGTTGCTATGCTGGGAGCATATATTGCCTTTATGTCCGTAACATCCGTTAAACTACCATTTCCTATTGCAGCAATATTGGGTATTTGCGGTGCAGGATTAATAAGCTTTCTTAATGAGCGTATTGCTTACCGACGTATAAGACACAACAAATCTCCCAATATGTTTTTAATGATTGCAGCAATGGGACTTTCTACTACATATCAAAATTTAGCTATTTTAATTTTCGGTGCCAAGTTTAAAATGTATCCACAGGTACTTCCTGTAACATCTATTCAAATAGGTAACATTTATATAGGTATATTGGATCTTTTAAGTCTTGTAATCACTGCAATTGTACTTATTCTCTTAATTTTCCTTATTAAGAAAACAAAGTTCGGGCTTAATGTACGTGCTGTTGCTTGCAACAGTCAAACTGCAAGTCTTTTAGGTATAAAGGTTGACCGTTGTATTGCCCTTGTTTTTTTACTTGCAGGTTCTTTAGCAGGCTGTGCCGGTATACTTTTGGGGTTAAAATACAACGTATACCCGACAATGGGCAATGTAGGACTTAAGGCTTTTATTGCTTCAGTTTTAGGTGGTCTGGGCAGCGTTCCTGGTGCTATTGTGGGTGCTGTTATACTTGGAATTATTGAGGTTTTGGCTTCGGGTTATTTAAACTCTGGTTTAAAGGATTTAATATCATTTACACTATTGATTATTATTTTATTGGTTAAGCCAAGCGGATTATTTGGTGTAGATGTGCAGGATAAAGCATAAGAAAGTAGGTGTGATACGGTGGTGTTATCTTCATTTCAACAAGGTGTTATCACGCTGGTGTGTATTAATATTATTGCTGTATTAGGAATGTCTGTATTAACTGGATTTACACGTCTTTTTTCCTTTGGAAATGCAGGCTTTATGTCTATTGGCGCATATACATCAGCAATTTTATCAGTTAAGCTTAATTTACCCTTTCCTATTGTTGTAATATTGGGAGCTGCAACAGCAGGCATAATAAGCTATTTGCTCGGTTCACTAACCATTCGCTTAAAGGGAGACTATTTTCTCATTTCGTGTTTGGGCTTTGGTGAAAGTGTAAGAGTTCTTTTTAACTACATAAAACCAATTACAGGCGGAGCAAACGGATATTCAGGTATACCCTTCCGCACAAATATGTGGATTGCAATATTTTGTGCAATCCTCGCATTTATAATTGCATGGAACTTTATTCATTCTAAATATGGTAGCAACCTTACAGCTATCCGTGAAAATGAAATTGCAGCTGAGGCAGTTGGTATTGATGTAATAAAATTTAAAAAAATGTCTTTTGTTTTCAGTGCAATTTTTGCAGGCTGGGCAGGTGCACTTTATGCTCATTACCTTATATTTATTACACCGACAATGTTTAACCTTGGCAAAAGCTGTGAGCTTATTACAACAACGGTTATCGGAGGACTTGGTTCACTGACAGGCTCGGTTCTTGGTGCAATTCTTGTTACACTGCTGCCTGAGGTTTTCCGTTCATTAAGCAATTACAGAATGCTTCTATACGGAATTGCAGTTGTACTTGTTATTCTTCTTAAACCTGACGGGCTTTATGGATACCGAGAATTTTCTATTAAAAAAACTATAAGCTTCTTTAAAAATAAAAGTCAGATGGGTAAGAAAAAAGAAGGAGGCAAAGAATAATGACTCCTGTTCTAGAAATGAAAAACGTTGAGAAACACTTTGGCGGCGTAAGAGCAATTGATAACTTCAGTGTTTCTCTTGATTCAAACTGTATCCATGGTTTAATAGGACCAAACGGTGCAGGTAAAACCACAATATTTAACAATATTACTGGCATCTATACACCGGATGCAGGTCAAATATTATTTAATGGTACTGACATTACAAAAACACCGCCTTTTAAGGTGGCACAAATGGGAATTGCAAGAACCTTCCAAAATATACGTCTGTTTTCAAACCTTAGTGTAATTCAAAATGTAATTATAGCAAGAAATTTAGAAGCAAAATATAATCTTGCAGATACTTTTTTGCGCAATGCAAAATATCATAAAATCTCAAAGGAGACCGAAGAAAAAGCTTTTGAGTTATTAAAAGTTGTAGGTCTTGAAGATAAAGCTTACGAAAAATCCAGCAGCCTTCCTTACGGACATCAGAGAAAACTTGAGATTGCCAGAGCTATGGCACTAGACCCAAAGCTCCTGCTTCTTGATGAACCTGCCGCAGGTATGAATGCCGATGAATCACTTGAGCTAGTTTCCTTTATAAAAGAAATAAGGGACAAATTTGGAATTACAATACTTATGATAGAGCACCATATGGACGTTATTTCAAGTCTTTGCGATTCTGTTACTGTTCTTAGCTTCGGAAAAACAATAGCAGCAGGAACACCCGCAGAGGTAAAGCGCAATAAAACAGTTATAGAAGCATATTTAGGAGGTGTGGATGACGATGCTACAGATAAATAATCTTACAGCAAGCTATGGCGGCATTCAAGCCTTAAAAGGTGTAAGCCTTACGGTAAACGAAGGAGAAATCGTAGCTGTTTTAGGTGCCAATGGTGCCGGAAAATCCACGCTGTTAAAATGTATCTCCTCTGTTATGAAGCCTACAGGCGGTTCGTTAGAATTTCTGGGTAAACCTATTCCCAATAAACCGTATGACGTTGTTAGCAATGGGCTTGTACACGTACCGGAAGGCAGACAAATATTCTCTAAGCTAACTGTTATGGAAAACTTAAGAGTCGGTGCATGCTTAAGAAATGATACAACAGAGATTAAGGAGGATTTTGAACGTGTATTTACGCTATTCCCAATACTTTTAGAACGTCAAGATCAATACGGAGGTCTTTTATCCGGTGGTGAACAGCAGATGCTTGCTGTAGCTAGAGGTATTATGGCCAGACCCAAGCTAATGATGCTTGATGAACCTTCTTTAGGTCTTGCCCCTATTATTGTTAATCAAATTTTTGATATATTAAAAGAAATTAATGATAATGGAACAAGTATAATGCTTGTTGAGCAAAATGCTAATAAGGCACTTTCCATATGTCATAGAGCTTATATTCTTTCTGTTGGAAATGTAGTAAAAGCAGGTACAAAAGAAGAGCTGTTAGCTGACGAAAGTCTCACCTCTGCATATCTGGGTGAATAAGTAATCTTTTTATACAGTAGCTTGTATCCCCCATTCTAAACTTAAAAAACAAGACAGCGATTAAAAAAAATCGTTGTCTTGTTTTTTTATCCTAATTCAAGTCGGTCTACATATCAGAAGCCTTTTCCGGCCACTTCCCTAACAGAGTTAATTATTACAAAGGATTCGGGATCAATGCTTTTAATAAGCCGCTCTGCTTTAAGAAGCTGTCTGTTTGAAACAACACTTAAAATCATTCTGCACTGTTCTCCCATATAACCTGTTTCACCATACAGCACTGTAACCCCTCTTCCTACCTTATTAATAATTGCCTCTTTAATTTCATCAGGTTTTGAGCTTATTATCTGAAGTTGAATTCTCTGTTTTCCTAATACCATAATTTTATCAAGAACAAGAGTATATATCATAATCATAACAAATCCGTAAAGAACTACATCAACTTCTCTGAACAAAAGCTGAATAGCAAGAATAATACAGCCTATTCCATACATACCAACCGGCACTGAAATACCAAATAATTTGTTAAGAACAAGAGGAGGAATATCGGTACCACCTGTTGATGCTCCTGCCCTTACAACTATTCCAAGTGAAATACCAATGAGCAGACCACCAAAGAAAATATTGAGGAACACATCATTAGTTATTATTCTGTCACCAATTAATTTTTGGAATACATCAAGTATAAATGGGTAATAAAACGTACTTATAGCTGTTGTAAAAGCGAATTTTTTTCCAAGTACTGCCGCTCCTATTATAAACATAATAACATTAAAAACAAGAACAAATACAGAAATTGGTATTTTAAACCAATAATTTGCCGCAACTGCAAGACCTGTTCCTCCGCTTAATGCCAAACCGTTTGGCAAAATAAATGCAGCCACCGCAAACGCATCTAATGTGTTTCCAAACAATACTGCAAAAACATCTTTTGCTTTAGAAATCGTAGAGTTCATCTCTGTACTCCTCTCAAAATAATACTCCCTGTTAATTGCTGTAAACAGAGAGTACCACATTTATACAAAAATTTCAAAGCTATTTTTTTGATAACTAATTATCGCTTTGAGTGAAAGCGGCAACCTCATTATAAAAAACATCAAGAATTCCAATATATCTGGCTCTCCACGGCTTATTATCACCGTAATAGTGTATTATTACAGCATTATTCTTTACCCATTTTAAATCAATATAGTCATTTGTGGGATTCACATTGTTTACAGCTATAAGTCTGTCACTTAAATTATATTTATATGTATCAACAAGCTTAACTTTATCACCATACACAGCTGTTATTATATCTTGGTCAGGCAAAATAAAATATCGCCCTCTTTTTCTCACATAATCAAATACAGCTTTCAAGGTTTGCTCCTTTCGGAGTAACTTAAGATTCATTAGTATAACACCTGAGTTTATATATGGAACGTCCTTTTTTATTCCCAATCTTACTCTGTTAATTTCAGTCAAAGCTCCCTTTGTATGACTGCAAGCAACATAATAACTATTATCAAATTCCATATTATAAAGTTGATCAAGTGAATTAATAACAATTATATCCGGATCAAGATACAATATTCTGTCTAAGTTCTCAGGTAAAACAGATGCAGCAAATATTCTGAAATATACCACTCTTGTGTATTTAAAAGTTTCAGGAAACGCTTTAAATATTTCTGTATCTGCTTGTATAAGGTGAATTCGAACATTGTCATGCCTTTCTGCGTCACGGGCAAAACCTCTGAAATTCAATAAATCTGCTGTAATAATATATATATCCCAGCCATCCTTAACAGGGAAACGAATTATAGAGCATATGCATTTTTTAAGAGGTTCAATATAATTAATATCCAATGTAAAGAGAAGATTCATATCCTCAGTCCTTCTTATTTAGTATCTGCATAAACACTTCGCCTGATATAGTTTCATTTTCATAAAGATATTTTGATATTTCATGGAGTTTCATAATATTGTCCTCTAAAAGCTTCTTAGCCTTCAGATGTTCTTTCTCAACAATATTTACTACCATTGTATCGATTTTTGTCTGAGTTTCATTTGAACAAGTAAGACTTGAGTCTCCTCCTAGATACTGATTATTAATTGCTTCCATTGCAACCATGCCAAACTCATCTGTCATACCAAAACGTGAAACCATTGCTCTTGCAAGCTTTGTCGCCTGCTCAATATCATTTGATGCACCTGTTGTTATATCGCCGAAAATAATTTCTTCAGCTGCACGTCCGCCGGTAAAAGTAGCAATCTTATTGCTTAATTCAGTCTTAGACATAAGATAATGCTCACCCTCATCTACCTGCATTGTATAGCCTAACGCTCCCGATGTTCTTGGAATTATTGTAATTTTCTGTACCGGAGCAGATTGTGTCTGGAGTGCAGCAACAAGTGCGTGTCCTACCTCATGATACGATACAATAAGCTTTTCTTTATCCGAGAGAATTTTGTTTTTCTTCTGATACCCGGCAATTACAACTTCAACACTCTCCATTAGATCCTTCTGTTCAACACTAATTCTGCCTTGTCTTACCGCACGCAAAGCCGCCTCATTTACTATATTCGCAAGCTCAGCACCTGATGCACCTGCCGCAGTTCTGGCTATTTCCGAATAATCTACACCATTTGACATTCTTACCTTTGCAGCATGTACTTTTAGTATATCAATTCTGCCCTGAAGGTCAGGAAGCTCAACAGGAATACGTCTGTCAAAACGACCCGGTCTTAAAAGAGCAAGGTCAAGAGATTCCGGACGGTTTGTTGCAGCAAGAATAACTACGCCGTTATTACCGTCAAACCCATCCATTTCAGTAAGCAATTGATTAAGCGTCTGCTCACGCTCATCATTTCCTCCTATCTGGCCATCACGTTTTTTACCTATTGTATCTATCTCATCAATGAATACGATACAGGGAGCTTTTTCTTTTGCCTGTTTAAACAAGTCACGCACTTTAGCCGCACCCATACCAACAAACATCTGAACAAATTCCGAGCCTGATATTGAAAAGAATGGAACATCAGCCTCACCGGCGACTGCCTTAGCAAGAAGTGTTTTACCTGTACCCGGAGGGCCTACAAGCAAAGCACCTTTAGGCAAAGATGCACCAATTTCGGTATATCTTTGAGGATTGTGCAAATAATCAACGATTTCCTGCAGAAGCTCTTTGGCTTCCTCTTCACCGGCTACATCCTTAAACTTAATACCATTATCACTTTTGACATAAACCTTAGCAGCATTATCTTTGCCTCCCAACCCGAATTGCATCATTGTCGGATTATTGCCCATCTTCTGAGACAGCCTTTTAGTAAGCCATCTTGAAACCAATACCATCAGCAGAATTGGAACAACCAAGCTTAGTATGTAGTTAAATATCGGGCTCATTTGATTTACAATTTCCTTATTAAAAGTTGCTCCTGAATCATATAGTCTGTCAACCAACTGAGGGTCATTAAGATTGCCTGTTTTATAAATTGTAGTATCATCCTTATTGGTAAAAACTATCTCATCTGAATTTATGGTAACTGCACCGATTTCCTTGTTCTCCATCATACTCATAAATGTTTTGTAATCTACTTCCTGCACTTTTTTGTTGATGGCATTTGGAATTACAAACATATTCAATAAATACAAAATAAGCAGTGCAATACACCAATAAAAATATAAAGGTTTTTTATTAGGTTTAACCTCCTGCATAAAATCACTCTCCTTAAGTTATAGAATTTTCAAAAGTACATTAAAAACAAATTGTTACACTTGTAACTTTTGATTATTCTGTATTATAATATTAATAATCAGATAATACAATTGGTAAACGATTAAATGTTACAAAAGGAGGAAAGTGTATACTATGCCTAATGACACTATAAAAGAATGTATATATACTGCTATGCTCTTATTAATGGAACAAAAAAGCTATGATAAAATTACGGTAACTGATATTACTAAAAAAGCAGGCGTATCCCGTATGAGTTTTTACAGAAATTTTGATTCAAAAGATGATGTGCTTTTTAAATGTGCCGAAGAATGTTTTCTTGAGATGGAAAAATCAGAGGGCTTTGCCCAAAGCATATGTACAGATGAATTTATAAAGAATTATTTAGCTAAAATAAGGGAAAGTAAGGCTATTTTGAAAAGTCTTAATAAGGCCGGAAAAATTGATATGATTTTCCCGATTTTACTGAAATATAACTCAATAATTACTGAAAAACATATGAATATATCTACGGACACAAAGGAAAACAAACTTATTCTTATATACCACACCGGCGGCATATTCCAGCTAATCAAATACTGGCTTCAAACAGATTTTAAACTATCTATTGATGAACTTATTGGCGTGCTAAAAAATATTTAAAATGAAAAAATTAAAAAGCAGCAAACTCTGCTGCTTTTTACATATAAAATATATCACTTAAATCTTCTGTATTATTTCACTCTGATAATCACTGCCATACTTTTTTCCTTTACCGCCATCAGCCTTAATAATGAATAAAAGTACAATACCAACTATAATCAGCAACACACTAAGTGCCTGACTTACTCTAATTGGTGAGTCCCACAAGTACAGACTGTCGGTTCTGAGTCCCTCAATCCAAGCTCTGCCAATGCCATATAATATGATATACATAGGAAATATTCTTCTTTTAAGTTTACCGCTCTTTCTTATTAAAATAAGAATTATTATTACGCCAACATTCCATAAAGCTTCATAGAGAAACGTCGGATGTACCTGAATATATTTAGTCTGATCAACAGTCACTATATTGTTCAGCAACTCATCAGAAAGATTGCTCTGAGATACCTGTTCCAGCTTATAACGCATAGCAAATAAGCTGTCAGTATATCCACCGAATGCTTCACGGTTAAAAAAGTTTCCCAATCTTCCGATTGCTTGACCAAGTGAAATGGAAGGTGCAACAATATCTGCAAAGCCCCAAAAATCCAGATTTCTTTTTCTAGTATAAAAAATACCGAATATTGCAGCAGCAATTATTCCGCCATATATTGCAAGACCGCCCTGACGAGTATTAAATATATCCAACAAATTATCCTTATACAAGTCCCATTCAAATGCCACATAATACAGTCTTGCTCCTATTATGCAAAATATTATTGCATAAAGTATAAAATCAGATACATCCTCTGGATTACCGCCGATTTTTTTCATATACCTCATTGCCATATAGGTTGAAAGTACTATGCCTCCGCCAATAAGTATACCATACCAGTAAACCTCCAAGCCAAATAATGAAAAAGCAACTCGGTTCAGAGAGTCTATTTTTATTCCTAAATTCGGGAACCATATATCAGGCATTTCAAGACCTCCAATATATCTAATTAAATTTCTATAAATTTTACCACATATTCCCGAACATTACAAACTTATTCTTTACTTACTATTCCCAAACCGTATATTTTCCCGATCTCCTTCGCCGCCCAGAAAACTTCTCTTTCAGTAAGATTTCTCACCATAGTTATTACTTCCGGTGCAGTAATGTTTTCACTGCTCCACTCTGCCTGCGCATTCACTGCAGCCTCTGCATCATCAAGTGAACGTATTATTTCACCGGTAACTCGTCTGACACATGCACTAAACTCTTTTGAATCTATTTCGCCTTTAAAAGCAAAATCATGCAAAGTCTTTTTTATTATTTCTGCTGTACGTTCACACTTTGTCGATGTACCGGTTACTGCAAATATTCCTACTCCACCGTCTGAGCTGTACTGCACTATAGGTCTATCCTCACTTAAATCTTCTTTAATAATCTGCTTAAATGCTGCCGAACTTTCCCCAAAGAGCATATCGCCCAGTATTTTGTAAATAAAACCGTTTTTTATTCTGCCGCCATCCACCCTTGCAGGGAATGCAATACAGTAAACCGGAACGGAAATATCCATTTTAATTTTGCTTACTCCGCCGACGGCTTTAACATGCTGCCTGCATTTTTTAGCTTTCTCTTCGCCATTAACAGCCATTTCTTCAGCAATTTTTATCACTTCATCAGCATTTACTCCACCGCCGCAGACAATCGTCATGTTCTGAGGAGTATAAAACGCTTTATGACAAAGATATAAAATATCAGGTGTTATTTGATCAATACTTTTAACACTTCCTGCAATTTCATCTGAGATGGGGCTGTCAGGAAAGAGTTTCTTTAATGCCCCGAAATACGACTGCCAGAAAGGGTCATCACCATACATATTTATTTCACTTGCAATTATTTTTTTCTCATTATTTATTTCTTCTGCCACAAAATATGGCTTATTAACAAAATCTAAAAGCAGCCTGAAACTTTCTTCAAATAATTCAGTTGCTTTAAAAATGTACACAGTTTTCGAGCCATCTGTATATGCATTTACATAGGCACCTAGTTCTGAAAATCTGTCAATTACGCATTCTTCCTTAAGTTCAAACATTCGATGCTCTAAGAAGTGCGCCGTTCCTGAAGGAACAGTATATTTAGTTTCTTTAAAAGAAAACTGAGTGTCTGCTGCTCCAACACGAAATGAAACCACAGCAACTTTTGTTTTTCTGTTTTTGGGAATGATATATAGTTCGGCTCCATTTTTAAGCTTTTTATGAACAATCTCGCAGTCAGTGTGGCAGTTTAATCTAACTTCCATTTCAGTCTTCCTCCTTTTCAGCATAGAGAATAAACACTCCCTTTCTGATAAGTCCTGAAAGAGCTTCTTGGACATCGGAAAGTGTTACACTATTAATATCATTTTCTATCGATGCTTTATCTGTTATTCCTAAGAGCATATCATTCATTGCTCTGTTTATTTTACCTGTTCGTCTGTCGTCAGTAAAGTATTCGTCTCTAAGTACAGCTTTTTTTGCCTTCATAAGCTGTTCATCATTTATTTTTACGGATTTAATGCTTTCATCAATTAGTGAAGCTGAATGTTCTTCACTTCCCTTTCCAACTCCAGCGTCAATTATATACACCATTCTGAAACGAATAATTTTTCCGCCAATATAATAGCAGAGACCTTCCTGCTGTCTTATAGTGTTATATAAAATGGAACCGCCTGAGCCGCAAAGTATTTCCCTGAGAATCATAGCAGTACACCAGTCTTTTCCGTACGGACGTAATGATGTCTTATATGCTGCGGCTATTCTGCTCTGTCCGATTGCTCTTTTTTCACTTTTTTCAGCACACCCAGCAGTTATGTTTTGTTCATCAACCGGCAGGGGTGATATTTTTTCACGCCTTGACACAAAGCTCTTTGCAGTCTTGATAGCCACGTTCTTATCAATGTCACCGCTTATAAATATATCAGTTGGAGCCTTTAATTTTAGCTCAAAAAAAATCTCATTGATATCATTTAAATCAATGCCCTCAAGATCATCAATGTATCCGTCACAATGTACTGAAAATGCATCCTCAGCAAATGCAACATCTACCAGCCTTTCAACAGCAGTCTGTGCCGTAGAATCTCTTTTTTGTTCAATTGATGTTTTCAGTCGATTTTTAGCTTCAATAAGTGCTTCATTGCATATCTTTTCATTTATAGTTGTCTTAACAAGCTCTGCCGCGTGCTTAAACAGTTTTTCACCTGCTGCTTTATCCGTTACACACTCAGCACTCAATGCAAGCAGCTGCCTTCCGCCCTTCTGCAATATTGATGCATCAAGATTCGCTCCGTACATCTGCGACAGTTTCTTATCAAGCGTCGAGCGGTCACCATCTTTTCCAAGTTTAAGACATTCAGCCAAAAGTGCAACTTTGGTTGCGGACTCTCTTTCTGCCGGAATTGTCCAAATTACTGAAATAAAGTTAGTTGAAAATCTGTTTTCAATAAAATAATGAAGGCGGACACCTTCATAAATTTCAATAAGCTCATTATCGGCTGTTTCGTTATTTAACAAGATATTATCTTCCGTTTTTTCTTCTGTTATCAAAATTAATCACCTCAAGGTAATTGTTGCCTCAGACCACAAGAAATATACCTTATATGGGTCTGTAACAAACTTGCCGATGTTATCGATTTTCACTTGTAGACTTTAGGAAAAAATGTTAGAATTAATAAAATTTTATTTTCGACAAAAAGATATTAAAGGAGACAATAATGGAAAAAGTAAATTCCGAGAGCTCGAAATCAATGTTAGAAGAACTAAATAAAAGAATTGATAAGTTGAGGGCATATGAGATTGAAAATAGCGAAGAGCTTCCTATGTCTATACAGATGCAGCCATATCTTTATGATTTTTTTCCTGAAAACAAAACAATCACTATCGCATTTCCAGTACAAAAAAAGCAGCTTAATCCAAACAATGCAATGATTGGTGGACTCATTACAAATGCTGTAGATATAGCATGCGGGCTGCTTATTTTTGCAATTGATGGGTTTATAATTCCTCCGACAATTACAATGACAACAAATTTTATTAACGCAATATTTTTTGATGACACTCTGCTTATAGAAGCAAAAGTCGAATCATGGGGAAAAAGAATTATTAATATATCGGCAAGAGGAACGTCAAAAAATAACGGAAAAACAATCGTTACTTCAACGTCATCATTTGTAAGTGTTGAATCAATTAAAGAGTCATTAAAAAAATAATTTTTATCTTCGTAAAAATAGGGACAACCAATCAGGTTATCCCTATTTCCTTGTACTATGCTATTGTAATTACACCATTGACTTCCTTGGCCGTAATTCCAAGTAATGTACTCAGCTGTTCAGCTGAAACATAATAACTGCCTCCAACAGAAAGTACTGTGATTTTTTTCTTTACTCCATTAACACTGATTTCTATCGGGTTCATTGAATAATTTCCGTCGTTTGCAAGAGTTAATGCATCAGCAGTATACTCCGCTCCTGTTGTAATAACAATGCCGTTATTCCACTCAATGTTAAATTTCGATGTTGTTCCCTTAAGTGCAGAAGCAATATCTCTAAGACGGTAATATGTTGTTGAGTCAGAAGCCTTCACGCATGAAGCTGTTGCTGACTTTCCGCCTGCAATAACATTACCGTACATTGCAAGAATATTAGCACATTTATTTATATTCAGACTCTCTCCATATGGTGCTTCTAACTGTCCGTTATTTACAAGTTCAATAAGTTTAGCACGGTCGGGATTGCTATTCTGCAAATCAACCCCAACAATCTTCCAGTTGTTATCAACTTCCGGAGAAATGCTTCCTTTTTCTTTGATGTATGCAACAAGCATATCACGGATTGAATTTGAAGATTCCCATTCCTTCTTAGCTGAAACAAGCTTATATGTTTTTAAAGCTGATGAATAACGATAATTGTTTACAGCAAGTGTCAGAGTCTGGTCATCTTTAAGTGGCGCACCATGAAACATTACATTCTTAATGCGGCTTCCTGCCGGCTGTGACAAATCAATTTCATAATCAACACCTGCAAACATATCGTAAAGATAACCTGGCTTCTCAGGATTAAAGCTTATTGATAAATCACCTTCTTGCCACTGATTATAGCATGATGCTGACCATTCCATATAAGCCTTAAGTTCCGCACCGGTTACCTGTACACGATAAAGTGTATTATCAAATTTATAGATATTGAAAATATCACCATAATTGATGTCGCCAGCTTCGATATCACTTGTGTCTTTAAAAAGTGCTGCAGCCGAAACATCAGCGCCTGAATTCAACAACTGTACCTTATTAATCAAATCCATTACAGCTGTATCCTGAAGTTTCCCTTCGGGAATTCCATCAATCTCATTTTTAGGCTGAAAATTAACTGTTGCTGTACCAAATACTCCTCCTGAAGTCGTACCATCAGATGAATTACCTCCGTTAATAAAATCTATTGTTTTCTGATGTGCCTCTTTAACTATAGGAAGATTACGTAAATCATTACTTGGCTGATAATTTACCATATCAACAACATCAACCGAACCATCTGTAACATTTCCGTCTTTATCTACTGTTAAATCATAACGTACAACATCACGGGCACCGTTGCGTGTACCACCAACCAAAGTATTTCCATCTTTTTCTTTAACTAAAACATGATAGTGACCTACCATTAAAACATCAACCTCAGGGTTGTCCTTTAAAATCTGAGAAGCAGCATCACTTCCGCCTTCTTCATCAAATTCGCCTGTCAGCCCCGCATGACATGATACCATAATAACGTCTGCCTTATCTCCGATTTCAGCTATACAACGCTTAACAGCTGAAGAAACAGCCTCAAAGTTAACAGCACTAACTTTTTCTCCGTCCCATATTGGAGCATTAGGATTGGTTACGCCGATAATTGCTACCTTAACTCCGCCACGATCTACTATTGTATAAGCAGCTCCTGTAAGAAGTTTACTTGTATCTTTTAATGTTGCATTCGCAGCAAGAATAGGAAATTTAGCCTGTTTTACAATCCGGTCAATCAAATTCAATCCAAAGTTAAATTCATGGTTACCGAGAGTCATAGCATCATATCCCATATAATTCATGGCAGCTATAACCGGGTGTTCACCATCCTGCTTATTATAAATATCATCAGTCAGAATAGTACCCTGGATTGTATCTCCGTTATCTACCAAAATGGTATTGGGGTTTTCCGCACGAACCTGCTGTATGTAGGAATATACACGTGCCATTCCATTGTTAGCTGTTTCCTTAGCATCTTCATAAGAATACCCCCAGATATTACCGTGCATATCAGAAGTACCAAGGATAGTGATGTGAGTTGCACTGTTTTCGGCCGCAAAAGCTGAAGGAGTAATGCCAAACAGCATTACAACAGCCAATATCGCAGCTAAAACAGCTTTAATACTGCGTTTCTTTTGTTTCATTACTAACACTTCTCTCTTATTGTATTTCCAATGAATGGATATTTTTATTATATATTTCCAATCTCATTAAGTCAATAAAGTGTATGTAAAGTTTACAGTTCAAACGCACGTTTTTTCAATTCTTCCTCATTTATGATAATATATCCTGTCTTTTGCTTAGAGATCAAATTTTCTGAGCATAATTTTTTCAGTGTCCTTAGCAAGTGTCTGTAACTTGTACCTAGCATCTCTGCAACATCGGTCATAGTTTCCCTAAAAATTCCGTTATGTGATGAATTATATATGTATAAACACAGTCTGGGCTCAAGTCTCTTCAATATTGTTTCGGCACCATTTATATCACTTTTAAACATTTTAAATGCCAGTTCACGTCCTGCCCAATTTAAAAATACCACATCAGACTTCAATCTTAAAGCGTATTTGTCAAGAGGAAGACCTATGCACTTCAATTCTGTTATTGCCTGCATAGTCGAAGCTACTGTGCTTTTTCCCATAAACAGTTCTAAATCTCCAATGACACCGTCTGTCACAAAATAATCAAGCAGCAGCTGCTTACCGTTTGAAATGCTCATAGAAACCTTTGCACGTCCTGATAATATGAACATTATGTACTCCATGTCATCCCCTTCATGAAATAAAAATTCATTTTGGTCAAATACAACAATTATTGCTTCACCCATATCTATATTTTCAAGACCAAACCTTGCGTAATTTTCTGTTATTTCTTTATCCCGCGGATATTTTTTCATAATCAACACCTCCGGAAACAAGTATGACATATGTCATATTCAAAAGTCAATGCTGCAGATTATAATTTCTTTTACACAGGGGGGAATATTCAAATGTATTACTTGCTTTCACTTTTATCAGGTGTTTTAATTTCTGTAATGTTAGTATTTAACGGAAGTTTAACAGCACAATACGGCGTTAACTCATCAACAGTAATTATACATATCGTCGGATTAATACTAATTGCAATAATTATACTGCTAAAAAAAGATTTAAAAATAAAAAAACTGCCGTTTTATTTTTTTCTTGGAGGTTTAGTAGGCGTTGGTCCTACAGCGTTTACCAATATTGCATTCGGCAGAATAAGTGTATCTGCTATTCTTGCACTGGAATTGCTCGGACAAAGCATTACAGGAATAATATTTGATAACTTCGGACTCCTTGGCATAAAAAAAAGAAAGTTCAGAAAGAGGAGCCTATTGGGTATAGGCTTAATTTTAATCGGTATTATATCAATGATTACAGATTTTGATCTTATGGCAGTCACTGTTTCCTTTTCCAGTGGTATTCTACTCGTTATAGCACAAATACTAAATGCAAAGCTTTCAGAAGAAACAAGTGTATGCACAAGCACTTTTTTTAACTACATTGTTGGACTGGCGGCAGCAATACCAATTTGCCTGCTGTTGGGAAGAAATGAACCTATGTTTACCAACTTTTCTTTTTCACCGGAGATTCTTATTTATTTGGGCGGAGTTTTAGGAGTATGCATAGTATTAATATCAAACATCACTATTTTGAAAATCTCGGTTTTTTATATGACACTCTTTATATTTATAGGTCAAATATTTTCCGGAATCATAATAGACGCAATTTTAACTCAGTCATTTTCTATGCCAAATTTAATAGGCGGAATTTTCACATCTGCAGGACTCATATTAAATCTTGTATTGGATAAAAAATTACAATAAACCAAAAAGCCGACCTTTTTTAAGGACGGCTTAATGTATTTTATTTATTTTCCTCCATTTTGTACTTTACATATCGTCTGAGTCATCGTTCCCATAGGACAGTAGACACACCAAGAACGAGGTTTATACAAGAGCATAGTTATTAATCCAATAAGCGTTGAAGTAATCATTAGACTGTAAAATCCAAACGCAAATTGAGCTATCCATTCGGCTGTGCCTCCACTGTACGCCCAATTCCACGGTAGTTTAAATGTCCAAAAAAGAGTAACAACCTTCCTTAAATTCTCTGGATCAGTAAAAGTAAGATACGTTACAAAAATCATATTTGCAAACATAGCCATAAAAAATATCAAAAATCCATATCTAAAATGTTTTGAACTAATCCACTTAGGTGTAGGTTTATTTCTTGAAAGCTTAAATTTTCGGCCAAGCACATCAAAGAGCTGTCCTCTTCCACAGTATTTGTTGCAAAATAATTTATTCTTGCCAAATACAGCAATAAGAATCGGTATTATAAAATCTATCAATCCAATCCATGCAAAAATAATATTAAAAAAACCTAGAAAAAAATAAACAGCTGACCAAATCCATAAATAATCGTACCAATGTTTTTCTTTCAGCATTTACTCACCCCAATTCTTATTGCACCTGCAGGGCAAGTTCTCTGACACATTCCGCAACCAACACATAATTCTTCATTGACATCTGCGTACATTCCTTTATACACAAAAATCGTATTTCTTGGGCATACCCTCATACATGCTCCGCAAGCAACACAAATCGGGCGGTCAATTAAAGCAATTTTTTTCAAAATCAGCACTCCTGTACACATTGTTTATTCAGGAGTATACATTCTATTTAATTAAATGTCTGTAATTATATCACTTTTCATTTGTTAGTTTATTTATCTAAATATTCAATAATTGGTTTTATTGTCTCTTTATCTGTAAAATCAATTACCGTTCCATAAGTATCAATAATTTGCTTATCTTCCTCACTCAATTCTGATTTATCCTTTTTAAGTATCATTGCTTTTAACATTTTCATCATCATGCTGTGTTTAAGAGAAAGCTTTGAATAATCCATACTTCCCCTCAAATGAAAAATTTTGATTTTTTCCATCATTTCATCATTAAAAGACTTTGAAATATTTTTACGTATATTATTTACATTCTCTTCTAATTTCGGGTCAGAAATTCCGCATGTAAAAAGTATAAGTTTCTTATTCTTAAGTTTATCAAATTGTTTAGTAAAAATGTCTATGCCGTTTACTCCTCCGGCATACAGACCTCCTCCATATACTATAGCGTCATATTTCAAAAGTTCATCGATGGTTATATCTTTCTTATCTTTTAAATCACATTTCAGTTCATCCGCGATCCATTCAGCATATTTTTTTGTACTTCCGTATTTTGAACTGTAAACAACAATTGTATTCATATAACATTCTCCTTTGCTTCTAATCATAAAATACAAAATAGGGAGTATCACGGATACTCCCCTTCTGTATTGGGCACCCCTTTAACAAAGCCCTCGAATTATGCTGTTAAAAGCAGCAATTACAATTAATCAATATACACTATTCTGTCCTTTACAAGAGACAGTTTAATTTTAAGATCCATTGCATTATCTGCTATCGCACGAATATAAAAATCCCAATTTGTTGAATCTACACTGTTTTTGCCATATGAGAGTACAGCAGGTGTTTCCTCTATAGACATATCCTTGTCTGTTGTTGTAAAGCTGACATATCCACTGTTGTTTTCCTTAAATGTAATTCTCACAGGCGCATATGAGTAATCATTTGAAGTAATCATAAGTGCATACTTACCGTCATACATTCCCCACCTACACTCAATAGCGCTGTCAAAATCGTATGAAATATTAAATTCACCGCTTGCATCTGCATTATAATCGACAGGTATTATAAGCATCCCTGTGTCACCAACATAAAGCTTTTCATATTCACTGTCATTTTTGTCAAAAATAAATATGCCGTTTTCTTTTTCGATTTTACTTTGCTGTTCTTCAATTTCTGTAAAAATATCTTTATAGTGAAGATCCTTGTCTATAAGCATATCATCAAAATTGATAAGTGCCTTTTCTTTTCTGTCTACAATACGAACATTAACATAAGTTTTATAATATCCAGTTGAACTGTAACCCGGATAACTCAATGTTATACCAGATGTACCTTTACCCTCTGCTTTAATGAAAATAGCACTTTTGCCATCCATATATCCAAGCTTCGCTGTACATACGTCTTCATTGCTGACAGTCATATCAATCTTCTTGTTTGGATCAGCATTCACGGGAATAACTATATTTTCATTTGAACACAAATAGACAGTATCAAGAACAGCTTCGGGAGCCTCAGAGTAATCATTATTAAACTGAGCCTTTGCAGCAGATGCTGAGTACACAGATATTGTTCTTGTCATTTCATTCCACGCGATATCAATATCAAGTCCATCTGATATTGCCCGAAGCGGAACATAAATATGATCCTCAGACATTATAGGTGCAACCGGTATTTCCTTCTTTTCACCAGATACATACATGTCTTTACTTCCGACTTTTAGTGTAAGAACAGTATTTCCCTCAACTACAGTTACAGTTTTATTTGTATCATCCCAACTAATATCACAAGAAAGCCGGTCTGCAATAAATCTGATTGGAACAACAGTATATCCGTCAACAAGCTTTGCAGAAGCCTCATTGACAAGTTTTCCGTTAACATATATTAAAGCGTCCGTATTAACTGCCTCACCTGCATAAACTGAAACAGACATAAGCATAGCAACAGCACCTGTAAGCATATATTTAAAGCAATTTTTCATCTGAGAACCTCCCTAATAAAACTGCACTACTAAAATTTTGGACAAAATACCCATAGGTAAATAATAGTACATTTTTCGTCAATATTCAAGCTAAACCTATGAAAATAAATATAAATAAAATCATCAAGAGTCTAGAATCAATTTATTACAGACCTGCTTTTCTTAAGTGCCTTTTTCTCCCTAATTTATTTTATAATCATTTTGGCTTTTTAATCCCAATTAAAAATAAAAAAGTCCGGATTATCCGGACCTAATATAACTTTAAAACTATTTATTTAACTTCAATCTGACACATTCTCATAGTTACAAGCGCAGCTTCATGGCTTTCGGGTGTAACCCCTGCACAGCAGGAAGAGTCAACACTTATATGTGTTTCAGGCATTTTTGCCTTTAGCAAAAGCGCATTTGATACAACACATATATCTGTACAAAGACCTATTAATTCAATCTCTAATTTTGACTTATCGTTCCTTGCAAAAAGCACATCAGCAAGGTCAGTACTGCCGAATGTAATTTTATCTATAACTTTTGCTTCGGGCAAAGCTTGCATAATTTCGTCCTTTATTTGCCAACCATAGCTGTCTTCAATGCAATGAGCTATCGGCAGAAGTCTTCCTTCACTCGTTTCAAGGTAGTTTTCATAATGTGTGTCTCTTGTAGCATAAATATTCTTCGGTTCATATTCTTTTATTTTATTTATTACGTTTGGCACAATAGCCACCGCATCTTTTGTACCAAGTGAACCGTCTATAAAGTCATTCTGCATATCTATTACAACAAGTATTTTTTCCATTTTCTGCACACCTCTCGGTAAAATATTAAAAAAATAGTAGCACTTTGGCTTAACAATGTCAACAACGATAATTTTATCTGCATTTTGAGTTCAAAAGAAATATTGCGATTAATTCCGAAAAAGGGTATACTTATAAAAATATACAAATACGAAAGGAGGATATTAATGAACCCTTATAATCTTGATATAACACGTATAGTAAAATATTTTTGTATGTCTTCCGTCGCAATAGTAGCCGTTGTTATGGGTTGTATAACATTTGCAAAAGTTGCGGAAAATCAAGTCGAATTATTAAATGAGTCATGGGATAATGAAAAATAATTTATAATAATAAAGATAGAGCGCCTACAGGTTTAATCTGTGGGCGCTTTTTGTAGTGCATTGTATTTATGATGCCTGTCTTATGCCGTTTTTATCTATCTTGAAGCCGTCAATTGTGGTGCTTACTGCGAGGGAGCCTTCAGCATAGAAGAAATACCACTTACCGTCTATCTCCAGCCATTTTTCACCTATCATCACGGCATCGGTGCTGAAATAATAGCGATGACCGCCGATGTCTTTCCAACCGCAGACTGCGCTTCCATCATCTGACAGGTAAAACCATTCACCTTTGCTGTTCTGATGCCAGCAATCAGCATAAGCGTTGCCACTGTTGTTAAAGCAATAAATCGTATCATCGATGGTCTGCCAGCCTGTAAGGACTTTGCCATCTTTAAAATACATCCTTTGACCGCTGTCGTTTTTTGCCCAACCCTTTGCGGTAGCAGGATCGATAGTTAGTTTGATGTAGTGGCACAGCATGACGGAAACCTCCGCACGGGTGGCGCTAGCCTTTGGATTAAATCTATCGTTATTTTCACCCAGCATGATACCGGCTTGCTGCATTGACATTACTGCCGTTTTGTAGGTGCTGCCGATACTCCCGCCGTCTTCGAAGTTAACCGCTACTCGGATCACTGGTAGGGTATAGCCTGCGGCCTTTGCATAGTTTGCAAAGATAGCCGCAATTTCCTCACGGGTAACCGCACGGTCAGGGTCAAACTGACTGTTACCGATTCCTTGAATAATACTATTTTTATATGCCCATTCGATATATGGCAGATAGAAAGAACCTGTCTTTACATCCGTGAAACTGCTGGTCTGATATCCGCTCACGTCGGCTTCCGCCAGTCTGCCCAGCGCCGTTACCAGTGTACCGCGAGTCATGGGTGCGTCCGGTGAGAAAGTGGTTCTGGATGTTTCGTCAAGCAGTCCTCGGCCTACCACGTAATCAATACTGCTCACAGCCCAATGCTTTGAAGTGTCGGTGAACTTTGCCGAAGGAGCTGTGTAACCTACTCCATAGATGGAGAAGTGATCAGTAGTAAAGATCAGGGATCCGCTGTTCGCATCATAGGCTGAGTCATTGATGCGGGAGGCGCTGCCCTTTCCGTCTACATAAACAGCATATAGGCAGCCAATAGATTCCCCGTTAGCAGGGGTATATGGGATTGAAACCGTTGCTGTGCCTCCGCTAAAGTTAGCTACGGTGGCGGTACTTCCGTTTATTGTGTAACCAACCGTGATATTGTAAACAGGCCTTTCACCAATCATGGCTTTAGCACTATCAGAAAGGTCCTGCCCTGAAACCGCAGTGATGGTCACATCGCCGCTGCTCTGCGATTGGATTGTCTGGAGTGCCTCCCGGTCAAAGCTCATGCTTACAGGCAGGCCGTTAATCTCCAGACTAGAGACACCGGAATCTACAAGGGCTTTCAGCGCATTCTGTGAAAGTGTTGTAAAAGTGGCTTTGATTCCTTGGGGTGCTGTTATGTTAAGCACCACTGCGATACCGTTCGCGGTTTTGCCCTGTGCTTTCGCCTCTGACTGCGCTTTGGTAATGGCGTCGGTGATGACCTTGTCAGTGATAACAGCACCAGTTGTACCGTTCGTACCTGTTGTTGCTGTTACAGACGCAGAAACCGTCACCGGTTGGTCTGGTCTCTTTTCGGGTACCGTTACAGGGGTAGCTGTGGTTGAGTTTCCGACCGAAAATGAGCCTCCGCTTGTGCTTTTGGGATAAGGCGTCAGGGAACCAGTTCTGACACTGTAGTTGGCAGTATCATCCGGCGTAAACGTCCAGCTATAGGCCATGTCCCGTGTAACGTCAGTCGTATCAGGAAGATTCCAACTCAAGATACCGGGTACCGACGAACCATCGTAGGGATTTGTAAAATTGCCAGTGAGAACCGCATCGGACAGGGTTTTGCCCTTTGAGGAAATCTTTTTGATTGCCGGAGTTCCCTGAGGTATCGCCTTGTTTACTGTAATGTCTGCGGTGCCTTTCTCAATTTCATAAGTTTCTAAGTCAGTTGGTGTAAATGTCCAACTCTGGGTTAGAGTACCTACAGTCGGTTTGCTGGTCGGGTTATCCCATGCGATACTGCCCGAAACCAGAGTTGTGCCGTTGTCCGCCAATGCTGTGGCACTGATTGTCAGGGCTGAAAGAATCTGACCATAGCCGAGAGTACCGCTGACAGAAGGTGTGACCACAGACTCTTTTTTGTCCACAAAGTTTACCGTGACGGTTAATACAGTATCTTGATAATTCAGCATTTCTGCTTTGACGGTTACAATCTCTGTGGTAACGCTGTCTGAACTTAAGGTATCAAAGCTCAAAATGCCGGAAGTATTTACCGAAGCGTGTTGAACCAACGTGTTAGTGCTGGTGATATTATAGCTGGTCTCACCGCAATCAGTAGGCAGCAACGCTGCCAGATTAATCGTATTGTCGGCACTGTCCACTCTCCTGTAAATACTGACCACCTGCGGTGAAATCGTAGGTGCAGATGCTTTGTTTACTGTGATTCCTATTGTTTTGGTGGTTTCCGTGATGGTCTCATAGTTGGCCATGGTAGTCGTGTTTGGCGTAAATGTTACGCTGTAACTGCCATTACCTGCAGTGGGAACTGTATCACCGTCCACCCATGAGAAGCTTCCGTATGTAGTGGAGCCGCCTGTCAGCATTGAATCCGACAGCTTAGCACCATATGTGACAGCCGTTGCGGCAGGCCAAACAATGGTGGGTGCAGCGGCTTTATTAATCGTATAAGTTACGAATTTAGTACCGTTATAGTTGCCCTTTCCTGAAAGTTTCAATTCAACAGTTCCGGTCTGTGTACCCGCGCTGGTGCCTTCGCCGTCCGTACTGGCAATCTCATAAGTGTAATCTGTATCCTGCACCAGCGTCACGCTGTCAAAAGTAACAGTCAGAGCGGGCACTCTTTCCATACCATTGTAAGTGTAGGTATTATCCGACAGTGTAACAGTAGCATACTGGATATCCCGTTCGGACAGGTACAAACCGCCGTCACCGGATTGTGGTATGCCGCCCATATTTTTCAAAATCGGAAGTTTTCCGTCCTGTATATCCCAGATATTTTCATCCCAACCGGAGTTTTCCCAATTGCTTGCCGTTGTCCAAAAAGAGGCAGTATTCATCTGTGCTATTGTTATATCCTCACCGTCAAGGCCGCTTGCAGTTTTATCGTTTCCACCGCCTGTCATTCTTGAAAAAGCGTAGTTGCCGGAAGAAGTGGCGCCTAAGTATGTCTTTCCAAGCACACGTCCAACGGTTCCTGTACTGCTTACGCTTGGGTTCAGTGCAGCACAATTTACAATATTGCTGCCGTATAAAGCAGCGCCCACAATGCCGCCATCACATCTGCCTTTAGAACCGGTGCCACTGACCGTACCGGTAGCATAGCAGTTTTGAGCCTTGCTGTTATTATTCATATAACCTACCACACCACCGATATAGCCTACACTTGTGCCTGTGCCGCTGACCGGACCAGTGGAATAACAGTTCACAACTTTGCTATCTTTCTCCTCCAGATCAGCCACTATGCCGCCGACAAAGCCTGATCCGCTGACAGAACCGGTAGAATAACAATTTTCCACAGTACCGCTCCAACTTTCGCCGGTTTTATTGCTGTAACCGCCTATTCGGCCTACTACCCCTCCAATTTCGCCTGCACCGCTGACCGTACATCCAGAATAGCAGTTCGTTATGCTGCCATCCCGACTGTCTCCGACAATGCCGCCTTCAAACATGCAACCTTTAATCGTGCCGATTGCTCGACAGTTTACCACTTCACCTTTGCCTATCAAATAACCTACCACACCACCGACATAGAAGCCATTGCCGGTTACAGTAACGGAGGCATCGCAATCTGTTACTCTGCCACCGTCTACACAACCAGCTATTCCGCCAAGTTCGCTCCATATTAAGCCGTGCAGTATGCCAGAGACATGACAGCCCATAATTCTTCCTTCATGCACATAGCCAACCACCCCGCCAATATAACAGTCATCTGAGTTTTGATCACTACTTCCAAGAGTTATTTCTGTATTGGTAACGTTAAGGTTTTTCACTGTGCCGGTAATACATCCGAACAGTCCACCGCTAATGCCATCCGTAGAATCATTGATATACAGCCCGGTAACTGTGTGCCCATCACCGTCAAAGACTCCATCAAAAGCCCAGCTGTAATCACCGCTATTATAGCTATACTTGCCGATTGGCACCCAGCCCTTACCGCTGTTAAAGTCCGTGTTGGAAGCATTATAGTCGGAAAGGTCTATATCTGCGGCAAGCTTGTAATATTTGTCGTTGTAATTTACATTGCCCTCATTGACCAGTTCCGCCAACTTAGTAAGCTGCAAGGCAGTACTGATTTCATAAGCCTGTTCCTCACTTGAACCATCTCCGCCGCCGAAATAGCTTCCGCTCATATAATAGGGAATGGCAGAGCTCTGCGTACCTTCCGCAAAACCCGCGAGAATTGGCAGCTTGCCTTCTGCATAGACCCATGCGGGATCACTGCCAAATAAGTCCTCAAAGAAACCTGTTCCGGCAATTGCGTTAGCATCCTTATCCTCACCGTGTAGGCTGGCCGCATTTCCGCTAGTGACTATACTGCCGTTCACCGTCATACCGGAAAACGCAACGTTACCAGAGGGGGTAAGACTACCAGTGTTATCTCCTACCACACGATTGACATAATTAACAGCATTGAGGCTTGGGTTAAGTGCGGCACAGTTTTGCACCGATACATTGCCACTATCACCGCAGTTAATTTTGCCTGCCACACCGCCAACGCCGTAATTTTTTCCTAAGACCGCGCCTGTTGAATAACACCTTTGCACACTGCCAAGGATAATAGATCCTACTATGCCTCCAACACTTTTTTCGCTAGTAACCGTACAAGTAGAGTAGCAGTTTGTCACGATGCTGCCCTTACCATAGACATAACCCACCACACCGCCGACAGCTTGGTCTGTTCCAATGACTGAACCGGTGACGTAGCAGTTGGTTACTCTGCTTTTTACTGTATCACCTGCAATGCCGCCGACATTTCCATCACCTGTAATGTCCGCACAAACTACGCCCAGATTTTCAATTGTGCCGTCCTCAACAATACTGAACAGTCCTGTGGTTTGGGCAGTTGGACGGTTAATATAAAGACCCGTAATGATATGGTCTCCCCCGTTGAAATTACCTTTAAAACCAAAATAGCCGATGGGCATCCAACCCTTTCCTCCGTCATAATCTTTTCCGTAGGCAGAAAGGTCAATATCCGCCGTGAGCTTGTAATACGCACTATTATATGTAGCATTGTTCTTGTTCACCAGTTCCGCCAGTTTTGCTAGCTGTTCGGCTGTACTGATTTGATAAGGATTTTCAGGTGTACCCTCTCCCCGAAAATTGGAGTCTCTGCCGCCCACTATATGGTCGGGCATTTCTACGGTTCCGCCCACGCCAGGCAACCTGCCGTCTTCAACCGTCCAACCGTTTTCAGTGGTGCAGCGCTCGCCCAACGTGCCGTCCTGCTTGATTGTTGTCGCATCAATATCTGCGCCGTCTGTTCCAGCCTCATCACTTGTAATTGCCTTGGAGCTGCCATCCACCGTTACCGTCATGTCGGAAAAGGCGCAGTTGCCGGAAAGGATAATTGAATCACCACATGCCACACGACCCACCTTGTCTGTTCCAACTATACTTGGGTTCAGTGCTGAGCAGTTCTGCACCGTGCCGCTATTGTACACCTGCCCCACTATGCCGCCTACATAATTGCTTCCGCTGACCATGCCGGACGAGTAGCAGCTTCCCACGTTGCCGGCATTCATCTGGCCAACCACGCCACCGACACAGTTTCCTGTTCCGGTAACTGTGCATGTAGTATAACAATCGGTTACACTGCTGCTGACAACAAGGCTTGTCACGCCGCCAATATAACTGTAACCAGTAATTGAGCAAGTTGCATAACAATTGGTTACGCTGCTGCCGGCAACAACCATACCTATCAGACCGCCGACATAGTCGCTGCCGGTTACCTCTCCGGTGACATAACAGTTCTGAACAGTTCCGTCGTTTAAAACATAGCTCGCCAAGCCGCCCACAGTCGATCCAGCGGTGATGTTTACGTCCACTATTCCTAGGTTTTTGACTGTACCGCCATTAATATGGCCAAACAGTCCGGCAAGTTCCAGATCACTGTCGTTGATGTAAAGCCCAGTAATCGCATTTCCGTTGCCGTTAAATGTGCCTTTGAAAGGATGCTCGAAATACATGCCAATTGGTACCCATCCTTTGCCGTCGTTCCAACCTTTTCCGTAGGTTGATAGGTCAATATCGTTCCCAAGTGACAGATAGACAGTTTTTTCGCTGTCGTTAAATAAAAATGTTTCAAGCCTTCCCGCATTGACTAACGCAGCAATTTCCGAAAGCTGGGCCGCAGTGGTTATCTCCAGCTCACTGTCGGATGTTCCTGAGCCCGCCATGCTCATAAGTTTCCGCTGAACAGCAGGAATATACACGGTGATATGTGGCATTTCCACGCCATCGCCTATTGTATAACCTGCATCGATCTTAGCTGTGAAAACATATAACCCTTTTTCAGGAGAATCCTCATCGTATTCGTGGTCGGCCTCCCATATAACAGGGATCTCTGTAACTTCTCCTTCCACCGTACCACTCAACATGTCTGGCAGGTTGGGTGAAGCGGTGTTCTGCCAGCGAATCTCGTCCTCAAGCTCGTCAAACTCGGTTATTTCTCCATAAATCACCGTTTCCTCAACTGTAACGGTAATCGTGGGCAATTCGACATCGCCCGCAAAAGTAAATCCTTCCGGCAGCTCCGTCGTAAATATGTATTTGTCTGCAGTGCTGCCATCATATTCCGGTGATGCAGTCCATGTAACTGGGATATCCATTGTAACAGGCTGTGAAGCATCCTCTTCTTCGGCTCCTGCTCCTTCCTCCTGCTCTGATGCCGAAGCAAATCGTACCAACGCCGTCAATGCTTCCGGTAGGTTCAGTTCGGATTTGGATGTACCAAGCGGCACACTTTGTTCTATAACTTCCGATGACAGTTCTTCAAAGGAGATGACCTCGCCTCTTACGTCCATTGCCTCCACTGAAACGGGTATCATTCCCGTAACCATGATAACGGATAACATCATGGCCATAAGTCCTTTGCAATATTTACTTTTTCTCATGTCTGTTCCCTCCATTTCTCAAGTAGTTATATAGCGTCCACGCCATGCTTCCACACAATCAGGATGAAAACAAGCTGATCTCTTAGCAATGGAACTTCCGCTTGAATTCCTCTCTGATAAACATTATAATGAAAATATAAAGTACTAACCGCAGTATAATAACCATGGTTACTAACCACGGTTATTATACTGCGGTTATCACAAAAAATCAATATGAGAGAAGGAAAATATGAAAGCGGATAAGCCCAATCGAAAAAAAGAACAAGGTGCTGATACCAAGAAAAGATTATATGAAAGTGCAGAAAAGCTGTTTCAGCAATATGATTATAAAGATGTCAACATAGAGGCCATCACGGAGGCGGCTGGGGTAACCAAAGGCACATTTTATGTGCATTTTGATTCAAAAGACGCACTGTATATCACTCTCTTTTCAACTTATGTAGAGCGTCTGGACATGAATTATAAAGCTTTTCTTGACAATTTGCCGGCTGATCTGTCAACTGCTGATACCATCTTGGCCTTTGCCGGTGATATTGCTGACTTGATGGTGGACAAGGTCGGTTATGACAACCTGAGAACCGTCTATACTCTACAGCTCACGAGTATTGTCAGCACAGAGGCAATCAAAGGATATGGTCGAAACCTCTACAAAATGTTCAGCGATATACTTGATCAGGGTATACAAAAGGGAGAATTCAAAACTTCACTGCCTCTTGACATATTGACTAAGCATTTTGTGATGTCAATCAGAGGACTTACCTATGAATGGTGCATACGCTACCCTAGCTTTGATTTAAAAGAGCAGGTTCTTACACACTTTAGATTAATGCTGGAAGGGATCACGAACAATGCAAACTGAACACCCCAAAGAAGAAGCGTTATAGACACGTGATAGAAGCCATTAAATCCGGTTTTTAAAATTTTAATAATCCCAAACATTTTATTCTTATAAAATTAATGTTAAAATAAAGAAAACAATTATTGGCGGTGGATAGTTAATGGATAAGGAGAAATTAAAAGATCGGGCTAAAAATCTAAAAAATAATATACCTGCAATGTTTTTTGCCCTTAAGCACCCCAAAACTCCGCTTAGAGCAAAACTTATTGCTGCTGTTGCAGTTGCCTATGCCCTTTCGCCTATTGACTTAATTCCCGATTTTATTCCTGTTATCGGGTATCTTGATGATATAATAATACTGCCTGCACTCATTGCAGCATGCGTTAAACTAATACCTAAAGAAATATTTGAAGAATGCCAAAAAAAAGCAGAACAAGATAACAGTGGTGCTAAACATTGCAGAAATACCCTGTATGCATTGCCTGTAATTGCGATTTGGCTTATTATTTTTTATTTGATTATTCATCATATAACAAACTGATTAGGAGGAGAAGAAATGATATTATATTTCAGCGGAACAGGAAACAGCAGATATTTAGCAGAAATAATTCAAAAAAACACAGGCGATGATTTAATATCATTAAATGAACGAATCAAAGCAGAAAACTATAACTCAATATACTCAGAAAAACCTCTTGTCTTTGTTGTACCTACTTATGCTTGGCAAATTCCTCACATTGTACGCGATTTTATTCTTCGTACTGAGTTCAAAGGAAACAAAATGGCTTATTTTATACTTACCTGCGGGGTTGATACGGGAAATGCCTCCCACTTTACAAGACTTTTATGTAAGCATAAAAATTTTAAGTATATGGGACTGCGTACAATTGTTATGCCGGAAAATTATATTGCTCTTTACTCTGCACCTTCAAGAAAAATGTCAGCTAAACTAATATCTGCGGCAGTTCCTAAGGCGGCAGGAGCGGCAAATTATATATTAAAGGAAAAAAGGCTCCCTTTGGAAAAAGCAGGACTTGCAGACAAGGCTAAAAGTTCATTAGTTAATAACTTATTCTATAAATTTGTTATCAGCGCAACCGGATTTTATGCCACTGATAAATGCATCGGCTGCGGAATGTGTTCAAAGCTTTGTATACTTAACAACATAAAGCTTGTGAACAGCAAACCTGTTTGGGGCGATAAATGCACCCACTGTATGGCATGTATTAATGCTTGCCCTACAAAAGCAATCGAATACAAACACAACACAAAATATAAAAGAAGGTATTATTGCACAAGGACGGTGAAATAAATTGGAGCTAGAAACAGAACGTTTGATACTGAGACATATTATTGAAAGCGATGATGAGGATATATTTGAATATTCTTCAAACCCACTTGTTGGACCTGATGCAGGATGGAAACCCCATGAAAATATAGAAGAAACAAGACAGATAATGAAAGAAATATTTTTAGACCAAGAATCAGTTTTCGGAATGGTATTAAAGAAATCAGGAAAGCTGATTGGTTCCGTCGGACTTATACCTGACCCAAAGCGGGAAAACCAAAATGTACTTATGCTTGGATATGCAATGAGTCATGATTACTGGGGCATTGGGTTAATGACAGAAGCTTCTAAAGAAGTTATAAGATATGGTTTGGAAGATTTAAATTTATCACGCATCTCCTGCTGCTGTTATCCGTTTAACAGCAGATCAAGGTCCGTAATTAAGAAATGCGGTTTTGAGTATGAAGGTACTTTGAAAGACTGTGAAATGCGGTATGACGGTGAAATATTTGACTTTGAATGCTATTCTTTAGCAAAATAAAACCAAAGTGTAAAACATCTTATTCCTGTAAGACAAGCTGTTATGTGCAGCAATAAAAACAACTTGACATTATATAGTCAAAGCCGTATACTGATACTGTTTTAGGGCGAGGTGCAACTCCTCACCGGCGGTAATAAAATGCTATTGCATTTTGAGTCCGAGAGCCTTTTGCTTGTAGCTTAGGTTGATTTGGGTGTGATCCCCGAACCGACGGTATAGTCCGGATAAAGGAACGGATAGGTATGTTTTTTCGTGCGCCCTGTTTTTTTCAGGGCGCACTTTTTTCATGCTTACTGCTATCCATTCCTGACATAATAAATTCTACATAATTACGGAGGTTTTTTTAACAATGGAGAGATCAGATAAGGTAAGAAAATTAACAACAATGGGCATGATGGCAGCAGTATCAATAATACTTGTATATTTGATACACTTTCCCATTTTCCCGGCAGCAGCATTTTTGGAATACGACCCAGCAGATATTCCGATTTATATCTGCACATTCCTTTATGGTCCTTTAAGCGGCTTTATCCTTACTGTTATTGTTGCTTTTATTCAGGGCTTCACAGTCAGTGCACAAAGTGGAATTATAGGCGTTATGATGCACATTTTTGCAACAGGCTTTTTTGCTATAGTTGCAGGTAATATTTATAAGCGAAACCATTCAAAGAAAACCGCAGTAAAAGCACTTTTTGCAGGTTCAATCGTAATGATTGTTATGATGTGTGTATGGAATATAATATTTACACCTATTTTCATGGGCGTTCCTCGTTCAGCGGTTATGCCGATGATCTTGCCTATAATTGCACCTTTTAATGCAGTCAAAGCAGGTGTTAATTCATTAGTAACTTTCCTGATTTACAAGAAAATTGCAAATCACATTCCACACGGAAAACAGATAAAAGATTAATAAATATACAAAAAAGGATACGAAACAGTGTTTCGTATCCTTTTTATTTTGCTTAACATGAAGCTATTTCAACAGTTATATTTTTTTCTTGGTGTATAATGCGTATGGAGTAAATGATGTGACTTATCTCCGCCTGCAGAACCTAGGAACTCAGAATACAGCTCCTGTACTTCCGTATTAAGATGACTGAGGCGTAATTCTTTTTGTTCATCCGCATTATATAATGCAGACATTCTTTTCTTTTCATAATCCTTCTCTTTAGGCCTTGGCTGTCCTCCGCCATTTATACATCCACCTGGGCATCCCATAACCTCAATAAAATGATATGGCGATTTACCTTCTGCAATTTCATTCATCAGAATATCGGCACCATCAAGTCCGCTCGTTACGGCGACTTTAAGAGTCACCCCTTCAAAAGCCTTATATTCAGGCAGAGTATCATTAAGTGTTATATCAGCAGTCTTTATTTTGCTTAATCCCTCAATCGGCGTTACGTGTAAACCTTCATACGGTAGGTTTCGTCCCGTTATATAGAAATAAGCAGTTCTTAATGCCGCCTCCATTACTCCGCCTGTTACTCCAAAAATTGTTCCAGCACCGGTAGACATGCCAAGAGGTGCATCAAAGTCATTATCGGAAAGTGCAGTAAAATCTATTCCTTCGTTAATTATCATTCTGGCAAGCTCTCGAGTAGTCAACACTGCATCAACATCCCGTATACCATTGACCTCCATCTCCGGTCTCTGAATTTCAAACTTCTTTGCTGTACAAGGCATAACCGATACAACAAATATGTTTTCGGGAGCAACACCAATTTTATCTGCAAAATAAGACTTTATTACAGCACCCATCATAGTATGCGGTGACTTGCAGCTTGATAAATGTCCAAGCTCATTGGGAAACTCATGCTCAATGTGTTTTATCCAGCCAGGTGAACAGCTTGTCATCATAGGAAGTACTGTTTCTTCACCTGCAACAGCTTTTTTAAGCCTTTCTACAAGCTCGGTTACCTCCTCAATAATAGTAAGGTCGGCAGCAAAGTTTGTATCAAAAACATTTTTAAATCCAAGCAGTCTTAATGCGGTAACCATTTTTCCTGTAACATCTGTTCCTACCGGAAGCGAGAACTCTTCACCAAGAGCTGCCCTGACAGCCGGTGCAGTCTGAACAACAACATATTTGTCCTTGTTTTCCAATGCTTTTAAAACCGGGACTATTCCGTCTGTTTCTTTCAACGCATCTGTTGGACATACAACGGTACACTGTCCGCACATAGCACAGTCCGTAGTTGTAAGAGGCAATCCCATAGCAGGACTGATAATAGTATTAAATCCCCTGTTCTGTGCTTGTATTGCACCAACCTTCTGTATATTGTTGCACACATCGGTGCATCTTCTGCAAAGTATGCACTTGCTGGTATCTCTCGTTATTGCCGGCGATACATCATAAACAGCTATTGAATGTTCACCGCTTATTCTTGATTCGGTAACGCCAAGAATGCGTCCCAGCCTCTGAAGTTCACAGTTTTGGTTACGTTCACAGAACAAACAATTTTGCGGATGGTCGCTCATAAGTAGTTCATAAATCAGCTTCCTTGCTTTACGCACCTTTGGTGAATTAGTATATATTACCATACCGTCTCTCGCCTTTGTTACACATGAAGCCAGAAGGTTCTTAGCACCTTCAACCTCAACAACACATATACGGCACGTTCCTGCTGTGTGATTAATATGCTGATCCATACAAAGAGAAGGAATATAAATATTGTTTTTCTGTGCTGCCTCCATTATAGTCATGCTGTCATTGGCATGAACAGTATTTCCGTTTACGGTAATTGTTATTTCCATATTTTTACCCCCTTAATGTACTTCGATTGCCTTAACACGGCAAACGGCTTTGCATGAACCGCATCTGCTGCATATATACGGGTCAATAATATGAGGTCTTCTGAACTCTCCTCGGATTGCACCTAAAGGACAGGTTTTCTTGCATATATCACAGCCAATGCATTTATTGGGGTCAATTGCATAAGTAATCATTGCTTTACACTGCTTTGCCTCACATACTTTTTTATTAATATGATCTTCATATTCTTTTCTAAAGTATTTTAGAGTTGTAAGTACAGGATTAGGAGCTGTCTGACCAAGTCCGCACATTGCAGTCTCCTGAATTGTATGTGCAAGCTCTTCAAGCATTTCAATATCGCTCTTTTCACCATTTCCTGCAATTATTTTTTCCAGTAGTTCAAGCATACGTTTTGTACCTATCCGACACGGTGTACAGCGTCCGCAGGATTCATCTCTTGTAAAATCCAAAAAATATCTGGCTGTATCCACCATACAGGATTCATCATTCATTACTACCATACCACCGGAACCAATTATTGCGCCAAGTGCCGAAAGTGATTCATAGTCAACTTGCACATCAAGGTGGTCTTTCGTAAGACAGCCTCCTGATGGTCCTCCTGTCTGTACAGCTTTAAATCCTTTGTTATCCGGAATTCCCCCGCCGATAGTAAAAATAATATTACGAAGAGGAATACCCATTGGAACTTCGATTATGCCTGCATTGACAATATCTCCTGCCATAGCAAACACCTTAGTGCCACAGCTTTTTTCTGTACCGTAAGATGCATACCACTTCGCACCGTTCAGCATTATTGCAGGAACATTGGCAAGTGTTTCAACATTGTTTATTATTGTTGGCTGGCCAAAAAGTCCTGATTCAAACGGAAAGGGAGGTTTCTGCCTCGGCTCTCCTCTTTTGCCCTCAATTGATGCAAGAAGTGCTGTTTCCTCTCCGCATACAAAAGCACCGGCACCAATTCTTATTTCAATATCAAATGAAAAATCAGTACCGAAAATATTTTTTCCTAAAAGACCGCATTCTTCTGCCTGTTTTATTGCTTCGCCAAGCCTTTCTACGGCAAGTGGATATTCTGCGCGAACATACACATAGCCGTTTTCAGCACCGATTGCATATCCCGCTATCATCATGCCCTCAATAATAGAATGAGGGTCACCCTCAAGAACACTTCTGTCCATAAAGGCACCTGGGTCACCTTCATCCGCATTGCAGACAATACTCTTTTTATCTCCTTTTGCGTCCTTTCCGGCCTGCCATTTTACGCCGGTAGGAAATCCAGCACCGCCTCGTCCTCTAAGTCCTGAGGCCTTCATCTCGTCTATGATTTTCTGTCTGTCAGTCTTCAACACATTAGCAACAGCCTTGTATCCGTCTCTTGAAATGTATGCATCAATTGATGAAAAATCAATTCTTCCACAATTTCTTAGAACAATTCGCACCTGTTCACTATAGAAAGGAATGTCATCGATTTTAGGAATATGTTTTTGAGTATGCTTATCAAAGAAAGTATACTCTTCGGCTATTTCACCGCTTATTATATGCCGCTCAATTACATCGTACGTTTTTTGCGAATCCATCTGCACATAAAAAGTCCCTCCGGGATAAACAAGTATTTCCGGTCCCTGAGCACACATTCCCATGCATCCCGTTGTAATGACGTTAACTTTATTTTCAAGTTTATATTTTTTAATTGCTTTTTTCAAAGTTTTATTGACTGTTGCACAGTCGGAGGATACACAGCCAGCACCGCCGCAGACAAATATCTGCCAATCATATTTATTTTGATTTGAAGTATAATTATTTTTTATTTCTTCAAGCTGTGCTTCTGTTTTAATAAGAAAATCATTCATCTTCATCCTCCTCCCTTGTCATACCGTCTCTGTAATACGGTGCAAGTATGGATTCCAGTTTATCCGGACTTACCATTCTGAATACTGTTTCATCAACAGTCATAGCAGGAGCAAGACCGCATGAACCAATGCATCGGGCCACTTCAAAAGAGAAAACATTATCTTTGGTTGTTCCGCCGATTTCTACATCAAGAAGCTCCTTAAGACGTTCTACTATCTTCTTTCCGCCTTTGACATAGCAGGCTGTGCCCATACATACGCGGATAGTATGCTTTCCTCTTGGTTCTGTTGAAAAATAAGAATAAAAGCTGACAACAGAAGCAACCTCCGCAAGAGGAATATCCAGCGTTTCAGCAACTACCTTCTGAACCTCAAGCGGCAAATGATTATATATACCCTGAGCCATATGTAGCACCTGAATAAGAGAACCCTTTTTATCCTTGTATCCTTCGGCAAGTTCTTTTATAAGTGCAAGCTTCTCCTCTGGTGTTGCCTCACTGCAGCCCTCACATTTTGGTTTTTGATTCATCTCACCATACATAAGTAACCTCTCCTAACTTATCTTTTTGTTTATAAACAAAAAATAAAGCATTAAATGCTTAATTAAATTATAGCATATAAGACAATAAATTAAAATATTTTTGTATATGTCAACATACATATCGACGCATTTACTTATTATCTACGTTAATATACACAAAAGCCCTCCAACAAATGGATGGCTTTTATATTATATAGACTATTTGCTAAGATATTAACACAACTGGAATATAACCCATAAATACATTTATATATTTACCTTGAAACCATTAGTTTCTTCAATGCCGCTTCAAGACCATTTACACTAAGCGGATACATATCAAATTCCTCTTGCAGCACTCCCAGAGTTTCTCGCCAATAATTTCCTGGAACATATTCCATTTCAGAAGGGTTGAGCCATACAATGTGTGAAAAATGACCTTTTATCTTTCTGAACCAATCAATTCCTTTTGTTTCTGAACCGTAACTGTAGTAACCTCCGCCAAAAAGTTCGTAAGGAGCCATCGCAGCATCTCCTACAATTATTACTTTATAGTCACTGCCTAATGTACGCAAAACCATATCAGTATCAATCCAGCGTCCCGGCATACATACTGAGTCTGTATACAGTTTCGAATATATACTGTTATGGAAATAATAAAACTTTAAATCCTTAAAATGGTTAGACTTGCTAAGTGCAGAAAACAACTTACCGCATAGCTGTCTGTAATAATCCATTGAGCCTCCCGAATCCATAAGCATAATAACCTTGACCATATTTTTTCTTGGTCTATCATAGACAATAGTAAGCCTGCCTGCATTATCTCCTGTTTCATCAATTGTTGCATCAATATCCAATTCAGTTTTTGGTGCATCTGTTTTTGTAGAGTACTGTCTAAGCTTTCGGAAAGCCATTTGGAACTGACGGCTGTCGAGTATCTGATCCTCGTTAAAGTCCTTAAAATGACGTTCACCTGCAACACGAAATGCTCTGTGATACTTGCTCTCTCCCCCTACACGAATGCCATTTGGACTGTTGCCGTTGTTGCCAAAGACCGACATTCCCCCTGTACCTACCCAGTACTTTCCGCCGTTATGCTCGCCGTCCTGTTCTTCGATACGCTCTCTTAGCATCTGTTCTATACGTTCATACTCAAGAGCAAGATTTTGCTTTGCAATCTCTTCATCATAGTTATCAGGTGTTTCCTTAGGCTTATTGAGCCAATTAAGAAGTTCCTGGGGAATATCCTCCAAAAAATCTATATCCTTAAAAAACTCTAGGAAGGCACCATCAAATTTATCAAAATCTGTTTCACTTTTAATGAGTACGGAGCGGCACAGATAATAAAAATCAGTTAGGCTTGAATATGCAAGCCCTTTGTCAAGAGCGTCATTCAATGCTACCCATTCATTAAGTGATACGTCAAGTCCTTTTGAGCGCAGGAGGTATAAAAACGAGTTAAACATAATGTTCCCTCCTTATGATTATTTGTTAAAAGGAAACATTGGGCGATTTTTGGCACGCTCAAGTGCTTCAATATCCTCATTTTTCTTAAGTATTACCCCTGCAAACGGTATTTCCTTTGTAATGCGGCTAACAGGAATCCCACTTATGGTCAAAGCCTGAATCCAGTCAATAATTTCTGATGTACTGGGCTTTTTTTGTATATCTCTGAGACTTCTCACATAATAAAACGCTGCTGTTACCTGTGATATTATGTTATCTTCTATTTCCGGGAAATGCACCTTTATTATATCATTCATAAGTTCCTCATTAGGGAACTCAATATAGTGAAATATACATCGGCGTAAAAATGCATCTGGAAGCTCTTTCTCAGCATTTGAAGTGATTATAACTATAGGACGTTTCTTTGCCTTAACGGTTTCTCCTGTTTCAGGTATATAAAACTCCATTTTGTCAAGTTCCCAAAGAAGGTCATTAGGAAATTCAATATCAGCTTTATCTATCTCATCAATAAGAAGAATAACCTGCTCATCATCATTGAAAGCTTCCCCTATTTTGCCAAGTTTAACATATTTTTTTATGTCATCTACGCCGTCACCGCCAAACTGGCTGTCATAAAGGCGCTGAACAACGTCATACACATATAATCCGTCCTGTGCCTTTGTGGTAGATTTAATATTCCAAATTATAAGTTTTTTGCCAAGTGCCTTAGAAACAGACTGAGCAAGCATCGTCTTGCCTGTTCCCGGCTCACCTTTAATAAGGAGAGGTTTTTCAAGGGCAATTGCAATGTTTACGGCACGCATAAGTTCACCTGAAGCTACATAATCTGTACTGCCGCCGAATTGGGGTCTATTATCCTTTGTCATACTAAAATGAACCTCCTGTTTTTATAATGAACTTATAATACATAAGGCACATAAAAATGTCAATATTAAGCTTAAATTCCGATACATTGGTATTTTAATAACAAATTCATACAGATTTTATGCCATTAATCCCCCGACACAACTGATCTTTCCATAAAATCATGAACACGAGCCACACAGTCACTGTTACCGACAAAAAATATTATGTCTTCAAACTGAAATGTTTCGTACGGACCGGGAGATAATATTATATAGTTACCCCTTTGAATGGCAACAACAGTTGCAGACGTATTCTGCCAAAAATTAAGCTCAGAAATACTTTTTCCAACAACAGGAAGACTCTCTGCTATTTTGTATTCATAAGGGGCAAAAGTTGCTGCTCCCCTGTACATTGTAACTCTGTCAACAAGACTTTCTATTTTATCCTTTAATTCATAGCTTTCATTAATTATAAAATTAATTCTTTCTAAGGTTTCCCTGCTCAAATTCTCAATTGTATTAACATCCTGATTTAATTTAACAAATTTCAAAGCATTATCATAGGATTTTATAATAACTCCGCTGCCCTTAATAGCTTCAACTATACCCATATCTGACAGGACTGCTACAGCCCTTCTTGCAGTCTCAGGAGAAACAGAGTATTGGGCGGCAATAAGCGATCTCGCATAAACTTTTTCACCTATGCTGTATTCCTTATCAGCTATTCTTGAAGCTATGTCAATAGCTATTTGACGATAACGCGGATTAATAACTTTCAAATTTTTTTCCAAAACCATCTCACTCTTTCTAAGCATAATAAGGCGATTTGCCTTTTAATATGTACAGTAAATAAAATGTAACCATAAACAAAAACTTATTTGTTATTGCACATAATTATTTAATGCTTAGATAATCGAAGCGATAACAGCAGACTTTGTCACAATACCGGTCAACGTTCCGGCATCATCAACAACAGCAATCGGGTACCTTGCCTCCGCCGTCAGAGGGAGTATATCGCTTAACAACGTATCTTCAGCGATTTTTATTATATCATTATTTATCATTTCTGCAAGTGGGGTTCCTGTTTCTCTTGCCTTCAGGGCTGAATCAATAGTTATAATTCCGATCAGCCTCATTTTATTGTCAACAACATATGCACTAGACAGTCCTGCCTCATTCATTTCACGAATTGCTGTTGTGACCTCATCTTTATTTCTTACAAGACAAGCAGGTGGAACCTTAACATTTTTAGCACTCAGTATCTGTGTCTTATCGGCACTTTTTATAAACTGCTCAACATACTCATTGGCCGGATTAGCCGCCATGTTTTCAGGAGTATCAATCTGTACGATTTTCCCATCTCTCATAATGGCAACTGTATCACCAAGTTTAAATGCCTCGTTTATATCATGAGTAATAAATAAGATGGTTTTACCCAGTTTTCTTTGCATAGAAAGCAGCTCAAACTGCATATTTCTCCTTACAAGCGGATCAAGTGCAGAAAACGGTTCATCCATAAGGAGCACTTCCGGGTCGTTTGCCAAGGCTCTTGCAATACCAACTCTCTGCTTCATACCTCCGGAAAGACTTGATATGGACTTATTCTCTAGTCCTTCCAATCCAACCATCTTTATCAAATGCCCAGCCTCTTCATCTCTTTGTCTTTTTGGCATTCCCCTTAATTCCGGACCATATGCCACATTTTCTATAACAGAACGATGGGTAAAAAGCCCAAAGTTCTGAAATACCATTGATATTTTCTCTCGTCTTAATTTTATCAACTCTTTTTTGTTCATATCCGTAATATTCTTTCCGTCTACAAACAATTGTCCCGAAGTTGGTTTGACAAGCTGATTAAAGCATCTTATTATTGTTGATTTTCCTGAACCTGAAAGTCCGATTACAACAAATATTTCTCCTTTTTTAACTTTAAAGTTCACATCCCAAAGAGCAACCGTAGAACCGGTTTTCTTGTAAACGTCATTTTTTGTTCCGCCCTCAGCCAAAATTTTTGCAACTCCTGCTTTGTTATGTCCATATATTTTTGTTATACTTTTTGCCTCTAATGCTATATCACACATCGTCCCTCACCTCACTTTGATTAACCATGGCTTGAGTTAATCGATCCATAATAATTGCTAAAATTACTATACATATTCCTGGAAAAAGTGCTTTACCCATATCAACTCTGTTTGTAGCCAAAAGTATTTCCATTCCAAGCCCATTGGCGCCAATTAAAGCACAGGTCACAACCATTGACATAGCCATCATTATTGTCTGATTAACACCTGTCATAATTGTTGGTTTAGCTTGAGGTATCTGAACCTTTATTAATGCCTGCAATTTAGTAGAACCAAAAGCATACGCAGCCTCAACCATTTCCTTGTCAACACAAAGAAGCCCATGACTTGTAAGTCTTATCATTGGTACTATCGCATATATTGTTGTGGCAAGAAGCGCCGGGGTTGTTCCAACTCCAAAGAGTATAACCGCAGGAACGAGGTATACCCATGAAGGCATTGTCTGCATCGTATCCAATATAGGTCTTACAATACTGTTGGTCTTTTTATTCATTGTTATAAGTATACCTATTGGAAAACCCAATATAATACTCAGAATAACACCTGCTATAACTATACTGAGTGTCTCTATCATATGTGTCCAAAATCCGCAGCATCCAATAAATATAAGCATTGCCCCATATAAAATTCCTGTATACCACTTCTTTGTTAATTTGTAAGCAAGGAGAGCAACTGCTAAAACAATAATTATCCAAGGAATTGCACCTAATAAAGTGTTTATTCCTCCAACCGTTGCGATAACTCCTCTTTTTATTACTGAAAGTCCACCTTGGTGAACCTTTGAAAAATTCTTTACCGAATCATCAATCGTGCTGCCAACATCGAATTCCCATTGACTGGGAAACTGTAAAATGTATTTATCTAATATATCATTCAAATTTTAATTACCCCCTATCACTGCAAACTGCTAAGATAAGTACGAAGCTTTTGTGCATTAGCTTCCGGAAGCCATTCACCAATCAAGTCATCATTTGCCTTTAAAAACCAAACAGCAGTATCTTCGTATGAAGCTCCTGTCTCATCCAAATATGCAAGTGCATTTGAAATTAATTGACTGCCTGTTCTGTAATTTTCAAAAAAAGTAAGAAGCTCTGGTGCTTTTTCTGCAAAATTTCTGTTAGTAATTATTTTAAGTTCCTGAGAAGAAAACTCACACTTGCCATCTAAAAATAAATCTGGTGAATATGGAGCATCTTCTAATTTAACCAAATCTAATTTACCAGTCACCCAAGTCGGCTCATAGCAATATCCTACCCAAGGCTGTCCAAGATTATATGCTGAAACCAAAGATGCAAATAAAGTAGCTTCACTGCCAAGACGTACATAATTATAAGTTTCGTCTAAATTATAAAATTCATATTTCTTATATAATACCTCATCTGCCATCCATCCGGGTATAGACCCATACAATCTTCCTTTTGATGAATCAGCATCATCGGGAAAAACTGATACATAATTTTTTAAATCTTCAACTGTAACCAAATCTGGAGCAGTCGCCTCTATACCTCGCTCGCTATCACCTTCAATAACATATCTAGGTACATATATTCCCTGTGAGCTATCAGGTACAAGTGTACCAACATCAATTACATCTCCATTTGCTATATCATCGGGATATGAAGCGACATTTTCAGTCCAGCTCTCGATGTCAACATCAACATCTCCCGCAATAAGGGACTGCCAGTTCATTGCCGTTGATGCCGTCGATACACCAAATTCATATCCATCGAATGCATGCTCAACAACTACTTCAGCAATTGCATTATGTATCTTTTGACTATCCCAGCCATTATCAGTGGCAACAATGTTTACTGTGCTGCCAGATTCACCGCCGCATCCTGTGAGCAAGCCGAAAACCATACCCATTGAAAGTATCCCTGTTAAAATTCTCATTCTTTTTTTCATTGTTCTTCCTCCTTCTTTAACTTTAAAATATTATGAATTTGTTATTTAATCAAAATTAATCCTTGCTCGATAAATAAAAATTCTTTTTAAGTAAAATTACGATAATAACTATGCCCAGCAAACCAACAACTCTATTTTATCATTAAGTTGTTACTTATGTCAAATTCATCTCCCTAAAATTGTCATTATTTTGAAATTCTATAAATTTGTATTCGTAAAGGTCTTTCGTGCTAAATGCCTAATTAAAAGCAAGTTCTTCTATGTCTTTTATATAATTACTTAAATAATTAATTAAATAATTTTCAATATTTACTATATAAATAAAAAATAAAGAGCACATTTTTGTGCTCTTTACCATTTTTATCCAAAATATTTAATTATGCTTATTTTTCTCATTAATTAGTTTATTAAGTTCCTCCATAAACGTATTTACGTCTTTAAACTGCCTGTAAACCGAAGCAAAACGTACATAAGCTACCTCATCAAGCTTTTTAAGTCCATCCATTACCATATTGCCTAAATCACTTGATGAAATCTCCTTTGATGCTGAATTCATAATTGTATTTTCTATATCATCAACAAGTTTTTCCATCTGCTCCATTGATATGTTACGCTTATTACATGCTTTAACTATTCCGTTAATTATTTTATTCTTTTCAAAGACTTCCCTTGTACCATCACGCTTAACAACTATAAGCGGAACTGTATCCACCCTCTCATATGTCGTAAATCTTTTATCACATTTTTCACACAGTCTGCGGCGTTTAATAACCGTATTATCATCCTGTGCTCTGGAATCAACTACCTTAGTATCTTCATTTCCGCAAAAGGGACATCTCATGCATTTTTCCTCCCACAAAACAGTATTCGCCAAAATCATATTAATACAGTATAGCCCACTATTTTCATAAGGTCAACCTAGTTCTTGCGTACGCAAACAGCATGAGTATCCACTTCAACCAAAATAATGTCTTTTCCAATTCGGCATATTGAACACCATGGAATTCTGTATTCTTTTTCTTTTGAGTAAAATATTCCATTTTTAGTCTGAACGGGAATTATAATGTCTGTAATTTTTCCACATGTCAGATCAATAACAAGGTTATTGACATATCCAAATCGAAAACCGTCGCATACGTTTATGACTTCTTTTTGTTTAAATTCACAAAAGGTCTCCATTCAAATTTCACCTCCCGAAATTTTATTTATTTGACCGCTGCAATTTTGGCATAGTGTACATTGACTATTTATTCTCTCAGATGTAAAATACAAGATATTGACATGTTGTTATTAAAAATCCTATATATAGTTGACATAATACAATGATTATACTATATACAGAAGATAAAACCACTCATTCGTACAATATATATTAGCAGGGAGGATCTAAATTAATGATTACAACAATCAAAAAACGTGACGGTCGTACTGCATATTTTGATATTAACAAAATTGCCAGTGCAATCAACAAAGCCTTTATTGCAACAATTGGTCAAAAAGATTATGCAGAGTGTTTAATTCTGGCTAATGAGGTTTCTAATCTTCTTGAAGCTGACGGAATTTCGTCTCCGACAGTTGAACAGATACAAGACAAGGTTGAGAGCGTTCTTATTGCCCATGGTTTCGTTCGTACAGCAAAAAGCTATATACTTTACAGAGCTGAACGTACCAGAGTAAGAGATATGAACACACGTCTTATGAAAACATACGAAGACATTACATATTCAGATGCCAAAGAAAGTGATATAAAACGTGAAAATGCAAATATTGACGGCAATACTCCAATGGGTGCTATGCTTAAGTACGGTTCAGAAGGTGCAAAGCACTTTAATGAAATGTATGTACTTAACCCCAAGCATTCCGAAGCACACCGCAACGGCGATATCCATATTCACGATTTGGATTTCTATACACTTACAACAACATGCTGCCAGATAGATATTCTTAAGCTTTTTAAAGGCGGCTTTTCAACCGGCCATGGTGTACTTCGAGAGCCGAACGATATTTCCAGCTATTCAGCCCTTGCATGTATTGCCATTCAGTCAAACCAAAACGATCAGCATGGCGGACAGTCGATTGTAAACTTTGAATACGGCCTTGCTCCAGGAGTAAAGAAAACATACGTTAAGCGTTATTATCGTCTTCTTATGAATTCTTTGGAGCTTATTGATAATAAAATCGTTGAGGACGATATCAATGAAATTAAAGGTATTCTTAAATCTGAAGGCCTTATTCCCACTCTTGATGAAAACCATAATTACGATGCCAGAGAAAAGGAACTTCTTATCGCAAAAGGGTTTGATGCAGCTGAAATTGATAAGGTACAAGAATTTACTAAACGCAAAGCCTTCGCAGAAACAGATAAGGCAACCTATCAAGCAATGGAGGCTTTCATACATAATCTTAACACTATGCATTCAAGAGCAGGTGCTCAGACTCCATTTTCATCAATTAACTACGGAATGGATACCTCAACAGAAGGCCGTATGGTAATGAAAAATATGCTTCTTGTAACAGAAGCAGGATTAGGGCATGGAGAAACACCCATATTCCCTATTCAGATATTCCGTGTTAAAGAAGGTATCAACTATAACCCAGGCGACCCTAACTATGATTTGTTCAAGCTTTCATGCAGAGTGAGTGCAAAGAGGTTGTTCCCTAACTTCTCATTCTTAGATGCACCTTACAACCTCCAATACTATAAAGGTACGCCGGAAACTGAAATTTCATACATGGGTTGCAGAACAAGAGTTATGGGAAATGTATATGATCCTACGAAAGAAATTTCAAACGGCAGAGGTAATTTAAGCTTCACAAGTATCAATCTGCCCAGAATAGCAATTGAAGCAAACAAAAATATTGACTGGTTCTTTAAGGAGCTTGACAGCAAAATTGACCTTGTTGTTGAACAACTTCTTGAGCGTTTTGAAATACAGGCAAAGAAAAAAGTACATAACTACCCCTTCCTCATGGGTGAGGGTGTCTGGATTGACAGTGATAAGCTTGATGTAAACGATGAAGTTCGTGAAGTTCTTAAACACGGTACCCTTTCAGTCGGCTTTATCGGACTTGCTGAAACGCTTAAAGCGCTTATAGGATATCATCACGGTGAAAGTGAAATCGCACAAAACCTTGGTATTGATATTATTTCTCATATGCGTAAGCGTATGGATGAATTTTCAGAAAAAATGCATCTTAACTTTTCTCTTCTTGCGACTCCCGCTGAAGGACTTTCAGGCAGATTTGTAAGAATTGATAAAGCTAAGTTTGGAATAATTGAAGGTGTAACCGATAGAGATTATTATACAAACAGTTTCCATATTCCTGTATACTATCCTATCAGTGCGTTTAGAAAAATTCAGCTTGAAGCACCTTATCATGCACTCACAAACGCAGGACACATTTCTTATGTTGAGCTTGACGGTGACCCTACCCAAAACCTTGATGCATTTGAAAAGGTTGTACGTTACATGAAGGAGCAAGGTATAGGATATGGTTCGATTAACCACCCAGTTGACCGTGATCCATGCTGTGGTTTCAATGGCATAATCGGCGATTCCTGCCCCAAGTGCGGAAGATCCGAAGAAGAAGGTCCGCATTTTCAGCGAATTCGACGTATCACAGGATATCTTGTAGGTGATATGTCAAAATGGAATGATGCAAAAACAACTGAAGAACACGATAGAGTTAAACATTCTATGGATCTTGAATAATTTCATAATAAATAATATGCCTGCCATTTTAAAATGACAGGCAGTTTTTATATAATATTAAAAGCCGCTATAAAAAAGCGGCTTTTTTGTTATTCTTTTCTGTTTGCTATATCTTTAATTATTTCAACGCATTCATCAATCCCTAATCTTGATGAATCAAGACATATATCATAATAATCCGACATGCCAAAGACAGTCTTAGTATAGAATACACAGTATTTCTTGCGTTTTTTATCAATTGCATGTATTTCAGCAGCCACCTGTTCTTCAGTAAAGTCGGGCATTTTATCCTTCATTCTTTTAAGCCGCCAGTCAAAATCAGCATGAATAAAAACATTAAGGCATCCGTCAAACTCCTTAAGAATGGCATTTGCATTTCTTCCTGTAATAACACATTTTCCTTTTTGTCCAATATCAATGATCACCTTTTTCTGAGCTTCAAAAACCTTTTCACTCATAGGGCGATTATAGAAATCAAACAAACTTTGAGTAAAACCAAATGAAAGCGGTACTTTTTCATCCCATTCCATAAGGCTGTATATATCAATGCTGCTATCAGCTGCTGCCTTAAGAATAATTTCTTTATTGAAGTACTCCCAGTTAAGCTCCTTAGCTGCCTTTGAACCTATTTCACCGCCACCTGCACCAAATTCACGGCTTATTGTTATTATCTTCATCTTACTTTCTTCCCCCTTTTATTCTTTAAAGAACCTTATTAAGAAAGTCAATTGTTCTTACTTCCTTGGGATTTGAAAGAACTTCAGCCGGAGTACCCTCCTCTACAATAAATCCGCCATCCATAAATATAATTCTATCTGCTACTTCTCTTGCAAAACCAATTTCATGAGTAACAACAAGCATTGTCATACCTGATGCTGCAAGCTCCTTCATAACACTTAATACCTCTCCGACCATCTCAGGGTCAAGAGCGGACGTAGGTTCATCAAAAAGCATAATGTTAGGATTCATTGCAAGTGAACGTGCAATAGCTACACGCTGTTTCTGTCCGCCCGAAAGCTGCGGAGGATATACACTTGCCTTTTCCTCAAGACCGACTCTTTTAAGCAGTTCAATTCCTTTTACCCTAGCTGCCTCTTTTGTCATTTTTTTGAGTTCAACGGGAGCAAGCATTATATTTTCAAGTACAGTCATATGAGGAAACAGATTAAAATGCTGAAAAACCATTCCGATGTTTTCTCTAACCTTATTAATATCAACAGCATTATCTGCTACATTTACGCCATCAATAATAACTTCACCGTATGTAATATCTTCAAGGCGGTTAAGACAACGTAAAAATGTGGATTTTCCACTTCCTGATGGGCCTATAATAACTACAACTTCTCCCTCAGTGACATCTGCACTTATGCTTTTTAGAACTTCAAGAGGGCCAAAATTCTTTTTTAAATTAGATACATGAATTTTAATATTATCTTTCATTTCCAACATTCAGCCTCCTCTCAATTCTCTTAGCAACCTTTGAAAGGATAGTTATTACTATCATATACATAATAGCTACGACACCCCATACCTGCAAAACTTTGAAGGTATTTCCAACAATAATATTACCTGCTTTTGTTAATTCAGGGAACCCAATTACCGAAAGGATTGAAGTATCCTTAAGAGATATAATAAACTGATTAATAATTGAAGGAACCATAGTACGAATAGCCTGTGGAAGGATTACTTTTTGCATTGCTTTTCCGTAACCAAGACCAAGGCTTCTTGCAGCCTCCATCTGACCCTTATCAACCGACTGGATGCCTGCACGGAATATTTCTGCCATGTATGCACCTGCATTCATCGACAATGCTATTGTACCCGCCTGTAAAGCTGACAGCTTAAAACCTACTATACCAGTAGCTTTAATTCCAGCCGGAATACCAAAATAAATAAAATAAGCAAGTACAATAAGCGGTACACCTCTTATTGCATCAACATAAACCGTTCCTATGAAGTTGAGTACCTTATTCTTGCTTACATTCATAAGACCGAACACTAGGCCGATTATAAATGCAAATATAAGAGATAACAATGTAAGCAGCATTGTTTGTCCCAATGATTCCAAAAGCATTCCCGAATATGCTCTTAATATGTCAACCACTTCGGTCACCTCCGCATTTACAGATTTTATTTGCGTTACCGCTGTTTATAAGGCTGCACAATTGCATGGGCACTCTTATAAGCAGCGGTGAAAATATTTTTTTCAAAGTTATGCCTGCGGTATAAACCGCAGGCACATATCTGTTAATTATTGATAATTATTTTGTATAAGAATCAACGATTTCCTGGAATTTGCCACTATCCATTATGTTTTTAAGACCAGCATTGAACTTTTCAAGAAGTTCAGGATTAGAACCCTTAGCTACTGCAAAACCATACTGTGAACCTGCTGCTGTCATTCCTTCAGGAATTTCCAATTCAGCACCCTGCTTGATGTTGTAAGCCATTACAGGGTAGTCTTCAAAACAAGCTACTGTGTTGCCAGCAATAACATCCTGATACATTGTAGGTGAATCTTTGAACTCAACTACTGTGAAACCATATTTATCTGCGATTGATTTAGCGTAATCAGCACCGTTTGTAGCTGTCTTAACAGCTACTGTCTTACCTTTAAGATCTTCATATGCTTTAATACCTGAACCCTTAGCAACAGCCATTGTTACATCTGCATCAAAGTAAGGATTTGAAAAATCAAATGTTTCTTTTCTTGCATCTGTTATTGACATACCTGCAATAACGCCATCAGCCTGTCCTGACTGAACTGCAAGAAGAGCAGCGTCAAATCCAAGTGACTGGATATCAACTTCGAATCCCTGATCCTCAGCAATGGCATTTATGACGTCAACATCGATACCAACGAATTTTCCGCTTGCATCTGTGAACTCAAATGGAGGGAATACAGTATCTGTAGCGATAACGTATTTCTTCTTTTCTCCTGTTGTTTCTGTTTTTGCTGCATCAGTTGTTTCTTTAGTTTCTGGCTTCTGCTCTTCTTTCTTTGTAGTTGAGCATCCTGCCATCACTCCTGCAGCCATAACTGCAACAAGTGACAATGCGAGTAATTTCTTCTTCATAATTTTTTTCTTCCTTTCCATTCCATCTTTTTCCTAATAGTATTTGCAGTTTTGCATCCAAAAAAGATTGTGATTATTCATACCTTCACACAAAAAAGCACAAAAGGATAATTTATGTCAGATTCCCTTGTGCTAATGAATGTAACAAAACTGTTAGCTATATTATAAGAAAAATTAGACATTATGTCAATCAATATTACAAATAAATAAGCATGTATGAGTATAAGCAGTATAATCGCATGAACACTGAATATATATTATCTAAATATACTGAACAAATTGTTTGCAAATATTGGGTAAAATCAATATAAATCAATATAAATAACATAAATTCTTTTTTATTGTTAATACTATATTTATCCCAAAAATGTATAGAGAGGTATGCAATGTGACAGAATTATATAAAAGAATTGAAGAATTATGCAAAGCACATAATATTACCATTACAAAAATGTGCAGAGATATAAAATTGTCCAGAAGCGTGTTGTCTGAATTTAAGTCGGGCCGAACAAAGTCTATATCGGAACGAAATATTGATGCAATTGCTGAATATTTTAATGTTACACCCGAATATCTATCCGGTCGGGACATAAACCCATTTTTAATAAAGTCAGATTATTCCGACTTGGATTTGCAAATAATTGAATTTCTGCGTTCTCTTTCAGAAAGCCAAAAAAAAACAATTGTTGGCATAATAGAACAATTTTATAAATAAAAATCTCATATATCTTGTTATACGAACAGTATCGCAAATGTGGTGGCATAATCTCAAAAAACGGCATAGCTTTTAAGTTATGCCGTTGTCTCTTTTTCGTCCCAAATATAAAATTTAACACCTAACAACCGGAAATCTGTCAGGAAGGACGATGCCTGCACGCTTACGAATAGCCTCGGCATGTATTTTTGCTTCTTCAAGAATTGATTTTTCATCAAGAGTAAGAATTACTCTGTCCTTCATAACCCACTGGCCGTTACACATAACAGATTCTACATTGGATTCATGCATAGCAGTTACAATATTTGCAACAGGGTCATGCAAAGGAAGCATAGAAGCTGTATTGGGATTTATGATAATAAGGTCAGCCTTCATGCCTGCCTTAAGTGCACCTATTTCATCCTCCCAAAGTAATGCCTTTGCACCGTTTGTTGTTGCCATCTCAATGATCTGCTCTGCCTTAACAACTGTAGGGTCAAGTCTCCATCCTTTATGTATGAGTGAGGTGACATACATTTCATCAATCATTGTCATTCTGTTGTTTGCTGAAGCTCCGTCAGTACCGATTGATACACAAATACCCTTTTTAAGCATTTTAGGCACTTTAGCAAAGCCAAGAACCCTCATGGCTGATGCAGGGTTATGAGAAACCTTTACATCATATTCCTTAAACATATCCACTTCTTCATCAGTAAGCCAAACTGTATGCACTGCAAGAAGGTTTTTATCAAGCACTCCAAGGTTTCTCAAATGAGTTACAGTAGTTACTCCCTTTGTTTGTTTAACATACTCAACCTCTGCCTTTGCTTCTGCAACGTGCATGTGAATACCTACTTTATATTTGTCAGCAAGCTCCTTTGTTCCAAGAACAAGCTTATCTGAGTCATTAAACAATGTTCTGAGACCGAACCACACCTTAACACGTCCGTCAAATGTATTGTTCCAGTCCTTTAAATCCTGTTCCTGAACATCAAGTTCTTCCTGCGTTGTACGTCTCCATATCGGAGGCAGATTGTCACCGTAATCCATAGATGATTTAGCTAAAATACCTCTTATTCCTGATTGAGCGACGGCCTTGCACATACTTGGAACAAACTGTCCTCCCGGCTCGGCAATTGTTGTTACACCTGAACGAATCTGCTCAACAAGAGTCAGTTGAGTTGAAACATAAGAATCTTCAGGAGTCATACTTGATTCATAAGGGAATGTGCGGTCTGTAAGCCATGTTAAAAGGTCTACATCATCACCCATTCCTCTTTCAAGCTGCTGTGATGTATGAACATGTGTATTAATAAGACCCGGCATTACAATTTTACTCTTTGCATCAATCACCTTTGTATCAGGAAAAATCTCTTTTTCATCTATCTTGCCGACTGCCTTTATTTTATCATCAACAATAAGAAGTCCGCCGTTTTCAAACACCTGCTTATTGTCATTCATTGAAATAATATAAGCATTTTTAATATACGTTCTGCTTTCTCTCTTCACTTCTGTTTCCTCCAAAACTATTTATTTTACAGAAATAACCGGGTCAATCACCTTTCCGTTAATTACATCTACCAATCCTTTGTCGGTTATTCCATAGAAAGGTATGAAGATTAATGTAATAAATGCAAGTGTCATATATGGTGAACCCATTGTACATCCCTTAGAATGTAAGTCCTTTTGCATCTTATCAAGAATAAGTGCACTATCTTCGCCGCTCATATCTGTAAGCAGACCGCAGATTGGAAGAGGAAGCTCAAATTTAATCTTTCTGTCTTCGGCAATTACAATTCCGCCGCCAAGCTCATGTATACGGTTAACAGCAACAGCCATATCTTCCGCATCAGAGCCAACAACTGTAATGTTATGGTGGTCATGACCTACTGATGTCGCAATAGCACCCTTGCTGATACCAAAACCTTTTATAAATGATTTTCCGATGCTTCCGCCCTTTCCGTAACGCTCGATGCATGCAATACGAAGAATATCTTCTGCAATATCAGGCATAACAACGCCGTCAGTTACATCTAGTTCTGCTTCAAGAGCATCAGTAAGGAGTGAAGTAGGTTTTGCACCTATTAATCTTACATTTGCCTTAGTAGCAGCTTCTTCAACCTTGATTACTAAATCATCGGCTGTGATTTCTTTACTGAGTTTAACCGTATTAAGCATAACATCAGAAAATTCAGGCTTTTTATATGCGTAAAGTGTTTTTCCGCCTTCAACTATATATTCTCCATTGCTGATAACGCTGTCAACCGTACAATTTTCAAGATCAGTTAAGAATACGATATCTGCACACTTGCCGGGTGCAATACTTCCGTATTTATTATCAACTTTAAGGCTTTCAGCTGGGTTAAGTGTAACCATCTGGATTGCCTTTACAGGGTCAACACCCGCTGCAATTGTACGTCTTACCTTATAGTCGAGGTGTCCTTTTTCATATATATGAAGCATATCAATATCATCACTTACAAGTGCACAATGTCTTGTATCAACGTTTTCTTCTGTAATTATTTTAATTACTGCATCCAAATCCTGCGCTGCACTGCCCTCACGAATCAACACTCTAAGTCCCGCTCTAAGCTTTCCAAGTGCTTCTTCTTTGTTGGTGCTTTCATGGTCTGAACGAATTCCTGTAGAAGCATAGGCATTAAGCTGAGCACCATAAAGTTCGGGGGCATGTCCCTCCGCTGTCTTACCATACTTTTCAGCTAGTTCAAGAATATGTGCCGAAAGAGGACTTTTATTTAATATAGGAGGATAAAGAACCTCTGCAAGTCCAACTGCTTGAGGAGTTTTTATCAGCTTTTCAATCATCTCTGGGTAAAGTGCCGCACCAATTGTCTGAAGCTCACCCTCCTCACTCATAAATGAAGGTACAGGATAAAGAAGTTTTACAGGAAGGCCTTCTGCCTCTTTGAAAATTTCGTTGATGCCGTCTTCACCTGCTACAATTGCTATTTCCATAAGGTCAGTTGCAACTGCAGTTGTACCGTGCTGAACAAGCATACGGCTGAATTCTGTAAAGGTAAGCATACTGCTTTCAAAATGAATATGTGCATCAATAAAGCCTGGTGCTAAATATTTACCTGATGCATCAATCACTTTTGTGTCAGGGCCAACTGTTTTATCACTTAAATATCCAACTGCTGCAATTACCTTATCGGCAATCGCAATATCTGATTCATAGATTTCGCCTGTGTGAACATTAATAAGTTTACCGTTTTTAATAACCATATCAGCTGCTGCATTTCCAAGTGCTACATCAATAACATGTGTATTCATTTTATTGCCCCCTTAGCATTATAATATTTTTCCGGGATACTCTCCCGTTGTCTTCTTATCGTGGTAAACAATTTTGCCGCCTACTATTACATATTCAATACCGTCACACATCTGTACAGGATTAGAATATGTTGGAGTATCATTAAGCTTATTATAATCAAAAATAACCAAATCCGCATCATAGCCTTCTTTAATAAGACCTTTTCCCTTAAGATTTGCCCTTTCAGCTACAAAACCTGTTATTTTATGAATCATTTGGGGTAAAGTAAATAGCTTTTTCTCTTTATGATAATAACGAATTGCTTTCGGGAATGTAGCAAATGTTCTCGGGTGTGTCTTTTCATTAAGGGTTCTGCATGTACCGTCTGTTCCTACACAAACATTAGGATTTGTTATGATTCTTACCATATCCTCTTCGCCCATTGTGAAGTAAATACCGTTTGCCCTTCCGCCGTTTGCTATGAGCAAATCAAAATATGTATCAAACGGGTCTTTTCCAAGACTTTTTGCATACTCGCTTACAAACTTTCCGTCGGCTTCGGGAACCTCAGGACAACCTGCAATAAATATATTGTTAAAGCCACCAGCATTAAGATAGAAGTTATCATAACCGCAGTTTACATCCTGCATGTCAGCTTTTACCTTAGCACGCATTTCAGGGTCTTTAAGAATCTCAACCATTCCGTCAACTCCGCCGTCATTAAAGTATTTTGGCGGTATACAAATATTTAAATCTGTCATATTTGCTTCATAGGGGTACTGGTCTGCTGTTACAAGCATTCCGCTTGCATTCGCCTCATTAATAAGCTTAATTGTTTCTGCTGATGCACCCCAATAAGGTCTGCCTGCTACCTTATGATGTGAAATCCATACAGGAACCCCTGCTCTTCTTCCTATTTCAATAGCTTCTTTAACTGCCTTAACAACATGAGCAGACTCACTTCTCATATGTGTTGCATAAAATCCGCCAAACTCTTTTACTACAGATGCAAGTTCTGCAAGCTCATCCGTGTCTGCATAACATCCAGGTGCATAAATAAGTCCTGAACTTAATCCTGCTGCACCGCATTCCATTGCTATACGAATCTGTCTTTTCATTTCAGCCATTTCTGCATCTGTAGGCTTGCGGTTTGCATACCCCATGACAGCTGCCCTTAATGTAGAGTGACCGATTAATATTTTCATATTTCCAATAATGGGAACTTTCTTTGCATACTCAAAAAACTCATTTGCTGTTTTCCACTCGCCCATTTCTTCCGGAAAGGCAAGTGTTCCGATTGCAAGCAAGCCTTGAGCCAATACCAAGTTTTCATCAGTTACAGGATACATTGAACCTCCGCACTGACCTGCAATTTCGGTAGTAATTCCCTGATTTATTTTTGCAAGCATTCCGGGATATTGTCCTATGACCTGATCTCCATGAGAATGTGCATCAATAAAGCCGGGTGTAAGATAAAGTCCTTCTGCATCAATAATTTTTATAGCCTCATCAATATCTTCAGCAAAGTGAAGTTTACCGTCAATAACACCGACAGTACCTCTAAACTCGTCCGTTCCCGTTCCGTCAATTATCTTTGCATTTTTAATTAATAAATCATACATATTAAAAAGCCTCCTTATAGTGCTTTATTAACTTACTGTGCCTTCCCTCTGCCCGTTACCTTCCAACAGTCTATAACATCATCACCGTCAACAACATAAATCTCATCAAAAATATTTACCGTTGTACAGCAATGACCGGGAATATAAAGCAGCTTATCATTAAGGTTAAAATTATGCTCGCAGTACACTGCACCATGTTCTTCACTCATAGAAATGGGGCTGTCTTCGGGTACACCAAGAAATATTGGATTCCCCTGATCCATTCCCAGAGACTTAACGCCTGTGTCTGTAACCACTCTGTCCTTTTTTGTACTTATAACTGTCGTTAGTACAAACAATGCATTTTTAAAACCAAGATTGAGTTGTCTGTAGGCATTATCCATGAAAATATAACTGCCTGCCTGTATGTCTGTATAGACTGATTCCTTTGGTTTCTGCTCCACAGTACCAGTACTGCCGCCGCCGACTTCTTTTACTTTAAACCCATTTTCCTCAACATATTTCTTTAAGCCTGTTATTTCATTTTCAATTCTTATTGTTTCAGCAATTCTGACTTCTTTTGAATGTTCATGTGCCATATGGCCTGCATATGCCTGTATACCCTCAAATACCAGTCCGTCACATTTATCAATGATCTTGGCAAGTTCCAAAAACTCCTCGTATGTGTCAACTCCACATCGTTTCATACCCACCTCATACTCAACAAGGCAATGTATCTGCGAACCTGCTTCGGTTGCAGCTAATGAAAGCTCAACAATATTTTCCGTCTTATCAACACATACAATAAGGTAACAACTTTTAGCAAGCTCAGCTATTTTTTTGATTTTAGATAGCTGAACAACCTGATTTGCAATTAATATATTTTTTATTCCTGCCTTAGCCAAATCCTCTGCTTCACCAAGTTTTGCGCAGGTAATACCAGATGCTCCTCTAGTAATTTGCATTTTAGCTATTTCGGAGCATTTGTTGGATTTATAATGAGGTCTGAGCTTCATTGACGTATTTTTTAGAAGTGCATCCATCTTATCCAAGTTTGCTTCAAATGCTTTTCTGTCAAGTATAAGTGCAGGCGTTTCCAAATCATTAATTTTCATGTCGTTCCTTCCTTATTAAATAAATTATTGTATATATTTAATCCGTAATTTATAATATTTATATTGCTTAATAAAACAAACGATAAACGGAGGTATTTCAATGTCAGTAATTATACAAGCTCTTTCTGAAAATACATCTGAAAATCCCGAACTTGAAGCGGATTTTGGTCTTTCGCTTTACATAACCGTAAACGGAAAATCAATTCTTCTTGATACGGGCAGCAGCGGCAAATGCCTCGAAAATGCCCAAAAGCTTGGTATTGATTTAAACAAGCTTGATGCAATCGTTCTGTCACACGGTCATTTTGACCATACTGACGGTCTTGTTCATTTAATCGAAAACGGAATAACTAAAGTTCCTGTCTATTTTAATAGGTATATGTTCAGCGAAAGATACTGGTACAAAAAAGATGACGGCAATTATTATTTTCCGACCATGTCCGGACTTTCACCGCAGTATCTTCAAAGAAATCACATACGATTTATGGGAGTATGTAATGATGTTCATCAAATATTTGCTGATGAAAACATCTATATTGTTTCAAATATTGAAAGGACCTGCCCCTTTGAGGAAATATGTCCTGATGACGTGATTAAAATTAATAACGAATTTACTGTTGACAATTACAAGGATGAATGCGTTCTGGTAATTGAAGATAATAGTCAATTGATTGTTATTACCGGCTGCGGTCATTACGGTCTTGTAAATATATGCTCCCATATTGAAAAGTTGTTCAAAAAACCTGTTAAGGCTTTTGTCGGCGGAACCCACCTTGTTGCTTTTCCATTTGAAAGAACTGAAAAAACAATAGAGGAACTAAAAGGCTCATCACTCAAGGTACTTGCCGTAGGACACTGTACGGGTTCTGATGCAATGCAGGCTTTTTCAAAAGAGCTGTCTATATTTAAACCACTTCACACAGGTACAAAAATCATACTGTAATCTGTTAATTAGAAATAAGGCTGCCGCAGTTATATGCGGCAGCCTTTTTGGATTGTTTTATAAATTAAGCAACAATCTTCTGCCATTCTTCAATTAACGTAGGTTTAATTCCGTTAAGGAAGTTATAATCAAAGAATGTACATTTATCAAATTCATCCTGTCCATATACAAGGAATGCATCCTTTTCAGCTGACATTACAGCAGTTTTGTTTGTAGGAGCTTCATTGTTAAGTTCAATGAATTTTTCCTGTGTTCCCTTTTCAAGTGTGTATTCAATGAAAAGCTGAGCAAGCTCTTTGTTAGGCGCATTTTTTACAACGTTGATATAAACATCATCAGCGAAATTGCCTTCCTTTGCGTCAACCCATTTCATGTTAAGACCTGAAGACTGGAGTACCGGAAGCATAAGGTCCATGTAAACTGTGATAGCGACCTGTTTCTGTGTTAAAGCAGCAACAAGGTCTGTTGTATACCACATACCAATGTTATCTTTTTTCTGTGCATAGAAGTCAAGAGCTGACTGATAATCTTCAAGGCTTCCGCCAAGGTCTTTTGCGATTGCTGAGAATACATAAGGACCAGCTGTCGCTGTCATAGCAGGAAGTGCTACAAGTCCCGCATATTTGTCATCAAAAAGATCCATGTAAGATGTAGGAGGTTCAAGTCCCTTTTCTTTGAGCATATCTTCGTTATACATGATACCGAAACGTCCAACTAATACCATAGGACCATAACCTGAATCATTCTTAGCAAAATCATAAAGCTCGTCCGTATTTGTTACAACGGCTGTATCAAGCTTTTCAAAAAGGTCAAGGCTTTCACCCTGTTTTGCATATGCACCTGAAAGATAAACTACATCATCTTCAACATTGCCGGAGTCAATCTGTGACTGAATCTTAGCAATACGGTCTGAGTTAGCGTTAACCTCATCGATTACGATTGTACATCCGTACTTTGCCTCAAAGTCTTTTGCAAGCTCTTTTGTTGCTGCGCCTGTTGAACCACCCCATGTACAAACAGTAAGTTCAGCACCTTTAAAGTCCTGTTCACCTGCAGGCTCTGTTTTTTCATCCTTTGGTGCTTCTGTTTTTGATGAACTGCTAGCACATCCACTAAGTGCTGCTGCAGTCATAGCTGCAACCATCATGATTGATACAAATTTTTTCATAAATTACTCCTTTCGCTCTTCTTAAATATGCTTTTTATATATGATAACCTTTGACTCAGGCAAAGATAAATATATATCTTCGCCTACGTTCGGTCCCTCATAATCATAACTGCTTACGTGAATGCAATCATCAAATATGCCTTCAACGTCTATTCTTGTCATATTGCCCTTATATGTCAGATTAAGCACCTTGCCCTTTATGCAGCCATCCTGCTCATTTTCAAAAACAGCTATATTTTCAGGTCTGATGGTAAATGTAGCTTCTTCTCCAACACTAAGATTATGACTTTCAGTATCTATCGAAGAAACAGCTACTCCCTTTAATGTTTCAAGAGTAATTTTTCCGTTTTCATTTTTTGTGACCTTTCCGTCAATGAAGTTGGCAAATCCCATAAAATCTGCAACATACGGCGTTGACGGATGATTAAATACATACTTAGGTGATCCCGTTTGAAGAATATGCCCAGCATTCATAATTATTATTCTGTCTGCAAGTGAGACCGCTTCTTCCTGGTCATGGGTAACTATAATTGTTGTAAGTCCAAGCTGATGCTGTATTCTCTTTATTTCAACCTGCATCTCAACACGAAGCTTTGCATCGAGATTACTTAGCGGTTCATCAAGCAAAAGAACATTAGGTTCCATTACAAGAGCTCTTGCAAGAGCGACCCTCTGCTGCTGACCACCCGAAAGTTCTCTCGGATAACGCTCGCTAAGACCTACAAGCTTAACAAGTGCCAGAATATCATCAACCTTCTTTTTAATGTCTTCTTTATTCATCTTCTTAAGCTTAAGACTGAAGGCAACATTATCAAACACAGTCATATGAGGAAACAGCGCATAGTTCTGAAAAAATATTCCTACATTTCTTTTGTATGAAGGTATTTTGTTCATTACCTTGCCATCAATTACAACTGCTCCTTCATTTGGCTGAATGAAACCGGCTATCATTCTGAGAATTGTTGTCTTGCCGCATCCGCTTCCGCCAAGTAAGGCAACCATCTCACCTTTCTCCAAATCTATATTAATATCTTGAACGGCAGTAAAGTCTCCGAAACACTTCGTAAGATTGTTTATTGTCAAATATCCCACTGTTATTTCCTCCTTAATTTATCACGGAATCAAGACCGACAAACTTATTAATAAGCAGCATTATTACAAAAGAGATAGCCATTAATATAGTAGAAATAGCCGCAACTGTCGGGTCAAATGTAAACTCCATATAGTTTATAATCTGAACAGGCAAAGTCATAAACTTTGCGGAAGTCAGGAAACTGCTTATAACTGCTTCATCAAAGGAATAAAGGAACGCAAGCATTGCGCCAGATATAATGCCGGGCTTAATAAGCGGCAAAGTAATTTTAAAGAATACCTGTGAAGGATTCGCTCCAAGGCTTGCCGCCGCATCCTCAACCGTCCAGTTATAGTTGACTAAAACGCTTATTGTATTTCTTATTATGTATGGAAGTATTATAACGAGATGTCCTATAAGTATTTTAGTAAAAGGCGTGAACATCCTGATAGAAGCTGTCATTCTCATAAGGACAAATGCAAATGATATTGAAGGAATAAACATTGGGCTTGTAAAGAATGATACCAAAAAACCTCTTCCTTTAAAATTGTACTTTGTAACACTTAAAGATGCAAAGATTCCTATAAAAATATCAAATACAGTAGCTATTGTCGCTATTTTAATACTGTTAATAAACCCTAAAGGGAAATTAGTATTTCCTGTAAAAATATTTTGATACCATCTCAGTGAAAAACCACTGGGCGGGAATGTGATTGCCTCTCCGGCATTAAATGATACTATCACTATAATTATCATGGGTGCAAGTATAAACGTATACGCAATAATCGTCATAAGCTTGCAGAACCAATTAACTCTATCTTCACGCATTTTTTCCACTTCCTAATCTCTTATTGACACTATTGCTTACATTGTTTGAAACAACCTGGAAAATCAAAATCGCAAATACGAGAATATAACATATTGCATTGGCAAACTCAAGGTTATATGCCGTCTTAATCTGATTATAAATTAAAGTTGTAACAGTAAGATACTGCGCACCTCCCAAAAGCTGAGGAGTTATGTATGAAGTCATGCTCATAGTAAACACAAGTATACATCCCGAAATAACACCTGGTGAGCTAAGAGGAAATGTTACCTTTAAAAATGTCTGAACAGTATTGGCACCAAGGCTTTTTGCTGCATTTTCAACATTCTGGTCAATAGATTGAATAACGCTTGTAATTGCCAAAATCATATAAGGCAAAAGCAGCTGCGCCATACCTATCATAACCGCTGTTTCGGTATACATTATATTGAGAGGATCCTTTATTAAACCAAAGCTCTTCAGTATTTGATTCAATAAACCTGAACTTCCCAAAATAACCATCCAGCCATACGCCCTGATTACTGCACTTACAAGAAAAGGAAATATAGTTGCAATCAAAAGAATACCTTTAATATTTGATTTTGTTCTGGCAATAAAATATGCTGCCGGATATCCTAATACTAATGTCAAAACAGTTGTTTTAAGTGCTAATATAAGTGTGTTTTTAAATATCTTTAAATAAAACGGATCAGAAAAGAATTTAGCATAATAAGTTAGATTGTCTGTCATTAAAGCCTTTATAAACGTATATAACATAGGAATAATAAACGCAATCATCAAAGTAATTGCACAAGGCAGTGCTAACAAAAGCACCTTTCTTTTTTCTTTCATAATTGTACATCTCCTGTTTTAAAAATAGGACAGGTATGGAGCAGTTACACAATCAGGCCCCATTGCCTGTCCTACAAATTGTGTTCATTATATCGAATAAAATTCGATTTGTCAATCACATTTTAGATAAAAATCGACACAAGTCATGTTTTTTATATTGTCAGTTACAGGGCATCTTTCTATTACATTTTTAAGCCAAACTTCTCTCTGTTCCTCCGTAATATCTGCATTAAGAGTTATTGTTACATTTATCTCACTAAAGCCGGCTCTATTTTCAAAATTACCCGTAAAAAAAGCCGTTGAATCAACTTCTCCGTCGATATTGATATATAGTTTTTTTACTGTAAAATTCATTTCCTTTGCAACCCACTGTCCTATTGCGTTTATACAGCCTGCAAGAGAGGCCAAAAACATTGCAACCGGACTTGGAGCAGTATCCTCACCTCCGAACATAGGAGGCTCGTCGATTATTATGCTGTGATTGCCTGTTTTGATATATGTTTTTGTAGAATTATCTGCCTCTGCTGTTACATTGATGATAGCCATATAGCATCTGCCCCCCAGTTATCTATTCATCATTTTCTTTTCAATCATTGCTGCGAAAAGGCCCATTCCATAGTATAATCCATCTTCATCCATGAGATAAGCTGTGTTGTGATGAGGTCTTGTAGTACCCTTCTCCTCATTTCGTGTTCCGATTTCAATAAAGCATCCCGGGCAACCTGTTGCTTCTGTAAAAGCAGAAAAATCTTCGCCTGGCATAACCGGCTGTATCTCAAGAACAGCATCAATCCCAAACCAGTCAGTAATGACTTCTCTTGCTATGTCTATTAATGCTTCATCATTCATAACCGAATCATATCCCGGTTCATATGAAGCTTCACAAACTGCTCCGTTACTTTTTGCAATCCCGTCTGAAATTTCTGCAATCATTTCAGGCATTTTACTTCTGAGGTCCTTAGAAAAAGTTCTGACTGAACCGGTAATCATAACCTGACCGGGAATAATATTATATGCATCACCCCCATGAATCTGGCATACCGATAACACTGCTTTTTCGTATGCACTGATTCTGCGTGCCACTATGTTCTGAAGTCCCATAACTATCTGTGAAGCAGTTACAATAGGATCAACACACTGTTCAGGAAGAGATGAATGACCGCCTTTTCCAATTACCTTTATATCAAATCTGTCAGTTGCTGATGTAAGAGCTCCGCTTACAACACCAAATTTACCTGTCGGATAATTTGATGAAAGATGTAGTCCATAAATTTCATCAACTCCCTCCATAACCCCTGCCTTAACAAGTTCAATCGCTCCCCCAGGAGGAAGTTCCTCAGCATGCTGAAAAATACATACAAGTGTACCACTAAGCTGTTCTGTTTTTTCAGAGAAAATCTTGGCAATTCCAAGCAGTATTGCAGCATGACCATCATGCCCGCATGAATGCATTGCTTCCTTATTAACTGATACATATGGTAAATCATTAGTTTCCGTCATAGGAAGTGCATCAATGTCCGCCCGCAATGCAATCGTTGGACCATTGCTTTTTCCATGTATTTTTGCAATAACTCCTGTTTTAGTCGGTCGGGAAATTTCAATATTGCCAAAGCTTTTAAGCTGCTCTTCTATAAAATCTGATGTTTTATATTCCTGAAATGAGAGTTCTGCATTTTGATGGAAGTGTCGTCTCCAATCAATTATTTGAGTATGCATCTGCTTTACCTCATTAATTAATTCGCTCATTTTTTCTTCCTCCTTAATTAATAATCATTAGCAATTCTTTACAATTTGCAGTTGCTTTGTTAATTGACTTAACTATTACGTTCTGATATAATGTTTAAATTCTAAAAATTAGGTGGTGTATCAATGGATATTGAATATATAGGGAGTACTCTTAAACAGCATCGTGTAAACAGAAACATGTCCATCCGTGACCTCTCTGCGATTTCAAATGTAGCATCAAGTACAATAAGCCAGATTGAAACAGGGAAAAATTCTCCCAATCTCCTAACACTCAAAGCTATCTGTGACGCACTTGACATTCCTGTTTTTTCGCTCTTTATGCAAGAAGACCAATCAAAAATCCGACTTGTCAGGAAACAAGAACAGGAACCATTTATAAGAAATATCAGCAATGGAAACTCTATTAAAGAATCTCTCATAATACAGGGCAAAAACGAAATGTACGCAGCTCTTGTTGTAACCCCTCCAAACACCAATTCAGGAGAATACAGTCACCACGGTGGTGAAGAATTTGTATTTATTCTTGAAGGCAATTTAGTGTTTGACCTTGAGGGACATAATAAATACAGCCTTCAAGAACATGATACATTGTATTATCCTAACTATATAGGTCACCGCTGGGAAAACAACTCTGAAGCTGATGTTAAAATGCTTATGGTCTCAACATCTCCATATAAATTCTGAAATTCATATTTTAAACAATTACCGGTATAAGCTTATGATTTAATACATCAATAAGACCTTTATCGGTTAATCCCAGCTTGGGAACAGTCGGCAGCGAAATAAAGCTTAATGCCATAAACGGTGCTGACATTTCGCATCCGATTTTACGAGCACTTTCATTCATTATTTTTAGTTCCTCTGCAACTTCTGCAGAAGACTTTTCACTCATTAAACCGCCAATAGGCAAAGACATTACTGCAATAATTTTGCCGTCTTCTGCTGTGCAAAGTCCGCCTTTTATTTCAGCAATACAGTTTGCTGCCAAAGCCATATCATAATCATTTGTTCCGACAACAACTATGTTATGATGGTCATGCGACATTGAATATGCCATAGCGCCCTTTTTAAGCTTAAAACCTCTGACAAATCCAACTCCAATGCCGCCTGTTTTTCCGTATCTCTCTACAACTGCAAGCTTGAGATAATCTTTATTCAAATCACATATAACTTTATTGTCTATTACCGGTAGTTTGTCAACAAGTTCATTATTAACTATTTGGTTTTCAATCAAATCTATTATTCTTGCAAAAACATATCCGTCCTTTATCTGTTCATCAGTGCATGTTACTTCAAATCGCTCAGCTGTAACTGGCTTTTTAAGATGAACAGTATCCTTAATCCAATCAGGATATTTTCTCACTTCATTTCTCTCAATAAGTTCTCCGTCACGAGCAACAAGTCTGCCTTCAAACCAAACTTCTTTTGGAACTATTTTTTCCATTGAATCCGATATAATTATATCTGCAAATCTTCCCGGAGTAAGGCTTCCGATTTCCTCTTCTGCACGAAAATGCTTTGCTGTGTGAATAGTTGCAATTTTAATTGCCTTCATCGGAGACAAGCCAAGTTCAATTGCTCTGTTGACGTTGTAATTAATATGTCCTTCTGTTTTTATATCATCAATATGTTTATCATCTGTGCAGAACATAATATTGTCTGTAGGAATATTGTTTTCTACAATACCTTTTACAAGCGCATCAACATTTCTTTCTGTGCTTCCTTCTCTAATAAATACTTTCACACCAACTCTGAGACGTTCTTTCATTTCCTGAACTGTGACGCACTCATGGTCATCGGATATTCCTGAAGCAGCATAAACATTTAGCTCCTGACCAAGTCTGCCGATAGCATGACCGTTTACTACCTTCCCTCGTTTTAAAGCAGAAAGTATTTTCTCAAGATACTGTTTTTCTCTGGTAATTAAAATTTTTGATGAATCCATTTCACCAAGGCTGATGCTCTTATCCCATTCAAGAAGCTCATCAACTTCTTTTTCTCCAAGAACCGCACCCGTTGTTTCAAGACCTGGAGCAGTCGGAACCCTGGAAGACACCTCAATAAGCATTCTATATGGCAGAGTTTCAATCGACTTAAGCATTTCCTTAAGTCCTTCCTCGCCTGCAACATTTGCTATTTCCATTAAATCGGCAAGCATTGTGGTAGTACCACAAGGAACAACAACTGAAGCAAGTGCCTCAGGAGAAAGCATTGTTGATTCAAAGTGCATATGGGCATCAATCAATCCCGGTATTGCATATTTACCTTTACAGTTTTTAACATTAACAGCTTTAATTTCTGCATTAGGGTCAATTGACACAATTCTCTTTCCCTTAATGTAAATATCTGTATCAATTACTTCTTCCGAAAACACATCAACAAGCTTGACATTTTCAAATTTCCAGTCGCAGGGAATTTCACCAAGGCCACAGGCTATAAGTTCTTCTGTTTCTTTCAGCGTTCTCATTTTTTCCTCCCGTTTTTTGTAAGTAATTATACTTCTTTGTCTGTATATGTTTGCTATTTTTATATTTTATTGTCATATAATATACTTTGCTTATAAAAAAGTCAATGAACGCATTGAACACCTAGTGAATAGAATCTTTCTGTTGGGAAATTTTGTTTGCTTGATTAAAGGGATTTATAGGCGTTGACGGTTTTCTTTAAATGCAATTCAAGCTATTCAAATTTCGTCAAGTTGAGAAAGTTGATTAAACCGAATGCTACTTGATTTCATTCCATGTCAATTATTTATACTGTATAATGGGTTTCAGATGTTAAACATTTTATAAATCCGGATTTACAAATAAAACAAAAATATTCAAATTTAATTATGCACAAAAAAATGGCATTTTTTAACGTTAGTATATGAAATTTGTCAAAGTATTGCGAATTATTCAAAAGTTTTTCAATTGACTTTAATAAATAATTAATTCTATAAAAAGGATATAAAAATATTATTTTTCAAATAATACACATGATGTTTATTAATTTCCAGAAAGGATGATATGAACGTGATTAACATTAATGAAGCAAGTGCCAAAGATTTATTAAGCTACTTCCAGGGTCAGCTTGACGAAGAAGCCAGAGAGGCTAAAAAAGAAGGCAAGCTTGTATGCTGGTCAGCATCAGTTGCTCCTCCTGAAATGTGCGTAGCAATGGATATTGCTATGGTATATCCCGAAACACATTCAGCCGGCATCGGAGCAAGAAAAGGTTCACTTGATATGCTTGCAGTAGCAGAACAGAAAGGTTACAACCTTGACATCTGTTCATATGCTCGTGTAAACATCGGATTCATGGAATTACTCAAACAGGAAGCTACAACAGGCGAAACACCAGAAAAGCTTGCTAACTCACCTGCCGCTAGAGTTCCTCTTCCCGATCTTGTAATTACATGCAACAATATCTGTAACACATTGCTTAAATGGTACGAAAATCTTGCAAAAGAACTTGATATTCCTTGTATTATTATAGACGTTCCTTTCAATCACACAATGCCTGTTGAACAGCGTTGTAAAGAGTACATTGCTGCTCAGTTTAAAGAAGCAATTAAGCAGCTTGAACAGATTTGCGGCAGACCTTTTGATTATGACAAATTCCTCAAGGTTCAGGAGCAGGTACAGCGTTCAGTAGCTCAGTGGAACAGAGTTGCATCATTCGCTCAGCTTGTACCCTCACCCCTTAACGGCTTTGACTTATTTAACTACATGGGTCTTATCGTATGTGCAAGAGCAAAAGATTACGCAGAAATCACATTTGAAAGATTTGCTGATGAGCTTCAGGCAAAATATGATGCAGGTCAGTATGCTTTTGGTGCTGCTGAAAACGAAAAGACAAGAGTTGCTTGGGAAGGTATCGCTGTTTGGACATACCTTGGACATACATTCAAAACTCTTAAGAAACAGGGTTCAGTTATGGTTGGTTCATGCTACCCAGGAATGTGGAGTCTTGTTTACACACCTGGAGATATGCTTTCAATGGCTGAGGCATACACAAGAATTTACATCAATACATGCCTTGAAAACAGATCTAAAGTCCTTAAAGAAACAGCTGAAAAATCACACAGTGAAGGTGCTGTAATGCATCTTAACAGAAGCTGTAAGCTTATGGGCTTCTTAAACAATGAAGGCGGCGAATACCTTACAAAGGAACTTGGTATTCCTTATGTAAGCTTTGACGGTGACCAGACAGATCCTCGTAACTATTCAGAAGCCCAGTATGAAACCAGAGTACAGGCTCTTGCTGAAATGATTGAGAACAAGAAAAAATAAGGAGGAAATAACGTCATGAGAACAATTGACAGCATTATCGCTGAATTACAGGGCATTGCTTCAAATCCTAAGAAAGCAATGGACGATTATAAAAAAGCAACAGGTAAAGGTGCAGTTGGTATTATGCCCGTTTATTCACCTGAAGAACTCGTACACGCTGCCGGCTACCTTCCAATTGGTATGTGGGGCGGTCAGAAAAAAATTTCTAAAGCTCGTACTTTCCTTCCTCCTTTTGCATGTTCAATCATGCAGGAAGTTATGGAGCTTGAGCTTGACGGTGTATATGATGACCTCGAGACCGTTATTTTCTCTGTTCCTTGTGATACATTAAAATGTGTGAGCCAGAAATGGAAGGGCAAATGCCCTACAATCGTGTTTACACATCCTCAGAATAGAAAAATTGAAGCTGCAAACGTATTTACAAAAGGTGAGTACGAAGTAGTTAAAGAACAGCTTGAAAAAACACTCAATGTAAAAATTACAGATGAGGCTCTTTCAAACAGCATTAAAGTATACAACGATAACCGCAGAACAATGAGAGAATTCTCAGACCTTGCTGCAGATTATCCTAACATTATTACACCTGCAAAGCGTCACGCTGTAATCAAAGCAAGACACTTTATGGAAAAATCACAGCACACAGCACTTGTTAAAGAGCTCATTGCTGCAGTTAAAAAAACAGAAAAACAGGCATGGACAGGTAAAAAAGTTATTCTTACAGGTATCATGGCTGAACCCGATGGACTTCTTGACATTCTTCAGTCTAACAACTTTGCAGTTGTTGCAGATGACTTAGCTCAGGAATCAAGACAGTTCAGAGTAGATGTTGATGAAAGCGGAGATCCATTATATGCCCTTGCAAAAGCATGGCAGGATTTAGACGGCTGTTCCCTCGCAACAGACGCTAAAAAACCTCGTGGTCAGATGATTATCGACGCAGTTAAGAAATACAAAGCAGATGCAGTAATCGTATGCATGATGAAGTTCTGTGACCCTGAAGAATGGGATTACCCTATTCTCATTCAGGAATTTGAAAAAGCCGGCATTAAGAACATTATGATTGAAGTCGATCAGGAAGCTTCCGCTTTTGAGCAGACAAAAACAAGAATTCAGTCGTTTGCTGAATTACTGTGATTTAATTTTTCAGTAACTCATGTTTAATTAATAACTTCCTCAAAACCCATCAAAAGAGGACGGATACATTTGTATCCGCCCTTTTTGATATATTAAAATATTTATTAAAACTTAGGTTTTCTCTTTTTCAAAAAAGCTGTCATACCCTCCTCTTTTTCTTTGGAATCAAATAACCTTGCCCAAGCTTCTCTCTCAAAATTGACGGCCTTATCAAAGTCCTGTTCTTTCATTGAATACTCGATAGATTTTTTTGAAGTTTTTACTGCTGTTTGTGACCTGCTTAATATTACATTTGCAAACTTAATTGCTTCTGCATAAACCTTCTCATCATCAACTACCCTGTTTACAAGTCCAATTGAATGTGCTCTTTGTGAATCTATTATCTCACCCGAAAAAATCAGTTCTTTAGCCAAGGCAGGCCCAATCAGTTTGGGAAGCCTTATGCTTCCGCCTGCACCGGGAAAAAGGCCCAGACTAACCTCAGGAAAGCCCATATTAGCACTTTTAGCAGCAAATCTTATATCTGTTGCCAAAGCCAGCTCCATGCCTCCGCCTAGAGCATATCCTTCAATTGCACTGATTGTTGGTATTTCAAGGGCTTCAATTTTGTTATACGTGGCTGAATAGGAAAATTCCATAGCTTCCTTGTAATCGCATTTAATCATCTCAGAAATATCAGCCCCAGCCGCGAAATTCTTTTCACTGTAAATAATTAAAACCTTTATATTGTCATCATTTTTAATCTTATCAATACAATCATTAATCTCATTTACAGTCTCACCGTTTAAAGCATTCAATGCCTTTGGTCTGTTTATGCCTAATACTGCAATATGGTTTTCTATCCTTAACGTCATGTATTTCATCAGATTATTCATACTCAAATTTCCCGAGATACTTCTCCATATCTACACCGTATTCATCACATATAACCTGCATTTCATTTACAGTGTTTTCATTGACAGGAATACCCTCTCTAAGTATTCTTGCCTGTGCTTCAACCTCTTTTTCACCATGAGTATAAATTCTTGTCTGGCCTTCTGCCTTGGGAGCTTCTCTAAGCTCTTTCAAGAATTCAGAAAAATGTGCCTTAATCTCATCAGAATTGCCGAAAAGATTAGGATTGATTGCAGCAAATCCATGACATGTTCCGCCTGTTGAGCCGATGTTTGTATGATTTGATGTAAGCCCCATTGATAAAACTGACGAGAATATCTCAGCAATCATTCCATAACCATAACCCTTATGTCCGCCAGTATTTTCAGTTATTCCTCCAAGCGGAAGTATGCCTCCGCCGTTTTTCTGCTCAATATTGGCAAGTATTTCAGCAGCATCTGTCCCTGGATTTCCGTTTGCATCAACTGTCCAGCCTTCTGGAAGCGGTACGCTCTTCTTGTTATATACCTCAACCTTACCTCTTGTAACAACAGTTGTTGATGCATCAAAAAAGAAATCATAAGGCTCAGCAGGCATAGCAATAGCTATAGGGTTCGAGCCTATCATTGCAAGTCTGCCATAAGTAGGAACCATAATAGCTTCACTGTTTGTTACAGAGAAACCGATAAGTCCTCTATTGCAAGCCATTTTTGCATAATATCCGGCTATACCATAATGATTTGAATTTTTTACTGTAACGATACCAAATCCACTGTTTTCTGCCTTTTCAATAGCCATATTCATAGCAAGATAGCCTGCAAGCTGTCCTGTACCGTCATGGTTATCTATAACTGCACTCAGAGGAGTTTGAAATACAACTTCCGGCTTAGTACCCATAACAAGTCGGCCGTTCTTAATACTTTTGTAATAACGTACCATTCTTTGCATACCATGAGATTCTATGCCGTATAAATCAGCTGTAAGCAACACATCTGTGATTATTTGGGCCTCTTCAACTGTATAACCCATTTTATTGAATACTTCATTGGAAAACGCTTTTAATGCTTCAAACTGAAGTTTAACGTAAGCCATGCTTAAAAACCTCCTAAAAAGATTAATTTTATCAATTGAATTTTACATTAATTTTAAATCATATTCAACAATAAAATGAATATATAACAATTTGTTGAACCAATATTTCCGTTGATTATTGCATGGAAAGTGAATTTGATGTATAATCACTTTGTAGGATAATTAACAATATTATTATGAGGTGACACAAATGGCAAAGAAAGTATACGGAATGTATTTCAGCGGTACAGGTACAACCGAAAAAATAGTTACATATATTGCTTCGGAGCTAGCAAAAAAACTTGGCTGTGATTATGAATCATATAACTTTACATTTCCTGGTGTAAGAAAAACAGTAAAAGAATACGAGAAGGATGACATAGTTGTACTTGGTACACCTGTTATTGCAGGTCGTGTTCCCAACCTTCTTCTTAAATATCTTGAAACAGTTGCCGGAAACGGTGCTTATGGTGTACCAGTAGTACTTTTTGGCAACAGGAATTTTGATGATGCTCTTATTGAACTTAGAAACATTATGGAATCGGGCGGATTCCACACAATAGCAGGCGGTGCTTTTGTTGGTGAGCATTCTTTCTCAAAAGTACTCGGTCAGGGCAGACCCGATGCTGATGATATGGCTGTTGCTGCTGAATTTGTTGCAAAAATCGCCGAAAAGATTACAAGTGGAAACATAAATGAAGGTCCTGTTGAAGTAAAAGGTGAAACGCCAATCAGACCTTATTACACACCCAGAGACAGAAACGGAAACGGCATTGACATTCGTAAAGTTAAGCCAAAAACAAATGACAGCTGTATTAACTGCGGATTTTGTGCTGCAAACTGTCCTCTTGGTTCAATCAATCCGGAAAATCCTGCCGAAATTACTGGTGTTTGCATGAAGTGCTGTAAATGCGTAAAACTCTGTCCAGTTGGAGCAAAATACTTTGATGATGAAGGTTTCATCTATCACAAGACTGAACTTGAAGAAATGTATGGCATAAGACGTGCAGATGATGAAATTTTTTATTAAGAAATATTTATGTATTAAAACGCTTAATAATGGGGAATAAATTATTATAGAAAAAGGAATGCAGCTCAGGTTGCATTCTTTTTGCAATAACCTATAAAATACCCAATTGATTGCAAAAACCTGCATTAAAACCCTTGAATTTCTTTTTACAATATGGTAATCTATAACTTATATTGAAAAATACTGTGATAAGGAATAGTAAGTAAAAAAGCACTTTAAGAGAGTCTGCGGTCGGTGTGAGCAGGCAATGCACTTTTACTGAACTCGCCTTTGAGTTCCGTGCTGAACATATCAGTAGGCACTGGCGTATGCACTGCGTTAAAGGCAATAGAGGTGTACCGATGTAATATGCGGTAAACTAGAGTGGTAACGCGAAGATGTCTTCGTCTCTAATGAGATGAGGGCTTTTTTTATGCATTGCTTTGCTTTTTTAAAGCATAATTTTTATTAGGAGGTTTTAACAGATGAGTTCACGTTATGAATTTCGTGAAATTGAAAAAAAATGGCGTGCCGAATGGGATAAAAATCCAATCAACGTTGAAGCAAGCGGCAAGCCGAATTACTATTGTCTTGACATGTTTCCGTACCCTTCAGGAACAGGCCTACATGTTGGTCACTGGAGAGGATACGTTCTAAGTGACGTTATAAGTCGATATAAAGTTTTAAATGGATATTATGTCCTCCACCCCATGGGTTGGGATGCTTTTGGTCTTCCCGCAGAAAACTTTGCAATTAAAAACAATGTCCACCCTGCTATTTCAACAGCAGAAAACATTGCAAATGTAAAACGTCAGCTCCATGAAATCAGTGCCATTTACGACTGGGATAAGGAAGTTAACACAACTGATCCTTCTTTCTACAAATGGACACAATGGATTTTTGTTCAGATGTTTAAAAAAGGACTTGCATATGAGAAAGAAATGCCACTTAACTGGTGCCCTAGCTGTAAGTGTGTTCTTGCAAATGAAGAAGCAACAAACGGTGTATGCGAACGTTGCGGCTCACAGGTAACAAAGAGAAACCTTCGTCAGTGGATGCTTAAAATCACAGCATATGCAGACAGACTTCTTGATGACATACAGGAGCTTGACTGGCCTGAAAAGGTTAAGAAAATGCAGACAGACTGGATTGGCAGAAGCTATGGTGCAGAAGTTGCTTTCAAGGTTGCCGGTTCTCAAAAAGAGCTCATTGTTTACACTACACGACCGGATACTCTTTACGGTGCAACATTCATGGTAATCTCACCTGAACATAAATATGTAAAGGATATAACAACTGCTGATAATAAAGAAGCTATTGAAGCTTATTGCTATGCAGCATCTACTAAATCATCTGTTGACCGTATGGCTGACAAAGAAAAAACAGGTGTGTTCACAGGAAGCTATGCAATTAATCCTCTTAACAATAAGGAAATTCCTATCTGGGTTTCAGATTATGTGCTTGCTGACTATGGTACAGGTGCTATCATGTGTGTACCTGCACATGACCAGCGTGACTTTGATTTTGCAAAGAAATTTTCTCTTCCTATCATTGAGGTTATCAGACCTGAAGGCAGCGAAGAGAAAGAACTTGAAGAAGCATATACAGGAGACGGTGTAATTGTTAACTCTCCCATTTTTGACGGCATGACTGCATTTGAGGCTAAGAAAAAAGCTCCTGAAATGCTCGAAAAGATGGGTATCGGTAACAAGACGGTTAACTACAAGCTTCGTGACTGGGTATTCTCAAGACAGAGATATTGGGGCGAACCTATTCCCATAGTTCACTGCCCTCACTGCGGTGCTGTTCCCGTACCTGAAGATCAGCTTCCTTTACTTCTTCCCGAAGTTGAAAGCTATCAGCCGACAGATACAGGTGAATCACCCCTTTCTGCAATTGATGAATGGGTAAATGTACCTTGTCCTGTCTGTGGTGCTCCTGCAAAGCGTGAGACAAATACAATGCCACAGTGGGCAGGTTCAAGCTGGTATTTTCTTCGTTACACAGATCCACACAATGACAAAGAACTTGCAAGCAAAGAAAACCTCGAAAAATATGCACCAGTAGACCTGTATGTGGGCGGTATCGAGCATGCGGTTCTTCATTTGCTCTATGCAAGATTTTATACAAAGTTCCTCTATGATATCGGAGTAGTTGATTTTGCAGAGCCTTTCCACAGACTTTTTAATCAGGGTATGATTAACAAAGACGGTGCTAAGATGAGCAAATCAAAAGGCAATGTAGTTTCACCAGATGAACTTGTTGCAAAATACGGCTGCGACTCCCTTCGTATGTATGAGCTTTTCGTAGGTCCTCCCGAAGCAGATTCTGAATGGGACGACAGAGGTATTGACGGTGTATTCCGTTATCTCAATAGAGTGTGGAAGTTCTATGATGAATATAAGGACAAGCCGGCAGCCCCTACAGCAAAAAGCGAATTCATTAAGAACAAACTTATCAAGGAAATTGATGCACGACTTAATGCCCTTACGATGAACACTGTTGTCAGCGGCTTCATGGAATTTACAAACAACATGATTGATGAGGCTAAGAAGAACAATGGCATTGACAGAGATTCAATTGAAACTCTTATTATTCTTCTTGCACCCTTCACTCCTCACATTGCTGAGGAAATGTGGCATGGTCTTGGATATGAAACGAGCGTATTTGCCGCAAAATGGCCTGTATGTGATGAAAGCAAGCTTGTTGTAAATACTATTTCTGTGGCTGTTCAGATAAACGGAAAAGTTAGAGAGAACATCTTTGTATCTAAAGATGAAAGCAAAGAGAATGTAATCGCAGCTGCTAAAGAGGCACTCAGAAGCAGACTCGAAGGAAAAACAATAGTTAAGGAAATTTTTGTTCCCGGCAAAATTGTAAATATTGTTGTAAAATAATTTTGTTCCCCGTCTGATATCTATCAGGCGGGGATTTCTGCAGAAATAAAACCGGAGGTGATTATCATAAAAATCTCAAATTCCACCCACTCTATCAGAAGAATTAATATTTCAGAAATAGAAAATTTTAAAATAGGAAATGCTCAAAACTATAAAGCTATGACCGGTGTCACAGTCATACTGTGCGAAAAAGGCGGTATGGCAGGTGTTGATATAAGCGGCGGAGGTCCCGCCTCTCGAGAAACGCCTCTGCTTAGTCCCATAACGGCAGACAATGCAATTAATGCAGTTGTACTCTCTGGAGGTTCTGCTTTTGGTCTTGCAGCTTCTGACGGAGTTATGCAGTGGCTCGAAAAACTAGGCATTGGTTATGATACTAAATACGCGATTGTCCCTCTTGTTGTTCAGAGCTGTCTGTTTGATCTTGCCATTGGAAAGTCTGATATTCGCCCTGATGCTCAAATGGGAAAAGATGCGTGTGAAAATGCAATATTAAACAAACCGATTTCGGGAAGTGTTGGTGCTGGAACAGGTGCTACTGTAGGAAAAATACGAGGAATTGAACACTCCGATAAAAGTGGCTTGGGAATATATGCGGTTCAGGCAGGAGATTTAAAAATTGGTGCTATTGTTGCTCTGAACGCATTAGGTGATATTTATGATTTTGAAACAGGTGAAAAAATAGCCGGTACGAGAAACGATGATGGTTCATTTGGTGACAGTGACGAGTTAATGTACAAAATTCAAACCGATACAGACCTTTTCCACAGCAATACAACAATAGCCTGTATCATTACAAACGGAGATTTTACATGTGCACAAATGAACAAAATAGCATCAATGGCTAGATGCGGTTTTGCCCGAACTATTAACCCCGTTGGAACTATGGCAGATGGGGACAGTATTTACGCAATAAGCTGTGGGGAGGTTAAAGCAGACATAAATGCAGCAGGCACAGCTGCGGCATATGCACTTTCAGCGGCAATTAAAGAAGCAATAATTAATTCAAAAATTACAAAATTCTAAATCGTAACTAATCTGTATTGTATAAACAAATGCGGTATTCAGAAACAAAAATTTCTGAATACCGCATTTTTAATTATTTGATAAATCCTGTATAAGCTTCGGAGTCCTTATCTCCATTTACGTCAGATATCTTCCAGTAATCTCCGTCTTTCACCAAAGTTAATGAAACAGAGAAATTATAGCTTCCATCAGAAGTTTCAGTGTTATATTTAATTTCATATTTATATGAACTATCACTTAACTCAGTTTTATTTGTAATTTCATAATCTTTAACCCATGGGCTTGAAACGCCTGTAACCCAAAAATCATAGCCATTATCATTCAAACTTTTCAAATAAATTTCCTTAAGCGATTCAGTCATAACACTGTATTGCAAAGCAGCACTCCTGTCCGTTAATCCCTTTGACCAAACTTCAATTGCTTTTTCCGGTGAAACTGTTCCAAGATTCTTCATAGCATCTTCCAACATTCTAACCTTTGCACTATCCGTACTGTAAATGCTAACGGAGCTGTCATTCTGATTATAATATATTTCACTTCCAAGAGCCTCAGCAATTACTCTGATTGGCGCATAGGTTACACCGTTATAATTGAACGGCTCATTCCCTTCAGAAAAAGCAACATCCTTATCCTGTATATTTACATTTTTGATGTTGTACGAAACTGATATATTTTTTAATTTTTCTGAGCCGTAAGCAGTTGTTAATCCTATACTTCCTATTAATATTCCAATTACAGTACTTTTTAAATCAAGCTTCATAAATATCCCATCCTCAAATTAAAATTAAAAGCGGCAGCCTAGGCTGCCGCTTTATATTTATTATCTTACTTTGCAGTAAGAACTATGACAACCACCTCATTGCCGTACGTATAACCAGTTACAGTATATTTTGATGTATTCATAGCTGTAGTAAGGTTAGTCTGCTCATATGTCTTTGGAGCTGTCTTAACATAACACTGGACACTATCACTGACTGTGTATTTCTTTGTTGCACCTGTTGCTGTGCCATAATTAATATTTGTCAATGATGTTCCTGAAATTCTTCCAATATAAATAAGCTTATTATTATTAAACTGGAAGTATGCAGGACCTGTAGATTCTCCGAGATCATCACCGCTAAATGTAGCTGAACCTGCAACACCATTAATTATATAATTATATGTTATGCTTTCGATAGCCTCGCCATCACTGTCATATCCTGTTGTTTCCACAGCTGTACTAACAATGATACCAAACTGCTTACCGCCACTTGTTGCATCATAAAGAATAAGGTCTGTAATCTCATTCTTTCCGTTTGTAACATAATACTTAACGTTACTGCTTGAAATCTCCTTACCTGCAAGCTGTGCAGCATATGTTGAAGAAGCGGTATTATCTTGGCTAACATTGATGATATTGCAGCCGGCAGCAACCGTATATGTTCCAAACTTAGTACCGTCAGAATTAAATGTGCCGGAAATATTCCTTGCTGTTGCTCTTGTAACACTGTTCTTCTGACCATCAAATGTTATATTCACTATCTGACCAACTTTAAAATCATCAGTGTCAGTTGAATAAGTTCTTGAAACACCATCTGTACATGTAACATATACTATGCTATCAATTATCTTAGCACCAGATTCATTTAAATAAGAATCTGAACCGATTTTTGTAATAACACCAACATAGCTTCCGCTGAAATCGCTTGTCGAAATTACATCAACTGCTGAACCGTCTTTGCCAAGAAGCAATGTAACGGTATCACCGATAGTATAAGTACCAATGTCAGAAAGCTTATATGAAGCTGAACTCTCAAGAGAATATGTGTTGCCTGCAACTGTAGCACTGGTTGGATTAGCAGTTGAAGGTAAAGCTGCTGTATATGTTCCAGTTACGCTGTTTGCATATAACCAAACTGTCTTAAGAGCAGAGTTATAATAGTAAACATCATAAACCTTAGCCGAAGCCAAAGTAGTTGCAGCACCGTTTCTGTAAATTGCTGCATCAGCTGCACTAAATGGAATGTTTGCAAACAAATTACCTGAATCAAATACATAAGGTCCCTTAAGATCATTTGAAATGAGTGAAGAATAACTAATTTCGCCTGAACTTGTTACAGAATAACCAAGTGTAGTTGCATAAACTGTACTACTTGATGTTTTTGTGCTCATAAGATTATAAAAAATATTTACACAATCGTTTCTTGTAAGCGTCTGCCCTTTTTTAAGACTAAGGTTATCTGCCAGTCCAAGCGCTTCAAATTTTGAAACCTGAGCTGAAGGGAATGTTCCGGCAAGTGTAGAAGGATCATATCCTAAAAGCTTAAGTACTGCTGTTGCAGCTTCTTCATACTTTATATTATTGTTGGGACGGAATGTTCCATCTGAGTATCCGACAAACCAGCCGTTTTCAACAGCTATTCTTATATACTCTACTGCCCAATTATCTTTTTTAACATCTTTGTAAAGCGAACTTACTGTTTCAGAGCCTATTTCATCCTTATATGTTGAAGCTGTAATCATCATCTTAACAAATTCTGCCCTCGTGACATTAGATGAAAGATTAAGATTTCCACTTCCGTCACCGCCTATTATGCCAAGTGCCTTCACTGTTTCTAATGCTGTAGCATTATCGGCTGCAAAAACAGGCATTGTAAGCGACGAGAAGAGCATCAGCACAATAAGACCTAATGCCGCAATTTTACTTGCAATCTTATTCATTTTTAACCTCCTTGGTTTTGTAAAAATTTAATGCCGTATTATTATAGTAAATATAAATTTTAGTCATAACGTAAAGCATCAATAGGATTAAGTCTTGCTGCTTTTTTAGCAGGCATATATCCAAAGAACACACCTATACCTGCCGAAATTCCGAAGGACGACATAACTGATAAAATCGAAGGTATAACTGTAATACTTTCCTCTGCTAAACTCGTTACTATCGGCGTTGCTATTGCACATAAAATGTATCCGAACAATATACCGATTACGCCTCCTAATGCACTTGTCACTGCAGCCTCGATTACGAACTGACTCATTATATAGTGTTCCTTTGCTCCAAGTGCTTTTCTTATGCCTATTTCTCTTGTTCTCTCTGTTACAGATACAAGCATAATATTCATAATTCCTATACCGCCTACAAGAAGTGATATCCCGGCAATAATAGTAAGTATAGTAATCATAACATTAGTCATTGTTGTCATTTGGTCAAGTAATTCTGAAAGACTCATAATATAAAAGGCATCACTGTCATTAAAATACTTGGTAAGTTCATCTTCCAACAAAGTCTTGGCCGCAGCAGCATTATCTGTATCCTTAAAGGTTACAGTATACTCTCCTATAATATCGTTATTGTTAAGCCGTGATACAGTCGTATACGGAACATATATAATATTGTCATCCGAATATTCTGTGCTGTCACCCTTCTCTTCAAGAATACCTACAACTATGTATTTAGTACCGTTTATTTTAATATAATCACCAAGTGCATTGCCTGCAAAGTATTCTTTATTAACGTACGTACCAACTACACATATATGTGTACGTTTAACCATGTCTATGTACTCAAGTCCTCGGCCCTTATCAACAGTCAAGTCCTTGATTTTAAAATACTGCTCATTTACACCCGTAGGAGTAGTAGAATCCAAACTGTCAGTTCCAACCTTAATGCTGCCGCTTGCAGTTGTTGTAGGTGACATATATTCAAAAACATCACTGTTATCATCAACAATCTTCTGCATGCCATCAACTGACATTTTCTTTGATCCACGTCCCATTACATTGACTGTAAGGCTGTTTGTACCCATACTTTCGAACGTTTGCTGCATATAGTTATTCATTCCGTTACCAAGGCCCGTTATCAAAATAACTGCCGCAACGCCAATGATAATGCCTAGCATAGTAAGTATAGATCGAGTTTTGCTTGCTACTATGTTTTTAATTGCTAACGAGAAGGATTCTGTAAAATTCATTCTCCTCCCCCTTCCTTCGCACCGTCACTATTATTTATTTCTAAGTTGGAATGTACAAAGGCATTTGAATTATCAACTGAGCCATCATATACTACCTGACCGTCTTCAAGCCTTATTATTCTCTGGGCAGTTGCTGCAATGGAATTATCATGTGTTATAAGCACGACTGTATTTCCATTTTTATGAAGCTCCCTGAGGATACTCAAAACTTCACGTCCAGTTTTAGAGTCCAAAGCACCTGTAGGCTCATCGGCAAGAATAACTGAAGGTTTTCCAACCAATGCTCTGGCAATAGATACACGCTGTTGTTGGCCGCCTGAAAGCTGATTAGGAAGATGCTTTGCTTTATCTAAAAGGCCAACCTTGCTAAGCACCTCTTTTGCTAACTCACGTCTTTTTGCCTTAGGTACACCAGCGTACATAAGTGGGACTTCAACATTCTCAACAAGATTTAATTTAGGGAGAAGATTATATTGCTGAAATATAAATCCAAGCATTTCATTTCTGATTTCAGCAAGCTCATTTTTATTCATCTGCCCAACATTTCTTCCGCCTAGATAATACTCTCCGTCACTTGGAACATCAAGACAACCTATTATATTCATACAAGTGGATTTACCTGAACCTGACTGACCTACTATAGCAATAAATTCACCTTTGTCTATTTTAAAGCTAATGTGGTCAGCAGCACGAACAATTGTATCGCCCATGTTATATACTTTTGAAACATCTCTGAATTCAATTAATGGATTATTCATAGGCTATTACCCCCTAGGTCCATTTCCGCCACCATCATGAGGAGGCCCATCCTCAGATTCCACGGCAACTTCTCCACCGCCGTCACTCATCATGACATCGTCATAGCTCATCGAATCACCCTGCATTGTATATGCAATTGAAGCGCCATCATCAATTCCGCTCTTTATTTCAATGAAATCATCACTGCTGATTCCAATTTCAACATCAACATATTCATAACCTGCCGGAATAGTAGGATCATCAGATGTTCCGCCTGTCTGAACAAGAACTTTATTTCCTCTTACTACAGCAGACACAGGCACACCTATAACATCCTGAACATCTTCCACAACTATTTCCGTGTCTACATTCATACCTGGAAGAAGGTCCCCAAAGTTTACTATCTGAACTTCAACAGGATAAGTAGTAACTCCGTTTGTTGTTGTGCCGGCAAGATTTACACTTGTTACCGTTCCTTCAAAAGTCTCACCTTCAACTGCATCCGCAGTTATTTGAACCTTCTGACCAACAGATACTTTGCTGATATCAAGTTCATCAACATTCATTAATATCTTTAAGTATGAGAGGTCATAGATAATACAAAGCTTTGCAGCTGAGTCAATTGTATCTCCTGTTTTAACTAATTTGCTTATTACCGTACCATCTATAGGTGACTTAATTGTATAGTTATCAAGGTCTTCATACTGACTTTCAAGAGAAAGCTGTGAATCACGAACACTGTCTGAAGCAGACTTAACTGAATCAGTTACATTATCACTCTCAAGGACCATGATTGTAGTTCCCTTAGAAACTGATGCGCCTTCATCTTTAACTATTTTAGATACCTCACCGCTTACTTCTGAATATATAGCTCTGTTTTCCTTATATGTAAACTTTCCGCTTGACGTTGAACCCGATGTTCCAACCTCAGCTGTTGCAAGCTGACTGTCCGATATTGCACCAGGGTTGTCAACACTAATTTTTACAGTTCTAACCATTATGTTGCCTGTAATAACCTGAGTTGCTCCGCTTACCTCAGAAACATAACCGGAAAGTGTTTCAAATGAACCATAAAGTGTAACTGTTGCCGGCTGACCAATATAGAAGTTTGAAGCTTCATCAGCCGGGAACGAAAGTTCAAGTGTCATCTCTGAGTCATCTCTGACTGTAGCAACCTGCTGACCTGCAGTTACATTGTCGCCTACCTTAACTGCCAAATCAACTACTATTCCATCAACCTTGCTTTTTACATTAAGATCATCAAGACTTTTAAGTGCAGTCTGATAGCTCCTCTGTGTTGAAGCAGCAGAAATTTCTGCTCTCTCAATAGATGTCTGTGCATCTGCAGAATCAAGCTGATACAAAATCTGATCCTTTTTTACTAAATCGCCCTCTTCAAAAGTATCTCCAATAATATCCCCTTTAAGAAGTGTTGTGACCGTATACTGATCAGCAGGCTGAAGAGTACCGCTTCCCGAAAGAGACTCTGTTATGTTCATTTTCTGGGCTGTTGCATAAGAATATTCCGAAGAACCTTCAGCATTGTCATTTTTATTCGGAACAAGCTTAATAATAATCAAGATAATGAGTATTATTACGATAATTCCTATAATTTTTTTCTTTTTGGACATTCCTGAAAACTTACTTCCAATACCTCCTAAATTTAATTTAGGAAACTTTCTTGGCTTTCCGGAATCAATCAAATTTTTTTCTTCCTCCATGATTTCTATCCTTTCTTAAATATGATTAATCAATTATCGGATGAAATATCCGAAAGCAAGTCACTATGAATTTTTCTAAATATTTCATTTTGACCTGCCATTTTTGTTAATAAAGCCTTTAACTCGTTTAAGTCATCGTCCGACAGTTCGGAAAACATGCTACCATTTACATCGTTAAACTTACTGCGCACCTGATTACTCTTTTCAATACCCTCTTCGCTCAATTCTATGCTGACGCATCGAGAATCTTCGCTTTTCCTGGATCTAACTATGTAACCGCTTTCTTCAAGCTTATCTATGGTTCTTGACATAGCAGGTGTATCTGTTCTGCAAATTTTAGCCATATCTTTTTGTGACAATTTATTATCTTCAAATATTCTTGCTAGGAACAATACCTTAGCTTGAATTAATGACAGGCCAGTCTCAGCTATACTTTTTTTTATATTTGCATTATACTCTGAAAAAAGTTCTGAACAAAGAATGCCTATTTGTTCCATTTCTGTCCTCCTTTAAATGTTTTGTTTACATAAATAATTGTGACTTACAACATTTGTTGTAATATACAACAATCATATGTTTATTTATACCAAAAGTCAATTACAACAATCTTAAAATTATATTAAAAATTGTTTTTAATTGATAAATACAATTATTATAAAAAAAGTAAAATAATTACATTAACTTTAAAACGTCATAATTTCAAATTATTCAGGTACTTATTTCATAGAACAGAATAGTAATCTATAAAAAATTTGCAAAATAAAAACCCCTGCTATTTGAACTAAACAAGCAAAAAGCAAGGGAATTATATTTAATCTTTAACAAAAACACTATAAATTTCATCTTTCTCCTGCGGTAGGAGTTCTATTCTATGTCCGCTATATGTTATGAATTTTCCGCCTTCGGTTATTTTTCCGATAACGGATGAATTAATGCCATTTTCTTTTAATCTTTTTACTAAATTTTGTCCGTCAAACGAAGTAATTATCATTGTACCGCTTGAAATAAGTCTAAGATAATCAACACCTGCAATTTTTGAAAGTATCTTTGTACATTCCAATACTGGGATATCATCAGAAAAAATCTCAACTCCAACATCTGAACATTCAGCAACTTCCCATACAGCACCAAGTATTCCGCCTTCCGTTGCATCATGCATTGCCGTTGCACCAAAATCAGCTGCAATAATTCCTTCCTTTACAACGCTTATCATTGATGAAAGAGATTTTGCTTCATCTAAAATTTTTGATGAAACACTATTTGCAAATTTATTATAATAATCATTTGCAATTATTGATGTGCCTTCTATAGCCGCCCACTTTGTCATTATTATATCCTGACCGACCTTAGCTCCGCCTGAGGAAATAAACTGCCTGTTCCGTGTTTTCGCAACAACAGTCCCACTCACAACCGGTCTATTCACAGCAGAAGTGATTTCTGTATGCCCGCCAAGTATCTCTATTCCAAGTTCACTGGCAGCACTATATGCACCATTAATTATATCACGCAAATCTCCCTCAGTACTATGCTCAGGTAAAAGAGCTGTCAGCAGCATCCCAATGGGCTCTGCTCCAGCTGAAGCAGCATCATTGCAGTTAATATGAACTACTAGGTAGCCTGCATTTGAACCTGAAGCCGTTATCGGATCAGTTGAAAGAACGCATATTTCTCCCTCTAAATCAACCGCAGAACAATCCTCACCAGTAGTTGGTCGTACAATTATATCTTTTCTTTTAAATTTGTTGTTGTTTATCGGTTCAAGCACAATCCTATTAAGTATTTCTACCGGAACCTTTCCCGTCTGAAGTTCTGTATTCATATATTATACTCCGATTTATATTACAATTTATCATTATCCGAAACTGATTCTGCACCAATTGCAGATAAATCATTCCCTGAATTTTCTTCATTATTTTCCGTCTGCGTTGTTGTACCCGATACAGCCGAATCTGCCGGTGTCGTAGGCTCAGTCGGAGTTGTAGGTATTGTAGTGTCTGTAGGTGTTGTCGGCTCTGTAGGTGTTGTCGGCTCTGTAGGAGTTGTCGGTTCTATAGGAGTTGTCGGTTCTGTTTCTCCTCCGATTACAGGTGACTCCTCTTTAACAGGCTCCCTCTTTTTGCTGCCTATAGTTACTTCGTCAGCAGTTGAAGAATAAGTGGATGAAGAGAACCAAGTACGGCTAACAAGCTTATCATTTTCATAAACAAGCTTATATGTATCAACCTTTGCCCCGGTTTTACCTGTGTAAGTTACAACTCTTTCGTCTTCATACATATTGGTATCAACAGTTACCTTTTCAGCGGGTTTTTTGATTGTTGCAACCCATACTTTTTCAAAATCAACCGAATGTCCCGCATCGTGTACCTCATGACCATAAATATTGCATACAACTTTATAATTATCAATATACGCTTCAATATATACAGGACTGTCTGTATCATTTTGAAATCTAAGGTTTTTATATGAGCCTGCAACTGCAGCATCCCTGCCAAGAGGTACATATCCTACCATTAGAGAATGACAATGACGCTCAACAATTTTAAGCTCTGAAAAAATTGCAGCATTATATATTGTTGTTGTTACCTGACAGACTCCTCCGGCAATAGCAGAAATGATTTTACCATTCTCAATTACACCTGCATACTTGTACCCATTAGCAGAAGTCTGAGAACCAAGAAGCTCATTCATATCAAAAATGTCGCCCGGCTGAAGTACAGTGCCATTTATTTTCTCACATGCAACCCTTAAATTTTCATTTCTATTTGCATCACTTGCAGAAAATGCAGTTGAGTATGAACCCAAAAGCGTCTTTTCATCCTCTGTATTTTCCAACTCGGCTGAAACAGGAGTAATGTCATCAAAACTTCCTGCTTCAAATGAACTAACAATTTTCTCCTCTGTCTTATCAAGGTCCATATTAAACTTATTTTCGCCCTCAAGAAGGTCAGTTTCTTCTTTTAAAGCAGTAAGCATACCTTTGAGCTTTTCTTCATTGCACTTATATTCAAGTGCAATATTAACAGGCTCACTCAATGCTGACTGAATTTCTTGTTTCTGTTCATCTTCTGTTCCTGTTCTGCCTACATCAAGTGCATTTTTTACAGCACTCTCAACATCAGCTTGCACATCTATTTCAGATGTAAGTATTTCTCTAATCTTATCATTAAATGCAAGCTTAATACTTTCGGGAATTTTAAGCTCTTTGGTTACTTTTTCAACTGCTTCATCATTGGTGAGTCCGCCCACATCTACACCACCAATGCATACACCCTCATAAATGGTCCCATTTTCAGCTGCAGTCGTTTCTTCTGCTTTTTTGCTTGTACATGCAGCCATTGACAGTACTAAGATAAATACAAGTCCTGCAGATAAAAACATCTTCACTTTCTTAAAAAAATTTTTCATTAATTTCTACCCCTATTAATTTATACAAATTTGCCTAATTATTAGAATAACAGTGTAATCATGGTTAATATTACCACAAACAACATTTCAGTACAAGCAAATTCATATGTTTTATTATACAATTTCAACATATGGCATATCGTTTCTAATGAATATAACAAAAATACTATAAACAAATTGACGTGGCTGATTACCACGCCAATTTGTTATTTTTTTCTGTTTCTTTTTATGTTTACAAGTGTACTTGCAGATGATTTTATTTCCTTACTCTCTTTTGTTATTTTCTTTTCCTTTTTGCTTTTTTCTGCATTTACTTCTTCTTTTGACGATAGATTCTGCATACTGCTCAAATGCGCACTCTTGTTATCTTTTTTCTTGACAACAAGTTTTCTTAGTTTATACAATGATTCAGCAATTCTGTCTGAAACTTCAGGAAAGCGTCTAAGCAATATATCAATTAAAAGCAATATTAATGCAGTTATTATAAGTGGAACCGATATATCTCTCTTTGCATAAGTATCCGGAAGTTCCGAAGAGTATACTTCATCCGGTGATGAAATAAGGTTAATTCCGTCATATGAAATAAGCTCATCAATCACTCCGTTATTGTCCATGTTCCTTGTATCATATTCATTTGAATATCCGATTATGAAGCCTGTATTATATACATTCTCTTCTCCATCTGAAAGACTCTCCGTAAGCGTAATAATATAAGCGCCTTCAACATCCGTTGGTATTGTTCCGGTATATTGGCCAGGTGCAACAGCGCTCATGCTGATGTTATATTCGCTGCCATCCTGAGTCAAAACTGAAGCTGTAACTCCGCTTGTCTTTGAATTTACGGGTATTTTTGCCGTAACAGTTGACATTCCGTCAGATGCCTCTCCTTTAACGTCAACATCATAAAGAACATCATTTCTCATTGTATAGCTTACAAGATTTCGAATAATCTGTGTACCTTCATCTGAAGCAAGCCAATCACTTGACCATTGTCCGCTGATATCGCTTGTCCATGCCGCGGTTCTGCCAAGTCCGTACTGCCAAGTTGCAAGAACAGGTTCTTCTTTATCACTTTCCAAAACCACATCAGCTCTGCTCTTAGCTGTTGTGGAAACATAGCCGTGAAGCATAGGTACTGAAGCAATATTTTCGGTTATCTCGGAACTGTCAGCAGCAGTAGGATAAAAATCATCGTTATTAAGGTAGTCCTTGCTTGCTATTGTTGTTTCATAAACAAATATTTCAGGAAGACTTGCATACTGGTTAGCAAAGTAATACCTGCCTCCGCCTTCCTCAGCTATATATTGAAGAAGCTTGGCATCTGCACCCTCTCCGACCGCTATTGTTGAAATTGTTATGCCATCTTCCCTTGCTTGGTCCAACAAACTTGAATAACCTGTCTGTTCTGCCTGACCGTCTGTAAGAAGAATTATATGCTTAATCTTGGTATCTGTATCTGCAAGTTTTGTACATGCCATTCGAAGTGCAGGAAGTATACTTGTTCCGCCCCCTGCCTGAATAGTACCTATTGATTCACCTATGGAATCAATATTTCCGCCTACCTTGGTCATTTCAACTACCCATTGAGACTGTGAGTCGAACGCAATTACTCCGACCATATCATCCTCTTCAAGCGCTTGAACTCCTCTGAAGGCAGCCTCCTTAGCCAAGTCCATACAAGAAATCCCCTGTGAACCGTCAGCCATTGAACCTGAATGGTCTATTACCATTATCATGGAAAGATCAGGATCTTCAGACTGATTTTTAATATCCATTTCAACAGGAAGAATATCTTCAAGTACCGTACCTGTGTATTCTCCGGGTCCATAGGAATTTTCACCGCCAGTTACAATAAGTCCTCCGCCCGCATACTTGACATAGCTCTCAAGTGAATTGACGAAATCCTCACTTAAATCCTTGTAAGATGTATCAGCTAATACCACTGTATCGTAAGCTATAAGCGAATCATAATTCATCGGCGCTTCTGAAGGTGAAGATACTACTACATTAAGCTGTGCAGCCTCAAGTATTTTCTTCATATTTTCAGCATTTTCACCGCTGCCTACAACAAGTACTGAAGGCAGGTTTTCGGCATAACAATAGCCATAAACAGAATTGTTCTGATAAAACGTATCCTTTTCAGGTGTTATTTCCGCATGATAAGTTATTCCGCCGCCCTTTTCTGCCTTATCAGTAAATACATAACGGTTTTCTCCGTCTTTAAGGCTAATCGTTTCATTAACTACTAGAGTTGAACCCCTGTAAAGTCTGAGCGCTGCCGTTTGTGAACCGATGGAGTCAATTACTACATTTACATCATATTCCATATTTATATTGACATACTGTGGAAGGGATATTTCTCTTAATCCAGCTTCGCTGCCAACAGCTTTGCTTGTGTCGTAAATAAGAGTCTGTATATTTTCACTTTTAAGCATATTCCTGAGTGAAAGTACATCACCCTTTGTTTCTGCACCATCAGTTATGAGTACAAGTCGCTTTTTTGTATTATCTTCATAAACTGATGAGGCAAGCTTAATTGCAGTCTCAATATTAGTATTTTCTTTGCCAACCGAAGGAGCATCAAGATTTACAGTAGTATATTCCGATGTTGGAGGAACGATTGTAACAGCCCTAGAGCCGAATACCGTTACCGCTGTTTTATCTCCGGTTTTCTTATTTGACTGTGCGTCGTCAATAAATGAAGCAACTTTTTGGGTTGTAGTTTTTGTACTGTCTGAAATATCAGTAACAAAAATTGTAGTATCATCCTTTGCCTTATCCACAACAGTCATTCCGCTCATAGATAAAATGAGCGCTATTATAGTAAGGGTTCTTATAAAAGTGCTTACCCTTACATATCTGTCACTTTTGACAATTTTCTTTTTTATCATCAGTATTGACACAATTATTATGACGGGTATAAGTATCAAAAGATATGCATTATCAGCGTTTAATGCCATGATATTTCACCCACCATTCCATTAGCAGTGCAACGACTGCAATTATAATTAATAAGTCCATTATTGCAGCCCCACCTTTTGAAGCTGTTCCCATGCTTCCTTCCTTATCCTGTCCGAAAAGAGCTGATAATTCGCTTTCTCCATCAGTTTTATCATTAACTGCAAGAGAAGTTTCATTGATATTGCCCTCACTGTCATAGACTGAAACCGTATAAAAACCGGGTTCGTCAGTTTCACTGTAATCTGCTGCAGGAAAAGGAGGAGCAACTGTTCTTTCATTTCCTTCAGGATTGGTTACAGTTATTTTTTCAGCAGATGCATTAACTGCAGTATTAAGCTTTTCACCGCAAAATGCTGCTGCACTTTCACCTGTTCTTCCGGGTAGGAAATAATCGGTTAAATTATATATCATAACCGGAAAGTCCTTTAAAAGAGGAAGGTCTGAATCATGCAAATCAAATGTAAACACACATACCTTCTGTCCGTTGTTTTCTCCTCTAATTATAAGCGGGGTTGAATTTGCTGCGCATTCGGTAACAGCCCATGAAGGCCGCGTCACCGTCTTCGCCTTTGATACTATAAATTCTATATTCCCATCAGAAGAAAGCTCTGTATCTCCTTTTGCATATGTGTTAAGCTCTACGCTTTCTCCTGTGCTAATAAACGAATTACCTGTCGGCGGATTAAGAACAAATATGCCACCGTCTGTCGGCATTTCCTCTGGAAGAACACCATCAAATATATAAAGATCATATCCTGTAAGAGTTGTTGTAGCCATAGTGTCGGATGACATCTTATACAGTTCAGTACCTTCTGTAAGCTTAATTGCATTCTCTAAAAATGTATTGCCATCTGAAACAAGAAGGATTTTAGATGTTAAAGCCTTATTAACAGACAGATAATATGTATCATCAGCCGAAAGAATATCCTCAGGTGATAAGCTTACAGTAATTTCTGCACTGTCTTTATATACATTTTCAAAGACAAGGCTTTTCTCCTGTCCTGCCGGAATAGTTATTTCACTTAATGCCGCTGCAAGGTTATCAGCATATACAGTTACAGTTTTTTCTGCATCCGCATTCCCGTAGTTTTTAACATTGACCAGAACATTTCCATCTGATGCTGATGCAAGAGTTACAGCACAATTCGATGTATCCTTGCCTGAATAAAAAACATTTGCATCAATATCGGCAAAATCCTTATCATTATCGGTAAAAACGTAAACTCCCGCTTCAGTTTTAGCTGCTTCGGATGCAATAATTCCTTCCAGCGTTTCATTGTCAATACCGCCGTATGTTTGCTTAATTGAAGAAAGAGCAGTCTGTGCTTCAGTTTTGTTAGACTCCGGGCCATAGACCACATACGGATTATTACAAGCAGCCACAACCGTTATACTGCTCAATGCTGAGGCAGAACCGATTAATTTATCGGCTCTTTCTTTAGCATTTTCAAATCTAGTTTTGTCCATATCATTTGTAGACATGCTGCTTGAAGCGTCAACAACTATTATATAGTTATATGCAGTACCAAATGCGGTTATATAAGGTCTTGCGGCAGCCAAACCGACTGCCGCAGCCGCAACGATCTGAAGTATAAGAGGCAAGCTCTTTTTCAATTTCTGCCATGGCTTACTCTGCACACTCGTATCTGCCGCTTTATCCCAAAGAAAAATACTTGGTATGCGTACATCACGCTGTTTTCTTTTAAGCATGTGGAGTATTAATATTGTCGGAACACCTATTAGTGCGATAAGCCCCAATGTATTGAAAAATCCCATGATAATCTCCTAAGTTTATTTTTCAAGTCCGGAGAAATACTCCGCTATTATCTCTTTCATACCATAAGGTATGCTTCCGCTTTCTGTTTCCTTAAGAGCATGTTGTTTATAATCACCAACAACCGAGTTGTAAGGAACACTTTGGCCATTAACACCATCCGACTGAGTTTCGGAATATGTTACTTCACCGTTGTCTGTTTGCTGTGACTGAAGCTGTTCATCTTCTCCGTTAAGTCCCGAAGCTGTCATTGTATATACCTTTTCTGGTTCTGTGTGCCCAAATCCTCTGCCGTCACCGCCTGAGCCACTTCCGTTTCCTGAGCCACTTCCACTGCCGTTCCCTGAGCCTGAACCTGAACCTTGACCTGAGCCCTGTCCGCTTCCCTGACCTGAACCTTGACCGCTTCCATCACCGTCGCCTGAACCATCACCGTCTGAACTGCCGCTCTGAGAGCCATTGCCCTGTGATGTTGAATCCCCACTGTTATTGGGTGTACTGGTTGCTGTTTTTCCTGTTCCATCAGATGCCTTAGCAAGTGAAGCAGATGTTCTGTTAGCAGCCGAAGATGCAGCCGAACTTTTGCTTATTGAAGATGATGCAGCCTTTGATAATGCCTCTGAAAGCTTACTTGTATCACCATTTTCTGCCGCTTCAGCAGCCTCATCAAGAAGCTTTTGCAGTTCTTCATCAGTTAATTCATCAGAAAGCTCTGACAGCTGTTTTGCCAGTTCGGCAAGCTCCTCATCTGTCATATTTTTTAACTCATCAGCGAGCTGTGCCATTGCTTTTGAAAGAGCTTCACTGTCATTAAGATCCATGGCCGATGAAATATCTTTTCCTGCCGCATAATCAGAAAGTGCATTCTTTATATTGTTTTTATCCTGTTCGCTTTTATTTTCAAGCTTTTTTAATTCTTTCTGTGCATCATTAATAAGCTTTTTAGCTTCCTTTGCATCTTTTGCCTTTTTAAGCTCCTTATTAAGGTTTTTAAGTATCTCGTCATACTGCTCTTTGAAGGAATCCGCTAACTGCTCATCTTTATTTACGCTTTTCTTTATTTCTTCCGTTTCTTTTAAAGCGTTTTCAGTTACAGCAGTCGGTACATATACACCAGCATCCGGTGCAAAACCTGTAAGGCACGAAGCCGCAAGTGTTATACACAAAATAACAGCTAGGCGCTTAGGAAATGTAATTTTATAGCTATCGGTGAGCTTTGCCTTTTTAACAGTTTCAACCGCATCTTTTATTACAAGTTCCTCCATCGGAGTATTAACTTCGCCCTTTTTTAGTATGCCGTAGGCAGTAATAAGCCTTTCATTGCACCCTAGCTTATCACCTTCCTCCGCTGCATTGTAATCAGTTACTTTGTACTTAACCAACGCAAGTATAAATCCAACTGCAACTGAAACGGCTATTATTGCAATACAAATCAAATTCCTATTGGGTATATGCGCAAATTTTGATACAACAAGTATTACAAAATCAATTGCAATACCTACTGCCAATGTCTGCATAAGCCTAATAATTAAATTATTTATTACTATTTTATTTTTCAGAGGTTTGAGAAGTTTCTTCAGTTCCTTCATACAAATCATCCTTTTTTTGAAATTTTTCTAAGTCTAAGTGCCGCCAGAAACAAAAACAATGCAATTATTATTACAAGTGCAACTGCATTGATTATCCACATTGGTGTAGAAATAGTTATTGGCTGATATGTCTGTCCCCAGTTATTGTTATAGTCAAGAATCTGAGCCATTAAAGTATTTCCGGTCTGCTGACAAATGATGCTTATCAGTCCAACAGCAGGATTCAGTGCCAAAAGAATAACCCTGATAGTAACAGGAAGAGCAGCTTGATAGTAACTGCCATATACTGAACAAGCAATTGCATAAACTACTATAGTTACGCCAACAAGTACACCTATAACAATATATGTGAATACCATTGAAATCACTGTTTTCTTAAATACAGTTGAAAAGAACATTGAAATTGCTCCGAAAGCACCGCATATAAGGAGCATGTATGCCGTAACAGCAAGTATGTATACTCCGCTTGTTCCGCCAAAATACATTATTAATGCAAAAATCGGTGTTGTGGCAAATATCATAAGCACAATGATTGAAAGTCCTGAAATAAATTTTCCGGTTATTATAGAAAAAGGAGACATTTTTGTTACAAGGAGCAAATCAAGAGTCTGCCTCTCTCTTTCACCACTTATACTGCTTGCCGTAAATGACGGTGTTATAAGTAAAGCAAGTGCCAACTGAAGTATAGTAAGACCTATATAAACATTTACCATTTCTGACGGATCAAAGCTGGCATTATATGAGTTATACATAAGCTGCCATATGGCAATTGCGGCAACAGCAGTTACTACAAATATATATCCTGCAACTGCATAAAATATTTTCCAGTTTCTCAAAGATGTTTTCGCCTCACGGCGAAGTACAGGATTAATCATTTTTTTCACCTCCAGTTACAGTCATAAAGATTTCTTCAAGATTACCCTCATTCTCACTGAAGGAATAAACAGGGATACCATTCATAACTATGCTGCGGAGTATATTTGTAAGGTCACTGTCTTGGCCTTCAAACACAAATTCCACATTATCCACGCTTTCTGTTATTTCCTTTATGCAAGACTGTTCTTTTAAAAGCTTGATAAGCATATCTTTACCTGAATTAAGCTTAACTTTTACAACTCTCTTTCTATGAAGCTTATTCATTATTTCACTAACTGTTCCCTGAGTCACAAGTTTGCCCTTATCCATAATACCGATTTCCGAGCACATTTCAGCAAGTTCAGGAAGAATGTGTGAGCTAACAATAATAGTTTTGCCCATTTCTCTAAGCTGTTTAAGCACTTCCTTCATTTCCACTCTTGCTCTTGGGTCAAGTCCTGAAGCAGGCTCGTCAAGTATTATTAAATCCGGGTCATGAACAAGACTTCTGGCAAGACACAATCTCTGTTTCATACCTCTTGATAGTGAATCAACATAGGTATCTTTTTTATCTGATAAATCTACTATTTCAAGAAGGTTATCAATAAGTGCTCCTCTTTCGGCATAGGGAATATAATATGTTCCTGCATAAAAGTCCATATACTCGCTTACCTTGAGGTCATCATACACACCGAAAAAGTCAGGCATATATCCGATTTTATCCCTAATTCTTTTAGGGTTTTTCAAAATATCCTCACCGTTTATATAAATACTTCCGGAGTCGGCTGTAAGCAGTCCTGCCATTATCTTCATTGTTGTCGTTTTACCGGCACCGTTTGGTCCAACAAAACCAAATATTGAGTTTTCGGTTATATTCATTGACAACGAATCAAGAGCTGTAAATTTTCCATAATTTTTATGAAGTTCAAGTATCTCCGGCATTATTTATTGCCTCCTTTCAAACTTACTTTCGGAAGTGTAATATAAGTATCCGAATATACATCAGCATGAAGCTTGAATACTCCGTCAGCCGATATATAAGCGGAGGCATTTCCTTTTAGGTCGGCAGTTGTAAGCGATTCATAACTGTTTGTATTATTATTGTAAACCATAGGATCACCTTTGAATGCATCATAGTTTTCCCAGTTTACATCTATTGAAGTAACTTTTCCGCAGTTTTTAAGATTATACTCGCATGTAACATTTTGTGCGGACATTGTATAGAGTTGGTAGTAGTTGATATCCCAAGATGACTGTTCACTTTGATCGTCAAGATAAATCTGGTCAGCAAATACATAGCCTTCAGGAATATTATATCCGCTTGACTTAGAAAGGTCTGTCTTGAAACTCTTTATATACATGTTTTCCCAATTTTCATTAACAGTGCTTCCATTAACCTTCTTATCACCTTCAATAAGGCTCTTTTCACTGAATGCAACAACCGAAACATCAAGTCCTGTTTCTCTTAAATCATAGCTGTTTTGATATGCCATCGAATTAAAAAGATTATAGCGTTGCTCAATTTTATATGCCTCTGTTGCAGATACGCCCTTTCTGAATACCATACTGTCCTGATATTCATCCTCGTCAAGCCCATAAAACATCTGACGCACCATATTATAACCGTCGTCTATCCATTTCTGATATTCTTCTGCAGAAAGAGGAACACTTACATCAAGTGTATCTCCTGCTGCAATATATCCAACCTTCTGGTACTGTCCTCCAAAACCAACAACAACATCTATAAGGTCGAAGTCCATATTATTTGTAATTTTTCCAACAATATTTGAGCCTTCCACTGTAAAGTTTCCGTCAATTTTATCCATCGCATCGCATGCAATTGTTGTATTAAGTGCATTTGATTGCCATGATGACTGATCATAATATGTAACTGATGTTGATGAATCATCCGTTTTTACTGAATATAAGCACTTATCAGTATCAGTACTTGCAGTTGAATAATTATCATAATAATAGTCAGAATTATCATTAAGAAATAAGTTGTCATTAATTAAAAGTGTGATATTTCCCTTATCAGGAGTTCTTAAACCTACTGACACATTAGTTTCAGGACTCTTTGAGTTGAAATCCGTAAAACTCATAAAATTCAATAAAGCATCCTTTTGATAGCTGTTGGCACTTATTGCAAAAATAACGCCTGTGAATATAACCGCAATTCCCGGAATAACAGCCCAGCCTTTTTCTCTCTTATCCATTTTCTTAAGAACCAAATAACATATAGGTCCGACAACAACGATATAAGCTGCTAATATACCGAAGAGGGTCATAAGCTGTCCCTTTTCAATTGACGGAAGTCTGTTTATGGAAGAAATCTGATTTGGATAGTAATTATAATTCCTTTGGGCTGAAAATTTACCAGGAAGTATATTTCTATAGTAAATTGATAAGTAATCAACAATACCGCTCATTGATGCAACTGGATCCTCGCCAAGCTCAAAGCTGTGTACGATTATTTTCCCATCACCTGTATCAAGTGACTGTGTCAGCGCCTTGCCTGCCGCTGAATCCAAAACATTTGAATCAGGAACTAAAATGTTTGCAACATTTGCAGTACCAGCAAAGCACATAGCTTTATCATATCCATTTATACTATAGCTGAATACACTATCAAGACCCTTAAGTGTTTTATCAGCATTAAGACCTGTTCCAATAATAAGAATACCACCATCTTCTACCCAATTCAAAAGAGCTGTTTTTTGGATGTCAGAAAGTGATTCTGAATGAAAATCATCAATTATGATTGCGCTGAATGTGCCAAGCAATTCAGAATTATCGGGAAATGAATCCGCATTTAAATATGTAACATAATTAGTTGAATATGAATTTCCTGCATTTGTATATATATCTTCACCGATATAAAGATTTTTAAGATAATCAAGTGAATTTGACTTAGTATCAGTAACTACAGCAGTCATTACCTGTTCAGGTGTATAAGGAGTTACATTAGGATTTGTTGAAGCAACAACATTTCCTGCCTCGTCATATATTTTAACATTCATATATGTTGCAGCAGCTTCAGGAAATACAGTAAACTTATATTCTCCTGCACCACCAGCATTGAGGTCAACATTCTGTTCATAAAGTATGTATGATCCACTCTGGTACATAGACTTTATCATAGAAAATACCTTTACACTTACTTTACCCTTGAAATCTTCACCGTTATTATAAAGTGTTACCTTTACAGGAGTCTGACGGTTAATCATATATACACCATCATATCCTACCTCTACATTTAGTTCCAGTAAATCACTCTTGACCTCAGCATCTTCTGAAGAAAGCTGCGTTGTTTCGGTCTCCGGAGCTCCGCCTTCTTCATAAGCAGCAGATGTTTTACCATAGTACATTGACATTGCATTTGCTGTGAATGCAAACAGCGGTACAACAAAGCTCAGCACCAATGCAAATATAAGTAAAATTGCAATTACCGATGCTGCCCTCTTCTTCACGTTGCTGTTTTCATTTCTCTTCATTATTACACCTCCCAATGATGTAAGCAGTCTGCATTAATTTCTTCCTTTGGCAGACTAACAACTTTGTAAATATTATACTTTCACTGGCTTAGTAAAAGCTATTAATTTATTCTTAAAATTAAAATACAATTATAATATCAGTAATAAATATAATAAATTTTATTGTACACATAAAATAAAAAGGATATCGAATGATTTAATATTTCAATACCCCTTCTGTCCAATTATATTCTTTTAAATCTTTTGGCAACCGTTTTGCCTAGTGATAATATGCACATTTCCATATACTCATCATATGTTATGGGTTCAGCAAATGCCAGTGTCTGAAGCTTTACCCCGTCTGCGTTTATGTTGCTTATGTCCGTTTCCTTAAGATCGTTTCTAATATAAAATGCCTTCCTGGAAAGCCTCTGTGCATTATTAGATGCGTTTTCTTCTGGTATTTCAATTTCCAGTACAAGTCTTTTATTCGGATAGCGTTCTTTAAATGCCACTAGAGTTTTAGTTCCAAGGCCTTCTCCTCTGAACTTATCTGATATTGCAAAATAATCAAGCAAAACTATATCCTTATGAAGCAACGTAATAATAAGTCCTTTATATTGTCCCTCATTTATTATTGCAAGCACCTCTGTTATATTTTCCTCTCGCTGCTTTTCAATCCTTGAAAACGGTTTCCTTTCCGCAATAGGAAATGCCTTTTTATATAAATAATTCATTTTTTTCAATTGTTTTTTATTAGCTTCCTTTAGTAATATCATTTCTCACCTATTTATTTCATTTAATTTTTATTCCCAATTCCTCTAAGAACGGAGAAATTCTTGAATAATCGCCCGTATCTGAATTTGTGTATGTAGAAAGAAACAGCCTTTCTTTTGCCCTGGTAAGTGCAACATAAAACAAACGCCTTTCTTCTTCTGTATCTCCCCTTATCTTTGCTGAAGCATTTGGAACAATCATATCAACTAGCGACGGTACAAAAACAGTCCCAAACTCAAGCCCCTTTGCGGAGTGCATTGTTGTCAAAGTTACTGCATCATCATTTCTTTTCGGCACAGATGCGTTACCTATTTTCCAACTGTAATCAGCAAGCTTTTTTTCCAATAGACTTAAATCATCAAGTTCTTTGCCTACTGAAAGAACTTCTGCGGCTATCTGTCTTAAAAAAGCAGTGCTGCATTTTTTATATGCGGAATAATCCTCTAAATAGCGTTCATATTCCGATTCCGAGTATAAAAACATAAGCTGTGCGGCACCATTTTTACGTCGGGCAATCTGAACTGTATTATATAAATGTTCCATATTCTTTCTTGCTCTTCCGCTTATCTCATCGGCATTCATTACGTTATAAAATGCAGAGCCGCTTAAAGTATCTGCCTTTAACAGCACCTGCTTACTTACCATTCTTCCGGGTTTATTGACTATTCTAAAAAATGCATCATTATCATCGGTGTTAAACGCAAAATTTACATAAGCACAAATATCCTTGGCTATCCAGTGGTCATAGACATTATAAGCATTATCCTTAAGATAGTATGGAATCCCTCTAATAATCAGTCTGTGTGCAAAAGCGTTGGATGCCAGATTGTTCCGATAAATTACAGCCATATCACCATAAGGTATTCCATTTTTGTCATGCAGCTCACATATTTTATCTGCAATTGCATCAGCCTCATCAGCCGAGCTGCTATTTATCAAAAGCTGTGCAGTTTCACCATTTATGCCTGTTCCGCATATGTTTTTTGTAAATCTCTTCTTATTTTTCGCTATTAGTTTCTCACTTATTTTTATAATCTGATCTGTAGAGCGGTAATTTATATCTAAATACACTTTTCCGCATCCTTGATAATCATTAACAAAAAACTGCATAAAGTTTGGGCTTGCACCTCTGAATCCGTATATGCTCTGGTCATCATCACCAACGGCAAATACATTATTATTTGGTGATGAAAGCATCTTAATACATTCATATTGTGCTCTGTTTATGTCCTGAAACTCGTCTATAAGTATATAATCATATTTTTCTCTCTGCTTTTTTAGAAACTCACTTTCAGACTTAAGCAAATTATATGCACCTGTCATCATGTCGTCGAAATCTATCATCTCGTTACGTTCTTTATAAGCCTCGTATACCTTGAACATTGCCCAAAATTCGTTTTTAGGCATATCCCTTGGTTCAAATTTTTCGGGTGTCTGCAAATCGTTTTTTATGAGCGATATATTTAACAGAAATGTATCTGTTGTATCATCTATGTCTTCACATTCAGGACAAAAATCCTCAACTGCTCGCCTAATAAAATTTCGTTTATCTGTTTCTTTAATTATGCTTCTCAGACTTAGACCAAAAAATTCCCTGAGCATTCTGAAAAACAGAGCATGAAAAGTTGAAAAGTGTACTCCAACAGGCTCTTTAGATATATTTTTAAAACGGGTTTCCATTTCTAGAGCTGCTGCCTTTGTGAATGTAATAGTCAAAATCCGTTTCGGGTCAACTCCGTAGACCTGCGTCAGACAGCGTATTCTGTTTATAATTACAGTTGTTTTACCGCTTCCTGGGCCGGAAAGCACCAAAAGAGGGCCGTCCTTATGTCTGACTGCCTTAATCTGTTCACTGTTCAGCTTTTTAACTACTTTCATACTCCGACCTCCGTATTTAATTGATTATATCATAAGTAGATCAGATTGGCAAAAAGCATAATCAGTTTAATTATTTAAAGCGCTAAATTTAGCTTGCTTTTTAAATGGTTTTGTATTAAAATCTCTTATAATTACAATTTTTGCACATAAGTGCAGTACTAAGGGAGTGTTTATATGATTTCTGATGAAATGATTCAGTTGGTTAACGGAAGCTCCACAATAAGAGCCATGTTTGAAGAAGGAAAAAGACTTGCATCAATATATGGTGCTGAAAATGTATATGACTACTCAATTGGGAATCCGTCTGTCGATCCGCCTAAAGAAGTTAAAGAAGCTATAATAAAAATTCTTAATACAGAAGCACCAACATTTGTTCATGGATATACAAATAATTCAGGATATGAGGATGTAAGACAGGCTGTTGCAGAATACACAAACAAAACTTACGGAACTGATTTTTCATTTAACAATGTTATTATGACAAACGGTGCGGCAGCTGCACTCAATATCATTTTCAGATGTATATTAAACCCCGGTGATGAAATAATTACATTCGCTCCGTTCTTTACAGAATACAGAAACTATGTTTCAAGCTATGGCTGTAAGCTTGTTGTTGTACCCGCCAACATAGAGACCTTTGAAGTTAATTTTGACGAATTTGAAAAACTGATTACTCCGAAAACTAAGGGCGTGTTAATGAATACACCAAACAATCCTTCAGGTGTTGTTTATTCAGAAGAAACAATTAAAAAGATTGCGGCTATTATGGAGAAAAAACAGGCTGAGTTAGGTACTGACATTTATCTTATTTCAGATGAACCATACAGGGCTCTTGTATATGAAAACATCGAGGTACCCTTTGTAACTAAGTATTACAAGAATACATTTGTTGCATACTCATTCAGCAAATCTCTTTCACTTCCGGGCGAACGTATCGGATATCTTATAGCAAACACCGAAATGGCCGACTTTGAGAAGATGACCTTTGCTCTTAATGTTGCAAACCGTGTTGCCGGCTTTGTTAATGCCAACTCACTGTTCCAGAGAGTAATCCCTTATTGTCTTGACTGCAAAGTTGATATTGAAATATATAACCGCAACAGAATTGATTTATACAACAAGCTTATCGAGCTTGGATTTAAGTGTGTTAAGCCTGTCGGAGCATTTTACTTATTCCCTCAGACACCTATAGAGGATGATATTGCATTCTGCAATGCAGCAAAGGAGTACAATCTTCTTCTTGTACCGGGCAGCGGTTTCGGATGCAAAGGTCATATGCGTTTAAGCTATTGTGTATCACATGATACTATAATCAATTCCTTCTCTGCATTTGAAAAACTTGCAGAAAGGTTTATAAAATAATCAGAAAACAAGGGTGAGCATCAAATGATGTTCACCCTTTAATATTTTACTTAATTAAAGATTTAACCTTATGTGCCTCTATTAGATTCACATTTGCGTATTTATCTATAAATGCATTTAATGTATACTGGTTCGCAAACAGGATAAGCGGTCTTTGGAAATGGTCAAACACAAGTGTACTTCTGGTATTAAGAAGTTCCTTAATTTCTTCAGTATCCATATCAAGCACCCAACGCGCCACACTATAGTCCAGATTTTCCATTCTTACCTCTGAATTATATTCATTATCAAGTCTATACTCAAAAACCTCAAACTGAAGCTGGCCTACTGCACCAAGTATCACCTCATTATATTCATTTGTGTATACCTGAATAGCGCCCTCCTGAGCAAGCTGTTCAACGCCCTTCTGAAATTGTTTTGCCTTCATAGTGTCAACAGGACGAACACGCATAAAAAGTTCCGGCGGAAATGTAGGCAAAGGCTCAAAAAATATCTTTTCCTTACCATCAGTAAGCGTGTCGCCTATCTGATAGTTTCCCGTATCATATATACCTATAATATCTCCGGCATATGCAATATCAACCGTCTCGCGTTCATTAGCCATAAGCTGTGTGGACTGTGCCAGTTTCATCTGTTTTCCGTTTCTTGTGAGTGTTACGTTCATACCACGCTCAAAAACGCCTGAGCATATGCGTAAAAATGCAAGTCTGTCACGATGTGCGGGATTCATATTAGCCTGTATCTTGAAAATAAAGCCGCTGAAATAGTCATCAGTAGGCAAAACCTCACCAGTGGTAGTCTTTCTTGCACCGGGAGCCGGTGACATTTCAAGGAAGTATTCAAGGAAGGTTGTAACACCGAAATCTACCAAAGCCGAGCCAAAGAAAACAGGTGAAAGCTTACCGCAGTCAATAAGTTCTTTATCAAAATCATTACCGGCACCATCTACAAGCTCTATTTCATTTCTGAGTATCTTAAGGTTTGCATCACTGATTACGCCCTCAAGCTCAGTGCCAAATATACCATTTTCACCAAGCTCAATCTTCTTATTGCTGCGATATAAAATAACATTGTTCTGAAACCTATTATAAATGCCTTCAAAAAGCTGACCGCTGCCAATCGGCCATGTAACAGCCACAGACGGAAGACCAAGTGCATCTTCCAAATCCTCCATAAGTTCAAGCGGGTCTTTTGCCTGTCTATCCAATTTATTAATAAATGTAAAAATAGGAATACCACGCATACTGCATACCTTAAAAAGCTTCTGTGTCTGAGCCTCAACACCTTTGGCTGAGTCAATTACCATTACAGCACTGTCAACTGATGTTAAGATACGGTATGTATCCTCGCCAAAGTCATTATGACCAGGTGTGTCCATAATAGATACAACCTTACCGTTATATTCAAACTGCATTACCGATGAGGTAACAGAAATACCTCTTTGTTTCTCTATCTCCATCCAGTCGCTTTTTGCGGCTTTTCCTGTCTTACGTGCCTTTACAGAGCCGGCTTCACGAATAGCACCGCCATGGAAAAGAAGCTTTTCCGTCAATGTTGTTTTACCGGCATCAGGATGGGAAATAATGCCGAAAATACGGCGTTTACTTATTGCTTCAACACTAGTTGATGACATTTCATTTTTCCTTTCATTACCAAAGATTAAGACCGTGGGTTTCACCCACACCAACCACCTTTAAAAAGGTGGACGAAATTTTCACTACGCAAAAATGTACATTTTTGCAATATAAAAGTTTAGATTGAGCCTTTTTAAAGGCTCACAGGGTTTGGGACAGAGTCACAAGGTTAAAAGTAAATCTTTTCTGCCCAAAGCACTACTTTACCCTTTTCAAGGCTTGCAGGCACATCAATTGTACGTTGGTTGCTGCTTCCCTTAAACTTGAGCTCAAGTGAACGCTTATCCTTCTCAAACCTGCCGTCAACCAATACGTCAGTAGCTTTAAGCAGCCGCATAAAATCTTCTCTTCCGCTTGCCATTAACTGCTCCCAAGTATAGCCTGTATATGTCCATACATTAAGTCCAAGCTTTTTAACACCCTCGGCTATTTCCGTACACGGTATGGGCTGATAAAATGGATCTCCTCCTGTAAGTGTTACACCGTCATAAAGAGGATTCTCCCCCGCAAACTTAATTATATTCTTAGTGTCATATACCTTTCCGCCGTTTAAATCATGGCTTTCCGGATTATGGCATCCCTCACAATTGTGTACGCATCCTTGTGTAAATACTGCCATTCGTATGCCGGGTCCATCTACAATCGAATCACCCTGAACACCAAAAACTCGTATTTCCATATTAATTACCTCTATTCATTATCAGACATATTTTTTAGTTTGTTCAAAAACTTAATGTCTTTTTCACTTAACTTTGCACCCTTTAATAAATCAGACCGCTTATTATATGTCCTTTCAATCGATTTTTCTCTTCGCCACCTGTCTATATTGGCATGATGTCCCGAAAGAAGTATATCCGGCACAGGCTTGTCCATAAACACAGGTGGTCTTGTGTACTGCGGATACTCAAGAAGCCCGTCAGAAAAGCTCTCATTTTCAAAGCTCTCCTCTTTATTAAGCACTCCGGGAATAAGCCTTGACACAGCATCAATAATAGCCACAGCCGCAATCTCTCCGCCGGTTAAAACAAAGTCTCCGATTGATACCTCATCAGTTACTATATCCTCTATAACGCGTTCATCAACGCCCTCATAGTGTCCGCACAACAGCATGATATTTTTTTCTTTTGCAAATTCTTCAGCCATTCCCTGATCAAATTTTCTGCCCTGAGGAGTCAGATATACAACTCGCATATCCCCTGCTCTGTCTTTAACGCTTTTATACGCATCATAAACAGGCTGAGGCTGCATGACCATGCCTGCACCTCCACCATAGGGATAATCATCAACATGTCTGTGCTTATCCTTTGAAAAATCCCTTATATCAACAGCATCTATTCTGATAATTTCTTCCTTTATCGCTCTGCCAATAACACTGTAAGAAAGTGTTTGGTTTATCATTTCAGGAAAAAGAGTAAGCACATAAAAGTCAAGTGCACTCATTATTCTCTCAGCCCTTCCAAAAGCTTTACCGTCATTTTTCTGCCCTCAATATCAACAGATAGTATGCACTGTTTAATTGCCGGTATAAGCAGTTCTTTTCCGCCGGTTGCCTCGCCAACAACAGAATATACATCATTTGCACCAGTCGTATATACATCAGCCATTTTGCCTAAATACTCGCCCTCATCAGTATATACATCAATGTCATACAAATCTCTTGTATAATACTCATCCTTGCCCAACGGCAAAGCCTTATCCTCGGTTATGAGTATTCTGCCTCCCTTAAGCTTTTCGGCATCATTAATATCGCTATATTCTTCAAGTGTAAGGAGTACGAAGTTTTTGTGATACGCAACCTTGGTTACCTTACAAGCCTTCTTTTCATTTTTATCCTCTACTATTACTTCCTTCAACTGACCGAACCGTAAAGGGTCATCTGTTGTAGGAAATACCCTTAATGTACCCTTAATTCCATGTGTACCTGCAATTTTCCCGATTTCAAAATAGTTTTCCATCTGCACTCTCCAAAAAGGCATGAATTTTAATATATTTACATTTGAAAAAAGGCTAGAAGTAACCTTCTAACCCCAAATTCTAAAGCGTACTATTGCGATTACTGCACTATCTCAACTACAATTCTCTTATCTTCATGAATTGCAGCTGCCTTTACAACAGTTCTTATAGCCTTGGCAATTCTGCCTTGCTTGCCGATTACCTTGCCCATATCCTCGGGTGCAACCTTAAGCTCAAGAATTATTGAGCGATCGCCTTTAACCTCAGATACCGTTACCTGTTCAGGGTTGTCAACAAGATTTCTGGCTATGACTTCCAATAACTCTTTCATAGCTATACCTCCGACTTAAACACGGATTACTCTATAACTCCTGCCTTTTTTAAGATAGATTTAGCAGTTTCAGACATCTGAGCGCCTTTACCAATCCATTCTTTAGCCTGCTCTGCATCAACCTTTAATACAGACGGCTCTTTTGTAGGATCATAGTATCCTATTTCAGCAATTGACTTACCGTTTCTTGATGATCTTTGATCAGCAACTACGATTCTATAAAACGGTGCCTTCTTAGCTCCAAGTCTTTTTAATCTGATTCTTACCATAGTTTATTTCCTCCTGTAAATTTTCACATATATTTCTATTAGTATGTTTATATTACGCCTGCGGCGACAATATCAAGTTTATAAAGCATCATTTGAAAAGACCGGGCATTTTAAACTTGCCTTTTTTATTCTTGCCCATCATATTCATCTGCTTCATCATTTTCTTCATTTCTTCAAACTGCTTAAGCAGTCTGTTTACTTCTGCAATGGTTCGTCCTGAACCATTTGCAATACGCTTTTTTCTAGGTCCGTTAAGTATTGCCGGATTATTTCTTTCTTCCTTTGTCATTGACTGAATAATAGCCTCAACATGTGCCATATCCTTGGGATTAATCTCAACATCACCCAGATTATACTGACTCATGCCTGGAACCATGCCAAGTAAATCCTTGAGAGGTCCCATTTTCTTAATCTGCTGCATCTGATCGAGAAAATCGTCCAATGAAAATTCATTGTTACGCATTTTCAGTGCCATTTCGGCAGCCTGTTTCTCGTCATAGTTCTGCTGTGCTTTCTCAATAAGCGAAAGAACATCTCCCATGCCAAGAATCCTTGAAGCCATACGGTCTGGATAAAACGGCTCTAAATCCTCCATCTTTTCACCCATACCAATATATTTAATAGGCTTACCTGTAACACTTCTTACCGAAAGTGCCGCACCGCCTCTGGCATCACCATCAAGCTTTGTAAGCAAAATACCGTCAACGCCAAGCTGAGCATTAAAGCTCTCTGCAACTGTAACAGCATCCTGACCTGTCATTGCATCAACAACAAGAAGTATTTCCTGTGGCCTTACTGCTGACTTTATGTTCTGAAGCTCTTCCATAAGCTCTTCATTAATATGAAGTCGGCCAGCGGTATCTATAAGTATAACATCATTCCTGTTTTTCTCGGCATGCTTAACAGCTTCCTTCGCTATCTCCACAGGGCTTACTTTATCGCCCATTTCAAAAACAGGTATATTATAGGTACTTCCTACTACCTGTAACTGTTTGATAGCAGCAGGTCTGTAAACGTCACATGCTACAAGCAAAGGATTTTTCCCCTGCTTACGAAGAAGTCCTGCAAGTTTACCGGAGGTAGTTGTTTTACCAGCACCCTGAAGTCCAACCATCATATAAATAGTCGGAGGTTTATTTGAAAATGTAAGCTTGCTCTGAGTTGAACCCATCAGTTCAATGAGTTCTTCATTTACTATTTTAATAACTTGCTGACCCGGTGTAAGACTTTCCATAACCTCAACACCAACAGCACGTTCATTTACCTTGTTAACAAATTGCTTTACTATTTTATAGTTTACGTCCGCTTCAAGAAGTGCCAGCTTAACCTCTCTCATTGCATCTTTAACATCTTTTTCGGTCAGCTTACCTTTGCTTCTAAGCTGTTTGAACACATTCTGCAACTTATCGGACAAGTTTTCAAAAGCCATATATTATCCTCCGTCATTCAGTTATTTCATCAACAGCCCCTCTTATTTGTTCAACGATTTTAACAGTTTCCGCTGACAAACCGTTTTCCTCTTCGAGCTCATCAATAAGCCTTCTTATACGCTTTGCAGATTCCCTGTTTGCCATGAATCTCTCTACAAGCTTAAGCTTATATTCATAATCGGAAAGAATTTTTTCCGTTCTTTTAAGCTGGTCACGAACTGCCTGACGGCTTATATCAAGCTCGCCTGCAATTTCTGAAAGAGATAAATCGTTCTGATAAAACAGCCCGTAAATTTCCTTCTGCTTATCAGTAAGCAATTCACCATAAAAATCAAAAAGCAGGGTAGTTTTTAAAATATCCATCGAACGCCTCCGCAGAAAGACTTTAGCCTACGGTTGTAAAGTAATTTTACTTTACCTGTGATATTTTAATATATACCCTGCTTTTTGTCAAGCATTTTTACTTTACTTATTTAAAAATTCCCATTCTTTGAGCATCTCATTAATATATTTCTCTCCCCCATCTTCGTCAGCCTTTGATTTGTCAAGCGGCAAATCAAAAAGTGCATTTACGCCGTCGTAATTTTCATTTCTAGTTATTTCCCCTGTTTCTTTATTATATTCATAAGCGTTCTCATCATAAAATGAGCTTGAGGAAACTGCCATATATGCACCCTTGTAAGCGAACATCTCTACGTTGTCGCATTCCGCTATTCTGTACATAATGCCGTCTTTTACAATCTCGCTGTATCCGCCGTTCATAATGACAGCATTGAATATTTTGGGATTTGTGCCTTTTATAAGCGGCGTGACCAAAAAAGGTATTTTACCATAATCATCATCTGATGTACTTGGCATTGGTGTTCCGTCTGCTTTTTCAATTGCCACAACCGCATATGTTCTGTCAGTCAGTTTTTCACCATTGCTTTCAGCAGCAAAATCACTTAGACTGCCACCTGAAACTGTTCCTAAAAATGTAATAGAATAATCTCCGTAAACTTGTGTTTCGTTAACTTCAACCGCATCATCAGACTTAAATGCCTTTGTCAATGCTTTGTCTTCAACTGTATTTGCAACATCATAAGGTTTCAAATACTTCCATGCAGCAAATGCCGTTGCCGAACATGCTATTACAGCCGCTGCAGCAATAATGCCTACTCTTTTTTTATTATATTTCAATTTTTCCCTCTCCTTTACCCTCGATATTAATTTTCTGTTCAGATTGTCATCTGGCTCTTGGTTTGGAGAAAGGGCTTGCCGAAGGATTTTATCAATATCATTATTATTTTTATCCATAAATATCGGCCTCCAGTTTTTCCTTTAAAATTTTCCTTGCATTATATAGCCTGCTTTTTACAGTTCCCTGAGGAATTTTTAGCAGTTCGGAAATCTTTTCAACACTCATATCCATTGAATAGTACAGCAATATCGGTATTTTGAACTTGTCATTCAAGGAGTTCACAGCTGACCTGACAGCATCCTTTTCCTCCGCAGCCATTAGGATTTTATCAGGACCCATACCGTCATACTCTACTCCACCTGCATCATCAAGAGAATCTTTCGGAGCTATCCTGTTTCTCCACGCCGATTTTCTCTTTTTATTTTTCCATAGCCGTATGGCAATTCCGATTAAAAAACTTTTTAAATTACTGTTTTCAAATATCTTATCTGACATCTCATAAGCCTTTAGAAACGCATCCTGATAAAGCTCATCAGCCTCATATTTACTCTGTGTAAGATATAGACAAAATGAAAATAAGTCCTTGCCATATAATGAAGTTAATTTAAATAATTCATCTGTATTCAATTTTACCACCCTTAGATATATCTGCGAGCTTTATGCCCTTCATAGATATATTGTAATAAAATCTTGTTAGGTTCACAAATTTTTTATTTTATTTTTGCATTTAATTGAAATTCAATGCAAATTGTTGACATATGTTCGGAATAATAGTATTCTTGTGTTTAAGAGGTGATATAAATGGCACGTCCACCCAAATGCAGATTAATATGTTCAATGCCAAAGGTCAAGGAATTTGGACCGCTTAACATTGAAAGCACTGAAACAATAGTATTGAATATTGATGAGTTTGAGGTTTTGCGACAGCTTGACTATGTGCACTTCACTCAGGAAAAATGTGCTCAAAGAATGAACGTATCACGCACCACGGTCACCAGAATATATGAAAATGCCAGAAATAAAATTGCAGAAGCAATTGTAACCGGCAAAAAAATAGTTATTGAAGGCGGAGATGTATTTGTGTGCAAGGGTTTGAAGGCTGAATGTGCCAACGAACCAATGTGCTGCCATCGTCCCAACAGCCTTGATACATAAAGGAGGATAATTATGGATAACAAAACTACAATACCTGCTGAGGAAATTACAAGACTTAAAGGGCTTGGATTTCTTCACGACAAAACGACAGATGACTGCTTCAATGCCAGAGTAATCACAGGCAACGGAATGCTTTCGGCTGATGAATTTAGAGCAATTGCAAAGGCGGCAGAGCTTTACGGAAATGGTAATGCGTGTATGACAACTCGTCTTACTATTGAAGTTCAGCGCATTCCATATAAAAATATTGATGCTTTCATTGCATTTCTCGCTAAAAATGGTTTGGAACCAGGTGGAACCGGTCCAAAGGTTCGTCCCATTGTTTCATGCAAAGGAACAACATGTCAGTATGGCCTGATTGATACATACGAACTTTCAAGCGAAATCCATGAAAGATTCTACAAAGGCTACCACCAGGTAAAGCTTCCTCATAAGTTTAAAATTGCTGTAGGTGGCTGTCCAAACAACTGTGTTAAGCCTGAACTTAACGACTTAGGAATTATTGGTCAGAAAGTTCCCACAGTTGATGTAGAAAAGTGCCGTAGCTGCAAAGTCTGTCAGGTAGAAAAAGCTTGTCCAATCAAAATTGCTCATCTTGTTGACGATAAAATCTGTATCAATAAAGACGAATGCAATAACTGCGGACGCTGTGACGGAAAATGTCCGTTTGGCGCTGTAGGAGATTACAAATATGGATACCGCATATATATCGGCGGAAGATGGGGCAAAAAAACAGCACAGGCAAAGTCTCTTTCAAAAATATTTACAGATAAAGATGAAGTTCTTAGTTTAATTGACAAAACAATCAACTACTTTAAAGAAAACGGAGAAGCAGGTGAACGTTTTGCCGATACAATAAACAGAATTGGCTTTGAAAATGTAGAAAAGGCACTTCTTAAATAATGAAAAAGACACGGATTTGTATTTATCCGTGTCTTTGTTTTATTTTTCAAATAATGCCTTTGCAAACTCACTTGGATTAAATGCCTGTAGATCAGCTATTCCCTCTCCAACGCCAATATATCTTACCGGTATATTAAGTTCATTCTTAATAGCAATAACAATACCGCCCTTTGCGGTTCCGTCAAGCTTTGTGAGCACAAGACCTGTAATATCCGCAACTTCATTAAACAGCTTTGCCTGCTGTAAAGCATTCTGTCCCGTAGTAGAATCAAGTACAAGGAATACTTCCGTATTAGCTTCGGGATATTCACGGGTAATTACCTTCGCAATCTTTTTAAGTTCATCCATAAGGTTCTTCTTATTATGAAGTCTTCCTGCAGTATCACAAATAAGCACATCCGTCTTACGGCTCTTTGCTGCATTTACTGCATCAAATACTACTGCAGCAGGGTCTGAGTTTTCTTCATGGCAGATAACGTCAACCTTTGAGCGTTCACCCCAAATTTTGAGCTGGTCAATTGCTGCTGCACGGAATGTGTCTGCCGCCGCAAGCAAAACTGTCTTTCCTTCTGACTTATAATTTGCAGCGAGCTTTCCGATCGTAGTTGTTTTTCCTACTCCGTTTACACCAATCACCAACATAACTGTCGGGGGTGTAATTTTAAATTCGCCATTAGTACCCTCTTCCAGTATATCTCTGATTTCATCCTGAAGCATATCAGTAATGAGTGCAGGGTCTTCTGCATGCTCTTTTTTAACTCGCTTTTTAAGGTTTTCAATCACCTTAAAAGTAGTATCAACCCCAAGGTCTGCCATAATGAGGGCTTCCTCAAGTTCATCGAACAAATCATCATCAATTTTAGTAAACCCACCAAGAACAGCTTCAATACTTCCGAAAATACTTTTTTTAGTCTTCGCAAGTCCTTCTTTCAGCTTAGCAAAAAATCCAAGAGTTTGAGGCTTCTCAGCAGGCTCTTCCATATCGTCTTTCTTAGGCTCAGATATTGCCTCTGTCAAATCATTTTCTTCACTTGGTTCTTCTGAAGCAATCTCTTCTTCGTCTACTTTCTCTGGATGATTTACACACTCAGTAACATCATCGTTTATTTCTCTTTCTATTTTAGTTACGTTTTCAACTACCTCATTTACAACTTCTTCCGAAATATGTTCACTTGTTTCTTTCTCAATTTCATCAGCAACATATCTGACAATCTGCTCAACACTTTCCTCCGCTGACGTTTCGACGGCTGATGTTTCAACGTCAACTTTTTCAACAATTTCATCATCAACTTCTTTGTTTACGCCATCCTCGAGGTACTCCTTGCCCTTAAGGAAATCCAAAAATCCCATTAAATTTTCACTCCTCACAAACCTCTTTATATAGCATTTTCCCTGACTGCCTCATCAAACTTAACAGACACTATTTTAGAAACACCGGCCTCCTGCATCGTTACACCATAAAGCACATCTGCCGACTCCATTGTTCCTTTTCTGTGTGTTATAACAATAAATTGTGTATCGTCAGCAAAACGCTGTAAGTAATCACCAAAACGCAATACATTGGCATCATCCAATGCAGCCTCAATCTCATCAAGTATGCAAAAAGGCGATGGTTTCATTTTTAAAATAGAAAATAATATGGCAATGGCCGTCAATGACCTTTCACCGCCTGATAAAAGCATCATGCTTTGAAGATTTTTCCCTGGTGGCTGTGCAATTATATCAATTCCTGACTCTAATACATCATCTTCTTCTGCAAGCTTAAGATATGCACGGCCTCCGCCGAACATTTCACGGAATACTTCATTGAAATTCTCCGAAATAACCTCAAGTTTTTCCTTAAACTGTTTTTCCATAAGCGAAGAAAGGTCTTTAATTATTCCCTTAAGTTTCTCTTCAGCAGAAATAATATCCGATTTTTGTTTAGATAAAAACTCATAACGTTCCTTAGTCTCTGCATATTCATCAACCGCATTTACATTTACACTACCAAGCTCTTTTATCTTATTTTTAAGTAATCCCGCATTAATTTTAAGTTCACCAATTGATACCTCACAAGGAGGATATTTAAGTGCTTCTGGATATGTAATTTCATAATTGTCCCACATGCTGTCAAAAAGTCTTTTCTTATCATCAGCAAGCTTCTCTGACTTTGATTCAAGACGAACCAGCTCATTTTTGTGTTTAAGAATAGTATCCCGGTAGTCATTAATATCTCTTTCAATTATGATTAGCTTCTCGCTTTCCTTTTTTCTGTTTTCCGATGCAGATAAAAGTTCATTTTCCTTACCTGCTTTTTCTTTTCGTTTTGAAGCAGTAATATGTTCAACATCATTAGCAAGATTTTGCTTTTCAGAAATACGCCTTATCAATTCATTTTTCTCTGCCTCAATTGCAGAAATCTCAGATTCAAGAAGAATTTTTTCACCTTCAAGTCTTTTTAGCGTATCAACTTGAGCATCCTTTTTGCTCTCAAGTGCAGACACCTCAACCTTTATTCTCGTAATATGTTCAAGAAGGGTATCTTTATCCGTCTTATTGCTTTCTGCATTTATCCTGAAATCATCAAGCATTTTCTCTGTTTCTGATATACTTTTTTCGGTTTCTTCAAGCCTTCTCTTAGCATCTGTAACATCACTTTCAGCCATTGCCTTCTGTTCTGCGATCTGCTTTTGTTCTATCTCATTAAGCCTAACCTTTTCTTTGTATTCGGCAATGACCTCTTCTAATTGCTGAAGTTCATTATTAGTAGTAATATAAGCAATATTAATATTTGAAGCTTCGTCCTTCTTATCCTCAGCCTCTTCTTCAATTTTATCTATCTTGTCATTATTACGATCAAGCTCAGCCTTTAAACCGTTGCAAGCAGCCAAAAGAGATTCCGTTTCTATTTTTAAGTTGTCCATTTCACGTTTTCTTCCGAAAACTCCTGATGACTTTCTTCCTGTGCTGCCGCCGGTAATGGATCCTCCCGGCATAAATACATCACCCTCAAGAGTTACAATCCTATGGCTCTGCTTATATTTACTTGCAAAAACAATTGCATTATCTATACTGTCAATAACAACAGTTCGTCCCAACAGACTTTCTGCAATACCTCTATATACAGCATCAAATTTAACCAGATCTACTGCAGCGGCAATAACACCTTTTTCATTAAGTATGTTATCCTTTTCCACACCAAATGTTCTGCCCTTTACTGTTGCAACAGGGAGGAATGTTGCACGGCCAAGCTGTTTTGTTTTTAAATAGTTAACGGCAGTCTTTGCATCTAGTTCCTTTTCAACAACAATACTCTGCAAATTTCCACCCAAAGCCGTTTCAATTGCAAGTTCATACTTTTCCTCAGTCTTAAAAAGCTGTGCAACTGCACCATGAACACCCTTAAAAGCAATTTCTCCATTGTCTTTAAGCTGCAAAACAGCCTTAACTGATTTGTAGTAGCCGTCATGTTCTTTTTCCATATCAGTAAGCACGCGGAGTCTTGACTGTTTTTCGCCTAAAAGTCTTGTTTTTTCTTCAAGACCATTTTTTATTATATTTATTATATTTATTATGCCTGCTTTTTTTGCTTCAAGTCTTTCAAGTGCTCTTTTTATTTCTTCTGCATCCTCTTTGTTCTGCTCTGCACGTAGCTCGGCTGACTTGGCGGCAATTTTCTTATCACGCAATTTATTTTCATTGTCATTTTTATCGTAAGCAATCTGCTTAATACGAGCATCAAATTGCTCAAGCATAGTCTGGGTTCTCTCCAGCGAGCTTTTTATATCAGCAGTAGCCTTAATCTTTTCAATCATTTCCGACTTAATGTCTTCAATTCTTTTCTCATGCTCACTTTGTTTATCAAGCATTGCATTAAGGAATTCCTCTTTATCTTTCAAAGAAGCCTTTAATATGCTTATTTCTTCTTCTGATTTTAATGTTTCTTCATTTGCCTTTGCAGCCTCTTGAGAGCTTTCAAATATTTTTTCCTGTTTAGTTTTCTTTTCGCCCTCAAGTCTTTCAACAGATTCCTTTAAGTTCTTTATCTGCTCATTAGTAAGACGGCAGAGGCCTTCATTTTTCTCGATTTCTCCTGCAAGCTCGGTAAGTATTCGGTTAAGAACCTCAATATCAGAGGTAAGTTTCTCCCCAATATTTCTGATTTCCTCGGCTTCGGACTTAATTTTTTCCAGTTTTTCTTCGTTTTGAAAAATGTCTCCTTCTGCAGATAAAGTAAGTCCGCTCATTCTGGATATTTCGTTTTCAAGATGCTCCCCGTTAATTCTGAAAAGCTGTATATCAGCTTCTTTCATTTCACCGTAAAATTCAAGATATTTTTTTGCCTTCTCGGCCTGTTTTTCCAGCGGTCCGATTTTCATTTCTATTTCACTTATAATGTCAGTAACTCTGACCAAATTCTGCTGTTCCCTGTCAAGCTTTGCTTCAGCCTCAAAGCGTCTGTTTTTAAACTTTACTATTCCTGCCGCCTCTTCAAAAAGTCTTCTTCTGTCCTCAGACTTATTTGAAAGTATCTCATCTATCTTGCCCTGTCCAATAATGCTATAGCCGTCACGACCAATGCCTGTGTCCATAAACAGCTCATATATATCTTTAAGCCTACATTCAGTTCCATTAATCAAATAACTGCTTTCACCTGAACGGTACACTCGCCTTGCAATTGTTATCTCAGTGTAATCTACCGGTATTTTCCTGTCAGAATTATCCACTGTCATTGAAACCTCAGCAAAGCCTACAGGTTTACGGTTAGCAGTTCCCGCAAAAATAACATCCTCCATCTTACCGCCACGGAGGCTTTTTGCACGCTGTTCACCAAGCACCCATCTTACAGCATCGGAAATATTGCTTTTTCCGCTTCCGTTGGGTCCAACTACAGCTGTTATGCCCTTATTGAATTCAAGTCTTACCTTTTCAGGGAAGGACTTAAAGCCCTGTAAATCCAGTTCCTTTAAATACATTGGTACACCTCAATTAAAAAACTGTTTTGCCGCCGACAATCGTGTGGAGTATCCTTCCAGTTACATTCATGCCGTTTGCAGGCGTAAACTTTGCCTTTGATAAAAACTTTGACGCATCTAAAATGTATTCCTTTTTGCACTCAGCAATAGTTAAGTCAGCATCATAACCAGCCTTTATTTTGCCCTTGCTTTCAAATCCAAGTATATTATCAGGATTAGAAGAAAGTTTCTTTATAAGCTCACCCGGCGTAATTGCTCCTGTTTTGACAAGTTTTGTCCAGCTTAATGCAAATGCTGTCTCAAAAGCTGAAATTCCATATGCTGCAGTATCAAATTCTCTTTGCTTATATTCAATTCTTGTAGGAGCATGGCCTGAAGAAATAACATCTATTGTTCCATCGGCAATGCCGTTTACGATTGCTTCTATATCAGATTTTGTTCTAAGCGGAGGTATAACTTTTGCATAGGTATTATACTGCATAGCTGTATCCTCAGTAAGTGTAAAATAATGAGGACATGTATCACACGTTATATTTACACCTCTTGCCTTAGCCTCTTTTATTATCCGAACTGCACCCTCGGTGCTGACATGTGCAATATGGAGCCTTGCGCCGACATTTTCAGCAAGTAAAATATTTCTTGAAACAATAACGTCTTCTGCCTCCCTTGGCATTCCCATTAAACCAAGAAGTGTAGAAACACGTCCCTCATTCATAACACCTTTACCCGAAAGTGCCCTATCCTCACAGTGTGTTATGACCGGCATATTAAACATTTTTGAGTAAATGAATATATTTCGCATAAGTGCAGTATTTTCAACTGTTAAATCACCATCTGTAATGCCGACTATTCCTGCATGTACCATTTCTCCAATTTCTGAAATTTTTTCTCCCATACAGCCAAGAGTCATACTTCCATACGGATATATATTTACCTGAGAAAATTCCCTGCTTTTCGTAATTATATATTCAACTACGGTTTTATTATCAACAACCGGCATAGTATTAGGCTGTGCTGTTATAGTTGTAAATCCACCCTTAGCTGCACTCATTGATGCAGTTTCTATGTCTTCTATACTCTCATGCCCAGGATCACATATATTACAGTGCATATCAGTAAATCCGGGAAAAACATATGCACCATTAACATCAAGCACTTCTGCATCATCAGCCAAACCATATCCAACAGCCTTAATAATACCGTCCTCAATAAGAATATCGGCAAGTCTATCTTCGATAAGTTCATCAGAAATAACATTTCCGTTCTTAATCAAAAGCTTCATGCATACGTCCTCCTATCTGAGAAAGTATATAAAGAATAGCCATTCTAACAGCAACGCTGTTTGCTACCTGGTCATTTATTATACATTGCCTGCCATCCACCACGCTTGTTGCAATCTCAACTCCTCGGTTAATCTGCCCGGGATGCATTATTATGGCATTTTTTTTAGCATATTTCATTATGTTTTCATCAATCAAAAACATACTCCTGTATTCATCTAATGAGGGCAAAAGATTATCTCTCTGCTCCTCAGCAAGTATTCTGGTTGAAAGCACTACATCTGCTCTGTCAACTGCTTCCCTTGGGTCAAAGCATACTTTTACACCAAATTCCTCAAGATATTTTGGAATAAGAGTTGTCGGCCCAGATACTGAAACCTCTGCGCCAAGCTTCGTTAATCCCCAAATATTGCTCTTGGCAATTCGGCTGTGCAAAATATCACCTATAATGGCAACCTTCAGTCCTTCAAATCCGCCCTTGCTTTCCTTAATAGTCAATAAATCAAGAAGAGATTGTCCGGGGTTCTCGTTAAATCCGTCGCCTGCATTTATTACCGATGCCTCAACGCTGTCTGCCAAGAGCCTTGCCGCACCTGACATGGGGTGTCTTAAAATAATAAAATCTCCACCCATCTGGTCAATGAGCTGTCCCATATCCTGAAGTCGTTCTTTCTTTTCACTAGTGGTTGTAGCCATCATATCAATTACGTTGGCACTTAGATGTTGTGCCGCCAATTCATATGAAAGCTTCGCTCTTGCACTTGTTTCATAAAAAAGAATAATAACAGACTTCCCCATTAGATGCGGTACTTTTTTATTTTTCTGGTTCAGGACAAATTTCATTGTTTCAGCAGTTTTAAGAACATAATTTAATTCCTCTGCTGAAAGATCACGGATTCCCAAAAAATCTTTTTTGTTTAAAAACATTATCTGCACTCTCCCAAATTACTCGCACTACAACCACCTTATTTTAAAGCTTTTTTACATTTTCCAACATTTTTAAAAAGTATTCGGGCAAAGGAGATTCAAACTCCAAATATTCGCCCGTCGTTGGGTGAATAAAGCCCAATACCCTAGCATGGAGCACCTGTCCCGCAAGGTTAAAGGGCTGTTTTTTCGGTCCGTAAACCGAGTCACCCAATAGCGGATGACCTATATATGTCATGTGTACTCTTATCTGATGAGTACGTCCGGTTTCTAACTGTGCTTCAATAAAAGTAAATTTGCCAAGTCTTTCTAACACACGATAATGTGTTACTGCATGTCTTCCTCCCGCAACAACAGCCATTTTCTTTCTGTCATTAGGATTTCTCGCTAGAGGCTTGTCCACCGTGCCTTCATCCTCTTTAATGTTGTTGTAGACAATTGCATTGTATTTTCTTGTTATTGAATGTTCGGCAAGCTGAGCAGCCAGTGACCTATGTGCGTTATTATTTTTTGCCGCCATAATTACGCCCGAAGTGTCCATATCTATTCTGTGTACAATTCCGGGGCGCATAATTCCGTTAATTCCAGAAAGCGAATCTCCACAGTGATAAAGCAGCGCATTTACAAGCGTATCTGTATAATGTCCCGGAGCAGGGTGCACAACCATACCCTTAGGCTTGTTAATCACAATCACATCATCATCCTCGTAGATTATATCAAGAGGAATGTTCTGAGGCAATACTTCAAGCGGTTCAGCTTCAGGAATAATAAGCGTAACCACATCATTTTTTCTGAGTTTATAATTTGCCTTGACAGGAGCTTCATTTACTAAAACATTTCCGTCCTCAATCAATTTTTTAAAACCGCTTCTTGAAAGTACATCGCAGTTATCGGCTGCAAATACATCAATTCTTGTTCCAATATCTTCACTCTCGGCCGCTATAGTAATCATATCATTTATCTGCATCTTCAATACCGCCGTTCTCTGTTTCAGATTTGTCTTTCATATTGTCTTTTTCTTTAACATCTTTTTCTTCCTTTATAACAAAAAGAACTATAAATGCCATTGCAATTGTACCCACAACAACATAGATATCTGCCATGTTAAAAACCGGGAAGCTAAAAAATGTAAACTCAAAGAAGTCTGTAACATAGCCTCTGGCAACCCTATCGATTATATTTCCTACTGCACCTGCGAGTATTAATACAAAAGATGCCCTAAGATAATCGTAATCCCTAGTGTGAGGAAGCTTTCTTATAACTACTATCAAAATTACGCATATAGCAATTGCAAGTAAAAGCAAAAGCCATGTTTGGCCATTTAAAATACCAAAAGCCGCACCTCTGTTTTCAACAAAAGTGAAATCCATAAAGCCTTTAATAAATGTAATGTTTCCGATAGGTTTCAATTTTGTAAGTGCCATGTATTTAGCAATCTGGTCGATGATGACAAGCACTGCCGCTACAATAACGGAAATAATCATAATATCAGTCCTTTAATATACTGTTTATTGCTTCCATAACCTCTTCCTTTGATACATCAGAGGTTCTAACAGTACTTCCAATTTTATCTGCTATAACAAATTTCAGCTTATTGCCGCTGACCTTTTTATCATGGAAAAGCTGATTATAAACATCGTAACATTTTAATCCTTCTACAGAAACAGGTAAATCAAAGAATTCCAAAAGCTTATTAAATTCTTCAACTGTTTCAGCATTTATCCAGCCTCTTCTAAGAGAAATACCCATTACCGCAGCCATGCCGATTGCCACACATTCACCATGAATAAGCTCAAACTCCTTCAGCCCTTCCACAGAATGCCCTATTGTATGTCCGTAATTAAGGGTTTCTCTAAGCCCGGTATCGTGCTCATCTTTATTTACTACCTCTGCCTTCATTTCACAGCATCGGCGTATAATTGTTTTCAAACAATCTTTATCACCGTTTTTTATTTCATTCTTATTATTTTTAATATACTCATAAAAGCTCTCAGATACAATTATACCATACTTTATTACTTCTGCCATACCTGCGGAAAACTCTCGTTTAGGAAGTGTATCAAGACTTGAAGTGTTAATATATACAAACTTAGGCTGATAGAAAGCTCCAACAGTATTTTTATACGGTCCGTAATCAACTCCGACTTTTCCGCCAACACTACTGTCAACTTGTGAAAGAAGCGTAGTCGGTATCTGAATAAAATCTATGCCTCGCATAAATGTAGCAGCTGCAAATCCTGCCATATCTCCAACAACACCGCCCCCAAGACCTGCTATTACACTCTTGCGGTCAAGCTTGTTTTCAAGAAGAAAATCATAAAATAGTTTAATTGTATCAAGTGTTTTATTTTTTTCTCCCGCAGTAAAAGTACAAATATAAACCTCAGAGAATACCTTCTCAAATTCATTTTTAACAGCTTCAGCATACAACGGCGAAACATTTGTATCACTTATTATGCATAACTTTTTACCTGCATATCCACATTTTTCAGCAGCCTGAAAAAGCCATGAAAAGTCCTCGGCAAAATAAATAGGATACTGCTCTTTTCCTGTATCAACTGTTATATTATCAATTGTCATTTTAAATCCTCCGAAACACATTACACATACTTTCCGATTGTTATGCTTATCCTGCCTTTTTTTGTTTCACCGTTAACTGAAAGAATAATTCCTCTTCCTCCGCCTTTAAGCGAAAGCACATCTCCTTCTTTAACAGATGCAGAGCTGCTTTTAACAGGCATCCAATTAACGGACGCCTTTTCTGAATTTATCAATTGCTGAATATTACTTCTAGACTCACCGAATACCGCTCCAAAGACTGCATCGGAACGCAGAGAAGCAACGGTAATACTTTTTGTAACCATATTTTTTTGAGGCACAATATCATTATTAATTTCGATGATTTTAGTATCTACTTTGGTTCTTCCAACCCGCTCAAGTCCCGAAACAATATACTCGGAAATTCCGCTTTCAACAAAGCATGTGGCGCACTCATCAGTAACAACAATGTCTCCTACTTTATCTCGTTGTATTCCAAGACCAAGAATCGAACCAAGAAAATCCCTATGGCTAAGTCCAGACGAAAATTTTACATTATAACTTATTTCTACTGCTGATATAGGAAAAGCCGCATCATTTTCATCAAAATAATCCGGAAAGATAGAAATCATTTTTCTTTCACTTTCATCATATCCGCCGAAAACAAGAAATTTTGTATCACTAACCTTATTAAGCACTTCACATGCCATTGCTGTTTCTGAAGGGCTTAAAAAATCAGAAAATGAAACAATATGTTTCCTTAAACTTAAATCAGCCTGATCCAAGACTTTCGCCAACAAAAGCTTTTCATCAGGCTGACAATATCTTTTTAATAAAGCGTGTTTATCCAACAGAATAACCGCCCTTTCAAAGCAAATCCACAAGATTAAGAAGTATCATCTGGATTATATCAAGGATGAATAAAGCAATTACCGGAGAAAAATCCAACATCATTCCTCCGCCCAACGGCGATTTATCCATCATTTTTTTGACCGGAACCAAAATTGGATCCGTAAGAGTATAAATTAAGTTACCTATTAAGGTATACCTTAAACTGGGTACCCATGACATAAATACCCTTATGAAAATAAGTATATACAGCACTCTGAAAAATATATTGATTGCGTTTGTAAGCAATCCGCTCATAACGCACCTCCAGTCCGCACCGTTTACTGATCTTATATGTAAACAATACTAATTATTTATTTATGCTCATCCATGAAGGAAGACTGCTTTTTGTAAACTTAGACTCTTCTCTGGTTTCATTAGAAATATCATAATTAACAGGAGCAATAATAAAAATATTGCTTGATACACGCTGTATCGTCCCATCAAGAGCATAACATGTACCACTTAAAAAGTCCATAATTCTTTGAGCAACAGGAAATTCAACTTTCTCAAGATTTACTACAACAGGATGCTTTATTTTAATCTGGTCACATATTCCCTGAGCATCTTCATAACATTCAGGCTTAATTATTACAACCTGCTGTGTTGAAGAATTCACCTGAGAAGCACCATTAAAATCTACAACCTGTGACTGGCCCCTTCTTGATGAAGTTTTAGCAGGCACATAATCAACGTTGTCACGTTCTTTAACTTCTCTCTTCTCTCTTGCACGAGGATGATATTCCTCTACGGGTTCTTCTTCATATTCTTCATACTCGTCCTCATATTCATCATCATAAGGTCCGGCTATAAAATCCTTGATTTTGTCCATAAATCTTGCCACAGTTTTTTCCTCCTAAATGGTTAGTTTCTTTTAAGCCTAAGCCTGAATTATATCAAATCAATCGCGATTATTTATCATAGTTTCTTCTTCCGAAAATTCCTGTGCCAACTCTTACAATTGTAGCACCTTCTTCAACGGCTGTTTCATAATCGCCTGTCATACCCATAGACAAAACGTCCATGCTTATATTATTTATTTTTTTTGCATTAATGTCAACCAATAATTGCTTCATATTCCTAAAATAAACTCTGTTTTCTTCCCCATTTTCGACATTAGGTGCAACAGTCATTAGACCTCTAACCCTTATGTTGTCAAACTTTGAAACTTCTGTAATAAAAGACTCAGCTTCATTAGGTTTTATGCCAAATTTTGAGCCTTCATCCGCCATATTTATTTCGACAAGAATATCTGCAACCACATTTTGCTTCTTTGCCTGCTTATCAATTTCCTCAGCAAGTTTTATGCTTTCAACGGAGTGAATGAGCACAACCTTATCGATTATATACTTTACCTTGTTTGTTTGCAAGTGTCCAATTAAATGCCATTTAACATTTTCACCCATCGGCTCAAATTTATCCATTATTTCCTGTACACGATTTTCGCCCAATGATGTAAGCCCACAGTCAACAGCCGCTTTAATTCTTGGCACATCAACTGTCTTCGATACAGCAAGAAGCAGAATATCTTCCGCATTTCTGCCTGCTCTTTTTGCAGCAGCATTAATTTTTTCTCTGATACTGGCTATATTTTCCGAAATGTATGAATAATCTTCCATGTTCTTCACTCCCTGAATCAATAAATCTCATCGCCTTCATTAACTTCGGAGGCATTGGTTACTATTTTATCATAAGCCTTTAATCCTGATTTCTCCGGATCGGCTATTGTATACTCACTGTTCTTGCCAAGCACTGAAATTGAAGCAAATTTAGCAAATGCACCATTGACGGTAAGCGCTCCGACTTTAGTAGACACTTCGCTCAAAGTATACTCAGTCGCACTCTCGCCTGTCCCCTTCAAAACAACATCACCAATTTTCAGTGCATCAAAATCCTGTCTTATATATGCAAACTGATCATCAGTGCTTTCCACATCAAGTGTAATAAGCTTATCATTTCCATCCGTTCGTTTAACAACGCTCTTTCCGTCTAGACTTTCTACAACACATTCAATAGGTATTTTTATAAATGTTTTTTCTATAATGGCTGTATTTGGCACCTTAAGTCCAACATAGCTGCTGTCACTTATATAAAATTCAAATGTTCTTACACTGAGAAAATCCTGAACATTTCTGTCACAAGAAAACACAACATACATGCTTCCGTCCTTTTCAGTCATTGATTTAATTGTAACATCAACATTCTTTTCACTCTTATCAACAAATGCCCGAACAATTTTTGTGTCTCCAACTTTCCAATCTGCGACAATAGACGGATCAATATAAGAGCATATGTACCAATTATTACTGCTTACAATCTTAAAAACCGGATTTCCGTTTTCTACTGCTGTTGTTTTTGATAAATAAGTCACGCTTGAGCCATCTCTTATATTTTTCTGAGTAATAGTGTCAAGAGTATCAGGTGTATAAGTTTGCTCAAGTCCGTCGCAGGAAAGTACAAGAATTCCTCCCTCTGAAGCTTTAAGAGAATGTGTGCTGCTGTCAAGCTGTGACTGGTAGCTTTCTCTTTGGCTGCTTAATGAAGAATCAGAGCCTTCGCTGTTTTCTCTTATCCATATTTCCGTACGGATATCCATCTGAGTCTGTACAGCAGAACGCAAAGTATAAACCGAATTCATATTTCCTGCGGCGACATTAGCTACAGCTGACGATACAGAATCATCAATATTTTTCTCTGTACGATCTATGTCATCCTTATACTTTGAAATATCAAGCCGGTTCTTCTGTGTTTCAATAATGCTTTCATCTATACTTTTAAGCTTGTCCTTCGCAGAATCAGCGGACTCACTTTCACTGACAGCAGCAATAACTGAATTCTTCTTTACCCTATCTCCCTCACCATAATAAAATGTGGGTATCCCTGTAATATCCGATGATACAACATATTCATCTCTTACTGCCATACCATTAAAAGAATTTGGCAAATCTATTGTTCCATAACCAACTGTTTCTATATTAACCGTAGTGCTTCCAGTTGCAAAGTCAATTGCATATTTAACCATATAAACAAGTATCACAGCAAACAGCACAATCATAAGAGCATTTATTCCGCTGCCCTGTCTCTTCCGTCTATGTTTTTGTACAGGCATTGTACTGCGATCAGACTTTTTAACTTCAGTACTATTGATATTGTTTCTTATCTGTTTTGGCATATTACCTTTCTCCCGATTCAACAAGTATCTGAATATTGATTATACCATAAAAATACAGATACACAAACCTTTTTTTACCTTCATATCAATGCGTATATTTCTAAAAAATGCATAACAAAGACAAAAAACAACCCCCTGGAAAACTTAGGTGGTTGTTTAATCTCTTAAATTCCAAATGGTTATGCCTTATTCTTGTGATACTCAAAATATGGCACTTGTCGCAAGGTATATTCTTCGTTCGTAACTTTGCTTCGTATTATAAATTAATCACCGTGATTAAATTATACAAATTTCAATATCTACTACTCTTCATTTCAAGATATTCTTTTTCTAATCTTCTTCAAATATTGCTTTGTAGTTTATTTCGTTTGTATCATCATTATATTTAAATAATAATTTAAAAGGGGATAATCTATTATTTTTAATCTCTACTTCATATTCATTATTTTCTATTAAATTCAATGTAAATTTGTTTTCTACAAGCTGTTTATAATGTTCATAAGAGGATTCTGGTAATATCCACGAAGCTGAAATTTCAAAACTTGTTTCAAATAAAGCATAATATTTTCTGTAAACATAATTAATGTTTGCTGCATCATCAGGTATTTTTTCTGGAAAGAACTCCTTATATACATCTTCATATTTATCCATATCACTACTTGTTTTTAAATAATTATCATAATTGTTTGTATATGATTCTATAGGAGGAATGTAATATATAATCAAACCATTAATTGTACTCAATGAAATTCCAATTATCAAAAATATCAGAATGATTATATTTTTAAGCTTGCAGAATTTAATGTAATATTTGCTTTTTTCGATAAGTATTCCAACAATACTAATAATAAGTGGTGATATAAATGTAACAAATAAACTGATATATGCCTTTATACTTAAACTATCAAAGAAAAATCTAGGGTATTCAAGATGATTTGTTATTGTAATTAAAGGAAATAATCCTATTATAATTAATATACTAAGTATTATTACTAATTTAAATATCTTTTTTAATATTTTTTTTGTAAATTCAATTTTTATATTTTCTTTTGCTTTCAACAATAAATCCTTTTCTTTAATATTACTATTGATTTCATCTAAAGTTTCGTCCTTTGGTACTCCTTCTGACATGTTTTTAAAAAGTTCATTGCATTTTGAGCATGTTTTTAAGTGTTCTTCTACAAGAGCTTTTGTTTCTTTATTACATACATCATCAATATACAAAGGTAGCAAATCTTCAACTATTTCACATTTCATAAATTATCCTCCTTAATTTTTTTGTAATCAGGACATATTTCTTTATAACTAAGTTCTAACAATATTTTATTAAAAAAAGTAGTTTGATACAGTTCTGGCATTTCTCTTATCAATTTAAAAATAATTGAGCGATACATGGTAATGCAATATGATTAAAATACTCTAATGATTGTAAACTTGCCCCATCCGCTTTAAAACCCAATGAGTTTATTTTCAAAAAATGCATAACAAAACAAAAAGCGGCATATTACTATGCCGCAAAATTACACTATAAATTATCTGTTTTCTATATCCAATTTAAGGCTGTCAACATCGAATACTCTTATAGCATCAATACTGTTCTTCTCCTTAGAGAGGGCACCGTATTTATCAACCTGAGATATATCTTTCGGTCCATGAGAGAGTGATGCTGCACCGCCAATACAGCCGCACTTGCATGCCATACCCTCAATAAAGTTTCCGTCAAGCTTTCCTGCCTTTGCAAGTCTGAGTATTTTTGTACAAGCATCAAGACCGTCAACTGCAATTGGTTTAAACTTAATGTCAAATTTTTCATGTGATACAACCTGCTTAATTGCTTCACTGACACCGCCGCTTCTTGCAAACAGTCTGCCATAGAAGGAAGCATTATCAAGAACACTGTCCTCACATTTTTCAAGGTCTATATTCATAGCATCAAGCATTGCTAAGAGTTCCTCAAATGTCATAACCATATCCACAGAATCCTTAAGTTCCTCTTTCTTAATTTCCATCTTCTTCGCTGTGCAGGGCCCGATAAATACAATTTTTGCAGAGTCATCAAGACTCTTGATAAGCCTAGCCGTTGCAATCATCGGAGAAACTGTTTTTGATACATGCTCCATAAGCTCAGGGAATTTTTTACTTACATAATCAACAAATGCAGGACAGCAGCTAGTTGTTTTCCATTTCATTTCATCAATAGTTTCTGCAAACTCATGAGCCTCATGATATGAAACAATATCAGCACCAAGCGCTGCTTCAACAGCATGGAAAAATCCTATTTTCTCAATGCCTGTTATTACCTGTTCTATTCTTGCACTTGTAAACTGACTTGATATTGCAGGTGCAACAATTGCGTATACTTTATATTTTGTATTGTTTTGTGAATCCCTTAAAAGCTTGAGAACATCAATTACAAAAGGCTTATCAACTATTGCTCCGAACGGACATTGATAGACACACGCTCCGCATGAAACACATTTGCTGTCATCAATATAAGCCTTCCTATCTTCATCGATTTTTATTGCACCAATTTCGCATGAACGTATGCATGGCCTCTGAACATCGCTGATTGCATTAAAGGGACAAGCATCATGGCATCTGCCGCATTCAATACAACGCTCCTGATTAATATACGCATGCTGATTAACTATAAAAATCGCATCTTTCGGACAAACTTCCTTACATTTATGTGCTAAACATCCGCGGCAGGCTTCAGTAATCACAAAGCGGTTTACCGGACACTCATCACAGGCGTCCTGAAGAATACTGATAACATTTTCCTTCTGTGAAGGTAAGATAGCATTCTTCGCTCTTTCCTTAATAATGTGCCTTTCTTTATATATACAGCAGCGTGTAGCAGGTTTAGGCCCCGGAACAAGCTTTTCAGCAATCTCATCAAGTGAGCTGTCAAGCGTACCGTTCAAAAACCGTTCTGTTATTTCCTTGTTAACAAGGTATTTTGTATATTGTACGTTGCTTTCAAATTTTCTCATATATTTGTCCTCTAAGTTTTATATATAAGTTAACTCAACATCCTTGCCTAATTTTTCAAGTAAGAGTTTAAGTTCATTCATCTGGTTAAATTTATATGTGAAATCCATTTTAAATGCTAAATCTTGATGTGCAACATTTATTGCCATTCCCTGATAAATTTTAACACTATCACAATCTTCTATAAGCAATTTCGCAAGCGTAGCCGCCGCATTTTTCTCATTAAGCTTTTTATCTATTTTCGGATTATAGTCTGGTTTTACATACTCACGCATAATGTCTATCGCTTTGCTTAGAGTTATAATTCCCTCTGTAACAAGCTCAAATCCATCAATGTGTGCTATGGGAGGAATATCCATTGTCATAGACTCCATATCAAATTCAACTTCTTTGCCTAAAAGTCTAGCCGCTATCTGTGCGGTAGTCCCTCCGCAAATTACTGTTTTTATACCTGAATTAAGTACCTCTTTAAAAACCGCATTATCATTTTTCTTGTCTCTTGGCGGCCCAACAATAAGATTAATAACCTGCTGTTCCTTAATTTTGACAGCAAGCACTGATGTATCATCTCCAGGCTCATTCTCATACAGGTCACTGCAATAATCAAGAATATTTTTAACTACATCCTTAGTTGATACATCCTTAAGTGACATATCGCGAAGGTAGTTATTAACATTCACCCATTCCCAGCCTAAATCAAGAGAGTGCCCAACTCCGGCATGTTCAACACCATCGCTGGCAACAACAAGCATTGTATCCTTGTCCATCTTAAAGCGGCTTTCATATATGTTCTTATCCCCAATTACCTTGAGAGTTTTTTCAATTGGAATATCTGTTCCGTTTTTATGAAGAAATATCGCCGGATTATCAAACTCAGCCGCATATGCATCGCCATCTCGAAAAATCTTAATCAGCGTAAATGTAGAATATGCCAAATGTCTTTGCTGACAAACAGGCAGCGTATGCACAATAGTATCTATTGTCTCCTCAAGCGTTGAGCCCTCTCTAAGCATAGTTATAGCAATTTTAGATGTAAGTGTTGAAAGAATATTTGCCTTAACACCGCTTCCAAGGCCGTCTGCAAGGACAAATATTTTACTGTCCTTGAGATTTGCTTGCTGAATGCAATCTCCGCATAACTCCTCATGGTGCTTTTTTAAACTGTTGTACGAAGCATCAATAAAGTACAAATCATTCACCCTCTTTGATAACAACTTTTTTAAGGTTATTGAGTGCAACCTTTGTTTCGGCTGTTGTTTCACCCAAAAGACTTGCTATCTCCTGTGCAACCATCATCTGTTTGTCAATAACACGCTGAGTTACCTCAACTGTATTAAGTTTAAGTTTTTCAAGCTCAGTACGTCGTTTTTCTTCATTTGTTACATCCTGCATAGTGACCATAAATTCTCTGTCATCGCCCATATACATAATATTCATAAGTCCAGTATAGTCAAATTTAGGTATATGAAGCTTTTCACCTACAATATCAATTTTTGTCTTAAGCACCTGCTCAAAATATGTTTGAGGAATAAACTCAGAAACAGGCATCCCAACCGCTTCTTTCACCGATACCTTGGACACTCTTTCAGCTGCAGGATTAATTCTTACAACTTTATAATTAAGGTCGGCAATCATAATAAAATTTCTGGCTGCCAAAAATATTGCACTTGTCATTGTTTCTGCCTTACGTTTCATATAAGGCATACACATATCTATCTGAGCCATCCCAGAGAGCACTGCAACAGCTTTGTCACGGCATGAATTATATCCACAAGCACCACAGTTAAGTTCATCTGCACGGCTGTTTTTACCCATTGCTGCAAGGACATCTATTATCTGTTTTTCAGTATATTGTTTCTTTTTTATCTCCATAGGATGGAAAATATGTCTGAAATCAACTCCTGACCAGTTAATTACCTCACCATTTGCTTCTCCGCCCATTGTTTTTTCACGATATTCAACATGCTTCTTAAGTTTTTGAAGTGAAAGAAACATATTTGTATTAGAGCCATGCATAAACGGACCATTAAGACATGAACCGCTGCACATAGCCAAATCTGCCATTGTCCTATCAAGTATTCCGTCTTTAATTGCATCTAATAATTCAGTAATCTGGTCAGATCCCTCAATAGATACAGTGCTGTAATTAAGACTTTTCGCTTTAGCAATCAGTCTGTCACAGGTCTTTCCCGGCATTGCATAATTTTTTCTCTCACTTCCTGAAACAACATCCGGAAGCATAGGCGGCAATTCATTATAGTCAATAAAGTTAACCTTCATCATTCTTGCAGCCTCGGAAAAGCTAATGGTCGCATCCAGGCACGTTTCATTGCTATGCTGACTTTCAAATCGTCTGCTCAAACAAGGTCCAATATAAACATTATAGCTATCAGGCGCCTTTATTCTCACAAGCTTTGCAAGTGCAACAGCTGGCGAAACAACCGGAATAAGGTATTTAACAAGCTCCGGATAGTACTTGCAAACATAAAGGTACGCAGACGGACAGCTGGCAGTTATAATATATTTGAGACACCTGTGATTCTCCATATACTCCATCTGTTGTTCTGTAACAACCGAAGTGCTGCTCGCTATTTCCTGTACACAATTAAAACCCAGCTTTTTAAGCCCTGCAACAAACCGTTCAGGTTCATCAAACATAGCAAGATATGATGAGTCTAAAAGAGCAGTAACTCTATTGCCCTGCTTAAGCTTTTCAAGCACATCAGCATAATCATTATCAACATTCCTTACATGTTTCGGACATACAACAAAGCATTGCCCACAGGCAATGCACTTATCAGGGTCGATTTCCGCTTTTCCGCTTTCATAACGGATTGCCTTAACAGGGCAATACCTGATACACTTATAACAGTTCTTACAGCTATCGCTCATGAAATCGAACATCTTTATCATAATTGTTTATTCTCCCTTTATGACAGAATGATAAAAGCTCTCTGTTGTTGCAGGCTGAAGTGAATACATGCTGTCCTCATATGTAACGGCAACTGCACCTTCGCAGTTTCCTAGACAGAACGAAGCCTTAACATTAACTTCGTCATTAAGGCCATCTTTATCTATAGCCTTTTTAAGAATGTTTATTATCTCATATGAACCTTTTAAATGACAAGCACTTCCAATGCATACTTTAACAGTTTTCATCAGAAAACCTCCTATATATATAAATGAATAATAATTAATATAAAATATCTTTAATATTATAACAGATAAAGTCACATTGTCAAAGGTTTACACCATGGTTAATACTTTCAAAAAGTTTAACATTTACCTGCCATAACAGCAGTAATTTAAACAAAAATCCAATAACATTATTTGTTTTTACAACCGTTTTAACAATGAGTAATAATACAAAGCGGAATGCTCTCTTTTTTTTATGTATATCCTACAATAATGGTTCCGTAAGCAAAAATTTCAAAGTATTTATTTTCCATGTATCATTGACTGCAAAACAGCATTCTGATACGCTTAAGCAGTACTCTTAGATATAGTTATTTAACTTCAGAAAGGCAGATTGCTATGTTAATAAAAAATATACATATTGAAAACTCTAAAGAATCAAGCTGTGTAAAAATCGATAACGGGGTATTTGAGAAAATCGCACCTTCTATAGAACCTATTGAAAATGAAGAAATAATAGACGGATCAGGTCTAATGATGCTCCCCCCATTTATTGAATCTCATGTTCATCTTGATACCTGCCTTACTGCCGGTGACCCTGTATGGAATATGTCAGGTACACTCTTTGAAGGAATCGAGTGTTGGAGCAAGCGTAAAGAAAAACTAACTAAACATGACGTAAAAGAACGTGCTTCAAGGGTAATCAGAATGCAGGTATCAAACGGTGTTCAATTTATCAGAACACATGTTGATGTGACAGATCCAACACTAACTGCTATGGATGCACTTCTAGAATTAAAAGATGAATTTAAGGAATTTGCAGAATTACAAATTGTTGCATTTCCCCAAGAAGGCATACTCAGCTATCCAAACGGCAAAGAATTGCTTGAAAATTCAATACAGATGGGGGCTGATTGCGTAGGAGCAATTCCGCATTTTGAGTTTACAAGGGAGTACAGCGTTCAATCACTTCAATTTGCTGTTAGGCTTGCGGAGAAATACAACCGCCTTATTGATGTTCATTGTGATGAAATAGATGATGAAGCCTCAAAAGGACTTGAAACATTGGCCTGCCTTGCATACGAAACAGGAATGAAGGATATGGTAACAGCAAGTCATACAACAGCTATGCATTCATATAACAACGCATATGTAAACCGTCTAATGAGGCTCTTAAAGATGAGCGGCATAAATTTTGTTGCAAATCCTTTGGTTAATACTCATTTACAAGGGCGTACTGATACATACCCCAAACGCAGAGGTGTTACACGTGTAAAGGAATTAACTGCCGAAGGAATAAATGTTTCGTTTGGACATGACGATATATTTGATCCTTGGTACCCGCTTGGCACGGGTGATATGAGAGACACAGTTTTCATGGGACTGCACGTTTGTCAGATGATGGGCTATAAAGATATAATGAATTCATATAAATTTATTACACATAATGCAGCAAAAACACTTCATCTCGGAAAACGCTATGGCATTAAAGAAAATAATCCTGCCAACTTCATTATATTAAATGCAGAAAATTTCTATGATGTACTTAACCGCAAAAGTGAAATTCTTTACTCCTATCATAACGGCAGGCTAATAGCAAAAACCACGCCTTCAAAAAAAGAAATAATGTTTTAAATATACAAAAAAGTCTTGGATTTTCTCCAAGACTTTTTTATATTAGTCCATATCAATTACCAGTTCAACAGGACAATGATCTGAGCCCATAATTTCAGAATGTATGTCTGCTGATACTATTTTATCCTTAATATTGTCGGATACTATAAAATAATCAATGCGCCATCCGGCATTGTTCTTTCTTGCATTAAAACGGTAACTCCACCACGAATAAGCATCTTTTTTATCCGGATATAAATATCTAAAGCCGTCTGTATACCCTGATGAAAGCAGTTGTGTAATTTTGGCACGTTCTTCATCTGTAAACCCGGGATTTTTTCTGTTTGCGGCCGGATTTTTAAGGTCAATTTCATTATGTGCAACATTTAAATCGCCGGTAAAAATTACAGGCTTTTTTTTATTTAACTTGATTATGTATTCTCTAAAATCATCGTCCCACTTCATACGGTAATCAAGTCTTGCATTTTCACTCTGTGAATTCGGTGTATAGACAGTCACGTGATAAAAGCTTTCAAACTCAAGAGTAATCACCCTGCCTTCCATATCGTGTTCTTCTATTCCAAGACCATAACTAATAGATACAGGTTCTTTCTTTGTAAAAACTGCTACTCCCGAATAGCCTTTTTTATTTGCATAGTTCCAATAGCAGCTATATCCCTCAGGCGCAAACTCTACCTGCCCTGCCTGAAGTTTTGTTTCCTGTACAGAAAATATATCAGCATCTACAGCTGAAAAGTAATCGAAAAAACCTTTTGTAATACAGGCCCTCAGCCCATTGACGTTCCAAGAAATCATTTTCATAAATAATCAAACCTTCTTTTAGAATTATATTTGATTGAAATTAATATACCAAAGTGCTATAATCTCGGCAAAGAAAACAACAAAAAGGAGGTCATAATTTTGAGAACAGCACTGGCACAAACAGATATAGTTTGGGAAGACAAGAAAGCAAATCGCATAACAGCAGAAACTATGATTTTTAAGGCAGCAAAAAATAACTGCGATATTATTATTTTCCCAGAAATGTCTCTCACCGGGTTTTCAATGAATATTGATACAATCGCAGAACCCGCTGACTCATCAGAAACAATACAGTTCTTTTCTAAGCAGGCAGAAAAAAATAAAATATACATCTGCTTTGGTGTTGCCCTTATTGATAGTGACAGTAAAATACGAAACTACTCTGTTATTGCAGACAATAACGGTCACATTATATCAAAGTATGCGAAAATACATCCATTTTCACATGGAGTGGAATCCAAATATTTCACCGGTGGCGACCATATTGAATGGTTTGACTTAAACGGCATAACTGCTTCACAGTTTGTATGTTATGACGCTCGTTTCCCTGAAATTTTTCAGGCAGCTTCATACAAAAGCCGTCTAATTATTGTAATTGCCTGCTGGCCTGACATCAGAACATATCACTGGGAAACTCTTCTAAAAGCCAGAGCGCTTGAAAATCAGTGTTTTATCGCTGCTGTCAACAGAACCGGCAGAGAAATGAAATACAGTTACAATGGACATTCTGCTGTATTTTCTCCGTACGGAAAAATTATAACCGAAACACATGAGGATGAAGCGCTCATTATTTCAGACTTTGATATTAAGGAATCGGACAGCTATCGCAAGGCGTTTGAAATGAAGAGTGATCGTCGTCCCGAAATATACAAAAAATATTTGTAATTATTTATCTATGAAATCTACCTTGCAAAGTTCAATTCCTGCCTCGTTAAGCATTTCAAGCGAAAGCTCATCCGGATAACTCTTTGCATATACAATTCTTTTTATGCCTGCATTAATGCACATTTTTGCGCATATAACACAAGGCTGATCTGTCACATATATGGTGGCACCATCTGTTGTATTTCCAATGCGTGCCGCCTGTATAATAGCATTCTGCTCTGCATGAAGTGCTCTGCACATTTCATGTCTCTCTCCTGATGGTATGTTATTTTCCTGTCTAAAGCATGTTCCAATCTCTGTACAATGTCGGCAGCCGGAAGGTGCTCCATTATAACCGGTTGTTATTATTCGATTATCCTTTACAATTACCGCACCAACCTGTCTTCTCATACACGTAGATCTTGTTTTTACAATCTCCGCAATATCCATAAAGTATTCATCCCAGCTTACTCTCATGCCGATACCTCCAAGATTCTTTTTTGATAGTATAGCAAAAAAAATGTAACATGGAAATGCTTTTTTGCATATTATATCTTTATACATTAAAAATCCCATCTGCTTTCAGATGGGATTTTATATATTAGATCATTAAATTCATTTTTTTTGCTTCAAAAAGAAGTTCATCTCTGAATTTCGGATGAGCAATATCAATAAGTGCTTTTGCTCTCTGTCCTGCTGTCTTGCCCTTAAGTCGTGCAATACCATATTCAGTAACTACATTATCAATGTCGTTCTTAGTTGTTGTTACTGCTGCACCGGGTGTGAGAATAGGCTTGATTTTTGACATTGAACCATTCTTTGCAGTTGAATTCATGGCAATGAAGCTCTTTCCGCCCTTAGAAACAGCGCATCCTCTTACGAAGTCAAGCTGTCCACCTGTACCACTGAAGTTCTTGGGACCAATTGACTCAGAACAAACCTGACCAAGGAAGTCGATTTCAAGTCCAGCATTAACTGAAACAAAATTATCGAGCTTGCCAATAATGAAAGGATTGTTTACATAATCAACACCATGTAGTTCAATTGATCTGTTATCATCAAGGAAATCATACATTCTCTGAGAACCCCAGCAGAAAGCAGCAACTGTTTTTCCTGTATCTATGCTTTTCTTCATATTTGTTACTGCACCGGCCTCAATAAGGTCAACCATACTGTCTGTAAACATTTCAGTATGTATTCCAAGATCTTTTTTCTCAAGAAGCAATTTACCAACAGCATTTGGAACTTCACCTATACCGAACTGAATTGTTGCGCCATCGGGAATCATTTCAGCTATCATAGTTCCCATTTTTTTGCTGTTTTCAGATAACGGCATTTCACTTAATGTAGGCATAGGGTATGAATTCTCGCAAACTGCGGTTGCCTGTGAAATATGAACAACATGCGTTCCCATAACTCTCGGAACCTGGTCATTTACTTCAAGAAAAACATACTTTGCTCTTTCAAGCTGTGCAAGAGCCTCAGCGGCAACAAGTCCAAATGAGAAAAATCCGTGCTTATCCATTGGTGAAACTGTAGCATAAAATACATCAAGCTTCGGCATTCTTTCTCTCCAAATAGCCGGAACCTGGCTGTAATGGGCGGGCATATAATCAAAGCGTCCCTCTTGAACTCCTGCTCTTGAAGCAGCCGAAGTGAACCACGCAACATGATAATATTTCCCTGCAAGTTCCGGGTCAAGATAATCTCCGCCTCCGGGTGAAATAAGTCCGTGGTGCTGAACATTTGTTATTTCGCCTTTTCTTGCTCGTTCTCCAACTGCATGAACTATTCCTGCAGGCTCAGCCATACACGTAGGACATGCACAAACAAAGTCACTTTCAACATACTCGGCAATTTCCTCAGCTGTTCTAAGCTTTGCCTTATAAATTCCTAAATACCTGTTGTTAGGATCAATATGATATTCCATTGTAAACAACTCCTCTCCCCAATTGTATTAATTTTTATGTATACAATAATTCTATATAATTAATATTTAACATATTTTTGACCGTTTGTACAGTATTTTTTTACAAACAATGTTGCATTGTATACATTAAAACTTAAATAATGCATAAATATATCATTCTATTAATATTGTTAGTTTAGAGATTAACAACAAATATTTAATATAATTTGACAAAATTTAAAAAAATTATAGAACATATTAATTATATTCAAATATTTTATATGAACGAGTGCATAAATCCCCTATTTATTTAAGATTTAATTATTATAAATACATTTTATTTGTCTGACAACTACAATTGGGTATAAAAAAGCCAGATATATATAATTATAAATCCGGCAGATAGTTCATTGATATTGAATATTTTCACTATATATACTGCAGCAATTCTTACCCATTCGTTTTGCCTTATATAAAGCCATATCGGCTCTTTCCACCAAAACATCAAAATTTTCACCATTCTCCGGAGAAAATGCAATTCCAATGCTGCATGAAAAATTTGCGATGTTTTTGTTTTGTACATGATCAGTATAGATATTGTCAAAGCAGCGGAATATTCTTTCAACGCATCTAAGCACTTCACCTTTTGATGATATACATGAAAGAAAAATGACAAATTCATCTCCTCCAAACCGTCCGACTACGTCAGTATGTCTGACCGATTTATTAAGAGCCTCGGCAACAATTTTCAGGGTATTATCACCCTCAGAATGTCCCAAATTATCATTGATTGCTTTAAAATCATCTAAATCTATAAACAGCAACGCAGAAAGTCTTCCCTCCATCTCTGCAAGCCTGTTATTGATATGTTCTTTAACAAACTTTCTGTTATAAATTTGAGTAAGAGAATCTCTCTGAGCACACTCAAGCGCAGCATTCAGTCTGTCATTTCCTGCCATATATTCCAAATACTGCTCTGTTATATCATCTCTAATAAGTAAAACCATTTTGTTATGTTTATCATAGTAAACATATTTTATAAGTTTTCGTCTGTATTCACCATTTTCTGTTATTATTCCAAATGAAAATATAAACTCATCAGAGGTTTCAAGATGCTTAATTATTTTTTCCTGTCTAAGATTTTCTATGACCTGTTCTCTTTCTTCCCGATCAACATATTTATTTATCTGACCCAAAATATCACCTGAATAGTCACTGCTTTTTATAGGAGGAAGCGGCATTCCTCTTTCGTTATAATTAATCATTGTATAACTGTTATTATTGACATCCAGATAAATAAAGTAATCACAATTCTTATATACAAATTTATCAACTATTGCATGAAGCAAATGTATCTCATCAGAATCTCTTTCCGTAAAATATACTTTTATACCATCGTTGGTTAATCCAAACTTAACTCCTATTTCCACCCAAAAACATGGAGATTCATCAGTTTTACGCCTAATATTGGCGCAAAATTCATTTTTTTCTTTTTCATAAAGGTCAGTTAGACCTGATATATAAAAATTTTCATTTACAATTTTTTTATCATTAATACAAACAAGATTATCCTCGTACTCCTTAATATAACTGTTCCAGTTAAATACCTCACCCTCAGTTTCCGGCCTGTCAGCATTTTTATACACAGCTGCCAACCCGGTTTTTAAATCAATAATAAAAATACTTCTATATGTATTTCTAAATAAATTGTTAAAATCAGCATTTAACCTCATCAATTTTTCATCTTTGTTATCGCTCTTGATTATATAATTACAGCACAAAATAATTTCGTCAACTGTACCATAATACGGAGTTAGACACATTCTGAGACTTTTGCTGTCTCCTTCGTTGCTCATCATCCCAAATTCAGCACGACTTGAATATCCATTTTTTAAAATATCCTTAAATGTGCTTTTTGAAAAAAAACTATTGATTTTTTTTCTATCCCTATTTTTTATTGTTTGTACCAATGTATTCTTCAAATCTTTAGTTTTATAAAAACTCTTAGCTTCTTTTGTCCCCCCATTGTAAAAAACAGTATTTATTATTCCAGTAGTTAAATTAATTTCAAACAGCGATTCATAAGTACTACATAATATTGGTGCATATTTTTTCAGCTTATCTTCATCAATCATAACATTTTCAGAAACATTCACAATATATACCCCTCAACCCCGTATAACTAGCTAACTCCTGTAAATTATTATTGGTCTAAGACAACATTTATTCCATATTTTACTACTTTATGCAATTGATGTAAAGAAGTTTAAAAAAATTTTGCAAAAATAATGCTCTTATCTTGATATTTTATATAATAGGCTGTTTACAATCGCTGCTGCAACGTTACTTCCGCCCTTTCTGCCTCTGGCAACTATGTATGGACAGTTGGATTCCATAATTAGTTCCTTTGCTTCTACCACATTAACAAAACCAACCGGCACTCCGATAATCAGTGCCGGTGATATTTTTCCATGCTTTATTAATCTGTTTAATTCTATAAGAGCCGTAGGAGCATTACCTATTGCAAATATGACATTGCCATCAAGTTGAGATGCCTTTTCCATACTAATAACAGCCCTTGTAACACCTCTTTTTAACGAAGCTTCCGCCACATCTGTGTCAGCCATATAACAAACAGCTTTGCATCCGCATTTTTCAATGGCTGCTTTGTTTATACCCGCCCTAGCCATGTTTGTATCCGTAACTATTGTTGCACCATTTCGGATTGCTTTTAGAGCAAGTTCGATTACATTTTCTGAAAAACACAGATTATCGACATAATCAAAATCCGCTGTAGTATGCACAACTCTTTTAATTGTATCTGCCAATTCATCAGGTACGTCATGAGGCATTTCTGATGATATTATTTCCATACTTCTTTTTTCGATTTCATCAGGCTTAATATAGTCTAATTTCATAATATCATTCCTTTTCAAGAATACTGTAAACAGCATTAATATCTATATTTTTTCTTATCATATCCGCAAGTTTATCGTACTCATGTTCTTTTAATTCTGAATAATTAAGCGTCTTAACAGCATCAATCCCCTTGTTTTCTGATAGTATAGAAAGAAAACTATTCAAAAATTCTTGTCTGTCAAACAGACCGTGAAGATATGTTCCAAATACATTGCCTTTTCCACAGCTTTTAATACTCTTTCCCTCCATAACGGTTTCGCCCATATGTATTTCATAACCGTCAGCACTAATTCCGTTGAATCCAGACCAAAAGCCGCTTACATTGTCTATTACAAGACTTTCATTCCTGCATATTTTATCTTCCTGCATTTCTGTGCTTATTGGCAATAGACCAAGCCCCATTTCAATAGCACCTTTATCTCCCTCTGCACCACAAGCGTCTATTATTTGATTTCCAAGCATCTGATAGCCTCCGCATATACCGATAACAGGACAGCCAAAGCCGTTCATAAGTTTTATTATATTATCAAAACCATTCGTTTTGAGCCAAATCAAATCCGAAATTGTGTTTTTTGTTCCTGGAATAATAATGCAGTCAACACCTTGGGCATCTTCGCATTTTGTAATATATCTAACCTCAACTTCCGTAATTGCATCGAGTACGCCAAAGTCAGTAAAATTTGACATTCTGGGCAGCTTTATTACTCCAATTACGATTTCTGCATCAGCCTTTCTTTTCCTAAAGCTTAATTTGTCTGAAAGACTGTCCTCATCATCAATTTGAAGCGGAGTATACGGCAATACACCTAAAACCGCAACCGGACATATTTTTTCAAGCATTGTTATTCCTGAATCAAGAATTGATTTGTCACCTCTGAATTTATTCATAACAAATCCCTTTATTCGGCTTTTTTCATTCTCCTCCAAAAGCATGTATGTTCCTGCAAGCTGTGCAAAAACGCCTCCCCTGTCAATATCCCCTACTAGGATTACAGGTGCATTTACCATTTCTGCCATGCCCATGTTCACTATATCATTCTCTTTCAGATTGATTTCTGCAGGACTTCCGGCGCCTTCTATTACTATTACATCATATTTTTCTGCCAGTCTGTTATAGGCTGCAATTATATCAGGGACAAGCTTTTTCTTGAACTCAAAATAATCTCTTGCCTGCATATTTCCGATTGACTTTCCGTTTACAATTACCTGTGAACCTATATCTGTTGTCGGCTTCAGTAAAATCGGGTTCATATCCGCACACGGCTCAATTCCGGCTGCTTCCGCCTGCATAACCTGTGCCCTTCCCATTTCAAGCCCTTCATTAGTAACAAAAGAATTGAGTGCCATATTCTGAGATTTAAACGGAGCAGCTTTCAGCCCGTCCTGTTTAAAAACTCGCAATAAACCGGCTGTTACATAGCTTTTCCCAACATTTGACATTGTGCCTTGTATCATTATAACCTTTGCCATTGCTGTTCCTCCAAGGCTTTTTTTAACTCTGAAATAAGTCTTTCATTTTCATCTCTTTTTCTTACGGCGATACGGTAGTATTCATTTCCAAGTCCCCTGTAATTTCCGCACTGTCTAATCAAAATATGCCTGTCTAACATATACTCATACAATTCTGGTATACTCTTAAACAAAATATAATTTGCACTTCCGTCATATACCTTATAACCGCACTCAGACAAACTTTTTTTAAGGAGTTCCTTTTCGTTGAATATATATTCTCTTGTCTTTTCAACATAATCATCGCACATTAGTGCCTCTGTGCCTGCAAGCTGTGCAGGTGCAGATACATTCCAACAACCTCCGCATTGTGAAGCTTTTTCAAGCAATTGGCTGTTTGATGACACTAAAAATCCAAGTCTTAATCCAGCCATACCATAAATTTTAGTAAACGCATCAAGCACATGAACATGCCTGTTTTTAATACTGATTGGAACCATACTGAACCTTTCCTGAACAGATACAAATGAATTGAAACACTCATCAATAAAAAAATGACAGTTGTTTTTCTCAGACCATGCAGCAGTTTTTAATAGTATACTGCTTTCTGTAAGAACGCCTACAGGATTTGAAGGAGTGCACAAAAAAATCATATCCGGTTTTTCATATTCAAGCACCCCAATAAAATCATGCTGTATTTTGAATCCGTTTTCTTCCTTTGTGTCATAAATGCATACTTCTCCACCTGATGCATTCACTGCTTTTTCATACTCCGAAAAGCATGGTGATGCCAAAAGCACCTTTTTAGGCTTTAATGCAAAGCAGATTCGATAAATTAAATCCGATGCACCATTTCCGCACAGTATATTATCCATGTTAACATTCTTTTTCTGTGCAATCGCCTTTCTTAAACAAGTGCAATTAAAATCCGGATAATCAGTAAATTCTCCTATATTGTTTTTATCCATTAAAACATCAATAACACTTTGAGGCATCCCAAAAGGGTTTACATTTGCCGAAAAATCAATATCTATTTTTTTATCGTATTTTTCACCGCCGTGGCTATATTTCATAAGTACACTCCTAATAATAATTTGACTGATATATATAATAAAAGCAGTAAATATTCGCTTCCGTACATAAGCTTCCATGAACGGCGTATATCCTCTGCTTCGATTCTTCTCGTATCATCACCTATATAAGGCTTTTCATGCTTAATCCCAAAATACCACGCATCACCTGCAAGCCTGATATTTAATGCTCCCGCACAAGCCGATTCAGTCTGTGCCGAATTTGGGCTGGCATGTTTACGTCTGTCTCTTTTCCAAATTCGATATGCATTTTTTGCATCGTATCCACAAAAAACTGCATCTGCAATCATAAGCAGTGCCGATAATCTTGACGGTATATAATTGCATATATCATCCAGTTTTGCTGCTGCTGTTCCAAAATATCTGTATTTATCATTTTTATATCCAACCATCGAATCCATTGTGTTTACTGCCTTATAAAAAAAGCCCCCCAAGGCTCCAAACAACATCATAAACATAAGCGGAGCTATTACTCCGTCCGAGGTGTTTTCTGCCACAGTTTCGACAGCGGCCTTTGTAATTCCTGTTTTATCCAGTCTTTCTGTGTCCCTGCCGACAATCATTGAAACAGCCTTTCTTGCATTCTCGATATTGTTATCCATAAGTGCATCATATACCTTTTTGCTTTCCAACTGCAGACATCTGGCAGCCAAAAGCTGATAGCACCAAAAAGTTTCCAAAATCACGCCAACAATTATATGTATATGGTAGGCAATAAACAAACAAACAAAAACCGTTCCTTCTGTTAATGCAATGACGAGAAACACCAGAATAACCCCATATATACGCTCTTTTTTTGCATTTTTTTTACACAGAGCTCTCAATTTTTCATCAAGAAATGCTATTAGTCTTCCGATATATCTGACAGGGTGAGGAAGCGAATATGGGTCTCCAAATATTCTGTCCAGGACAACTGCCAAAATCACAGCAATGAGTGTATGTTTGTACATTTCTTTTCCTCCCATGTGCATGTATATCCATTAGCATTGTCACACATAAAATCAAAATATTTTTTTCCGTTATCACAATAGGCTTCAAGTATTGCCATAATAGTTCCGCCATGTACAATAAATGCCATACTGTTTTTATCTGAAAATCTTCGTATAGTATCATCAAAAGCAGCTACACAGCGCTTTTTAAAATGTTGCAAACTCTCACCGTTTGGAAAAGGCATTTCACCATTTGAGTCTATCCAATTCTGATAATTGGCACTTCCGTTTAGTTCATAATGGTTTTTTCCTTCAAAATCTCCGAAATCACATTCATTCAATCTGCTGTCTATGAAAATCTCAGTATTCGGATAGATAATTCCAGCTGTTTCAATGCATCTTTTCATACCGCTTGTAACTACAATATCAGCTGAAGGATAATCATTTTTTGCGACCTCGTAAATCCCATCTGCCGAAAGCGGTTCATCAGTAACGCCTATATATCGTTTTTCTAAATTTCCTTTGGTTTTGCCGTGTCTAATAAATAAAATGTCCATATAAATCACCTATTTAATCTTGATTCCAATTCCACATACAACACGTTCAACCTCGTCAGATGAATTGGCAAGCTTAATTAGACATCTTCCAACAAGTTCCCGATAAACACGTTCATTTTTATCTATCGGTACCACCCCATATCCAACCTCGTCACATATTATAACAGCATTTGGATTTTCAGAAATGAGCCTGTCCGCCAATTCGTTTACCATGCTTTCGTCCAAAACATTTTTAATCCACTCATGAAGGCGGTAAATGCATCTTGCATTTATTAATTCATTAAAATCAGAGTATTCAGCATCAACAATATCAACTTTATTAATATTATTTTTGGCTGTCGCATAGTTAAGTTTACCCTGAGCGAATCCGCCTATATAAAGCTTCATAACTTGTTCCTCCAATCAAATAAGACCAATAACAAAGAACATTGCAAGTGTAGTCAACTCAAAATACCATCCTGCAGTATCACCTGTAATCCCACCAAAATTTTTATATGCCATATGGTGATAAACAAATGTCATTGCCGCTCCGACTAATAAAAACATGAATGCTTTATAAGGTGATTCAAATACAATTGCTAAAAAGCACACAATCAGATACAGCACTGATGTAATCTGAACAAGTTTTTTATCAGATGCTTTTGAAACAGTGTTCTGCATACCGTCTTTTTTAGCACTGTTAAAGCTTACAAAGGTAATTGAACTTAATGCTCTGGCAGCACAAAAAACAACTCCGCCTATAAATATATCTTTTCTTTCTATTAAACTTACTGCTGCAATCCAAAGCATAATGTATATCATTGCGTAAATAACAGCGAAAGCACCAATATGTGGGTCCTTAAGTATTTCAAGTTTTTTCTCTCTATCACTGTATGAATGAAGTGCATCACATACATCAAGAAAACCGTCAAAATGTATTCCGCCATCAAGCAGAAAAGGAAGTGCAGAGCATGTAAGTACACGAAAAAGTATTACACTGCTTATTTTTGAGCATAGAATCCACCAGAAAATCCATAGCAGTCCATGCACTATACCGACTAATGGAAAAAAGCACATAACATATTTCATGTTTTCTTCCTTCCATTCCACATTAGGCATAGGTATTTTCGAATAAAGTGAAAATGTCATCGCCAAGCCTCTCATAATATCTGCAATCATTTACACACCTTCTTTACGCATACGGGAATTCCGCAGACAACCTCGTAAACTTCATCTGCATATTTGGCCATCAAAATATTAAGCTTCCCAAGAATTTGAATGTATCTTGTTGTTTCCGTCGGATAAAATATTCCGTCAGAGAAAATCTCATTGGTTACAATTGTGAGATTGGGACAAAGCTTTACCAATTTGACAATATCCGTTTTTATTGCATCTTCCGCTTTATTTAAGTCGCTTATCATCCCGTTTTCATCAAACAGCATATTATTAAGGTAATTAGACATGCACTCTAGTATCACCGCACTTTTAGAAATAACTGATTCATCAAGCCCATCTTTACCAAAAAGCGCACCGTATATTTCAACCGTTGAAAACCCTTTGTCTTTTCTCATAACATGGTGTTTTTCTATTCTTCTAATACTTTCTTCGTCAAAAGGACGCATAGTGGCAATGTACAGTTTACTGCCGTATCCCGAATTTACAATTATACTTTCGGCAAATGCAGATTTTCCGCTTGCTGCACCCCCTGTTACCAAAACAAACATATCAGACTTGTCCTCTCCGAAAATGCTCATACTTCTCAACCTTAATGTCATTAAATGTTACATTTGTTTCATACATCACCGACACGCAGTCAATAAGTGACATAAAAAGTGCCGCTCCTGTACCCTCGCCAAGTGCCATATCAGCATTAATAACCGCTTCAAGAGAAAGCTGTTCTGCAAGCATTTTACATGCTGGCTCTCTTCCACAATGTGATGCAAAAATATAACAGCCTATTTCTTTTTTTAATAATACTGCTGCCAATGCCGATGTTTGCGTTATTACACCATCAAGTACAACAGGTATCCTATTAAACGCACATCCTATAATAAAGCCTGTAAGAGCGGCAATATCATAACCGCCCACCTTAGACAAAACTTCGATTACATCGTTTGTATTAGGTTTATGAAATTCAATTGCCCTTTTTATGGCTGAAAGCTTTTTTATGTAACCATCATCAGAAAGCCCTGCACCATAACCGGTAACCTCTTCAGGAGATAAACCTGTCAAAACTGCACAGACAGCAGATGATGTGGTGGTGTTTCCAATTCCCATTTCACCAATACCAACTATGTCATAGTCACTAAATTTTTCGGCAATTCTGATTCCGTTAAGTATTGTTTTCACAGTGTCATTCCTTGACATTGCTTCTTCTTTGCAAATATTACCACTGCCACAGGCTGTTTTTAAAATAGTTACACCTTCTACATCTATTTTCATTCCAACATCAAAAGGGAAAACCTCTGTATTACTTGATTTAGACAAAAGGCATACACTTGAACGCCCTTTTGCAATGTTTCCTGCTACAATTGCTGTAACCCCGCTTCCTGACTGCGAAACACCCTCATCAACAACACCATTGTCACTGCACATAACAGCTATTGCCTTTTTACGAAGTGTGAAATCTGCAGTAGACTTAATTCCGGCAATTTTAATAAATATTTTTTCAAATCTACCTAAACCGTCAATTGGTTTCCCAATATTGTCCCAACGAATTTTTGCATTATCCATTGCTGCTATATCAATATTTTTTATTTTATTTAAAACTTCAAAAAGTTTTGTTTCTTCAACCATCATTTGTTATCCTCCTGCCATTTTTTACAGGCAGTATAAAAGCCGTTCAGCATTTTGTTTTCTCCCTGCAAAAAGAAATGAGGAAAACCTCCGTAAAGCCAGTCCTTGACGCTGCATTCACTCCAAAGCGAGCCGTCGGAAGCCTTAGTTATTAGGCAGTGAGCTTCAGAAGATGTACTTGTATAATAGTGGAATGAATGTATAGGAAAAGCTTCACCCGTTGTACCCAAAAAACAGTTTTTATTTAATTTCAAAGTTCCGTATCCAAAGTGCTGAAGCTTTTTCGCCTTTTTACATACACCTTTTACAACGCCCACAAGAGGATAATTTTGACCGCATTCATCCTCAACATTCTCATGCAGATACATAAACCCGCCACACTCGGCAATAATAGGCATCTTTAAATCATAAGCCTTTTTAATATCTTCTTTCATACTTATATTTTCAGAAAGCTCTTTCAAATAGTTTTCCGGATAGCCTCCGCATAAATATATACCTGAAATGCCATCAGGCAGGTATGCATCTTTCATCGGACTAAACAAAACAGGTGTAATACCGTTTCTGTCAAAAGCGTCCCACAAATCATCATATATAAAACAAAACGCATCATCGTTGGCAACTCCAATGCAAATTTTGTTGATGCTTGCATATTTATTTTTAAAATCTTTATTAATTGTAACAGACTGCTTTAAAATATTTATAATAGCTTTAATGTTCAGTGTTTTTTCAAGCTGTTGAGAAATGTAGTCTAGTTTATTCGTTATTTCAGCTGTTTCAGAAGGTGTAATCAGACCCAAATGTCTGCTTTCAAGAATAAACTTTTTGTCTTTCGGTACATATCCACAGCCAATAACACCAAACTCTTCAAGTTCCTTTGATGCCTGCAAATATATATTTTCAGACATCTTGTTAAAAATAACACCCTTTATCAAGCCTACTGTATCCATATCAAGAAAGCCCTTTACAACTGCCATGACAGATTTTGCAGAGCCTTCGGCATCCACAATAAGTATAACGGGAGTCGACGTTATTTCTGCTATATCAGAACTTCCGGCCTTAGACGTAAAACCTATCCCGTCATAGTATCCCATAACACCTTCAATGATAAGAATATCAGAGTTCTTTTCCTTGAATGCAGTCTGTTTCAGGCAGTAATCAGCATTGGATAAAAAACAATCTATATTTCCCGAAGGTACTTTAAGCACCTGTCTGTGAAACATCGGATCAATATAGTCAGGACCGCATTTAAGAGAAGCGACCTCGTATCCCAACCTTTTGAAAACACCAATAAGTCCACATGTTATACTTGTTTTTCCTGCACCGCTTTTTGTCCCGGCAAGCATTATTCTCATGCACTTATCCCCCTACAATATTCCACTTATTATCCAAACAGGATTTTGCGGTTTCATTATATGATACCTTCCCAGTTTAACGCTATCAGTTAAAAACAACTGCGAAATTTCACCAGATTTAATTATGCCTACTTCAATTAATCTCATTACCTCAGAAAAAGTTTCAGTCGTAATTGCCGTAAGCACAAGCGGTACATTTTTGCCTTCAAACAAAGCAATTATGTTTTTGAGGTCTCCATTGCTTCCGCCAATGAAAACAGCGTCAGGCGAAGGCAAATTATTTTCCTCAATACTATGCGGCACTGTTCCTAAAATGCCTATAACATGGTCAGTTGAAAATTTCCTTTTATTTTCCTCCAAGACTTCCATGGACATTTTATTTGTATCAAATGCGTATACCTTTCCATTAGGAACAAGCCTTGCAAGCATTAATGATACACTTCCTGTGCCTGATCCAATATCAAAAATAACCGAATTTTCATTTACATTAAATCGGCTGACTATCTGATTTCTGACAGCCTCCTTCGTCATTGGTGTATCATTATTTCTTATGAACTCAGTGTCATGTATAAACCTCATGCGGTTCTCATACTTAGTATTTATAATAAATAGTGAAGCAAGCCCTAAATCATCCTTGGAATCAATATAATCCTTAGGCATTACCTTAATCACCTGTTCATTCTCAAGGCTAAGGTTTTTTCCTATATATACCATAACATCTGCCAAGTTATATTCCCTAAGCAGTGCCATAATTTCATTTATTTTTCCATCAGTAAGCACAAAAGTTTTCTCATGCGTAAGTACCGCAAAGGTAAGGTTGCTTTTTCTTCCATGCATGCTAACTGCATATGCATCCTCCCATGAAAATCCAACTTTTGAAGCAAGATATGATATAGATGACACTCCCGCTATAATCTCAACACTTTCGTCAAGCCTTTCAACAAGTCTTTTGGCCCCACTGAAAAACCCAGTATCACCTGACATCAGCACAGCAACAGTCATACCTTTTTTATCATTGATTTGGGCAACTATTCTTTCTGTATCGTAACTTGTAAATTTTTCAGCACTGTCTGAAATAAGCTCATTGCAGGAGGAAATCATTCTTTCAGCACCAATAACAACTTCTGCACTGTTAATAAGTCTTATTGCCTTGCTGCTTAATAGTTCAGGATTGCCCATGCCTATTCCAATAATATATACGCTTTTTTTGTTCATATCACTAAGCCTTCTCATTACTTCCAACTCGCTTATACCATTCTCTTTTGGTCGTCTGATACAAAAAACTTTACAGCCGCAAATTTTAGCCGCCTTTATTTTTTCATAATATCCGCCTGATTTTCCGCTTTCCTTTGTTACCATTAATTTGCTGTTTGTATCATTTAAAGCTTTTATGTTTTCCTCAAGTGGAAACGGACCTTTTCCAGTAATAATATGTTCTCTTAAAAATCCGTATCCGCACAGCTTATCAATAGTAGCATTATCAGGCAGAACTCTCAGATACACTCTATTTTTAAAATCATTTACTTTTTTATAGCTTTCCGCATCCTTACTTCCGGTTGTTACAAGAATGTTTTCATCACTCAAATTCAAATATTCTATAACTTCATCTATATTTTTGGCGTAAACAATTCCCTCATTCTCCTTGCAGTCATCTTCATCTCTTAGAACTCTTACATAAGAAATTCCAAGCTCAATGCAGGCTTCTTTTATATTTGATGATACCTCTACAGCATATGGATGAGTTGCATCTATTACTTCATCAAACAATGCCTTTTCAAATACCGATTTCATATCTTCTTTATTCAGACGGCCTTGTATTATCTCAATCTTACTGCAATTTGCGACCTCATTTTTTCCTGCCTCAGTCGCTGCAAAATAGGTGCATTTAATTTTATTTTTATTACAAAACTCTGCAATACGTCTGCCTTCGGTTGTTCCTCCGAACACCGCTATTTTTGTCATTGAATTTTATATCCCCTTTTTGTAAGCATTTTCATGCCATCAGCTGTAGTTGTCTCATTTCCTATAAATACGGTTGTGAACATATCCGCATCACAATGGGCAAGTTCAGTAAGAGTCATTATTTCGCTCGTCTGACCGTCTCTTCCAATATTTTTTACAACACCGCACACTGTTTGGCTGCTTAATGTGTTAAGCAGAATATCACAAGCCCTTTTAAGATAATCTGCTCTTGTTTTACTTGACGGGTTATAAAGGCATATCACAAAATCACCTTCAGCTGCTAAATTTAAACGTTTAGCGATCTTTTCCCACTGTGTTAGGCGGTCGCTTAAACTAATACAGCAAAAGTCATGCATAAGCGGTGCTCCGAGTATTGCCGCACCCGAGGATGCAGCAGTAACCCCTGCAACAACCTCAATATCAACATTTTTATAATCATTCGCAAGCTCAAGCACAAGACCTGCCATTCCGTAAACGCCTGCATCGCCGCTGCAAATTACAGATATAACCTTACCGCTTTCGGCCCTTTCAAGTGCCATAATGCATCTTTCTTTTTCCTTGCGCATAGGCGTTGTAATCCACTCTTTATCTGGAAAGTAGTTTTTCATCAAATCAGCATAAACTGTATACCCCACAATCACATCGCTTTCATTAAGAACATTAACCGCTCTTACTGTCAAACCCTCGTAATTTCCGGGTCCTATTCCTACTACATACAGCTTAGTCTTCAAAACATACACTCCAATCTTTTAATGCAAGTGCAACGGTAACACCGTCAAACACTCTTTTATCCATAATAAGTTTACCTTTTGAACAGAACACGGCACTGCGTTCACATACACTGCCGACCCCTGTTGTTTCCTTAACAAAATCTGATTCGTTAAAATCTCCTTTAACCGAAGAAAGCTCATCAGCTGAATATGTCAGAAATGCTAATCTATACTTTTTGCAAAAATCCAATATGCCTTCTTCATTCTTTTTTATGTCAATACTTGAAACTGCCTCAACAGCGTTAATACTTACATTCATATCATCAAGGCAAGTCATAATTGCACGCTCTATCTTCTCTTCTGAAGTGCCCTTTTTACATCCTACACCGACAGTAAGTACAGTCGGATAAAGCATAAGTGTTTTATCAAAGACAGGTATTAACCTTTTAATTGAAACAGTGAAACCGATTTCAAATCTTTTACTTGATAAATCAGTCTCTACTTCTTTTGGAATACTTCCTTTTATATCAAATTCAGAAAACATTCCCACTCTTTTTCCATCAACTATAGCCGCTGAAATTTCTTTAGCTGTTTTCATATTTGATATATACAAATTATTTTTCTTTGCAAATGTATCAACTGAAAACCTTTTTTCTATATCTGTCGCAGTTGTAATAACGGGTATTGCACCTATAACCGCTGCAATATCCCAAGCAAGCTCATTAGCACCGCCTATATGCCCCGACAAAAGTGAAATACAGAACCTTCCGCTTTCATCAACCACAACAACGGCAGGATCAAAAATCTTACTGTTAATAAACGGAGCAATAAGCCTTACAGCAATTCCGCATGCACCGATAAAAACAACACCGTCAACCTCATTCAGCCATTCGCCAAGACAGTTTGATATTTCCCGTTTTTCCGAGATTTCCACGAGTGCAGAACACTTTACCTTTCTCATTGCAACGATATGTTTTCCATTTTGCGAAATTCTGTCTGCTATGCTGTTTTCAAGTTCCCAGCCCTTACGGCTGAATGAAATAAAAGCCAGTCTCATTGTTTTCCCTTTCGATACTCAGTAGTAAAATTCTCATCATACAGTTTTGAAAGTGAATAACTGCCACCGAGAACATCACCAACTATTATCAGTGCTGTCTTTGTTATATTTTCCTTCTCCATATCATCAGAGAGAGCTGAAAGTGTTGTTCTTATTATCTTTTCATCAGGCCATGATGCCTTGTATACAACCGCTGCAGGAGTTTCGGGAGAATAACCTCCTTCAATTAGTTCATCCTGCACCTTTTTCGCAAGTCCAGAAGAAAGAAACAATATCATTGTACTTTGATGTGATGCCAAAGACGAAAGCTGTTCACCGCTTGGAACAGAAGTCCTTCCCTCAGCCCTTGTTATGATTACGCTTTGGGATACATCAGGGAGGGTATACTCAATACCAAGCGAAGCCGCCGCCGCATTAAAAGAGCTGACACCCGGACAAATATCAAAAGCGATATTCTTCTCTTTAAGAATATCTATCTGTTCCTTTATTGCGCCGTATAAACATGGGTCTCCCGTATGAAGTCTAACTGTTACTAAACCATCCTTTTCAGCTTTTTCCATCTCATTAATTACTTCGGGAAGTGTCATATATGCACTGTTAAAAATTTTACAGTTATCCTTTGCAAATTTCAGCAGTTCTGCATTAACAAGTGAACCTGCATATATAACAACATCAGCCTCTTCAATCAGTCTCTGTCCTCTTACGGTTATCAGATCTATGGCTCCTGAACCGGCACCGACAAAATGAATCATTCCTTATCCACCTTTCTAAAATACCCACACAGTTCATCTGCCCTTGGCGTTTTCCCTATCATACCGTATTTTTCTGAAAAAAGCACCGCACCGCAAAGTACCTTATTATGCACTCTGTAATCTAAATGCTCCTGTATTTTAATGCATATGCTTTCCAGCGTCTTTTCCATAATATTAAGACTATCAAGTAAATCAAGCATTTCTTCCGTATTAACGCATTTCATGATTTTAGCCACAGTTTCAGCAGTCCCACCCGAAAGAACAGCATGTACAGCCATTATTTCCGCTCTGGCATCAGCTGTTTTTGAATGAGTATTCATTATCCCTGCCGCCAGCTTAATAAGCTTTCCAATGTTTCCTACAATCAAAAGCTTTTCTATTCCGTATGAAACGGCAAAGTCAAGGGTTTCTCCGATGTAATTACTGGATTTGACTGCATTTCCGGCATCAAATCCTAAAGCGTTTGCATATGTCATGCCATAATTTCCGGGAACTACAATCAGTCCTTTGATACCTTCAGCTCTTATCTGCTTTATCTGAGTTTCTATTGTATCAACAATGGCCTTCTCACTCATTGGTTCAAGTATTCCGCTTGTACCAAGAATTGAAATGCCGCCCTCTATACCAAGCTGTGAATTAAATGTTCTTTCCGCCAGTTCTTTGCCATTTGGCACCTCAATCTTTATTAAAAGATTGCCCATGTAATCTGTAATATCACATACGGACTTAACTGCATCAAATATCATTTTCCTTGGTACTTTATTGATTGCAGACATCCCGACTTTTTGTTCAAGTCCAATTTTCGTGACTGTCCCGATGCCTTCGCCGCCAATAAGAAATAAATTCGGCACTTCAAAAAATGTGTTCTCAATCCTGCCAACAATAATACTAACCTCTGCATAAATCTTGCAACCATTTGTTACATCAGGATCATCACCGCTGTCCTTAACAACAAAGCATCTAACATAACTTTCATCATTTTCCGCAATTGAAACAGGTATTTTAAGTTTTACTCCCTTTGGAGTATCAATATTAATAAATTCGCAGGCTTTGCCTAAAAGCAGAACCTCAGCGGCTGCTTTTGCCGCAGCCGCCGCACAACTTCCGCTTGTTATTCCGCATCTTAGAGTTTTCTGGTTTTTGATTATCTCCATTTTACACACCGCTTTACTCAGTACTCTTGACAATAACCGTTGTAAAGTAACCGCCATTTTCATCTAGTTCAGATATATTATCGCATATTACTTCGCTCTTCATTGTACAGTCGGTAACGGCATATGATTTTATTTTACCGCACTTCTCCAAATCAATTAGTTTTTTCTTTACTTCCGCAAGTCTTTTGCCTGACTTCATAAGCACCTTAGTACCTGATGTATTGAATATATCATCACTGTCATAAGTTGCAGGGTATATATGTATGCTCTCTCTGCTTTTTGCAAGCGATATACCTAGCTTTGCAGCAACAGCGCAGAAAGACGGAACACCGTTTATAATCTCCGCATCAAATCCGTCGTCTATTATTCTTTCATGTATTCCCATATATGTTGAATATACGGTTGGGTCACCAAGATTGATAAACGCTACATCTTTGCCCTTCAAAAGCTTGTCCTCAATGTTTTTAATACCTTCATTGTAGGCTTCTGCGAGTTTATTTTTATCCTTAGTCATCGGAATATCAACAGAAATGATATCTTTGCGTTCAATATTTTTAACTTCATGCTTTGCTATGTTATATGCCGTACAATTATCTTTATCATTAGCAGGGATTGCAACAACATTACATTTTTCAATTACCCTTACCGCTTTTAATGTCATAAGTTCTGGATCACCGGGTCCTACACCAACACCAAATAAACGTCCTGTCATCAGTTAATCATTCCTTCTAAATTTTCTACTATCATATTTCGGATGAGTTTATATTCACCAAGCCCCATTATAACACACTTAGCATCATATCCGGCATCTTTAACCTTTGAATAGAACGAATTTTTCTCTCCTGCCATATCGTTTTTGGCGTGGTCGCCTGCAACCATCATAAACGGCTGAATAATAACTTTTTTTACATTTTCTTTATTGCCAAGACGTTCAATTGCTTCATCAATATCCGGTTTTGCCTCTACAGTTGCTATTCTGACATTCGTAAGCCCCTGATTCACAAAAGCAACGTTCATCTGTTCATATCGAATATTGGCTGTATCTTCACTGCCATGACCCATAAGTATATACTCATAGCTTGAATTAAAATCAATTTCCTTAGAAATGATATCCACAGTTTTTATGCAGTCCTCATATTTTTCAAGCAATGCTTTGCCAACCTTAAGAGAACTGAATACGTCCTTATGCTCATCACAGATTCTGCATATTTTTTTATACTCAATTCCGTCAATCATATGTGTAGGTTGAACAATCACATCTGTAATACCATTAGTCCTCATTTTTTCAAATGCTTCTTTTAGTGTGTCAATATGTATATTTTCATTTTCATATATTCTTCTTATAACAATTCCGCTTGTATATGCTCTGTAAATATAATAATCGGGAAAGGCCTTGGCTATATCATTCTCTATCTTATCCAAGCTGTTTTTTCTGGCTTCGCTACTGACCGCTCCAAAGCTGACAACCAATACTGCTGTTTTCATTTTATTTTCCTTCCACAGTAATAATGTTTTTCTCGTTCTTTCTTCTTTCTACGAATCTGCCCATGATGAATGCTATTATACCAACTCCTATGCCTGTTTGTACACAGAAAATAAGACTCTCAACTTCTCCCGGTATTTCTCCGCCAATTAGTGTCTCAAGTACCGGAGTGAACCAGGGTGTATATTCACCGTGTATTTCCTCTATCATCTGACTGCCTGCATCATCTGAACCGCCGAATTCAGCCCCCTTAAGTGCAAATAAAGGTACTATTGCAATCAATATTGCAGCTATAATTAAAATAATTGCAAATTTTTTATCCTTTTTCATATCAACGTGCCTCCTTTATGTACCTGACTGCCTTGAGTTCCGTTACAGCATAGTTTTCAAGAGCAATCATTATTACAACAGTTAAAATGCCTTCAATTACGGCCAAAGGAAGCTGTGTAGGTGCAAAAATTCCGAGGAACTTAACCGCAGACAATAATACTCCGCCGTTTTCACTGGGATATGCAACTGCAAGCTGGATGCTTGTTATACAATATGTAAACAAATCGCCAATCATTGCTGCTAAAAATATACTGACTCTCTTGTTAACTTTAAGCTTTTTGCAAAGTACATAAATGCCGTACGATACAAATGGTCCTGCTATTGCCATAGAAAAAGTATTTGCACCAAGTGTTGTAATCCCACCGTGTGCGAGAAGAACGGCCTGAAAAATAAGAACTATTATTCCTAGAATACTTACTGCACTTGGCCCAAATAGAATTGCTCCAAAACCTGTACCTGTCATATGTGAACAGCTTCCTGTAACTGACGGTATTTTAAGAGAAGACAATACAAATACAAATGCTCCTGACATTGCAAGAAGTGTTATTGATTTACCGTTTTCCTTAATTGTATTCTGAATATTAAAAAACCCTTTAGTAAGAAAAGGAATACATATAATTCCCCAAGCAATGCAATGTCCCGCCGGAAGATACCCCTCCATTATGTGCATAGCATATGCACACGGACTTATTGCCAATATTGCAGCAAATACTACGCTGAGTTTTACTATTTTACTTTGTTTTTCATTCATTTTCATACTCTCCTTTAGTTTTTTTTATTGCATTTATCATTTTTATCATTTGTTTAATATTCTTCGGAGCAGTTTCGCACTTATCTAAAATGCCATACTGTTGAAGCGCTTTGTTTATCTCTAAAAGCAAAGGCTTTTTAAGGTGTGCCGTTTTAAGTATGCTATCATCTGAAAATATCTCATCAGGAACACCGTCTGCAATTACATTTCCTTCCATAAATATAATTATTCTATCAGCAAAACGGTATGCAAAATCAGTGTCATGGGTTGCAACTACCAGAGTTGTTCCATCATCATGCAGGTTGTTCAGAATATTTTCCACATTTTCTGAATTAATATTGTCTAAAGCCGACATAGGTTCATCGAATATCATTATTTTTGCCTTCATGGCAATGATATCAGCAATGCTAACTCTTTTTTTCTCTCCTCCGCTCAAATAATGCGGAGGTCTGTCAGCCATTTTAGTCAAATCAAGATAATCCATTGCGTTTTCGACTCGGTTTTTAACTTCATCTTTTGGTAATTTGAGGTTCATCGGGCCAAAAGAGATTTCTGTACGCACTGTTGATGCAATAATCTGGTCATCCGCATTTTGAAATACAAAACCGACATTTTTTCTTAGGTTGCTTATATTTTTTTTATTAATTTCATTACCTTCAAGAAATATTTCGCCTTCGTCCGGTGTAAGCACACCGTTTATATTTAATAAAAAAGTTGACTTGCCTGCACCATTTGGACCCATTACAGCTATTTTTTCTCCATAATAAATACTCAGTGATACATTTTTAAGGATTGCCTTATCGTCATATCCAAAGCACACATTTTTTACACTAAGCAATTCTCTTTTCAACTTAACCCTCCTCCCGTTTTTACTGTTAATATGTATATATATGTAAAAAAATAAGCGCTGCAAAGTATAAGATAACGATAATAATCTGACTGCATTTAATAGGTTTTTCATCGTGCAAAAAAGACAGTTCCCCGTCATAGCACCTAGAAATCATAGCATCATAGGTTGTATTGGCTTTTTTTAATGAAATAATAAACAAGTTTCCGGTTATATTGCCAAATGTACGGCACGAACGTAAGAAGCCTATATATCCAAGCCTTGACCTAGCAGATACGGTCATGCTGTTGACCTGTTCTGATAATATAAAAATAAACCTGTATATCATATCCATTAGTGATGTAAAAACCTTAGGTAAATGAGACTTTTCCAGAACTGTAATCAATTCACCCACTAGTGTTGAAAGCGTAAGCATATAAAGTGCACTTATACTCCCCAAAGCTTTACTGCTGACCAGTATAGCCGTCAATAAACTGTCATGACTCACATATGCGTACAGAAAACCGATTTTCAGATACTTTAACCTAACAGGATAAGTTGATAAATTTACCGCTATTGCCGCAGAACTTAAAAGAATAAACGTAATAGGAATAAGCATAAATCCAATATAGTGCTTTAGCTGGATTTTTCCTTTAATTACCGTGAAAGCTCCCATTGAAACTATAATTGCAGAAGATATTACTACACTGTTAAAAGCAATGCACAGTATAAGCGTCATTACTGCTGTAATCGCCTTTAAACCGGCATTCACATCTTTTAATGCAGAATGTGAAGCATAGAAATCAATAGAATATACATTATGGTGGTGGTGCTTTCTTTTTCTTATATTATCCATAGGCCACTCCAATAAAAAGGCATAAAAAAAGTCCGTCAGCAATTTTAAAACTGCAAACAGACATAGAAAACAAACCCCATAAGAGGCGTTTTACAAGCATCCGTACATCGCAGACCCTATAATTGCGTACAAAAAGGCAGGTATTCTGACTTCAGCATCAACACGATATTCCGTCTTCCCATTTTCACAGTGACTGCCGAAATTAATTCGGCATGGAATATCGCTACACTCTTACAGCGACGGGATCGTTCGGGATTTACACCCGATTCCCTATTATCCTGAACAACAGAAGTATTCTGCATCAGGAACCTTTTTGTGTTTAATATAAATTTTAATCAGTATAACATCTCAGTAATAATACTGCAATAGCCAAGCAATTAAAATACTTCTTCAATATCCTCAACTATCTGGCCATCAACAAAGCCGCTTTTCACCATATCTTTCATGATTTCAATGCACTTTTCATGTGTGAAGCCTTTTTTATAAGGTCTCTCCTCACTTAGTGCCTGATAAATATCAATGCATGCCAATAATCTGTCCTCATGATCAAGTTCTTCGGCTTTTTTACCAAATGGGTAGCCGGTTCCGTCAAGCTTTTCATGGTGAGAAGCTGCCCATGATGCAATATTCTTAGAGCCATTAATTTCTGAAAGAATATTATATGTAAATAAAGCATGATTTTTCATTATTGTAAACTCATCATCTGTAAGACTTCCTGGCTTCTCCAATATTTCATTTTTGATTGCCATTTTGCCTATATCATGTAAAATTCCGGCAATGTATAATTGACAGCATTTATCATCATCATATCCATAAAATTCACCCATTAGCAATGCCTTTTGTGCTACTCCTATTGAATGATTTTTGGTGAATTTTGATTTATAGTCAATAATTCTGGCGAAAACATTCATTATTTCAATTATTTTATCTTTACTATATTCGACATATTCCTTTGGTACAACCTTTTCAAGATTGACAATCAAGTCTTTTTTTTGTAAATCTTCAATCATATTTTTATCAAATAGGCTTTTAAACAGCGTACAGAGTTTATCGTCAAATATAGTTCCAGCGTTATCATCGATAAACTTAAATACTTTAACATATTTATCAGTTTCCTGTGCGCCAAAATTACAATTAACATCCAATATATCGCCAAAATGAATCAATTGAGCATACAATGGAGTTTCAGAAGCAGCTTTTCCAAATGGTCCTGACCCGTCAGCATTTTCATGATGATACAGAACAGCATTTTTTATATTTGATGAAAACGGCAATTTGCTAATATTTCTTTCTCCCATAATACAGTGCGAAGAAAGGTTTATTTGCTCAATCAAATTTATATTTCCGCCATATTCCTTCGTTAAAAACTCTGTCAGTGCACTATCGTGCATTATTGCACACGCTGACAGTTCAGTCAGCTGCATATCATTTAGCTCAAGGGATTTGCCCATAACCGCACATATATATGCAACTCTTTTTGAATGGCCTGTTGAAACTCCAACAAGTTCTCTTTCAATACAATCTAATGCATACGATATTGCATATAATAAACCATTAACATAAAGTTTCATTAAAACACCCCATTAAAGTTCAATATTTCAATATTTGATAAATCGATAACATTAAAATTTTATTCGACAAAATAAGTGAGATAATTAAGTTTTACTTATATTTTCGAAATTAAAAAGGTTGTGCTTTGTTAGCACAACCTTTCCCCGTTTTATTCTTCCTCAAGAATACTATTCAATTTTTCAAGAGAGAATTCATAATCAGGTTGTATACCTTTTCCCTGTATTTCACTGCCATCAGGCGTTGCCCATGAAAAAGCTGTTGCTTTAAGATAAAAACCTTTTGTAAGCGGAATTGTTGTTTGTCCGATTCCTTTGCCAAATGTTGTTGTTCCCAAAAGAGTTACATTTTTTAAATTATCCCTCAATGCACCAATTAGTATTTCAGATGCCGATGCTGTTTCTCCGTCCTGTAAAATTATTATCTTATTAAAATTGAATACAGCATCGTTCTTTGATACGTTTTCTCTTGAAAAAGCACCTATAAGTGCCTTTTCACTTGAAATTGTTTCTCCCTTATCAAGAAACATGTCGGCAATTTCTTTAACCGATGTTACATAGCCACCGCCGTTACCCCTTAAATCTATAACAATATTTGAATACTTTGAAAGCTCCTCGGAATTTTCCTTGACAAAGTCGGCAGATTCATCCGAGAAATTTGTTATCTTCATATACGCTGTATCCTGATTGAACGGAATCCACTCACAGCTTTTTCCTGTTTCTTCTTCATCGATAACTCTATTAGTATACTGATATGGCAGATAAAGATAAGTATATCTGTCTCCGCTGACATCATAGAGTCTGTTCAAAAATATGTTTATGACTGCATCATCAAAATATGTTGACACATCGCTGTCATCCTGCTCCAATTCATCATCAATTAATTCTGATACGCTGTCCTGATAAATGTAACCTCTTGTAAGCATTGTCTTAAATACCAAATAATCATAATTAGTATAAACAATAAATGCCAACGATGCAGCCAACACACCAACCACAGCTGATAAAGTTATGACTGCCTTCTTCATTCTATTGTATTTTTCTGCTTCTGTAAAATTTGAATTATTCTTTTTCAATATGTTTTTTATACTCATACTTTGTCACCACCGTTTCTGTTGGATTTAATGTAGATTATATCATCAAATTAAATTAAATTCATTATAAAAATAAATCCTTGGAATATTATTCACGGATATTAATTACTAGGCCCCCGGATAAGATAAAAATACAAGTTTATTTTTCTTATATACTAATTAGCGGTTACATATCATATATAGCTTGAATATTATAAATAGTAATAAACAATATTTTCAAAAAAATAGATATAGGTGATTATAGTGACAAATAATAGCAACGGAATTTTAAGGGAAGTATCTATGGACTACCCATTATATCAATCCGAAAAAGGAAATTATTTTATTGGTCAAACGCCGCTTTTAACCGGTGAGGACGAGCATGCCTTGGGTGCATTGCTAAACCCGATATATTCAAAGAAAAAAATTTATGTAAATGCTATGACCATAACAAATATTTCAGAGCTCAGTTTATCAGCTGAATTTTATCTAAGATCCAGCTTTAATAACGGAGAAACAAGTGACTTAGTCAGTTGTACCAACACAGCTATTTTCCCGGAGCCGATTCCAAAGGGCAAAATCAAATATTTAACCACAACTGCTGATCCTATTACTGATGGTGTTCCTATATTCACAAGGATAGTACCTCCATATTCAACTCTAGTAGTTGACGGCGGTCAAATTATCCTTGGTGCAGGACAATCAGTTGTGATTTATCTTGGTGGAATTATATCGGTTGTTCCTGATAGTGCAAAGATCGCTTTTGGCTGGTGGGAAGAAAAAAACTTTGATTGCTCTAATTGTTCTTGTTAGGCTGAGTAGCAATAAAAACACCCTAAACCAAGTTATTTCAATGGCTTAGGGTGTTTTTCCATTTATTTATAATTTATAACTTTAATTAATTTGGGTGCCATTAATTTTAATCTGACAAGCACAAATACCTATACAAATTTCGTATTATTCTTTAGCAGGTGCTTCATCACTTGCTGCCCCTGTCCCGTCATCATTTTGAGGCATGTTCTGCGGCGGCTCTTCACCATCTGTCGGTTTCTCACCGCTTGGAGCCATGCCTTCTGATCCCATTTTCCCTCCTTGCATTCCGCCAACAGAAGATTTATCAGTTATACCATTTTCATCAACGTAAGTTACCGTTTCACTAACAGTAAATGTTACTTCTCCTACAGATGAACCGATTTCATATGAACTATATATACCATTTTCAGACTCACCGGAAAGTTCGGCTCCATACACAAGTTTATATTCTTTTCCGCTTTCAATTTTGTCTGAGCCGATTGTTATTGTGGTATATTCCTTATTAGGTGCTACAGCAGCAATTATTTCACCATCAGAAGTTGTAAGAACCACTCCATTGCCAGCTGACCGTGATGATGAGAACAACATTACTATACAAGATACCTTTGAACTGCTGTCAGGTGTCTGCAACATTCCGCTTGAGCCTGAAGCAATTAGAGTTCCTCCGTCATAAATCATTGAACTATCGAAATCAAATGTACCATTTCCATTGTTTGTTGGTCCATTTGCAATAAGCGTTCCTCCTGTCATTGATATTGAATCGTTTGAGTCAATACCATCACCGTCAGCGTTTACATATATATTACCGCCAGATATTGTAATATTACATCCGCTTGTTTCTCCCATTGCACCGCCTTTATTATCACTTGATGATGCTTCATCAGTATCAGAAGAACCACCTGCTGCATTAATTCCGTCATCTTGAGCATAAAGAGAAATGTCACCGTCAGAAATAGTAACCGTAAAGCCCTCGAGCCCTTCATAACTCGTTAAAATATTGATTGAGCCGCCGCTTATTTCTAAGCTATTATCTGCATGCACTCCATCATCACCCGAAGATATAGTTATATCACCGCCGGAAATATAAGCAGCATCGTTTGAGTGAATACTATCATCAACAGTATCCGTAACAAGCTTACCTCCGCTTACAGAAACAATGTTTTCTGCTTTAATTCCCTTTTGACTTGATGCAGTATCGCCAATTTCAGTGTCATCTGTCTCACTGTCCATATCAAAAGTATCATTACGCTTAAATTCACCGGTGTATTTTTTTGTTACCGATTCGGCGCCTTCTCCTGTATTCACAGTTACATCACCGCTATTAAAATAAATAGCATTGGCTGAATCCATGCCGTCACCATCAGCATTAAGCTTAATTGTTCCGCCTTCTATGTAAAGTTCACCTTTCTCGCTTTCATCTGAATTAGTAGTCTTAAGAGCATCACCTCCGGATTCAACGTTTATGTTTGCATCTGTCACTGCGAGAATATCTCGTCCGATAATTCCATCATCAACAGCGGTCACATTTATTGTTCCGCCTGTTATAATAAGATTATCTTTACCCTTAATACCATCGTTGTAATTAGCAGTTATATTAAAAGTTCCTGCACCGTTTATAACCATGTCATCCTTACTGAACAGCGCTGCATCTGGCTCATCCTCACCGTCTGACAGTTTGTATTCCGAGCTGTCGATTAAACTATTTACGCTGTTTTCTACTGTTGAAACAACCGCTTTTCCACACTGCTCAACATATATTGCCGGGCCATCTGTTGAAGTAATGTCAACATTATTAAGCAAAAGCTGAATCTCAGCATCCTTATCGGAACTAACTGTTATACTGCCTGAAAAATTTCCTGTAAGTTCATAAACACCTGATGATGATATAACTATATTACCATCCTTTAATTCTGCACCGTTTCCGTTAATATCGGCATTTGTACCATTAAGCGTTATAACCGTATCTGCCTTGGTTACTTTATAAATGTCCTCATCATCAAAGGACCAACTTTTCATTGAAGTTGCAGAAAGTGTCGTTGTTTCAGCACTTTCTGCTGTATTTTCAGTACTCTGTGACGAGCACCCCGACAAAGCCGAAATTGACATAGCTACTGCTATAAACAATATGTAAAAATGTTTTTTCATTATATTATATTCCTCCGAAAATTTATTATAATTGAAGTTCCTCTGCCTTTGGTCTGCCATATGAAACAGTTAAATTCCCATTTCTGCAGCGTATTTCATCAATAAAGGATTTTTGCTTTGTATCCTTTTTCATGACAATTTCATAATCAAGCTCAAACATGCTTCCCATATTTGTTGTTTTTGTCTTTATCAGTTCTGCGCTTTCAGTATATTTTTTAAATATGTCGTCAAATATTTCCTCATAATCAAGGTCTTCCGGTATCGTAACTTTAAGATCTCTTTTACTCTGCACAGCCCCTCCAAAGCTTGTTTTAAAAAGCACAAGCATAAGAAGACCTACAATAACTGTTATTACTATAGAGAATGCTATATACCCCATACCCGCTGCAAGCCCAACGGCCATTGCAAAAAATATTCCACAAATATCCTTACTTGTACCAGCCGCTGATCTAAATCTAACCAAGCTGAAAGCTCCGGCCACAGCAACACCCGCACCTAAATTGCCGTTTACCATTAGTATAACGGACATTACTATAACAGGCAGCATAGCAAGCGTTACAACGAAGTTCTTACTTCCGCCGCCACAACTTTTATATACCATTGATATTATTAATCCCTCTATAATTGAAGACGCCATACAAATCAGTATTACCTGAATAGTAATTGCTCCTGATGCGATTATGCTGTCAAACATTTTTTTGTCCTCCTAAAATCTACTACATTATCTAATGCCTTTTCTTCGTTTTTAACTTTCTGTTTATATATGTCACCGTATTTTGAAAATGAAGTGGGAAATATTTTTAAATCTGACAATGCATGTGCCAACCAAAGAGGCATCGCCTCTCCCGTTTTAAGTTCCATAAGTACTGTACCATCCTCAAAAAGCGGAGTTGTAAACGAATCCATACGAAGAGTAAGTATTTCTTCTCGGCTTCTTATTCCTGTATCAAATGTTACTCTGAGTTCTTCGTCATCAATGCCTGCAAAAGCCTGTCTGTCATAAGCAATAAACATCTTTGGCTTTGGTAAATAATGATTGAAGAAATAGTCAATTTCTTTTGCTATCTGACTATCATCCACCGGATGTGACTTTCCGCTTATATAAGCTTCTGCTTCTTCAAGGGTAAGTGAGATACGACGTTTATAAACAACACCTTCATATTTTTTCTTTATCTCAAGGAACACTGTATCTCCATCTCTTGCAGTGCCATAGCTTCTTAGTCTTAGTTTTTCCTTATATGTAGGCTTATCAAGCGATTTTCTTATTAAATAGTAATCATCGGTATCAAAATATATATTGCATATTGTATATCTTCCATACTCATCGTCCCTAACATTGGGACGCAATATCTCAATTAGACTTTCATACTGCTGCCTGTCAAGGAGATATTTTTTCTCTGTACGTTTAAAAACAAAGTTAGTTTTTCCCATTATGCTCTCTCCTCGCTTTCGCTTGTTTTATCTGTTTACATTCTTAATTCTATTCTTTTTTACGGATAAAACCATTTAATAGAAGTTAGAAAACATTAAAACTAAGTAAAGTTACGGTTAGACGATTGTAAAAAACATTAAAAAAAGCTCTCAGGAACGTGTTCCCGAGAGCTTAAGTCTTTTAATTTAACAGCATTCTGTCATTGTCAAGTGTTTCATTTTTCTTCAATGAGTACATATTAAGCAAATCATCAAGGGTCATATTATCTCTTTCTTTGCCTGAAATATCAAGAATTATTTTACCCGAATCCATCATGATTGTTCTGCTTCCCGTTCTGAGAGCTGATTTTAAGTTATGGGTAATCATAAGTGTTGTAAGGTTATTTCTCTCTACAATTTTCCGTGTTATATCCATTACCTTTTCGGCTGTTGCCGGATCAAGCGCCGCTGTATGCTCATCAAGCAAAAGCAACTTAGGTGTTACAAGTGTACACATAAGCAAAGTTACAACTTGTCGTTGGCCTCCTGAAAGCAAACCAACCTTTGTCTTCATTCTATCCTCAAGTCCCATGCCAAACTCAGAAAGACTGGCAGCAAAAAAATCTCTGTCACTTTTCCTTACAGCTATTCCGAAAGGGCCGCTTCTGCTTCTCGAATATGCAAGGGCTAGGTTTTCCTCGATTGTGAGATTAGGAGCTGTACCCTTCATGGGGTCCTGAAAAACTCTGCCAACAAATCCAGCCCTTATATGCTCCCTCATAAATGTAATATCTTTTCCGTCTACTTCTATAAAACCCTTGTCCAAAAGGAAGTTTCCGCAAATAGAATTAAACAACGTCGACTTGCCTGAACCGTTTGAGCCTACCATCGTCACAAACTCACCTTTGTTAAGGTGCAGATTAAGACCATCTAGTGCCGTATGCTCATTTGGTGTATTAGGTGAAAAAATTTTAACTGCATTATCTATTGTGAGCATTTTTAGCCGCCTCCCTCTTGATTCTTCCCAATGCCAAAGATGCTTTAATTGCAGGGATTGAAAGTGCTATTGCAACTATACAAGCTGATACGAGTTTAAGCGCAAAAGCCGGGAATACATGTGTTGCTGTTGCTAGAGCCATTATATATCTGTATATTATTGAACCTACAACTACAGATATTATGCCGGTTGTAACATCTCTTTTGCCAAATATTACTTCCCCGATAATTACTGAAGCAAGAGCTACAACCAAAATGCCAACTGAAGAACTTATATCTGCAAAACCCTGATATTGTGCTAAAAGACCACCTGAAAGACCAACGCATGCATTTGAAACAGCAAGAGATATTATTTTCATGGCATCAACATTTATTGATGAGGAAGAAACCATTGCCTCATTATCACCTGTTGCTCTTATGCAAAGCCCGATATGTGTTTTAAAGAAACGAATAATAACCAAGCATACAATAGCAGTAAATATAAAAGCTATCATACATTTAACGGCATCTTTTGAAAGTAAAGGCAGAGCCTTCATTACAAATCCAAAAATTTCAGTTTTTCCTATAAGTGACACATTAACTGCATTATTCATAACCGCAAGATTAACAGTATGCAGACCGCTCATCGTAATAATACCCGAAAGTATCGGATTTATCTTGCATTTTGTCTGAAGAACACCTGTTATAACACCTGCCAGACCACCCACAAATATTGAAAGTACTATACCGAGCACAAAATGACCGTTCATGGCAAACATTGCAGATGTTACAAGGCCAAAAGTAAAACTTCCTTCTGTAGTCAAATCAGGAATGTCAAGAATTCTAAATGAAATATACACACCAATTGCAAGTATGCCGTACAGCAGTCCAAGCTGCAAGGAACCAAGTAGTAATGCCATGCTGTTAACCTCCTAAAATCACTCAGACCGTATTAACTACGGTCTGAGTACTGCCTTATAAATTAATCTTCAACAAATGTTATGCCATCTGTGCTTGCAATTGTAATACCTAATGCTTCCATTGTAGTCTTATTAACTACTGTATCTGTTGCATCTACAACAACTGCCGGAACGTCAGCAGGTGTTTTCCCATTTGCAAGAATATCAACTGCCATATCAGCACTGATTGCACCAATCTTTGTATCGCTTATTGCAATTGTCGCAAATGCACCGTCATTTACCATTACTGCAGATGAGCCGTATACAGGAACTTTTGCTTCTCTTGCAACCTGTGTTACAACCGGCATTGCACTCTGAACAACTGAGTCATTAGGAATAAAAATTGCATCACAGTCTGCACAAAGCTGCTGTGCTGCCTGCTGAACCTCAGATGAGTTTGTTACAACTATTTCTTCATATCCGACACCTATTGAATCAAGATATTCCTTTGTTTTATTTGCTGTGTTTACTGAATTAACTTCACTTGATGTATAAAGGAGACCGTATTTTTCAATTCCGGGTGTAAGCTTATCAGCAAGTGCAACTATATCGCTTATGGGAATTGCATTTGAAGTACCTGTTGCATTTTTATCGGGCTTTTCAAGAGTAGTAAGTATTCCTGCACTAACCGGATCAGAAAGTGAAACAAATACTACCGGAATGTCACTCTTCATATTTACCATTGCTTGTGTTGTAGGAGTTGCTATAGTTGCAACAAGATCAACGCCTTCTGAAACCATTTCCTGACATATTGTGTTAAGATTAGTTGCATCACCCTGTGCATTTTTATAAATAAATTCTGTATTGCTGTCGTCAAAGCCCTTGGCCTTCATCTCAGCAATGAATCCTTCTCTCATGTCTGTGAACGCACCGTTATCAGCCATCTGAACAATTCCGATTTTTGTTTTTTCAGTTTTCGCCGCATCTTCTTTTGAACTGCTTGTTGTGGTGCTGCTTGATGAACAAGCGCTAGCTCCCATTACCATAACTGCTGAAACTGCCATTGCCATTACTTTTTTAAGATTCTTCTTCATTTTACATTTCTCCTTCTCATCGATAATAAATTATTTTGTTATTTGTTATCGTCGGTTTAGGCTGAGATACAAGGACCAGCGCATAAAAAAAGCCTCGGCAAACAAAATTTCGTTTGCCGAGGACGAATTAACATCGTGGTGCCACCTCGTTTTACAGACCACAAATTCAGTCTGCCTCTGTCAGATACCAACATATCCTAACCTTTAACGCAGGTAAACGTCTTTGGCTACTAATAAAAGTGTTCGCCAAGCTTCTCCCAAACCCATTCCCTCACAACTTTCGTATCGGTCTCACACCACCGCCGACTCTCTGAAACTTCTGTTTGTCAGGTACTATTTTTGTTCTCTGAATTTAGTATGATATTATCACAGGAGTTTTATCCTGTCAACAAATATTTATTTAAAATATTGTATATTTTAAAAAACAAAAAAATGTTTAGATATTACTCTAATCTGCAATTATACCTCCTGCGGTCTGAAATCCTCTCTTTGGGGAGTAAAAAATTCAAGCCACTGTGTATCCTCGTAAAATGTCAAAAAAGTATGAGACTCATTTGGTCCGATTTCAACAACATCTCCTGCTTTTACATCAAAGTTCTTTCCGTCAGCAGAAAAAAGTCCGCTTCCCATAAGCACATACATAACCTGCTTATGCGGATGTGAGTGCATAGGTCCGTCTGCACCTTTTAGGGCAGATAGCTTATTGAGGGTATATCCATTTTCTCCGTCATCAAACGCAAGGAGGTTTCTTATAACCTTAGGTCCCATTTTATATTCACTAAGGTCTTTATAATGATTAAAAATCATATCTTTTTCCTCTTATCTGATAAAGTTTGTTCTGATTTTTTCTTCTTGTACAGGCATTTCTATTCCTGCTTTTTTGCCTGCATCAATGCATTTAATCATCCATGCCATATTTCTCGCTAAAATTCTCATTGTCTGAAGACCCTCTGCATCCTGCAATACTTCTTCGGGAACATTTCCATGTACACCGTTCCAATAGTTTGAAGAAACAATTGGCATCTGAGAAATAGTAAAATACTTATTCATTCTGTCCATTGCAGCTGTAAGTCCGCCTCTTCTGCAGCTTGCAATTGCAGCTGCCGGCTTAAACTTATAATTGACATTATTGCTGTAAAACATTCTGTCCATAAACATCTGTGCCTGTGAAGCCGGAGCACCATAATATACCGGTTCTCCAATAATAAAGCCGTCAGCCTCCTGAAGAAGCTGTGCACATTCATTTACCACATCATCATCAAACACACATTTATGAAGCTTTGTACATGCCATACATGCAATACAAGGGTGCTTTACTGTCTTTCCTATATTTACAATTTTAGTATCTATTCCTTCCGAATTTAGAGTTTCTGAAATAACCGAAAGAGCAGTATAGGTACAGCCTTTTTCGTGAGGACTTGCATTTACAAGCAATACGTTCATATATATTACCTCCAATTTATAATTCTTTTCTTTATTATACATTCAGTACACCATGTTTTCAATTAAAAATACTTCTCCCTTTTTCTTGATTTTTCTAATTAAATGAATTATACTTCAAATCAATGTGCATTTTGCACTGACTTATTTCGACATTTTATCTTTACATATTCGGAGGAAAAGCATCATGTCTAAGCAATTACGAGCCGGCCTTATTCTTACCTTAACTGCTCTTATATGGGGTGCGGCATTTGTTGCACAGAGCGTTGGCATGAACTATGTCGGACCATTTACATATCTGTTTTCAAGGAGTGTAATAGGAGGAATTGTACTTCTTCCTATTATCAAATTTATGAACAAACGCGAAAACACTGCTTCGCAGCCCAAGGATAATAAAGTACTTTTAATCGGAGGAATTTGCTGTGGTATCGCATTATTTGCAGGTTCAATACTCCAGCAGATTGGAATAAAATACACCACTGTCGGAAAAGCAGGTTTCATAACTTCACTTTACATGATAATTGTTCCAATTATAAGCATTTTCATAGGAAAGAAAGCTTCAAAAAAAGTTTGGATTTCAGTAGCAATCGCTATTATTGGCATGTACTTTCTTTGTATGAATGGTGAAAAAGAAATAAACAGCGGAGATATTTTCGTTCTTTTATGTGCCTTTGCATTTTCAATACATATTCTCATTATTGACTATTTTTCTCCGAAGGTAAATGGTGTTAAGCTTAGCTGTATACAGTTTTGGATATGTGCCGCAATAGCTTTTTTCCCAATGATGATATTTGAAAAACCTGAAATGAGTAAAATAATAGCAGCTTGGGCACCGATTCTTTATGCAGGCTTACTTTCCTCAGGAGTGGGATACACGCTGCAGATTATCGCTCAAAAGGACATTGACCCAACTATTGCATCTCTAATTTGTTCTCTCGAATCGGTATTTTCGGTATTGTTTGGCTGGCTCATACTTAAAGAGATTCTTTCAGGCAAGGAGCTTTTAGGATGTGCTCTTGTCTTTATAGGAGTAATCCTTACTCAAATACCGGAACACAAAAAGCAAGAATTAATTGATAAAGGCTGATTAAATATCGGCCTTAACTTTCTTCCTGTATTCATTCGGTGATATTCCATTCATTGTCCTAAATAATGTCGTAAATGAATTCTGTTTTTTAAATCCGCACAGTAGACATATTTCACTTATTAATTTATCTGTATTTTCTAATAACAATTTTGCCTTAGATATTCTTATTTTAAGCAGATACCTCTTTGGTGAGCACCCTATTGCTTTTTTGAAAGCGCGAGTAAAATACGATTCAGAAAGTCCGCTGAGTCTCGCCATATCTGTAACTGAAATATCCTCATTAAAATTCTTATTAATATAATCAGCTACTGAATATATTCCCTTTCGATATGCAGCAGCTTCTTGCAAAGTTACACCAGAAACAGAAATACAACCCTCTGCAAGTTCTGCACTAATTAATCCAGTAAGATATTTCATTTTTAAGTAATCTTTATTTTTATCCTTCTTGTATTCTTTATTAAATGCTTTTATGTACAACTTTAATTCTTCGGTAAGTATAAATTCCTGCTCAAACAAGTCAATATCAGCATCTTTGTACTTAAGAATTTCATCAAAATATTCTTTATCAATTACAATATTGATATGGGATACATCTTTCATAGAGTATTTTGAGCCATGCTCTTTACCGCTGTATACAGGGTAGACATAACCTGCCTCACCATAATATACTGCTCCATCATAATACAAAAATGGGATCGGTGTTTTGGGAATGATAAACTCATAGTCATCATGAGAATGGCAAAATGCCGGCACAGAATTATCAGGATCCCTAGTCAGTTCAACAATAGAAATATTTTCAAAAAAGCAATGCTCTGCTCTTGTTTGACTTTTCTCTATCATCGGACTGTGTGCCGAAATATATCTTTTCATACGTTCTGCATCCATAAAACCGCCTCTTTTTTTAACCAAACTTCAATCTAATTTTAATTATATTTTAATTTTACCATAGAGGTTATTCAATTTCTATATTGAGTCAGATTTTATAGTGATTTTTATGCTCACATTTCGTTATTAAGAACATCTTATATATATTATATTGTTTTATGGCTTTTGCACACTCATATTATATTGTATAGTTAATTTGGAAGTAATTGTATAATGCTTTAATAGTATTATGTGAGTTTAAAGGAGGAATCTTTATGAAAAAATATCTATCTGTATCTGCAGTAATTTGTGTATCATTATCCCTTCTTTCGGGGTGTGGGGGAAGTAGTACTGCTAATGAGAAAAAAACCGATAATAGCCAGACTATCCAAGCAAGCGCAGCTCAAAATAACCAAACAGAAAAAACCGAAGAAACAGAATCATCCAAAGACACCGAAAAGCCAAAGGACGTTGGTTTGTTATCTGAAAGCAAGCAGCTTGAAGATGGTTCAACCGCATATCTTGACGGCAACACTTTGAAAATTGTAAGTGATGATGACGGTGAGGAATATACAGTTTTCTATGTTTTTGAAGATAACAAACTCACTATATATTCTGAAATTGAATGCGGTGATGAGGAGACTGCTAAGGTTATTAGTGATATGTTTAATTCACAGTCAGAACAAGACAGTGTATACGATGTTCACACTGAAGGTACAAAGGTATGCATGAAATACGATGAAGCATATATAGATTCATACGCAGGCTATTCTACAGCACAGCAAATTTACGATGCTATGGAGTAAGCAATTCAAAAAATTTTTAATCCACAGAAAACCCTTTTTCATTACTGTTAAGGTAATTATCCGAAAATCCATATTGCAATATTTGGCTCTTTCTAATATAATTCGAAATAGCTTAAGTTGTTTGGAGGTTTTTGGATATGGGAAGCATGATTATTCTTGGAATAGAGCTTATTGGAATAGTAGCATTCTCAGTATCAGGTGCCGTTGTGGCAATTGAGAAAGGACTGGATATATTCGGTGTAACCTTGATTGGTGTGCTTACTGCCCTTGGCGGAGGAGTTATCAGAGACATTTCGCTTGGTATTTTCCCTCCGATAATGTTCACTTATCAGATATACACAATCGTAGCAATATGTGCTTCACTATTTGTATTTCTAATTGCGTATAAGGATAAAAACAGATTTTTTAGAAATATTGTTAAAATAGATTATGTTGTAAACATATTTGATGCAGTCGGTCTTGGAATGTTCTCTGTAACAAGTGTTCAGCGTTGTATTTCATATGGATTTGCCTCCAATGCTTTTTTATGTATTTTCATGGCGATGACAGCTGGCATTGGCGGTGGTATAATGCGAGATTTACTTTGTCAGAGACTCCCTGCTGTTCTCAAAAAAAGGATTTATGCTCTTGCCGCACTTGCAGGCGGTGCTGTTTACTATTGCATGTTTGAATGTGGGATTAACGTAAACATTTCTATGGCAGCAGGTGCAGCAACAACAATAACCATACGTCTATTGGCAACAAAATATAAATGGAATATGCCAAGAATTGAACCGTAAAAAGGAACCAAGTGGTTCCTTTTTAAATTTCCGATATAAATAGTATTGTTTTTATTATAGAGTTGCACAATGAAAGTGTATATGCTTTCACTTCTTTATCAGCTTTAATTACTTTTAACACCTGCTCGGCATATGGTACAACGTTACATTCATAAACACCGTTTTCTGCTTGAGCCAATAATTTATTTACTGTTTTCTTGCCTTCATCGCTTATCTTTAAAGATAATATATCCTCATTGGCAATAGCACAGGCAATAGCCTGCGACAAAACTACTTCATAAATATTAAAAACCATATTCTTTACTTTGTCATTGTAATCAATTGCATGGAAAGACAACACACGCTGAATATCATTATTTGAGAATGAATTGCAGAATTTATTCTCACACCAAACATTTTTCAGGTATTCCCTTATAAATTCAATACCTTCATATCGGACAGGGTAAATGCAAACAGGATAATCTGCCGTTATGTTGATTTCGTGTGCTGAATACTCAGCATCATATAGTTTGAAAAACCCTTGTATTCCTCCTATAAGTGTGGAGTTATATGCATAGTTATCAGTGTTAACCATGCTTTTTTTAACCCGTTCATATAATAATCTTGTGCTTTTAACGGCACTTTTTATCAGCTTCATTCCATCCGAATAGCATTGACCTATACCTTTTTTTTCAAGCTCATAAAGTGCATCCTCAGGTTCGGGTATTTTCTTTAAGCACATTCCAAGTGTGAAATTTACAGACTGCATAATGCTTTCAGCAGTTTCAACAGGCACTGAGCTGCTTTCTCCACTTGTATATTTCCTGCACCTTAATGCCAAAAGATTCATAAGTTCCTGTTGCGCCCTGTCAATAAATCCTTCGTTAACAAGCTCTTTTTCAAATGCCGTCCCTATTAGGGAATCAAAATAATTCTGCTCATCAAGCATACTTCTGTCAATTGAAGTAACTCTGTATATTTCATTCATTTTATTTCTCCCCTTTAAGAGATTCAAGCAGGCTTTCAAACTCGCGTCCCTCAACCAATTCCAAACTTCCATCACTGCGTTCAAATGCATCTCTCATAAAATGAATAAGTTCATCATCATTAAGTTTGTCCTCAGATGCACTTTTAAACATATAAAACAGTTCCACCAGATAGTTCATTGTGTCAGCATAATCAGACTGCTGAATATATGCGCTGTCACTAAACTCGAAAACAAGCTTTTCTATGACGCCACCTCCAAACTCCAATCTGCCTGCAGCTCTAAGAGCTTTTGAGCGTGTATCAATGAGTTCAGCCGCCTGTTCAGGTGTTAAAGTTAATCCAAATGCTGAAGAAATTCTGTTACAGTTCAAAACAGCAGTAACAGCTGCCTTATTCATTGAATTATCCAATATATGAAATCTCATTATATATGACCCCCCATATATTTAATACACTATTTCAGCTCAAAGTGCAAGTCTTGACATTTAGACCATTTTGTGGTAATATAATTACAGAAAAAATGAATATGATTTTAATAAACTGTTCTATTAATTAGACACAAAAAAGGACTGTATTGTAGAAATTCATATCAAATAATAAACTGGTGTCGTTTTTCAAACGGTGCCAGTTTTATTTTTTTGCAGGATACTCCTATCAATTAGCTAAAACCATTTGCTATCATTAATTATAACCTTGTTTGTCAAAAATATTTTTAAAATATTTTTAAATTATTTAATTAAATTCTATTGACAAATAATTGTATGACTGTATAATTGTATTAAGTGATTAGTACAAAACTACATTTAAAGGAGTGATAACATGGTATGGTCTTTTAAGGAAGACAGGCCGATATACTCTCAGCTTGTGGAACAGATAAAAATAAACATTGTATCTGGAGAATGGGCACTTGGAAGTAAACTTCCATCAGTCAGAGATTTGGCGGAGCAAGCAGGTGTTAATCCAAACACTATGCAAAGAGCATTATCGGATTTGGAAAGAGAAGGATTGGTTTATTCAAAAAGAACCAGCGGTAGATTTATTACGGAGGACGAGAAAATGACTCAGAATGTTAGAGAGGCAATTGCCGCAGAAAACATAAATGTTTTTGTCGAAAGCATGAAAATGCTTGGATTTACGCCTGATGAAACTCTTCATGTGTTTGAGAAGGCAATTAAGGGAGGGGAAAGTAAATGACGGAGTTTATACTAGAATGCAAGGGCGTTTCCAAGAGTTATGGAAAAAAAGAAGCACTGAAGAATATAAATTTACAGCTGGAAAGAGGACGGATTATTGGTCTTCTTGGTCCAAACGGAAGTGGTAAAACTACATTAATAAAGATGCTTAACGGTTTGCTTACACCAAATGACGGAGAGATAATTATAAATGGCGGACCTGTTGGCATGGAAAGCAAAAAAGTGATTGCGTATCTTCCTGATAAATCATATCTTGCCGATTGGATGAAGGTATCAGATATTTTAAATATGTTTGAGGAATTTTACCCTGATTTTGAAAAGAGCAAAGCAATAGATATGCTCAAAAGACTTAATATAAATGAAAATGACAAACTCAAAACTCTTTCCAAAGGTAATAAAGAAAAGGTTCAGCTTATTCTTGTTATGAGCAGACAGGCACAACTTTACTTGCTTGACGAACCTATCGGAGGTGTTGATCCAGCTGCAAGGGATTATATTCTCAATACAATTATTACAAGCTATAATCCTAATGCAAGCGTAGTAATATCAACACACCTTATTTCAGATATTGAGCGCGTGCTTGATGAAGCAATTTTTATTAACAGCGGTGAGATTGTTCTTCATGAGTCGGTTGATAATATAAGAGAAAAATACTCAACATCTGTTGACGGTTATTTCAGGGAGGTATTCAAATGTTAAATAAATTACTGAAATATGAGTTTCAGGCAACAGGCAGATTGTTTCTGCCAGCCTATGGTGTACTTATCGTTTTGGCAGCAATACAAAGAGTAATGCTTGAGCTTGATATATATTCATCACATAATGTATCTGTAAACATACTTGCAATGATTATACCTGCTGTATTTATTGCTGCAGTCGTAGCTGTATGCGTAATATCACTGGTTGCAATGATAGATAGATTTCATAAAAATCTGCTTGGTAGAGAAGGCTATCTTATGTTTACTCTTCCCGTAAGTGCAGCACAGCTTATTTGGAGTAAAATTATTGTTGCAGTTGTATGGAGTATATTAAGTCTTATAGCAGGCATTCTTGCATTTTTAATTGTATTCGCTCAGCCACAGTATATAAATGAATTTTTTAACCAATTACAGATATTGCTTTCAGAGGTACACGGAATAGGTATGGGAAATATTATTTCATATTGCATAGAAATATTTATACTTTCAATTTGTTCGGTTGTTACATTTGTCCTAATGACTTACTTATGCATGTCAATAGGACAGCTTGCAGAAAAACACAGAGGTTTGTGTGCCTTTGGGGCTTTTATAGGTATAAATATAGTTCTTAATAATATACTTGCAGCTATATTTTCCGGAATATTCAGCCACATTGATTTAGGCGGCATACAGAATTTAATAAATTCATTATCATATGCCAGTCAGATACACATATCACTTTTAAGCGGTATATTAGTTATGGTAGTTCAGGCGGCAATATATTTCCTGTTTACAAGATACATTCTTACAAACAAACTTAATTTGGAATAAATAATAATTGTGATTTATGAACAGGTCAAGTAAATACGGACAATGACAAAAAAGACTTCCTAAGGTAAATAAACCTACCATAGGAAGCCTTTTTGATTTCAATACACATCAATACTCTCATTATGCTTATCAAACTCTTCTGCCTTTTCAATCAGCGGTCCCCTTGCTCACATAGTAAAGGCAATATCGCTGCTTCTAATAGACAATAAATCCATTCCGATTTTTATACTAATTAATCAAAATAAAATAATTCCTCAAACTTTTTATCAAGGGCTATGCATAAAATTAATGCCAATTTTGCTGTCGGATTAAATTGTCCTGTTTCAATTGAACTTATTGTGTTTCTGGAAACTCCTATTATATCCGCGAGCTCCTGCTGCGATAGTTTTTTTTCTGTTCTTACCGATTTCAGATTGTTTTTTAAAGTTAATCCCTCATTCATATTAATCACCCTAATACTGCAAGTACAAATGATGCAAGATAAGCGGCAGATGCAATTCCTCCTGCAACCGTTGTTATCAAATATGATTTTGTATGTGTAAACTGATATTTCGGAAATGCCTCACCAGCAACAAAAGCCCAAAACATTGACGATACAGCAAAAAAAGTTGTATTGTCTCCATGTCCGAAAAACATATTAAACAGCACAATGAATATAAATACACCGCAGAAAATTTTCATACCTATTTTTCTGCCTTTTTCTTCAGAATGTATAATACCCTCGTCAACCTTTTCTTTACGGCTTTTATTCAATATTTCTTCTTTATTCATATATACTCCCCCTAACATATTTGCCAAGTTTTCTTGTCATTATTATACCATGCCAAGTTTTATTGTCAATATGTTTTGACAAGTTTTCTGTGCAAAAAAAACGGGCAATTTATGCCCGCAGCCAAATCGTTAATTATATAAATATTTCCTTTACTGCATCAATAAATTTCTCATTATCTTCATGCTTTCTTACTGCAATTCTGATATGTTCACCCTGTAGTCCAACAAAATTACCGCAGTATCTAACCTTAACACCTTTATCCAAAAGTTTTTTCTGAAACCCATCAAACGGTGATTTAATAAAAATAAAATTTGCCTCCGCATCATAAACCTTTATTCCAAATTTTCTTATTTCATTAATAAGCCAACGGCTTTCATATGAAACAATTTTTTGGGTAGTTTCTATATAATCATTGTCCTCAAGGGCCGCAATTCCTGCTATCTGAGCGGGTATTGACACGGCAAAGTCCTGCCCAGCACGCTTAATATTTTCAAGTATTTTTCTATTTGAAGAGATACAATATCCAAGTCTAAACCCTGGAATGCAGTAAAGCTTGGTGAAAGCATCAATGATTACAATGTTGTCAAAATCGTTGATATAATTCTTCATTGAACAGTTTTCTGAAATCATAAAACCGATAAAACACTCATCTATCACTAAAAGAGCATTATTATTTCTACAAACCTCGGCTAGCTTTTTGATAAGTGGTACTTCAATAGATATACCCGTCGGATTATTGGGATTGCATATGTATACAATATCTATATCCGGTGTCACAGCATTCAAAATACTATAATCAGCCCTGAAACCTTTTTTTTCATCCAATATGCAATAATTAATCTCACAGTTGACTGTTTCAAGTGCGTTCTTGTACTCTTCATAAGTCGGAGCTAAAATCAATGCTTTTTTAGGTTTAAATGCTAATGGAATTCTGAAAATTATATCATCGGCACCATTTCCACATAAAAAGTTTTCAGGTTCTAAGCCATGCTTTTTTGCTAAAGCATTTCTTAGTTCACTGCACCCTTCATCCGGATAAAAACAGCAAAGCTCTTGAATATACTTACATGCATCCTTTACACTTTGAGGCATTCCAAGCATATTAACATTAACCGAAAAGTCTAATATGTTTTTATTGTTTTTTTCTGCTACATTAAATTTTCCCATTAAATCACTCCATATATAAAAACGGCTGCAATAAATACAGCCGTCAGGACGTTTCTAACGTCTTCTGTTTCCAAATATTAAAATCAATCTGAGGAAGTTGGCAAGGGCAACAATTGTAGCCGCAACATATGTCATAGCTGCTGCTGACAGAACTTTCTTTGCACCATCTAGCTCACTTCCTACTAGTATCTGGCTTTCATCAAGACAGGCAATTGCTCTTTTTGATGCATTAAATTCGACAGGAAGCGTTATTATTGTAAACACCACCGAAAGACCAAAAAGAATAATACCCAAATTAATAAATGGATTAGTCATATGTGAGCTGAAACCAAACAATATGCCAAGGAAAACAAGCGGCATAGCAAGTCTGGAACTTATATTTGCAATAGGAACCATAATAGTTCTCAATGACAAAAATGCATATCCATTTGCATGCTGAATCGCATGACCTGTTTCATGCGCCGCAACTCCAATAGCTGAAATTGAGGTACTTGAATATACATTATCTGAAAGCCTTAATACCTTTTTCCCAGGATCATAATGGTCAGTAAGATTACCGGAGATCTTTTCAACACTAACATCGTATATCCCATTTAACTCCATAATTCTTCTTGCTGCCTCAGCACCTGTCATTCCCGTTCTGCTATATGAACGTGAATACTTATTAAATGTAGATGTAACTTTATTCTGTGCCGCTATTGCAAGAATTATTGCCGGCAAAACCATCACCATGTAAGTCCAATCAAAATAATAGAACAAACTATCACCTCCGATTATTTTAAAATCAAGCCTTTTTCAATTGAATGCCCTCTCATATATGCCTCAGCAGGCATTCTTTTTCCGCCTTGCGCCTGAATTTCTTTTACAGCAACTGCACCCTTTGATGCTTTTACTATAAAATCTTTTTTCCTTACTTCAACTATTTCTCCAACTTTGCCTTCATATTCACCTTCGGCTTTTTCAGCAAACCATATTTTAAATTTTTCTTCATTGTAAATTGTATATGCAACCGGCTGTGGATTGAGTCCTCTAATTAGGTTAATAATTGATGCACTGTCGTTATTCCAGTCTATATGCTCCGTATCGGGCTTTATCATAGGTGCAAGTGTGGCTTCCTTATCATCCTGGACTATTCTCGGTGCCTCTGAATTTTCAATAAGCTCAAGTGTTTTAATAAGCAGATTTGCACCAATATATGATAGTCTGTCATAAAGAGAACCATATGTGTCATCACTCTTAATTTTCTCTTCAGCCGTAAGTATTATGTCTCCGCTGTCAAGTCCCTTTGACATATACATTGTAGTCACTCCGCCATATTTTTCGCCATTTATAATTGACCACTGGATTGGAGCAGCACCTCTGTATTTTGGCAAAACGGAACCATGTACATTTATGCATCCGCATTTAGGGATATTTAATACTTCCTCAGATAATAACTGTCCAAAGGCTACAACCACCATAATATCCGGAGAATACGATTTCAGTATTTCAACAAACTCTGCATCCTTAACCTTAGCAGGCTGATATACCGTTATACCATGTTCAAGTGCTTTTTCCTTTATAATCGGAAAAACCATCTTATTTCCCCTACCCTTTGGTTTATCAGGCTGAGTAACAACTGCTAAAACCTCATGCTCCTTAACAAGTGCCTCAAATGTCGGTACAGCAAAATCAGGAGTACCCATGAAAATAACTTTCATAAAATCATTTCCCCTTTATTTATACTCAATTTCACTAATTGCCTTATCAATATAAAGCACACCATCAAGGTGGTCAAGCTCATGGCAAATTGCTATCGCCATAAAATCCCTTCCCTCAACTATTATTTCTTCTCCCCTTCTGTTAAGTGCCTTTGCCTTTACATAAGTAGGTCTCTCAACCTCTGCTGAAGCACCGGGAATACTTAAGCACCCTTCATGACCTGTCTGCAAACCACTAGTCTCAATTATTTCTGGATTGATAAGCTCAACAAGTCCCTCTCCAACATCAATTACAACAGCTCGGCGAAGTATTCCAAGCTGAGGAGCAGCAAGACCAACTCCATCAGCATCATACATAGTATCAGCCATATCATCAAGCAAAGTGAGTGTAGACTGGTTTATATTTACAACCGGCTTACATATTTTTCTCAGAACAGGATCCGAGCCTGTTCGAATTTTTCTTAATGCCATAGTTTACCTCCTAATTATATAAATATTCCTTTTATTCTGACATTTATCCTCTATTATATCATAAATAATTATGTTTTAAATATGTTTTATATTAAAATACTTTCATTTTTGACTTTTGTTACACTACTGGCAAAACATATCATTCTAAAAAGGTTAAAAATACATTAAAAAAATTATTTTATGTTTTTTTAGTCGAATAATCTTTTTTTAATGGCGTTAATGTTGTATAATGTCATTTGGATTATGTAAATCAGATTATAAAAAAGTTAGGTGATAAGGTGAAAAAATATTTTAAATACATAACTGCTTTTGTGATTATGGCAGCATTATCTATAAGTGCCCTTCCTCACATTTCTGCAGAGGCAAAAACGCTCTCAGAGCTTCAGAATGAAAGATCGCAGCTTTCAAAGGAAACTCAAAGTGCTAAAGATAAGCTTGCAGAGGCTAGGCAAAAACAGGCTGACGTAATGGCAGAAATTAAAGCAATGGATGATGTTGTAAATGCAGCACAAAATGAATTGGATGGTGCTCAAGCCGAGCTTGATGATGTTAATAACAGACTTGCAGAATCACAAGCCGCTCTTGAGGCAGCAACTATAAAGCGCGAAGAACAGTTTAAAACATTTGCCCAACGTATGAAGTACTTTTACGAAAACAGTCAGATTAGTTATCTTGATATCATTTTAAGTGCACAAGATTTTGGGGATATGATAAGAAGACTTCAATATATGGACGACATTATGTCATATGACAACAATATGCTTACAGAGCTTACAGAAACTCAAAATGAAATATCCAAACGTACTGAAGAAATTAAAGATGAGAAAGAGCAAGCTGAGTATCTTTGTACTGTAGCTCAGGAAAAAATGGATAATCTGAACGATATTGTTGCACAGAAAGAGGCACTTGTTACCTCGTACGCTCAGGATGAAGATAAGTATAATCAGCTTATTGAAAGCAACGAAAAAGCTAGTCAGGATGCACAGGCTCTCATTAATAAGCTGCTTGCTGAATCTTCTTCAAATAAATCTACTTTTGTTTATACCGGTGGTATACTTAACTGGCCTATACCTTCAAGATCCGCATCACCCTCAAGTATTTCAAGCGGTTATGGTACAAGAGTCAGACCTAAAGGAACCGGTACAGAATTCCACACAGGATATGACATTCCTGCTTCATATGGTTCAGCAGTTGTCGCAGCTGAGGCAGGCACTGTAATTTATGCTGGGTTGATGAACGGATATGGAAATACTGTTATGATTAACCATGGCAACGGACTTGTTACTCTTTATGGACATAACTCAAGCCTTACTGTTTCTAAAGGTGATGTTGTATCCAGAGGTGAACAAATAGCTAAAGTAGGCAGTACCGGAAACTCAACCGGCAACCACTGTCATTTTGAGGTGCGTGCAAACGGTGGTCATGTTAACCCAGAAGCGTACCTTGGTGTTCCAAATCCTGGAGCTTGATTTGAATAAGATTAAGGCGGTATAACCTAATGGTAATACCGCCTTTTATTGTATCTAAAATATTACGATATACTTGTGATGTCATATGGTGTTTCCTGATAAACATAATTAAGCCAATTAATATAAATGAGACTTGCCTGGCTTCTCCATCTGTTTACTGGTTTTTGAGTATAGTCATCATTTAAGAAGTAATTTGACGGAACTTCTGGATTTAGCCCGGCATCCTTGTCTCTGATAAATTCATTGTTAAGAGTTTCCGTATCATATTCTGGATGTCCCATTATAAATATCTGCCTATAATCATTCCTTGCTGCGGCAAACACCCCTGCCTGCTCTGAAGAAGCAAGAATATTAAGAGCCCCCACTTTTTCAATATCCTCTCTCAAAACAGTAGTGTTCCTTGAATGCGGAGCATAAAACATGTCATCAACGCCTCTTAAAAGGTCTGACATACTATCCTCTCTCCTGTGAAGGTAAACTCCGGAAAGCTTTTTATCAAGCTGAGTTTTATTAATACCATAATGATAGTACAACGCTGCCTGTGCTCCCCAGCACACATGAATTGTGCTTGTAACATGAGTTTTTGTCCACTCCATTATCTCACAAACCTCATCCCAATATTCAACCTCTTCAAACTCAAGATTTTCAACGGGTGCACCTGTAATAACCATTCCGTCATACTTATTATTCTTAACATCCTCAAATGTATTATAAAAAGCAAGCATATGCTCCTTAGAAGCGTTTTTCGCCTCATGAGAACTAGTTGTAATGAGTTCAATTTCAATCTGTAGCGGCGTATTACTTAATAGCCTGCAAAACTGTGTTTCTGTTGCTATTTTTGTAGGCATAAGGTTAAGCAACAGTATTTTCAAAGGTCTAATATCCTGCGTAACTGCTCTTGTTTCAGTCATGAAAAATATATGTTCAGCCCTAAGCGTTTCCGCGGCAGGCAACGTATTTGGTATTTTAATTGGCATTTATTTTATTCTCCTTTATTTCAATCTAATTTATCAAGAGCCTGTTTAATATCGGCAATGATATCTTCAGAATCTTCAGTTCCAACTGAGAGTCTGATTAAATCCTCCCCTATCCCCGCATCAGTAAGCTGCTGGCTAGTAAGCTGGCGGTGTGTTGTACTTGCTGGGTGAAGCACGCTTGTTCTCGAATCAGCAACATGTACAACTATTTTAATAAGTTCAAGTGAATCCATGAATTCAACCGCAGCTTCTCTTCCGCCTTTTATACCAAATGAAATTACGCCTCCGCAGCCTTTGAGGTATTTGCTGGCAAGTTCATACTGGTCAGAATCTTTAAGCATAGGATAATTCACCCACGAAATACGGCTGTCATTTTTAAGAAAATCAGCTGTCTTAAGAGCATTGCTGTAGTGGCGTTCCATTCTCAGTTCAAGAGTTTCAAGTCCAAGATTAAGAAGGAAAGCTGCCATAGGCTGAGGCGTTGAGCCTAAATCTCTCATAAGCTGTACTCTTGCCTTTGTAATATAAGCTGCTTCCTTAAAATTCTCAGTATATACAACTCCATGGTATGATTCGTCCGGTTCAGTAAGTTCTGGATACTTACAAGAGCCCTCCCAGTCAAATTTACCACTGTCAACAATTACACCACCGATAACAGCCGCATGGCCGTCCATGTATTTCGTTGTTGAATGAATTACAATGTCACAGCCAAACTCAAATGGTCTGCAGAAAATAGGTGTTGCAAATGTGTTGTCAACTATAAGCGGAATTTTGTTTTTATGTGCTATTTTGGCATAGCGTTCAATGTCAAATACCTTAAGTACAGGGTTTGCTACCGTTTCCCCAAATACAAGTCTTGTTTTGTCATCTATAAGTGACTGAACCTCTTCATCTGTGAGTTCGGGAGTGAAAAATCTTGCTTCAATTCCAAGCCTTTTTAATGTCACGGCAAAAAGATTAAGCGTACCACCATATATTGCTGAGGATACAAGAATATTTTGACCCTCAGAAGCAATATTGAGCACCGCAAGCAAAGAAGCAGCTTGCCCAGACGAAGTGCACATAGCGCCAACTCCACCCTCAAGGTCAGCTATTTTCGCCTCAACACATGCAACTGTGGGATTTGATATTCTTGAATACATATGTCCTTCAACCTTTAGATCAAAAAGTTCACCCAGTGTATCTGCCGAGTCATAAGCATAAGTTGTACTCTGATAAATGGGAAGTATTCTTGGTTCCCCGTTTTTAGGTGAATATCCTGACTGGATACATTTAGTTCCTAATTTGTAATTACTCATATTGTTTCCCTCCTGTATGTTATTGGTAAATTTGTTATATTTTTATATTAAGTCATAAAAAATCGGCAGTACCTATACAGGTGCTGCCGAAAAAGTGTTATTTGTATTAAAACCAAATAAAACCTAATATAAACATAAGAAAAAGATAAACTTATATCCGAACATAGCAGTGCTGTATAATATTATTTATTAATATTTATACAATTGCACATTCGGAAACTTCTCATTTACTCTTTCTCCTTTCAAAATCATTATCAACTCATTTATAAGTTGTGTAGATAATACATGTTTATTTTATGTCTGTCAAGCTTTTTTTAGACAATAAATCATATATTATTTTCCTGCGTAGAAATTTATAAGACATCCTGCAAGTATAATTTTTCTCTCATCATCAGTAATATCATCCATTTTAAGTGTAAAAGGAACAAGTTTTCCAGCCTTAACAATATAAGCAGGCATTTCTTTCTTCTTATCCTCAACAGCCTTTCTAACCTCAGGAACAAAGATATAATCTCCGTTTTCAAAAGGTGTTTCCCCATCAAGAATAAACGGAAGCATACCCCAGTTGATAAGGTTTGAACGATATCTCTTTGTTGCATATTCACCCGCAATATTAGCCCATCCGCCAAGTACCTTCTGACAGCTGGCAGCCTGTTCTCTGGCAGAACCATCACCGGGTTTAACCGCATAAATCGTACTTCCGATACCTGCTTTAGTTATATCAAAATCTGCAAACTGAGCTTTTATTGCATCATTAACACTATTGAGTTCAGGAAGTGCTTCAAGTGGTGACTTGCCTTCAAGTTTTGCCTTCTCTGCCTTCTGAACCTCTTTTGCTTTGCCTACATAAGATGGGTCTTTCCTGGAAAGCGCAAACTCAGCAAGCCTAAGGGGATTCGAACGGTATGAAGATGTTTCACCCGAAGGAATAAGCTCATCAGTTGTTGTAACGGGATCTTTAATCAGTGCAACAACCTTAAGCACAATATCATCTGTAAGAGAGCTCATTGCAGGCCAGTCAGTTATATTCGGTCCAAACTTGAGTTCAACAGAGCTGTCGGCCTTTCCATAGCCATCAAAGCATCTATTCTTATAAACATCACCGTTGAAGAAATATTTGGGCTTTGTAAAGTTTACATCTATATCGGTTGCAGCTGTGACAACGCCCTTGTTAATTGCTGTAGCAGCAATTGAACGTGCATCCATAAGTGCAACTGAAGCAATCTGTCCGCTTGTTATCTGTGAACCCTCACGATTAGGAAAGTTTCTTGTTGAATGTCTAACGCTAAGACAGTTATTTGCGGGAACATCACCTGCTCCAAAGCAAGGTCCGCAAAATGCTGAACGAACAGTAGCACCTGACATCATAATATCTGCAATTTTTCCGTTTTCAACAAGTGAAAGGAATACTGGCTGACTTGATGGATATACACTCAACGCAAACTCATCAGAACCTATTGAGTTGCCTTTTATTATATCAGCAGCATCACAGATGTTTTCATAAGTACCGCCTGCGCAGCCGGCTATTATGCCCTGCTCAACAAGAAGTCTGCCGTTTTTTACTTTATCTTTAAGTGAGAACTTAATAGTATCGTTATCAAGCTGCTTTGCACCTGTTTTTTCTACTTCATCAAGAATATCAAAAAGGTTTAAATTCAAATCTTCAATTGCATAGATGTTGCTTGGATGAAAAGGCATTGCAATCATAGGCTTAATTGTTGAAAGGTCAACATAAATCATACCATCGTAGTACGCAATCTCACCGGGGTCCTGTTCCTTGTAATCTGCAGATCTGCCGTGGATTTCATACCATTCTTTTACCTTTGAATCAGTTTTCCATACTGATGAAAGACATGTTGTTTCCGTAGTCATAACATCAATACCATTTCTGTAATCAACAGAAAGGTTATCAATTCCATCACCAATAAATTCCATTATTTTATTTTTAACATAACCTTTATCAAATACGGTACCTATTATGGCAAGTGCAACGTCCTGAGGACCTACACCGCTTTCCGGTTTGCCTGTAAGAAAAACTCCTATTACCTTAGGTCTGTCAATATCGTAAGTTTTGTTCAACAGCTGCTTAACAAGCTCAGGACCACCCTCACCCATTGCCATTGTTCCTAATGCGCCATAACGAGTATGACTGTCTGAACCAAGTATCATTTTACCTGCACCGCTCATCATTTCACGCATATACTGGTGGATAACCGCCTGATGTGCAGGAACATAAATTCCACCGTATTTTTTTGCACAGGAAAGACCAAAAAGGTGATCATCCTCATTAATTGTGCCACCTACTGCACAAAGACTGTTATGACAGTTTGTAAGTACATAAGGCATTGGGAATTTTTCAAGTCCGCTTGCACGAGCAGTCTGAATAATTCCAACATAAGTTATATCATGTGAAGCCATCGCATCAAATCGTATTTTAAGCTTGTCCATTGAACCGGAAGTATTATGATTTTTCAAAATACCGTAAGCCATCGTGTTTTGAGAAGCTTCTTCTTTTGAAACAGCCTTTCCCTTTAAAGACATTAGTTCCTTCTGGGTTTCTGCTGTATCTTTGACAATAGTTTTTCCGTCAACAAGGTATGCTCCGCAGTCATATAATTCTATCATTAGTCAACCTCCAACATAATAAATCAATTTTATATATTATAATGCTTTACTGCACTGATGTAAATACCGCAATATTTTATATAATTTGCATTATAAATTTCATAACAAGTGGCATAGTTACCATACTGCTCAATGTTGTTACGATAAGACCGGCAGTTGCATAATCGGCATCAGACCCGTTTTGAGCTGCGAGCATACATACAACAACCATAGAAGGCAGCATTGAAAGTGTAGTAAGCATTATCAATTCTTCACTTGTAAGAACACCAATGAAACGAAGAACAAAGAAAACAACTATAGGTGCTATTATAAGTTTAATGGGTACTGTAAAAAATACCTTTGGCTTTTGAATTATAGTTTTAAAGCCACGTCTGGCGATATCAGCACCTATGTATATTAATGCAAAATACTTGCATGTTGAACCAACAGAAGCAACTGTATTCCAAGCTACATTTGAAGGATGAATATTAAATGTTATCAAAATGAGACCTATTACAAGAGAAATAAATGGAGGGTTAATCATACCCTTAAGACTTATGCTTTTCAATGAAGCTTCTCTCTTGGTAAGAACAGGAATAATTGTCCAAAATGTAACCTGATCAACAATTATATAAACAGCAATAGCAAGCGGGCCCGTTTCGGGAAACATCGCAATTATAAGCGGATAGCCTATAAAACCTGTATTTGGGAAGCCTATTACTGTTGTATTTATATAGCTGGTTGGTGCCTCCAGACGCATAAGCTTACTGCTTATAAATCCGATTAAAACCAAAATGCCAATCATTAAGAATGAGCATAGAAAAAACGGTATTTTTTGAATCACTCCGCCCATTGTAGCACCATTTACAACAGTGGTACATACCATACACGGCAAAATCAGCCTCACAACAAGTGCTGACATCGAATCAATAGTCCTGTCACTTAAAAGTTTGATTCTCTGTGCTACAAATCCAATAGCAATCAGCGTAAAAAAGACAAACATCTGATTAAGTAAAATATTAAATTGTTCCCCCATAACTTCCTCCGTAAAATACTAATTTAAAATATAGTCTTATTAAAAAATAAACTAAACATTCTAAATTGTCAAACGGTATTAATAAATTATAGCATCAAAACATTAAGGGTGCGGCTAATCGCACCCTCTGTCATATTTAATAATCTAAAATTTTATTTCCGTAATTTACAAAATCTTCAACCTTGAAAAAACTCTCCTTTAAGCATTTCCTCCCGCTTGAAGTTTCTAGAAGATTTTCCACAATGATAGCTTCATAAATTATTTTATTGTCCCTATCCTCATATATAAACGGAATTGCCCATTGATTTAAAACTTTATACTCATTATCATATTGTGCACGGCTCATGCTTTTCGCATCTTCCATTCTACTGCTTGTTACTTTGCTTCCTTTATAGTCAACTTGATTAAAGGAAAAATAACTACGTGGATCATCCCCTTGCAAATCTATTAGTATTAGCTTGTCATCTGCATTTGGATTACCCTTTTCATAATCATGTCGTCCTTCTGTTCCGTCAAGGACAATGTAATCGTTTCCAGTACCCATGCATATTTCAAAAGTATAATTAGAAGTACTAATAACCTTTATTCCAATATCCGGTATGATAAATTCGTAACCATCAGCAGTTTGTTTTGTTATATTAGGGTCAAAAGTTTTATCAGTTAACATAGCTTCATTAAGCAATTCATCTGCCATATAAATTTCTTTAAGAATTTTTTTATCACTATTAGCAGTAAAATAAAAGTACTCCATACCTTTGTCTAATTTTACAAGTTTACCTGAAGGTTTAGAAATTTGATATACACCGTTTTCATCATATTCTCCCAGTAATTCTAATTCACTTAAAACAGTTGACATTGAACAATACGTATATCCGTCAATATTATATAGATTACCTTTACACAAAATATCTTCTGTATCATTTGAGTTTTTATGAAGTACAATAATATTTTTTTCAGTATAACTCGCCTGACCGGTTCTAATTTTCATTGGTTGACTTTCATCTGTTGCTCCTTTTGTTAGATAAATACTGTTTGTAATTGAATCATAGCTTGTATTCATTCCCAAAAGCTCAGCCAAATTTCTTAACGGAACACACTTGTCACTAAATATATTATAGCAGTTGCTTTCTATTGTTTTTCCATCAAAAGATATTTTTACCGAAGACAGCTCCACCGTATGCTGATTGTTTACTTTTGAAATATAAAAGTTTGAATCCCCAGCAAACGCCGTCGATACAAACAAACATGCAAATACAAGAATAAATGGTGTTATTTTTTTCATTTCATTCCTCCAATTATCTTTGTTTGATTATACATAATTACAATTTATACGTGTACGATGAGAACCCATATATATTATCATTTGAAATTTCTCCAATAGCATATTCAGTATTTACAACAAGACAATATTTAGAATCAATAATTTGTTTAAATATAGTTTGCCCAATTATTGTATCACTGTCTGAAATCTGCTCTGCTGCCAATTCTTTCGCCTCATTTTCAATTTCGTTAGTTATAATTACGCTTTTACTAAGAATATCACTGTCAATATGTTCATCTTCGCCTTTCTTGACACATATTTTAATTCATTGTCTTCTATTATCGCAAAATATCCTATATTTGTATTAAAACTATTAACAAAATAATTGTAAAAAACTTCCATTGTTCCATCTTCTCTATCAATCTCTGTCCTAACATAATCCTTTATATTAAAGTTATCATCAATTGAAGTTAAGTACTCCTCTAATGTTAAATAAATATCCTCATTCAATTCAGCACTCTCTAAACTACTTATTCTCAAGTTTTTAGTTTTAAGCAAATTACTGTCATCATCTAGTAGTGAATTATTTAATTCATCAGACTCGTAAGGCCCACTTAACCTAACAACATTCTCTTCATTTCCGTATATTATCCAATTTGCTACACCATCACCATCTTTTGCAACCTTATCTGCTAATTTTGCAGAATCATAAACCGTATATCCCCCTCTAAGATATTCATTAAATTCATCAAACCAAGCCCTCAATGGGATATCCTTAACATTCGTTTCCCAACCTATCGATGTTTCGGCACCTCTATTTACAGCACATCTTTATCTTCAATATTGCCATATATTTTACTATTATCAACTAATTTATTTGCATCTTTGATTCTATCATTAGGTTCTTGCTCATACAGAATTGCTGTTGAAAGAGCAGTAATCTCATTTTTTCCCTGTTCAGCAACGTAATCTGGTAAATCAATCTGAATTCCCTTAATCCCCTTTTTCTTTTCTTCTTTTGAATACTCAACATATTCATCAAATATTTCATCAAGTTCTTCCATTTCATCCAATTCGGATTGAGTATACTCCATTTCTTCAGTTGAAGCAATTTCTTCTTTAGATTGTATAGATTCCACTTTTGTAGCTTTCTCTATATTTGTTTCAGCAAATACGCTTACCGGCATTAATGATGCCACACAAACACATACAATAAATTTCTTCAATAATTTCTTTATTTCTTTCCTCCTAGTTTGTTATATTATAAATAATTAATTTTCTAATGAAAAACTAATCATTTACTGTGAAATGCTTATAAACTAACTTATTAGGCCTATTTTATTAATTATTAGCATCTAATGATATAACACTTATAATTATAAAAAGGGACAATATTTTACAATTTTCTAAATATTAATATAATCTGCACAAAAATAACACGGTTACCCGTGTTATTAATAAATTCAACTTAAAATTAAATTGAAAGCAATTTTAAAACATTATAGTAATCATCATCTATTTTCTTTGTCATGTTGAGTGCCTCATTAACGTCAATAGCCTCATATCTGCCTCTATTGTAAGCAATGATTTTATTCTTTCCGCCCTCAATTATCTGCATAGCTGCAAGATAGCCCATCATTGAAGCATGCATACAATCAACAGCCGATGGAGTACCCCCTCTTTGCAAATGTCCGAGCACAGTTGCTCTTGTCTGTATTCCTGTTATGTCCTGAACTTTTTTAGCAAACTTTACAGTTCCGCCGACACCCTCTGCAACAACAACAAGGTTATGACGTTTTCCTCTGCTTCTATTCATAAGTATTTGTTCAATGACCATATCCTCTGATACGGTGCCTTTATTTTCAGGAATAAGAACCTCCTCTGCACCACCCGCAAGAGCACACCACATAGCTATATATCCTGCGTCTCGTCCCATCATTTCAACAACTGAACATCTCTCATGCGAGCTTGAAGTATCACGGAGCTTTCTAATAGCATCGAGTCCTGTGTTAACGGCTGTATCAAAACCAATTGTGTATTCCGTGCAGGCAATATCAAGGTCAATTGTTCCGGGAACTCCCATTACATTTACCCCAAATTCTGAAAGTGCCTTACAGCCTCTGAAAGAACCATCCCCGCCTATAACAACAAGACCGTCAAGTCCAAGAATGTTATAAATTGTTGCGGCTCTTTTAACACCCTCCTCGGTCATCATCTCAGGACATCGTGCTGTATGAAGTATTGTACCGCCTCTGTTCATTATGTCCGACACATCTTTTGAATTAAAATCCGATATATCACCATTAATAAGACCAATGTATCCCTTATGAATACCAATTACTTTACAGCCTTTATTTATACCGGTTCTCACCACTGCTCTGATTGCCGCATTCATACCCGGAGCATCTCCGCCGCTTGTAAGAACACCGATTTTTAATTGTCCGTTTTCCATACAACATTCCTCCAAATCATCTGTATTTTACAACAACATTTGCTTTTCCAAGTTTTTCTTTTAACTCTTCCACTACTAAATCGTCCGTATCAAGCCACTTGCTCTTATCTGCCTTATATTTCATACCGCTTTTTTTATCATTAATGTAAAGCGGAGTACTGCCATGGTATTGTGCAATTATTGGCATAATCTCTTCAAGCGAATGGTTATTTTCAATAACTATCCCTATACTAGCCCGCTGTTTTTTGTTTTCACCTATATTTTCAAATGGGATAATATTCTCACATATTATTTTGGGAATATCACCTTCTGAAATTGATACCCTGCCTTCAGCTATTATTACCTTATCCTCAACAAGATATTTGCTGAGCCTTTCATACGCATTAGGAAAAACTATTAATTCAACAGAGCCGGTCATATCCTCTACTCTTACAAAAGCCATTTGTGAATTATTTTTAGTAAATTTTATATTTTTATCAGCAACAAAGCCGCCAATAATAACATTCTGTCCGTCACATATGCTACTGAGACCTTCTTCTATATTGCTTTCAATAAAATCTACACAGTGGACACTAACTTTCTTATCAAGTATATTTATATATTCCGCCAGTGGATGTCCGCTGATATATATTCCTATTACCTGTTTTTCAAGCATCAGCCTGTCTCTTTCCGGGAACTCTTCAACATAGGGAAAATCATCTTTCAATGAATCATCATTATTATCGGATGCACCCATATCAAAAAGATTAAGCTGACCTTCGATGTTATTCTTTTTTGATTGGTTAAGGCCATCAATTACAGATTTATATACAGAAAGATATTGTTTCCTTGTTCCACCAAAAGAATCGAAAGCACCTGCAACAATCAGATTTTCAACCATTCTTTTGTTCGTTTCTTTACCTGCAAGCCGCGTACAGAAGTCAGTCAGACCCTTGTACCTTCCGTCTTTCTCTCTTTCTTCAACAATAGCTTTTATTGAAGGTCTTCCGACACTTTTTATTGCTGCCAGTGAAAACCTTATGTTGTTTCCTGAAACTGAAAATGTCCCATAGCCTTCATTTATATCAGGCGGAAGAATTTTTATGCCCAAATGTTTGCAGTCATTCATATATTCTGTTACCTTTGATGTGTTATCCATGACCGATGTCATAAGTGCTGCCATAAACTCAACAGGATAATACGTCTTTAACCATGCAGTCTGATAAGCAACAACTGCGTAGCATGCCGCATGACTTTTATTGAAAGCATACTTTGCAAAATCAGTCATTTCATCAAATATTTTTTCTGCAACATCGGCAGGGATACCACTTGCAAGACACCCCGGAACCTCATCCTTAATCCCGTATACAAAATTTTTTCTTTCCTCTGCCATTACCTTGGTTTTTTTCTTGCTCATGGCTCGGCGTACAAGATCGCTTCTTCCAAGACTATATCCAGCCAAATCACGTACAATCTGCATTACCTGTTCCTGATAAACAATACAGCCATAGGTGTTTTTTAAAATAGGCTCAAGAGCAGAAGATGTATACTGTATATTATCAGGATTATTTTTACCCTTAATATATTTAGGAATAAAATCCATCGGACCCGGACGATAAAGAGAAATTCCGGCAATTAAATCCTCAAGGCATATCGGTCTTAATTCCTTCATAAACTGTTTCATTCCGGAACTTTCAAGCTGGAATACGCCCTCTGTTCTTGCCTGAGAAATTAGTTCATATACCTTTTTATCTCCGTCCTCCAGGTTATCAATATCAATTTCTATTCCATAGTTTCTTTTAATTTCCTTAACGGCATTTTCAACAACAGTAAGAGTTCTCAAACCCAGAAAGTCCATTTTAAGTATTCCAAGCTCTTCAAGTGTTGTCATTGTAAATTGTGTTGATACGTTTCCGTCAGAAGAATATAACGGAACATACTCCATTACAGGCTTTCCGCATATGACAACGCCTGCAGCATGAGTTGAAGCATGTCTTGGCAGTCCCTCAAGCTTTCTGCTCATGTCAATAAGACGACTTATTTCATTATTATTCTCATATTCATTTTTTAACTCCGGATTCATTCCAAGAGCCTTATCAATTGTCATATTAAGCTCGGTTGGTATCATTTTCGATATTCTGTCCGCATCTGCATACGGCAGGTCTAGCGCGCGTCCGACATCCTTAATAGCTGCCCTTGCCGCCAATGTTCCGAATGTTATTATCTGGGCAACATTATCAATACCATATTTTCCGATAACATAGTTGATTACTTCCTGTCGCCTTTCATCTGAAAAATCAACATCAATATCAGGCATACTTACACGTTCAGGGTTTAGGAAACGTTCAAAAATCAAATCATATTTTATTGGGTCAATTGTTGTTATATCAAGTGAATATGCAACAACACTTCCTGCCGCACTTCCTCTTCCCGGACCAACTGTAATGCCGTTGTCCTTAGCAAATTTAATATAATCCCATACAATCAGAAAATAATCCACATATCCCATAGTAACAATTGTATCAAGCTCATATTTAAGTCTTGACTTAAGCTCATCATCAGCTGAAGGATAACGTCGGTTAAATCCATCCACGGTAATTTTTTTTAAGTACTCATCAGCAGTATATCCTTCTGGTACATCGTATTTGGGAAGTTTTAATTCATGAAAGATAAAATCAACATTACAGCGTTCAGCAATTTTCATGGTATTTTCTAAGGCTTCCGGAACATATGAAAACATATCATACATTTCTTTAGGACTCTTCAAATGAAAACATTTGCCATCATACCGCATACGGTTCTCGTCATTAACAGTCTTTCCTGTCTGAATACACAACAGTATGTCATGTGCCTCCCAATCTGACTGCTTAATATAATGAACATCGTTTGTACAAATGAGCGGCAATCCTGTTTCACTGCTCATTCTGATAAGCCCCTCATTCACAATTTTCTGATCATCTATACCATGGTCTTGAAGCTCAAGAAAGAAATTTCCCTCGCCAAATATATCAGAATACCTTAACGCCGTTTCTTTGGCTATTTCATATGACCCGTTTATCATTGTTTTTGCAACAGGACCGGCTAAACAAGCACTTGTTGCAATAAGTCCACTGTGATACTCTCTCAAAAGCGCCTCATCAACTCTGGGTTTATAATAAAATCCTTCCGTATATCCAAAAGAAACCAGTTTTATAAGGTTACTATACCCTTCCATGGTTTCCGCAAGAAGCACCAGATGATAGTAGCTGACACTTTCACGGCTGTTTTTTTCAAAACGGCTGGCAGGTGCAACATATACCTCACAGCCAATTATCGGCTTTACATCATTATCTTTGCACGCTTTATAAAAATCAATAACACCAAACATGGCACCATGGTCAGTTATTGCCAGGTTATCCATTCCAAGTTCTTTTGCACGCTTAACAAGCTCACCTATTTTAGCCGAGCCATCAAGAAGACTATATTCAGTATGCACATGCAGATGTGTAAATTCTATTTTATTTTCGCTTGTTGTTTTTGACATATTTTCACCTCGTCAATTATGCTCTTATTATATCATACATAACTGAAAATTTCGCTAAAATTTTATAAATCTGCCAATTATGAAATAAAATTAAGCTTATCAGTAACACCTTCATTCTTATATGCATAAACTTTTATATCTGTTATTGCGGGAGTGATTATATGTCAGGTCAAACAAGACTAATAGATGAAAAAATAAAATTGAGCTCCAAAAGAAGTAATTACTATACAAACAACAATTATAACTATTTTTATAATGACAAAGTTGAAGAATTAAATAAAGTGACTGAAACCATTCCGGCAGGAATTGCAGGCGAACCTGCATCTGCAATATGCGACAAAACAACAAGCATTTCAGTTAATAAATTACTTTCAGTAGAAGATAAACTTAAGGAATCTGATGAGGAATCTGATGAGGAAGTTATTAACACCAAAACTGAGCAGCTCAATTCGATTTACCCTTCTTATGTTAGATTTCACAGCTTGATACCCGATGACCAAAAAGTTACTGTGGTTTTAGGCGATAATTATGTTTTTAAAAATATTAAAGGTTATTCCCCTACTAAATACGTTGCTTTGGATCCCGGTATTTACGTCATACAATTCTATGACAGCAATAGTAACGACTTATTATATGAATATAAATTCAAGGCTTTTAACTGCGCAATAAATACTCTTATAATAACTAAAACAAACAATATGTATAATATTATTGGGCTTAGAGGAACAACAACCGATCGCATAAACAATTCTTCATATGTAAGGTTTATACAGACTATACCAAATGCACCTGATATGGATATTTATATTGATGGTATTGCTGTCATTTGGGGAATTTCATCTGATGAAACATCAGAATTAATCAGTCTTCCATCAGGCCTTCACAACATAAAAATCACTGCGGCTGCAACTTCATTAACATATGCTGATGAAAGATTTAACTTCTCTAAAGAATCAGTTAATGACATATTTACAGCAACTGATAACAACAGTTTAATTAAACTGTCCCAACTTGCTAACGAAAATGCATGTTTATGAATTTTAAAAAAATCAATGTAATAAAAAAAAACCAAAAACCGTCTCTTGTCATACAACATACAATTAAATAGTCGCTGTATTTATGCCAAAAATGCACGTTATTTAAGTTTTTAAGGCAAATCAAGCATTTTAAAAAATAGAGTTTTTTAACAAAAAACTCTATTTTTATATTAATAAAATTTATTCAATATTTTTAATATATATATTTTTTTTTAAAATTTATGGATTATATTAAAATTAAACATTAAAATTGTTAATTTATACTACAAACATAAATAAAAAGTTAAAAAAAACAGTTCACAGCTTATGTTGTATGACAACGAAAGAATTTATAAACTGTTGCTATGAATAAATTACTTTGATATAATTTAAGCGTACAAGTTTGCAAATATTAACCAATATACTTATGGTAGATAAATTCTTAAGGAGGATATGCAAATGTCTAAAGTAATGAAAACTATGGACGGTAACGAAGCTGCTGCATTCGCATCATATGCGTTTACAGAAGTTGCTGGTATTTTTCCAATTACACCGTCTTCACCAATGGCTGAACATACAGATGACTGGGCTGCTGTTGGTAAGAAAAATCTTTTCGGTCAGACTGTAAAAGTAGTTGAAATGCAATCAGAAGCAGGCGCAGCAGGTACTGTTCACGGTTCACTTTCAGCAGGTGCTTTAACAACAACTTATACAGCTAGCCAGGGACTTCTTCTTATGATCCCTAACATGTACAAAATTGCCGGTGAACTTCTTCCCGGTGTATTCCATGTAAGTGCCAGAGCTCTTGCCAGCCATGCACTTTCAATTTTCGGCGATCATTCAGACGTTATGGCTTGTCGTCAGACAGGCTTTGCAATGCTTTGTTCTAACTCCGTTCAGGAAGTTATGGATCTTGCTTGTGTTGCTCATCTTTCAGCAATCAAAGGCAGAGTACCTTTCCTTCACTTCTTCGACGGTTTCCGTACATCACATGAAATCCAGAAGGTTGAATGCATCGATTATGATGAACTTGCAAAAGTTATCGATATGGATGCAGTTAATACTTTCAGAAGAAATGCACTTAACCCTGAGCACCCCGTATTAAGAGGAACAGCTCAGAACCCTGATATTTTCTTCCAAGCAAGAGAGGCTTGTAATCCTTACTATGAGAATATCGTTCATGTATGCGACGAATACTTGAAAGAAGTAAGCCGCATAACAGGCAGAGATTACAAACTCTTTAACTATTATGGTGCTCCTGACGCAGACAGAGTTATCATTGCTATGGGTTCATCTTGCGAAGCAATTGAAGAAACAATTGATTATTTAACAGCTAAGGGTGAAAAAGTCGGACTTATTAAAGTTCACCTTTACAGACCTTTCTCAGTTGAACATTTTCTTGGTGCAATTCCTTCAACATGCAAAAAGATTGCTGTTCTTGACAGAACAAAAGAGCCTGGCGCACAGGGCGAGCCTCTTTACCAGGATGTTTGTACAGCACTCTTTGATAAAGCTGACAGACCTACTATTGTTGCAGGCCGTTACGGTTTAGGTTCAAAAGACACAACACCTGCTCAGTTTATTTCTGTTTATGAAAATCTTAAGGCATATGCACCTAAGAACCACTTCACAATCGGTATTGTTGATGACGTAACATTCCACTCACTTGAAACAGGTGCAGCTATTGACGTTACAGAAGGTGATGGAACAATCCAGTGCAAATTCTGGGGTCTTGGTGCTGATGGTACAGTCGGTGCAAATAAAAATTCAATCAAAATCATTGGTGACCATACAGACAAATATGCTCAGGCATATTTCGATTATGATTCAAAGAAATCAGGCGGTATTACACAGTCACATCTTCGTTTCGGTAATAAGCCTATTAGATCAACATATCTTGTAAACAAAGCTAACTTTGTTGCTTGCCATAAGCAGTCATATGTAAATATGTATGATATGCTTTCAGATCTTAAGGACGGCGGTACCTTCCTTCTTAACACAGAATGGACTGTTGATGAACTTGACGCTAACCTTCCTGCATCAATGAAGAAATATCTTGCAGATCACAAGATTAAATTCTACATAATTAATGGTACTCAAATTGCAGCTGCAATCGGTCTTGGAAACAGAATTAACACTGTGCTTCAGGCTGCATTCTTCAAGCTTGCAAATATCATTCCTATTGATGAAGCAGTTGGATACATGAAAGCTGCTATCAAAAAGTCATACGGCAAAAAAGGCGATGATATACTTAATATGAACTACGCTGCAGTTGACAAGGGCGTTGAAGGTCTTGTAGAAGTTAAAGTTCCTACAGAATGGTCAAATGCTGTTGATGAAAATGCTGTAGTAGAAAAGGACGAGCCTGAATATGTTAAGACAATTGTTACTGCTGTTAACACACGTAAGGGCGACAGCCTTCCTGTAAGTGCTTTCAAAGGAATTGAAGACGGTACTTCACCTCTTGGAACAGCTGCTTATGAAAAGAGAGGCGCTGCTGTTAATGTTCCTGAATGGGATCCTTCAAAGTGTATTCAGTGTAACCAGTGTTCATATGTATGCCCTCATGCTACAATCCGTCCTTTCCTTCTTAGTGCTGAAGAAGCTGCAAATGCTCCTGCAAGCTTCAAGATGGTTGACGCAAAAGGCGGTGCTGCATTTGCCGGATACAAATTTGTAATGCAGGTTTCAACTCTTGACTGTCTTGGATGCGGCAGCTGTGTAACAGTATGTCCTGCAAAAGAGAAAGCAATTACAATGAAGCCTCTTGCAACTCAGGAAGCAGAAGTTGCTAACTGGGAATATGCTATGACTCTTTCAGATAAGCCTAATCCTATGGATAAAGCTTCAGTTAAGGGCAGCCAGTTTGAACAGCCTTTACTTGAGTTCTCAGGCGCTTGTGCTGGATGTGGTGAAACACCTTATGCAAAACTTATCACACAGCTTTTCGGTGACAGAATGTACATTGCAAATGCTACAGGTTGTTCTTCAATCTGGGGCGGTTCTGCACCTACATCACCTTATACAACAAATAAGTTAGGCAAAGGTCCTGCATGGAGCAACTCACTTTTCGAAGATAATGCTGAGTTCGGTCTTGGTATGGCAACAGCTGTAAAACAGATGAGAGAAGGCATTAAGGCTAAACTCGAAACACTTAAGTCTATGGCATGTGAAGAACTTGCCGCAGCTATTGACAAATGGATTTCAGTTATGGGTCTTGGTGAAGAATCAAAGGCTGCATCAGCTGAACTTGTTGAAAAACTTGAAGGCTTTGTAACAGATAATAAAGAAGCAAAAGTTATTGTTGATTATATACTTGAAAACAAAGATCAGCTTGTTAAGAAGAGCCAGTGGATCTTCGGTGGTGACGGATGGGCATACGACATCGGTTACGGCGGAGTTGACCACGTACTTGCATCAGGCGAAGATGTTAATATCTTTGTATTCGATACAGAAGTTTACTCAAATACAGGCGGACAGGCTTCTAAAGCTACTCCTGCAGGTGCTGTTGCTCAGTTCGCTGCAAGTGGTAAGAAGGTAAAGAAAAAAGACCTTGGCATGATGGCTATGAGCTATGGTTATGTATATGTAGCACAGGTTGCTATGGGTGCTAATCAGGCACAGCTTGTTAAGGCTCTTAAAGAAGCTGAAGCATATCCCGGACCTTCACTCATCATTGCTTATGCTCCTTGTATCAACCATGGTATCAAGGGCGGTATGAGCGGTGCTCAGACAGAAATCAAGAAAGCAGTTGAGTGCGGATACTGGCATATGTTCAGATTTAATCCTAATCTTAAAGAAGAAGGAAAGAATCCTTTCACACTTGACTCAAAGGATCCTTCAGGCGACTTCCAGACATTCATTAAGAATGAAGTTCGTTACAGCTCACTTGTAAGAACATTCCCTGAAATCGCAACTGAACTCTTCAACAAGACAGAAGAATATGCTAAAGAAAGACTTGAAAGCTACAAAAAGCTTGCTGGTGAATAATTAAACAGAACTTTTAATACAAAGGGTGTTCCTTAAGCCATAAATTTGCTTAAGGAACACCCTCTTTTAATTCTTAAAGTTTTATTAAATAGAAATTTATAGTAAAAATGATGCTATAATTTATATGGTTATATAGATTATTTATTTTTTTACTTAGGAGGTAATATTGTAATGAAGAAAATTCTGTTAGTTTCTATTTGCTCGGCACTGTTTCTTTCTGTATTCTCAACGGGTTTTACTTTGAACAACATAACAGAACCAGAGAAAACCGGTGATCATGCAGTAATTGTTTCAAACCCTACCCCTGTTGTTCAACATGATACATACGCTTCAACCGGTCTTGACCTCATCAAAAAAATGGATACACTGGCTGAATCAAAAAATTACGTATCTATAATGTCAAGCTCAGATAATTTGAACGTAATTATCTCTGCAATTGGGAAAGCAAGCTATGACACTCCAAAAGCAATATATAAGTCAGTCATACCTAAAGGTTCTGTATCAAAGGCATTCTCTAAGCCATCTGCAGCAGACCTTTCCTCAGACATAACCAATATTGTGGAAAACAAATTTATTATATCTATACCAAATCAAATCAATGCAGAAAACGGTACTTCAGAACTTGCAGCAGCGGCACTTCTTTCTCTTGACGAAAGTTTCTCAGCCGAAGATATAACCGAACCCGAAATTTATGTTTATCTCTATGACAACGATTACTCGGCAATTGTTACTCTTATCCCCGGCATGGACGGAGCTGTATCAGCAACATCAAGATTTGTAAAAACAAAACAGTTTGAAAATATATCCTCGGCTGATGATCTTTCATCATTATTCGATGGCAGTTTATCCATAGAAGGTCTTAGTTTTAAAGAGGTTTCACTTTAATTAAATACAGCCCCGCTGATTTACAATCAGTGGGGCTGTATTGGAACTGTATTAATGTCAAAGCTTAATAAGTTCGTATTCTCTTGTTCCTATCCCTAATTTCTCTGCATGCTCAACACAGAACTTCCAATCGGTAACCGGATGCACATCAGTAAAGTGGTCATGGTGACAATGTTCTTTTTCCGCAAGCATACTATTTGGCATGATTGGCTGAGCATTAACCGCATCAGCACAAGCAACATCAAGCGCAACCGGGTCAAATGATGCAAACATACCAACATCAGGAACAATAGGTACATCATTTTCTGCGTGACAGTCGCAAAACGGTGAAACATTATTAACTATATTAATATGAAAGTTAGGTCTGCCATCAAGAACAGCCATTGTGTATTCTGCAATCTTCTTGTTTGTTATTTCACTTGAATTATCATCAATTGAAGCCATAGCATCAAACGGACAGGCACCGATACATCTTCCGCAGCCTACGCACTTGCCTTTATCAATTACAGCTTTTTTATCAACAATAGTTATTGCACTGTGTGCGCAATTCTTAACACATGAACCGCAGCCAACGCAAACCTTATTTCTTACTCTGGGACCACCTGACGAGTGCATATCCATTTTACCGGCTCTTGAACCACTGCCCATGCCTATATTTTTAAGTGCTCCTCCAAAGCCTGTAAGCTCATGCCCTTTAAAGTGTGTAAGAGAAATAATAATATCAGCCTCCATTATTTCCTTTCCAATTCTTGCTTCTTTGCAAAGCTCACCATTTCTTACGGGTACATACACTTCACTCAGTCCCTTAAGACCATCGCCGATTATTACATTACAACCCGTTGAAAATGGCGTAAATCCGTTCTCATATGCAGCGTCAATATGCTCAAGAGCATTCTTTCTTCTGCCAACATAAAGCGTATTACAATCTGTTAAGAAAGGATATCCACCCTTCTCTTTAACTATATCAGCAATAACTTTAGCGTAATTAGGTCTTAAAAATGCAAGATTACCGGGTTCTCCAAAATGTATTTTAATAGCCGCAAATTTATTTTTAAAATTAATATCACCTATACCGGCTTCTCTTACGAGCCTGTCCAGCTTATTAAGAAGATTCATTCCGGGTTTTGCTCTAAAATCAGTAAAATATACTTTTGATTTTTCCATAATATCCTCCTATTTGTTTTTTTTAATTATAACATACAGATGTTAATGTATAAAGTACAATAAATTAGGGTTTTATATACGTTAACGAGAAAAATCAGTTTACCCGAACATATGCTCGTATCTTCTTGACAAATATATGAAATTCATTTATGATTGTATTGATACTATAAAATTAAGCAGGTGTATATATGGCGACCAGTAATTCAAAAAATCAATATAACGATGACAGTATATCCTCACTCAAAGGTGCTGACCGAGTAAGACTCCGCCCAAGTGTAATATTTGGTTCTGATGGTCTTGAGGGCTGTGAACATACTGTATTTGAAATATTAAGCAATTCCATTGATGAGGCTCGTGAAGGCTACGGAAAAAAAATAGAAGTTACAAGGTATAAGGATCATTCAATCAAGGTAAAGGACTACGGAAGAGGTATACCCGTTGACTACAATCAAAAAGAAGGCCGTTATAATTGGGAACTTGTATTCTGTGAACTTTATGCCGGAGGTAAATACAATAATAACTCAGGTGAAAACTATGAATTCAGTCTTGGCCTTAATGGATTAGGAACATGTGCTACTCAGTATTCATCGGAATATATGGAAGCTGTTATTTACCGTGAAGGTTATAAGTATTCTCTCCGCTTTGAAAAGGGCGAAAACGTTTCCGGTCTTATCAAAGAGGAATTCGGTAAAAAAGCAACAGGCACAGAAATCAAATGGCGTCCGGACATGGATGTTTTTACTGATATAAATATACCCGCTGAGTACTTTAGAGATACACTTAAACGTCAGGCAATCGTTAATGCAGGTCTAATATTTGAGTTCTTTGATGAAGAAAGCGGAGAACATGAAAGCTTCGTATATGAAAATGGAATAAAGGACTATATAAAAGAAATTAACGACAATAAAGGCTTTACTGATATATATTATGTTGAAACTGAAACAAAAGGACGTGATCGAGAGGACAAGCCTGAGTACAAGCTCAAATTTGAGACGGTATTCTGCTTTAATAACGAGATTAATTCACTTCAGTATTATCATAACAGTTCATTCCTTGAGTATGGTGGTTCTCCAGATAAGGCTGTAAAAAGCTCATTTTTAACTTCCATAGACAAATATATAAAGAATAATAATTTATATAAAAAGAATGAAAAGAAAATTACTTTTACCGATATTGAGGATAGCCTTATAATCGTTGTGAACTCATTTTCAACTATAACGAGCTACGAAAACCAAACAAAAAAATCTATAACAAACAAATTTATTCAAGATGCAATGACTGAATACTTCAAACAGCAGCTTGAAATATATTTTATAGAGAACAAATTAGAAGCTGATAAAATAGCTAATCAAGTACTTATAAACAAGAGAAGCCGTGAAACAGCTGAAAACACAAGGGTTAATATCAGAAAGAAGCTCACCGGCAACATCGATATGAACAATCGTGTTGACAAATTCGTAAACTGTCGTACAAAGGACGTCAATCGCAGAGAGATTTATATTGTTGAAGGAGACTCTGCTCTCGGCTCTTGTAAACTTGGACGAGATGCTGAATTTCAGGCAATAATTCCTATACGAGGAAAAATACTCAACTGCTTAAAATCAGATTATGATAAAATTTTTAAAAACGATATTATTACAGATTTGCTTAAAGTTCTGGGTTGCGGTGTTGAAATTAAATCAAAGCACAATTCAAATTTAAATTCTTTTGACTTAAATCAGCTTAAGTGGAACAAAATCATTATCTGTACCGATGCCGATGTTGACGGTTATCAGATAAGGACCCTTGTTCTTACTATGCTTTACTGCCTTGTTCCTACTCTTATAACCGAAAAGAAAGTGTTTATTGCCGAATCACCATTATACGAAATAAATGCAGGCAAAAATACTTTCTTTGCATACTCAGAAACTGAAAAAGCAACTATTGTTTCTAATATAAAAGGCAAGTATTCTATCCAGCGTTCAAAAGGTCTTGGTGAAAACCAACCTGAAATGATGTGGGAGACAACTATGAACCCAGAAACTCGCAGATTAATACTTGTTACACCTGACAGTATAGAGCATACTCGTGAGATATTCGAACTTCTTCTTGGCGAAAACCTTAAAGGAAGAAAAGAATTTATTGAAAGTGACGGATATCGTTATCTTGATCTTGCCGACATAAGTTGATATAGAGAGGTAAAACATGGATAAAAAGAACAAGGATTCGAATACTAATCAACAAAAAAAAATAATAATTACTGAGCAGAAAATTACGGATACTCTTGAAGTCAACTACATGCCCTATGCAATGAGTGTAATAGTTTCCAGAGCTATTCCTGAAATTGACGGATTCAAGCCTTCACACAGAAAGCTGCTCTATACAATGTATAAAATGGGATTGCTTAACGGTACGAGAACGAAATCTTCAAATATTGTGGGACAAACTATGCGTCTTAACCCCCATGGAGATATGACAATATATGAAACAATGGTCCGTCTTACAGAAGGCAACGGCTCACTTCTTATTCCGTTTATTGACTCAAAGGGTAACTTTGGTAAACAATATTCAAGAGACATGGCATATGCAGCTGCCAGATACACAGAGGCAAAACTTGCTTCTGTTTGTGAAGAAATTTTTGGTGACATAGATAAAAACTCAGTAGACTTTGTTGACAACTTTGACGCAACAGTAAAGGAACCGATTCTTTTGCCAACCAGCTTCCCAAATATTCTGGTAAACCCCAATCAAGGAATTGCTGTAGGAATGGCCAGTTCATTTTGTAGCTTCAATCTTATTGAAATTTGCGAAGCTACATCTGCTTATATGACAGACCCTGATTGCAGACTTACCGACTATATAAAAGGACCTGATTTTCCGCATGGAGGCGAACTTATCTATAACGAAAACGATATGCTTTCAATATACCAAACAGGTCGAGGAAGTTTCAAAGTCCGTTCAAAATACAGATTCGACAAAAAGAACAGCTGTATAGAGATATACGAAATTCCTTACACAACAAATATTGAGGCTATCATAGATAAGGTTATTTTCCTTGTGAAAAGTGGTAAAATTCGTGATATTACTGATATTCGTGACGAAACTGACCTCAAAGGTCTTAAAATTACAATTGATATTAAGAAAACCGCTGATCCTGATACAATAATGGCTAAGCTTTTTTCGCTTACGCCTTTGTGCGATACTTTTAGCTGCAACTTTAATCTTCTTATTGACGGCAGACCTCAGACCCTTGGAATAAAGGGTATAATGAGCGAATGGATTCGTTTCCGTATAGGTTGTGTAAAACGCAGAATCAAATATGATTTAGACAAAAAAAGTGCCAAGCTTCATCTACTTCAAGGGCTTTCAAAAATACTCCTTGACATAGATAAAGCTATTACGATAATACGAAACACTGAAATTGATGCAATGGTTGTTCCAAACCTTATTACAGGCTTCGATATTGATGAAAAACAAGCTGAATTTGTTGCTGAAATTAAGCTTCGTAACATAAACAAGGAATATATACTTAACAAAATTCAGGAAATAAGTGATTTAGTTTCTGATATTGCGGATTTAAATGAAATTCTTTCTAACGATTCAAAGGTAAAACGTCTTATTGCAAAAGAGCTTAAAACCGTTGCAAAGAAATACGGCAAAGAAAGAAAGACAAGTATTATTTCCGACTCAGAAACCGAAAAGCTCCAGGCAGAGGATTTAATTGATGACTATGGGGTTAAACTTTTCTTTACTGAACACAATTATTTCAAAAAAATTCCGCTTATTTCTCTTAGGACAAGTCCAGAACAAAAGCTCAAAGACGATGACAACATCTTATGTGAAATTGAATGTACCAATAAATCTGATGTTATTTTCTTCTCCGACAAACATAATGTCTATAAGATGAAGGTCAAAGATATTGCTGACTGTAAAGCAAGCACATTTGGCGAATATCTTCCCAATATTCTTTCTATGGAGGAGAATGAAAAAATTATATATTGCACAGCAACAATTGATTATTCAGGGTACATGTTATATGCATTTGAAAACGGCAAGGTTGCAAAAATCCCCCTTGAAAGTTATTCTACAAAAACAAATCGCAAAAAACTTGTAAATGCATATTCAGAAAAGTCACCTATTATTGGTATAAGGAATGCACCTCTTGATTGTGACCTCGTTCTTATCAGAGATACTGACAAAGCACTGTTATTTAATACTGAGCTGATACCGCTTAACTCTAATAAAACGTCAGGCGGTGTTCAGGTATTTACAATGAAAAAGAAAAGCATTATAACAAAACTTTTCGGTTCCGAGGAATTTATCTGCAAAAATATTGAGGCTTACAGAGTTAAAAAGCTTACATCATCAGGCACCAACATTCCGGATTTTGATAAAACAGCAAACGAAATTTCCTCCCAACTAAAACTGTAAAAAAATCACCGGTCGAATCAGCTACCTGTCAACCGGTGATTTTTATATTAATATTAAAACGTAATCTTTATTTCCGTTCCTTCATTAGGTTCACTTTGAAGTGAAATAGAAGCATTATGGCTTGATGCTATATGCTTTACAATTGCAAGACCCAAACCGGTTCCACCGCTTCTTTTTGACCTGCTTTTATCCACTCGGTAGAACCTCTCAAATACTCTCTTTTGATGTTCCTTTGGAATGCCAATTCCATTATCCTTTACAGATATAACCGACCTTTCATCTTTAGAATAAACACTAATCCAAACATTTCCTCCAGGTTTGTTATATGTGATAGCGTTATTACTGAGATTCATAACAATCTCTTCTATCATTGATTTGTTACCGTTTATTATGCAATGCTCACAGCTTACATCAACATTAATATTATGCTGCTTCGCATTACTTTGAATAAATGGCAGAATCTCAGTAACTACATCAGCCAAATCAATTCTTTCATAAATAACTTCTGAGCTTTCGCTGTCAAGCTCAGAAAGCCTGATTACATCGTTGATAAGTGTAAGTAGCCTGTCTGAATTATGATGAATTTCCTTTGCAAAACGCACAGTATCATTTTCGGATACCATCTTATTTTCAATGAGCTCAGCATAACCGCAGATTACAGTAAGCGGAGTTTTAAGTTCATGTGACACATTCGCAGAAAACTCTTGTCTTACTCTTGCACTGTTCAAAATATTTTCATGCTGTTCCTTTAACATATTCATAACCGGTACAAGCTCTTTATACTCAGGTCCCTTGGTAAAATTCATATTGTCTGCCATTTTTTCAATCGGCTTTAATATATCTGCTGTCAAATATTTTGTAATTATAAAGCAAACAGCTGCCATCAGAATTAGGATAAATACAATAAGCGGTAGAAAATTCCCAAAAAAAACAAGCATGTTACCTGACTGCTGAGATACCCTGAATATATTTCCGTTGTTAATCTTAGAGGCATAAAAATATATGTTTTCTTTGGCATTTGCTGATTTTCTGACAGAAAATCCTTCTCCTTTTTCTTTGGCAGAAATTATTTCATCACATTTTTCAATATCAGAAGGAGTTTCATCTTCACTGTCATATATAATACTGCCCTCAGGTGAAACAACTGTCAATCTCAAGTCTCCGAAGTTGTAGCTGTCGCTTTTTTCTGCACTCCATGTTTCCTTTAGTATCATGCAGCTTGTTTCCAGATTTTCTCTAAACCTCTTAGCAGTTATTTTTTGAAAGGTTAGCGTAAGCAATACAAACGTTGACAATATTGCTACAACTGCCACAACAAACATATATAAATTTATTTTTTTCTTCATAGTGTCTCCACTTGCTTAAAGTTCAGCAACATATCCGACATTTCTAACTGTCTTTATCATATTTCCCGATTCTCCGAGTTTCTGTCGTAACGTTTTTATATGCATATCAACAGTCCTTGACTCGCTTTCAAACTCAACTCCCCAAACTTTATCCATTATAATATCTCTAGTAAGTACTATGCCCTCATTTAATATCAAAAGCTTAAGCAACTCATACTCCTTGTATGTTAGCTCACATTTTTCATCGGCAACATATACTACCCTTCTGACATCATCAATGAAAATATCCCCCATATGTATATACTTTTCTCTTCCTGTAATTCTTCTCTCCTCTTCTGTTCGTCTGAGTAAGGCTTTGACTCTCGCAATTAGCTCCATTACACCAAATGGTTTTGTCAGATAATCATCAGCACCCATCTCTAGGCCTCTGACCTTATCAATCTCAGTCGACTTTGCGCTAATAAGAATTACAGGAATACGCCTCGTGTCTGATTTTGCTCTGATTTTCCTAAGAATTTCAAGACCATCCTCATCAGGAAGCATAATATCAAGAATAATTATATCCGGTTTGTTGACAGACATTTTATCATAGAATGAGCGGGCATTCTCAAAAGTCTCGGATGTATGCCCGCTATTACTGAGTGCAATACTCTCTATTTCACAAATATTTGCATCATCTTCGACTATATAAATTAAAGCCATAAAGATACACCTCAAAATAAGTTACAAAAACAATTACAATATCAGTCAATATGGTACTTTTCCTTATATTCAATATAATGGCTCTGGAACTCTTTACTGTCCTCCATGCCATGCTGAAGAAGGAAATTATGAGTGTCCATTTCTTCCATATCTGATTGTAAAACATAAATAGCAAGATTTGAACAGTGATCAGCAACTCTTTCATAGTTTGTTGAAATATCAGAAAGAATAAATCCAAGCTCCATTGTACACTCTCCGCTTCTTAAACGCTTAATATGTTTTTCTTTAATTACAATATTTATATCATCAATTACATCCTCAAGGGGTTCAACCATCATAGCAGTATCCTTATTCATATTTTCGAAGGCTCTAATCGTAATGTCAAGTATTTCTTTTACAGCATTCGAATATATTTCTACTTCCCTAGAACCCCTTTGGCTGAAAACAAGTCCCTTATCATAAAGTTCCTTTGCAGAATCCAGAATATTTATAGCATGATCGGAAATTCGCTCGAAGTCATTAAGTGAATGAAGCAGCATAGAAACAGTATGACTTTCATCTATGGAAAGATTTTTGCTGCTAACCTTAACAAGGTATGATCCAAGCTTGTCTTCATATCTGTCAACTTCATCTTCTATTTTATATAATTCTCTTGCTCTTTCTTCATCATAGTTGGAAACAAGAGCTATTGCTTCATATACAGCCTTCTTTGCTAAACCAGCCATTTCAGCAGCAGCATTCTTGCAGAGCATAATTGCGTATCCCGATGAATCAAGAAATCTTTCATCAAGCATCTGAAGTTCCTGTTTCGATGCATCAGGCAACGTTTTCTTATCCTTAATTGTTAAGATAGCAAGTTTTTCAAGTTGATTGCCAAACGGAAATAAAATTGCAGTTGTAACAATATTAAATGTAGTATGAATTACGGCAATTCCTGCAGGAGCAATTACATTATCCATAAAGCCAAAATGCAAAATATAATTTAGGCTATAAAATGCTGTTGTAAATATAATAGTTCCTATAAGATTGAAGTATAGATGCACAGCTGCCGCTCTCTTTGCATCTCTTGCAGCACCTATGCTTGAAATAATTGCTGTAACGCATGTTCCTATATTCTGACCCATGATAATAGGAATAGCACTTCTGAAACTAACTACACCTGTAACACATAACGCCTGAAGTATACCCACAGAAGCAGACGAACTTTGAATAATAGCTGTAACACCTGCGCCAACAAGAATTCCGAGAATAGGATTGGAAAATTTAACAAGAATGTTTGTAAACTCAGGAACATCAGCAAGCGGCTTAACTGCACTGCTCATTGTTTCCATTCCAAACATGAGTATAGCAAAGCCAATCATTATTTCGCCGATTATTTTTTTCTTTTCTTTTTTAGAAAATAGAATCATTACAACGCCTATGATTGCAAGAATCGGAGAAAATGATGATGGTTTAAGCATCGTCATAACAAAACTTGTTCCTTCAATAGAAACAAGGCTTAAAAGCCAAGCTGTTACAGTTGTGCCGATATTCGCACCCATGATAATACCGATGGCCTGATTAAGCTTCATAATACCGGAGTTAACAAAACCAACAACCATTACCGTTGTTGCAGATGAACTCTGTATAATTCCAGTAACCGCCGTTCCAAGCAAAACAGCCATAAGCCTATTTTTAGTAAGGCTTTCAAGAATACGTTCCAGTTTACCTCCTGACACTTTCTCAAGCGCTTGACCCATTATATGCATACCATATAGGAATAGAGCCAAACCGCCAACCAAGTTAAATAAGCCAAATATATTCATTTTTCTCCCGCCAATCATATTCATTTTTTCTATTAGTCAACACTATGAAAGATAATATATCCTTGTAAAATATAAATAAGACAAAGGTAAAATTGATGTAAAACAGCAAATCATAACAATATTCTACAAATTCAGTATTTATAAGGTCTGAATTTAATTTTTTTTGGTATATTCCTATGATTGATTATAAATTAAAACAATGAATTTATCCATACCTATAATATAAATGTAGATAAAATATACAATATTCCTTAACATTATTCCTGTTTTATATCAGTTTTATCAGATGATTAAATAAAAATTCGACATTATATCTCTCACCTGTATAAAAACATAGATTTTTCCGAAAACTATTGCAATAAAAGCGGATAAATAATATACTTTATAAAATACATTATAGACAGAGGCGCATCGTATCATCAGTATCTGGGGATTTTACTGCTTTCGCAAAGCTTCCCCTCTGAAAGGGAACGTTGCCGAAGGCGGCTGAGGCGAAAGGCTGATCTGGGGAAGCAAAATAATATTTGCTTAACTGTCGCGTTTGCGGAGTGCTGTCACGATTATACTCCTTGTTGACGTGCAGCCTCTAATTGGCTGTTTTTTTGTATAAATATAATTTTATGTAAAGGAGATAACATCATGATTTGCAACAACTTAGGAATAAACAATAAAGGACATCTCACCTTTGCAGGACAGGATACCACTGAACTTGCCGAAAAATATGGTACTCCTCTCTATCTGATTGACGAGGAAAAAATAAGAGAAAAAATGACCACCTATGTCAAAGCTATGAAAGAAAACTTTGGTGAGAGTTCAATGCCCCTTTACGCAAGCAAAGCCTTATGCTTTAAAAAAATATATAACATTGCAGCAGAGGAAAATATGGGAGTTGACGTAGTTTCTCCTGGTGAACTATACACTGCATTGAAAGCTGGATTTCCCATGGAAAATGTATATTTTCACGGAAACAATAAAACAGATGCCGACATTGATTTTGCAATTGAAAATAAAATAGGATATTTTATTTGTGATAACCTCGATGAATTAGATGCTATAAATGTGACAGCAAAGAAATATGGTGTTATTCAGAAAATACTGCTTCGCCTTACACCCGGCATTGATCCGCATACACATGTTAAAATTTCAACCGGGAAAATAGACTCTAAATTTGGTATTGCTATTGAAACAGGACAAGCTGAAGAAGCAATTAAAATTTCACTTGGAAAACAAAACGTAGAGCTTTGCGGCTATCACTGCCACATCGGCTCACAGACATTTGATATTAAGCCGTTTGTGGATGGTGCTGAAATAATGCTGAAATTCATTGCGCATATAAAAAATACTCTTGGATATGAGGCACAGGTTTTAAATCTTGGCGGCGGTATGGGTGTAAGGTATATTGAAGAGCACCCCGAAATAGATTATTCTAAAAACATCAAGGGCATTGCTGATATGATGAAAGAAAAATGCAGTGAGCTTGGTATTAATCTCCCCACTGTTCTGATGGAACCCGGCAGAAGTATTGTTGCTGATGCAGGTATGACGTTATATACAGTTGGAGGAACAAAAGAAATACCAGGATACAAAAATTATGTTTCAATTGACGGAGGCATGACTGATAATCCAAGATATACTTTGTATGAATCACCTTACACAATTATGCTTGCAAACAGAGCAAGCGTAACTCCCGAAAAAGAATATACAGTTGGTGGAAGATGCTGTGAAAGCGGAGACCTTATACAGGAAAATGTAATGCTCCCTACCGCAAAAAAAGGCGATATACTTGCAGTTATGACAACAGGTGCGTATAATTATTCAATGGCATCAAACTATAACCGTATTCCGCGTCCTCCTATTGTAATGCTTAATAAGGGAGACTGCTATATTACAGTTAAACGTGAAAGTTTTGCCGATTTAATGATTAATGATCTTTGATTAAAAGGAGCCGATTATAAATGTCAGTTAAAGTATTAAAGTTCGGAGGAAGCTCACTTGCAGATGCCGAGCATTTTAGGAAAGTTGCCGAAATTGTTAAAAGCGAACCGGAAAGAAGATATATTGTGGCTTCTGCTCCCGGAAAAAGAAATGCAGATGACGAAAAGGTAACGGATATGCTTTATAAATGTTATGAGCTTACTAGAGACGGTGAAAGCATTGATAACATTTTTATGTGCATAAGAAGAAGATATGACAAAATAATAAAAGATCTTGGTATTAATTTTTCTCTTAATGAAGAATTTAAAAAAATAAGAATGGCTATTGAACATCATGCCGGACGTGATTATATTGCCAGTCGAGGTGAATACCTTAATGCAATTGTGCTTGCTAACTACCTAGGATTTGATTTTATCGATGCAGAAAAAGGAATTTTCTTCTGTGAAGACGGCACCTTTGATGCTGAAAATACAAACAGAATATTATCTTCTATACTTGAAAAACATAAATATGCCGTTATTCCTGGTTTTTACGGTTCTATGCCCAACGGTACTATAAAAACGTTTACAAGAGGCGGTTCAGATTTTACGGGATCGGTTGTTGCCAGAGCAGCAAGAGCAGACTTGTATGAAAACTGGACAGATGTATCAGGCTTTTTAATGGCAGATCCCAGATTTGTTAAAAACCCAAACGTTATTGATACAATTACATACAAAGAACTTCGCGAACTTTCATACATGGGTGCAACCGTGCTTCATGAGGACTCAATATTTCCCGTTAGATTTGCCGGTATACCAATTAATATAAAAAATACAAACCGCCCAGGTGACAAAGGCACAATGATAGTTCCTAAGGCTGAGGCAGACGCAACATCCGATATTATTACTGGTGTCGCTGGTAAAAAGGGTTTTTCAATTATTGTACTTGAGAAGGACATGATGAACAGCGAAGTTGGTTTTGGTAAAAAGGTTCTTGAAGTATTAATGAACAACAACGTACCATTTGAGCATCTTCCTTCAGGTATTGATGCAATGTCAATTATAGTAAGTACAGATTATATTAAAGATAAGAAGCTTGTAATCGCCGATGAGATAAAAAGAAGCGTAAACCCTGACTATATTGCAATTGATGATGGTATTGCTCTTATTGCCGTTGTAGGCCGAAATATGGTAAACGGCATTGGTACAGCATATAGAGTATTTAAAGCTGCCGCCAATTCAGGAGTCAATATAAAAATGATAGACCAAGGGTCAAGCGAATTGAACATCATTCTTGGTGTTGAGGAGAATGACTATCAGGCAACACTTCAGGCCATATATTCAGAGTTTGTACACTGATATCTAAATATATAACAAAATAAAAACACGTTAAGCACAGTATGTTTAACGTGTTTTTTATTATAATCTTTTTTCAAGACAAACCAGATGAACTCCCTCTATTCCATTAAAATCGCATGGCACTATTCCAGGCTCACTGTACCCAAGACTGTTATACAATTTGCGTGCAGTAACGTTCTTTTCATTTGTATCCATTCGCAGATACCTACATTCGTTTTCAAGAGCGAAACTTTCATAAAAAGAAACAAATTTTGTACCGTATCCATTTCCAACCTTATCAGGATCAACAACAAGTGTGTGCAAAACCATAACCTCGCAGTCAGGTGCATCATGTTCCCATTTGCAGTTAGAATATACCGGTACTTGTTCGCGATTTATTTTAGCTGATGCAACAACATCACCACTATCCTCCATTACAAAAAGTTCACCTTTTGCAAGTGCTTCAACAGCAGTCCCTTCGGTTGGATATACATTTCTCTTCCATCCGGTTTTTCCCATTCCCTTTTCTTCAGCATCAATTATTTTTTCATAAATTCTTGCTACCGCTGTAACGTCACCTTCTCTTGCTTTACGAATTATCATGTTAATCTCCTTATTCATTATTTAGCAGTTTCCTTTATTATTTTTTTTAATATGTTTATATATTCTTCAGCCTTATTCGAAATAGGCATATCCTTAAGGCTAATCCACCCTAAGCGCATGAAATCTTCGGCATCATCAATCGGTACAGACTTAAGGCTGTCATCGCCATAGCCTTCCGGCAAGATTCCGCTCCCTATTGAAACACAATCTGTATGAACCAGCACATTATAGCATGATGCCCTGTCATTGACGTAAACGATTTTTTTAAACCTATCTATATCAGGAATAACTGCTTCCTCTGAATAATTAAAAGAATCGTTATTTTTCTTTGAAAATGCAACATATGGATAATCAAAAAGCTCATTTACTTTTATGCTATCCTTGTTTGCAAGCGGATGATTCACATTGATAAAAGCATGTGGCTTAATTCTCATTATTTCATGGAATTCCAAATCGTTAGATGCTAACACTCTATTCATAAACTTTTCAGTCATATCTGATAAAAATATTACACCAATCTCACTCTTTCTTCCAGAAACACTTTCAATAACCTTATCCATTTCTGCCTCTTTGTAGCATAGGTTATATTTCAAAATATCTTGATTTTGTATAAGCAAAACAAATGCCTTTGCACAAAACGGATATCTTTGTGAGGCAACTGAGAGTGAAACATAATCGCTGCTGTCCCTGTCAGTATAATAGCTTTCTATCATTTTCTGTTGTTCCAGTATGGGTCTAATATGAGTTATAAACTCTTTTCCGTCATCAGTAAGCTCTATTCCTCTATTACTTCTGGCAAATATTTTTATATTAAATTCATTTTCAAGCTCACGTATTGAACTGCTAAGGCTTGACTGTGACAGAAAAAGTTTTTGAGCAGCCTTATTTATTGAACCACTGCTATAGATTTCCATTATATAATTAAGCTGCAATAATGTCATCTTCTCCACTCCCCGAATCTATTTATTAAAATTATAACATTAATTGAAAAGTATTTCATTGGTTAATGTTAATAAACAAAATTTAGTATTTTAGTATATTTATCCAATTAATTTATTTATAAAATATTTTATGAACAACTTTTACTTCTGAATTTTCATAATATTCATAATGATTAATTATAACATAGTTTATTGTTTGTAAATTTATTTTTATTATTGAATTTTTTTTCAAATAAACCTATACTGAAAATAAATTTCCTTATATTATAACACAATTAATATAAAATTAAATAAGTTTGTAATTTTTTGTAAAAAAATAAGAAGTATAACTACGGTTACACCTCTTATTTCCACACAAAGTAACTTATCTGACAATTATTTCAGAATCTCTGTTTGTTGGATTTTTGCGAGTTTCAAGCGAGAATAAATATGCATAATCTGTTTTCAAGTAAGTAGTTATTCTATTGGGATGTTATAACATAATTAATATAAAACTATATTTAAATATAAAAATAAGATGACTAATGGAAAATTCCTGTTAGCCATTTTAACACTTAATTATTCATTTTTCAATAAATTCCCTACTAAATAGTAGGACATTTGCCCTCTAGCAGGAACTCTCCACAAGAAGATAAGCCTACATTAGCTAAACTTATAACAACAATAATTATTAATTTAATATAGTTCATATTAGCCTCCTTGTAATGCAAACAATCTATATTTTATTATTTCCATTATTGTCAATCAGCTTTTTTATATGCCTGTCCATGATAAGCATTTCTCTTACCATGTCCTCGGAAAGATTGATATTGTTCTTATCTGCAATAGCTCCTTCACTGATTAGCTCCTGAATAAACCCCTTCGTCCATTCTGGAACCTATTCAGCTTTATTGTATCTCGTCATGTCCTCTTCCTCCTCTGCCTTAATTATTGTTGCCACCGGCGCTTTCCAGCTTGTACTTATTTCAAAATGTGGCCGATCCGGTGTATCCCATGTAACTCCCATGTTATACCCAAATCAGCCGCTATCTGCCCTGCTTTCGCAAGTACTGTTAAGTTATATATTGTTCACCAATACAGGCTATATCCCACGCCCTGCGGCTTGTGTGCTGGCTTGTCTTTGTCCATGTTACTATTTGTCCAAGTTTTGTCCTACCCTACTCATATAGGTAATCCTGCCTTTTCTGAGAACGATATGTTTCAGTGATAAATATATCAAGACCTGCGGTTTTGCACCTTTCCATGAACAAATTACATGCCTGCTGCGCAAGCGGTGTAAGCTCGGAGATAGCTCTGTACGCTTTTGTAACGTCCATTTTCCTTTACTCCTTTGTTATAAGGTTTTTAAACATCTCATATAAACCTGTTGATGCCAGTCCACTAAACAGACCTCCCAACAGAATCTCTGCTGAAAAGGAAAAATGATTAATCCAGACGTTAAGCACAACACCCAGAATACCCATAATAAGAGGTATAAACCTATTAATCCTGTCATCCGGAATAATATTTTTAATTATATAGCCAATACAAAGACAAATTCCAACAATAAGCGTTACTGCATACTTTGATAAAAAACTAATATCCATTCTCAACACTCCTCTTTTCTAGATCCTCAATACGATGATTTGCAACCTTTATTCTCTCCTCCTGCAGTGCCATATTCTGCTCGAGGTCATGCGTTCTTTCAATAACATTATTATGCTTATTTACCCTCTCTGAAAGTTCAGTTAACCGGTAATCAATAAGTGCTATTGTTTTGTCACGCTGTGTCTCAACCTTTTTTGTCTGAGCATAGTTGTTTAACATGCAAACCAATAAAGCTACTCCGCCACTAATAATTGAAGATATTGCTCCATCCGTCATAAGCCCCTCCTTTCATAATGAAGGGCAGCAGTTACGCTGCCCAGGATTGACTTATACAAGCATAGAGTAAATCGCATGTATAATCTATATGCCTTCATTTTCTTATCCTGGTTAGGATGTGATACAGATTTATTGGGATTGTTTTAGCATATGTAGAATTTATCTCCCTTCGCAGATACTATGACATAATCAGGACCAATGCCTCATACATCATATACAACGCCATCTGCTGCAGGTTTACCATCAATTGCAGTGATCTCAATTTACCGTCAATTGAGCCTGCTCTATCAGGGTACCCTGTAGCCTTAAGCATTCTTCCGTTTTTGTTCTGTGGGGCAAGGTCAGTAAATACTACACCGTCATCAGGGATCGAGTCCTTTATACCATCCTCATAGTTAAACATATGGTGTCCGTCCTTTACTAATGTCTGCATTTTGATAAGTTTTTCATATAAATTCCTCCTTTTAATAAATAAAAAAAGACCTTTCGGTCAGCCATAAAGTAATATTTGTTTACTGCATCATGTCAACAAGCACATTATACTGCGCTTCCGTAACACGGCCAGCCATAAGAAATACGCAAGCTTATTCAGCATATCGTCTTTGTCATAACTGCCGCTTGTAATAAGCTTCTTTAATCTTGTATATGTCATCTCCCACCTCCCTCTTTATAATCCCAAGTCTGCTAGGCAGGCTAAATATTCAATATTTACTGCTGTATCAAGAGCGGCCCTCTCCTGATCAGACAAAGTGCCGTCCTTCCAAATCTGAGCCTCATAATCCCACACCTTACCGACGAGGCTTAAATCCCTTTGCTCAACCAAGAGATACCCTTTGCGGATAACCTTCTTGGTCAGTTCTGCAAAGCCTGTGCAAATATTATTTACATCTAATAACGCATATGTATAATTGTTACTGTCGGAGGCTTAGGCGGTACTATATAAATAATGCCTCCTTTTTCAGTTACAACAGGTTTATCATCGTCATCAACGAACAGTCCTCCTTCACACTCTTTGAAGTATTTCTCAATTAATTCTTCAATTTCTTCTTTGTTTCTATATTTAGGCGGTCTTCCGCCCTTGCTTTTCTGCATTTAACCGTCTCTTTCTTGCATCAAAAAAGCACCCTCCAAATGGAAAGTGCTTAGAATACGTTAATTAAGCATGTGCTACTTCATATTTACAACTTTAATCTCATCCATATCACGTACAATCTTTTGAATCAAAAGATTTTGCCTTTTTCCATGATTTTTAAACGTATGTAAAATCATCAGTAAAACAGGCACAGTTAAACATCGGTTAAACTATTACTCGTATTTTTTTTTCTTTTTCTTTCCACTTTGTTTTACTGTGGAATCAGCAATATCTACAGTTTCCTTTTTCTTCTTAATTTCTTTCTTCTTTGGACTTTTATCACCCATATCAAACGCCACCTTTATTTTTAGTATATCATAGAATTGATTAAAACGTAAGTTTTTTTAAATAATGTCACCCCCAAAAGAAAAAGCCACCAGTACAATCTGTTAACTGTGCCTAAAGAGAATGCGTGTTTAAGTCTGCTCTTTACATAAATCTCTATGATACCATTATAGCACAGTCGAATGGGACATTGTTGGACATTTTTTAAATTCTTGCAAAGCATATCCATGCAGTCTTCTCATCTGCCTATAGGAATAATTCATTTCAACTGCAATTTGCTCCAACGGCTTATATTCAACATACCGCTTATACAATATTCGAATATAATTATCATTATGCAAACTTTGTATCTCATCAATTATTCTATGCCTTGTGTCCACTAGCCAGCGCAGTGTATATTTGCCTACAGACTTATTATTTTAACCACTAATCCGGACTTAAGGATGTCTGCACACGCTCAGAGCTGTAATCCACCGATACGCTGTCTGCAGTCTCTCTAAAAGCATCTTAATTTGAAAAGTCTTATTTTCAACATCTGCTATTTCTTCATTCAGATGCTTAAACCGCTCAATACTAGGATTTATCTCATAATCTTCAGTAGCCTCCATAGCTTCTTGCAATTCCTCTTTAAGCTGCTTCAACTGATCGGCCAGTCCATAATGTACTGCAATTTTATATTCATCGTGTCTGTATTGGACTTTCTCAAGTTCTGTCATTTTTCACTCCTTTGTTTTTTTAATGCATATTTGACTTTATCTTGGGCAACCTACCCTCGGAGGTGATACACTATGTCATATGTGAATCCTGCAATAAAAGAGAAATTCGAATCTCTTTCAATTAATTTAAAGAACGATATATTAAGCAGAAATGTTCAGTTAAATAATATGCAAGACCTTATTAAAGTCTTGGAGGACATTGTAGCAGAAGAGAAGTAATCTTCTGCTTTTTTGTTCTTGTCCCCCATTGTTTTATTCAACTACATTTATTCCTGCAATCTCGGCCATTTCTCTGATTGATTGTGTTTTGAAACCTTCTTACCCTTATAGTCAATCAAATCTTCCATACTCCTGTAAATATATGTGCCGGCTCATATTTGCTCAAAATGATTGCATTTCCGTCCATAAATATTTTAAGTGCATCACGCTCATTGATGTTTAAAGCTTTCCTTAACTCTTTAGGCAGTACTATTCTGCCTAAATCATTTACTCTTCGTACATTCCTGTTGATTTCATATGTAAGCCTCCTTAAAATGGCAGATCATCATCCTGTATATTTTCATCTATCAGGTAGAAGACTTAATTCTCAATATCATTCTTTGTTTCTGCCTTTTGTTTACTCTCGGCAAAGTACTGTTCCTCAATAACAACCTCAGTAGTGGTACGTTTTTTCCCTTCGTTGTCGTCCCAAGAGCGAACTTGAAGCCTACCGACTAAGCTGACAATCTTCCCCTTCTTGAAATACTTCTCGGCAAATTCTCCATTCTTGCCAAAAGCAACACATGGAATAAAATCTGCATCCGGTTCTGACGCTTAAAACGTTTGTTTACTGCCAAACTGTATCTTGCAACCGCCAAAGGTTCAGCCCCTTGGGAATATCTCACCTCTGGATCCCTAGTAAGACGTCCCATAAGAATAACCTTATTCATCTAAGCATTTCACTCCTTCTTCTGCTCCTTTTATTGACACACCTACACCTTGCTTTTCCCATATACAAATAAATCCTCAAATCCGGTTATGTATTTATTCTGTCATTTTCTATGGTTTTGCTCCTTTGCAGAGCATCTAGTATAAACTTCTTGGCAAAGCACACATTGTCTTTGTCCCTGCGCTTGTTGCTTTCATACCATGTAAAAGTTATAAAATACTGTTGGAGATATCCTTGACGTGTAAATCCGGCTGTGAGTACCTCTCTGACGTTGCAGAATATCTTGACATAACAGTTCAATTTCTTATTGAGGCTTTGCGAACGTTTAAGGAAAAGTATGGCCTAATTATAGAATCGGGCAATATGTAATTAGTTTTTCTGATATAGGATATAACGTCGATATTGTTGATGAATCAACCAAATAAAAACCGCCCCAGTACTGGGAATACTGGAACGGCGATAAGGAAGATTATTCAAACAACAGTCCTTCTAGAAAACAATACCACTTATTCTATATATTGTCAAATCAGGAAGATTGTATGAAGAAATTATTGTCAGTAATTTTAACCGTTGTATGTTGTTATCGTTAGTTGCATGTGGTGAAAAAATTGATCCACCAGATAAAGTTGTAGGAAATGCACTTACTGATATAAAATCATCAGATTTTGAAACAGCGACAAAATATTTTGACACAAATCCTGAAGAAACTTTAGATGCAGCTGAAGCTATCCGAAACAGCGAAATCGCCATGATACCAAAAACGGATTACGAACAGGTGAGGAATATACTTTCAGGTATAGATGCTCTTATAAAAAATGGAGCAATCGCTCAACAAGAGTGATGCTCCAAATCATGTCTAACAACATATCTTTTTTCAAATATTAAACCACATTTTTTTGTCGGTGTTTTTCTTCAATTGCCTTTTTAAGCACCATGTCTTTGACTTTCATCAAAGATCTTTGTTATCAGTAGCAATAATTGTAACTTAACTCATTGTACGCCTGTATGTATGTATTTCCGTAAAGCCAATACTAGACATAACTGAGATTATACGTGAACTTAAATAATTTTTAGTAATATCATCTTTATATAAGATTCCTAATTCTATCGTCTTAGCATTTTTGTCCCAACTTATATTCGTTAAATCAATATAGTTATCTAAATCCTTAGAACCAAATAATCCTTCTACAATAGTACTTTCCGTAATTGTTTCTGGCGCAAAATCATATGACATCCTATATATAATATGATTTTTATATGCATAGCTACTCTCTATAATCGTCTTATCATTCCTATTTATTTTAATTGTCTCTTCAATATTATTCAACTTATTAAGTATATATTTTAGAGCATTTTTATCATCTTCACTCGTATTTGAAGCTTCCTGTGTAAGTTGTATTATTCTATTGTCTCTATCAATCTCTTTAATAACATCATATATAGGACTACTTTCCTTACCGTCATATGGAATCTCTTTCTCTGCAGCTATTAATTTATCACGTAAGTCTAGTACTCCTTGTGCATCGTTTTTATAAAATACTGTTCTCTCCATTATTATATCTGAAGGCAAAGCCGTCCCATCTTCAGCAATCATAATAACAGGTTTTCCTAAGCTATGTCTAAAGGCCAATTCATACATTACATTAGGATTTTTATTAGTAAGATTTACAATTACAAGCTTATCATTGTAAATCTCAGAAATGATTTGCTTAGTAATTGAGCCGGGCGCTCCCATTTTATGAGCAACCACGATTTCATATTTTTCTCCTATAGCTGGCTCAATCGCCGCAGCTATTATTCCTTCAATATGGCGCCTAATTGGATCAGTATCATTTCCAATTGGAGTAATTATAAAACATCTATCTATATTTCCATCCACGTTAAAGCATCTCCTCAATATTATAATTTGTTCAAATCATCTGAACCATCATTTGCATTAGTTGCCTCGTATTTATCACGAGATATTTTAGAAATATATTGAAGTACTTGGTTTAACTCTTTTTTAATACCATTTAGTTCTATAGTCTGTTTCTGAATAACATCACAAAAAATCTCTGTTTCACTATTTACCGAAAATATAGTAGCATAATGTTCTACATCAATAAAAAAAGGTTCGCAATATGATTTCTTGTCATCTTTATAAATTAACTTTCCTTCTAACGGTTGTTTATTAGGATTCTTACGATATTCATTGCTCCCAAAATAAATATCATAACTTTGTCCAATTCCTAAAACAAACTCTTTGTATATTTGTTCGTTAAGCCAACTTAAATAATTAATTTCCATAATGCTGTCAATAAATTCCTTCTTTAGTTGTACCTGAACATGATTCGCAACTTTATTCCCATAATTAGTAAAACGTATTCCATAAACTGATCGCCTTTCATAAATAAGTTCATAAGTTATATATGCTCTATTACTCTCTTCAAACTGACGTTTTGTTTCAGCTATTTGCTCTCTAGTTGCTTTTGCAGATATGTAATTAAATAAACATATAAATATAGTTGCAACAACATATATACCTGTAATAACAACCATAATCCAATCTGTAATTGTAGGCATTATTATTATGCACCTCTTTTTTATTTTTTAAAATTATGCTAAATTTACATACATTATACCATGATTTATCTAAATTCCAATATTTTCGTAATTTTTTGTAAAAAAATAAAAGGCACAACCGTAGTCATGCCTCTTATCCCTTAAGTTTTAATTTTTCAACAAATGCCCTACATAATAGTAAGGCATTTATTATCTATAAATTTATCACATTTTTATCATTCAAAATTCCTGATAATAAGTTCCTTAAACCTATATCCGGTGCTGTTGGCCGACAGCGTACAGCTCCTTGTCACACCTTCAACACAATAGTCCTTATAAAGTTCTCTGATAAACTCATCATCATTATAAGATAAAACAAACTTACCCTTTATATTATCCAGACATTCCTTCAGCCTTCTGTGGTCTGTTTCATCAAATACCTTCTCATTATCATAGTACCTTTCAGTCTTATGATACGGAGGATCTAAATAAAAAAGCGTACCCGGACTATCATATAATTTAATCAACGATTCAAAATCTCTATTTTCGATTACAACATCAGATAGCCTTTCCGTAATCTCCTCAAGCCTTGCAAGTGTCCTGTCCAACCTTTTAGGCCTAGTTGCATAGTTCATTTTCTTGCAACCAAAGCTTACTTTTATCAAATAAAAATATCTTGCTGCACGCTGTATATCCGTTAGTCCTCTTATATTTACCTGCTCCCTGTAATCCTCAAATATTTCTCTGGCTGAAAGTATGTAATCAAGTTCTTTCTGAAACGCTTCCGGATGGTACTTAATACATCTGTACAGATTAATAAGATTACTGTCAGCATCATTAAATACCTCCATCTGGCCTGGTACTTTATCCTTCCGGAACATAACCCAGCCGGCACCACCGAACACCTCAACATATCTGCCTATATTATCAGGAAACTTTGAAATTATAACATCTCTAAGGGCTTTCTTTCCTCCAACCCAACCAATAAAACTATCCATAAATTAATCATCCTCTCAATAAATATTGGGACATTCATTGAAAAGATTATATTAAAAAAGCCTATCATAAGATGGGCAAAAAATTATTTCTTCGTCAGCACTGGAATACTGCCTTTACTTGAAACATCATATCCAAGCAACTCAGCGACATCACGAATCTTAATGAAGTTGGTTCCGTTATTCAGTATACGTTCAACTTCTTTTTCCTGACCGTTTATAATAATCTTTGATTTTTCAACCACTTCACAAGCCTCCTTAAACCCAAGTCCTTCAGCAATAGCCATGGCCATTTTGTCAGCTGAATACAGCTTTACATCGTCTTTATCATCTACAAAGCAACACTCAACAAGCATAGCCGGTGCCTTAGTACTATTAAGGACATAAAGGTCTGTTCTTACCTTAACCCCCCTGTTTTTAAAGCCAAGAGCTGCGATTCTATCGCATACGGATTTAGCATACTCGGCAATTACTCCTGACTTGCTGTAAACAAGTACTTCTGTCCCGGTTGAACATCCATTGCCATCTTCATCATCTACACCAGAATTAAAATGAATACTTAAGTCAAGGTCTGCAGCATGGCTGTTACACTTAGCAACGATCTTTTTTAGTACATCATTTTTGCTTGTACCATCATCACAGGTGCAGTCATATACAGTATTGCCACAAGCTCTTAAGCTAGAAATAAGCTTATCCTTTACGGCTCTTGCCTCGGTACTTTCCTTTATAAGTCCAATTGCGCCACAAGCAACCATGCCGTCAGGGTTATGTCCTGCATGTACGTTAATTATCATCGTTGCTTGCACCGCCTTTGACCTGGCTTATCGTCTGAACAACCTTATCATAACCAACCATTGCTGACAACCAACCTAAAATTATTAACGCTATACAGCTGACTATTAATGTTGGCGTTATGCTTAATCCTGAATATATGATATATCCCACGCATATAAAAATTCCTATGCATATTGAAATCATTCCGGCTAACATATTGCTGTGATAACTTTTGCTGTACTCGCTAAGTTGTTTCTTTACTGCTTCTGTAAACAATCCCGTCAAAGAGGCGATAACAAGAAGCAAAAACATGAAAATACTTAAACTCATATTACATTCTCCCTTCTTAAACTAAATATTCCTGACCAGTTATCTGCTTGTATTCCTCGGGTGTAATCCTTCCACTTTGAACAAACTTGGCTACATCCGCTGCAGCATAAATATCTAAATCATAATAACGCTTTACAATCTTAAACATTAATACACCTTCCTTTACACCGTTTGCTGTGCAAGCAATATAGCCGCTAGAACTTCATCCTGCGATTGCTGTGCTATCAACAAATCCTGCTGATTGAGTAAAATTTGTGATTGAATTATATCTTCTTCTGTTGGAATAGGTGTGGTGTCAATTTGTTCTGTTTCTTTAACTGGCATTGGTACAATCGTAAATTCTCCTGTTTCACGATTATATATATCGCCTTCTTTTAAAGAATCATTATCTGTTAAAATATAATTCTTTACAAAATTCGGATGTACCAAATCGCAAAGAGGTATATCTCTAAGCTCAAATCCAATAACAATATCAGCATCATCTAAAATAGCGTACATATTATTTTATACCTCCTCAATAAATATAATGGCATTTCCTTTTGTCCATTTGAAAACACCTGCGAACGGAATCGCCCAGCCTAAGCCGTTGTGTCCGCCATGTCCGCCATGTCCGCCAGAAGGAAGATAACCGCTAACGCAACCACCATTGCCGCCGTTGCCGCCAAAATCGTCAGCGTCATCACCAATTGTGGTTCCTCCGTTACCACCCAATATCCCGCCATTGCCGCCATTGCCGCCGTTGTGGCTACCACTGTACGTTCCATCTCCGCCATTACCGCCAACATAAGTTCCGTCTCCGCCATTACCGCCGCTATTAACACCGGTACTGTTCCCGCCTTTACCGCCAAACATCCCCGTCCCACCATTACCGCCTGGATACGAAGAGCTAACAGTAGTCGATGAAGACCCCCCGTCTCCGCCAACAATTCCACCTGTACCCCCGTTGCCGCCACTTGCTGACGATGATGAAGAACTATATCCTGTGCCGCCAATAATTCCACCTGTGCCGCCATCATAGCATCCAGTGGAACTGCATCCACCGGCGCCACAGCCATCGCTGTTTTTAAGACTAGCTGTTGTTGATGACGTTCCGCCGGTATAATTTGCAATATTTCCTCCGCTTGCTGTTGCTCCGGCAATTGTTGTCGTTCCGTTGGCAGTCATGCTGAGACTTCTTGCTGAACAAACGGCTGATGCTGCTCCAGAAACAGTTAAGGTCAAAACATCTCCCAACACATAATCTCTTTGGTCAACAGCGCAACCTCCCCCGCCTTTCCAGCTTTTTCCTCCAGCGCCGCAAGCAATTATTTTATAAGTCCCGTCTTTTGGAATTGTAAAACTTCCACTTGCTATTATCGCCTTTGTAAACTTATGTATCTGTAACGCATTGCTCAGCGCATCCAGCGAAGATTGCTTTGCTACATCAATAATCTCTGACATTTAATCACACCCCCTTATACGTTATTCTTAGTCCGCCATTATAAATTGAAAAGGTATAATCCGGAATATCACCAGTCTCTATTTGGTCAATATACCCTGACATTGATTCAAGCTTAGTCCCTTCCGGAACCGTGATTCCTTTGTTGGCGATTGAAGACTTTATAGATGTTTTTGCTGTTCCAAGCCTTGATATTTCACTTTGTACACTCATATGCACACCACCTTAAATAGCAGCAAGTGCAGTTTCTATGGCGCTTGTCAAACTCACTGTGCCAAGACCACTGTGATAACCTGCCGGAACCGTGAATAATGTTGCTGTAAGTCCATCAATAGTGGCTGCAATTGCACCATTATTGACCATAGTACCTGCGCCTTGTGCGCCTGTGCTATCGACAAACACTTTGTTGGCAAGAACATCTCCTGCAACAGCGGTTACTTCTGATATATCTGCATAGTTATCCGGAATAGGATTAACCGTTACTGTGCTTAAGCCGTCATAGCCTTCATCTGCAGTAACGTTCTGGGATGCTTCTGTGGGCGTAACTGTCTTTGGCTGCAACACTATTGCAGGACCATTATATGTTCCCAAAACGCCGAGCATCGTCACTCCGGTTTTAATATTGCCTGCAATTACTTTATCTTTTTCAGTTGACACTATGCCTACTGTGCCAGTGCCATTGTGAAATCCAGCAGGTACAGTATACACACCTTCTTTTGTGCTTATTGTTCCTGTCACCGCACCATTGTTGACCATATTGTTGATTGCTGTTGCGCAATCTTCCAGCTTAGACGTACCGGTCACCAACCCAAGCGCAACAAGCTTTGTCCTAATCGTATTCCTTGACGCCGTTAAGCTTGTTATTAAAGTTTGAACGCTCATAATCATTCCTCCTAAATTGTGTTAAGTAGAGCTTCTATGTTTCCTATCTCCATGAATACCGCACCTGATGTTATTGGCTTTGTATTGTCTTGTTGCGCTGATGTTGCAGTATCAACCGACAACACTCCTTCGGGAGATATTTTTAAATTTTCTCCAGCTTTTATTACTCCCAAAGTTCTATCGCTTGCAACCGGAATACCTGTTGCGCCACCTGGCAACCTAATACCAATCGCACCTATAGAAAAAGGCCCTTTAACAAGCTTTACAGACCCCATGCTTATTGGATTAGAGTTTGAATTGACAGTAACACTTACCAATTCCGGGGACCTCAAAACAACTTCTTTTATTTGTATCGGAGCATTGCTAACATTGATTGTCCCTATCGACATTGAGTTTGACACGGTATTAACAGCAACACTTATATCAGCCATCGGTGACATCACCTATTATTTCGACATAAAAAGTCTCTGATGAGGATATAATGCCGTTGGCTGAATATTGTATATCAAATAACATTCTACTATTTGGAACCCAATTATCGGTAGAATTTGCTGCAAATAAATATGTTCCCGGAGTTGACGTTTCACTTATGCTCATTTCGACTTCCGGAGGAAAATTGCTTCCGCTGCTATATTTTCCTTGACATTTTAAGTTAGCACAAGCTCCTGTTAAAGGTTGACCTGTTGTTTCATCCACAATGTCTGCAGTAAAAGAAAATGTATCCCCTCTTTTTATGCATCCAATTGATTTCATTAAATCAGCCATGTATCAAGCACCTCCTTCCCTAACTCACTCCTCTTATTTACTTGACTCATCCCCTGAACTATCCTTCTCATGCTGTGTGCCAAAATAGAAAGAAATAATAACAGTAAAAACCGTTATAAATTCTCTTGGTTCAATTTTTCCTGTGCAGCTCATAATTGCAAATACAGCAGTAAGAGTAAGCGTTACAAGGGTTTTAACCTTCATTAACTTTACTATTGCATTTTTCATATTCTCACCTTCTCCAAATCATTTCTTAAGGTAACCGTCCTCCGCTAAGCAGATACCCAACTATAGCGCCGACAACGACAGTTATAATCCGTTCTATGATGCTTTCCCAGCGTTTTGCGGGTATCTCTGCTAGGGCTTTCACATCTGCCTTAATCTCACCAACGTCTTTTTTAATATATCCTTGCTCAGTTTCCATTTTGGCAAAAGCATTTGTTAGCTGCTCTAGATTGTCCTGCCGTTCTTCCATCTTATCCAGTCGATGCTTATTGCTTTTGCTCCGCTGGTCTACCTCTACCAACTTTTCAGAAATCTCATCCTGTGTCATAAGTCACCCCTTTTCTAAAGTAAAGAGGGCGGATATACCGCCCCGGGATGAATGACTTACGACAGCATAATATAAATCTGTCTGAGAAGTTCGCAAGCCTCGCGCTTCTCTACTTTCCCTCTTGGAACTGTTACAGATGTTCCGCTTACAGCTGTCTTTGTGTGGAATTTAGCACTTTCCACTCTGTTTTTTGTAAGGAAAACGTAGTCCTTACCAGCTCCGAAGAGGGTATAAACCGAACCGCCTACTTTAGGAAGCCCCTCTGCTTCTGCATGTACATTAGTTTTTACGCACTTGCCATCAATACTGTTTGCAAGGGCAATGTCAATGTGCTTAGTGCTATGCAACAGTCCACATTTATCCCTATAATCGTACACACAGCCTTCGCTTTCCTTAGGTATTTTCTTACCGTCTACATAGATAAAGTCGTGATGTGCATCTGCCTGTTCCATTTTACCTTTGATAACCTCTAAAATCATTTTGTTTTCCATATTCTTTTCCTCCTCTTAATAGATAAAAATAAGTAATAAAAAAACAGCCGTTAAGCTGTATAATCCTGACCTGTTATTGTTTTAAATTCCTCTGCTGTAATCCAAATCTTTACTACAGCCATTTTTACCTGGGACTGTGTCCAAAGCTGTTTATCATAATAATTCTTTACCTTTTCATAATTAGCACTCATAATATCACTCCTTTACTGACTAAGCATTATGAGATAGTCAATTCCTGCTTCTATCTTATCTTGCTGTGTGGCAGGTTGGACTAATAGAGGAGTTTCTACCTCTTCCCAAATACCATTGTTATATCTTTTACCCAAAAGAGTATAATCGGCAGAGTCAATACTAATCATATTTGCTGCTTGAACCTCATTACTAAGCTGAGAAACAGCTATACAAATATTATTGCTACCCAACTGTGCATAATTGTACACTTATATCACCCCTTACTTAAATTCAATTACTTGATAAGAGAAACCTGCTGTAGACCCTGCATAAACTGTAAAGAAATTCTTATCTACTGACATTAACTTTATACCTGTAGTAGTCAATGGAAGAATAAAGACAAATGTTTTACTTGGTACAACATCTGCAATAACAATATTGGTATTAACGGCAGAATTGGCTGTAGCATTTCCTCTCTGAATACTTTTTATTATTAAACTGCTTGAAAAATTAAAGTGAGAACCATTATTTAATGCCTGACCTCCATATATCTGAGTGCTCGGTGTTACATACGTAAGTGCATCATATATTTTTCCAAAGCCTGCACTTACGTCAAGATACTTATAAGTCTCATAGTTAGTGTAGTAGTCAATAACTGTATGAACTCCTGTATCAATTCCTGCAAGTGCTGTTATAGAAGCCACATCATATTTATTATGAATAAAGTATCCCATTATGCTACACCTCCTGTTTCATACACCTTTATTTCTCCGGGTGTTGATATGAATGTGCCGCCCTCTCCTCCATTTGAACCTCTTACATAAGGCGCCGCAAATCCAGTGTCACTACCAAGCTCTTGTAATGTTTTATCACTATGGTCGACTCCATCAGGTGATATGAGTTTCGCTCCTTTTGTATTGATTAAGCCATTCATAATCAATTCACTACATATAATAGTTACTGGGCCCCCACCTGAAGGGGGTATTGCACCATTTCCAGCTACTGTATAGTAATAGCTTGTGCCGCTACCATTAAATACTGTCCCTTTAGTTGTTCCACCATCTTGCGCATTTACTCCTTCTTGCGCATTTGCAAGAACTTGACCATTAATAGTAACCTTTCCCGACGCTATAATTACTAATGCCCCGGGCGCATGATACTCATATAGTAATTCAGGATTATTTAAAACTGCCGTTCCATTGGGAAATTTAGTTACGTAATCATAATCAACAACTGTTGTGCTTTCACCATCATCGTCTGAATAATGGCTAAGTACAGAAGACCTACCACCATCTCCGTACTGACCTATTCCACCACCATTTATATTTCCTGCTATTGAATTTATAGGCGCTATTGAGGGTGCAGGTGTAGCAGTCTTAGTACCATACTGCGTATTTCCTCCACTTCCACATGCTCCACCAAGGGGTGAATAGCCACCCTTTGCAAGTGCATAATTAACATCACCAATATTTATCGTGGGTGACATTGGGGAGTCACTACCGAAGGTTTTTCTAATATCCTGCAAGTCAATGATACCATTTACAGTGACATCACCTTTAGACAGAATATACAAGCCATCACACTTTGCAGGAGGTCTCATAGTCATACCTTCAGGGACAATAAAAGAATCAGTATGAATAACATATCGGTTGAATCCATCAAGGGAAGGATAGACAAAATCCTCTGTAAGAACTAAATCTCCATATGTACCCATGCCATAAGGAGTTGCCTGTCCATCTAATCTTGCATTCAAATTATCAATGTCTATTTTTAAACCATCTGTTTTAAGTAAGTTGGCATTTAATTTTGCACTTGTTGTCCCCTCTGAGCTGCTTCCACCTACATCGTCTGTATTACCAAGCTTGTTGTTTATTTCATCAGATGTTGACTGTTTTGCAATATCCACATATTTTTCAGCCATTTAATCACTCCCCATCATCATAAGTTACTCTTAAGCCGCCGTTATATATACTGAACTTCAAACCGCCGTCAGCAATCCCGCCATCAACTGTCAGCACCGCCATATTTCCTGCAGTTCCATTTGTAACCTTATCAATTTTATTTGCCCCGGCATTATTTAAAGCCCCATCAATGATGTCCATATTGTCATTGAAGTCCTCCACATTGTAAAAATCACTCTGTGCTGGCTTTTTTAAATTGTAGTTCATAGTATTAGTTGCCAATCTCCATCACGTCCTCTCTCAAACTATTATGGCTATACGCTTGAAGCTGCTGGTGTGTATACGACCTAAAAGTCTGATGTTGATTATACAGCAATGACACCGACAGCTTCATTTCCGCCGGAACAACTCTTTCGGCCATATCTCTTACTGAGTTTTCATTCTTTTTGCTTACCAACGCCACTTTTATTACTGTACAATGATTTGGTCTGTCAATTGTCAGCGTGTAACCATCAACACCACAAAGTTTATCAAGCATTTCAATAAGTCGCTTCTCGGTATAAGGAAGATTGGCATTCCATTTTGCCATTACCCTGAACTTGCGTTCTGCCAGTGTGTCTGAAGCATAAGAAGTAATATCAACCAGCTTCTCAAACTTCTTTATGCCAACTACATCGCTGTCCTGAATAAATTGGTTGTTTAAAGCCGCTTCTATATCATCCCATAGTTCCGCAAGTTCGGTATTTTCCACTTTTGCTAAGGCAATAAACTCTCTGAAATCACGTATCATATCAGGATAATACTTACTTATATCAGCTGACATTAGATACACTTCCTCTCACCGCGATTTCATCAGCACCTAAGATACAATTTGATGCCACGCCATCAATTGTTGTACCGGTAATATCTATGATGGCATCCAAATCAAGCAGTCTTGATTCTATCTGACTTATTCTTACAACCAGTGCTGTGCTGCTTTCCCATGTAGCATTTAGTCCGGAGAAATATTCATCAATAACTGATTCAATATACGGCTGTGCATCCATGAAGGACCAACCATCTGAATATGTTATACTTGTGGATATTGCAAGACTTCTGCCTGTAACGGCGCTTACTGTTACTCTGTGATCAATTGGTGCAATGCCAAGACCCTCGCCTGTGTTGACAACAGGGTCAACTGCAGTCTGAATAACATTAACAAGTTCAGCTGACGGAACTTTGTTTTCACTGTCTGAAAAGGTGATTCCAACTGTTCCCGCTCCGTATTTTGCCCTGTACACCTTCACTCCGCCCACCCCATCAAGTGCCTTAACCTTTTGCTTATAATCGGCTATGTTTCCGCCGAAAGCCTGATTATTAAATGACGCCTTATATCTCTGCCTAAAAGACTCCGTATCTTCAACATCTTCACCCGGAATGAGTATTTCTGTAAGCTCTGCAGCCTTCAAGCCATCAATATACTCAATAGGTATCATTTTACCTGTATAAGAATTCGGTTCATTTCCGGATGTTTCACATGTCATTTTATAGGTATGGTCTACATCACTTATAAGTTCTGTAACAACATAGTTATATTTATCAATATTAAATCTGCTTCCTATAGCAACAGCAATATTGAACTGTCCCTTTGCAACTGCATATGTTGCATCTTCAGGAGTAAGGCCTCTTTCTGCAGCGCGCTTGATGAGGTACTCTCTGCTTGCAGTGAGGCCGTATGTTTCAGTCAATATAATATCAAGATTAATATAAGCCTGTGCAAGCTCAGTCGCAGCAGGGGCAAGGGCATCATAAATAATACTGCCCTCGCGCTTGTCTATGCCTGAAGGGGCGTTATTTAGCATTCTGTTCAATATGTATTCATAAGTCATACTCTCAAACATTGACTGTCACCCCGCTTTCAAATGTTCCCTCGGTGCTTACTACTCTAAAAGTCACGTGTAGACTTTCCCTAGTTCGTTCAAATTCAAATGTGTTTACGTCAGTAATTCTGTCATCCATAAGAAGTGCCTCTCTTATCATTCTTTTGATCTCGCTCATTGCATATGTCATCTGGGTGCCAAACAGTGATTTTAATTCTGAACCGTAATTCCAGCTGTATATAAGCCAGTCATACCTTTCTGTCTGCAGTATCTTGTAAACCGACTGTTTTACAGCTTCAAGCCCATACGCATAACCGACTATTATTTTCTTATCTAAGTCCATGCGATATGTTTTTGATGGCTGCCTAACTATGCTGAAATCTGCCGTAATTCCATCACTCGTTACTGGTATCATGCTTACACCACCCTATCTATAACAAGGAACTCTTGACCGCCTGCCAGGCGCAGCAGTGCCACTTTTTCACCGACTTTTAAACCATTATGAATAATTATTTTCTTTCTGCCCGTTATTGAATGGACATGTGATGAAAAGGAGTCATATCCGCTGCCTCCGCTTGTACTCTCCGTTGACCAATTCACGGTTACATCAACTTCAAAGTCAGTTAGATTTTTAGTAACTACAAGGAATCCCTCTGAATAAATTCTTTTCTGGTCAACCATTATAGTCAGCGGTGAAATAGACATTACCGTTCCATATTCAACATCAGCGGGTTTACTGTTTTCAATTACATCTTGAGCCGCTTTTTTAATTATTCCTAAAAGATTAGACAACAAACTCACTCCTTCCAATAACCTTGATGTCCATTGAATGCTGATTATGTTTAAACGAATGTTTTACCGTTTCACACAAGAAATAATTCTGGACAATAATGTCACCCAAGTTCAAATTAACTACTGTACTCGAACCTGCACGAACACCTAAGTTGCCAAAGCATCCCTTCAGTGACAGCTGTCTGGTTTTATGGTTATACAAATCAAGCAGCATTTTTGCCATCGTATCAGCTCCCTCAATATTATTAATTTCTTTTAAATACTGAAGAACACCCCATTTATTGATGCTGTCACCGCTTTGATAAGTATACGCCGTACCTATTCCGCCATTGGAATCCTTATATAAAAGTTTTACTTTGTTATACGTATCTCCATCAATGCTTGTTGAGTAATCAAAATCCTCTAAACACTCACTGTCAATATATACGCTTGTTTTCATGTTCTCGATATTCTTCAGCGTTAATTTTCCAAAGTCATCATACAGAACGTACAGCCTTTTTGTATTGGACAGAGTAGTATCTATCGCATTTTGGATAATATCAAACAGCGTTTTATTGCTTTCGGACATCTTAGTAATGCTATAGACGGTGTCTTCTATCTCACCGACATTTAATTTAAAATCGTCGGCTATCATTTTTACAACCTCAGAGGCCTTTTTACCTGTATACACATATGTATCTTTATTTTTTAAATATCTGAGCTGATCGTATGAAGTAACATCGATTGTTCCATCCTTTGACCGTTTTTTCGTAAACACGAACCCATAAAAAACGGGAGTGCCGTCAACATATAAATTGACTGCATTCCCTTCCTGAAAATTAATTATATTATCTTTAACTACTGTAAACGTAAGCTTTCCAGGGGTTCCTCTTCTTTCAGTAGTCCATTCGATTTTATCTTCAACAACTGGCTCATAGGTTACACCCCCATTTGTAATAAGCAGTTTAACTTCCAAGCTTTATCACCTGCCCGGCATGAATAAGATTTGGATTGGATATACCGTTTAATTTAGCTACTTCACTGAATTTGCCACCATCACCAAGCTGTGCCTTGCATATAGCCCACAGGGTATCACCTTCTTTAACGGTATAAGATGAAGGAGCCGTTTTATCAGATTGTCTCGTTTCTTTTACTTCTGCTACTGTTTCACCGTCTACCTCTGTAAATGTAGCGGTCTTTGTTTTACGTTCTCTGAACTTCTTAAGCTTTACAGTTATTTCAAGGTCAAATAAGTTTTTGGCATCTTCCTCAATGGAATAATCCTCAAGGGATACTCTAGAATCAATTTCGTCACCGGTATTGAAAAGAGCCTCTCCGTTCGGCCGTTGACGAATAATCTTGAATGCAAAAGGTTTGCAATCCATCTTTTTAGTTTCAAGCATTGACAGCCACAATTGAGCAGTCATACTACTAGCCGAAAAAGGATATTCTGTCTGTGGAATGATGAATGTAAATTCATACTCAGTAAGTCCCGGCTGCTTGAGGAAGTTATACTCACAGCCGTTTACAAGGTCAATTGTTTTGTTGTTATTGTTTATCTTTGTTTTAAACTTCTCCGGCGGTATAGGGAGCCTGTATCCGTCTAAGTAAAATTCATAAGCCATTTATGCATAAACCCCCTCTGCTGAGGAATCCATTGCCTCCTGAAGCTTTTCTTCAAATATATTCATTACACCGTCTATATCCATGTCACTGCTTATGTTTGCATTTGTGGTAAAATCAACTTTAACCTCGGCTGTCGTGAAACGGTTTATTGCTTCTCTTTCTGCAATATCCGTAAGCAGTTCAAGATACTCATCGGTCTTTTCAAGACTGTCGGAAATACTTCCTGTATTATTAGCCGTAGAAGATATGTCCGCTTGGGTTTGCGAATAGTTAAAATCGGAATCAGATCCATCAGCTGCTGCTTCTGCTTGAGCGTTATAAATAGCAAGGCTCCTAGCAGATCTATTTTCTGTAATTATCATTTTTAAATTATCAAGTTCGGCATCATTTGCTGCTGTTTTTGCTTGGACTTCAAGAGTTGCTTCTGTACCAAAAGTATAATGATCAATCATCTTAAACGACGTATTCAATATATCATTTGATGCATTACGCAAAAAATTAAGCCCATCTATGACTCCGTTGACTAAATTTTGCCAGTTTAGCTGAACCCTAGCCGAAAGATTTGCAAATGCATTTTCTACATTTGTAGTGAAAGACTTAATTTTAAGCTGAATATCCTCTATTATTGAAAGCAATGAATCTTTAAAACTCATCCATGCAATTTTTAAGCCACCTACTGATTGAATCCATTTAACAATAAGCATGATAACCATGCCAATTAATAGTGCAATCCACCCGATTGGACTAGTCAGTAGGGAAGCTTTAAAAGCGTCATGGGCTAATTTTGCAAGACTTATTGCTGCCGTCAGTATACCAAAGGCAGCAGCCGTACTTAAAATCCAAATTACATAGGGTTCTATGCTACTCCAGTTATTAGCTAGAAAATTAATAAACTGCAGTACTGGTTCCATTGCCCTGATAATTTCATTTTCAACTTGTGTCCATACATCTGACCATGTCATAGGCAATTGGGAAAACCTTTCGTCTACTTCATCTGCAGTTGAAAACAAAGCTGCCTTAATTACATCAGCTGTAAGCTTTCCTTCTGACGCCCAATCCTTCATAGAACCCTCGGCATGCTGAACATTAACCATATAATCTTCTATGGCTTTAGCTAATAATGGGGCGTTCTCAATAATTGACCTATATTCATCCCCTTGCAGTCTTCCTGAAGCCATAGCCTGAGTTAACTGATACATAGCAGCGGCCTGTTCTGTAGAAGACGCACCTGCTATTTTAAAGTTTTTATTCATTAACTCGGTGAATGCTACAATCTCTTTAATACTAGAAAAGGCGTCGCCAGCAAGCAGTCCAAGTTTGGAAACTTCAGCGGCTGTATCCTGGTATGCCGATCTGGACCTTTGAGCTGAATTATATATGGCAGTTTGAAGTTGACTTGTAGTCTGCAAGCCATCATTAATAAGATTAAGCCTTGCATATGTCTGTGCATATGTATCTGAAAGTTCTACAACTTCTTTTATTGCTGCGCCAATACCAAGACCACCAAGTATTCCTTTTAGGTTTAATCCGCCCAAGCCTTTCATTGATGCTTTTAAATTTTCGCTCTCCTGTGTGGATTGCTGCAGCTCCTGTTCAACCCCATCTACAGCAACAGCGACATCCGCAAGTTTACTTTTTGCCGCTACTATGGCGCTTAAATTTACAGGGTCATCAGTTGCGCTCTGTAGTCTCTCAAATGATGATATGGTAAGATTAAGAGCCTGCTGCATAGACTTTAATGCGGGTGTCATTCCGTTATTTATTTGTATTGATGCCCTTACGCTTGCAGCCATAAAATCACTTCCTCTTATTTCTTTTAATCTTCTCTGTCTGCTTTTTCTCTGCTTCAATTCTTTTATCGATACAAGCTATAATAAATAACTGTTCTCTTTTGGACATAGTGCAGAATGTGGAAGGCAATATGTGAAGCTTATGAAGCGCATAATACGCATAAGAAGCCTCTGCATCGCCTTCCTTTAAGAGTTTTTTGCTTCGTCAAGAAGCTCAAAGTCATTCTTGAACCCATTTATTTCGAGGACTTTTGACTGCAGTTCTGAACGCTCGCCGGCAAGCAGCATAGTTCCGAGTAAATCATCGGCAGACATAACACGATAGCCATCCTGAAGATCTTTAAGATTTAAGTTAGGCTCAACAACACAGGCCACAATGAGTTTTGTAAAATAAGTGTTTGTGTCAAGCTCAGGCATGTACACTCCCTTTTTGCCTACAACAGGTATTTTTTTTGTGCAGGACTTTCTAAGTTCTGCATCCTCCTTGTCCGTTATCGGTTTAAGCAGCCATTCAACCGGACTACCATCATCGTCAACAAACCTGCTGCTTACAACAAATTTATAATTAATCTCCTGAATAGGATTTAAAAAGCTCTTTAGATTCATATGTTCCATTCTCCTTTTCCACTAAAAAAGCACCTACTTATAAGTAAGCGCTTAACATATAGTTTAGTATTATAGTGCAATGTCTTTTCCTGTTGCGGCACAACTTGGATCAAATCTATTAACCCATTCTTGGGCCATTTTAAGCTGGTCTTTCACTTCAAAACCGATATAATCAATATTATCATTTTTAATATAAGTAACTATTAAGTAATTAGTCTTATTAATTGCGGTTTTTTCTTTTGCTCTTCCGCCAATCATTGCTCCTAAAGGCCCAAATAACACGGCTCCTCCTACCGCTCCTCCAACGCTACTTACATATGACTTTTGAATTTCTTCGTTAGTTTTTATGCATATATCCGTCACTTTTTCAAACTGTAAGTGAAAGTTGTTTCCGCCGCCATAAATTTTGAATTCATCTGTTCCATAGTGTATATTGCATAATGAGCCTTCTGCTAAAGGAAGCCCGGCTATATGTGGAATATTAAAAAGGTTATTTTTGCTTTCGTCGAGTGCTCTCACCTTTGCTGCCTTTTCTTCTTCTTTAATACGTTGCTTCTCATCTTTCTGCCTTTCCTGTTTTTCCTTTCTTGCAGTTTTCATTCTCTCTTTATATTCAATTTCCGCCGTCGTCTTTGGAAAGTCCTTTTTGTATTTTCTAAACAAAAAAGTAAAAAGAACTATTAATAAAAGACTCGGAATCCCTATTGAAGCAGATACTAACGCCGTATCTTTATATCCGGGTTGTGCAACCGACACAGTAAGTACCATTAGTAGTCCCATAACACCAACAACAAGCGATATTAGCATACCGACAAATAGTACAATCTTTTTCATCATAAATCCCTCCAACACTTTTATAGGAGGATTATACAACTTATTCCATATTATTACAACCTTTTACTGCATCCCGTCAATCAAATCAAAGGTCTCCGGCATTTCAAAATCATCAAAGGTACCCTCGATGTCTTCATCAAGATACTCGGCATCAGCATCATATTTTGCAAGAATGCCGCCCTTTGAAAGACATTCTTTTAATATTACTGTTTGCTTTCCTATTGAGGATGTCGGATCCTCATTGGTAACCTGTATATCAAAATACGGCATCTTTCCTGTCTTCTTGTATTTAAGCCATACTTTTCTGAATATCGACTGATTGTAGTGTGCTGTCCCTTTCCATTCACCCGAGCAATAAGTCGCCTTATGTCCTCTCATGGTCCGGCCGAGAATAGGTATCTCAGATACATTTACACTAAAGTCAGCCTCAAAATTGTACAGCTGCATGAAATTATAACGCTCATCATCTATAGTGATGTAGCACTCCGCAAGCGAACCACTTACAGAGTCCATTGCTTTCATCTGTTCGCTCATAACTCACCCTCCTTTACTCAACATAAACTGTCATGTACAGTTTTTCCATAGCCATAACCGGAGTGACAGGATTTACAACTACAACAGAGTTTTTGCTTGTACCCTGTTCTACTGTCAGCTCTTCCGAATCGAAGTTCTCAATTGCTCTCAGTGTTTCAAGCTGCCTGTTATAGCTTACTATGTCATTCCATAGGCTTATACGGCCTGCTGCATCATTAGGTACTTTTCCTAAATACCTGGTATTAAAGAGTAAAGCTATATCATTTCCGATCTGGTCAAGCACTCTCATGACCTGGTTGCTTGAAAAATCCTCACCTTTTCCGTCAACAAACGATACAAAGCTGTTTATATCTCTCAATACTCTTATTTCTCCGCCCACCTTGTGAAATACAAGGAAGCCGTCTTCAATGGCAGTTTCAAGCTGTGTCTGCGTATACTCTGCATTGATGGTATATTCACCATCATAAAGGGTGTTAGTAACTGATTTGTTAACCGCACATCCTGCCTCGGAACCAGCCACCCAGTAAACAAGTGCCGCTGTATTGGTACCCACGACTGTATTTTTAACATTAATTACTCCCTCATAATCCGGTGTGTCTGCATTATGCACTACACACTGGAATTTAACACCGTTCTCATCCCTTAGCCTCTTCGTATAGGCAACAAACAGACTCTTAATAACATCGGCCGTAGAAGGACAAACCAAGATGTTAAACGAATATGATTCAGCCGCTGACAAAAATGCCTGATATTCCGTTCCCGTTACAGCACTTCCATTTGTTCCTCCTGTAAGCGGTGTGCCGGCAGTCGCCGAAAGTGTTGCAGAGGTCTTGAAGTCAACAAACTCATTTGATACAAGTCCGGCTGCAGATGAAACGGTCTGCGTATCAATCTGTGTTGTACCGACTAATGTTTTTACATCATATTTGCTCTCATCGTCGGCATTTACCTCTATTACAACAGTTATATCATTTCCTCTAGTGCCGGCGTACTTTGCTGTTGCATATGTATTTGCTGCCTTTATCCCGGCATTAACAAGCCTATAGCCGTAAAGGGTTTTTGCGTTAATAAATAAATCCCTAAAGGGTTTCATTTCAGCGCTTGTATAATCATAGCCGAAAATAGTAAAGCAGTTTTTCTGGAATTCGCTATTCTCGACCGTAATCATGGTGTTTTCTGCTCCCCAACCAAGCTCGTAGGGCATACATACATACCCTCTCTCGGAAAGTGTTGCCGACGCCTTTGAGGCACTTACAAAATTAATATAAGCTCCCGGAAGGACTTTGTTTTGTACTATAAATGTACCTCCGCCTAACATGTTTATACCTCCTTATTCATAAAGTCATGTATCATTGTGTCAACCTCATCGCGTGAATATAAATAATTATCAGATAAAATTGCCGCAAGTACATCCCTGTAATCTTTGTATTTCTTTGAAGCCATCAACTGAGCCTTTGTAAAACTTCCGACTGTCGAATCCGTTTTCTTATTGACCGCTTTTGGCATTAACTTTTACCTCCCCCATCAGTTCTGCTGCTATGCTGTTTCTTACAATTCTTATTGGATACCGTATATAAAAATACAGCACTCCTTCAACCATTTCATTATGCAAATCTTGCCCCATAACAACGTTTTCACCAACGGTAATGAACTCAAGACATGAATACAGATGTTCTGCCATGTCGGCATTTTCTTCATTAGACAAATCTTTTGACTGAGGAAAGTACTGAACTATCATGTTGTAATCCAGTTTATATCTTCCACCCGTATCTTTTAATTGGTTAACGGAAGACACTACAATAAAAAAACAGGGTTCATTAAATCCCTGCGGCACCTTCTCTGTATATATCGTTGCCTGAGATATCCCTGAAAGCTTATCAGCTATACCCATCTTAATATCATTTAGCATTAAATAACGCCTCCAGTTCTTTCTTAAGCCGCTTTTCAACTATTGCAGGTGCTTTTGACTGAATATCATCACATGAAATTTTCAGCATAAACCGTCCCTGTGTCCATCCCGATACTTTCTTTTTACCCTTTGCTACTTGTCTATGCCCATATTCAACATATGGCGCATACTCAACATGATTATATATTTCTACTTCATAGTAATTATCCTTTTTAACAGCTTGCCCAACCTTCCAGTTTCGCCTAAGTTCTCCCGTAACTGCAGGAGTTTTCTGCTTAACCTCTCTTAATACACGGGCGGCCAGCTCTTTAACTATTTCGGTGTTGATTTTATCCGTATCTGCCCGCATCTTCTCAAGGTTTTTCTGAAACTGTTTTAATTCTTTAAAATCAACCTTGCCCCACTTCATTTACGCCCACTCCTTAAACAGTGTAAGTTCAATCTCCTGGTGGCTTGCATATAGCCTAGGTTGACCACTTGCGGAGTACTCGGTCTTTGAACCTTTATGAGTAACCTCGATTTTACAACCCGGAGGAACGCTATAAGATGGATTCAGAAATAACTTTATAGCTTGGACTGTTGCGGCAGCAGTATCGCTTTGCGTGTTATCAGGAGAAGAAGAAAAGGACAGCCTGCACCGAATATCTGTATATATAACCTTTTGTCTATGTTTTGTGAGCTTTCCGACAAGATAAGGCTCGTATACGTAAACTGTGCAAGTATCCTCATAAAGGCTTTCTATGGCAGCAGTCATTCTATCAAAAACAGACATACTACCATGCCACCTTTCTGTATTTATTAAGCTGTGATTTATAATCTTTCAAAAACTCTGATGAAGGATTACTTGAGTATGCCGATGCATATGATACTGAAGCTTCACCTTCTGATATTGACTTTACAGAGCTTTTTTCTTCTTTGCTGCCGTAGTTTTCAGTTCTGTAAATATCAATGCACATACTGAGCAGAGTTGTTTCAAGAGCGTCCGGGACTGTATCAATATTGCAGTAAGAACAAATCATGTTCCACGCTTTATCCACAGTAAACTCAAATAAAAAAGGGCTGTCTGTGGATTGTCCTCCGACAAGCTTTTTTAAGTTACATGCAAGCTCACTCTTTTCCATCGGCTCCACCGCCGTCCTGTGATGCCTTAATCTTCTTAATAATTCCTTCAGCACTGGTTGATTTTCCTATGTCTATGCCATTTTTAGCAGCGTATGCAATAAGTTCTTCAACGGACATTTTATCAAGTTCAGCATTATCTGACTGCGACTCGACTTCTGCATTAATAAGTGTATAACCGTCTTTAAGGAGTACATCTTTTCTGCTTTCCTTGTCCGTCATTTTTTCAACATTACCCTTAACAAGAATATACATACTAATCACTCCTTATCAGATTTTTGCATCTTTAATGTTTACAAATACAGAGTTTTTCTTGTTGTCCATAACCCAAAGATCATGGTAACGTCTATAATCCATTGCCCATGCATTCATCTTCTGATAGGTATCAGGTGTAAATATACGCATTTTATCCTGCTTAGTAACAGCAATAGGCGTTGCTCTTGCAATAACCATAAAGTTGATGTCTTTTGCAGTTGTACCCTTAATGTACCCTCCTTCCTCCTGGCCTGATGTTTCACCGTCATACAGAGTAATAGCGGTATACATTCTGTTGCTGGGCACTGCGATAAGCGGGCATCCATCAATCTGAGGCACCTGGGTATTAATTCCGCCCTGTGCGAAGCTCATAGCAGTAAGCTTACCGAGTGAAGCTTCCTCAATCGCCATCTGAACATCGTATGTACAAAGAATGTCCAACTCACCGTCATAACCGGCTGCGCGGATTTTCTTAATACCGGCTTTTATTTTACTGATAACAGTTGACTTATCTACGGTATAGCCATACTCAGACTGAGCATCATCCGCCACACCCATAGCAGCTGTGGCGAGCTTTGAAATTCTGTAGGCATCAATCTCAGGCACAAGTTTTTCTTTCTGGAACATCCCCATTACAGAGCTTGCAGTTGCAATGAAATTGGCTTCATCTACATCCATTGCGTCAAGAGTAAACTGACGGCCTCTGTCCTGTGTCATTGTAAGTGTCTGGTAAGTAAGATTAACGCTGCCGCCCTTATAACCGTCGGTTCTTGAATATTCTCCAAGACCCTGAACGCTCATTTTAGGCACCTTAACCTCATTACCGCCTGTGTACTTTACCTGTCCTGCGTTTGCATCCATAAAACCCGTTTTTAAAGTTTGGATTGCAAGAAGGTCAAGCTTTGTTTCAAATATCTTTGCAAATTCTAATACATTTGGCATTATTTTATTCCTCCCTTATTTTAGTTAGATGATTTAATTCCCATTGCTTTGTCAATCATTGCACTGATCTCTTCTGCCGATGATTGTACCTCTCCCGGTTCAAACCCTCCGCCGATATTTTTCTTTGTTTCAACATCAAAAAGATACGCGTCTGACTTTTTTAGTCCTTCAATGTCCAGACCATCAAGAGTACCATCATCCTTAAGTTTAATCTTATCCATATCAAGAAGTGCTTTAATGGCCTTTGAGTTTCTTCCCTTAGCCTGAACAATTGCCATATCAATTGCAGAATCTCTTTTGACTGCGGCTATGTCAGAGTTATATTTTGTTTCCCATTTTGTTACGTCATCCTTAAGCTTCGTCACATCAACACCATCAAAAGCCTTAAGCTGACCTGTAAGGTTCGTTATAGATGTGTTGGCAGTTGAAAGCTCATTAACCTTTGTATCGTAGTCCTGCTTGGCAACATATAGACCAGTCAGTTTTTCATCGACCTTTTTGTCAAGTTCATCCGTATAGTTGTCGCCTAATATTTCTTTAAGCCATGCGTGTTTCATTGTAATACCTCCTTAATTTTGGTATAAAAATAAGACCTTTTTAACGTCTGTGTCAAAAGACGAGATAAGCAGATCACCATACCTTTCTACAAGTATCTAGTATGAGTTTTCATAACACACCTCCTTATTTTGGGCATAAAAATACCACTTAAACATAATAGTCTAAGTGGTTTCTATAATTCTACTATTTCAAAGCATTCTTTGGGGTACAAATAACCTTGTAATTCTTCGTCATCATCAAGTCCTTCTTCATCTACTATTCTGTACCAATCTTTTTCTATGCTTAAAACATCATAAATTTTTCCATTAATAAGTGCTACAGGGTCAGTCTTGCCAATAAACTTAGCTTTCATCTATCCACCTCTTAACCTTCATCTTTATACGTCCAACGTCTTTGTTTTCAAACCAGTGCAGTTCAGCTCTTCTTTGCTCTCCATTTACCTCTACAAAGCCTTCGCCTCTTGTGTGTTGCCAATCTTCAATCCTGCCGCCATACTGTTTAGACAAATACTCGGCAACTCGAACAGGCTTTTTAGCCTCTTTTCCTGCAAAAACAACGACTTTTGTTATCTTACTACCCTCAACGATTTCCCCATAATTCCCATCAGGAAGTAGAACTGTATCACGGAATGCAGCTGCACCTAAGCTTTTTCCGATCTGTATATCATTTTCTATTATACCACTATTTATACCGCCGTCAATATATTCAGTCTTCCATTCACTATACTTCATATCAGCTGGCACATCATAAACCTTGCCGTCTGAGTTTCTTGCTGTTCTGGCATCACCGGCGGTAAATTCATCATCAAAGTACGGAGCGGTTGTGCAACGGCAACTAGGATGCAATGGAGGAACCGTTACTCCTATATTGTATTCAGCCATTTTAAATATTTGACCGTCCATAGGTCCGCACGTTTCACAGGTTCGCTCATCCAGAGTTGCCATATATTCAAACTTTTCTACATTTAGCTCTTTGTAACTGTCCCTTGAAGCCAATGCAGAGAATGCTGCCGATTCAGTAAGAACTAAACGCTTTGCATTGTTTAGTTCAACACCGACCTCTTGAGTAATAGCCTTTGCAATTTTATCCGGTGCATCACCGCGTATTATTCCCTGTGTAAGCGCCTTGTCTAGAGTATAGGAAAGTGTATCTCTATTCTTCCATATCTTATCTGAATAGCTCATGTTATCATAAGTCCACGGTTTTGACAGGACTTTATTTATTTTGTCTGTATCAAGAATAGTAAAAGCTTCACCGTACCCCTGCAAACTCTGTACTTCAAATATATTGTGGTAATAGCCTTCGGAGTAAATCTCACCCAGCGTTTTACTTAATACTTGCTGCTTATACCCCGCAAGCTCCTCAATCTGTTCGTGCATCTGCAACTGCAATGATTTGAGCCTGTCCATACGGTAAATATCCGAAGCCGACTCCAGCTGTTTTGACCAGTCCTCTGAAACACCATTTTCCGCACCTTTTTTTATGTACTCTTCAAGCTCCATTTGAAAAGCTTTGCGTTCGTCACTGTTTAAAATCTTTTTGGCATCTGCAAGCTTTATGCCTTCGTTATCAGCAAACCTCTGATAAAATATCTGTATCTCACTTTCAATGTTTCTGATAGCAGCATTATACTTGGCTTCCATTTCCGGTATAAGGTCATCCGCCTTCTGCATAAGTGTATCCTGCAGGAGTTCCTGCCGTCGTTTCCAATACTCAGAGTTTTTCATCACTCATCACCGCCGCCGTCCGGAGTTATCTGCTTATTAGCCGCAACATAATCGGCGTATTTTTGCATTTCTTTTTCTTGCTGAGCTTCAAGCTCTTTTAGTTCAGCATTCGCATCATCAACAAACGGATGGTGTTCAAGAAGAGTTTTATCAGATACAATGCCTTTGGACTGTGTAATCATAGATACTGTCTCGGCATCGTTGGTTATCATTGTTTTATTTATTGTCACATCTATATCATCAGAATTGTAATCCGTTCCGTTTGTACGGTTATAATCGTCTGTAAAAAACCATAACATTTCCTTGATGGCCTTTTTAAGCTTAGGCAACATTGCATTAGCCTTTAAATCCAACTGAGTATATTGAAATTTCAGTGATACACCGCTTGCATTACCCAGTTTGTCATTGTCAGTATCAACTCCCATACCAAAGTGAAATATATCCCTTCGGAGCATTTTCAGCCATTCAACCCGTCCTGCGACAGGTAAATCAATTTGATGTGCATTGATACTGCCCTGCGTATCAGATACATTGACCGCTCTGTTTATCTGCAGCTTTTTAGCGATTGCAGATGCTGCCTCTCCGCCATAGCCCTGTATTGACCAATACAACGTAACCAAATCAAGCAAATCATTAGTGCCTTGGCTTGATATTAGATCGTAAGCATCTATTAAGCTCTTAACCTTCTGCAGGTCGCTAGTCTGCTTAGTATTGTTTTTAAGTATTACAAATGGAACTCTGCCCCAGCTGTGTGGTTCTTTATGTGCTTGTTTATCATTAATAAATGTGACCTCAAACCAATGCGGTGCAGGGTTTATTGGGTGACCGCCATCTAACAAGAAAAATCCGTTTTCATCCTCTGCATAATAGGTGACATCGGTTTTTGTCCACCACTCAACGCGCTTTCTCCTGTACTTTTCCTCACCTTTTAAGACAGTTATGTCATAATATCTGATAAACTCAACAAGTTCATTCTGATATGCTGTATCGTATACCGGGATGCATTCATTCGCAGGTACAATACAATATTTCAGTTCCGCATCCTCATTGTAGTAAAAGTGTATAACTTCAATTCCTTTATTGCTGGCTCCTATAACCAACTCATTCAGCTTATCATTGAAATCTTCGTCTGCAAAACCTGTAATAAGGTTTTCATAAGCCTTTGCATCGGTATTTTTTTCAGCATCCTTTACAGTTATAGTCGGTTCTCTGCTAACCAAGTATGCCGACTTCTGATCAACAAGCGTCTCATGAAAGTTGTTAACATTATGATGATTGCTTCTTCCCGGATTATAAAAAGCACGGTATTCGACGTTATCCTCGTCTCTCTTATCGGACTCTCCTTCTGCAATATAAGCTTTCCTGAAGTCCTTTTTTAAGACATCATTTTCACCGACATAGTATTTTTCGCCCTCAGCCATTCGTTCTTTTTGCGCCGACAGGACATCATCTTTTATGAGGTCTCGGATAATATTGCTGTTATTAATCCTGGCAGCTATAGTTATTTTCATGTTTATTAGATCCGTTTCAGTTAAAAACATTTATCTCACCCTCACATTTCTCATATCATCTTCACGGCTGTATCTAACCGCATCAATGCTATGGTTGTTCTTATCTGGGAATTTTGCCTTAAACTCGCCGTTTGCATCCTTTTCAAGTTCATATCCGTAAAACTCCCTTGCTGTGTTCGGACAGCGGACAGGGTCTATTATTATTGCTTCCAAATCCTGTAGCCACTTAATACCGTATTCAACACTATCAGGCCCTTTCTTGGCCCCTATAACTCTAAGACCGTATTCAGCCACTTCAGCAATTGACTTAGGCTCTGCACTATCGCATATAATTATCTTGTTTGACTTATTTTCCTTCTGTATCAGCTGCGCAGCCTTTCTGTTACTCATGCCAACAGCGTATATCTCATAGAATATATACAACCTTCTTCTGGCCTTATCATAATGATTAACCGTATAGTGAAATGGATCAATGGCATAGCCCCAGTCAAGACCCCTGGCTATCCTATCAAATATCTTTATCTCCTCATCAACTATTGGCCTTAAAACAATATTTGTGAATACCTCGCCGCCTGTGCCCGTTACTTCGCCCATATATTCATGGTTATAAGCCTTTTCATTTACCGCTTTCAGATGGTCGGCCTCAATAAAAAATTGTTCTCCAAGCCATTCACGAGGCACGTCAAGGTAATTACTGTGATGTACTAGGCGGTCAGCCCTTTGTTTTAATACTTCCTCATTAACCCAGTTTCTTTGCGACTGAGGCGGATTATAGGAATAAAAAACGCAGAAGCTTTCGCCTCCACGCATTAATGACTGATTTATAGTTCTTATTTCTTCCATGCCGCCAAACTCATCAACCTCTTCATACCAGATATATTTACAATACCCATTACGAAACTTAGTTGATTTTATTTTCTTAGGTTTATCTGCACCACGGAATATAATTCTTTGTCCGGTAGGAATATATATCAGTTCCAACGGACTTAATTTACTCTGCCAGTACATTTCAACACCAAGCATTTTTATTGCCCATTCAAGCTGCTCATACACACTGTCCTTTAGGTTCATACCGACCTTACGAAGAGCAACACAGTTTGCATTCTTATCCTTCATCATGCCCAGGATAATTTCTGTTGAAGCAAAAGAGGACTTTGTGGAGCCTCTGCCACCTTTCAGCCAATAATGGGTGTGACCGCGCCGCTTAATATCATTGTGCACCTCATAAAAGCTTGGGGCAATGATACTGCTAAGCTTCGGCATCGTCCGTGCCCCCTATATCATCAATAATCTTTACTACGGCCGGACCGTCAAGCTTTACATTTTCAGTAAACAAGCCATAACGCTTGCCAAGCAGTTCAGCTGCTTTCAAACGTTCCTTTTCGTCAGGCAGCTTATTAATTCTTCTTGCCTCGGAACAACCGTCGCCACAGCCTTCAACAACAACCACCTCTGATTCCGATTCACCTCTAAGTACTGCAGTAAGATATTCCATAACCTCCTGGGCCTTAGCAACCTTGCCGTCAGAAATAATCTTAAGCTGTTCGTCAATGTATTTTTTAACGTTAGCATTTGTTAGCATCCTTGAACCGTTTACTCTTGCTGTATCATCTTTCTTTACAGCTGGATACGCTTCCTTATATGCTCTGGTGGCATTAAGGTCGATAAGATATTCATCTGCAAAGCGCTTTTGTTTTTCGGTCATAATGTCACCGTCCTTCCCTAAGGTAGACCAGCTGAGTCGTAATCAGTAGATCGTGGCTCCGAGTTTATATTTCTTGCATCAAAAAAGGACAAACCCTTAAGTTTGTCCTTTTCATAAATTTCGATGATATAATAATAACACATATTTTGTCCTTCGTTTACCCCTCTTTTATAATTTACTTGACATTAGCCAATAAAACTTTCTCCGCCTGTCATAGTACATTTTTTTGCCACAGGGTATATTCATAATCATTTTTAAATAATTAAAGCTTATCCCCTCATTCGTCACAGCTTTAAGTATGTACTGGTATATATCCCCGTCTGCCTCCAGCGCTGTCTGCTCAACTAATTCACACTTTCTACATAGTTCTGCTCTCCTACAAGCTAAATCAGCGGTTGAATCGCCATTTGAATGGTACACTGGCATATCTGTTATTTCAATGCTTCTTACAGCATCCGTTTTATACTTAAGCTCATCCTTCCACTCATTGTACTGCATGCAGAAATGATATACCTCGGCAAATTTATGACGGCTGATATTGTATTTTTCTTTATTCAGTGACCTAATGTTAGGCACTCCCATCACCCCTCTTTAGTATGAATCTACAACTCTGAATCAGGCTTCAATATTCTCATCAAACATTCTTATTCTCAGCTCTATGCCCATTTCATCCTTTATCATGCGGATGTGGTCCTCCCAAGTACAATAATTCTCAGTCAGACATTCTGCTTTTTCCTCAAACCGATTAATGGCCTGCTGCACTCTCTTTTCACCGAAGCCAAACTCATCATGCAGCGTGGCAGCCATTAGAACTAAAACAGTGTCAATCGTATTTTCTTTTATTTTTGTAATACACAAATCACAAGCTCCCCTACTAATAGCTACAGGTATTTGTGTTACATTCCTGAATTTTAATTCTTCGATTAATCCATCGACACCTTTTTCCTGTGCAATCTTCAAAGCATATGCCATGCCTTCACGCCTTGCAATTTCCTCATTTTTTTCTCGTCCCATAGTATCACCTCAAATCACGTTATTGAACTTAAGTAAGCAAACAACATCATTATAGCGTTCGTTCTGCTCTGTCAGAACCAAACCGAATTTATGTACCGGCATACCTGCTTTTGCTCTTAATGAGTTTATCACTAACCAACAAAGTGTATATTTTCCTACATCACAACCTTCATTTATTTTCATGCTACTCACCTCTTATAATACGTTTTAACTGCCTGTTCACCTTAAAGTGCTTAATTTTGTCAACTTCATCATCAACATTCAGGTAAGTTGCTCGTCTCATTTAATGTCCTCCTTTAAACCGTCCAATCTTGCTTTTATTGCCTTAAGTACTGCTTCTTGTGTACCGCTTTTTTCTCCCAACGCCTCTATAACATTTTCATCAACAGTTCCCTGAGCTACGAGGTGGTGTATGATAACCGGATATTTCTGTCCTTGTCGGTGCAGTCTTTTATTTGCCTGCTGGTATTGTTCCAGTGACCACGTGGGTCCAAACCATATGATGTGATGACCGCCATCCTGAAGATTAAGTCCGTATGCGGTGCTTGCCGGATGTGCAAGCAGTATATCAATCTCGTGATTATTCCATGCTTTCTCATCATCCGCGCCGGTATAAACTCGTACCCTTAGTTTTGTTTTTGAAAGTTCCTGAAGAATTCTGTCTTTTTCATGCTGATACCCATAAAACACAAGAGCTGACTCCCCGTTAAGGCTATCTATCAATTCCATGAACGCCTCCATTTTACAGTCGTGTATAAGCTGCGCTTGATGGTTGTCGTTATACACAGCTCCACCGGCAAGCTGCAGCAGTTTTCCTGTTAAAGTTGCTGCCATGTTTACCGTTATTTCCTCGTCGTTAACATTAAGCAGCATCGTTCTTTCAAGTGTGTCGTAAGCCTTCTGTGCTTTACTATCAAGCACCACCGGTGTGTTAACTGTAATACACTCCGGCAGCTCAAGATAATCCTCCGACTTCATGGATACGCATATGTCACCAATAAGCTGCTCAATCTTTTCTTCCGCACCAAATTTAGGTTTGTATGTAAAGACCCTTTCAGCTGACCGCTTGTCCGGATTGAAATATCTTTCTCTGAAGCTCCCTATTGTGCGACCAAGTCTTGCACCTTCATCAAGCAGGTATATCTGCGCCCACAGATCAGTAAGATTGTTTGGCGCCGGTGTTCCGGTAAGCAGCACAATCCTTTTTATTTTTGGCCTAACTCTTTTTAATGCTTTCCACCGCTTTGTACTTTGGTCCTTAAAGTTGCTGCTCTCATCGATAACAACCATGTCAAACGGCCAATCGTTCCTGTAATAATCTACAAGCCAAACAACATTCTCACGGTTAATGACGTATATATCAGCCGTTGCAGCAAGTGCTGATACCCTTTTACTCTTACTGCCAAGCACTGTAGAAACTCTTATATTTTTTAAGTGATCCCATTTAAATGTTTCATTGCTCCAGGTTGCTTCGGCAACTTTTTTAGGTGCTATCACAAGTACTTTTCTTACTCCAAATCTGAAATATTTGAGCTCCTTAACTGCAGTAAGAGTAGTAACCGTTTTTCCTAATCCCATATCAAGAAACAGTCCCAGCATAGGCTCGTCAAGCAGCCGCTCTATACAATACTTTTGGTAATTGTGTGGCTCAAATTTCATTCGACATCACCCTTAACCATCCCACGAATGAAGCAATCCACTTTTTCCTTGCTGTCGATTATATTCACCGCCTGCTTCAGTCTCCTTAGTTCCGAATGCTTTGCCGACTGCAGCGGTGTTGGCTGTTTCTCTGGTGCTTTAAGCTCAACAAAAACTATCCTACCATCCGGCCAAATCACAATTCTATCAGGCACACCGTCATTTCCCGGGCTTACCCACTTATAGGCCCTGCCCCCAGTACTTTTAACCTTCTTCACAAGATATTGCTCAATTTCATTTTCTCTCATATAATCACCTTAATTTAAATCCTCAGGTTACAAAAATCACTCTCACACACGTGTATGTATGTACGTATGGGGTACATGGGGTATATACGTGTATTATTCTATATATAATAAATATATATATATAAATGTAGTTAATGTAGTAAAATAGTTCTCAACCATTGATTTTACTGGCTTTAATGCAACTACATTGAATGTAGTCTAATGTAGTCAATGTAGTCTTAATGGTACTACATTAAAACCGCCTTACTACATTGAATGTAGTCCCTATTTATCAGTTTTCATAAAACCACGCTGCTGCTTACAATAACCAAATTTTGTGGGATAATTTATTCTCTCCCATCCCTTACAATTACCTATTACACTGTTTATTTCAGCCGTATCACTGTATTTAATCGCCCGTGGGTCTCCTCCAAGCGCCTCGCACCAAACCTCTAAAGCACACACCTTCTTACGCTCTACGAGCTCAACGTCGGTCTTTGCATTGCCTTCTAAGAACATTCTTCTTTGTTCCAGCTTCCAGCTTTGCCAGTCTGCAGGCACCTTTTGTTCCAGGAAGTCAAGTATTATGCCCTCTCTTGTAGAACTCTTTCTGTGTATTTCCTGCTGTGCTGCCGCTTCATCTTCAATGCTTCTAGGCAAATATAAAGGCTCCCCGAGTTTAAACCTGGCAACGGCCTCAGCCCATATCTGGTCTTTCTCACCATCAAGATTATTCCAAATATTCTTTTTGGCCGTGTTCTTTCCTACCACTACCGGCCAGAAACGTCTGTTGCCTGTCCTATCAGTTAAAAATTCGGTGTCGTTTGTCGTTCCGAAGAATATACAGCGCCTTAGCATTTCCTTCACATGGCGGCCATACGCGGCTCTGAACCTATCCGCCTGCTGACTTAAAAACTGCTTTATGCGTTCTACGTCAGCACGGTTAAAAGCACCCAGTTCTGCAACTTCAACAAGCCATACACCCTGCAGGAGTTCGCTTGCTTCCTTGCCTTCAAAGGTTCTTATGCTGTCATTAAACCATCCGCAGGACATTTTATTAAGCAGTGTACTTTTACCTATTCCCTGAGGGCCAGTAAGTATAGTCATATAATCAAACTTATATCCCGGAACGTATGCCCTTGCCACAGCAGCGGTAAAGGCCTTACGGGTTACAGCACGGACATAGGGTGTATCATCCGCGCCCAGGTAATCTATAAGCAGTGTGTCAAGTCTTGGCTTGCCGTCCCACGCAACGTTATCCAAATATTTTGTTACATCATTAAACGAATTCTTATTGCTGTGCAGTGACAATGCACCGTCTATCTTACTCATTCCGGTAATTGAATAACATTTTTCTATATACCAGTAGAGTCCCTGGTTGTCGTTATCATCCCAAAATCGACGCTTATCGGAGGAATTCCAAGGCAGTGTACCCAGCACTTCGCCACGCCCGGCAAATTCATTTATTGCAAACATATTCTTTAGGTTCGGATCATTCTCAAGTATCGTCCAGATGTTATCTATTGTGTTATCAGCTATACCTGTTTTCGGGTGTACTCTTAACTTTCTCATCCAGCTGAGGTCATTGTCATTTACGGTTTCTGTTTTTATATCCGCAAAATCTGCCTCCGCGTCTGCAATTCTCTCCTGCTGTATAAGTGTAAGCACCGCATTATCAGCAACTGCTTTACGGCACATAAAATCATAGCTGGGCAGTTTATTAATGGGGGTGCCCTCTTTTGCATCCTCATCATCTTCGGAAAACAGGTGAAGCCTTACCATATCAAAAGCATTAACAAGCTGACCTCCGCACGGATCTGTTGCATGATGTGAATAAAGGAAGCGGTCATCATCATATATTATTGCTCCTCCGGCAGTAGAGCCGGCAGCATATGTATATCTGTCTGGTGTATCCGTCTCGGAATATACGCCCGGAATAAACTTTTCCATTGCCTGGGTAATACTATAAGTCCTGCAGAAAGCTCCAACCGTGCCTTTTTTCTCAAGAGGATCTCCCTGCTTTTGTGCTGACCGTTCTCTAAGTTTCTGCTCCCCCGGAACCTGCGGCCACGTACTTACCTCGTGCCAGTTTTCATAACTTTTTAACATTCCTTCTGCAGATAGAAAAGGCTTGTCCTCGTATGTAAAAACGTATTCACCATCTGCTGAACAGCTTGGCCAATACATGAGCCTTTCAACCTGGAATGTTGTTGGGTCAAACCAGTTCATTTCAGGCTGTATCATTTGTGCCAGTTTTCGTGTAATTGGTTCATATTCATCAGCGGTTACAGTTCTATCTATGGGTACAATTATCCTAAGTCTGGGTGCTGCAGGACTGTGCTTTCTCGTTGAGTACACAGCATAGCCCATCCCCAGGCCTGAAACTCTTTGCAAAATATGCTGCGTGCTTTCCGGGGGGCAGTTATCAAGGTCAAGTGTTATTATGTCTCTACCGGTAACAGCGCCCTTTTTTCGTCTACCGGAAAGGTTACCCCCTACAAAACCGCCAACGTCCTTAAGCTCGTCCTGTTGACTTTTTTTCATCTGCATATATACTGAAAGGCTTTCCTTACCCCTAAGCGGAACACTGAGCTTTTCAATCAAATCAGATATGAACATAGACTGAGGCTGCCAGTTTGTCGCCTTGCGGCTGCCGGCCGTAGATATAGTTATCTTTCTGTCATTGAGCAATTCTAATCACCCCTAGTCCTTAGTAAAATATTCTCCTACCCAACCATCGGCAGCCATCGGAAGTCCGGGCGCAAAAGGTATTGGCTGCCCCATTAGTCCGCATACTCTGTCAAGCTCGTCTGTATCAGCTTCAATTACAACTTCATCGTGTATGTGAAATACAATTTTATACCCCAGCATCTCAAGCTTCTGCATGTTATAAGCAAGGCAGTCTCTTGCTATTGCCTGTACAACATTCTCCGTTATTTTCCCGCCGTATGTTTCAAGCGGCGTCCATTTTTTTGTTGTCTGGTCCATTCCGTAGTAACCTATTGATTTATTTCCCCACTGGTTCACCCCTAAGTGTGGCCTTACATAAAACAGTTTTCTTCCCGTAGGCAGTGAAATTGTAAGGAAATCCTGACCTTTACTAATATCTGCTTCACGGGTAAATATGAGGCCTCTTGTACCGACCGGAGCGCCTGTTTCTATTGCCTGTATTGCTGCTGATTCAAGTGCTTTCCAGCATCTTACTATTGAAGGGTTTGCGCTTCTCCAACGGCTAACTATATCCGGAAGCTCATCTTCACTAAGCCCCATTTTTAAGGCACCCATATTTATAAGAGCTCCTGTACTGCCCTGATAACCAAGTGCCAATGTAGCAACCTTTCCCTTTTGCCTAAGGGCATATTCCGGATTGCCTTTGGCTATCTTATCAATTGGCACACCGAACATCTGCGATGCAGCGGCCTCATAAATTTTCCCGTGCGTTCTAAATACATCAAGCACCCAGCTTTCACCTGCCAGCCATGCAATTACTCTTGCTTCAATTGCGGAGAAATCCGCATCAATATATACTTTGCCTTTTTCCGGAATAAAAGCTGTCCTTACAAGCTGTGAAAGTGTATCAGGAATACTTCCATATGTAAGCTTCAGAGCATTTATATTTCTTTCCTTAACAAGCTTCCTTGCTAAATCAAGCTTCTCATCGTGCAGATATGTCCTTGGAAGATTCTGCACCTGCACAAGTCTTCCCGCCCATCTTCCTGTACGGTTGGCGCCATAAAACTGCAGCATGCCCCTTAATCTTCCATCCTCACACATAGCCTTAATCATGGCGGTGTATTTCTTAACACTCGTCTTACCCATCTCTTGTCGTAGTTCAAGCATGCGCCTTACATTTTCGTCTAAGTCAGATTCAAGCATTTCCGAGACTGTTTCCTTTGACATTGCCGATACGGTCATTCCCGTTTCGGTTTGAAGCCACGCTTTTAGCTGCGCCACACTATTTGGGTTATCAAGCTGGGTAAGCTCTTTTGCTTCTTCAGTGAAGCTTACTGTGGTTTCATTGCTGCAGTACAGCGCACCCTGAATAAGTTCCGTATCGATTGCAACGCCCCTAGAATTCTGTATCTGGTCAAGCTCCCATTGTTCTTGAACCGTATCCGGTACCTGAAACATAGCGAGCCTTTTGTCTATCTCCATTTCTGTAACAACATCTTGCCTGCAGTATTCTTTAAACAGACTCCAGCGCTCCGGTTCATGCTCCGGTAAAGTTCTACGTCTGTTACCGTTACTTTTTGTCGGCTTGCAGGGGGTACAAAACGTCTTTATCAATGCCTTTCCTGTTGCAAGCTTTTGTTTATCCTGCGGCAATCCCATGGCCTTACCTGTTGCATCAAGACCGGCGGTATAACCGCAGTACAGCCCATGAAGCATTGTGCATCGCCACTGTTTGAGCCAGTTATTTCTGTCCGTTTCATTCAAATGTAAATACTTTGACAGGCAGTACCACTCAAATGCTGCATTATAGGCGTGTTTTATATATTTGCTGTCAACCAGGATGTTTATTAGTCCATTCGGTAGATCTTCTTTAGTCGTGTCGATTATTTCAACATTTCCACCATCAACGCTGTACGCAAACAGCAGTATGGAAAAATCGGGGCTTTGCACATACTTGTAAAGCCCCGAACTTCCTATATTGACGGATGAGTATGTTTCGATATCGATTGATATGCTGTGCTCATCCATTGCTCATCACATCGGGAGTCCTGTAATAGGATTAATTGCAGGAGTAAACTGCGGTGCAGTCTGTTCAAGACTGGCAAAATCACTTTCTGCATTTGTCCTGCCGCTGAATGGCTCACCGTCTTTCGTCTTCATAACATTTCCAAGACCGCAGCCGACACCCCTATTTCCACTATTGTCATAAGGGAAGAAGTTCACAGTTACCCTTGCAAACATTCCGCTGTATATGTCGGTTTCAGCAAGCTGGACCCTAACATTTGACTGATGAACAACCTGCGGCTGCTGCTTACTTGATGCGGTCAATACCCAATGCCCTTTGCACTCTTCGCCGAATGGTTCTCCTGAGGGTCTGTTTCCGTCGCCATCGTATATAACAGGGTATCTAAGCTGTGGTCTTGAACCCTTCCATCTATCGTTAACACCCGTCTCGTATGCTGCCTTGAGTGCTGATACTAAGTCGTTATATGTAGCTGTATCTGTTTTTGGTATAAGAATGGTGCAGCTATATTTGGGTTCTCCCCCATTGTTACTGTATGGTCTTGTTAAGTGTTCAAAAGATATTCTTGCCTCACCTGTAAGGCATTTAGTTGCTATATTCTGGTACATTAAAAATCATCCTTTCGTATTTAGTTGTTAGTTTCAAGTCCTTCAAAATCTGATGCAGCCGGATTAAATGGTTCTCTCGGATCTGTCTGCGGTACAAGTGTAGGCTTGCCTGCAGGTTTTGTTATGTAGCTGCTTAATTGCGCAGAGAAATCCTTTTTTCCAAGAAGCTTCTCGCAATCAGTTAATGTAATTGGCGTTCGGTTATAAAGTACAGCCTCATCTATTCCTGACTGGACAAGTACCTTATAAGCAGTATCAATGTCACCGAATGTTCTATTACTCCTGCCCTCAACTATCTTCCAGCCGTCAACATTTTCACCTGCAAGTATTAAGCCCTGTGCATGTGCCTCAAGCAGTGAATACCATTTTTTTATGTTTGCAGCCAGTGTTAAAGCGTGTCCTATTTCATCGTTACTCAAGAGCTTTGGCTCTTTATCAATGTAAGGTTTAACCGCATTCATTTGGTTCATGTATGCCCTGCATGAAGCTCTGCATCTGCAGAAATGGCTATCGCACCAGTCACCGACGCTACACTCACCCTCTCCTTTAAAAGCTGTGTCCGCAATCGGTTTAATGCTCTCCGACCAAGCAAGCAAGTCCTTTATTGTAATGCTCCATTTTGACATATTGTCCTTTCTCGGCTGGACAATATGAAGCGTTACCTTGTCAACCGGAAACAGGCTGCCATATCTTTCAATTACGCCAAGTGCGTAAAGTTTAAGCTGCGGATTATCCTCTACCGGCACGAACACTGTTTTTCCGTATTTAAAATCTATAACATGGACTTCATTCCCACTGATTAGCATGCAGTCAACAGTGCCAAACCCTTCAGGAGCATATTTCGAGTAGTCCACCCGCATTTCAAATACAGCGTATGGCTTGTTTGCCAGTGAAATCTCAACGGATTTTATGTATTCAAGATAATCCTCTGTGTAGTTATCAATATCCTTTGCATACAGCTCATTCTTCTTTATTTTATTAAATTCCTTTGTGTATGCTGCCTTCTGAATATGCCCAAAATAAAGCCTTAATTTAAGTTCGCCAAGCTCATGTGCCAGAGTCCCCTCAGCTGCAGACTCCCCTGACGCATCCGGAAACATCTGCTCCATCCTTGCAGACGGTGTGCAGTGCAGCCACTTATCGGCTGATGAGGCAGACAGAAGCGCATGCGTTTTTTCTTCTGTCATATCTTTGCCCCCAGTGTTCTTATCTCTGTAGCAAACATCCCATATTTTTCTTTGGGAAGTTCCTGTAAAGAACGTACTCCAAACTTCTGCATCACTGCCAACAACTCCGCCATTTTTCCTGCATCCATAAGAGGGGCTGCAGCATATGAAAGCTGTTCAAGCGTATATTCAGCAGGTGGTACAACTGGGGCTGTCGGTATTGGTGCCTGCTGCGGTATTGATGGGGTAACCGGTGCTGCCGGTATTGTTGCCGGTTGTGGAATTGATGGTGTAACAGGAATTACCGGAGCCGTTGCTATGGCTTGCTTTGGCTGTTCCACACATTTGCTCTCTACCGGTGTAAAAACTTGTGCAAACGCATTTAATGCCCTGAGGAATGAGTCCTCTGCTTTTAAAGTAATTGAAATATCTAACATGTTAAAACCCTCCTAGTTTAAGTATTTTATTTTGTTGTGATTTTGGGAGCTCAAAAAAGCTCTCTAGCTCCATAACAATAAAACCGTGTTCATGCCTGACTGTTATAGTGTTAATATTTTTTTTACCGGTTGTTTCTTTGATACGCTGTTCTGCGGCTCTTATCTGCTCATCCCAGTTCTTCACTTGAACCACCATCCTTTAAAGCTTTATCAATGGCCGTCCGGAGTGATAATAGCTGATCACTTGTCAGCGCTATACCTTTGAACGGCTTATCATGTTCCTCCGGCCATTCGCGTATATCAAACTTAGGTTCACCATTTCCCCATTTAACAAGGTTGAGCTCTTTAGTAGTTCCTCGGCTTTCACCAATGACGCCATATGCTTTTAATATTTTAAATTCCATGTATAACTCCTTTACTTTTTTGTTTAATCTGTTAAACTGTAATTGTATATTTGTGTTTGCCGCCAAGGGATGGCTGTCCTAAAGCGGCTTTTTATATGTACTCTCTAAACTCTTACTCACTTTTCCTCCCTCCTGTGCTTTCTTCGCTTTTTCTCTTTGTACCTTACAGCCCAAGCATCAAGTCCAAAATAGAGAATTAGAAAAACAAAAATTACTATTCCTAACCTTGGGTTATTGTGTATGCAGTAGTCTGCAGCACGCAGTATCATGATGATGAGGCCAATTACCTCAAGCATTAAATCACCTCTCGTTCTCGTGTCGCCTTCTCTGCCCTTGCTTCCATAACTAATCTTGGAAGCACTTCATAAACGGGGTTGTCCTTTGGCAGAACATAATCTTCAAGCTCAACCTCTCGGCCATCGGCAAGAAAATTCCTTACTTCGACTTCAACACCACTTTGGGGTAACCAAACCCTATGCATATTCATTCTCCTTTCCTAGATAGCTTTATCTAAGCCGTATTTAATGCTCATTTCCTTAACTATTGAAATGTAACCTTCAATAAGTTTTTTATCGTTTGCTATGGCGTCAAGCTTATTTAACTTGTCCATTTTTGATTTGCAGACACCATTTAAAGCCATATTCTTTTTAAGGTTAGTAAGCCTTATTGAAAGAGAAACACCAAAACGCTCATCAAGTATTTTATAGCTTTCTTCCCTGATTACATTCAGATGCTCGTATCCGCCTGCTCTTAAGGCAATTTTGTTTATGAGTGCCGTTGTATCTTTGCGCCAGTCATTCGGATTAAGTGCTACAACATCCCTGATACCGTCTAAACGCTTGTCCATGTTCTCAATTGCCTGTTGCTGTTGTTTCTGCGCAAGCTGTGTCTGTGCTACGCTGTCGAATATAAGTTTGAACATCTGCATTTCTGGATTGAGCGCCGATACATCAACAGCATTTTGTTTCGACCTTTTTTCTACTGCTATAAAATACTTCCTAACTTGTTTTCCAATTTCGTTACGTTCCAGCATTGCCATTTCTTTAGCTGTGTCGAGTTTGATTATGTATTCGATACGCTTACCACCGTTTTCACAATTTTGTGAAAGCGTATCAAAATCCTCATTTTCTGCGGCTTCACAATCTAAAAGTCTACTTTTTACCCAATCAGCGAATTGTCTTTTGCTCTGCAAGCCCTCCCACAGTTCTCTACCATTTACTACGTACTCGCCTGTATCAGTTTGATATAGAGGTACTAACCCTTGCTCAAATAATGTTAAGCTGTTCATTAAATTCCTCCTCAGTGCTTAATATCTTCTCAGTATGTATCTAAAGGCGATGCGAGATTTTTCATATGTACATCCCACATTGAGCAGTAGCATTTATGCGACTGTATCGGCAAAAAAAATTGCAATAGCCTCTTCTTTTGTCAGTGGAATTGCAGTGACTATCTTATGAGCTTCTGCAATAGAAAAGTTCATTCCGTCAGTTTTCAATTTCCTATAAAATGTACTTCGGTCAATACCCACTGCGTCAGCGACTGCCTCTTGCGTTGTTTGTCTTTCTACAATTTTTCCTTTTAACAATTGCATATTTGTATTCATGTTTACACCTCTTTCCCTGTGTTTAGTAGCGTTATTGCTACTTTGTGATTTAATAGTAGCACACGCATATTCGAATGTCAATCATCAAGTTGCATTATTGCTCAAAAATATGTTGCAATTATGCAACGTCCGTGATAATATATCTTTATACAGGAGGTAGATTATTATGAACGTAGGAGAAAGAATTCGATTGCGCAGAAAAGAAGTAGGAATGTCAGCGGATCAACTTGCTGATATAACAGGGGTTTCTAGATCAACAATATTTAGGTACGAAAATGGAGCAATTGAAAAAATGCCCACTTCCGCACTTGAACCCATTGCAAAAGCTTTAAGAACAACCCCTGCTTATCTTATGGGCTGGGAAGATGTTAATCAATTTGACCTGCAAAGATTATCTTTAGATACAGGAACCTCTCTTGATGATCTAGAAAAAATAAGTGATCCTAATGAAATAATGGAATATTCAAAGCTCATGTTTCGTGCTAGAGAAATCAGAGATTACGAAGCAAAACTGCTTCTACCATTTAGGACATTAAATTCTAAAGGCCAGTCTGAGGCAATAAAAAGAGTAACTGAACTTACCAATCTTCCTGAATATTGTGATTGGATAGATACACAACCGATTGTTGATAAAGTTATTAGCACAAGAAATCAGGACAATAGCATTGAACCTATTGCCGCCCACAATGATAATGCTGATGATGAGGAGCAAATAAAATTGATTCGGAAAGATATTGAACGAATCAAAGGAATGAGAAAGAAATAAGCTCTTCCGGAGGTACACTAATGACAAAATATGAGAAACTTATTGAATATGCAAACGATCGAAACATTTCTATAGTTGAAACTTATTTTGAATCAGATTCTAAGGGTCTTTGCATAGGCAGAGATACAATAGCTATAAAAAAGGAACTAAAGGATTGTGAGAAAATCTGTATTCTCGCTGAGGAACTTGGTCATTACAATACGTCCGTTGGGGACATCGTCGACCAAAAGAATAGTAATAATCAAAAACAAGAAAAAATAGCTCGAAAATGGGCTGTAAATAAGCTTATAAAAATTGAAAAACTCATTGACGCTGTTAAACACGGATGTGATAGTCTGTTTGAAATAGCCGATTTTTTAGATGTAACCGAAGAGTTTCTGATTGAATCTATAGATATTTTTAGGCAGAAATATGGTCCTTGCTATGTATCTGGAAATTATGCTGTTATCTTTAATGATTTAGGCTTTTCCGTAACAGGTTTACCTAATGAAAAGCACTAAAAAAAATCCCTTCCTGCTACCAACAGGAAGGGACAATACCGCGGTCTATCCGAAGATACACCTTACTAGCAAATAAAGTATATCATATGACCGCTTTTATTTCTATACCAAAAATATAAATAAGGGAGGTCTTTTTATATGCGTGTAGGAATCTACGCCCGTGTATCTACTCAGGAGCAGGCTCAGGAAGGCTACTCAATAGATGCACAAAAAGAACGTCTTGGAAACTATTGTAAAGCAAAAGATTGGAAAGTAGTAGCTAATTATATAGATGCCGGTTATTCGGGTTCAAATCTCAACAGACCAGCTATGCAGAGTCTTATTGATGATGCCTCAAACGGAAAAATAGATGCGGTACTTGTATATAAGCTAGACCGTATTTCAAGAAGTCAAAAAGATACACTCTTTCTGATTGAAGATGTTTTCCTCAAAAACGGCATTTCTTTTATTTCCCTTAATGAGAACTTTGATACGTCTACAGCTTTTGGCCGAGCAATGATAGGAATTCTCTCAGTATTTGCCCAGTTGGAGCGTGAACAAATAAAAGAGCGTACAAGAATGGGACTGGAAGAACGAATTAAACAGGGTAAGCATCACTCCTTCGCCCCGTTTGGATACCGTCATATTAATAAGGAATTAGTTATTAACGAGGATGAAGCCGAAGTTGTAAGAGATATATATAGTCAAACTGCGCAATATAAAACCTTGAAGCAAATAAATGATTTTGTAGTGAAAACCTATCCTGAATATACTGAGCTGTTTACAAACAAAAATAATAAAATATATGACATAGTCCATAATATAACATATGGTGGATATGTTAAATTTGGGAATTCGGTTTCAAAAGGAACCCATGAACCAATAGTCGATGAAATAACTTATCATAGAGTACAGGCTATATTGGCAGAAAAAGCTGCTACCTGGCAAAAGCTGCGAACAAAACGTACTGGTACAAACAGTCATTACCTTCTTACAGGGTTTCTTTATTGTGGATATTGTGGTGCAAGAGTAAGAGCTGTCCCTCGTCATGGAGGGAAATATGTCTGCTATTCAAGAGTTGGCACCCCCGCTCATATGGTTAAAGACCGCAATTGCAAATGCCAAATATACTATATAGAAGAGCTTGATTCACTCGTTCTGAATGAACTAAAGAAAATAAAGGATGATAAATCATACTTTGAGTCATTGAAAAGAAAGCAAAATGATATTGATGGAACGATAGATAAAAATAAAAGGGAACTTAAAAAAACAGAAGCTCAGATGAATAAGCTTCTTGATCTGTACCAAGTTGATGATATTGACATTGGAATGCTATCTGATAGACTTAAAGCTCTTACTGCCAAAAAGAAAAATCTCATGGAAGCTATTAGAAACAGTGAACCTACCATGATACCAAAAATGGAATATGATCAGGTTCGAAATATGCTTTCAGGTATAGATGACTTGATAAAAAATGAAGCAACCACCCAGTTAAGGGAGCTGCTCCAAATGTTGGTTTATAAAATTATTGTACGAGATTCCGGCATTGAAGTTGTTTGGAATTTCAGCTAATAGCCTCCATTGCCTTATTATCTCGCTCTTTTTTACGAGCCATATCTCGCTGATAACAAAGGTCTTTGACTTTCATCATTCGTGTTGTGCCTGCTCTCTCATTTTCTTCAAGCTTCATCTTGATATACTTAATTGTTTCCTCATAGTTAGGAATCATTACGTTTTCAAGTGCATTAACACGACGTCTGGTTCTTTCTATTTCCTGTGCAAGAAGCTGTGCACTCTTTTCACTCTCCGCAAGTCTAAGAAGCGGTTCCATAGCTTCAGAAAATGACGCAACCGCACTGTCAAGCTCAGCTGAAGTAAATGCATAACCATAGGGGCACACATCGCTTTTAGCCGAATCATCTGAATTAAAAGCAAATACAGGCACATGAACACTCATTATGTTCTTTTCACTTACATCTACCTCAACTGTACTGTTGGTCATCATAAGTGATTCGCCAAGGTTTTCTTCACTCATAACTGCTCTTGCAATTATGAAACTCTTGTATGCTTCATTAAGTGAATTCTCTGCTTCTTCTCTTAACTTTTTATTTTCTTTTACAATTTCCAAGAACTGTTTCATAAGTTCATCAAGCTTATCTTTCAAAAGCTTATGACCTCTTTGAGCAGTCAGATGAAGCTTTTTAAGTCTTGAAAGCTCCATTCGCGTAGGATTAACATTCAATCTTGCCAAAGTATATCACCCCTTTCAAGAATAATCATAATCAATCGTTTTCAGGGTAATATTTTTCAAGAAATTCATCACTAATTCGCTTAAGTTCGCTCTTAGGAAGCATACGAAGAAGTTTCCAACCCGTATCTAATGTTTCCTCTATTGAACGTTCTGTACGGAATCCCTGAGAAACATATTCTTTCTCAAAAGCATCTGCAAACTTAGCATAAAGCTTATCAACATCAGAAAGTGCCGATTCGCCAAGTATTGCCATAAGCTCTTTAGCATCTTTACCTCTTGAATAAGCAGCAAAAAGCTGGTTCATTGTATCTGCGTGGTCTTCTCTTGTTTTGCCTACGCCAATACCTTTATCCTTCAATCGTGAAAGTGAAGGAAGTACATTGATTGGCGGCTGGATACCCTTTTTATAAAGTTCACGGCTGAGGATAATCTGACCTTCAGTAATATATCCTGTAAGGTCAGGAATAGGATGTGTTTTGTCGTCTTCAGGCATTGTCAGGATAGGAATCATTGTTATTGAACCTTCTCTGCCTTTAATTTTTCCGGCTCTTTCATACATTGTAGCAAGGTCTGTATAAAGGTATCCTGGGTATCCTCTACGTCCGGGAACCTCCTTCTTCGCAGCTGAAATCTCACGAAGAGCCTCAGCATAATTTGTAATATCAGTTAAAATTACAAGTACATGCATACCCTGTTCAAATGCAAGGTATTCGGCTGCTGTAAGTGCCATACGTGGTGTACAAACACGCTCTACAGCAGGGTCGTTTGCAAGGTTTACAAAAACTACTGAACGGTCAATAGCACCAGTTTTCTTAAAATCCTCAATGAAGAACTCAGCATCTTCAAATGTGATACCGATTGCTGCAAAAACAACGGCAAACTTGGAATCTGTTCCTCTAACCTTAGCCTGTCTGGCAATCTGAACAGCAAGCTGTGAATGAGGAAGACCAGCGCCTGAGAAAATAGGAAGCTTCTGACCTCTAACCAGTGTATTAAGTCCGTCTATTGAGGAAACTCCTGTCTGTATAAACTCTGAAGGATACTCTCTGGCAGCCGGATTAATAGGTGCACCGTTAATATCCATTCTCTTTTGAGGGATTATCTCAGGACCTTTATCAATAGGTTTACCCATACCATTGAACACACGTCCAAGAATATCGGGTGAAACACCAAAATCAAGTGATTTGCCTAAAAATCTAACTTTACTTTCAGCAAGATTAATACCTGCAGCACTTTCAAAAAGCTGTACAAGTGCTGTATCTGCGTTTACTTCAAGAACCTTGCAGCGTCTTGTTTCTCCTGAGGAGAGCTCTATCTCGCCAAGCTCATCATATTTTACACCTTCAACACCAGTAACAAGCATAAGAGGACCGGCAACTTCCTGAATAGATCTGTATTCCTTTATCATAATTCCTCAGCCCCCTCCTTTATGAGTTCATCAATTTCTGCATCTGTTTCTGCAAGGATGTCATCATATTCCTTTGCTACATTTCTTTCTCTTACATATTTAGCACGTCCGATTTTCTCGATAGCGGGAATTTGTATAAGCTTATTAATCTTTACTCCGTTTTCAACAGCCTTTCCTGCCTTATAATAGAAATGCAAAATAAGGTTAAGAAGCCTGTACTGTTTAAGAAGTGATGTAAAAGTATCTACGTCATGGAAAGAATTTTGATGAAGGAAGTCCTCACGAATTGAACGTGAAACCTCAAGAATAAGTCTGTCTGAAGGTGAAAGTGAATCAACACCTACAAGCTGTACAATTTCCTGCAATTCAGCTTCAACCTGAAGGAGCTTCATAGCCTCTATCCTTTGTTCAGAGAAGTTCTCATCAACATGCTTATCCGACCATTCATCAACCTTATCCTGATACAATGAGTAGCTGGAAAGCCAGTTAATAGCTGGGAAATGTCTCTTATAAGCAAGCGCTGCATCAAGTCCCCAGAATACCTTTACAATACGAAGCGTTGCCTGTGATACAGGCTCTGATGTATCACCACCAGGAGGTGAAACGGCACCAATAGCTGTAAGTGTACCTTCTCTTTTGTCACTGCCAAGACAGTAAACTCTTCCGGCTCTTTCATAGAACTGAGCAAGTCTGCTTCCCAAATATGCCGGATAGCCTTCCTCACCGGGCATTTCCTCAAGACGTCCGCTCATTTCACGAAGAGCCTCTGCCCAACGCGATGTGGAGTCAGCCATAAGAGCAACGCTGTAACCCATATCTCTGAAATATTCGGCTATTGTAATACCCGTATAAATTGATGCCTCACGAGCAGCAACAGGCATATCTGATGTATTAGCAATAAGGACTGTTCTCTGCATAAGTGATTCCCCTGTTCTGGGGTCCTTAAGCTCAGGGAACTCATTAAGTACGTCAGTCATTTCATTTCCACGCTCGCCGCATCCGATGTAAACAACTATATCTGCATCAGACCATTTTGCAAGCTGATGCTGTGTAACTGTTTTTCCGCTTCCGAATGGTCCTGGTATTGCTGCAACACCACCCTTTGTTATAGGGAAAAATGTGTCAATTACACGCTGTCCTGTTACAAGAAGTGTATCAGGTGTTCTTTTCTCTTTATAAGGTCTTTCTTTACGAACCGGCCATTTCTGCATCATGGTCATTTCATAGTCATTGCCCTTATCGTCTGTAATAATAGCAACAGTTTCTTCAATCGTGTAGCTGCCTGCCTTAATTTCCTTTATTGTTCCGTTCTTAGGATAAGGAACCATAACACGGCATTCTACAACAGGTGTTTCCTGAACAACACCAATTATATCTCCTGAAACAACTTTATCGCCTACTGATTTTTGCGGTACAAAATCCCATTTTTTATCTCTGTCAAGAGAAGGAGCTTCAACACCTCTTTGAATATTGTCGCCGCATGCCTTATATAGGCTCTCAAGCGGTCTCTGAATACCATCATATATTGTTGAAATAAGCCCCGGCCCAAGTTCAACGCTCATAGGCATGCCTGTTGAAACAACTTTTTCACCAGGACCCATGCCGCTTGTTTCTTCATAAACCTGAATTGACGCCTTATCCCCGTGCATCTCGATTATTTCACCGATAAGATGCTTTTCGGATACACGTACAACGTCAAACATATTGGCATCTCTCATGCCCTCTGCAACAACAAGGGGACCCGATACCTTAACAACTGTACCTGTCTTCATTTTACCTTCAACCTCACTCTCAGTCTTTAAACAGAATATCCACTCCGATAGCTCGTTTGCTGGATTCTCTGATTTCATTCATGCCAAGTCCCATGCTGCCTCCAATACCCGGAATAACTATAATCGCAGGAAGAGGATTGTCTTTGTATCTTGCAACAAAATCACTAGCAAGTAGACTTGCCTGTTCGGTTATATAAATAATAGCATAATCTTTCTCAACAAGCTTATGAATAGTCTTTTTAATTTCATCAGCCTCATATGCAGGAAAAGTATCTATGCCAAGAGCGAGGAAGCCCATTATACTGTCTTTATCGCCGATTACTCCTACTTTAGACATATGCTTCTCTCACCCTTTCCTTTATTGTGTCCGTATCTATGTTATTGAGCTTACATGTCATAATAATTCTGATGCATTTAATTTCCGTTTCCTTGCCAAGAATATACCCGAAAATGGGTTCCGGCGTAAGAGTTTTATATTTTGCATCTTTTACATAGGACATAAGATAATCATCACATATTCTTTCAAACTCTGTAAAGTTCGCAGTCATACATTTTTCCGATACTATCCCATACCCTGTATCAACCATTACAGCAGCAGGGTTCTCACTCTGGTAAGCCTCTGAAAATTTTGAAAGACTTATACCTCCGCCTGTAACATAGGCTTCTTCAAAAATCTTAAAGCTTTTTGACAGACGTTTTATTCTGGCAAAAGACTTGATATTAGTTATGTCTGCAAATCTTTTTACATACTCAATAACATAATCGTTTCCACTTTTCTTTGCAGACTCAACCATTGTCTTAAAGCACGCATTATCAAGAATGACATCTATATATCTTCCGTCATGTGTTTTTGCATAAGCTTCCATTGCCTCATTAACTGCACTGCCGTCAATGGCAGGCAGCTCAGAAAACTTTCTTTCAATGAATGCAGTTTTAAGTTTCTCAAGCGGTATTGTACCGCCGTCTATAAAATACTTGCTGCCGTCACTCCCTGAAAGCTCTTCTTTAATAAGTACCTTGATATTATGATAGTCGTTTTTATAAAGAAAAATATCTATCATGTCATTTTTGGGCAAAAGCCCTGTTAATGATTTATATACATTATTAATCTGACCAGATAAAAGCTTTTCAAAATCATGTATTTCATCTGCCGGCAAATCACCATATCCGTTTTCAGTTAAAATCCTCATTGCATCCGCAGCTGTTGGTGCTTCCGCCATTTGCATAAGCTTTTCCTTCGGAATAAGATTATTTTCCATGCAACGAACTGCAGCCACTGCAAAAGGGTAAATTTTTTGGTTTGACATATCTACCCCTCCTTATTCAAAAAGTATTTTTGCTGCAATCTGCTGTATGTCATCTTTTTCTATTGTGATTATTGAATTAAAAGAATAATTATATTCTATATCTCCGTTTTTGATGATAAAGCCGCCATCAATGTCAGCCGTTTTATCCGAAAGAACAAAGCCCTTCTTTTCAATAACATCTGCTATCCTAACTCTGTCCTTTGAAGAAACAATAACTTCGGTTCCAAGGTTTTTGTTGATTGAATCAAGCATTGTGCCAATAACATTCGCATACTCAGGATCAGAAAGATTTAAAAGCCTTTTTTCAGCTTCGTTAATTACATCTTCAAGTATGATCTGTTTCTGTGCAAGCACAGCCTTTTTGGCATCCATCTTTGCAGAAGAAATCTGCTTTGAAATAACCTTTGCTTTTTCATCTGCAACGGCTTTATTATTTCTTGCTTTTTCTTTTGCTGCCTTATCCTCGTAGCTATTTATTGTTGCTTCTGCGGCTTCCTTAGCATCAGCTGTTATTTTTTTTACGGTTTCATCGGCATCGGCTATTATTTTGTCAATAATAATTTTGCCATCATTCATAGGAGTATCCTCCTTCTCTACTATAAATTATAACTGTATGCTGTTGATCATAAGGAATGAAACAAGGAGTGCAAGAACTGCGTATGTTTCAACCATTGCCGCAAAAAGCATGCCTTTTGAAAGTTCTGTTGGTCTTTTACCGACAAGCATAATTCCGGCTGCTGCTGCTTTGCCCTGAGAAATTGCTGAAATAAGACCGACAATACCCATGGGAAGAGATGCCGCAAATATAGACGCACCCTGAGCAATAGTTAAATCAACCAATCCGTTACCGCCGATAAGCCCGATTTTAACAAGAATAATAAACGCAATAAGGAGGCCATATATACCCTGTGTTCCGGGTAAAACCTGGAGCAAAAGAACCTTACCGAATTTCTTGGGATCCTCTGATACAACCCCGGCAGCAGCCTCACCTGCAATACCTACTCCGATACCGCTTCCAACACCAGCGAGCCCTGCTGCAATTGCTGCACCCAAACATGCTAAAAATACTCCACTTAATAAACTTTCTGTCATCTTACTATTCCTCCTTATTTGTTATTTTCACAAATTTTGTCTTCCCGATAAACGGGTCAAACGGCCTGCCGCCGCCTGTATAAAACTTGCCTAAAAACTCTACATACTGAAGCCTGCACGAGTGCACATATGCTCCAAGTGCATTTATGGCTAAATTAAATACATTTCCGATTAAGAATACTAATAAAAATACAATAAAACCAACAATTCCGTTTCCTGCAAGGGAACCAAGAATATTAACTACCTTTGCAACAACTCCCGTTGCAAGTCCCAGACCAAGAAGTCGCGAATACGATAAAACATCTGACAAATAACCTGTTACTCCGTAAAGACTTCCAAGACCGCCTGTAATTTTACCAAAGCCTTTTTTATTTCGTCCTCCAGTAAAAACTATGCCTACTGCACCAATAATTGACATCCATTTGCCTATTACTGCAATAACCGGTGTAAGTGAACCACCGATGCCAAAAAGTACAAGTCCAATAAGAAGCAAATACCATAATCCTACATCAAACAATGCATCCAATGGTTTGCCGTCCTTTATAAGCATATATGCCTGAACACCCATGCCAACAAACAAGTGAATTGCACCAAGTATAAGAGAAAACACAAGAAGTTTCATAGGCTCCTGGAGTGGGTCAAACCATACAGGGTTAACAGCTATTTCCCTTCCGAAAAATGTTTTGGTAAACGCCGGAATTGCATCTCCAAACCAACCACCAAACATTACACCCCAAAAGAATGTTGAAATTCCACACAATAAAAACAGTGAAATCATTTTCTTCATCATGCCTTCAAGCTTAAATTTCTTAAGGATTATAAAGCATCCGATTGCAAGTATGATTCCGTATGCAGCATCTGACAACATCATTCCGAAGAATATGAAATAAAAAGGTGCAAGCAAAGGTGTAGGGTCAACCTCCGTCGCCAATGGCAAACTATACATTTCCGTTACAGCTTCAAACGGTGTTGCGAATTTGTTATTCTTTAAAAGTATAGGAGTATCATTGTTTTTAATCGGTTCACTTATTTCATAATAGCATTCATATTTATCAAACAACTTTTTGATTTCATTTGCTTTATCCGTAGGCAGCCATCCATCCATACAAAATACCTTTTTTGTATTAATCATATCGCCTACTGCCTTTGCCCGGTCACGTTTAATGAGTAGATCATCATAAACATATTCCATATCGGGAAACCGAACTGCATTCTCAGTCAAAAACTCTTCATCTAACGCTATCTGATTATTAAGAACTTCAATTTTCCTCTTATAAGCATCCATTGCCTCAGCGGCTGTTGCCTTATTTTCACTAAGAGTTACTGAAGCAAAACCAAATTCACGAAGAGCCTCCAACGCATCTGTTTTTTCTTCCTTAAGACAGATAATAAATAAATATATTTGACTTTTATCTGAACCAACCTGCTGAATAACAGATGAAGGTGCCCTTTCAAGAACATTGCTAATAACAGAGCTCATATTTGCCTTTATAGGAACAACACCCATAAATATGTATGAGTTTTTTGTTTCGGTTGTGTCAAGAGGCATATCCAAAGACTTCCAAGGTTCAAGTCCTTTAATCAAAAGCTCTAATTTATTAATCTCATTTTTGCACTCTGACATTCTTTTAATTGCTGATAAAGTTGATTCATTTATACCTTCAACATCTTTATCATTAGCAAAAACCTTATCTTGAAACTCCTCAGCAGTAATTTCTTTTCTTGTTTTAAAAAAAGATTTTTTTCTCTTGTCAAATCGTTCCAATGATTCCATTGTAGAATCCAAAGAAGCAATTTTTGCATCAAGACGTGAAACTTCAGCGCTGTTGCTTGAAATGAATGTACCTTCGGGAATCAAATTGTCTGACAAGCTATCGGCCTGAGTGACAATCTCAGCTACACCAAAATCCATCAAGTCTTTGAGGAAATGAGTCTTCTGACTATTCAGACAAATGACGGAAAACTTACTCATATCAACTATCGCCATTTATTCCCACTACCTTTCTCATAACAGCCGCTATTGCCTCTTCCTTCTTTCCGGAAGCCAACTCTGTTATTTTCTTGCAATCAAGTTCAGCTTGTGCCGTAATATTACCAACCGCCTGGCTGCTTTCCTCAATAGCTGCTCCTGCCGCCTCATTAAGCTCTTTCCGTGCTTTCAGCCTAGCTTCTGCTAGGATCGCAGTGCCTTTTTTTTCTGCCTCAGCTTTAATTAATTCCGCTTCTGTATCCGCATTTTTAATCATCTCATCAGCTCTTGCTTCGGCATCAACGATATCCCTAATAATATCCAACGCCATATTTTCTTCACCTCTTTTGCATCTCTTTTAATTATATAATCGACATAACTGTCGAAAAATATCATAAGTAAATTTAAAAAATGCTGAAAAAAAATAAAAAAATTAAATCTTTTGATTTAGTTTGAACTTTGCCGTATTTAAAGAAAATTATATATATAAAAAAGAAAAATGTCAAATCAGATTATGCGATATACACAATCAGCATCTCTAATATTTCACCAAATATACACCATTATTTGAGCTGATTATAATTAAATTTTATCAAAATATAATAAAATTTTGAAGATTGTTTTTTTTTAGATACACTATTAAACAAAACAAAATATTGGCACTACCAAGTTTTTTGTTAATTATCGCCTTAAAAAAAATCAATAAAATTTATTTCAGTAATTGCAATACAAAAAGTAAAAAAAGACCTGTGAAATTCACAGGTCAAGTTTTTGTTTGTGACAGTTATCTTAAAGCTGTTTTATGAGCAATAAACTTAATGATACCAAAAATTCCCACTATAAGCAACAGCATAATCACAAATACAAGATTCTGAATGATTGCTACGTGAGGAATTAATATCAAACCCGTCACAATAAAAAGAAGAGAGATTATTAGTAACAATATATTTGAAATATTTTTCATATCTAACGCCTCCAAACACATATAAATATAATTTAATGTCAACTGCAATATCTGCTTTTGATGGTGTTAGTATATCATTTGAAAAAATTTTAATCCATATTATATTTCAATATATTTTCATCCAATTCAAATAATTGTTTTATATATTTTTTAGCATAAATTTAATTGTGCACAATTGTACGCCGCATTATCAGCAAATTTATATTGCATTTTAACATATAAAACTTGTGTTTGTTTTGTAACAAACACACAAGTAAATTGTCAAAATATATACAAATTAGCCAATCAACAATATTAATAAATAATTTAAAGTCAAATACTATTGTTATTGCCTGACAATATTTTTTCCCAAACATCATTAGACGACAAATTCTGCAGCTTGTTTTTTAAATTTCCTGTTCTGCTATCGAAACAGCATACAGATACATACTCGCAATAGTCACAAGGTGATGAACCTTTATTAACAACAGGCTTTATACTTACATCGCCGTCAGCTATACCCTCACCTATTTTTTCCGCCTTATTCATTGCAAACTCCATCAGTTTATCATATTTATACCTACTTACGGCTGAGCCTGTTATTATACCATCCCTGTTTCTTGATACATTGATTATTTCTGATCCCATTTTGCCTTCGGTATTATTAAAAGTGTCATCAAGAGCCCTTATAACCTCTTCCTCATCACAGACTAGACCGCTCATACAAAATTGTTTAAACAAAGCCTGTTCCGGATCTGTGCCATTTAACTCAGATGACTTTATTACGGGATCCATTACTCTGAAATAGAACACTCCGCCAACCTGAGGTTCATCAATCGTAATAACCTTACCTGTTTTTATGAAAGCATCCATATATAATAAAAGCTGTAACTGAAGTCCATAATAAATATTAGAGAGGCTGAACTCCTTTTTCCCCGATTTATAGTCAATTATCTTAATATAACTGTTTCCATCAACACTATACATATCTACCCTGTCAATTTTTCCGCTTAGTACTATGTTCCTTTTATCGGGCATTGTTATTTCTATAGGTGGAAGGTCTCCGTCTTCAAACCCAAAGCCAACCTCGCAGCCTATCGTTTCAAACTGGCCATGCTGCATATGCCTTCTCAAAACTGAAACCGCTCGCTTTGTGACTCTTTTTATTCTTTTAATTAGATATGAGTGTGCCGCTGTACTCAAAAGTACACGATTTCCAATATTCGGAGCAAGCTCATCAATTGCAGACTCTGTAATTTCTTTTGCTTCCGCTTCAGAAACAGTCTTCCATGAAAGGCCTCTTTCCTTCATTGTTTGTGTGAATCTTTCCAATACACTATGAAACAGTGAACCCAAATCCGGCGTCTGGATTTCAAATATTTTTCTTGGTTTTGCCTTTAATGAGTATCTTGAATAATAGTAAAACGGACACGCAGAATATGTTTCCAGCCTAGAAACACTTGTCCGAATATTTTCGCCCAATAACATATCAATGTTTTTCTTACTCAGGTTTTTTTCATTATTATCAAATTCAGCGCCGCTTTCAAGCATAATTGCCCTATTCTTATATCTATTGTTATCAATAAGCCATTGAGCGGTTTCTTTCCAAAGTACGGATTCATACCTGCCTTCTGTCATATGCTCACCAAGTTTGTGAAGCACAGGAATTGGTCTGTCAATTACCTTTAAAGATTTATAATTATGTTCCTCATGTTCTATATTCCCAAATATATTTTCAAATCTGGTTATTACTGATGAGGGCCGTGTTTGTCTGCCGCTGCTGTCTGTTCTGTTTCTGCATATATACAGATATTCAGACGGCTTAGTTATACCCATATAAATAAGATATTGTTCCTCAAAAGCAAGCCTTGCACCGCTATGCGAAAGCTCAGCGCCTGCATTTTCCATTTTAATTCGTTCTCTTTCACTCAAAATTCCCTTTACATCTGTATCGCTTGATGGAAGTACTCCCTCATTAACACCTACAATAAACAACGCCTTTATCTCAGGAAGCCTTGTACGCTCAATATCTCCGATTGTAACGCTGTCAACACACTCAGGGATAATACCCATTTTAAGTTCAGATAAGCCCGACTCAAGTATTTGACCGTACTCCCTCATTGTAACCATATCGTCGCCTAAAAGCTGAACCATATTTTCAAAAAGCTCTCCCATAAGTTCAAAACATCTAATATGCTCTTGCGCCTTCATATTATTTCCATCTGCTTCATCCTTTTCGGCTCTTTCTCCAAGCCGTTCAGCAATACCCAGTTTTTCCATAGTATCATAAAGGCTTATTGTTATATCCTTTATAAGATGCTTTCCGGATTTGAATTTTTCATAAAAATCCACAAAAGGCTCAATAGCCGCTTCTCTTAAGTCATTTATTCTATTCTCTTTTTCAGTTGTATCTTCATTTTCGAATCCCCACTGCCAGTGTGTGTTTATCCAAGTATCTCCCTTAATGCCAAACCTAAGAACATAGTTCTCCAAAACATCTCTGTCCTCTCGTTTTAAAGAAGTCAGTTCAGTCTTAAGGCATCTGAAAACAGATTCATAAGATATATTATCAGCAGTCATTTCCACAACAGCACGAACAAATTCGGTACACGGATGTCCCATTATTGAACGCTTGCTGTCCATAAAAAAAGGTATTCCATAATGTGAAAAAACAAGCCGTACATTTTCCTCATAGTCACTAAGTTCTCTCGCTGTCAGCGCAATATCTCTGTACCTAAGTCCCTTGTCACGGACAAGGTGAATTATCTCTGAGGCACACATATTAATTTCCTCGTTTGCATTTAGTGCTGTAAAAAGTTTTACACCTGTACTATCATTCTTGTTTTTGTTTACTCTGAAACCGAAGTACTCACTTTCAACGTGCTTCATTCCTTCGGATTTGAAACGATATATGTCATTCATATGTACATTTTTTTCAACGGAATATCCACCATCAAGGCAAATCTTTTTTAGTCTTTGCATTGTGTCCCATGGTTCATAAAAGCTGTTCTCCATAGTCAGCCTACTGCTTTCGGCGCTCTTAGCATCCATAGTCAATGTTACATTAACTCTTCTGCAGGACGACAATAAGCGACCAATTATCTGATACTCCTGATATGTAAAACCATAAAAACCATCAAGCCATACTTCTGCACCCTTAATATATTCAGCTGCTGACATTTTGTCTGATGCAATAGTTAATATATCATCCGCAGTTATATACTCTCTTTTTATAAACTCACAGTATTCAGAATATATAAGTGCCATATCGTTAAGCTTATTTCGAAGAGCACTTTCCTCATCAAAGCTTTCTGCATACTGTTTTAAATCTTCAATTGTTATTCCTCCTGCAAAGAACTCAGTCAGTGCCTGTGAAATTCTGTCAACAAACCCCTGTCTGTCACAAACAACACCAAAATATTTAAATTTGCTTTTGTTGTGCATAAGTATTCTTCTTAAAATCATAAGCTTACCCATATCTGTAAGCTGTTTATCAAATGATACTCCGCATTCCGAGAATATATTTTCCGCAAGACGCCTAAAGCTTAAAACAACAGCAGAGAGAATGCCTCCTGTTGCGCCTACAAGCTCTCTTTCTGCCTGCAGTGAATACTGTTCAGGAACAATATAAATGAGTCTTTTGTTGTTTTTTTGTTTTCTATTTATTTCATCAAGGCACAATCTAGTCTTTCCGCTTCCGCTTCTTCCTATAATTAGTCTTAAACCCATATAAAAACCACCTTGTCATGTATAAAATCAAAGCATTGAAAATAAATATATATAAAAACACCCCTGGAGGGAATCAGAGAGATGGGCAAAACAAAGTTCATGGTAATAAAATTGAAGGAACTGATAAAAACAGTCCTTTTTGCCGTAATAGGTGCAATCATTATTATAATGCTTATTATAATACTTGTGCCTAAAAGTGCCGATGCAAAATATAAATCGGGTACATATACAACCAACATAACTATGGGTGACCAAACTGCTGCTGTAAGCCTTACCTTTAGTGAGACAAAAATAAAAGATGCAACATTCATCCCCACTTCTGACACATTGTCAGTATTTTATCCACTAGCTCAAACCACAGCTGACGAAATATGTGCTCAAATAGTGGATGGACAATCCACTGACGGTATTGCCCCTGCATCTGATTACGCAGTTACAGGTGAACTTATTATTGCCGCGGCTAACAGCTGCATTGAAAGAGCTTCTCGTTAATAAACCAAATCCAATTTTCCCTGAGGAAAATTGGATTTTTTCTTTATATATAGAATCTATTATGATATATAAGATATATCAGGGTATATCAAGTTGCAGCTGTTCCGAGGCGTCACTGCCTGCAGGCGGTTTCAAACCAAAATGAGCATATCCACCGGCAGTAACAACACGTCCTCTCGGAGTTCTTTTAATATATCCTAGCTGTATAAGGTACGGCTCTATAACATCCTCTATTGTTTCAGATTCTTCATTAACAGCAGCACCTATTGTATCAAGTCCGACAGGGCCTCCGCCGAACTTATCTATTAATGTCAGCAGAATCTTTCTATCCGTAACATCAAGACCAGCCTTGTCTACTTCCAGCATATCAAGCGCCTCTGCGGCTATATCACAAGTAATAAGTCCATCATATTTAACCTGAGCGAAATCTCGAACTCTTTTAAGCAATCTGTTTGCTATTCTGGGTGTGCCTCTTGAACGGCGTGCTATTTCAGCAGCACCGCCGCTGTCAATTTCAGTATTTAGCACCCCTGCGGAACGGATTACAATTTTAGACAAATCCGCAGTATTATATGGCTCAAGATGATTTACAACACCAAATCTATCCCTTAAAGGTGCAGTAAGTAAACCTATTCTGGTTGTTGCTCCAATAAGCGTAAACTTCGGAAGTTCCAGACGAACACTTCTAGCTCCGGAACCTTTGCCTATTACAATATCAATAACAAAGTCCTCCATTGCCGGATACAATATTTCCTCAATTATCCTGTTTAGTCTGTGAATTTCGTCAACAAAAAGAATATCACCTTCATTAAGGCTGTTTAAAATAGCCGCCATATCCCCGGGGCGTTCAATTGCAGGACCTGATGTTGTTTTAATTCCTGCACCCATCTCGTAAGCAATTATATTTGAAAGAGTTGTTTTTCCAAGTCCCGGAGGGCCATAAAGAAGAACATGGTCAAGAGGCTCTCCCCTTTTTTTTGCCGCCTCGATAAATATTTTTAAATTATTTTTTACTTTATCCTGCCCAATATAGCTTTCAATGCTGTCAGGGCGAAGATTAAGCTCTATATCACTGTCAAATTCACTGACCGCTGTTGTAATAATTCTTTTTTCCATAAAAATGGCTCCGTTCTCATTAGTATTACAATTTACTTATTTCCTTCAGTGCTGCCGATAACAGCTTCTGCACATTCATTCCCTCAATATATACCCTGCTTACAGCCTTAAGTGCCTCACTTCTGGAATACCCAAGGGAAACAAGCGCTTCAACCGCTTCACTTCTTTCATCACCTGCAGGCACAGCATTAAGCACTATATCCGAACCTATATCAAATATATTAGTAATATCGCCATTTCCTATTTTATCCTTCAAGTCAAGTATAACCCTTTGGGCAGTTTTTTTGCCTATCCCCTGTGCCCTTGATATTGAAGCTGCATCTGATGAAACAATTGCCGTAATGAGTTCAGCAGGTGTCATAACCGACAATATACTTACTGCCGCCTTTGGACCTATTCCTGATACAGAAATAAGCTTTTGATAAAGCATTCTTTCTTCCTTGCTCGCAAAACCAAAAAGAGAAATTCCGTCCTCCCTGACACTCATATAAGTATATACAATTACTTCTCCCTTTTGAGAAAGCAGTTTTTGAGCAGAAAATGACGGTACTGTTATCTCATATCCTATGCCGTTATTTTCAACAACAATGATGTCACCTTCACTGTATTCAATTTCACCTTTTATATAAGATATCATCTGAATATCCTTTCAAAATAATTATTTCAATCCTTAAAATCTATTATAGCTAATGCACACAGTAAATACAACGAAAATTTGTTCGTTTTTTCAACATAAAAACAGCTGTCATTATTTAAAATGGCAGCTGCTAGTTATTCATTAATTTCTTTCAAGTGCTGAATGTGAATTCCGATATGACCTATTCCCAAAACAATGACCGATAATATAAGCCAAATTACCCTGCCATAAATGCCAAGAAATAAAAAAGCAATCACAGGCAATGTTGCACCCGCAACAGGAATGCCCAAAAAGCTGCTGTAAAAATCATGCAATGTTTTGCTGCTCCTAAAATACCTTACCCACCAACATTCATATAATATCATTAAAATAACTGCTGCAGCAAGCCAGAAAGACCATGCTGACCATCCATATAAGTTAAAATCTGAAAATACAAGTGCTGTACTCGTTACACAAACCTGTCCTGCACGTTCAAAGGCAAGAAGTACTTTATTCTCATTGTGAAAATCATATCCCACAGGCTGATTTTTTGTCCATATTAGGTTGGGAACAGTCAACATAATCAAAAATATTAACCCTATGTAAGAAAAACCGAAGTGTCCCATACTAACCCTCCATTTGTCTAAACTTTTATCGACAAATCGAAAGGTCGGAATACAATTCACACCATATACCGACCGGTTTATCAAAAATTATTCAAGAACTTCTTTAACAAAATCTTTTATCTTTTCTCTCTCACAAAGATTGCTGTGTAATATTTCTCTTTTTTCAATATCTTTTACAGGAGCAGGAATTTTAACTCCACTTATTTTTTCAAGCTCATCCATAAGCTCAAAGGGGTCTCTATCCTTATACTTGTCATCAATGGCAACGCAGACATCCTTTGCAAATTTATAAGGGCTTGCTGTCGAAATAATTATAGTCGGAGTATTATCGCCTGTTTCCTTAACATACTTATCATATGCAGCATAAGCAACCGCTGTATGAGTATCAAGCACATATTCTGCATTAGTATACATTGTTCTTATTGCAGTTGCTGTCTCTTCTTCGTCTGAAAACTCGCCTATAATATCTTCAGCCTTTGCGGTAATTGTATATTCACCATTTTCTGAAAGCGACTTCATAAGCTTAGCTGTTTCTCCCTGTGAAGTGAGCATACATACCAGTCTTTCAAGGTTGCTTGAAATGAGAATATCCATAGAAGGGCTTGTCGTAAGAATAAATTCACGATTTTTATTATATGTGCCTGTTTTAAAGAAATCATATAAAACTTTGTTGCTGTTAGATGCACATATGAATTTATTTACAGGTAGACCCATTTTTTTCGCAAAATAGCCGGCCAAAATATTTCCAAAATTACCTGTCGGCACTGTGAAATTAATCAGATCTCCCGATTGAATTCTGCCTTTTTTAATAAGCTGGCAATATGCATACCAGTAATATGCAACCTGAGGTATAAGTCTGCCTATGTTTATTGAATTAGCTGATGAAAACACAAAGCCCTTGGCGTCAAGATCCTTTATCATCTGTTCATCCGTGAATATTGACTTAACAGCACTCTGGGCATCATCAAAGTTGCCTGTTATTCCGGCAACACAAACATTTTTACCCTTTTGAGTTACCATCTGGCGTCTCTGAACGGGACTTACGCCGCCTTCTGGATAAAACACAATAATTCTCGTACCCTCAACATCTGCAAAGCCTTCAAGCGCTGCCTTTCCTGTATCTCCAGATGTCGCCGTAAGAATAACGATTTCCTTATGTGTATCATTCTTTTTGGCAGATGTTTTCATAAGATAAGGTAAAATTGAAAGGGCCATATCTTTGAATGCAATTGTTTTGCCATGGAAAAGCTCAAGAAAATATAAACCGTCCTTTTCAACCACAGGAGCGATTTCCTTTGTATCAAATTTATCATCATACGCACTGTTTATGCAGTAACGGAGCTCGTCCTCTGTAAAGTCTGTAAAGAAAAGACTCATTACCTCATAAGCAAGGTCTCTGTAATCCATCTTTGCAAGTTCATCGAGGCTTTTCTCCATCTTTGGCATTTCATCAGGAATGAAAAGTCCTCCGTCGGGACAAATACCCTTTAAAATAGCCTCTGAAGCCGTTAACTTTATATTTTTATCTCTGGTACCGATATATGTCACATTTGTCATTATGCTCACCCTTCAATTCAAAGATTATTCTGATTATAAATAATACCACTTTGTTTGTCAATGCCGCTTGGACAAATGCCCGTCACCTGGATTTTTTGTGAACATTTCTTATTGCTTTCTTCTTTTGTACATCTTTTCCCTGAGAAGCTTTTGAAGTATTATTAAATACCTTCAAACCGACCTTATCGTTTATTTTTGTTTTTTCTGGTCTTATAAGGCAGTGCGGAGTATACCCAATTAAATCGGCTCTGTGAGCCTTTAAAAGTGCTTCCCTCACCAAATCATAATTAACAGGCATACGGTATTGCATAAGCGCCCTCTGCATAGCCTTTTCATGCGGATTTTTGGGTACATATACACTTTTATCTGTTCTTGGGTCTATTTCCGTATAGTACATACATGTAGACAACGTACCTGGCGTTGGATAAAAATCCTGCACCTGCTCAGGCATATGTCCTATATCTCGAAGGTACTCCGCAAGCTCAATTGCCGCACTAAGGTCACTTCCTGGGTGACTTGATATAAGATAAGGGATGCAATATTGGTCAAGCCCGCTTTTTTTATTTATTTCATTAAATTTTTTAACAAAGCTGTCATATACCTCTCTTGGTGGTTTACCCATTTTTTCAAGCACTCGGTCAGACACATGCTCAGGTGCGACCCTAAGCTGTCCGCTTATATGGTATTTGCAAAGCTCATTAAAAAAGCTTTCGTCTTTATCGTAGATAAGATAATCATAACGTATGCCTGAACGTATGAACACCTTTTTCACCCTTGGAATTTCTCTTAACTTTCTTAATAGCTTTAAATATCTTTTATGGTCAACAATAAGGTTTGGACACTTTTGAGGAAATAGGCACTGCTTATCCTGACATACGCCAAACTTCTTCTGTTTTTCGCAGGAAGTACGCATGAAGTTTGCAGTAGGTCCTCCAACGTCGTGAATATACCCCTTAAAATCCTTTTCTTTTGTCATTGCAATGGCTTCTTCAATGATTGACTCGTCACTTCTTGCGCTTACAGTTCTGCCCTGATGAAAAGCAATTGCACAAAAATTGCAGTTTCCAAAACATCCTCTGTTTGCAGAAATACTGAATTTTATTTCCTCAATTGCAGGGATACCTCCCATTTTTTCATACATTGGATGATATGTCCTCATATAAGGGAGTGAATAAACCGTATCAAGTTCACTACTTGACAAAGGTGCTGAAGGTGCATTCTGCACAACAATGCCCTCCCTGTATTCCTCTGCAAGTGTTCTCGAGGTAACAGCATCGGTATTTTTATACTGAATCATAAAACTTTCTGTATATTTATTTTTATCAGAAACTATTTCATCATAAGCAGGAAGCCATACACAGTCACCAATTCTGTCCCTGTCCCTTGTCTTATATACAGAACCCCTTAAAAAAGTTATTTCTTCTATGGGAATTCCGCTGTCTAGTGCTTCCGCCAATTCTATTATCTGATGCTCACCCATTCCATACAGAAGTAAATCCGCCGCTGAATCAAGCAGTATTGAACGTCTAACCTTATTGTCCCAATAATCATAGTGTGAAAGCCTTCTGAGACTTGCTTCAATTCCACCTATTACAACTGGTGTATTTTTATAAACCTCTCTGATTTTATTGCAATAAACAATTGTTGCTCTGTCAGGTCTGTGTCCTGCCTCTCCTCCCGGAGAATATACATCCTTTGAACGGTGTTTTTTTGCGACAGTATAGTGATTTACCATAGAATCTATATTTCCTGCACTCACAAGAAAAGCAAGCCTCGGCTCACCAAATCGCGTAAAGTCCTCTGTGCTGTGCCAGTCCGGCTGGGCAATCATGCAAACCTTATAACCGTAATGCTCAAGCATACGGCAAATGATAGCTGCACCAAAGGATGAATGGTCTACATATGCATCACCGCACACATAAACAAAATCAGGCCTGTCCCAACCTCTCTCTTTCATTTCTTCAATTGTAACAGGTAAAAATGGCATAGCGTTTCCTCTTTCCTATTCCCATTTCCATCCGGGAAAATACTTGTTTTTAAGTCTGCCATTCTGACTTTTTGCCCAACCAAGGGTTAACCCGTCAAATGTAACAAGCACCCAACCGTCCTCATCAAGATTGGTTTCAAGTGTTTCTCCCTTAAGGTATTTTACTGCTGTATCGTAATCACTGAGTTCTTCTGTCAGTCTTACATTATCTCTCTTAAGACCCATTGCAAATGCCTGTGACGGCTCAAAACGCTTTTTCTTAATATCACCCAAGTGCCATCCGTTCCTTACAGTTCTCAGGCCACTTAACGTAGGCATACCCTTAGGCAGCAAATAGAGTCTTTCTCTAAAAGCCTCAAAATCTCCGTTAAATTCTATTTTTATATTTTCTCTGATAAACTCATCAAAGTACTCTAAACCGTCTATTTTCTTTTTGGGTGTACTTTCAAATACGGTTCTGTTGCCATTGTCCTTTTTGCGGAGTTTAGCAACAAAATGGCCTTCACCTTTTATTTTATGCGGCCATAATCGTCCGCATTTTATTAACTCAGGGTTTCTGCTTTCGCACCATTCGGGATGTCCGTTTGATAATCCAAGCTCTTTAGGAATCTCACATAATTCAAACTCACTGTGACGGCTTAGAAAGGCATCTATTTGGTTTTCATTTTCAGCAGGGTCAAAAGTACATGTTGAATAAATAATATATCCTCCGTCACAGACAGCTCTTGCACATGCCTCCAATATCTCTTTTTGTGCTGAAACACAAAATTCAGTCATGCTTTCGCCCCAAGCTTTTATAATATCAGGGTCCTTCCTGAACATACCCTCTCCGCTGCATGGTGCATCAATTATAATCTTATCAAAGAAATTAGGAAACCTATCAGCAATCTTATCAGGTGACTCATTAAGTATAACAGCATTTGTAATGCCAAATAATTCGATATTTTTGAGCAGTGCCTTTGTTCTTGAAGTACTTATATCATTTGTAACAAGTATACCATCGCCTTTAAGCTTTGCACCTGCCTGTGTGCTTTTTCCGCCGGGAGCTGCACATACATCAAGCACACGATCTCCAGGCTTAATATCAGCCACAGAAGCAGTTGACATAGCACTTGGTTCTTGAAGATAGTATAGTCCTGCATGGTAATACGGACTTTTTGACGGTCTTGCATTTGCACCATTATAATAAAATCCCTCATCGCACCATTTTATTGGTGTAATATCATAAAGACCTTTATTGCAAAATTCATTTACATCCATTTTCAATGTATTTACTCTAATTCCATATAGCCTTTCATCCAAAAACGAAGCAAGATAGCCTTCAAATTCATCTTTAAGAAGGTCTTTCATTTTCGAAATATATTTCTCAGGCATATCCATAAATATTTCACCTTTTCGCTTGACATTTTCATTTTTATTAATCTTTAATAATGTTACTAGATTTTTTGCATTATTACAACCATTAAAATTGTTACAAATACCAATTTACAATTCCCAAGTGCTAGTATATTATATTTTTCGTATTCATAATATTATAGTGAAAGGGAGAAACAGGATGTCGAAAGAAATTTGGAAACCCGGAACACTGCTTTACCCCGTACCTGCCGTGATGATTTCATGCGGAACAATGGATAAACCAAACATCATTACAATTGCATGGTGCGGAACTCTTTGCACATCCCCCGCAATGACCTACATCTCGGTCAGACCAGAGCGTTTTTCCTATGATATAATCAAAAAAAGCGGTGAATTTGTTATTAATCTTACTACCGAGCAGCTTGCATATGCAACAGACTACTGCGGAGTTAGAAGCGGAAAAGATGTTGATAAGTTCAAGGAAACCGGACTTACGGCTGCAAAGAGCCTCAAGGTTTCAGCGCCGTCTATTGATGAAAGCCCAGTAAATATTGAGTGCATTGTAAAAGACGTAATCAAAACAGGCGGTTCACATGACATTTTTATTGCCGAGGTCGTTTCGGTTTCGGTAGATAAAAACTTCTTTGACGAAAGAGGAAAATTCCATTTTGAAAAAACCAAGCCAATCTGTTATTCTCACGGCGAGTATTTTGGTCTAGGAAAATCAATAGGAAGTTTTGGTTATTCTGTCAAAAAAACTAAAAACAGTAAAAAAAAGAAAAGGGTGTAGTAATGATTTCAATTGATGAAGTTTGTATTATCAGTATTGATAAATCTGAAGATGTATGGGACATCGAAGGTGAAATAATTTTTGATGATGACATAGCATGTCCTTTTGAAGCTTCCTATGTTGCTCAAGACGACGAATTTGAGCAGATTACAGCAGAAATGGATCTTGACGAATTTGATAGGGATGAACTCCTTGATAAGATTAAATTTGCCGTTTTTAATTACGAAGAATAATACTTATTTGTCTTTATTTATCGGTATTACTGAATACTTTATACGTTCTGAACAGCTACCAAAGTGGCTGTTCTTTTTTTGCATATACTGTAAAGTTAATTTAGTTTTTTCGACAAAATATGGCATCAATTAATAAACATATGGTATAATTATAAAATCAAGGTAAAGGGGATGATATCATGATCAAATTGTTGGACGATGGTAATATTGATATGAATTTGCTAGAGATAAGTGACGTTGTTGATATTTCGCAGCTGCAAAAATTTCAGGATAATTTTGCTATAGGAATGAATTGCGCCAGCGTTACTGTTGATAGGAAAGGAAATCCTGTTACAAAACCCAGTTCATACACCAGATTTTGTAATGAATTTGTTAATAAATCTAGAATAGGACAGCAAAGGTGTGCTGATTCACATCATAGAATGGGCGTAGAGGCAGCCCGTACCGGAAGACCATATATTGGACAATGTCATGCAGGGCTAATTGATTTTGCCGCTCCTATTATTATTAACAATGAACTCTTAGGTACTGTACTAGGTGGTCAGATTCTGAATACAGAACCACAAGCCGACTCCTTCCGTAAAGTTGCACAAGAAATTGCAACAAGTGAAAATGGATTAGTGGCTGCGGCTAATAATATTACAATTGCTCAAACGAAAAACATCAATGCAGCTGCAGAAGTTCTATTTATCGTCGTAAACTCACTTGCCAAAAATGGATTCGCCAGAATAAAATTGGAAGCAATAGCCAGACAACTTGCAAATAAATTTGTCGAAATATCTGCAACTTTAGAAGAGCTTGCAACTTCTGCTCAAAGTGTCACAGAACAGCAGCAAAAATTGAATCATGAAATTAGCCAAGTTGGTAAATTCAATGAAGAGATTAACAAAATTTTGAAGTCCATTAATAAAATGGCAACAAACACAAAAATTCTTGGTATCAACTCCTCTGTTGAAGCTGCACATGCCGGACAAGCTGGGAAGGGATTTGCAGTTGTTGCAAGAGAAATACAAGCATTATCTGAATATTCAAAAGAAATTGCCAATCAAATTATGCAATTAACTGGACAAATTAAATCTTCTATTGATTCAACAATAAATCATTCACTAATTGCATTAGATACAACACAAGCTCAATCAAGAGAAGTGGAAGAAGTTGCAATTACAGTTCAAAAAATTGTTCATCTTGCGGATGAATTAGATAATATGATGAGATCTGATGCAAATAAATCCGCTTTCAAATTTTGATATATTGTAAATAAAGTACATAAAAAACGGTATCCCATTAAGTATAATACTCATTAGGATACCGTTTTAAATTTCTATTGTTATTGGCTTAAAGTTCAAAAAATCAGACGAAACAAGACTATAATCAATCCCGTTATGTAATCCTTCGAATATCTCAGAATCACTGGAAATTCCATGAATATGGCCATAAATCACCTTTTTTACCTCACTGTACTGTTCAAGAATATTAATAAAACCAGAACGGTCATGGTTTTCGTTTACAGGCGGATAGTGAAATACAACCATTATTTTTTCACCATGTCCAGACTTTATTGCAGCATCCAGAGAAAGTTTTAGTCTTAGTTGCTCTCTGTTATATACTTTTTCATCTTCCTTGGTAAATTTAACACTGTTTGGACATACCCATCCTCTAGTCCCGCAAATTGCCATATCTTCGTACATATAATAATTATTTTGTAAAAATAAAATATTAGGATACGCAGCACATACCTTACTCAGTGATTGCCACCAATAGTCATGGTTACCCATCAGCATTATTTTTCTTCCAGGCAGAGAGTCAATTAAATCCAAATCACTTTTTGCTTCATCAAGATTATTGCCCCAACTGATGTCACCGGGAATAATAACAGTATCATCTGTTGTAACAGTGTCTTTCCAGTTTTCAATTGTTTTTTCAACATGATTTACCCACTTGTAACCGAAAACATCCATCGTTTTATTAATTCCGGTTCCAAAATGTAAATCAGAAATTGCAAATAATGCCATTCAATTCACTCCCATGGGAAAATGTGCTAAATCAATACAAGTATCATTGACCAATACATTAAGTTGTTGTAAAATCATTTTATCGGAGGTGCTGCTTTATATTATTCTCATTTGTGTTCAGGCTTATTGTTATGATTATATTGTTAGAACATATAATAAGCAACATAAATACTTACAGAATGCTTGATAACCCTGTACTTACATTTAGGTATTCATATATTCATAAAATAATCAACATTACATCACTAGCCGCTCTTTGGGGTTATACTATCTATTTTTTCATTAATAGATCACTTGATTTAATTTTCATTATGAATTCAATAGTAATTACTACCCTTTGTTTTTCTTTATTGTTCATGTCTTTAATAGAAAACCAAATTACTCATAAAGGAATCTCGTTAACAAATTTGGGAATATATCTTTGGAATGATATAGATAGAGTTGAATTTGATAATAAATATTTGATCGTGTATTATAAAGTGAAAATACCTATAACAAAACCTATAAATTGCATTAAAGTGAAACTTCCTAGTGAAAAATCAGAAGAAATCTTAAATGCGATTGAAAGTAACCTAAACAAAAAAATTATATATACAAAAAGCTGATTATTAATAATCAGCTTTTATTTTTATCATACTCTGTACATTTCTGCAACAATATTAAGCTGTTCATTGAAATCCTTAAGTTTGTTTATATCTCCATCCTCATACAAATCTATGAACCTGCGATTTATACTGTCCGCTTCATCAATATGAAGTTTAAAATAAAGATTTTGTATGTTGTCCAATATATTGTTAACCAGATTAGATTTAAGCTCACTCATTATTTCCGCCTGCATAAGCTCCTCTCGAATTGTGGACATTTCCTCATCCAAATTATAAGACGCTTCTGCGCATGCCTTTAAACGGGCTTTAAGCTCGTCAGGAAGGTTTCCGCTGTATTTATAATTAAGCTCATGCTCAGTTACAGCCCAAAAGTTCATCGCCAGTGTTCTTATTTGTATTTCAGCCAGAATTTTTTTAAAACCAAATGCTGTGTTAAGAGCATATCTTATTATTATATGATAGCTTCTGTAGCCGCTCTCTTTCTTATTGGTTATGTAGTCTCTTTCCTCTACTATTTCAATATCATGACCGTTCCTTTTGCGTATAATATCTATTATTTTGGGAATATCTTCAACAAACTGACATATCAGCCTTATCCCTGCAATATCTTCTACATCTTCCTCTATGCGATTTCTTGGTATGCCTTTTCTGCTAGCCTTTTCAATAATACTGGCAGCCGACTTTACCCTTCCGTCAACGTCCTCTATTGGCGAATACAACCCGAGACGAAGATATTCTTTTTTAATATAATTAAATTTAAGCAAAAGTTCCTCAACGGTTTGCTCGTATGGATAAAGAAGCTCTTTCCAATTAATTATTTCTCTGTTCAAAACAACCACACTCCAGAAATTCTTTTCCTATCAAATGCATTATATCATATAACATACATCATACCCAATGACTTTTTACATTTTTTTCATAAAATACTAAAAAAACTTAACATTTAATTTGACAGGAAGCATTAATATATAAACTTTATATTTATTCTGATTTTCTCTCTAAATATTCCCAAGGATTTATATGTTCACCATTTACTCGCACTTCAAAGTGCAGATGATTCCCTGTTGCATTGCCTGTTGCCCCGCATAAAGCAATCACTTGTCCTCTCTCAACTGTATCCCCCTCTGAAACCAACATTTTTGAAATATGACCATATAAAGTTGATAATCCATCACCATGATTTATAATAATCGTTTCTCCGTAGCCGTCTATCAACTCAGCTGATGTAACGACTCCGCCCTCGGCTGCTTCTATATCATAACCCTCCGGTGCCGGTATATCCAAACCCGTATGAAACTCATATCCGTTTCCAACCGGACTTATTCTTCCACAATAATCACTGCTAACATAATATCTGCCCTCAACAGGCCATTCAAGCTTGCCTCCGGTGTATGTATTAACAAAATCTATATTTTCCTCCATGTTTGTTATTATATCGTATACCTTATCACTTGCTGCCACTAACTCCGACAAGTCATTTTCCATTGCATCTGCATCCTGTCTATATTGTTCCAACAGATTATTTTTTTCCTCGTGCATAACTGTCATTTTTAATTCTGTTTCAGTACGGAAATTCTCAAGTGCTTCCTTTGCCTCTTCACCTGCCGTAATTTCATCAAGCTTCTGTTTCATAAATTTTTCAGTTTCTTCAAGTTCATGGAGCAAATTTGAATCGTATTCCATTATATCACTGATATATTGCCTCTCAACAAGATAATCAGAAATATTACCTGATCTTAAAAGCACACCTAAATAATCAGTGTCACCGTTTTCATATATATACCTTATTCGCACAGATGCTCTCTCATACTGCTCTTCCCTTTTCTTAGCCGCATCATCATATTCTTCTTGAGCATTGTTTATTTTAATAATTACCTTCATCATGCTCTCATCTATTTTATCAAGATTGACAGTCGCTTCTGATAATTGGGCATCAAGTTCGGATATCTGCTGCTTTAATTCATCTTGAGTATCATAATTAACCTCAAGCATTGCTCTTTTTGTTTCTTCGCTATCCTGAATCTGATTATATTGTGTCTTATACTGTTCAAGACTTTGCCCATCGACTGTCAGAGTAAGGAAGGGTATGATTATAACAATTAATGCTGTTTGTTTTATTTTCATGGCTTTATCTCCTGTAAATTTTTTACAGTTCGATTATACCATCTATAATTTTCTCCGATTAATTATTCCTTCGCCAAAGTCTAGCAAGGTTTGACATAATATTGATTACAAAATTTTATATAACACACAGTATATTACTATATTCAATAAATCTTACTATATGATTCAAACTCAATAAAAAAGAGAATGGACTTGTCCATTCTCTTTTTTATATGTACATTGGATTTATTAGATCATATTAAAATCTTGCTGATTTCCTCCACTGCCTTTTCTTCATCAATGCCGTCTGCAATTATCGTAATGTTGTCATCTTCTTTTATTGCAAGTGAAATAGTTCCCATAATACTTTTTGCATTAATTCTCTTTTCATCTTCTTCAATGCGAATATCGCTTTTAAACTGACCAGCACACTGAACTAAATATGCAACCTGCCTGGTATCAAGAGTATTTTTTACCTTAATTGTTTTACTTACCAATTTATTCACCCATTTCCTCTCTTAAAGAATCCGCAATTTCCGCCAGTTTTCTAAGTCTGTGATTGACACCTGATTTCCCTACTGGGGGTTCAAGCATCTGCCCTAGTTCTCTCAGACTGGCATCAGGATAATCCATTCTTAAGTTTATAATACTACTAAGGGATTGCGGTAGCTGCGATAAATCCATTTTTTTCAGTATAAGTTCTATATCCTCAGTTTGCTTAACAGCAGCATTTACCGTTTTATTAAGATTAGCAGTTTCGCAGTTGACCTTTCTGTTAACATTATTTCTCATATCCTTAAGGATTCGAATGTTCTCCAAATCCATAAGTGCCTTATGAGCCTCCATAATATTCAGAAGATCTACTATTTGTTCTCCCTCTTTCAAATAGACTATAAAATGCTCTTTGCGTAGAACGATTTTTGCATCAAGCCCAAAAGAATTTATTAAATCTCTCAGGTTTTCGCTGTAAAGCTTGTCCAAACAGGCAAACTCAAGATGATACATTTTTTCAGGATCCGCTAAGGAGCCGGATGCCAAAAATGCACCTCTGATATATGCTCTTTTACAGCAAATACTGTTGACCACAAGCTCGTCAATATTTCTGCCTACAGACTCTCTGCCATTTTCAAGGCGGAGAATGCCACATGCTTGAAGCATCTTTCTTGCTTGCTCATCATTATTTATAAAGAGCATATAGACCCTGTTTTTCTTAAGCTGACTATTCCTCCTAATCAGCACTTCACTGTCTATATTAAAAGTTTTTTTGAGCAATGTAAAGTACTTTCTGGCAGCGACCGGATTTTCAGTTTGTATTTTTACACAAATTTTCTCTAGATTATATGCAATATGTCCACACATATTTAAAACTGCCGCAAGCTCAGCAATGTTACAATGTCTTGCATTCCCAAAATGATGCGATAACTCGCTTTTTACATTATATGAAAATGACAAATTTTCGCCCTCCTGACTGTATCGAAAACAAAACAATTTTTATTACTACAATCGTTTGGTCTTAGAATCCTTTTCAATATCATTATGACCTATTATAACACTGTGATTTTTCATAAGTCTGGCATAAAGCTCATTTGCAAGTGTTACCGAACGATGCTTCCCACCTGTACATCCTATAGAAATAACAAGCTGGTTTTTGCCCTCGGAAATATATTTAGGTATCAAGAATTCAAGCATATCGGTTAGTTTATCAAGAAAGATTTTACTTTCTTCAAAACTCATTACGTATGATGCCACTGTATCATCATTCCCTGTAAGTTCTTTTAACTCCTGAATATAGTAAGGATTGGGCAAAAATCTTACATCAAAAACCAAATCGGAATCCATCGGTATTCCATATTTGTAACCAAAAGAACAAATTTTAATAATAAGACTATCAAATTTGTTGTCTTCATTAAATATTTTATAAATCTGTTCCCTTAATTCCCTTGTAAGGATGTTGCTTGTATCAATAATATATGTTGCTCTTTTTCTTACTTCCATAAGCATTGATCTTTCCTTGCCTATTCCTGTCTCAATAGACCCTCCTTTAGAAAGAGGATGAGAACGTCTTGTTTCCTTATATCGTTTTATCAGAGTAGCATCTGAAGAATCAAGATATAGTATTTCGTAATCATAGCCATCGTTTTTTAATTCCTCAAGCCCTTTAAACAGGTCGTGGAAAAGCTTTCCACCTCGTATATCTATTCCCAAAGCAACCTTATCTATTGAACCGTCCTGTTCAAAGCAAAGCTGAGAAAACTTAGTAATGAGTGCAGGCGGAAGATTGTCAACACAAAAAAAGCCTATATCCTCCAGGAACTTTAAAACTGTTGTCTTCCCTGCGCCAGACATTCCCGTAACAATAACAAATTTCATACTATCTCCCCCTTCGCTGACTTTTTGCTTTAATTTGCCTATATTATGTCAATTATGTCACTTATATCACTTATATCACTTATGGTACTTTTGTTGCTTATGTTTCCTGTATTGCTTTCAAATTATCCTCTGCCGATAATTTGAACCTCAGGCTCAAGCTTCACATTAAATTTATTATACACAATCTCTATGCAGTAGTCTATAAGCCTTAAAATGTCACTGCTTGTTGCGCCGCCAACGTTTACAATAAATCCTGCATGTTTTTCGGAAACCTGCGCTCCGCCTATTCGTTTTCCTTTTAATCCCGAATCTTCAATAAGTTTTGCGGCAAAATATCCTTCAGGACGCTTAAAAGTACTCCCTGCACTTGGAAAATTAAGAGGCTGTTTATCTCGTCTTCTTGCTGAAAAATCTATTATTTTAGCAATTATTTCTTCCTTTACTCCAACTTGAAGTTCAAAACACGCTCCGATAACAACCATATTCATATCACTTATGACCGAATGTCTGTATGATAAACCCAATTCATCTTTTGATAATCTTACAACATTGCCGCTTTCATCAATAACATCAGCAAAAACTATAACGTTCTTAATTTCTCCGTCATAGGCACCTGCATTCATAAATACAGCTCCACCAACAGTTCCGGGAATTCCGGAAGCAAACTCAATCCCTGTAAGAGAACCCTCACATGCTGCTGCAGATAAAGCTGAGAGCATTGCTCCCGCCTGAGCATATATTATGTTGCCTTTAACTGTTATTTCGTTCATACGAGAGCCTAATTGAATAATAACGCCATCTATTCCTTTATCTCTTACAAGAAGGTTTGAACCATTTCCGATAATATAATAGGGTACATTATTCTCCTTAAGAATTTTTATTGCTTTTGCAATCTTTTCTCCATCATCTGCCTTTACAAACACATCGGCATTCCCGCCTGTTTTAAATGAAGTATGAAGGCTCATTGGCTCATCAGTAAGCACTGCACCAAATAAATCACTCAAATCTTTAATATAACTCATTGTTTACCTCATTATATATTAAGTCTTTCTGCAATATTTTTGCACGGAACATATCCAAGTCTTTTCTGTCTGTAGTCAATTGCTGCAGATTCACAAATAACCGCAACATTACGGCCCGGCCTTAATGGTATCGTTTTGCAAACTATTTTATTACCAAGTATTTCAATATATTCTTCTTCAATCCCAAGCCTGTCATAGTTATAACTCTGGTCCCAAGCGACCAATTTTATTACTATATCTATGTTTTGATTTGCTTTAACCGAGCCCGCACCAAAAAGCTCATGCACATCTAGTATTCCTATACCTCTTAATTCTATTAAATATCTAATCAATTCCGGACAGCTTCCCATAAGAACCTTATGAGAGATTCTTCTTATCTCAACAGCATCATCGGCTACAAGACGGTGTCCACGCTTAATAAGCTCCAATGCAGCCTCGCTCTTTCCGATTCCGCTTTCACCGATAATAAGAAGCCCAACACCGTTAACATCAACGAGAACGCCGTGCATAGTAATTCTTTCCGCCAACTCAGTATTGAGCCATTTTGTTGCCTCACTATATAACTCGGAAGCTCCATCAGATGTCCCGAAAATAGGAACCGAGTATTTTTTTGCAATCTCCATCATTTGCGGAAACGGTTCCAATGACCTGCAGAACACTATGCATGGTATCTGAAAGCTAAACAGCCTATCAAGTATTTCCATTCTCGTTTCCACCGGTTGTCTTCTCATATAAGTATGTTCAATACGGCCGATTATCTGGATTCTTGTGTTGTCAAAATGGTCAAAAAATCCGGTAAGCTGAAGAGCAGGTCTGTTTACATACTTTTGCATAAGCGTCCTGCCCTCTAAACCTATTTCGGGCGTAAGATTCTCCAGTTCGAACTCACTTACAAATTTCTCAAGTGTTATTGTTGTTTCAGCTGACATTCTCATTCTCCTTTACCCTGCCAAGCATTTGGAGTTTTCCTATTCGCTGTAAGAATGGAAAAAAGCATATACACTTTCAGCAGATTTTATTGTCATCTCAGGTACTTCCAGCAATTCATCAACTTCGGCTTTTTTAACAGCTTCAATATCACCAAAGTGCTGCATAAGAGCCTTCCTTCTTTTAGATCCTATCCCTTCAATATCATCCAAAACAGAGTGTATCTGTCTCTCGTTTCTTAACTTTCTATGGTATTCAATTGCGAAACGATGAACCTCATCCTGAATTCGAGTAATTAACTTAAACCCTTCCGAATTTATAGGAAGCACAATTTCAGTATCATTATAAAGAAGCCCTCTTGTTCTATGCCTGTCATCCTTTACCATACCGTAAACAGGTATACTGATTCCGGCATTTTGCATTGCATTCAGCGCCGCTGATATTTGTATTTTCCCGCCATCAACCAATATTATATCGGGCAGCCTTGCAAAGCTTTTTGCTTCATTTTCATCCTTAATCGAATGAAGTAATCGCCTTGTTATTACCTCTTCCATAGAGGCATAATCATTTGCGCCTATAACAGTCTTTATTTTAAATTTTCTGTAATCGCTGTTTTTTGCTCTGCCGTTTTCAAAAACAACCATCGAACCAACAGATTCAAAGCCTTGAGTATTTGAAATATCGTATGCCTCAATTCTCTCGGGTATACTTTCAAGCCCCAGTACCGATCTAAGCTCTCCAAGTGCACCAATTGTTTGACGCTGATCCTTCTTAATTCTTTCACCAATGCGTTCAAATGTTATTGATGCATTCTGTGCCGCAAGACGAACCATTTTATGTTTTTCACCCTTTTGAGGTACAGTAATAGTTACCTTTGAACCACGCATTTTTTCCAACAGTTCTAATATAACCGGTTCTTCTTCTTTAATAAGTTCCTCTTCAAGTATCAGCTCTCTTGGAATATATGCAGTGCCGCTGTAAAACTGCTTTACAAACTCAGTCATTATTCCGTTTCTGTCTATATAATCAGGTGCATTAATAAGAAAATGCTCTCTTCCTGAAAGTTTCCCGCCTCGAATAAAGAATACCTGAACAAGCGCCTCATCCATTGCCCTTGAAAAAGCTATTACATCACTGTCACCAATACCGGTGTTTGTAATCTTTTGCTTTTCCATTATCTTTTTAACTCCAAGTATCTTATCTCTTGTTGCAGCTGCCTTCTCAAAATCTAATTCCTCTGAGGCGGAATTCATTATTCCTTCAAGGTATTTAATTATATAATCATATTTTCCTTCAAGTACTGCAATTACCTCATCAATAACCTCTCTGTACTCATCTTTTGTAACAAGGCCGTCACAAGGAGCAAGGCACTGACCTATATGGTAGTTAAGACACGGCCTTTCCCTGCCTATTTCCCTCGGCAGACTCTTCCTGCATTTTCTTATGGGAAAAAGCTTATGTAGTATATCAACCGTTTCCCTCGCTGCAGTTGCATCTGTTATTGGTCCAAAATATCTACTCTTATCCTTAACATACTTTCGGGTTATAAAAACACGAGGAAAATCCTCATAAAGTGTCACTTTTATATAAGGATATGTTTTATCATCCTTAAGCATAACATTATATTTAGGACGGTGTTCCTTAATAAGATTGCACTCAAGAAGAAGTGCCTCCATCTCAGAGTCCGTAACAATGTACTCAAAATAAGCAATATGAGATACCATTGCTATTACCTTTGTGGTCTTGTTTTTATTGTTTTGAAAATATTGCCTGACTCTATTTTTAAGATTAATTGCTTTGCCTACATAGATTATTTCATCGGCAGCATTGTGCATTATATATACTCCCGGTTTATCAGGAAGTTTTTTTAACTCTTCATTAATGTCAAACATATATCCACCCTTTTAATCTTACTGAATAAACTCAACAGGTATATAAGTATTATACCATAAATACATTTATAATGAACATCTTTTGGGAGTTTTATATGAGCAAAAAAAACATAATTAAAGGCGCAGCCATTTTAACTGCCGCCAATTTAATAACCAGACTTATGGGTTTTTTTAACCGTGTATATATGTCAAATGCAATAGGCATAGAAGGCATGGGACTTTATCAGCTTGTTATGCCTATATATATTCTTAGCTGGAGCATAACAAGTTCGGGTTTTTCTACAACAATATCAAGAATTACGGCAAAAGAAAACGCTAAAAGACACTATGGTAATATTTCTAAAACAGTAAAAGTATCTGTCTGCATATGTATACTTATAAGCATAATTGTATCAACAGTAATGTACTTTGGCGCAGATTTCATCGCAGTCAGTATTATAAAAGACAGCCGTACTGCCATCTCCATGAGAATACTTGCAATTGCTGTACCATTCATGGCGGCAGGTTCATGTTTAAGAGGATACTTTCTTGGCATGCAGCAGCATGTTGTTCCCGCACTTTCACAGGTGCTTGAGCAGACAGTAAGAATTATTATTATTGTAGTTCTTTCTCCCTTACTTGCAGAAAAAGGACTGGAATATGGCTGTGCAGCAGCAATAACAGGCGTTTTGCTCGGAGAGGCTATCTCTTGTCTGTTCACTGTAATATGCTATAAAGGATTTTCCAAAAAGGCAAAGTATACATATTCGGATGATTTATCAACAGCAAAATGTACGGCACTTATTCTTTCGATGGCAATTCCCCTTTCAGCAACAAGAATAAGTTCATCTTTGCTTTCAGCGCTAGAAAACATCCTTATTCCTCAAAAACTTCAGTTATACGGACTTTCAAGCCAAGCAGCAATGAGCACATTCGGCAATATTACCGGTATGGCACTTCCTCTGATACAGCTGCCAAGCTCTTTTCTTATGGCAATATCAACAACTCTGGTTCCTGCATTAAGCGAAACACAGGCAACAGGAAGTATATCAAAATCGGCATATGTTGCAGAAAAAAGCTTGAAATTCACGATTGTAACAGGCCTGTGTTTTACCGGTATATTTATGCTTTTTCCGCATGAGATTTGCCAGATAGTATATTCAAAAAAGGAACTTGGAGATACGCTTATAAAGCTAGCTGTCATTTGTCCGTTTTTATATCTCCAAATTACTATGGCAGGTATATTAAATGGTCTCGGATGCCATAACTTTATATTCAAAACAAGTCTGCTTGCATCCGCCATCAATTTGTCGTTTATTTATTTCATTATGCCTATAATAGGCACAGATGCATTCATTATAGGCCTAACAATAAGTCTTGTAACAATAGTTCTGCTCGGAATACATAATATAAACAGACTTATAAATTTACGATTTTCATTTATAAAGAGTTTTTTTGTTCCGTTAATTTGCACTTGTGTTTCATTCTTTGCCGTTAAAACACTTACATTTGAAAAATCACTTTCTGTATATATGGTTTTATTTAATATGTTAATATTCTGCATTATATATGTTTCATTACTACTGATTACTGGAGCTATAACAAAAAGGGATATAACAGCTGTTATGCCAAAAATTAAAAGACACCATTAAATATTTAGGAATATTTTTCTATTAATGCTAATATGCCTATTAAATTGACAAATTAGTTCATCTATGCTTAAATTTAAATAGAATATGATTGTAATTTCATCCGTATTCAAATCCAAGGAGGAATTATGAGCCTAAAATACAACAAATCATATAAGGTTGTTTTGTGTGCGGTCATAATGGTAATATGGGTCTCTTGTGCAATAGGAAATTACATAAAAAACTTGACAAAAATTGAAACCGAAGCAGCCAGAGAAAAACTAATATCAAGTACTGAACACAATGCCGATGAAATTAACCTGACTTTTCAAAGATACATTAATTCATTAAATGTTATTGCTGTAATGCTTCAGGACTCAATTGAATATCATTCTCCTGGTACAATGGAAATGCTTCAAAAAGTGTCAGCAACAGATGGCTATGAGCAAATTGCTATTGATACAATAGACGGAAAGTCATATACATCAGACGGAGACACTCTGGATATCACAGAATTTGAATATCTAGATAGAATTAAAAAAGGAGAAACATTCGTTTATGTTGATACTTCACTTACGAATAGAACGCAATCTGTCAATATAATAGTTCCCGTTATAAATGCAGACGGAACACACACCGCTGCCCTGCAGTGTACTATAACAATAGATTCTTTACTGATGATTTTCAATGAGACTTTTTCAAACAGCGGCGGTTATTATCAGCTAATTGATTCGAAAGGAAATTATATCACTATAACCAATAAAGCCATACTGAATTTAAAAAAAAGCAATTTCTTTAATGACACTGATTCATTTACTTTTAATGACGGAACTACAGAGGATCAGCTTACAAAGTCCTTTGCTGAACAAAGGTCCGGGTTTATTAAATATACATATAATAACCAGCTCAGATATGCATACTACACTCCCGTGGGCATTAATGACTGGCTTATGGTTACATCTATCCCAAAGGAATTAGTAGAACAAAAAACCTCACTGCATCTGACTAATGCTCTTTTCATGACAGCACAGATTGCTGCTGTCCTCGCAATTGCAACAGCTTATATTTACATTAGTCAGAGAAACGCAAAGAATAAAATTTTGCTTAATCAAAAATATTTAGAAGCACTAACCGAGTATTCGGGGAAGACAATGTATGAATTGGAAATTAAAACAAGAAAGCTACATAAGCTAACAAATTATAATAATGTATTTGACGAAAGCAAGAGGGAAAATTCTGTGGAAAACGAACTTAATTTTAGTCTGGTACATCCGGATGACATGGAAAAATTAAACAATATGTACAAAATAGCAAAAGCAGGGAAAAATTTCAATGACTGCAAGCTTCGTATTAAAAATAAAACAGGTGAATATCGTTGGTTTAACTTAACCGGAATATCTGTAACAGACACGGATGGTAAGCCATATAAAACTATTACCTTTCTTGAAAACATAAATGATCAGGTTTTAAGAGAAGCAGACCTTTCTCATAAGGCAGAAAGGGATTCGTTAACAGGACTTTTTAATAAAGCTACCACAGAATTAATGATAAATGAAATATTAAATAAGCCGGAAAATCAAAATCAGTCACATGTATTAATGATAATTGACGTCGACAATTTTAAGGATGTAAATGATAAGCTTGGGCATAAATTTGGTGATGATGTTTTGATTGACCTTGCTGAAAATCTTAAACCGCTCTTCCGAACTGATGATATAATCGGAAGAATTGGCGGTGATGAGTTTTTTGTATTTCTTAAGCGCTGTGACAGTGAAAAATTAATAAAATCTAAAGCAGCCGATATCTGCAATGCATTCAAAAACACATATACCGTTGATGGCATATGTGTTTCAGTGACTGCAAGCATTGGTATAGCTTCATTCCCTAAAAATGGAACGGACTTCAACACTTTATATAAAAATGCAGACACTGCTTTGTACATAACAAAAGAGCATGGCAAAAATAATTTTACCATGCATGATGGAGTATCAACTGCCAATTATCAGTCCACACGCACGAAAATTGACAGTTAATGCAACAATAAGTTATATAATTTTCTAATATATAAAAGCGTCAAGCTAAAACTTGATGCTTTTTTTAACTGAAATAATAAAATAATTCATTTGCAGATTGACTGTAATTAAAATTTAATTATTAAAATATGTTATACAATATCACGGTATCAGATTTCAGGAATATTATGGTCATATGAAAACGGAGTGCTAACTGCAATGTGAGCCCAATTGAACCGGCTCACAAAAACAAATATTTATTATTATTGGATTTACACCTTCATCCGGTCATACTTCTAATTATAGATTAAAGGAGTCTAATTTAATGTGCTGCATTTCAGGATTTTTCAGCTTTTCAAAAGACTATACAAACAAAAAAAAGTACTATGAGAGTATTTTAACTGACATGTATACAGTACAGAGACATCGAGGCCCTGATGATTGCGGAATCTATATCGACAGTCATGTTGGATTTTCGCATGCAAGGCTGTCCATCATAGATTTAAGCAACGGTCATCAGCCAATGCTTAGAACAATAAACAATCACACCTGGGCCATTGTATATAATGGCGAGCTTTATAATACACAAGAATTAAGAGATGCTTTGATTGCAAAAGGCTGGAACTTTGAAACTGACAGCGATACCGAAGTAATCTTGGTTGGATACATTGAATACGGAGCAGACTTTGTAAAACAATTAAACGGTATTTTTGCTTATGCAATATCAGACCCAATTAATAATTGTGTCAGTATATTCCGTGACCGCTGCGGAGTTAAACCTTTATTCTATTCAATAATTAAAGATGAAATTATTTTTTCATCAGAAATTAAAGGCATCTTCACTTATCCCGGAATAATTCCTCAGTTAGATAAGCACGGTTTAAACGAAATTTTTAGTATTGGACCCGCAAAAACATACGGAACCGGAGTTTTCAAGGGCATTGATGAACTTCTTCCCGGTCATTATATGACAATGTCAAAAGCGGGAATTGAAACAGTCTGCTACTGGAAGCTTGAAAGCCATTCCCATGAAGATAGTTTTGAAAAAACTGTTGAGATAACCAAAGAGTTGGTTATTGACTCAATTAAAAGGCAAATGTCATCTGATGTTCCTATTTGCACTTTTTTGTCCGGTGGCATTGACAGCAGCTTGGTTACAGCTGTATGTGCAAGTGAATTAAAGAAAAAAGGTGAAAGATTAAATACATTTTCCTTTGATTTCGTCAACAATGATAAATATTTCAAGGCTTCTTCCTTCCAGCCTTCACAGGACAGACCGTTTGTAGACATCATGGTAAAACACTTGAACACAAATCACAAATATCTCGACTGTAGTATTTATAATCAATTTGATTGTTTGAAAAGTTCTGTAGATGCGAGAGATTTGCCTGCTATGGCAGATGTTGACTCGTCAATGCTATATTTCTGTTCATTGGTAAAACAATATAATAAGGTTGCTTTAACCGGCGAGTGTGCTGATGAAATATTCGGGGGATACCCATGGTTCCATAAAAAAGAATGCTTTGATGCTCACACGTTTCCCTGGACAATGGACCTTGAAGCAAGAAAAGTACTGCTGAAAGATGAATTACTGGATTATTTAAACATGGATGATTACGTACTACAGACTTATGAAAAGTCTGTAGGTGAGACTCCAAGATTGGAAAGCGACACACCCGAGGAAGCAAGGCGAAGAGAAATTTCCTATTTGAATCTGAAATGGTTCATGCAGACATTATTAGATAGAATGGACAGAACAAGCATGTTTTCAGGTCTTGAAGCCAGAGTTCCATATGCTGACCACAGAATAATAGAATATGTCTGGAATGTACCCTGGGATATGAAAACTAAAGGCGGAGTAGCAAAAGCATTGTTGAGAGAATGTGGTGTTGGCTATCTGCCGGATGAAGTCCTTTATCGAAAAAAATCACCTTATCCAAAAACCTATGATAAAAACTATGAAAAGCTTCTTTCAACGCAACTGAAAGAAATAATGTCAGATAAAAATTCACCTATTAATCAGTTTATAGATATAGATAAGGCTAAACTATTCCTTTCAAGTCCATCGGACTACGGCAAGCCTTGGTACGGTCAGCTTATGGCCGGCCCCCAGATGATTGCATACATGATTCAAATAAACTATTGGATGGAAAAATGGAATATTGAAGTTATTTAATAAACTTTATAAAACCTATTATATATAAATTCAAAGCCCTCAAAGCATACTTTTGAGGGCTTTTTTTTAAGCTTTAGATTTAATTTACAAGTGCTAATCAATTACTTCAATATTGCATGTTGAAGTAAAGATTGGATTTACATTGGCATTATCAGCTGATACAATCATTCCGTATTCTTTACGTAGGATCGGTCCGTTTGATACAGTCTGTCCTCCAGCACTAATCTGGACATTTTCTCCAACGGTAAGGTAGTTTCGTATAGCAGCTTCGCAATCAAATCCGCATCCTTCTTCAGGTTCTGTCGGAACAGGAAGATACTCAATAGAAGTATCATATACTACTCCTGTAATTTTAAAGCTTGCTATTTTACACAGATTAACTACACCTGAGTCTAATATTAGCAGCCCTGGATTAACTGTACTGCTCGGAGTTGGATAAAATCCAGTTGGTATTCCTTCTTCAGATCCACCATCCTCCATATTTATTATAATAACTCTGTTGGGATACTTTGTTATTATCTGATTCAAAACATAATACATCTGCTGCTCACATATACACCCTGAGCATACACCAGCTGGTCCTTGCGGTCCTTCTGGTCCTTCTGGTCCTTCCACCCCTGGATGTCCTTGTATTCCCTGCGGTCCCATTGGTCCTTCTGTTCCTTGTGGTCCTTGTGGTCCTTCAGCTCCCTGTGGTCCGTCTGCTCCCGGTGGTCCCTGTATTCCCTGCGGCCCCATTGGACCTTCTGATCCTTGTGGTCCTTGTGGTCCTTCAGCTCCCTGTTCTCCGTCTGCTCCCGGTGGTCCCATTGGTCCCTCTGCTCCGTCTGCTCCCGGTGGTCCCATTGGCCCTGGAGGTCCCGGAGGACCAGGCGGGCATATAGGAAAACAAGGATTACAGTCACAGCGGCTATTAGTGTGTTGGCAATTTGTAAGTTCACATGGCAAACCGAAATCACCTTGATATTGTTGCTGTTTTAACTGGTCGTCAGATTTCTTGTTCCTAAAAAGACTCAAATAATCACTTCCTTTCAACAAAGTATTGGCGCTAAGCCAATACTATCTTCAGTGTTATTATATGAATCAAAGGACAAGACTGTTACAAATTAATCGACGTTTCAAACCTATGTTAAAATAACATTCCCCAAAATATTAAATTAAAATAAGCTTATCTGTTGGAATGATTCTATGCTTTCATATGAATTTAAGTAGCCGAAAACCTTATCAATCCCAACTAAAATATTATGCTTTTTACATTCAGAATAAAGCATCTTCATAAGCTTTTCATTGTTTTCACTCATACATTCATATGAATTACCAAAGGTATCAATATATTTCTGCTTCATACCTGGAAAATGCTCATCGAGCTTTTGGTAAAAATATTCCCGATTGCCCTCTCGCATTGTCACGCCTATGCCAAAACACATAATCCCATGAACCCCCGCTTCAATGCAACAATTAAGAAGGTTACTGAAATTTTCTTCAGTATCATTAATAAACGGAAGAAACGGCGACAGCCAAACAACTGTAGGTATACCGTTTTCATTCAGTACCTTCAGTGTTTCAAAACGTTCTTTTGTAGTTGAAACATTAGGCTCTAAAATGCGGCACAAATTTTCATCAGATGTAGTAAGTGTCATTTGGACAACACATTTTGACTCCTCGTTTATGCTTTTCAGCAAATCTAAGTCTCGTAGAATTCTATTTGACTTTGTGAGTATTGAGAGTCCGAATCCATACATATCAATAATTTCAATACATTTTCGTGTATACATAAGTTCTTCTTCAATGTAATTATATGGGTCACTCATGGCACCTGTGCCAATCATACACTTTTTTCTTTTGCGTCTTAAAGCATTTTCAAGCATTTGCGGTGCATCCTTCTTCACCTCTATATCGGTAAACTCATGCTCCATATTATAGCATTTGCTTCTGCTGTCACAATAAATACATCCATGACTGCATCCCCTATATATATTCATCCCGTTTTTTGGCGAAAGAATGGATTTATATTCCTTATAATGCATGAAAACACCTCTTATTTTTACTCTTATCTCAATGCAATATAAATATTTATATCTGCATTTTCCCAATCATCATTAAGATATTCTTCAAAATCACCTGTAAAACTTCTTTCCAAATTCATGTTCCATATTTCATTCCAAGCATCTGCCACAGCTGTTACCATATTTCCATGAACCTGAAATTTAGCATACTTTCCTGCCGGGATAATTTTAACTGACAAACCTTCATTCTCCGCAGATGAAACCTCATTGCCTGCTGTAACTGTATATTCTTCTCCTGAATAATCGGAGTACAGCCCTATTGCAAACTGATTTACTTTATTTCTTATTATGTCATTTATTCCGCCTTGATACAATTTTTCCCAAAGTCCACTAATAACAGCACCCATATCAGGTGAAGAATTAGATGTAACTGCGCTTACACCTACAACTATTTTTTCTTCGAGATTAACAACTTCATACTTCATAATAACTACCTCCTTATATTTTATAAGGTAATTATAAGCGTGTATATAAGACAACAGCATGTCATATTATTCATAAAGTTTAAGTGTATTCTGTAATTGTTTTTTTAATTCAACTCGAATATCATATGGCTCAAGTACTTCACAATGACTTCCAAAAGTTGCAACATAATAAAATAACCATTTGCCTATTGGATAGTCTATTTCTGCAATAAAACTGCCATCTTCCTGTTCTTTATATTGATCAAACTCTTCATAAACTCTATAAGCCATCTCATCAGACAAATGGAGTTTCAAATGTACATATTCTTCTTGAAAATGATTTTCTTCCGATAAGATTCGTTTAGGAGCTCTATGCTCAACTATGTTCTTTGTTACCTCCAAATTTTTAATCCTTCGCAATTTAAAGAACCGATTGTCACAGCGAGTTTTGCAAAAGCCAAATAAATACCATGCCCCGCCCTTAAAACACAGTTTCAAAGGCTCCACCTCTCGCATACTTTTTTCACCTTTTATATTGGAATACTGGAATACTACGGTTTTTTTCTGACATATTGCTTCTCTTAAAGTTTGAAAAATCACTGTTTCGTCTGCACAGTTATACCATGAGGAAAAATCAACTTCTATCCAATCAAAATTAGACTCTCCAAACAAACTGCTGAACTTTTGCAAAACAGAGTTCTCCTCACTCAAATCAACTGCTTTAACCGCTTGAAGTGATGCAAGTATATTTTCTTTTTCTTCATCTGTAAATACTGTTTTGTCTAACACAAAATCAGGCAGCAATGCAATGCCTCCGCCCTTGCCCTTTTTCATATAAATAGGAATTCCCGCTGACGACAGCGTTTCTACATCACGATATATAGTTCTTGTTGATACTTCAAATCTAACTGCAAGTTCTGTTGCTGTAATAGTATCTTTTTGAAGCAGTAAATATATTATTTCAAACAATCTATTTATTTGCATTGAATCACCCTGTTTTAGTATAACGCTTTAATATGACACATTCAAGTCATATTAAAGCATGATTTTAATAATTGCAGACTGATACGCCAATGGTCAAATTAATCATTTTTTCTAAATATTCATTATCATAAAAACCTTACCATATAATGTATGAATAATAAAATAATGATTCAGGGTGATGGTTTGGTAAATCAAGTAAATCCAGTTCTAAATTTGCAAAGTTCAGTTTTAAAATATACTCCTAATAGTAATCATATTTTATTGCTAAATAGTAATTGTAACATGAAAAACCTTATTAAAACCATAGTATATTTAAGATTAAAAAACAATGATTCATTTTGGTATTATATAGAATTCTGTGATGGTTATAAGCTTACTGGGCTTAGAAAAGTTAACACCAAATGGGTATATGTTACTGTACAATTATCAAAAATCGCCTTTTATTACTAATAATACGGAGGTAAGTACTTATGTATAACTATAAAAACCTCAATAGAAAGACATTAAATGCCTCCGCTATTATGGAAGAACCGAATATTGCACTACAACAAAATATCTTTAGTGACCTTCCTGAAAAAGTAGAAATAATCGCAAAATTCAATGGTAATTTACTGGAAATTTCTAATCAATTAGATGCAGAAATAGAAATACTTTCTCAGGGCTATGCTATTATAACGATAGATAAAAAAAGAATCCCTCAACTATACACATATCCGCAAATTGAACATCTCGAACTTCCAAAAATCTTGTATTTTGAAAGTTCGTTTAATCTCATATCTTCCTGTATAAAGTCAGTACAGAGCGGCTCCACTTTTAACTTATCCGGTAAAGGTGTAATTGTAGCAATTATCGATTCAGGAATCGATTATACACATAAAGATTTTCAAAATCCGGATTCAACCAGCAGAATACAATATATATGGGATCAAACTGCTGATGGTACTCCCCCTGCAGGCTTTTACAGCGGTGCTGAGTTTAATAACAGCCAAATCAACCAAGCTTTGCAAAGTTTATCTCCGTTAGATATTGTACCTAGTGTTGACACAAATGGGCATGGTACTGCTGTAGCAGGAATTGCAGCCGGAAACGGAAGAGAAAGCAATGGAGTGGATACAGGAGTGGCAACAGAAGCAGATATTATCGTCGTAAAAGTTGGGACTAGAGGTTATACATCTTTTGCAAGATCAACTGAAATAATGAGAGCTCTTAAATATGTTATTGATAAGGCAACGGCATTGAATAAGCCTATTTCAATTAATATGAGTTTTGGAATGAACAACGGCTCCCATAAAGGTGAATCCCTATTTGAAACATATATTACAGAAATTTCTAATAACTGGAAAACCGTAATTTCTGTTCCAACAGGAAATGAAGGATCAGCAGGGCATCATTATTGGGGTCAAATAGAATCTAATCAAGTTAAAGAAATAGAGTTTTTTACTGCTGAAGGACTTGACTATTTCTACATTACTTTTTGGAAAGATTTTTCTGACGCTTTATCTGTAGAAATCATTTTCCCTAATGGTTCCTCATCAGGGGTAGTGGGAATTGAAAATCAGACAAAAACAGTCAGACAAGAAAATTTTGATTTAACCGTTATTTACGGCCAGCCTAGTCATTATTCCAGCAGCCAAGAGATTTTTTTTAATTTTAAAGCGGTGAATGGAAGAACAATCCCGTCGGGTGTTTGGAAGCTTAGAATAATTTCAGGTACAATCGTTGACGGCAATTTCGAAATGTGGCTTCCTACAATTGAAGAGGTAACAGATGATACCTTTTTTTCAAATCCGTTTATTTACGGATCACTTACTATTCCTTCTACAGCTTCCAAAGTAATCAGCGTTGCCGGATATAATGATCGAGTCGGTAATATCGCTGAATTTTCAGGAAGAGGCAGCATAAATACTTCATTGCCTAACCCTGACATAGCAGCTCCAGCTGTAAATATAATAACCGTAAAAGCCGGTGGAGGCTATGATTCATTTACCGGAACAAGCTTTGCAGCTCCATTTGTTACAGGCTCAGCTGCACTTATGATGCAATGGGGAATAGTAAATGGAAATGATCCTTTCCTTTATGGAGAAAAGGTTAAGGCTTTTTTGCGTCTTGGAGCAACAAGGCAAAGAGGTGTAATTTATCCTAATCCTTCTTTTGGATACGGCAATCTTTGTCTTCAAAGCACAATGGATTATCTATTAAAATATAGTTTAGGAGGATTTAATATATGGCAATCGTTATAGATGAAAATGACTTGCCCTTAGAAGAATTTATAAAACTGCCTACGACCATTGATATTCATGTACTTAATTCTGATAGATTTAAACTGTATGCCAGAAATAAACCTTATTTAAAACTAGGTACTGAATTAGCAAACGAAGTTATAATAGTATACACAAACGTAAATAATATACCCAAATTATTTGAAGATTTAGGGACCGACTTTTTTGGTTTTTTCCCATATATTTTATCTCCGCTAGACAGCAGAACTAATGAAGAAAGTGGAATAACCCAGGTACTTGAGCAGCCATATCTTAATCTTTCAGGCAGAGGCGTAGTAATTGGATTTGTTGACACAGGAATTGATTACACAAAAGATGCATTTAAATTTGAAGACGGTTCAACCAAAATACTCAGTATATGGGATCAAACAATAGACGGTCCCAGACCAACCGGGATCTACTATGGTTCTGTATATTCAGCAGATCAGATAAACGAAGCTTTGCAATCAGAAAATCCCAGAAGTATTGTTCCCACAACCGACACTGATGGTCACGGAACTTTTTTGGCGTCTGTAGCAGCAAGTAACGAAAAAGGTGAGTATATCGGAGCAGCTCCAAAAGCAAACATAATAAGCGTAAAATTACGCCGTGCAAAACAGTATTATATTGATAAGTATCTTTTACCGCAAGATAATCCAAACCTGTATCAATCTACTGATTATCTTTTAGGGATAAAATTCATAGCAGACATATCAGAAGAATTAAACATGCCTGTTGTATTTTGTATAGGTATGGGGTCCAATATGGGCGGACATGATGGGAACACATTTTTTGAGGATTATATTTCTTTTGGATCACAAAGGGTCGGTTATGCTTTCATTACAGCTGCCGGAAACGAAAGCAATGCCAAGCACCATACTCAAGGCAAAATTACAAGGACCGGTTTAACTGACTCTATAAGCTTTAATGTTGGAAGACCAAACACTTCATTTATCATGACCATATTTGGTCCCGCATTTGATAAGATATCAGTCAGCATAACATCTCCTACAGGGGAAGTAATTGCAAGAATACCCTTTAGGGTTGGATTAAATTACAGGGAAAAATTAATATTTGAAGATACATTGATAACAATACAGTATTACAAAAATGTCAATAATGTAATTTTTCTTGGTTTTCAAGATGCTACCCAAGGTATTTGGGAGATTACTCTTTTCGGAGATTCCATAATAAGCGGTGAATACTATGCATGGCTTCCTATAACAGGTCAAATAAATGAGAATGTCGATTATCTAAGGCCTGTTCCCGAATATACTATTGTTTACCCTGCTACTTCTCTCAGATCCATTACTTGCGGTGCTTATAACAGTAGCGACAATAGTCTCTTTGTCTCTTCTTCATGGGGACCGACAAGATTACCTCGTATGGCTCCCGACTTTGTTGCTCCTGGTGTCAATGTAAGAGGAATCTATCCGACGGGCTATGGCACCATGACGGGAACAAGCGTATCAGCCGCCATTACTGCCGGAGCAGTAGCACTTCTTTTTGAGTGGGGAATTGTTGAAGGCAATATTCCTTCTTTAGATGGAGAGCTTGCAAGAACGCTTTTGATAAGCGGATGTACCAGAGAGGAAAATATGGAATACCCAAATATCAGATGGGGTTACGGCAAACTTAACTTAATTGGTACCTTCACTGCAATTAAAGAATCAATTATTAACTATAATTTGAGCTAAAGCTTGCCAATTAAGGAGGGACAGATTTATGGCAATCGTTATAGATGAAAACGAATTACCCTTAGAGGATTTTGTAAAACTTCCTACCACCATTGATTTTAATGTAATTAATACAGATAGATTTAAATTATATGTTAGAGATAAACCTTATATAAAACTAGGTACTGAATTTGCGAACGAACTTGTAGCAGTATACACAAACATAAATAATATACCAAAAATATTTCAAGACTTAGGACATGATTTTTTTGGGTTTTTCCCTAAAATAATGTCTCCGTTAGACAGCAGAACTAATGAAGAAAGCGGAATAAGCCCGATGCTTGAGCAGCCATTTCTAAATCTTTCAGGCAGAGGAGTAATAATCGGATTTGTTGACACAGGAATTGATTACACAAAAGATGCATTTAAATTCGAAGACGGTTCAACCAAAATACTCAGTATATGGGATCAAACAATAGACGGACCAAGAACAGGCGGAATTTACTATGGCTCTGTATATTCAGCAGATGATATAAACAAAGCTTTGCAATCAGAAGATCCTCTTAGCATAGTTCCTACAACCGACACTGATGGTCATGGAACTTTTTTGGCATCTGTGGCATCTAGCAATGATAAAGGCGAATATGCCGGAGCAGCTCCAAAAGCAAACATAATCAGCGTAAAATTACGCCGTGCAAAACAGTATTATATCAATAGATTACTTTTACCGCAAGATAATCCAAATCTGTATGAATCCACTGATTATCTTTTAGGAGTTAAATACATATTGGACAAATCAGAAGAGTTAAACATGCCTGTGGTTATTTGTATAGGTATGGGCACTAATTTCAGCGGACATGATGGGAGCTCTTATTTCGAGGAGTATATTTCTTTTGTGTCTCAAAGAGTCGGCTATGCTTTCGTTACAGCTGCTGGAAATGAAAGTAATGCCAAGCACCATACTCAAGGCAAAATTGCAAGGACCGGTTTATCTGATTCAATCAGTTTCAATGTCGGGATACAAAACACTTCATTTTCCATTATCATTATAACTCCTGCATATGATAAAATTTCAGTCAGCATAACATCTCCCATAGGTGAAGTTGTTGCAAGAGTGCCCTTTAGAGTTGGATTAGAATACAGAGAAAAATTAATATTTGATGGTACAGCAATATCAATAGAATATCATAAAGATGTATATAATATCATTTTTCTTGGTTTCCAAGAAGCAACACAGGGTATTTGGGAGATTACTCTTTTCGGTGATTCCATCATCAGCGGTGAATACTATGCATGGCTTCCCATAACAGGTCAAGTAAGTGAGTATGTTGAATTTTTAAGACCTGTTCCCGAATATACTATTGTCAATCCGGCAACCGCCCTCAGATCCATTACTTGCGGTGCTTATAATTGCCTTGACAATAGCCTTTTTGTTTCCTCCTCATGGGGTCCAACAATATTACCCCGTATAGCCCCTGACTTTTTGGCTCCGGGCGTTAATGTAAGAGGAATCTATCCGACGGGCTATGGCACCATGACGGGAACAAGCGTATCAGCCGCCATTACTGCCGGAGCTGCAGCACTTCTTTTTGAGTGGGGAATTGTTCAAGGCAATATTCCTTCTTTAGACGGAGATCTTGTAAGAACGCTTTTGATAAGCGGATGTACCAGAGAGGAAAATATGGAATATCCAAATAACAAGTGGGGTTACGGCAAACTCAACTTAATTGGTACCTTAACTTCAATTAAAGAATCAATTATTAACTACAATTTGAGCTAAAGCTTGCCAATTAAGGAGGGACAGATTTATGGCAATCGTTATAGATGAAAACGAATTACCCTTAGAGGATTTTGTAAAACTTCCGACTACCATTGATTTTAATGTAATTAATACGGATAGATTTAAATTATATGTTAGAGATAAACCTTATATAAAACTAGGCACTGAATTTGCAAACGAACTTGTAGCAGTATACACAAACGCAAATAATATACCAAAAATATTTCAAGATTTAGGACATGATTTTTTAGGGTTTTTCCCTAAAATAATGTCTCCTTTGGACAGCAAAAGTAATGAAGCCAGCGGAATATCAGCGGTTCTTGACCATCCTTATATTAATCTTGATGGCAGTGGTGTAATAATTGGATTTGTTGATACCGGAATTGACTACACAAAAGATGCATTTAAATTTGACGACGGTTCAACCAAAATAATCAATATATGGGACCAGACAATAGACGGACCAAGAACAAGCGGAATCTACTTTGGCTCTGTGTATTCAGCAGATGAGATAAACGTAGCTTTGCAATCAGAAGATCCTCTGAGTATTGTTCCATCAGCCGACACTGATGGCCATGGAACTTTTTTGGCATCTGTGGCATCAAGCAATGATAAAGGTGAATATATTGGAGCAGCTCCAAAATCAAACATAATAAGCGTAAAATTACGGCGAGCAAGACAGTATTATATCGATAAATTCCTTTTGCCGCAAGATAATCCAAATCTGTATGAATCCACCGATTATCTTTTAGGAGTTAAATACATATTGGACAAATCAGAAGAGTTAAACATGCCTGTGGTTATTTGTGTGGGTATGGGCACTAATTTCAGCGGACATGATGGAAGCACTTATTTCGAGGACTATATCGCTTTTGTGGCTCAAAGAATCGGCTATGCTTTTGTTACCGCTGCCGGAAACGAAAGTAACACTAAGCACCATACTCAAGGGAAAATTACAAAGACCGGTTTAACCGATTCCATAAATTTTAATGTTGGGATACCGAACACCTCATTTACCATAATAATATTAAGTCCTCCATATGATAAAATATCAGTTAGCATAACATCTCCTACAGGAGAAGTTGTTGCAAGAGTACCCTTTAGAGTTGGATTGGAATACAGAGAAAAATTTACATTTGAATTTACAACTGTATCAATAGAATATCACAAAACCACCAATAGTGTTATTTTCCTTGGTTTTGAAATCGCAACGCAAGGTATTTGGGAGATTACTCTTTTTGGTGACGACATAATTAACGGTGAATATCATGCATGGCTTCCCATAACAGGTCAAGTAAGTGAATACGTTGAGTTTTTAAGACCTGTTCCCGAGTTCACTATTGTGAGCCCCGCTACAGCAATCAGAACCATCACTTGCGGTGCTTATAATTCTCTTGACAATAGTCTTTTTGTTTCTTCCTCATGGGGTCCGACACTATTACCTCGTATGGCACCTGACTTTGTCGCTCCGGGTGTCAATGTCAAAGGTATATATCCAACCGGACCCGGCACCATGACCGGAACAAGTGTATCAGCCGCCGTAACTTCCGGTGCTTCAGCGCTGCTTCTTCAGTGGGGTATTGTCCAGGGTAATCTGCCCTCCATAGACGGCGATCTGGTGAGAACACTTTTAATAAGCGGATGTAATAAAGAAAGCTCTATACAATATCCCAATAACAAGTGGGGTTACGGTAAACTTAATTTAATTGGAACAATGGGTGTAATTAAAGAATCAGTTAAATAATTTGACTTAAGGAGGACGAAAATTTTGTTAAACGATAATACAGTTCCAGCTCCTAATACTGCAGGTGGATTTGGAACCCTTCAAGTAAGTACTTTTCTAAACAGCATAGGGCGCCCGGCTGAAGGAGCGATGGTAAGCATATCTGACTCTTACACAAATACTTTAATCGAAGAGGTAAATACAAATTCTGCCGGAAATATACCTCCGATTATTCTCAGCACTCCACCTCTGGAATATTCGATGAACTACGACATGCCCCGGCCGTTTAATGAATATAATGTGAAAGTAAACTTCCCAGACTACACTGAAGCAAATATAAATAACGTCCAGTTATTTCCTTCAGCCACAGCTGTTCAGGATGTTATACTGAAACCTGTATTTGAATATATTGATATTCCCTATCCAACATTATGGGGTGACTTTCCTCCTAAAATTCCGGAATCGGAGGTAAAAATATTACCATTTCCAAGCAACTTAGTAGTACTTCCACAGCCAGTTGTGCCTGAATTAATAGTTGTCCACAGCGGAGTACCTGATGATACTTCTGCTCCAAACTATACCGTAGGTTTTAAGGATTATATAAAAAATGTCGCAAGCAGTGAAATATATGCGACATGGCCAAGAGAAACATTAAAAGCAAATATACATGCCATGTTGTCTTTTACTTTGAGCCGGGTATTTACCGAATGGTACAGAGGAAAAGGATATGACTTTACAATTACAAATTCTACCGCTTATGACCAAGCATTCACTTTTGGAAGAAATATTTACACAGAGATATCAAGTGTAGTTGATGAGATTTTTACAACTTATGTTACAAGACCGGATATAAGACAACCACTGTTTACACAATATGTTGATGGCAGAAGGGTTACCCGTGAGGGTTGGTTAAGTCAGTGGGGCTCAAAGGATCTTGGTGACCAGGGATACACTTCATTGCAAATTCTTAAAAATTATTATGGCTACGATATTATCTTAAAAGAAGCAGAAAAAGTTGAAGGAATTCCGATATCATTCCCCGGTGAAGTATTGAAAATCGGATCAAGGGGCGAAAGTGTAAGGACTATTCAGGAGCAGTTAAATGCTATTTCTAATAACTATCCTCTGATTCCAAAAGTAATTGAAGATGGTGTTTACGGAGAATCAACTGCCAACTCAGTTAGAGTATTCCAAGAAATATTTAAGCTTCCAATAAACGGAGAGGTCAACTTCCCTACATGGTACAAAATTTCTGATGTTTATGTTGCTGTCAAGAAGTTGGCTTAGCCTTATCCTACAATGAAAATCACTGTGAAATACATAAGCATTAATTTGGAATACAACTTTATAAAACTTTATATAACTTACAAAAAAGTCTATGTTTTATATTAAAAATATAGGCTTTTTTATTTTGCGAGTGACAAACATATGCAAATGAATATTGTGTAAACAATTTCAAAGTGTTAAAATAATCAACAATAGAGATAAATTATTGATTATAACACCAAAAAAAAAGGAGGCAATCCAATGGATTCTTATATTTTCTATGGACTGGCCATTACTATGTTAATTCTTTCATTTGTTAAGGATAAGAAAAAAACAAAACTGGCTCTTAAAAAAGCGTGGAAATCATTTGAAAATATATTACCTGAGTTTCTTGTTGTGGTTTTACTTGTAGGCATTCTACTTGCAGTTCTTAACCCTCAAGTCATCTCAAAAATAATCGGTTCTGAATCAGGTTGGTTTGGCGTTATGCTTGCCGCCATAATCGGATCTATAACCCTGATTCCTGGATTTGTTGCCTTTCCTACTGCCGCCATTCTTTTAAATAACGGTGCAGGTTATATGCAGATTGCTGCCTTTATTTCAACTCTGATGATGGTAGGAATAGTTACCTTGCCAGTTGAAATAAAATATTTTGGTAAAAAAACATCTGTTTTAAGAAATATATTAGCATTTTTATTTTCCTTTATCGTTTCTCTAATAATCGGAATTGTGGTGATGTAGATGCAAAAATTAGTAAAAAGATATCGAATTTTTCTTATTGTACTTGTTGCGATTATTATAATCTCAATTTTTAACCATGAACTTGGACTTAAAGCTATCAGTATTACCGGTAACTCCATAAAAGAAATGCTGCTAGTAATTCCTCCTATTTTCGTTCTTCTCGGTCTTCTTGACGTATGGGTTCCAAGAGAAACCATGGTAAAATACATGGGAGAGGGATCCGGATTAAAAGGTATATTATTGGCTATATTTATAGGTTCAGCTGCTGCAGGTCCTTTATACGGTGCATTCCCAGTTGCTGCTGTGTTTATGAAAAAAGGTGTAAAGTTTATGAACATTCTGATCTTTATCGGAGCCTGGTCGACAACTAAAATTCCAATGTTTCTTTTTGAAATTGCAGCTTTAGGCAATAAATTTGCAGTAACCAGACTTCTCATAGACATACCCGGAATTATAATAATTGCTTTCATTTTATCAAAAATGACATCAAAGAAAGAAATCGAGGAAATATATGAAAATGCTAAATCAATTGATTAAGCATTAATTCCAAATACAATTAAGAAACCTTCAGTATTTTGACTATCTGAAGGTTTTTTCATTATTTGCCTAATTATCTCAACGTTATATTAACTATTGAACTTTAGTAAACACGCTATTAATCTTTTCTGCTGCATCTAATAAATAATCACATGAAAATTTTTCAAAATTTCCCTCATCAACCAATTTAGCAATGTCTGGATCAATTGGGATTCTTCCTAATATATCAACACCTGTTTCAACTGATATTTCAGACAATTTACTTTCACCAAACAAATTAATTTCTTTGCCGCAATCAGGACATTTTACGTAACTCATATTTTCAACTAATCCTAAAATAGGTACATTCATCATTTTAGCCATGTTGTAAGCCTTCTTAACAATCATAGATACAAGATCCTGGGGAGATGACACAATTATAATTCCATCTAATGGAATTGATTGAAATACTGTTAATGGAACATCCCCAGTACCGGGTGGCATATCAATGAATAAGTAGTCTAAATCGTTCCAAACAACGTCTGTCCAGAACTGCTTTACAGTATTAGCTAATATTGGTCCTCTCCAGATTACAGGAGAATCTTCCTTATCCAACAATAAATTAACCGACATTATTTCTATATTATTTTCTGTTATTTCGGGCATAATGCCTAACTCATTTATTTCTGCCTTACTGGTAATACCAAACATTTTAGGAATAGACGGCCCTGTAACATCTGCATCTAATATTCCTACTTTATAACCTTTCCTATTCAGCAATACAGCCAGCATTGCAGTAACGAATGATTTACCCACCCCGCCTTTGCCGCTTGCTACTCCAATTACATTTTTAACTGAGCTATATTGGTTAAAATTCACCAACATGCTCTGTTTACTATGTTCGCATCCCTCACATGATTCTTTTGTACATCCGCTATTTGAACAGTCTCTTGTGTTTTCTGCCATATCCATTTCTCCCTCATATTTTGCTGATTTAAATAAAGCTAATTTTAGAGAAGTCAATACTTCCATCTTCGTTAACTAAATTTTCATCTGCATGCACATACTCGACTTTGCCAATAAACATTTCATGCGAACCTGTCATAATAGAATCCACAACAGTACACTCTATATTAATAGGGCAATCTGCCAAAATAGGTGCATTAACTACTTTGCCATTCTCTGTTTTTACCTTCATATCTTTCAGTTTATCAGAATCTCTTTTGCTTACTTTTCCTAGATAATTGAAAATTTCCTGGTAAGATTGATCCACTAAATTTACAACAAAGCAACCTGATTCCTTTATCATCTTATAAGAGTATCTTGTAGGTACAATACCAACCATAATCATAGGAGGTGCATAACTGCAATTACCGCAATATCCTACTGCCAGTGCATTGTCTTCTCCATCCAATCCGCGACATGATACCAATACTTTTGGTGCCGGCTGTAATGCACCTTTCTTATTTGCTTCTTTCTTTTGCATCATACTTTCTCCTTTTTATTTTTAGTTTTTTATATTCTAAATTATAATTTTATATCAGCATCAGCTATTATGGTCTTATGCTCATTAAGACATTCTAATACAATTGTGGTCATATGTCAATATTATATAAAACAAAAAAATGCCATAAAATCGTCACTTTTTCAAGCTCTGATTTATGGCATACCTTTTATAAATACTATCATTTATATATATTTTTATTTAATAATCTTCATTTCTATGACGCCAGCAATTCTTGCGGCAAAACTTATCTTTACAATCATCCTGACATGCTACATTAACAGAACCACAATCAGGACATACATATTTACCACTTTTAATTGCTTCAAGGTTTTCAAAGCTTTCTTTCCATTCTTTCCCGCAATCTTTACATTTAATCGGACAAATATTACGTGTAAAGTTGCCTCCTTCAATGTGTATCATCTTTCCGTTAATTAAACTATCTGCCACTTTCTCTCTTGCAGATAATAAAATACGCTGAAATGTCGGTCTTGATACTTCCATTCGTTCTGCACATTCTCCTTGTTCCAATCCTTCCAGATCTTTTAGGCGAATTGCTTCTAACTCTTCCAACTTTAAAATATTTTCAGGTAATTCAGCTACTCCACCTTCATGCGGTACAAAATATGGTATCGCTGGTATATATTCAATTTTTCTCCACTTTGTTGGTCTTGCCATATTTTCTCCCTTAATAAACAACTGGTTTATTCCATCATATAAAAACGCATTCAATCATTACTTATAATAATATCTGATTTGATGTAAATGTCAATATCAGTAATTATTATAATAGATGTACTCCACAGCCGGTGCTTCTGCTTTTGTAATCGTAACATCCTTGAGAATCGGTACTATATTACCATTGTATTCACATGTTTGAATTGTTCCTGTCACCGTAATCCATTCCTCATCCTCCAAATCACTTCTTATGTCGCTTTCACATACTATTCCATATCCAACTAGGTCAGCTGCGCAGCATACCATAAAATATCTTCCTGCTAGAAATTGATTTTCTTTAAGATCCTCCATGGAATAAACCTGTGCTAAATATTGGCATTTATTTCCCGAAAAATCGTTCGGATTATTATACACATCGTCCATCCACTCTGCAAATATATCATCATTAATAATCATAACTCCATCAGTTTCATATTGAGTATATTTTTCGGATAAATCGCTCTCTTGTGTAGAAGCAGAATCCTCATTATTCTGTACAGGAGATGTAGTATCATTTGAATTAGCATCTGTATTCGAATCATCTATAGTATTTTTATCGGCTTCAGTATTGGTATTTTCCTGTTCACTCTTTGATGGTTCAATATCACTGCTTGCCATAGTCATGTCTTTGCTGTTTACAACAGCGGCAGGGAATAGAAGTGCTGCAGCCAATGGAATTGCAAAAATCATATAATGTTTTACGTTTACATTATGTCTGGCTTTTTTGATATTTGATATCAAACTTGTTGCAAATAATATTAATATAATAATTGAAATCCATATTCCAAAATAAAATCTTGGATGCACATAATAAGTTACTTTCTTACTAATCATTGCATATATCAGTAAACATGCAATAGCAATCAAAATAAATATTTGAACAATAGCTTCTGTATTCTTTTTTCTGCCCATGGATGGCTGCCTCCTTATAAGAAATATGCTATTGCACCAAATATAATAGCACTTTCTATGATTACAAGAGATGCAAGAAACAGTAGAAACCTTTTTTTTAAAATTTCCGAGAGCATTAACATGTTTTTCAAATCAAGCATTGGCCCCATAACAATAAATGACAATATAGGTACTGTTGAAAAATTATTAGAAAAACTTCTTCCGATAAAAGCATTGGAAGTTGAACATGTAGACATCAGCATTGACGCTATAATCATAACAGCAAACTGAATAATGAGATTATTTCCAATAAAATTTTTCATTGTTTGAGGCATAACTGCCTGCAAAATCGCTGATATAAGAGCTCCGACTATTACATATTCTGCTACCCTGAAGAACTCAATCTTTGCTCCGGCAAAAATTGCTTCAATTCTTCCTTTTATTCCGTCATACTTAAGTTCCAAAATATCCTTGCCTATATTTTGAACTCTTCGGTTCCCTTTTGTTACATTTTCCGTCTTAATGTTAACAAGTTTTAAAATTATTCCTGTCATAATACCTATAATCAAACCAGTTACAACCCTTACAACAGCAAGATATGGATGTTCCGGAAAAGCATATAGCATAGAAACAATAACTATTGGGCTTACCGCTGATGATGATAACCAAAAAGTTATAGTTTGCGGCAGTGGTGTATCTTTCTTTAAAAGTCCGGATATAATCGGAACCATTCCACAATCACATATTGGCATAAAAAACCCAGCAACTGCAGCAATCAAAAATGAATACCATCTTCCCTTTGATATTTGTTTCATAATCCATCCGGTTGATGCAAATATCTGAATCCCGGCCGATATAAATGCTCCTAATAATATAAACGGTATTGCCTGCATAAGAATACTTAAAAATACAATTGCAACGGACTGAATATAACTATAAGCGTTAAATGTCTCAAATATTAAAAACAAGGAAAAGCAAAGAACAAAAAATATATCAACCTTTAAAAGCGTTTTAAAATTCAAAAAGACATTTCCCGGATTATAAAATGACGTAAAACACTTTGTTAATATTTTATCTGTTTCAAACTCATTTAAAAAAGTCACCTTTGTTTTTGGGTTAATATTTTTAACATCACTGACTAACTTTTTTTGCATACTCCTCTGCAGATTCTCGAATCGATTGAATATAACAATATCACAGTTTAATATGTGCGGCTGCATAACTGTTACCATATTACTTAATTGATTCATAAAATTACCGGCATCACTCACAAATGCCACGTTCCTGAATTTATAATTAAACGGTATTTTTAATCTCAATATTTTAGTAATATCCCATGTTCCGTTATATTCAACAATTATGTAATCCGGATTATATTCATCCGCAATCTGTTTAAACAAATCGTCATTTAAATCAGATTCATCCTCCAGAAATAATGTCTCAATATGCATTTTTTTTAATTTTTCTTCATCATACTCCGTAAAACCTTCTTCACAAATAACTAATAGAATTTTATTAAGCTCTTCAATTAAGTTACTTTTCAAAAGATCTTTAATTACAGTAGTCTTGCCGCTTTCGAGGAAGCCTGTTATAACATCAATATAGGTTGCCATATGCACCTCTTATAATTCAAATATATGAGAAAGTTCATCTGTATTTATATTCTCTCCAATTACGCAGATACGACCGGTACAATCTGCTTTACTATCTCTTATTATGACTTCTTTCGGAACGTAATCAAATTGTATCCATTTGTCATTTTCCGTTCTGATAATTCCTTTAGCACGAAGAATATTCCCTTCAATATTATCAAGACTATTTAAAATCCCATTCAACCTGTTTCGATCAAATATTTTTGCAGTCTCTTTGCCCCAAACATGAAAAACCTCATCCGCATGATGATGCATTCCGTGATGATGCATTTCGTGCTCATGTTCATCCAAGAAAATTTCCCAACCTGGAAGTTTACCTGAAGTCTCTCCCAGTTCGACAATCCTTTCTCCGCTTATTTTTTCCCAGGTTGTTACAACATGTGCTTCCGGATTATATTTCTCAACATCCTTTATAATATTTTCAATCACATCCTCAGTCGAATTTTGAGTTCTGCTTAATATAATTGTTTTTGCATTCTTCAGCTGATCGGCATAAAACTCTGAAAAGTTTTTCAAATACACTTTATATTTCTTTGCATCTACTACAGTGATACACATATTAAGTTCAGCAACACCGTCTTTTATAAACTTTTTACATCCATTTATTACATCTGAAAGTTTACCTACTCCGGATGGTTCAATTATTATTCTGTCTGGGTGATAAAGCGTAAGTAACTCTTTTAATGCTGAGCTGAAATCTCCTGCAATCGTACAGCAAATACATCCAGAATTCATTTCCTTAATTTCAATGCCATATTCTTTCAGTATCGCTCCATCTATTCCTACTTCACCAAATTCATTTTCTATTAAAACAACCTTTTCCCCTACTAGGGCCTCTTCTAATAACTTTTTAATAAGAGTTGTTTTTCCTGCTCCTAAAAACCCCGATATAATATCTATTTTTGTCAAATTACTTCCTCCTAACAGACTTTGTAATTAGCATATGTTTGTGGCATATAATAATACTCTTTAATTTAAATATGAATAATTAATAGACTAAATATAATAGCTTAAAAATAATTGTTTAAAAAAAAGAAAAGTATTCCCTTTATCATGAAATACAATTCTCCTAATAATAACTCGATATTAATAATGATGTCTAATTGCCGTTGTTTCTTTTTTGACATTCTTCACAATATCCATATAAATACAATTTATGTCCCACAATATTAAAATGCGTTTCATTTTCCAGTGTTTTCTCATATGAACCCAGCGGACAATTATGGACAGTAATAATTTTCTTGCAATCAAGACAAACCAAATAATGTCTATGTCCTAATTGGTTGTATTCAAACAACATCCTGTCATCATCAATAATGCTGATTTTTGTAACTAAATCTTTATCCTCTAATGACTCTAACGTACGATAAACCGTTGATAAATTGATATCTATCTGTTTCTCCTTTAAAGCAAAAAAAATCTGTTCCGCCGCCATAGGCTGGTTGCTTCTTATTAAAATATCCAAAATGGCTCTTCTGCTTTTTGTATTTTTCAAACCACTTTTTTTCAATCTCTCTTCATATTCAATTTGCTCCCTCACTTCTGTATCCTCCTATTATTCTTAATGGCTATTTGTTATAAACCATGCTTTTTCTTTTTATTTTAACGCAAATAGCTAGAATTGCATAGGTAAGAAAGCAAGAAATTTTGCAAATGCAAATTATTCGCAGTTATAATTATATAGCCGGTATACTCACCTGTCAATAATCAATTATAAAAACAGATTATTCTATATCAAAGAATAATATACTTCATCAATATAATCTTTTTTATATCAGCCTGATTTATTTTATTAATCGTTGCAATGTCCTTCATGTTCATGTTCTGTACAAACACTGCCTGTAGATTTTAAACCACCTTCAATAAATAATTTTACAATATCATCTGCTATTCCCTGTGCACCCACTACTACTTCAATACCATTTTCATTGAATAACGCCTGCGCTGTTTCTCCCATTCCACCTGCAATAATTATTTCTGTCTTCTGTTCTTTTAAAAATACAGGAAGATACCCCGGTTTATGTCCCGGATTAGGTACAAAAACCTTATTTTTAACCTCATTGTTCTCTACATCATACATAGTAAACCCATCACAATGTCCAAAATGCTGACTTACCTTTGCTCCATCACTTGCTACTGCTAATCTCATCTTTCAATTCCTCCTATTAATAATTATTTAGTTAGTTTATATTTTTACATTTCTTTTGATGTCATAATGCGACTCATGAAAATCCACATTTCTACTATTGCCTTTTTTGCCGAGCTTTCTTCAAATTCAGTAATCGGTTTTAAATTATTTACGGATTCCATTACTTTTTTATCAAATGGTATTTTGCCTGCAACAATAAGATTTTTTTCTTTAGCATAGTTTTCAATCTGTGCTGACATTTCAAGATTTATATCAAATTTATTGATACAAATCATAACCTGCGTTTCAAAATGTTCTGCCAGTTCTAGAATTCTTTTTAAATCATCAAGCCCCGATTTAGTTGGTTCTGTCACAATCAATGCTAAATCTGTTTCCGTTATTGAAGCAATTACAGCGCAGCCAATTCCCGGTGACCCATCGATAATTGTAATATTACTGGCATCTTCATAGCGTTTCACATTTTTTCTAAGATATGTTACCAGTTTTCCTGATCCGTCGCTTCCAACTTCCATCATAGCCCTTGATATAATTCCTCTATCTGTTCTTGTAATAAAAACATCAGCTGTTTTTTCTTCCGGCAAAGTAATTGCATTATTCGAACATACAATAGTACAGGCCCCACAGCCTTCGCAACAGAAAGAATCAACCTCCCAGTTTTTTATGGCACCAAATTTACAGACTTCTTCACATTTATTGCACTGAATACAGAGGTTTTTATCAATTTTTGCCTTTTGGCCGCCAAAAAAATCACTTTCCTCAATATCCATTCCTTTATAAAACAGATAAAGATTAGGTGCATCCACATCGCAGTCTACCTTAATAACATTTTTAGCAAGTTCAGACAAAGCTGCAACCACGGTTGTTTTTCCCGTTCCGCCTTTTCCGCTTAGAACTGATATCACCATCGGAATGCCTCCTTTATCTTATCTGCCATATGATTGAAAATTTCTTTATAAAAATCATCGTTATATAACATTAGTCCTCTTGAATAATTTGCTGCTGCTTCCATACGGTATGGTATCAGCCCTAATAAAGAAATTTCATTATTTGCACAATACATTTTTACCATGTTTTCTTTTCCATCATCTTTATTAATGATTATTCCATATGGTATTTTATAAAACTCTACTAATTCAACAGCCATTTTTAAGTCATGCAGACCAAATTCAGATGGTTCTGTTACCAAAATAGCTGCATCTGCATATTTCAAAGCGTTTACAACATTACAGGAGGTTCCCGGAGGACAGTCAATAAAATAATCCTCCTTTGATAAACAACTTAAGAGTTTTTTAATCACAGGCACTGCCATAGGTTCCCCCACATTTAAAATTCCACGATTACAGTTAATGCCCTTCGAATATCCGCTTTCAAGTTTACCGATGGAACGTTTCGTATATGATAATGCCCCTGTATTGCAACCCAGTCTGCATGCCCCACAATCATGGCACAATTTTTCAAAGACAACTATTTCTTTCCCTGCCTTAGCAAGCGCATTAAAATGACATGCTTTTGCACATGCTCCGCATAAGGCACACTCTTTCTGATTTATAACCGGATACTCCACAAAGACTGCTTCACTCTCCTGGATAAAAGGATTCAAGAATATAAAACCATTGGGTTCTTCCACATCACAATCCACATAACTTACACCCAATGCCATTGCCAGATTAGTGGATACAGTTGTTTTTCCAGTTCCTCCTTTTCCGCTAAGTATTGCTATATTCATGTTTTTCTCCTCAAATATTTATTTCATTCCATTGTGTGCATTTCCCGAAGTGTTAATCTCTGTAAGCTGATTCTCTTTAAGCATTTCAACTGCTTTGAATGCAGGAAGTTCTACACAGCTGTAAGATTTAATTCCAGCCTTTTCTATCAGTTCAAATGCATTCGGACCTAAATTGCCAGTAATAATAGCTTCCGCATTCTCTTCAATAACCTGACTTGCAGCAGCAATGCCTGCTCCTCCGCCTGACAATACTCCGTTATTACCGATAGCTTTTACTTCTCCATTTTCTGTATCAAAAATAAGAAAGTAATCACACCTGCCAAACCTTCTGTCCAATATACTTTCTTTGTTTTGCCCCGTTGCCGATACTGCAATTTTCATATGACTGCCTCACTTTCATACAACTTATATTATGAGCATATGCCAATTATAATAATACTATTTGTATTTAATTTTGTCAAATGCTAATTTTAATTCAGCATATTGCAATTATGAGCATACGTCAATAATGTATTTAAAAAATAAAATGAAAGTGTGATAATGTTACAGATATTACAATCTTTCAATTGTATAATTAATTAAAATTTAATTTGCAAAAGGATGATAATTATGAATACAAAACAATTGGTAGTTATAAAAAATAAATGCCCTCAAAACCACCCCTGCCCATCTGTTCCAATCTGTCCTGTAGGTGCATTAAAACAAAGTGGCTTTAGTGCACCTACTGTTGACATGAATACATGTATTAGCTGCGGAAAATGTACTAAATTCTGCCCTAGAAAAGCATTAGTACTGGCTTAATTATTAACAAACAACCGGCACATATTTATATCAAAACACAGGGCCATCAATTTTTTATATCTTGATGGCCCTGTGTTTTATATTAACCTACTGATTACTTTCCATTATTGTCTCCTCCAAGAGTTTTATTTATTTACTGTATATACCTTTATAAATTTGTTACCTAACTAAATAAATTTTCAAAAAAACACTTCAGAACGGCACATTTGCAGAACTGATGGTTAAATTTAATAGTAATACTTTTTCTTTTATAAAGCAAAATAAAACTATAAAATATTATATATTTATGTATGTATATGCATTATTGACATCGATAAAAAAATATGTCATAGTATTATTTTGAAAAGAGAACCTTCATTAATCGTTTTTTTCAAAGCTTACTTGGGGTGAAAATATGAATATAAATGATGAAATTAAAAAGCTGAAAGACAAAAAAGATGTCGCCATTTTAGCGCATTATTATGTAGATGGTGAAGTTCAGGAAATTGCAGATTATGTAGGTGATTCTTATTATCTAAGTAAAATTGCAACTAAAATTCCGCAAAAAATAATATTATTCTGTGGTGTAAAATTTATGGGTGAGAGTGCTAAAATTTTAAATCCAGAAAAAAAAGTAATTATGGCTGATTCCTCAGCTGACTGTCCTATGGCTCATATGATTGATGTTGAAACAATTGAAAATATAAAAGAAAAATATGATGATATAGCAGTCGTTTGTTATATAAATTCCAGCGCGCAAATAAAAGCACATTCGGATGTTTGTGTAACCTCATCCAATGCATATCAAATAGTTTCTAAATTACCACAGAAAAATATATTGTTTATTCCAGATATGCATCTTGGCACTTATATATCAACTAATCTTCCAAACAAAAATTTTATCTTTCATACAGGCTATTGTCCTGTACATCAGGCTATCTCAGCGGAAAATATTTTAAAAACAAAAAAAGCGTACCCGGATGCTAAAGTTTTAATACACCCTGAATGCAGTATTGATGCACTGAAATTAGCTGATTTTATAGGTAGTACTTCTGAGATTATTGATTACGCAACAAATAGTAATGCTCAAAGCTTTATTATATGTACAGAGGACGGAATTTTGCATGAACTGCATAAAAAAAATCCCAAGAAGACTTTTTATCTTGTAAATGAAAATCAATACTGTTCTGGCATGAAACTTAATACTCTTCAAAAGGTTTATAATATACTGGTTTCATTGGAAAATGAGATAATTTTAGATGAAGATTTAAGGCAAAAAGCTCAGGTATCTTTATCAAGGATGCACGAGATTGCTAATTAAAATATATAAGACTCATTTAAAATAAATATCACGAAATATAAACTGTCATCAAGTATAGAAAGAAGGTACAGTTGTGACAAATGATGCTGATGTTGTAATTGTTGGAACAGGAGCAGCAGGACTATTTTGTGCTTTGAATATTCCCAAGAATTTTAAAATCACTATTATTACAAAACACGAAGCTGAAGACAGTAATTCCTTTTTAGCACAGGGAGGTATTGCCGTTTTGAAAAATGACGATGATTATGAAAGATATTATGAGGATACAATAAAAGCCGGCAAATATAAAAATAACCCTCAGGCTGTTGAAGTTCTTATACGTTCTTCACGCAGTATTATTCAGGATTTAATTAAGCTCGGTGTAAATTTTGATCGCAGCGGAAATGATTTTTCATATACAAGAGAAGGCGCTCACTCGGTAAATCGTATTTTACACTATAAAGATGTTACCGGAAAAGAAATTACCGGAAAACTGCTTGAACAGGCAAAAAAAAGAAAAAATATTACCATTTTACCTTTTGTTACTATGATTGATATATTGGAACAAGACAATGTCTGCACAGGAGTCGTTGTAAAGTCAATTGATGACATAATTTATAGCATTTATTCTCGTGTAGTTGTCTGGGCAACAGGAGGAATAGGTGGTTTATTTGAACATTCCACAAACATGAAACATATTACCGGTGATTCAATAGCAATAGCTATAAAACATAAAATCAATTTAATTGATATGAATTATATCCAAATTCATCCCACAACTCTGTTCTCAAAGAAAAGCGGCAGAAGTTTTCTGATTTCAGAAGCCGTTCGTGGAGAAGGTGCTATATTACTTAATGCTGAAGGCAAGCGTTTTATAGATGAATTGCAGCCTCGAGATATAGTAAGTGATGCTATATACAAGCAAATGAATAAGTATGATAAAGATTTCGTCTATTTATCAATGAAGCATATCCCAGAGAAGAAAATCAAAGAAAGATTTCCAAATATTTATGAGAAATGTTTGGGGGAAGGCTTTAATTTGTCTACTGATCTTTTACCTGTTACGCCAGCTCAGCATTATTTTATGGGTGGTGTACAGATTAATCTTGAAGGTGAAACTTCAATGCAAAATTTATTTGCAGTAGGCGAGACAAGCTGTAACGGAGTTCATGGGGCAAACCGCCTGGCGAGCAATTCTCTTTTGGAAGCTATGGTTTTTTCAAAAAGAGCTGCTTGTGTTATTGGTGCAAATCTTAAAAATATTCAACTGCAATATAGTGATTTGACATACGATTATAATCAATATAAAAATACAGACCAACTGCAAACGGAATATAATAATTTGGTATGCAGCGAAATTAGAAAAGGAAGTGACGAATATGCTGGATGGCGTATGCGCGAGAGTTAATATAAAGGACTATATTATGTCTGCACTTAAAGAGGATATTACAAGTGAAGATATAACAACTAATGCAATAATCTCTCCCGCAAAAAAAGGCTGTGCACAGTTGATATGCAAACAAACAGGTGTAGCTGCCGGACTTAATGTATTTAGTTACGTTTTTGAACTTCTTGATTCATCAGCCCGCTTTGAAACAGACTGCAAAGATGGTGATTTAGTTCAAAACGGAGCAATATTGGGAATAGTTTATGGAAATGTTCGTGCAATATTATCAGGAGAACGTACTGCTTTGAATTATTTGCAGCGCATGAGCGGAATTGCCACTTATACAAGAGAATATGTACAAGAGCTGATGCCTTATAAAACAAAGTTACTGGATACAAGGAAAACAACACCAAATATGCGTATTTTTGAAAAGTATGCAGTAAAGGTCGGCGGAGGTAATAATCACAGGTATAATCTATCAGATGGAATACTTATTAAGGATAACCATATTACTGCAGCCGGCAGTGTTGCTGAAGCAATAAGACTTGCAAGGGAATATGCTCCATTTGTCCGTAAAATAGAAGTTGAGGTTGAAACTCTAAAAATGCTTGACGAAGCGTTAGAGGCAGGTGCAGATATTATTATGCTGGACAATATGGATAATGAAACGCTTAAAAAAGCAGTATCTCGCATAGGTAACAAAGCTCAAACAGAATGTTCCGGAAATGTTACTAAAGAAAGACTTAAGGAACTTTGTGAAATCGGAGTTGATTATATTTCCAGTGGAGCACTTACTCATTCTGCTCCTATTTTGGATTTTTCCCTTAAGAATCTAAAAACCTTAAACTAGTAATAAAAAATATTTATTTTACTTACTTTAAAAAGAACGAGGAGTGTGAACACTCCTCGTTCTTTATTTTATCTAAAATTTTCAAAGCCGAGCAAAAAGCTTTACTTATTGCAGCATGATTCAGCAAAGCTGCGGATATTAGATGCATTTACGTATTGTTTGTATTCTGCCCCATTTTGAACAACAAGTGTTGGAGCACTTCTGATTTCATACAACGAAACCAAATCTTCATTCTTTTCGGCTTCCACAATCTCATAAGAAATATTTGCCTGCTGCAAAAATATCTTTGCCGCCTGACAATTTGGACAAGTTTTGGTTGTAAATAATAATAACTTTTCCTCATCGCCAACACTTTTTTCCAGTGTTTTGTCTGCCGCTTCTGACTGATGACTAATACGAGGTTCATCATCTAAGGAGTCATTTTTTTCGAGATCATATAGCTTTCTGTCCTTAAACTCCTGCGTTTTTCCTTCGTTCCAATTCTGAACAGGTCTATAATAACCCGTAATTCTACTATAAACTTCGGTTGTTTCTCCACATATGTCGCAGATATATTTTTCACCGTTTATATATCCATGATTTTTACAGATAGAATATGTCGGAGACAGAGTATAATACGGCAATGTGTAATTCTCAGCAATCTTTCTTACCAGAGTAGCAGCTGCCTTCCAGCTTGGTAGTTTTTCACCAACAAATGCATGAAAAACAGTTCCGGAAGTGTAAAGCGTCTGCAAATCATCCTGATTATCCAAAGCCTCAAAAACATCATCTGTAAAGCTCACAGGAAGATTTGATGAGTTTGTATAATAAGGTGTTTCACCATCTTTTGCAGCAGTTATGATATCCGGATAACGTTTTACATCGTGCTTTGCAAGGCGGTATGTAGTGCTTTCTGCCGGTGTAGCTTCAAGATTATACAAGTCTCCGTATTTCTCCTGATAATCAGAAAGACGATCCCTCATATGGTTCAGCACATCCCTGGCAAATGCGTGTGCTTTGGGATTAGAAATATCTTCTTTTATCCATTTGGCGTTAAGAGTGGCCTCATTCATACCAATCAGTCCTATTGTAGAGAAATGGTTATCAAAAGAGCCCAAGTAGCGCCTAGTATAAGGATACAGCCCTTCGTTGAGAAGCTTGGTTACTACATCTCTCTTTGTCTTTAGACTTCTGGCTGCAATATCCATCATCTTATCAAGTCTTGCGTAAAAATCTGCCTCATCATGTGCCAAATAAGCAATACGAGGCAAATTGACAGTAACAACTCCAATTGAACCTGTGCTTTCGCCACTGCCGAAAAAGCCACCGGATTTTTTACGAAGTTCTCGCAAATCCAAACGTAAACGACAGCACATGCTTCGTACATCACTAGGCTCCATCTCACTGTTAATATAGTTTGAAAAATAGGGAGTGCCATATTTAGACGTCATCTCAAACAACAGACGATTGTTTTCCGTATCACTCCAGTCAAAATCTCTCGTAATGGAATACGTGGGTATTGGATACTGAAATCCACGTCCGTTTGCATCACCTACAAGCATAATTTCTATGAAGGCTTTGTTAATCATGTCCATCTCTTTTTGGCAGTCTTTATACTTATAATTCATTTCTTTGCCGCCCACAATAGCAGGCAGCTCAGCCAAGTCATTTGGTACTACCCAATCCAATGTAATATTGGAAAACGGAGACTGTGTGCCCCAGCGAGAAGGCGTATTTACACCATAAATGAAGCTTTCAATACATTTTTTCGTGGCATCATAAGAAAGATTATCCACTTTTATAAAAGGTGCAAGATAAGTGTCAAATGAAGAAAATGCTTGTGCACCTGCCCATTCATTTTGCATTATACCAAGGAAATTTACCATCTGGTTGCACAATGTTGCCAAATGGCTTGCAGGAGATGAGGTGATCTTACCGGGAATACCGCCTAACCCTTCCTGAATAAGCTGTTTTAAGCTCCAACCGGCACAATAGCCTGTCAACATAGATAAATCGTGCAAATGTATGGCAGCGGTGCGGTGCGCCTCTGCAATTTCGGCATCGTAAATTTCGCTTAGCCAATAATTTGCCGTAATTGCACCGGAGTTACTCAGAATTAATCCGCCCACCGAATATGTAACGGTTGAATTTTCCTTTACTCGCCAGTCAGTCACATTCAAATAGCTATCTACGGTATCCTTAAAATCCAGGATGGTAGATTTCATATTACGCATCTTTTCGTGCTGTTTTCTATATAGAATATAAACTTTAGCTACATCAGCATAACCACTCTTTATCAATACATTCTCTACACTATCCTGAATATCTTCCACTAAAATTTTCCCGCCGGATATCTTCGGTTCAAAATCCGCCGTTACCATCAACGACAAATAATCAATAATCTGTGGGTGATATTGTTTATTAAGTGACTCAAAGGCTTTTGTAATTGCTTTGCCTATTTTTGATAAATCAAAATCAACGATCTTACCGTCTCTTTTCACTACCTGATACATTCTAACAACTCCCATTCAACAAGTATTTCCAATATTATAGCATGTACAAAAAGGCAAGTCAACGGTGAATACAATATATAGTAGTCAATTATAATATTTTGTACAATATATGCTTTTTATTACACACCACGGAGTTCAACTGACGGTATAAAAGATCGGACAATCTCTTGAAAATACAGCATGTCCTCTTTTGAATAACCGCTCAGTCCTCTTTCCAGAACATCCTCGGAATCAACAAAGCTCTGGAGATAATAATGCTGTGTCCCTTTTATCCAATGTGCAATCGAAAGGATTTCTCTGCTAGTATGAAACTCTCTCACCACTGTCGTTCTAAACTCATATGGTACAGCATTTGATAACAGAAACTCAACACTTTCTTTTATTGAATCAATATTATATGAGTTAACTCCAATAGTTTCCCCATATCTATCCGGTGAATTTTTTATATCCATAGCAACATAATCCACGAGTTTGTTTTCAACAAGCTGCTTTAGCTTTGCCGGAAAACTGCCGTTTGTGTCCAATTTTACAGAAAATCCAAGCAACTTAATCTCCCTAATAAAATCTTGCAGTTCATCATGCAACAGCGGTTCGCCGCCTGTGATGCATACACCGTCTAAGAGCTTTCTGCGTTTTCTCAGAAACTCCATAACTTCAGACTGCGTAATGTCCGGATTAGAGTGATTAGCCTGTATAATGGAAGAATTATGACAGAACGGACATCGGTAGTTACACCCAATTGTAAAGAGTGTACAACATGTCCTGTCAGGATAATCTAATAAAGACAATTTTTGAATACCTCCAAAATTCATTTCAATACTCCTTTCTCCAAATTTACAGTTAAGTTTATCACACAGTCTGTAGAAACACCAGTATCAGTAATACAAACAATATATATGTAGAAAGCTTATAAATAAATTGTGCCACTACAAAAAAGATAAAACCACCGGACAACCGGTGGTTTTATTTCCCCTTTTAACCTATATAATCTTAAAAACATTAACTATACCTGATTTAGGGGAATGTCATAATATATTGCACTTTGCTCTGCTGCATTTTAGTTATATAAACCTAAAATATTGTACGATTTAATGAAGCATTTGGAAAATAAACCCTATATAGGTCATTAATGTGATGCCAAAAGATGTTGCTCCGACGAATGTTAAAAAAACTTTTAAAGCACCTGCCGGTATAACTGCCGTTCCAATTATTAACATGGCTAAAATTAAAAAAATACTTGCCGTTATTATAATTGTTTTGGCATAAGGACCAATCCACATGCATTTACAGAATAATATTTTCATGGAAGTCAGTGCAAATATCAGTAAGACTACTGGAACAGCATATGGAATAATGAGCCTTACAGCAAATGGATATCCTATCAAATAAATCAAGGATACTGCTATACCAAATATTATACCTAATATCAAATAGAAATAATATTTAAACATTATTTTCCCTCCTAACTATAGTTGTGTACTACATAATATGTTGGCATGGACAATCCGTTACATTACAGTTCTAGTATATTTACCTTCATTGAGGCCTTAGACTCTTGTAAAATCGCACTGCTACGCTATCTTTTATGCGGTCGGATGCCAAAAAGTACATTTTTTGTACAAATTACATAAAAAAATATAATTTATGTTAATATATTTTCTTTTTTGACGACATTAATAGTAGGCAGTAGAAATACTATAGGCAAAAATAAATTATAAAAGCAGGTGGATTATATGAAATCTAGGGAAAAAGAACAAAAAAAGAAAATCCATGGTGAAGTTTCCATGCGTAAGCAAATGGTCATGACAGTTGCAGCCGTGTTTATAATCACAATGATTGTGACTGTCGCGGCGGGCATCTTCTCCGGTATGCATGCAATCAATAAAAATGTAGAAGATGATATGCAATCAATCGGAGCAATGGCTGATGTAACGTTGTCAGGCAAGATAAGCGACGTAAAGAGTAACGTAGAAGCACTGGCTAACCTGTATAACTCAGAACTTGAAAAAGGAAATGCCACACCTATAACTCAAGTGCAAAAAATGCTGGATAGTTACCAATTTATGGAGGTTGCAACGGTGGATAAGCAAGGAAATGCCACCAGCACAGCCTCGTTCCTAAAGGACAACCTGTCCAGTGAGACATATATACAGAGTGCACTGAAAGGTGAGACAGTACTTACTTCTACCGTGAAAATTTCAGATGACGAAGTACGTTTTTATGCAGTTGCACCCACAAATAACGGATGTATTATTGCCACACTGGACGGTCAGTATTTCAGTAATATAGTCAATGGTGTCGTAGTTGGTGATACCGGAAATGTGTTCATGTTAGACAATGAAGGTACTATTATTTCTAATAAGCGCCCTCAGCTTGTAACTGAACGTCAGAACTTTAAAGATATTGCAAGTACAGCTGCTGCTGTGTATACCCGAATGGTCGGGGGAGAAAAAGGAATAGATCAGTATTCGTATGAGACAGGAGCCCGAATCTGTGCTTTTGGTCCGGTCACCGGCACAGATGGTTGGTCATACGGTGTTGTCGCACCTATTAAGGAAATGAACACACCGATCATCTATATAATTGTTTCACTGACCGTATGTTCTTTGGTGTGTATGATTGTGGGTCTGATCTTGATTACCCGTTATGCATCCAGTCTTGCCAAACCAATTCAGAAAATCACGCAGAGAATGAGCCTGTTGGCGCAGGGTGATTTGGATACAGAGGTAGAGGTAATAAACCGGAAAGATGAGATTGGTACGCTTTCAAGAAGCTTCTACGAAACCGTAGAAACGCTAAAATCCTACATATTTGATATTGCAAATGTACTGCATGAGATTTCACAAGGAAATCTGCAGGTAACTCCGCAAGCGAATTTCCAGGGCGAATTTATAGAAATACGAGATTCTTTGGATACCATTCTGAATTCTTTGAATGAAATCTTCAAAGATATTATTGATACAACCGAGCAGGTATCCTACAGTACTAAACAATTTGTAGCCGGCGCAGAAACCCTTAGTGAAGGAACCACAGAACAGGCAAGTTCTGTTGAAGAATTGGCTGCAACAATCAGTGAAATTAATACAGAAATCTCCAACAGTGCACATAATGCAGAAAAAGCCAACCAACGTATACAGAGTGTTGGCAATGAAGCTGCAGAAAGTAACAGACGTATGCAGGAAATGTTAAAAGCCATGCATGAGATCAAAGATGCGTCCGGACAGATAAACAATATTATTAAGACCATCGAAGATATTGCATTCCAGACTAACATTTTGGCACTGAATGCCGCTGTGGAAGCAGCCCGAGCAGGTACGGCAGGCAAAGGCTTTGCTGTGGTAGCTGATGAGGTACGTAACTTGGCGGGTAAGAGTGCCGAAGCATCTCAAAATACATCGGTATTGATCGAAAACGCTCTCACCGCTGTTCAAAACGGTACTAATATTGCTGACGAAACCGCTCAATCTCTTACCAAGGTAGTCTCAGGTGTAGCGGAAGTTGCCAAAACAGCCGCTGATATTACAGAGGCATCAACACGTCAGGCTGAAGCTGCATCACAGATTAATATGGGTATAGAACAGATTTCCGGTGTTGTTCAGACCAACTCTGCAACAGCTGAGGAGAGCGCAGCAACTAGTCAAGAACTGCTTCAAAAGGCTGAGCACTTAGCACACTTGGTTCGAACCTTCAAACTTCATTTATAACAAAAAGCTACACAATATAGAGAAGTGAAATAAAGATGGTGGACACAAAAGTGTCCACCATCTTTTTAAAATCTATGTAGATGCTATGGAAAGTCGTGCCTGGAAATATCTTCGTTATCCTCAAAAAAGAATTTTATTACAGGCGCGAACAATATCATCGGTTTTGCCGATAATTTAAAAGAATTGTTCATGATAAACTATTGACAACCATACTGCTATATTTGACATAAATATAGGTTCAATGTTATTATTTTTTTAGATAAAACGTGCTATTTAAAAAGATTTTTAAAAACCAAGGAGGTAACTATGGCTGATTATAAGAAAATGTGGGAAGATATAGGTATGAATCTTAAAATGCATGATGCATTGTGTGAGGTTCTTCCAATAGCTTTTAGCGATACATATCTCTCCCAAGAAAACCGTCCCGAAGGCATGGCATTTTATGACTTTGTTGTTTCTGAAATTCATGGTGTTCGTCCTGCAGAGCTGATTGAGCATCAAAAAAAAGGTGGCAAAGTATTCGGAACATTCTGCATATTTGTTCCTGATGAAATCGTCTTTGCTGCAGGCGGCATTGCGACTGGACTATGCGGCGGCAGTCAATTCTGGGTTCCAGGCGGTGAAAAAGTTTTGCCTAAAAACACCTGTCCTCTGATTAAGGCTTCTGTCGGCGCCCGCATTGACAAAACCTGTCCTTTCTTCAGAATTGCTGATATGTATGTTGGTGAAACCACCTGCGACGGCAAGAAAAAAGCATGGGAAATCCTTGCCGATGAGGTTCCCGTACACGTAATGGATATCCCGCAGATGAAACGTGAGAAGGATATCAAGCATTGGGCAGAGGAAATCAAGGATTTTAAGGCTGTTGTAGAGAATTTTACTGGTATAAAAGTAACTGAAGAAGCTCTTGCTGAATCAATAAAACTTTTAAATAATAAACGTAAAGCTCTGGCTCGCGTATTTGAATGCCGTAAGAATGACATTCTCCCTATCTCAGGTAAGGATGCTCTTCTGATGATGCAGATTGCCTTCTATGATGATCCCGCACGCTGTGTCGAGAAAGCAAACGAATTGGCTGACGAATTGGAACAAAGAATTGCGGACGGCGTTTCCGTATTCCCTGCAGGCACAAAGCGCATATTGATTTCCGGCACCCCGATGGCAATTCCCAACTGGAAACTGCATCACATTGTAGAGACGAGCGGTGCTGCTGTTGTTGTGGAAGAAACCTGTACCGGTACGCGTTACTTTGAAAACTTGGTGGATGAAACAAGAACAACTCTAGACGGTCAGATTGAGGCTCTTGCAGAGCGCTATATGAAGTGTAACTGCGCTTGCTTCCACAACAATACCGGTCGTATTGACGATATAATCCGCCTTGCAAAAGAATACAAGGTTGATGGTGTAATTGATGTAAACCTTAAGTTCTGCAGTCTTTATGACATCGAAGGCCGTAGTGTGGAGTCTGCCCTTAAAAAGACCGGCATACCCGTTCTGGGTATCGAAACCGACTACACAGACACAGATGCAGAACAGTTACGCACAAGAATCGGCGCATTCATCGAAATGCTTGGCTAATGACTAATTTTTATGTTTTATTCGAGAGTCACACATACGGAATGGCATTGTATAGGTATTGCAGGGATCGCAATATTTGTGTCCGAATTTCTCCGACACCAAGAGCTGCCTCTGTTTGCTGCGGTATGTCTTTGCTGGTATCTCCAGAAGATATTGAGGCTGTTCGCAAGTGCATTGAAGAAAGCGGAATTGCGGTTCTTAAAGTAGTGGAACTGCCCCAGCAGATTAACCCAAAGCGTGACATTTACTGTTAAGACAAGGTGAAATTATGGATTATATTGGTATAGACATTGGCTCAACAGCTGCAAAAGTTGCTGTATTGGGTGAACATAATATAAAATTTGTAATGCCTACCGGATGGAGCAGCAAAGAAACAGCGGAAGCAATCCGAAATCAGCTCATAAATTCCGGTGTGGATATGCAAACCTGTAGGGTAGTATCCACCGGTTACGGAAGGAGCGCAGTAACCTATGCCCAAAAAAAATTAACAGAAATTACCTGCCATGCCGCTGGTGCCATGCAGTTCTCCAAGGACTGTACCGTCATTGACGTAGGCGGCCAAGATACAAAGGTAATCTGCGTAGAAAACGGTTCTGTCTTTGATTTTCTTATGAATGATAAATGCTCAGCCGGCACAGGGAAGTTTATTGAAGTCATGGCGAACCGTCTTGGATATGATATTGACGAGCTTTTTGAACATGCCGCCCTTGGCATACCTCTGGCTATTTCTTCTCTATGTACCGTATTTGCCGAATCAGAGATTATTAACTATATCGGTGGAGGGAAATCCAGGGATGATATAGCAGCCGGCGTCGTGGACAGCGTAGCGGTAAAGGTGTCTCAGATGACATGTCGGCTGCCTGTTAAAGTTCCTTTATTATTGACCGGAGGGTTATCTCATTTACCCTATTTCACACAGTGTCTGGAAACCCAAATCGGTTTGCCAGTTACCAGTGTCCCCGATGGTCGCTTTGCAGGAGCCATTGGTGCTGCAATTTTAGCACAAAATTGAAATCATAAAAATCAGCCGTCTTTCTTTGTTATAAGAAAAGGCGGCTTTTTAATTATAGCTTAAGTGAAATAAAACCACCAATTCAACCGGTGGTCATGATTAGTGTCCATTTTTAGCAGTGTAATCCCAGAACGCTTTGGCGGCTTTAGTCAGACGCCGATCCTTTGCATGAATCATGTAAAGGCTTCTGGTTGTGCTTTTCCCCTCAAGCGAAAAAACAAGAATTTTCCCCTGTTCAGCTAAGCTTTCTGCCGCCAGCTCTGATACAATTGACAGACCCAGACCACCAGCCACCGCCCTCAATATAGCTTCATTACTTCCAATTTTGGCAACTACGTGTATACCTTCTGTATTGACATTGTTATCGCAAAGAAACCTGTCGGCGGCCTGCTGGGTACCGGAGCCGGCCTCACGAAATATGAGTGGCTCTGTCAGCAGCAAGTTTCCCGGAACCTTTTCCTTTAACAGCACCTCAAACCTCTCGTTTTTAGGTGCTGCCAACACAAGCTTATCCTCTGTCAATTGTTCATAAACCAGTTTTTCCCGGTTCAGAGTAGCACCAACAAATCCAATCTGCACATGCCCATCTAAAACCATTTGATGTACGTCGGTGCTGTCCCCGTCCTTTAAAACATATTTGCATCCCGGAATCAGTCGTGAAAAATCGGAAATCAGCCCCGGCAACACATACTGCATAGGGATAGTGGACGCACCAATTGACAGTTCCACAGAAGTATGCTCCTCTAACTCTCGTGAAAGGTCAGAACAATCCTGTAAAATTGATCTGGCATGAAGATAAACCTTCCTGCCTTCCTCCGTCAGAGTAATTTCCCGTTTCCCGTTTCTGTCGATTAGTGCGAACCCTATCTCCTTTTCAAGAGAAGCCATATGACCGCTGACGGTTGATTGTGCCAGATATAGCTTCCTTGCCGCAGCGGTAAAACTTCCGCACTCAACCACGGCTGCAAATACCTCCAACTGCTTTAAATTAAAGTTCAATTTGCCGTCACCTCAAATTATATAAATACCAAAGGTTATCTTTTAACATTGCTATTATACCATACATTCAATCCAAGAATATGTCAATTGCAGGACTATACATCCGCATAGATAGTGTTAGACCTAGTATGCCAATGTTTTTACCTTGAAATAATATTGTTATTTCATTGCATTATTTTTACTCTGACACAATGAACAACTAGCGCAATCTTGGGGAGTGCATCCCATAGCTTCCGACTTAATACTCTGAACAGTAAACCCACAGTCAGACATAGAGAAAGTATGCTCTTCATCATTTGTAATAGTTACCGTATCATTTTCAAAATCAAAATCAACCTTCATTCCAACTGTTATTTTCATATCATCATATAAAGGATGCAGCCTTTGTTCAGGTGCAAGCAAAAAGAATTCAGATTTCTCAGTCTGTACAGCCACCTTATTGGAAACAGTTGAGAATGATACAATTCTGCCGTTTTCGTCAAATACAAGCGAATTGCTGTCCGCATTTATACCATTTGCGTTCGGATCATATGCACTGAATTGACCAATAGGAGTATTAATTATTAAGGACTCATCAGGTTCTGCAGATTTTAAATTTCCATCTTCATATAAAGAAAAGCCTACTTTTGTACTAAACATACCTGCCTTAGTCCTTAAAGTGATACTCTCTCCCGGATAAAGAGTAATGCTTTTTATGCTACCGTTTTTATAAAAGCAGATACCATTTAATTTTGCGGTAAAATCTGTAAAATCAAATTCAAATGAAAGCGGAATATTGTAGTCTTTTTCATCCTCTTCTGACCAGAATCCGCTTATTTTTCCATCGGTTGCAAACACCCTGTGAATTTCACCCGTTGGGTAAAAAGTTACATACTCAGCCGGCAGACTTCCTATAGGCGTTTCTATTTCACACTGTTCCTCAAGCATAACAGCCTTAACTATTCCGTTTTTATGAAACTCCACAGAAGGTTTATTTTTTCTTCTGTCCGTTTCAGTAAAAGCAGGAACCAGTTCTCCTGCATGAGTCATTATCATATTTTTCCCCGCAAGCTTTACGCTTAGAAGTTCTCCTGAATGATATGTCTGAAAAGAGGATACATCTCCTAAAACACCAAACTCAATCTGAATATGCGAATCATCAATAACCAAATAATTAATCATACTTTCCCCCTCCTAACACTGTCTGAGTGTTATAACCGAATAAATACCTCTGTCATTTTTTTCAGACTTAATATTAAACCTGGTATCTTTTTCAATCCAAGGTGGAATATGTGCACACACTAATCTTAATTCCATAAAAGGAGTTGAATCCAAAAACTGCTTAAGTGCCTGCTTTGACGATATCTCAGGACACTTGGCCTGTATCTCAAGCAAGTCAAAATAATATACTCCGGGGGTATCCGTTTCAACAGGCTTTGCACTATTTAACATTTCTTCTTTCTTTTCCTTTAAATCATTAAGTGATTCAATATCTTCCTCTATTCCCATAAGCATCTCATCTGAATAGTAGTCTATTGAAAAAATCTTGAAGCCAGCCATTTCAAATACTGAGAACGGTATTCCGAATATCTCTTTAAAAGCTACAGTATCGCAATTTTCTATTAATTCAATTAATGCCTCTGTATCCCTTCTGATTTTAAGCGGTGAAGATGGCTCTATTTTTTCATACTCGACTGTTTTTTGCAATTTAAAACCGTTCTCAGTCTTACTGTACATATTAAACCTTGCGCAGTCATAGAAGTTTGCCATATTACCGTTTTCATCGGTAAATACTGCTATTCCGCCCATATCGCCACCCCTTTCAATAGTTAAGTTCAACCACATTCCCGTGTATCAGCTTTGCCAGAAATTCGCCGACCTCATATTCTGCTTCGTCCTCATCAATACCAAACTTATTCGCTGCTGCATTTATCAGTTCTTGTGTATCTGCACCTCTCTCAAGTCTATCCCAAAGAAATATGCAGGCTTCATTCACTGACGGAAGACCATCCAGCGAGCCATTCTCACTGTCTTTTTCATAAAAAATGCAAAACTCACCGCCAAGCTCACGAAGTATGTATCCTTCTTTTATCTTAACTGACTTAATATCCATATTTTCCTCCTACAAGAGGTCGCGTACATCCGGATGAAGAGTTTGAACAAAAAGTTCCTGAACGGCAATAATATCTCGTTTGTCGATTCCTGTATCAAAACGTGCTTCCGCAGCATGAACAAAGTCATATAAGTTGCAGTTTCCCGATCTTTCACCTATTCCAAACATAGTACAGTCTATATATTCTGCACCAAGATTTGCCATTTCCAAAGAATTGGCTACTGCCATACCAAAATCATTATGCTCATGTGCCTCAATTGGAATGGATGTTTTCCCTCTTATCTCTTTTACTAATTTACCTGCTCTTGCAGGTGTGAATATACCTACTGTATCAGCAAGTCTTATTGTTTTCACGCCTAAGCTTTCTGCAAGCAGTGCAAGCCGTATCATAAAGCCAGTATCTGCTCGGGAACAATCCTCAAACCCAAGAGTAATAGGCACATTAAAATTATCAGCAACCTCCATACACTGAGCTAACGCCTTTTCAACCCATTGCTTATTTTTATTCAGTTTTGAATATATCTGCACATAGCTTACCGGTGCAGCTATATGAATCAAATCAGGCTTTTGCTTTGCCGCTTCCATGACATCGTTGGGGTTCAGCCTTGCCCAAAGAGAAATTTTTGAGTATTTTCGTTTTTCCATTATTTCACCCAAATATTCCCTTCCTTCGGTTTTTCTGTCGAATATACCCACTTCTATTTCATAAAATCCGATTTTATCAAGGGTAAGGGCTAGCTTTATTTTATTTTCAGGACTGAATATAATCCCTGGACACTGTTCACCATCGCGCAGTGTTGTATCAACAATTTTTAGTGTCTTTTTCATAGCGATCATATCCTTCTACAATTTGAATAAACTTGTTGTCTGAAACAGCTGTACCATCTAAAACACTTTGCTTTTTTATTATTTTTAACAGCTTTTCAGCATCTTCAGCCGAATACCCCTTTAGCCCCAGCTTTTTCAACTTTATAATTACTGAAGTTTTTCCCGAATATTTACCCAGCACAATCTTCCTTTTAAGACCTACTTCTTCCGGAGGATATGGCTCATAATTTGCAGGTTTTTTAAGTATACCGTCTACATGAACACCTGATTCTACATAAAATATTCTTTCCCCGATTATCGGAGCAGAGGAAGGCACCTTTTTTTCTGTAATCTCCTCAAGCCAAATTTTCAGCTTGGAAAAATCTGAAAACCTTTTATTATTCATATATCGTTCTGATACATGCAAAACCATAATAACCTGCTCCGTAGCCGCCTTGTTTCCTATTCCGGAAAACGAAGTAACTACCGCATAACCCTTCTGCTCCAAAAACATAACCGCAAGGGCAGTAGCACAGTTATACGTGTTTTCGGGACAGACTATGGTATTTCTTATATGCAGTTTCTTTTCAATCCATGCTAAGGCAGTATCGCATCCGCTGATAAGCAGGCCGTCAAGACCAGTTATTTTTATAATTCTTTCATCTATATCTGATTTAAAATCCACAGGCTCAGAAATATCATTAATCTGGAATGTTTCTATTTCCTTAGGTGAATTGCTATGTTTGGGAATAAAGTAATATTTGATTTTCTCATCAACAGGATAGTTTCCGCTTATATAAGGAACCATTCCCAATTCAAGATAATACGTAAAACCATCCGGAAGCTCACCCTCAAGAATTTTATATACTGTTGAATTAATCTGCAAATCTTTTATACCTACATTTCCGATAAGTGAAATAAAGCGATTAATCTGCTCTTTGGTTAATTTATAATCATTAAGCATACATAATGTAGAATCTATAATTTTTATCATCAGCATGCCTCCGTTTCAATAGTTATATCATGAGGTCCTTAACAGGTTTATTCCCTTCAAAATGCTCGTCAAATATTCTTTCGACATCCTCTGGTTTAACGTTTCCGTACCATATACCTTCAGGGTATACTACAACTATTGGTCCCTTATCGCAAATACCAAAACAGCCTGTATTGTTTAAAACAACATCGCCCGAAAGCTCTCTATCCTCTATTTCCTGCATGAAGGCCTGAACAAGGTCAACGCTTCCCTGCTGATAGCAGTATCCCTTCTGTTGACCATTAATCCTACAGCTGGTACAAATAAACACATGATATTTAGGCTGAATCATAAAAATTACCTCCCTTATATTGCCTTTGCGGCCTCTTTAACAGCGTTTTCTATTTTATCATAGGTTGAAACTGCTTTTATTCCTTTATCACTAAGCCGTACCTTAGGCGACTCACCAATTCGCATTGCTATTACACCGTCGCAGTCACTTAAGGTTGCAATAGTTTTTGTTATCTTATCGTCTTTCTCATTGCAAAATTCAATTCCGCTGCAATATTTATCAACATTTCTTTTTTCTTTAAATCTTACCTCTCCGCTCACATACTCATAAATATAAAACTCATCGGCATGACCGAAATGCAAATCTACATTTATACCGCTTTTTGATGCAACCGCAAACTTACAAATTTTACTGACCTCAGGCTTGCTATTTTCACCAAGGAATCCACCCAAGTCAACGGATAAATCATTATCAAGAGTACCTACAGCATCGGCACGGCATTGCTTGCAATGAAACATCTGCTTCATAATTTTGTTGCAGTCATTTCTTAAATTCAGTATTTCCTTATTGCTTACCATTGGCAGGTTTTCAAATGCACTTCCTTCAACAGGAATAAGCTGCATTATATTGGTTATATAACACCCCATATCCTTACAGGTCTGAACAACCTCGGGTATATGTGATTCATTTATTCCCTTAAGTGTAACTATATTTACCTTGCATATTATTCCATGAGCAAGAAGTATTTTTAAACCTGAAAGCTGATTTGAAACCATAATTGCTCCTGCGGCATCACCCTCATAGCGGCTACCCATATAATTTATGTATTTATAGATTTTTCCGCTTATCTTCGGGTCAACTGAACTCATGGTAACTGTCACATGTGTTACTCCAAGTTTAACTAATTCTTCAGCATAAAACGGGAGCATAAGCCCGTTAGTTGATAAACAGAAGGTTACGTCCTTATCATACTCTCTAATAAGTTGCAAAGTTTTTTTAGTATCAGGATAGTTTGAGGCAAGTGCATCACCAGGACCTGCTATACCTACTACCGTAAGATTGGGCATCTTTTTCTTAACTGCCTTATATCTTGCCAGTGCTTCCTCCGGTGTTAAAATTGTGCTTGTAACGCCGGGTCTGCTTTCATTGGGACAGTCAAATTTTCTTACACAATAGTTGCACTGAACATTACAGGACGGTGCAACAGGCAAATGTATTCTGGCAAATTTATGGCCGGCACAGTTATAGCACGGGTGCTCCATAGTTTTTTTAATAATATCCAGAGGTATTTCATCCTTTTTAGTCTGTTCGGTTTCATCAATTGGCGTGCCTTTATAATAAGTATCATAAAGTGTATCTCTGAATGTATTTTCAGTAACCGATAAAAGAGCATTCGTTATTTCATCTAAAAGAGATAACGAACCTTCATACCCAAGCATCCTAAGTCTCTGACCCCCGATTCTATCATGGATAGGAAATGCACGTCTAACCAAAGGAATATTAAGTTTATCCTCAATTCTTCTTCCGTCAGAATTTCCAATCATAATATTTGCTTTATATTTTTTGGCAAACTCCTCAATCTGCATGAAGTCTGTGTCATCAGTAATTATGTAATCATCTACAAAATATCTTTCGGCAATATCGGAAATCTTATCCTCAACGTACTTTTTCAAATCGGGACAGACACTCCCTGTTGAAACTGCCACAGGCAAAATACCGTTTTCTGTACAAAGCCTTACGGCTGAAACAACAAATTCCGGCTCGCCAAATATAACTGCTCTTCCGGCGGAATTATATTTATGTGAGTCAATCATTCCGTCTACATATCTGCTTCTTTCTTCCTTAATCTCAATAGGAATGTCCTTCCCGGAAAGCTCAGACAAAATATCATAAAACTCATCTGCTGCCTTAAGTCCCACAGGTGAAGGCATTATTTTATATGGTACACCGTATTTTTTATACAGTGTTTTTGCCGGCGACTTAGTGCAGTCTATGTCCGAAAACTCTATTGTAAATCTTGCACCGCCCATTTTTCTTATATCCGCTATATCTGTACCGCTCTTCGGAAGCCTTGAATATACCTCACTGTGTCCGCCGTCAAGATTTTGAGAAATATCCGGTAATAACACTGCATCCAATCCAAACTGTTTGAATGCGGATTTTAAATATCTTATATCGGCCGGACTATGAGGTGGAATGATTACATTAATTTTGTCGTTTTTCTCAGTGACCATATCAAGTTTTTCAACAACTGAATTAATAGCTGAGAAATATCCTTCATACTGTGTACCGCCGTATCCGGGTGAACTCACCGGGATTATTGTTATATTCCTATACTCAGGATTTTCCTCATAAAATCTTTCAATTATCCCAACTGTATCCTCACCTATTGTTTCCGCCAAACAGGTTGTCATAACACCTATAACCTTTGGGCTATATAAAGAGATTAAGTTTTTAAGTCCGTTTTTCAGATTCTTTTCTCCGCCGTAAACCGTTCCCTGTTCAGTAAGTGAAGATGACGCTATATCCACAGGCTCATTGTAATGCGTTGCCATATGCCTTCTTATATATGTGGCACATCCCTGCGAGCCATGCAGAATAGTTATGCAATCCTTTATTCCGTAAAAAGCTGTTGCTGCGCCCATTGGCATGCACATTTTGCATGGATTTGTATTTAAATTCACCAATGAAGTTATTTTCGTTTTCATGTGCATCACTCCTTTACGTATTCCCAAACCGGGCTGTTAATGCTTTGATTGATTTCCCTTGTAAAGTTATATACTCCCTCAAAGCCAGCCAAAGGATGTTTTCTTTCGTGGTTATGGTCGCAGAACGCTATTCCAAGCTTATACGCAAGGGGTCTTTCCTTAACGCCACCGACTAATATATCCGCACCCTTCTCTTTCATAAAAGACTCAAGCTCCGCAGGATTTGCATCATCAAGTATTACTGTATCTTCATCAACAAGACTTTCTATTATTTCATAGTCTTCCTTTTTTCCGGTCTGAGTTCCAACCATTACCGTCTTCATTCCCATAAGAGCAAACTGCCTTATAAGTGAAATCGCCTTAAACCCTCCTCCTACATAAATAGCAGCCTTCTTACCCTCAAGATTTTTTCTGTATTTATCAAGGAAGCCTTGCATTTTTTCTGCTTCTTCTGTGCAAAACTCTATTGCTTTTTTTCTTGCATCTTCATTGCCTAACGCTTCAGCTACTCTGACAAGCGAATTTGTTGTATCCTCAATTCCGAAAAAGCTTACCTTTAAGTATGGTATCCCGAATTTCTCCTCCATTTGGTTAGCAAGATATGTGCTCGACCCTGCACACTGAACAACATTAAGCGTAGCAGAGGGTGCTTTTATCATGTTTTCATAGCTTGCATCCCCCGTGAAAGATGCAACTACAGGTATACCTATTTTTTTGAAGTAGTTTTTAATAATCCACATCTCTCCGGCTAAATTATAGTCACCTAAAATATTAATACCTTCTACTTTCTTTTCTGTCTTATGCGGTAAAAGAAGCTCCATTATTGCATCACAGGCCATTTTATAACCCGTTGATTTGTTTCCTGAAAATCCCGGTGATTTAACAGGTATAACAGGTATGTTATATTTTTCTGACATTTGTCTGCACACAGCATCAACGTCATCACCTATTACACCTACAATACATGTGGAATATACAAAAATCAGTTTGGGGCTTTGCTCCTTCATAAGCTCCTCAATGGCTCTTGTCAGCTTTTCTGCGCCTCCGAAAATTATGTCAGTTTCCCTTAAATCCGTACAGAAGCTGTTTCGGTAAATATCCTCGCCGCTTGTAAGGCTTCCCCTTATATCCCACGTATAGCTTGAACAGCCGATGGGACCATGAATTATATGGTAAGCATCAGTTATGGGATTAAGTACTACCCTCGCTCCGGTATATACGCAGGCTCTCTGGCTCACAGCTCCGGAAACCGAATCCGTATCACAATGCATGCCGTCTCCGCAGCATAAACCGTCGTGTTTAGTTAGTATTGACTTTATTCTTTCATCAAGTATATCGGTGCGGTTTACATCAGCCATCAAAACACCCCTTTCTGTTTTAAACACAAAGAGAGTATGATTAACTCATACCCTCTTTGGCATATATATCTCTGGAATATATATAACCTAAAGCCGAAAAGCACTCTTTTCGGCCTTAGGTTCAAAATCCACTAGGACTTTTTTCATTACATTACTATTTCAAAATCTTCATCAGATGCATCTGTATCCTGTTTTTCCATTAATACTTCAGTGATTTTTTCAACATATCGGATTGCCCCTGCATATCCTACCGTTGCCTGAATAGTGTTTCCGTATCTATCCAAAACAGGGAATCCCATTCTCACAATGGGTATATTTTCTGCTTTAGCAATCTGTTTGCCGTATGAAGAACCCAATAAAAGATCTACCGTTTCATTTTTAATAAGCTGATGAAGGTAGAAAAGATCTGTGTCAGCCTTAATCACCGACAGGTCAGAATCAAGACCGTGATCCTCAAAAAGCCTTTTTACACTTTTAACAAAATCCTCTTTAGGTGTACCTGTTATTACATATTTGGGAATCATGCCCATTTCAATACATAAAGAAGTAAAACCATACACAACATCAGGATCGCCATATATTGCAACCTTTTTATTATGAGTATACTGATTGGAGTCCAGCATAAGGTCTACAAGACGTCCTCTTTCAGCTTCAAGCTCAGCAGGAACCTCCTGCTCAGACACTTCTCTGAGTGCCATAACATATTTATCTGTAAGCTCTACACCCACAGGCATAGGAATAAGTGTATAATGGACTTTATACTGTTTTTCCATGAATTCCGCGGGCTCTGCACTTGCGATTTGTCCCATAGCTATAAGTTTTTTAACAGTTCCCAGTGCTTTAATATCTTTGGCTGTTGTGCCTACCCCTTTGGGGAAGTATTTATATTTGCCTGTCATAGGTGTTTCAAGAGTACCTTCATGGTCAGGGAAATAAATATAGTCTGCTCCCATCAGTTTAGCAATACGCTTAAGCTCACGGTCATCACCAGGGTTTACCCAGCCTGGGAAAATGGCTGTTTTATCAGTCTTTTCACCTTTTTGTGTCATATTTTTCATAAAACCTATCATCATGTTTGAAAAGCCCTGTACATGAGAACCCTCATAAGAAGGTGTACTTGCATAAAGCACGGTTTTTCCTTCGGGTATATCCATATCCATGATGTAGTTTCCTACGTCATCACCAATTGTTTCGGAAAGACAGGTTGTGTGAACCGCAATAATATCCGGGTCATAAATATCAAATATATTTTTAACCGCTGCATTAAGATTGCTTCTGCCTCCAAATACTGATGATCCCTCTGTGAACGAACTGGAAGAAGCAATTGCAGGCTCTTTGAAATGACGGCTTAAAACTGTTCTATGGTATGAACAGCAGCCCTGTGAACCATGGCTGTGAGGCATACAAGCCTCTACACCTAATGCACAAAACATTGCTCCTACAGGCTCACAAGTCTTACATGGATTTATTGTTATATGTCTTTTTTCCATTATTTCCTTTGGTGTTAAATCAAGCATTACTCTTCACCTCCGATTTTGCCCTCAAGTAGAGGTGCTGTCTTCCACGGCGGAGTTGTCAGTGCCCATGCGTTCGTATAAATACTCATAGTTACATCACGTCCAAAGTTTACAGCTCCGTTAAATCCTGCATAAGGACCGGAATAATCATATGAATGCATCTGTCTTGAAACTACGCCCGCCTTCTGAATTGCGTATTTATCTTTTATACCCGAGAAAAATATATCAGGTTTCATTGACTTAATAAGCTCATCCGTTTCAAACATATTGTAGTCATCAACAACAACATATCCCTTCTTCATATCAGGAATCATGCCATCATATGTATCAAGCTCAATGCCTTTTTTCTTAAGTTCTTCAACTTCTTCACCTGTATAGCGTTCTTTATATAAGTTTTCATCAGGAGATACAGAAATTTCCTCAATATTTTTACTGTCTGCATCAGGTTTAATCTGAGGAATAATATCTCTTCCTTCATAATCATCTCTATGTGCAAATTCATATCCTGCAATTACTGTTTCCATACCAAAATCTCTCAAAAGCAGCTGATAGTGATGTGCACGAGAACCGCCAACAAATATACCTGCTGTTTTGCCTTTAAGTTTTGATTTATAGTACTCAATATCGTCTGATATAGATTCTAGTTCGTCGGCAATTACTTCCTCCGTCTTAGCTATAAGCTCCGGATCGTTAAAATACTGAGCTATCATACGAAGTGTTTTGCATGTTGAGCCGACACCGATAAAATTAACCTTTATCCAGTCTATTCCGTATTTTGTTTTCATCATCTGAGCCACATAGTTAATGGAACGGTGACACATTACAAGGTTAAGGTCAGCAAGATGTGAGTTCTTCATTGTGTCGTAGCTGCCGTCGCCTGTAAAAACAGATACGATATCATAACCAATTCTTTTGAGAATTCTTTCCTGCTCCCAACCATCTCCACCGATATTGTACTCACCTAAAATATTAAGTGAATACTTTGCTTTGGATTTTCTGTCGCCTGTGCCGATTATGTGTCTCATAAGTCCGTTATTGGCTATATGATGTCCCGAAGACTGTGAAACTCCCTTATATCCCTCGCAGGAAAAGCCGACAGCCTTGATACCGTACTTCTGCTCAACACGTCTTGCAACAGCCTGAACATCGTCACCGATAAGACCAATGGGACAAGTAGAACAAATGAAAATACATTTAGGATTAAAAAGCTGCATTACTTCATCTATACCCTCTTCAAGTTTTTTCTCACCGCCGAATACAATGTCCGTTGGTCTCATGTCTGTACAGAATGAATAGGGTATAAAGTTCTGCTCACCCTCGTAAGAAGGCTTAGCCTTATTTCTTCTTGTGCCCCAGCTGTAAAAAGCACATCCGATAGGACCGTGAGTAATTGTAACAGCATCCTTCATTGGTCCAACTACTACACCTTTACATCCTGCATAGCAGCAGCCCCTTGCGGTAACTATACCCGGTACAGCTCGTGTATTAGCTGTTATTGTATCCGGCTCCTCACTGAACTCCAGCTGTGTAATATGACTTTTTCTATTTTTAAAAACTCTTGAGGAGTATTTCTCAAGAAGATCATCTCTTTCCTTCATTCAATACACCTCCTAATATGCTTCCGCAGTAGATTCGCCGTTTCTGACTTTGTATGACTCATTTATAGGAAGCACAAATATCTTTCCGTCACCTGAATGGCCTGTCTGATTTGCTGCAATTATTATATCTACTGCATCTTTAACTCTGTCATCGTCTACTATAACAGTAAAAAATCTCTTAGGAATGAGCCTTATTGCCTCTGTTAGATGCTCGCCTGTAACATCCATTGGAAGCTCACCTGTGGAAATTACAAGTTTAAGAAGTTCAGGGTCTATACTCTTTTTACCCCTGCCCAGACAATGACGGCAGCTGAAAGCAGGAAAACCCCCTTCTGCCAGAGCTGTTTTAGTAGCGTTGACCTTATTGGTTCTAATAAAAGCCATAATTTCTTTCATATAAATTACCGCCCTTCTTTTAAAGTCCCGCTTTGCCAGTGCTTATTGTATAAGCTTCTTCAACAGGTGAAACGAAAATACGTCCGTCGCCATAATTTCCCTCACCTGTTTTAGCAGTACGAAGAATTATTTTTACAAGTGTCTCTTTATCTTCATCATTACAGAATATGATAAGCATTTCTTTTGGAATTTCATCATAATGTACTTCTCCAACCATGATACCTTTTTGTTTGCCACGTCCGTAAACATCCATTTTTGTTATAGCGGGGAAACCTGCATCTGCAAGCTCAGTCATAACATAACCTGTTTTTTCCGGCCTGATAATTGCTCTAACCATTAACATATAATTCCCCTCCTCTATTAGTCCGTAATCCCGTATTCCATAAGGATAGCCTCAAGTTCATCAATTGCCATAGGCTTTGGAACTACAAACATGTCGTTGTTCTCAATTTTCCTTGCAAGCTGTCTGTATTCATCCGCCTGTGGTTCTTCGGGGCTGAAGTCGATAACAGTCTTTTTATGTATTTCTGCTTTCTGAACCGCATTATCACGAGGAACAAAGTGAATCATCTGTGTACCAAGTTTTTTGGCAACTGCCTCAACAAGTTCAGACTCACGATCGACCTTACGAGAGTTGCAAATAAGTCCGCCAAGACGAACCGTTCCAGTCTTTCCGTATTTGGCAATACCTTTTGATATATTATTAGCGGCATATAAAGCCATCATTTCTCCTGAACATACAATATAAATTTCCTGTGCTTTGCCTTCACGTATAGGCATTGCGAAGCCGCCGCATACAACGTCCCCAAGTACATCATAGAATACATAATCCAAATCGTCAGTATATGCACCGAGCTGCTCAAGGAGGTTAATTGATGTTATGATACCTCGCCCTGCACAGCCTACGCCTGGTTCAGGTCCACCTGACTCAACACCTCTTATTCCTTTAAATCCAGTTTTCAATACTGCATCAAGTTCTATGTCGTCGCCTTCATCTCTTAAGGTGTCCAATACTGTTTTCTGTGCAAGTCCGCCAAGAACAAGTCTTGTTGAATCTGCCTTAGGGTCACATCCTACAATCATAATGTGCTTTCCCATGTCTGCAAGTCCTGCAGTAAGGTTCTGTGTAGTTGTAGACTTTCCAATTCCGCCTTTTCCATAAATAGCTATCTGTCTCATAATCATAACCTCCATTCGTTTAGTTGGATAAATAAAAAAGTGGTTTTTCAGCATCAACGCGATTGCTGAAAAACCACACCTTTGTGGGTAAAGTTTAAACTTGGAGTCCTATAGGATCTTTTTAAGATATGATTATAATAAACTAACCATGCATATGTCGCAATACACCTATCTGTATAAATTCCACCATAATAATTGAATCATATTGTAAAATATACAGTATGCCATAGTATTACATACTGCACTTATTATATTTTTAGCATATTTTAATATAAAAACTTAATCATTTTTCTCAGGGGACTTCAAATACCCTTTTTTATTTTAAAACCTTTTCTGCATAACGTACTGTCTCCATTGCATTTTTTGCATAGTGGCTTGCTCCTATTTTATCCGCATAATCCTGTGTAAGCACAGCACCGCCGACAACAACCTGACAGTCAGGTTTTTCCTTCTTTAAAAGCTCAATTGTATCAGCCATTGCCGGAACAGTGGTGGTCATAAGTGCACTAAGTCCGACAAGCTTAACATTATTACGAACTGCGGCTTCAGCAATTGTTTCGGGTGCAACATCACGGCCAAGGTCAATTACATGATAACCATAGTTTTCAAGCAAAGCCTTAACGATATTTTTACCTATATCATGTATGTCGCCCTTGACGGTGGCAAGTATAACAGCAGGACCTATTTCTTCGGTTATCGGCATTTTTTTCTTTGCCTGTTCGAATGCTGCCTTCGCCGCCTCGGCACTCATCAATAGTTGCGGTAAGAAAATAGTTTTATCCTCAAAACCGCGTCCGACTATATCAAGAGCTGGAACAATCTGTTCATTAATAAGTGTAAGTGGCTCAATTGTTACAAGTGCCTCATATGCCAAACGTGATGCCTCGTCACATAAACCCCGGATTATTGCCCCCTGAAGGCCTTCCCGTGAATCACTCTGGTTCTGCAAAGTTGGTTTTATCAGTGAATCAACGGTAACATTCTGGGCAAAGCCAATATATTTCCGGCAGTTGGCATCCTGCCCTGAAAGAGCAAGAAAACAATGGTATGCCTTCATCATCTCTGCAGAGTAGGGATTCATAATTGCCGCATCAAGTCCTCTTGCAAGTGCCATTGTGAAGAATGATGCCGTTATGAAATCACGATTTGGAAGTCCGAATGAAATATTTGATACGCCAAGAGAACAGCAGGCACCAAGCCTTTCACGAATCATTGGAATTGTTTTCAAAGTAACCAACGCAGCAGAATTATCCGATGAAACAGTCATTGCGAGAGGGTCAAATATCAAATCACATGGTTTAATTCCGTACTCCGCCGCATGCCGGACTATCCTCTCTGCAATTTCAAACCGTCCCTCGGCAGTTTCCGGAATTCCTGTTTCATCAAGCGTAAGGCATACAACAAGTCCGCCGTATTTTTTTACAAGAGGAAATACGGCATCCATGCTCGTTTTACCGCCGTTAACGGAGTTAATCATCGGCTTACCGTTATATATACGCATTGCCCTTTCCATTGCTTTCGGATTTGATGTGTCAAGCTGCAGGGGCAAGTCACATACTCCCTGCAATTCCTTAACGCAGTCCTCAAGCATAGAAGGTTCATCTATTTCAGGCAGACCGACATTCACATCAAGCACATGTACACCTGCTTCCTGCTGGGATATTCCCTCTTTAAGAATATACCCGATGTCATGAGAGCTAAGTGCCTCCTTAAAGCGTTTTTTTCCCGTAGGATTAATTCGCTCGCCAATTAAAATCGGTTCACCGCCGAACTTAACGGCATGTGTATACGAACTTATAACAGAAATATTTTTTTGTACAATCGAAATTGGTGTCAATCCCGCTGTTGCCTCAACAAGCGCCTTTATATATGCCGGTGTTGTCCCACAGCATCCACCTACAACAGTTGCACCACCCTCAACAATGCTGCGCATTACAGCCGCAAAGTCTTCGGCAGTCACATCATAAACAGTTCTGCCCTCATCAGAATGAGGCAGTCCTGCATTCGGTTTCACAAGCACCGGCACAGATGTACAAGCAATAAATCTTGGTAAAATCTCAAGCATTTTTTCTGGCCCTAACGAACAGTTAAGACCAATAACATCTGCACCAAGGCCTTCAAGCATAGCTACCATTGACTCAGGTGATGCTCCGCTCATAAGCTTGCCACTTTCATCATATACATTGCTTACAAATACAGGCAGTGTGCAGTTTTCCTTTGCCGCAAGCACTGCCGCTTTTGTTTCATAGCAGTCATTCATTGTTTCAATATATACATAATCCGCGCCGGCTTCAGCGCCCGAACGAACTACCTCGGCAAACAACTCGACAGCCCTCTCAAATGATACGTCTCCAAGAGGAGCAAGCAAACGTCCCAAAGGTCCTATATCAAGGGCAATAAAGCGATTTTTCTGTCCACCGACGACTGTTTCTCTTGCCTCTTTCGCACACTTAACTGCTGCTTTAACAACCTCGCTTACCGTGAACTGCCCATCTTTTCCGTTATATTTCAAACCGTTTGCACCAAATGTATTTGTGCAGACAGAATTGCTTCCGGCTTCATAATAAGCTCTGTGCAAAGCAACAATTTCCTCAGGTTTAATTATGTTCCATGTTTCCGGCAGTTCACCGGGGCGCAGTCCGCGCTCCTGTAAATATGAGCCTGTTCCGCCGTCCAAATAAAATATTTCTTTCCGAATACATTCTAAAACATTCATAAGCTCTCCTTACAGTCGGAATTCACAGTCCAACTTTTCACATAATGTACAGTCATGGGTCTTTAACGTACAGCCCGTTTTTCCTATGCCTACAATTGCAGAAACTGATTTTTGTGGAATCATTAAAAGTGAATCGGTAAGCACAATTCCAGCCTTTCGGCTGCTGTCCAGATAAGACAAAAGCGGTTTTTGCATTTTCAGTGACAAATCACCATAGCCGGGGCTGAAGCGCGGACGCAGAAAGCAGTCTTCAAACTCCGCCGCCCACATATCGCAAAGCCTGTCGCAGAAGCTTTCAATTGCCGCTGTTCCGACAGCATCAAGCACCAATGCCTGTGAGGGTGAAGTAACTGCTGCCCTTTTTCGCTGAAACTCTGTCTTTGCACCTGTTGTTGCGGCAAATAGAACCGCCTTGTCACAGTTCTTAAGGTTTTTAGCAAGGCTTTTGCTTTGAGCAAAAAACACTCCGAAATCAACACCTTCATCTGTCCCAATAATCTTTGTGACCAAATAGCATGCCTTATAATTAACTGCCGACTTAAACTCCGAAATGCTTTTCTTTGTCAGCGCTTCCAATGCATCATCAGGTTTTGAGCCTCCCAAACCCATATATCGGTAAACATGTTTAATTGAAATATCAATATCATCGGGTGCATATTCCGCAACCCGTATTATTTGTCCTTCACTCATTTTATAATCTCCGAAAGGTTTTCCTGTATCTTCTGTGCAACCGATGCATTATTCATTGAATATACATGCACCGCAGGTATGCCGTTTGCAAACAAGTCAACTATCTGCTCTGTCGCATAGGCTATTCCCGCCTGCTTCATAGCGGCAGGATTATCACCGAAACGATCCAGTATATATCGAAATCTCTGCGGCAGTACCGTACCCGAAAGTGTGGTTATACGCTTTATCTGATTTACGTTGGTTACAGGCATAATACCCGCAACAACCGGCACATGTATTCCTGCTTCCCTTACCTTATACAGAAAATTATAATATATATTGTTATCAAAAAACATCTGTGTAGTCAAAAATTCACATCCTGCATCCACCTTTTTCTTCAGATGCTCTATGTCCTCTGCCTGAGTTCGAGATTCGGTATGTCCCTCGGGATAGCAGGCACCGCCTATGCAAAAACCGCCGTACTCACTTATTTCCTGAACAAGCTGGCTTGCATATCTGTATTTCCAGTCCTCTTTCACACTTTCGCCCGGCGCAATATCGCCTCTTAAGGCAAGTATATTTTCAATGCCGGCCTCCTTCAATGAATCCAACTGATTATGCACACTTTCATATGACGAATTGATACAGCTTAAATGCGCAAGTGCAGGTACATTGAATTTATTCTGAATATCCTCGGCAATTGAAACTGTGTATGCACTTGTTCCGCCTCCTGCTCCGTATGTAACACTCATATAGCTGGGAACTAAGTCTGCAATTTTTTCCGTTGCATTAATAATACTTTCATATGTATCACTGTTTTTAGGAGGAAAAACTTCAAATGAGAGTGAAGGCTTCTTTTCTTCTATAATATCAATAATCTTCATGGCAATACTCCTTTACTGTAAATCAAAATTAGTCTAAGCATTATATATCATCCCCAAATAAAAAAATGCCCGGGACATGAAAAACAACTCCCGGGCATAGTACGGTTCTCTTGTATTTGCCATTAAGTACTGACTAAACTAATCAAAAACTACTAACGGCACGACAAATACACCCGCACAGACAATATGCCCAGGAGTTCTGCATTCGACCACAGCGAAAATTTCTTCTTAACAGCTGTTCAAACAATACATTCATTTGACGTACCTCCTTTCGTATACCTGCCTGTTCGGCGGTTATTGTCGTATTATAAGTGTAATTTCCTATCTTGTCAATGGGATAGCGGAAATTTAATACTGCATTTCATAAAAGTGAATTATGTTTCTAAATTCTTCCTGCCTTTTCTTTGCCCGTTTTTGCTTTTCCTTGAATTTCCGGAACAGGCTCAGTGTCATTCTTGGAAAATTTATTTTTACGATTACTTTCAGTTCCGTGCGGTTCTTCAGGATCCGGTCTTCTCATTCCTGCCTTTGCCATGTCTGTCACCTCTTTGTATTGGGACCGAAGCCCTCTTTAATTGAGTTATGAGTATCATTTTGGTTTTGTACTTTTTGTGAGTTTGTTTTATTGTTAAACTTATCTTTGGAGCGTTGTTCTTCTATTCTCTTGTCATCTGACATATAAATCACCTCAAAAATATTCTGTGCCGCAAATTAATTTATATTCGTATAAGCATGATTTTTTAATAATAACTTGAAAAAGTAAAATACCTATAATATAATTATCATAAATAATAATGATTGGAGTTGAAAAGATGAGTACTTTTTCTTGCTAATTTTTTAAGGCATAGTAAAAAATTTAAGCGGCAATTATCCGCTTGTTTTTGTTGTGCCTATGCAGGAAAGTACTAATTTCTTTTAACTCAGCCAATATAACTTTGTCATGCCCTGTCTGGGTCTGACTTTGTATGTTTATTAGCTGCGGGAATTTACTTTCCTGCAGCTTTTATTTTTTATAACAGGAGGACAGAGATATGTCGCTAATAAATATTTCTGATTTAACATTTGCCTACGAAGGCAGCTACGATAACATTTTTGAAGACATAAGCTTTCAGATAGATACAGACTGGAAACTTGGCTTTATAGGAAGAAACGGCAAAGGCAAAACAACGCTATTAAATCTTTTGCTTGGAAAATATGAGTACAGTGGAAACATATCGGCTTCTGTCCGCTTTGAATATTTCCCGTACAGTGTTTCAGACAAATCAATGCTCACTAAAGATGTAATTGAAAGCATTTTCACCGATTTTATGGACTGGGAACTTATGCGTGAGCTTTCACTGCTTAATGTTGATGACAATGTACTTTACAGACCCTTTGAAACACTTTCAAATGGAGAACAGACGAAAGTTCTGCTCGCCGCTCTTTTTCTCAAAGAAAGCAGTTTTCTTCTAATTGATGAGCCCACTAACCATCTTGACATGGAAGGCAGAAAAATTGTCAGTAATTATCTAAACAATAAAAAAGGCTTTATTCTGGTATCCCATGACAGAGCATTTCTTGACGGCTGTATTGACCATGTTCTTTCAATAAACAGAAGCAATATAGAAGTACAGCGAGGTAACTTCTCAACCTGGCTTGTTAACAAGGAGCGTCAGGACAGCTTTGAGTTTGCTGAAAATGAAAAGCTTAAAAAGGATATAAAACGGCTCTCAAATGCAGCCAAACAAGCCTCTAACTGGTCTGATAATGTTGAAAAGACCAAGTTTAATACCAAAAACTCAGGAGTAAAACCTGATAAAGGTTATATCGGACACAAGGCGGCAAAAATGATGCAGCGATCAAAGTCTATTGACTCAAGGCGACAGAATGCCATAGATGAAAAATCTAAACTGCTTAAAAACTACGAGGACACCGAAAGTCTGAAAATATCACAGCTTGCCTATCACTCAAACCGTATTGTCACACTTGATAATGTTTCAATAAGTTACCGTGAAAAAAAAATATGTGATAAAGTAAGTTTTTCAATTGACGAGGGTGAGCGCATTGCACTGAACGGCAAAAACGGTTCCGGCAAATCCAGCATACTTAAGCTGATCTGCGGAGAGGGCATTTCCTACACTGGAAATATAAAAAAAGGAAGCAACCTCATAATTTCTTACGTTTCACAGGACACTTCATTTTTAAGCGGTAATTTATCCGATTACGCCCTTGAAAACAGCATTGATGAGAGCCTGTTTAAAGCAATTTTAAGGAAGCTTGATTTTTCACGAATACAGTTTGACAAGAACATGAAGTTTTTCAGCGGAGGACAGAAGAAAAAAGTTTTGATAGCAAAAAGTCTTGCAGAAAAAGCACATCTTCATATATGGGATGAACCGCTGAACTTTATTGATGTTATTTCACGTATGCAGATTGAAAATCTTCTAATTGATTTCAAACCAACGATGCTTTTTGTTGAGCATGATAGTATTTTTTGTGAAAAAATTGCGACTAAAACAATAATACTTTGAAATAAGGAGGTATTCCCTTTGGAATACCTCCTTATTATGGGGTTTAATATACTTTTAACAAGATAACCTGACAAGGACGATCTTGGCACTTCCAATATGTGGTTGATTCTATATGTTTTAATTGCTATAATAGTTATATACATATTGTTTATATAACAGGAGGCAATAGTTATGAACAACAAACCGATAGCGTTAATGGGTATTATTTTTGGAAGTTTATTTTTATCATTTGAAATATATATGTTAAAAATAGTTCAGTACTTAGACAAATCAGGTGGTAGTTGGTTTGAAAATGTTTGGGAGTATGCAAAAATGTTTCCCTGTAATATTGCCTTATTTATTACAATTGCAGTAGTTATTTTTTCATTTTTTATATTTTTCAGAAATAAATAACATTAATTTAATTATTTTAGGAGGATACATATTTGAACTTAAAAATTTTAAAACTGTTTTTTCTGGCAACCGTCGCAGGAATTATATTAAGAATATCAGATTATGCAATTGCTTATGCTTTAATAAAAAGTACTGGTGAATTGTCGGCAATAGCAAACACTGTTGGGGTTATTTTGAGTATTGTGGCAGTTGTAATTATCGGAATGAAATTGCGCAAAGAATATGACAGAAAGATGTTTATAAAGGCTGCAACTGTGCTTGTTGTTTATTCTATTGTAATATTTACAATAGAACGAATAGCTCAATATTTTAATTCATATAGTTTAATTACTTATCGTCTTTGCATACCTACTGAAATGTTTTTCCCTATTGATTTGCTGCTAATGCAAATCAATATAGCTGGTATACCAACTTGGGTATTGTTCATTCCATCGTTATTTGCACCCTACTTATTTGTTCTTTTCGGAAAGAAATCTACAAACAGTAATTCAGATGTTTTGAGCATTTAAACGAATAGCTTTTAACAGACTATGACACGAAATGAAGGCAGGTACCCGTCGTACCTGCCTTTAATTATATTTTCAGTATGTAAATCCTGTTCTGAAAATTCCGAACTCCCTGTGTCCGAGTGATTCGGCTTTTGTATATTCTCCGTTACATACATCAACAATCATATCAAAAAGCTCTTTTCCCATTTCAGGAAGCTTAACGCCGTCTGTTATTATCTTTCCTGCATTAATATCAATATTATCAGTCATTTTATTATATGTCCCCGTGTTTCCGGTAATCTTTATTACAGGCGCTATGGGGCTCCCCGTCGGTGTTCCTCTGCCTGTTGAAAACACGATAATCTGTGCTCCGCCTGCAACCATGCCTGTTATTGAGTCAATATCCTGCCCAGGTGTATCCATGAAATATAAGCCTTTTTTATCCATAGGCACTTCTTCGGCATATTCAAGCGTACCCACAAACGGGCTGTTCCCTGCCTTATGCATACAGCCAAGTGATTTTTCCTCAATGGTTGTAAGTCCGCCTGCCTTATTTCCAGGTGTAGGCTGCCCTTCCCTTAGGTCGTGCCCGGCTGAAATTGATCTGCCTTCAACTCTTTTTACCATACCGAGGAATTTTTCTCTTTCATTTATATCTGCAAAACGCTCTGCAAGAAGATGCTCTGCGCCGATTACCTCTGTTGTTTCGCTCAAAATGCTGCTTCCGCCAAACTCAACAAGCATATCTGATGCAACACCAATTGTAGGGTTTGATGCAAGTCCGCTGGTCGGGTCACTGCCTCCGCATTCAAGACCGAGTATAATTTCACTTATATCAAACTCAACCTTATTCTGCTTTGCAAGTATTCGGGCCATCCTGCTGGCTATCTCTGCGCCCTTTGCCACTGCCTTACATGTGCCGCCTTCCTCCTGAATAACGATATACTCAACAGGTTTTTTGCTAAATGCGATCTCATCAGCAACCTCATTTGCCTGTATGCCCTCACAGCCAAGTCCAACCACAAGCACAGCACCTACGTTGGCATTTGTGCCAAACCCCACAAGTGTTCGCTTTGTTGTGTCAAAATCATCGCCTATCTCACAGCAGCCATGCTGGTGAGGTATCGCTACCGCCCCATTCACAAGCTTCGCTATGTTAACTGCTGTTTCACTTGCACAGACAGATGCCGGAATAATAAGAAGATGATTTCTTATGCCATATTGTCCGTTTTCTCTTTTATATCCCATCAATTTCATATTATCACTCCTCATTTCTTATCGCCTCTGCCGCGAGTGCTCTCACAGTTATGCACATGTACATAATCACCTTTTTTTATTTCTTTGGTTGCTGTTCCAATAATCTGACCATATTTATAGCAATAGCCACCCTTTTCAATATTTGATATAGCCAATTTATGAAAAATTGGTATATCTGAATTTACGGTTATTTTTGTTCCTTCAATCTCAATTACCTCACCCTTTTTAATGTCTCTCAGACAAGTAACAAGATTATCCTTCTTATCAATATGCAAAACAGACTCCATAATGATTTCCTCCCCTTTTTTCATAAAATATAACCTTTATATAATTGTACAGTTTTACATACAGAACATCAAGCCGTTATAGTCACAAAAAGGATTTTCGTTAAATTAAACAACTACAAATTATACTTGTGTTTGACACAATAATGCAAAAGATGTACTATAATAAAAAGCAAAAATCTAAAGGGGTGTAACTAATGTCCAAGGTATCAACTGAAGGAAAAACAACGGAAGAAAAAATGGCAATGGCAGAAGAAATAAGCCGAAACTATTTCAAAAAGGGCCTCAACTGTGCAGAATGTGTTTTCCGAACATTTGCAGATATGCATGATATTAATATGCCTGAAGAGGTAATAGCCCTTTCAACAGGCTTCGGTGGGGGAATCGGTCAGCAGAAAAGTGCTTGTGGTGCTATAACAGGTGCGGTAATGGCTCTCGGAACAGTAAAGGGACGCCGAAATCCTTTCGAATATGAAGAAACATCTGACAGGATAAAACAGTTATACGGAAATGTTTATCCCATTTTCAGAGAAATGACCGACGAAATGAAAGACCACTACGGAACACTAATTTGCAGTGAACTTTCTGCCCCTCACGGTGACTTCGAGGGAAAAGAAAGAAAAAGAAACTGCTTGGATATGGTAGGCTACTGTTCAGCCCTTGTAACTAAATACGCTGAGAAATAAATAAGTTAAGCAGGTCAGAGGCAACATCAGACCTGCTTTTTTTATGAAATAATTCTTAATTCTCTTTTAATCCAATTGCCTTCCGTCCTCTTAAGAGTATAATTAATAAAAAACAATTGGGGGATAAATTATGAAAAGATATCAGTTATTGGCAGCTGCCCTTATTATGATGATTGGGACAACTGCATATGCTCAGGACATAAGTGTCTATGTAGATAATAAAAATATTGCATTGGAGGTTCAGCCCCAGATAAAAAATGATACGGCATATTTACCTGTCAGCATTATTGCAGGTGAGCTTGATGCAGATGTAAAATGGGAAGACCCAAATGTTATTATAACAAATGACTACTATAAAATAATTTGCTCCATAGGTAATAAAACCGCTTACAAAAACGGAATACCGATTTTGTTGCCTGAAGCACCATTTATTTATAATAACCGTACTTTTATATCTTCACTTGGTATTAGCAAGCTTTTAGACTGCGATGTTGATTATCAGAAGGCGGACAACAAGATAGCAATAATCAAACATGATATCATTGAACAGAAAATGAAAAAACTTGGTGTTATGGACTATTGTGTTGCGGGAGACTGGGTTTACTTTGTGACACTCGGAGATAATGAGGGTATTCATAAAATGGCGCTGGACGGAACACAAGATACAATTATTTGCGGTCTTCCCGAAATTGATATCAGCGGAAGTACTTCTGTCAGCTCAGCATTCAGAAATGACTGTATTATATTTAAATTCCAGCAGATGAGTCAATATGACGAAAACGGTGTGTTAGAATCACCTTATCCGTCCTACTACTATAAGTTGAATTTGCTTAATAATACAATGACAGCATTTTCTGATAAACAAAATTCAGATGCTAATCAAATTGAAGATATAGCAGAGAAATTTGCACAGGCTTATTTTTCAAAAGACTTGACTGGTGTTTCAGCATATTTGGATGACGGAACCGAACCCGAAACCTATGCTGAGAATATTTGGACAGATTCCTCTGATTTCAGATTAAAATGGACACCTGAGATAATTCTATCCTCTGAAAATGCTATTTCTGTTCAAATTGAATTTGCCCTCCCGGGAAATGATAGCTATGATTATTTGGACTTATCCTTCTCTAGCAATTCCGGTCAATGGAAGATAAATAGTTTTGGATTAGAAAAATAGAATAAATGTTACACCCCCTAAGTAACTTAATAAATCAATTGCTTAGGGGATTTTTTATTAAGCACTAACACGAACAAAATTTTTATGTAATATTTCACAAAATTATCTTGATTTTTTTGTTTAATAGTTATAAAATATCCGTTATATATTTATAAAGAAGTAATATCGGGGGAAAATCATGCGACAGGACTTAACAGAGGGCAATCCTTTCAAGCAATTGCTTTTATTTTCATTGCCTATTTTTATCGGCAATGTTTTTCAGCAGTTGTACAGCATGGCTGACACATTAATCGTCGGGCATACTATCTCGTCTGATGCCATGTCGGGAGTAGGCTGTACAAATTCAATAACATTTCTTATACTCGGGCTCGTTTGGGGACTCACCAGCGGTTTTGCCGTAAGAACAAGCCAGTTCTTCGGTGCTAAGGACGAAAACAGACTTCGTAAAAGCATTGCAGTATCCTTTGAGCTGTGCATTTTGATGACTGTAATTCTCACAGCTATTGCCGTTGGGCTGTCTGGGCCACTTCTTAGGGCAATGAATACACCTCAACAGTATTACGATTATGCTTATTACTACCTCATAACTATATTCTGGGGCATCGGTGCAACAATTCTTTACAATATAGCCGCAAACACTCTAAGAGCGGTCGGCGACAGCCGGACACCTCTGTTCTGTCTTATATTCTCGGCAATTCTTAATGTAGTGCTTGACTTCGTATGCATAGTAAACTTTAAAATGACATACACAGGCGCGGGTTTTGCAACAGTTGTAAGTCAGTTTATTTCAGGTGCTGTCTGTGTTATATATATGTTTAAGGCATATCCTTCTTTAAGACCAAAAAAATCTGACTGGTCGTTTAATTCAGTAATGATTAAGGGTCATATTTCTGTCGGCCTTCCTATGGCGCTTCAGTACTCAATAACGGCTCTGGGCTGTGTATTCCAGCAGTCTGCATTAAACGGTCTGAGCAGTGCCTTGCCCGGTGTAGTAACAGGCTATACGGCGGCATCAAAAATCGATAATCTCACTATGCAGACAATGAACTCTCTCGGAACTGCCTCGGCAACATATGCTGGTCAGAACTATGGAGCAAAGAAGTTCGGCAGAATAAAGGACGGAGTATTTGCTGCAATGGTTCTAGCAGTTATATCATGGGGCATTAGCTTTGCCTTCTGTATGGGTTTGGGTAATCCGATTACCAAGCTTTTCTTAAACGGAAGCACAGGCGAAGCAGCACTGTATTTTAATGATATGGTGAATTATTCTATGCAGTTTCTTTTCTATCAAAGTATATTCTATCTCTGCCTCGGCATTGTTTTTATATACAGAAACACACTTCAGGGCATAGGAAAATCAGTAATTACAACATTAGCAGGTGTTACTGAGCTTATAGCACGTTTGCTTACTTCTTTTATACTTGTAAAACACATAGGTTATCTAGGTGTTTGTCTTTCAAACCCAATTGCATGGATAGCAGCAGATATTTTCTTATTGATTACATATTTCGTTACAATGCGCAAATACGTAGGCGAGCAAACATATACACATAAAGCACTTATTAACTTCTTAAAACATAAGTTCAAACAGTCCGTATAAAAATAGAAGGTAGAAACAAACTGTTTCTACCTTCTATTTTATCTATGGTGCTACTATGCTTCTTTTGTTTCCTTTGTCTCCTGAACAGTTCCAAACGGATGATTAGGCGGTGCATAAATAGAATACAACTTAAGCGGTTTATCACCGATATTTATAATATTATGCCACGTTCCCGCCGGCACAATAACAGCATCACTGCCGTTTAACCTAGCCTGATAGTTCAGCTTGTCTTTAGTACTTCCCATTTTCACAATTGCATCTCCGTCTTCAATTCTAATAAACTGGTCAACTTCAGGATGCATCTCAAGACCAATATCTCCGTTAACTGGAATGCTCATAAGGGTAAGCTGCAAATGTTCACCTGTCCAAAGAGCCGTACGGTAGTTATTGTTCATTACCGTCGCTCTTTCTATGTTAACTGCAAACGGTTCCGGTCCAAAATCTGTAGTGTACATTCTGTTCACGCCGCGATTATTCATATTCCCTGGCATAGCCATATTCTGTATTCCCTTCACACAATATATTACCATAATATGATAAACAATTAGTATTAGTGAAAGTCCCAAAATAATAAACGGCAGCAGTGATTTTTTAATCACCTGACTGCCGCTTGAGTTTTTATCCTCTTAAAAAGCCTTCAATTATCTTTTCTTCGGCCTTTTCTTGTGTAAGTCCCAAAGTACGAAGCTTTGTTATCTGTTCGCCGGCTATCTTTCCGATTGCCGCCTCATGTATAAGTGATGCGTCAATATTACCTGCAAAAAGCTCGGGAGCAGCATTAACCGTACCGTTGCCTACTAAAATTGCATCACACTCAGAATGTCCGGTACACCTGCAGTTTCCTTCTATACGTGAATGATATTCCTGATGTGACTCACCCTTTGCCACCGAACGTGATATAAGGTCTACACCCGAGTCCTCGCCGTTAAGAGAAACGCTGAATTCAGTAGCAGCCTTTTCGTTTCCGTCAGTCATTATCCGCTCATGTATAATAAGCTTTGCTCTTGCTGCCAAGGTAGCATTTGTTTTTCTAAATGTACTGTCAACGCCACTTATCTGGACAGTATCCATCTCCATCACTGCATCCTCCGCAAGAACAGCATCAGTTACAGGGTCAATTCTCTTTGCTCCGCTGCCGTCCCCCGTCCCGATATGCTTTTCCTTATAAAGCACATGTGAACCCTTTTCAAGGAAAAATCTATGAATGCCATTATGACGGGCTTCTTCATCATTATCGGTATGAACTCCACATCCCGCAACAATAACAACATCAGCACCTTCACCGACATAAAAATCATTATAAACCAGATCATCCACATTGCCATGTGTTACACATGCGGGGATATACACTGTTTCCCCCTTAGTACCCGGTTTAATGTGGATAACAAGTCCAGGACCGTCTGTCTTTGAATCTATCTGTATGTTTTCAGTAGAATGTCTGCCTGCACAGCCTCCATCCTCTCTTATATTAAATGCACCCTTAAATTCTCCCTTAAAGGCATCTGAAAGTATACGCAAGAGTGAAAAGGTAGTATCTTTCATATTATTTATGACCTCCTTTTCTATCCTTGCCAAGCGGACATTTGCTGCCCTTTTCTTCGCCTAAAAGCTCCGGAAGAACAGTTTCCCTGTCGCCCTGCATACGAATTTTTCCATCTGCAATAACAACTATATTATCGGCAATCTCAAGTATTCGCTCCTGATGAGAAATAATAAGAAGTGCCTCACCATGCTTATGCTTAAGGTTCTGGAATGCCTCAATAAGCCCTGTAAAGCTCCAAAGGTCAATACCTGCCTCAGGCTCGTCAAATACAAGCACCCTCGCATTTTTTCTTGCCAGCACAGATGCAATTTCTATTCTCTTGCCCTCACCGCCCGAAAGCGAAGCATCAACATCACGTTCCATATATTCCTGTGCGCAAAGACCAACATCGCCCAGTACATCACATATTACGCTTTCTTCAAGTGCTTCACCGGCTGCAAGCTCAAGCAAATCCTTTACCCTGATGCCCTTAAAGCGCACAGGCTGCTGAAACGCATAGCCTATACCGTTTACAGCACGCTGAGTTATATCCCAGTCAGTTATGTTTTTGCCGTCAAGGAATATTTCGCCGCTAGTTGGTATTTCAAGCCCTGCAATAAGTTTGGCAAGGCTGGTCTTACCGCCGCCATTGGGTCCTGTCACAACTGTCATTTTCCCATCGGGAATATCAAGACTTATTCCCTTAAGTATTTCTTCTCCGCTTGGAAGTTTCCAGCGGATGTCTTTTAATTCAAGCATATTTGTAAACCTCCTTACGTCTGATCAGACGTATCCTCTACACATATTTTACCGCTATTATGCCGTATGTGTCAACTTTTGTAATAAGACTAGCAACAAGTGTAATATGATTAACACAAAAGCTTTGTATTCCATAAAATTACTTCTATTCAAAAATTTCTAAATGAAGTATAACATTTGAACATTTAAGTGTAAAGACCCTGAGGATCACTGTCCCCAAGGTCTTTTAAATACTGCGTTTATCTGTTTTCTTCTTTCCAATAGCGTGAACCGGTTGCCTCACGAAATATCAATCCATTGTCAACAAGTTCCCGTCTTAATACAAAATAATCACCGAATGTATGCCATTCATCACAAATAGCATTCACCTCTTTTTCGGTATAGTCACGGTTTTCTTCAAATTTTTCCGCAAGATAGCTTAATACCGCAATTCTTGTCCTTTGCTTCTGCGGAAGCTGCATGATTTTACCGGAATCATCAAGGAACCTTTTTATATCAATTTTCTGTTCCAACTCAAATTCCTCCTTCTGTGCTGTTTTCTAATTTCTCCGTCCAGATTTCAAGCATTAAATCCACATCATCTGAAAATTCTCTCTCTGTCTGGGTTTCTTTCTTTTTTATTTCTTCCAGCACTTCAAGGGAAAAAGAATGTGCCCCGAACTTTTTCCAATCCTCGAGCATACCTGCTTCAGGGAAAGTATTCATATTCACAGCAAAAGCGAAACGGTTCTTTGCACTTGGCATATCAACGCTTGACTTAAGCCAAAAGTTACCGCTGGCACTGCAAATTATGCGGTATATTCCTCCGATTACTTCTCTGTTTTTATACTTATCCTTTAAATCTTTCTTTGTTAATTTGTCCATTTATTATTCACCATACTTTTTTAGGGATATTAACTGACTGCTATGTGTTCTCGTCTTTAATAATTGTAACGCAACACCAGAAACAATTCAATATACGCTCCGTAGAGTTATCGTAATATCCCTAATACTAAGTATGACTAATCATTATTCTTTTATCTGTCCGTCTGTTGTTATTGTGTATACCTGCCATGGAATCATTTTTCCACTGTTAATTAGTGCAGTCTTAACTGCATTTTCAATACCTCCGCAGCAAGGCACCTCCATACGCACAACCGTTACACTCTTAATATCATTGTTCTTGATTATCTCCGTCAACTTTTCCGAATAATCTCCGCTGTCAAGCTTAGGGCAGCCGACAAGCGTAATATGGTTTTTAATAAACTTATTGTGAAAGTCACCATAAGCAAATGCCGTACAGTCAGCGGCAATAAGAAGCTTGGCTCCGTTAAAATACGGTGCATTCACCGGTACAAGCTTAATCTGTACCGGCCACTGTGAAAGCTGACTTTCTGTTGATACGTATACACTATTTACATTATTTGCATTATTTGCCTCAGATGAATGACCAGCTTCTCTTTTAATGCTCTTTGACTGAGCCGAAGGGCAGCCGCATGGCAGAGTTTTGGGTGTGCTTTCCTTAGCTGTCTTTGCCTCAAGTACTGCCGCTTCATTGTATGCAGGCGCTTCTCTTTCCTCAAATGAAATCGCATTTGTAGGACATGCCGGAAGACAGTCACCTAACCCGTCGCAGTAATCCTCACGCATAAGTCTTGCCTTTCCGTCAACCATCCCTATTGCGCCTTCATGGCATGCAGCAGCACAAAGACCGCAGCCGTTACATTTTGATTCATCAATTTTAATTATTTTTCTTTTCATAATCTATTCCTCCCGTTGGTTTTATCCAAATTAGTTTTATATGATTGACTTTATATCTGTATTCTAATATAATAAATCCACTAAATATGTTGTAATTGCAACGAAAGGGGAATTCTTATGAAATCCATATCAGAAATTCTTACCAGATCACCGTTGTTTAAGGGGATAGCCGAAAACAGTATAGAACCAATGCTGAACTGTCTTCGGGCAAGGGAAAAAAACTACAGCAAAAACGAGTATATATTTCATGCCGGCGCTTCCACCGCAGAAATCGGCATTGTGCTTACAGGAATGGTTCAAATTATAAAAGAGGATGTTTGGGGAAATAACACTATACTTGCACAGCTGACAGAGGGTATGCTTTTCGGTGAGGCATTTGTAATAGGCAATACAGACAAAATTCCTGTGTCGGTTTATTCGCTTCAGGCAAGCCGCATACTTTTTCTTGATAAGGAAAAAACCGTTACGCCATGCAAAGCCGCATGCGAATTTCATTATAACGTTTCTCATAACATGCTTGAAATATTGGCACAAAAAAATATATTTTTAACCGAACGCATGGAACATTTGTCAAAAAGGACTTTAAGAGATAAGGTGCTTTCCTATCTATCGGATGCAGCACAAAAAGCGGGCTCAAGGGAATTTACCATCCCCTTTGATCGTCAAGGGCTTGCCGATTACCTTGCTGCAGACAGAAGTGCTCTTTCTGCGGTACTCGGCAAGCTAAAGGATGAAGAAATATTGGATTTTAAAAAGAATAAGTTTTACTTAATAAACTAATTACAAATCAGATTCCATGTTTCGTATCCAGAACTTTTTAGTGCATATTCATGGCTGTTTGCGGCCTCCTGAACAGCTAAATAATACCATGCGTTTACATCGGCATTATCTTTAAATACCTTCATATCTGGAAGGAGGTCATCAGTGTTTTCTGGAACTCTGCTAAGGGCATTGTTTATAAAAAGTACGGCTTCGGCCCTTGTTATATACTCATCCGGCTTAAATGTACCGTCGGTATAACCCGCAATCCAACCCTGTGTAGCCGCTTTTTCAATACTTTTTTCGGCCCAGTGTCCGTCTATATCTGAGAACGTCTTTTTGCTGTAATCCGAATTTATCAGAGCAGTCATCAGCACCGACATTTCAGCCCTCGTAATGTAATTCTCAGGCTTAAATGTTCCGTCCTCATATCCCGTCACAATACCAGCATTAGCCAACGAATATATGGCAGAACCTGACCATCTGTCTGCCCCGACATCACTGAACGCAATATCTGTCTTTTCGGTAGTTTGACTATCACCCATCAGTCTGTTAAAAACAGACGCAGCTTCTTCTCTTGTCATATATTCGTTGGGTCTGAAGCTCCCGTCGGGATACCCCCATACATAAGCCTCGTGCTTGCCCCATTTTATATATTTTGTATTTTCAGCTGAAAAAGCCACATCCGGAAACATCAGTGTAACAATTATTGCCAATGCGGTAATCATTGCTGTCCTTTGTATTCTTGTCATAATATCACTCCTGTATGAAATTAAACTTCATCAAGAATATTATTCCATATAAGTAAAATATTAAGTACAAGAAAAGTATATTATTTTATTTTAAAAATTCCTCTTTTTCGGTACGGTATACAAAAAAGGCATAGTTTTATACACCATGCCTTATATTGCGATAATTTAATTTACCAAGCAGTGCAGGCCGTTTGGTATTAATGCGGTTATTCAACACATATTGCTTTGATTTCCAGATATTCATCAAATGAAATATCCGCATTTTCCCTGCCGATTCCTGATTCCTTATACCCCCCGAAGGGTGCACCTAAAACAATTGGAGCGCCATTAATGCAGATAGTGCCTGTATCCATTTTTCTTGCTGTTTCAACTGCTTCAGACTTCTCGCCGAATACACCTCCGCATAAACCGTAAGGGCTGTCATTTGCAATTTTAATTGCTTCCTCAACGTCGTTGTAACTAATGACACAAAGCACTGGTCCGAATATTTCTTCCCTTGCAATAACCATTGAATTATCAACATCAGTAAATACAGCCGGCTTAACATAATATCCGTTCTCACAGTTATTAGGAACTTCCCCAACTATCATTCTTGCACCTTCATTTATTCCAATTTCAATATACTCTTTAACCTTATAGAATTGTTTTTCGTTAATGAGCGGACCGATATCAACATTTTCATCCATAGGGTCTCCCACAATAAAATTCTTTGACTTTTCTATAATCAATTTCTCAATTTCATTTTTTCTGCTTACAGGTATCAACATCCTTGTTATTGCATTGCATGTCTGCCCTGTATTCATAAAGCAGTTTTCCAAAATAGCATCTACGGCATAAGAAAAGTCTGCACTATCAAGCAATATAGCCGCTGATTTTCCCCCAAGCTCTAAAGTGCATTTTTTAATATTGCTCAATGCCTTCATTCCCACTTCTCTTCCTGCTGAAGTTGAGCCTGTGAATGAAATCATTTTGATATCAGGATTCAGTGCCAGAAGGTCACCTACCTCACCGCCTCTGCCTGTTACTAGGTTGAATACACCTGCGGGAAAGCCTGATGCATCAATGCCCTTTGTAAAATGATACGCAGCTAACGGTGCCATCTGGCTTGGCTTTAAAACAACAGAGTTTCCTGCAGCAAGTGCAGGCAATATTTTCAGTGTTATCTGATCAAGGGGATAGTTCCATGGTGTAAGTCCGGCCACTATCCCGTAAGGCTCACGTTTTAATATGTAGCCGTCTTTTTGTGCTTCGTACTGAAAATCCTTGGCAAGGTTGGCATAAAAACGAGTTTCCCTACCAGCCGCATATACATGCCAGTCCTCTGACATTTTTATGGGTGCACCAAGCTCAAGTGTTATGTCATTAGCTATTTCTTTCCTATGCTCATCAAAGTAATCTGCTAGCTTAAACAGGCATTCTGCCCTCATCTCTCCGGTATAGTTTTTCCAGACCTCAAAGCCTTCCTTTGCCGCTTTAACGGCAGCCTTAACATCTTCACTGTCAGATGCCGGAACAACAGCAAATATTTTTCTATTTGCAGGGTTTTCAACCTTTATGGAATCCATACTGTGGCTTTTAACCCATTTACCACCTATATATAAATCATATTCTCTCATAAAACACCTCCATAACGTCAATTTATAATAAAAACTGATATTTAAAGATAAGGACTCTTACACTTTTCCAGTCTTGGGAGGACCAATTTGATATGAGTGTAAAAGTCCGTTTCTTACAATAATGAAAAGGTTTGCCGTCTTACTTTTTCTGAACAGAGTTAATCAGATTAGACCTCGGCATACCTGTGAACATATCTAAGTGCTTCGCAAACCTGTTGTATTTCAGATTGCTTATATCAGCACCAAGCTTATCGCCTAAAATCACTTCACTCATAACCTTGCCTGTCGGCACAGACATACCGAAGCCGTGACCGGAAAATCCGCAGGCAATATATAATCCGGGTACTTCATCTATACTGCCAATCATCATGGAGTCATCCGGACTTATGTCCATCCAGCCGCCCCATCCGCGGATTACTTTTACTTTTTTCAGGAAAGGAAATATATCAACAAGACCCCTGGCTTCAGCAGGCAGCCTCTTCGCAGTCTGATATGCATCATCATACCATTCCCTGTTGGGGAAATTATCATATCCGCTTGCGCCGCCGAATATTATGCTTCCATTTTCAGCCTGATGTCCATAGTATGTAACCTTAGCCTGAATGAACAGCTCATCAATAAATCTTGGAATTTTCTCAGTAACAAATATTTCTTCGTAATATGAGTATAACGGTATATCAATTCCTATAGTATCCAGTATTTTTCTACTGTTATATCCTGCGGCAATCATTATTCTGTCTGCTTCATACACATTGCCGTTAACTGTAGTTACCGAATGTGCTTTGCCGCACTTTTCATTTATAGTTTCAACTTCCTCACCGCATATAAATTCTGCTCCGAGCTGTCTTGCCTTTATGTAAAAACCAAGAGTAACCTTCATAGGATTTGCTCTGAATTCCTGATCACACCTTAATGCAGCGACAATTTTTTCCGAGAACTCCGGTACTCTTTCCTTAAGTTTTTTGCCGTCAAACTCCTCGAATGTGATTCCATATTTTTTACCGAACTCAACAAATCTGTACATATACTCTGTCTGTTCGTCTGACAAAGAGATTCTGAAACCGCCTGTTCTTTTATACTCAACATCAATGCCAAGTTCATCTGAAAGGTTCGGCCACAATTCGTTAGCGCCATACATGCACAAAGGTATCTCGCCCAAGCCTCTGCCGTTTATCTTGTTAATACCTCCGTTACGTGTTGAAGCACCGTACCCGACATTGTATTTTTCAAGCACTATTACCTTTAATCCTGCCTTTGAAAGATAATAAGCCGTAGAATTTCCTACAACCCCGCTCCCGACTATAATTATATCTGCCTTTTTTACAGTTCCCATAATATCACCCCGCTCTCTTATTCCTTTTCGTTCCCGTATTCACCAAGTGTAATAGGTCTCATTGGCGCTCTTGGTGTGGGCTCATCTATTTTGTCAATGCTTACTCCGAGTTCCTTTGCAAGTATCATTTTTATGTTCCTTGTACATGTTGTTCCCTGGCAAAGACCCATACCGGGTCTTAAAAATCTTTTAATCTCGTTCATTGTTACAAGTCCGTCATATATTGATTTCCTTATTTCGCCTTTTGTAATTTCCTCGCATCTGCAAATAATTAAATCATCATCATCCATCTCAACAAAGTCTGACTCTTTTTTTTCTCTGTCCGCATAAAATTCTGCCATTGTTTTCATCCTCCTACGCTTTAAAAAATCTGGCCTTCATCGCCATGTCTTTGGGCACCTTCATAGTTAAAAGAGTAGTCTTGTCAAAGGCCGGTGAAGTCCTTATCTCAATAACCTCAGCATCACAAACAGCTGAACCTGCTCTGTTTAAACCTTTTCCTATGCTACCAATCTTAGGCAAAGGCAAAAACTCGTACGGCAAAGTTACAATCGCATAACCATCTCCGCAGTCCTCGTTTACCAAAAATATCGCCTGTCCTGAACATGTTGCAACGCACATGCCGCAGTTTTTGCATTCCTTTTGGGTGTCAACTGAGGGCAGGGCAGTTATATTCTCTCCTATCTTGATACAGCCGAACTTACATGCATCCTGACACGGATTGCATGGGATATTCTGCGTGCACTCAATAACGGGGTGTATGCCTTTGCAGCTTACAAAACCCGGAAATCTTACAATTTCACTGTCGTCAATAAATCCCTTGGCAAGCAGGCTTTCGGATATATCAATGCCCTCATCAGTTTTTATAATGTTTTTGCCTCTATTCGCGACTGCGAACATTCCCTGTCTGAGCTGTTCAATGGATTTTAAATAATACTCAAATTCCTTATTAAATTCTTCTTCATTTATAAAACCGCTTCTTTTTGCAGCACTTAATGCAGCAATATGTCCGTTAATCATTGCAGAGCTTGCTTCTTCAATACCTGCAACATCACCTGCAACAAATATACCGGGAATGCTTGTTTCACCGTATTCATTGCTTACGGGTACAAGTCCGCCTGCCTCTTTCATTTCCGCCCCGACCATTCTTATGAGCTGGCTCATTGGGTTTAGTCCGACTGCCATACAGACCGTGTCAGCTTCTATCTCTTTTTCGGTTCCTTTTATTACAGCCATGTTTTTGTCAAGTTCTGCAATAACTACGCTTTCCACACACTCTTTGCCCTTTGCTTCAATAACGGTGTGTGAAAGATAGAACGGAACACCTACTCTTGAAAGCTTTGAAGCATGCACTCCGTATCCACCCACCTTAGGTAGCGCATCAATTATGCCAACTACATCACAGCCTGCCTGCAGAAGCTGAAAGCTTACTACCAGACCTACGTTGCCTGAACCTATCATCAGTATCTTCTTGCCCGGCTTAACACCGTTTATGTTCATCATTGTCTGTGCTGCACCTGCACCAATAATTCCGGGGAGTGTCCAGTTTTTAAATGGAAGGGTTTTTTCGGATGCTCCGGTTGCTATTATTATGTTATTGCCATGGATTTCTTCCATTCCGCCGTCTTTATACACAGATACACTTCTGTCTTTATATACGCCAGCAACAACCGAATTTAGATTTACTGATACACCTAAATCATAGGCTTCTTTAAGAAGCTTTTCACCAATGTTGATGCCTCTTATTTTTGCCTGATGCTCTTTTGAGCCGAAAAATTTATGTATCTGCTTAAACAGCTGTCCTCCGGGCTTAGCATTCTCATCAAATACTATTGTTTTCATTCCGTGCTTGCTGCCCTCTATAGCGGCTGACAGGCCTGCCGGGCCTGCCCCAATTACTATTAAATCGTATCTCTCCATGCTTACGCCTCCTTAGCAGATAAACCGTACTGAGTCTGCACAACCATGCCCTCTTTTAAAGGTGTCACACATGTTCTTACATTAATATTGCCGTCAACCACCATAACGCAGTCCGTACATCTTCCTATTGCACAAAATATACCGCGTGCCTTTTTTTCTTTAAGAGAGTATCTGTGTATCTTTATTCCGGCTGCCAATAGCGCGGACGCTATTGGCTCTCCTTCATATCCTTCAAGCTCTGTATCGTTATATCTGAACTTTACTAATTTTTTTTCTGTATTAAACTCACCTAATATTGGATGAACTTCAACTCTGTTGTTTTCCATGCCAATGACCTCTTTTCATTATTTTGTAAACTCTGTCCACATCTGTGAATAAATATTTAATGTATCTGTATCCAATGTTATAGGGTACTGACCTTTTTTAATCTGCTCATCAGGAATATTTAAAGCTTCAATATCTCTAATACTTTCGTCAACAAGCTCCCAACCTGCTTTGTTAGGGTCAGTACAAGGCATTTCATTCCTCATTTTTGCATCTACTTCAGCATCAAGAATGTAGTTGATAAATGCGTTGGCTAAATCCTTCTTTGTTGAATCTGCTGTTATACACATATTGTCAATCCAGATATAGCTGCCTTCTTCAGGCCATACAGGAACAATATCCTCATTATCCATCATAGCCAAAGCAATACTTCCGTTATATATGTAGGCTGCAGGCACATCTCCCGAAACAAGCGGTCCTTCAGGTCCGGCAATAGACATGCTGTAAATATTATCTTTAAGTGTCATAAATTTTTCATTTATCTTGCTTAATACTTCCGGGTCAGTTTCGCTTAATGAATAACCCATGCTCATTGAAGTAAGGCCAACCATAATACGCATATCATCCAAAGCGCAAACCTTGCCTTTTAAATCAGGGCTGAATAAGTCATCCAGACTTGTTATTGCTCCCTCGGGGATTTCAGATTTATTGTAAGCAGGAATAATAATACCTGTGCCTAAAGGTATTGAATATTTGTTTCCTGGGTCATAACTCTGGTTCAAGTATGATTCGTTAAGATTGCTGAAGTTTGCAATCTTATCCATATCAAGCTCAGCAAGCATACCTTCACTTATCATGTACTGAACCATAAAATCAGAGGGGCAAACAATATCATATGTGCCTGCTGCGCTGCTTTGAACCTTAGCCAGCATCTCTTCATTTGTATCAAATGTGCTTGCGTTGACAGTTACTCCATATTCGTCTTCAAAATCATGTATTACATCATCGGGAATATATTCAGGCCAATCGAAAACGTTTAATGACTGTCCGGTAAATTGGCTGCTGCCAGCCGGTTTTGCATCTGATGAAGAAGAACAGGCTGAAGTCATTAACATAAGTGACGCACATACTGATAAACAAACAATACCTTTCACATTTCTCATAATTAATCCCCCTTTAATTGTTGATTTTAGCGTTTAATACTTCCTTCAATTTCATGGCAAGAATTATTTTAAATTTCTCCTCTAACGTAAAATTATCTATCCCTATCAGCTCCTTTACTTTATTTATTTGATAATTGATTGTGTTTCTATGTTTTTGAAGAATTTCTCCGGTGATTGCCGACGAGCCATCTTCATCAAAATATACTTTTAGTGTTTTCATTAAATCCGTGCCATTGTCCTTATCATATTGTTCAATGGTACCAAGTGCATCTTTACAGTACTTGCTTATTGCCTTTTTGTCTTTGATACAAAAAAGCATCTGATAAACACCTAAATCATCATATCTGGTAACATTTATTTCCGGACTGTTTCTTCTTAAGAGCAAAACATCCTCAGCCTGCTCAAAGGCTTTTGAAATTTCTGTAATGCCGCTTATAATCTGACTTATTCCCATACAGAAATTTTCCGAGTATGGTTTAATGCAGCCGGAAAAATGATTTAGACTCATTATTGTTTTTCCTGAAATAATTGCTACAATCTGAGTTTCAATCTTTAGACAGATTGACCCGCAGTCATCCTTTTTAGCAACTTTTCTGATTATATTATCGATGTCATCAAAACTTTCAAATTTTTCAGTTACCAAAACCAAATAATAATCATTTCTTCCAAAGCCGTACTCCTCAAAAATACTGTTGTAAAACTTATAACTTTCAGGCGAAAACAGCATGATCTTGAAGTTTTCTTCCAGTGTGGTCTTCATTCTTTCGTCTTCAATGATTGCTTCACCTATTTTTCTGTTTAATTCCACCAGCCATGTTTGCCAAGGTGTTGAGAAAACAGGAAAATTATGAAGGCTGCCAAAGTCGATAACTGATTTCGGAACTTCTTTTATGTATCCGCCCAAAGCAAAAATCACTCCGGTTGCGCCATGCTTTTCTATGTCCTCAACATATTGCAGTATCTTGGTTTCGTTGTTTCCTAACTGGAAACCCGTCAGCGAAACAATCTCTCCGCCTTGGATATATTCAGCAACCCTCGGCTCTTCCCCAACATGATTCCATGTAATGTTATTATCAAGTCCACGTTCTCCTGCTAACAAACTGAGGTCATAGTTATAAAGCTTTTCCAGAAGGCTTTTTAATCTCATATGCTGTACACCGCCTTTATTTTTGGTTATAGAGCTTTTCAAACAGTGCAATAAAGTCCTCTTTATACATCATTACCGGATTGTCATTTGTTTCATATGCATTTGCTGCTGTTGTTGCCAGACGTTCAAAGTCCTTTCTGTCCACAACTTCCAGTTCGCTGAATTTCGGAATTTTTAGCCTTGTGCACATTTCTTCTATATAATCCACACCGGCATTTGCAGCATCCTCATCTGTCATTGAGCTTGTCTCAACTCCAAGTGCCTTTGCCACATCGGCATATTTCTTTATGGCACCCGGTATGCTAAGCCTGCTTACTGCGGCTAACATCATTGAGTTTGCCACACCGTGAGGTATGTCATAGTAGCCACCGAGAGCCTCAGAAATCGAATGCACCGAAGCAACATCTGAATTTCCGAATGCCGCTCCTGCCATTGTGCTTGCAATCATAACATCCTCGAGGGATTCATCTGCTCTTTTTTCAACGGCATCAATCAGACTTTTGCCGATAAGCTCAATTGCGCGTATTGCAAGTGCGTCAGTAATAGGGTTTGCAGCTTTGCAGACATAAGCTTCAACGGCATGTGTCAATGCATCAACGCCTGTAGATGACATAATGTGTGCAGGCAGGTTTTTAAGAACCATTGGGTCAATTATTGTTAACACAGCACTTACGAACGGTCCGCCTATGCAGTCCTTCTCAAGTGTAACAGTGTTGTTAACGATGGATTCATGTGTTACCTCACTGCCTGTTCCGCATGTTGTCGGTATTACAACGAGAGGTGCAATCGGCTTTGTCAGCTTATTACCATACCAATCAGAACATTTACCCCCATTGGTAATTATGGCTGCCATAGCCTTGGCTGTATCTATAGCTGAACCTCCACCCACTGTCAAAAGAAAATCAAAACCCTTTATTGCGGCATATTCTGCTCCTCTTTCAATATCAACATCCCTCGGATTCGGCACTACATCGCTCCAAACTTCAAATTTCAAATCACTTGACTTTAAGCTTTCAAACACCGGATCCAGCAAACCTGTATTTATAAGTGCCTTATCTGTTATTACAAGACATTTTTCTCCGAAACTTTCTACCAGCGTCCCAACGTTTTCAAGTGCATTTTTCTGAAAAACTATTCTTGTCGGCATATAAAAACTAAATTCTTCCATTATAAAATCCTCCTCATTTTGCCTTTCTCATTTTAATGCGTTCCTTAATGTTTAGCTGCGAAACTATCAGCATCAGCAGTACAATCAGCATTATAATTGTTGCCATAGCATTTACATCAGGCGTTATGCCTCTTTTAACCATGCTCATAACCTTAATCGGCAATGTTACGCTTCCCGGACCTGATGTAAAATAGCTTATGATTACATCATCTATGGAAAGTGTAAATGCCATGAACGCACCGCTTTTTATTCCGGGGAATATCATCGGCAATGTTATATTATAAAATGTCTGTATTCGGTTTGCTCCCAAATCCATTGATGCTTCCTCAACCGAATGGTCAAAGCCTGCTATGGATGCTTTTACATTAAAGACGACATAAGGAATACAAAAAGTCGTATGTGCTATTATCAGCGTTTTCATACCGCTGCCTATGCTTAATATGCTGAACATCGTCATCAAGGCAATACCAAGTACAATTTCGGGTATTATTATCGGAATGTAAAAGAGTGTATCAATAGTGTTTTTCCCTTTAAATTTGTATTTGTACATTCCGAAAGCGATTAACGTTCCCAATAATACAGCCAAAACCATACTGCTTATTGCAAGTACAAGTGTATTACTGAGTGCGCTCCACAAGTCTCTGTTTACAAACAGTTTAGCATACCACTGGGTGCTGAAGCCTACAGGTCTTGTTGTGCTTTTGGTTGTGCTGAATGATGCCCTGACCACTGCAAGAATCGGCAGGAACAAAAACATATTGACCAAAAACATATAAATATTTGAAATGGTGTTGAATTTCTTATCATTATCCATATTTTTTTTCTTCATATCTTCACGTCCTATACCAAAGAGTCCATTTTGCCGCCGCTGCGTTTATATATGAAAACCAAAATTAATGTCAGTACAATCAATATTACTGAAAATGCAGCTCCAAGCGGCCAGTTATACGACTGATTAAACTGCAATTGTATTAAATTTCCTATAAGCTTGTGTGTGCCGCCGCCAAGTATATCCGAAATAAAAAAGTAAGCCATAGTAGGTATGAAAACCATTATAGTTCCTGAAAAAATACCAGGTTTTGTTAACGGTAAAGTCACATGCAGAAACGTTTTTACTTTTCCCAGTCCCAAGTCATAAGAGGCCTCAAGCAAAGTCTTATCTAAGTTGTTGATTGATGAAATAAGCGGAAGTACCATAAACGGAAGCAATGCGTACACCATGCCTAAAATTACGGCTCCCCTTGTATTCATAAATTGAATCGGATCACTTACAATGTGCAAAGTCAAAAGTGATTTATTAATGTACCCGCTTTTATCAAGAATCTGTCTCCATCCGTTAAGACGTATAACGAGATTTGTATAAAAGGGTATCATCAAAAGAGTTGAATATAATTTTTGCTTTTTCTTCGGTGCTTTTGCTATGAAATAAGCCATTGGATATCCGACAAGAATACACACAACCGTGTTGAAAAAAGCAATTACAAACGAATCAAAATACACCGAAGCATAGAGCATTGAAAAAACATCTTTATAATTTTCGAGTGTAAATTCATAAACAATTTTCCTGTTTTCCATTGCGGAAAAGCTTATAAGCACTATGTAAAAAAGAGGTACTGCAACAAATATAACCAGCCAAACGGTTGCAGGTGATACAGTTGCAAGTATAGGAATTCTGTCTTTTTTATTCATTTACATTCCTCCTTCTTCATTAATCAAACCTGATATTATCAATAGTCTTATAAATCTCATCATCTATTGAGTGAATAATTACAGCATCTTTAATATTCCAATATAAATAAATGCCTTCGCCGACTTTTGGCATCTGTTTTTCACTCTGCGAATTCAGCTTAATGTCATGTCCGTTAGTCAGTGATATTATGCATTTATGCACGGTCCCATTATAAAGGTACTCTTTAACTACACCGAAAACAGAAAAACCGCTAATAGGACTATATGAATATTTCATATTTTCCGGTCGAATTGAAATATACACGAGTTCATTCATGCTGACCTCTTTCCCCTCGACAAGTCCTCTGCCTTCCTCAAAAATTACTGTTGCAACAGAACCTTCCACCTCAGTCGCCTGAGCATTGAATGTATTTGCCTCTCCTATGAAATCAGCAACAAATTTAGTTTTCGGTTTTTCATAGATTTCCTTGGGTGTTGACATCTGCTCAAGATTTCCGGCATTCATTACCGCAATTCTGTCGCTCATGGTAAGTGCTTCTTCCTGATCGTGCGTTACATAAATAAATGTTATGCCAAGCTTTTTCTGAAGTCTTTTCAATTCAACCTGCATCTGCTTTCTAAGCTGCAAATCCAAAGCACCCAGCGGTTCATCAAGCAAAAGTACCTTAGGCTGATTAATAAGTGCTCTGGCAATTGCAATACGCTGTTTCTGACCACCTGAAAGCTGAGAAATCTGCCTTTTCTCAAAACCTGAAAGCTGAACCAGATCAAGCATTTCCATTACTTTTTGATATATTTCCTTCTTATCCGCTTTTTTCCCGAATTTCAGACCGTATGCAATATTGTCGTATACATTCATATGAGGGAACAAAGCGTAACTTTGAAATACCGTATTTACATTTCTTTCATATGGTGCCTTGCCCTCAACGTCTTCACCCTCTATGTAAATTGAACCGGATGTAGGAGTTTCAAATCCGCCTATCATTCTGAGGATTGTTGTTTTTCCGCAGCCTGAAGACCCTAATACAGTTAAAAACTCACCCTCATAAACTTCCATATTTATATTTTTTACTACATGACTAACTCCAAAAATCTTATTTATCTGATCTAACTTGACTATTGTTTTTCGCCCATCTGGCATGTTTTATCAACCCCTATAAAAAGATAAAAAAAAGAGCACACTTTTATTGAGCTGCTCCATTGCAAATAAAAATCTATTATATTTTTTAAAGTGCCTTTTCTCCGCGTTCGCCTGTTCTTATTCTCATCAGGTCATCAATATTTATGACACATACTTTGCCGTCACCGATATTTCCTGTCGAAATTTCTCTCTGAATAGCATTAAGTAATTCATCTACAACTTCATCTTTTACATACATTTCTACTTTAACCTTTGGAAGCAAATTAATTTCTGTAACTACTCCCTTAAAATCAGTTTTTTTACCCTTCTGGGTTCCGCATCCCATAACACTTGTCATTGTCATGCCGCTGCCGCCGAACTTGTCAGCAATAGTTTTCATGATTTCAAGTTTGTCAGCTGAAATAATTGTGATTACAAGTTTCATAAATATCATCCCTTTCATACATAAACAAATTGATTTCTTTTATTAGTCACAGTTTAGCATATCATTCTTTTCTGTCAATACAAGGTTGCCCAAACAAATCCTTGATTGTTCAGCCGCACATATTGATAATTATTATATTTCAAATGAATATACTTGCATTATTTAGTATAATCAACCAATTATCATATTTTTAACAATATTTAATTTGAATTTTTTCACTCTCTATCTCAAAACTGCAATATAAATTATCAATTTTGCTTTCTTTTCAAAAATTGTATTTGTTCAAACATACATCTTATTTACAGACTAAACAAATGGAAAAGCACGATATTGCTTCTGAACAAAGGATATGCAAAAAAATAAAGGCATGGATTTGTATGCCATGTCCTTATTATATAAACAGTTACTGCAATTGCTGTATTCCTCGTATCAGTCTTGGTACAAGCTGTTTCTTTCTTGAAACGACTCCTTTAAGCAGAATCGAACTTCCTAAATAATTTATATCCTGAGTATCCCCATAAGCTTTTTTGATGATTTCATCAGCCTTGGAACCCTTGAAAATTAAATCCGTACTTTCGTTTGTTATGTCTGTAAGCATAAATGCCACCATCTTCAAGCCCATTTCTGCACCTGCACGTTCCATAAAAGGCTCTATGCGGTTCTTTATTTCATTAAGCTCGGCAGCATTAAACGAATTAATCTGACCTATTCCAAAATCAATATCACTTGCAGTGAACTTCTTGAAATCCTGATAGAATATTTCCTCGACGGTCTTGTTCCTCAAATCACTGCCTGCGCTAAACATATCCGTACCAAACTTCTCTGCATCTATTCCAGCGATTTCAGCAAGCTTAAGTGCCTCGCTTTTATCAACGGCTGTGCATGTCGGTGAACGGAACATTAGCGTATCAGACAATATTGCTGCACAAAGCAGACCTGCAATATTTTTTTCTATTTCTATTCCGTTTTCAGCATACATCTGACTTATTATCGTTGCAGTACAGCCAAGCGGTTGATTTCTGAAATACACAGGATTAACGGTTTCTATAGCTCCAAGCTTATGGTGGTCAATAATCTCCAGCACCTCAGCCTCTGTAATTCCTTCAACCGCCTGTGTTTTCTCGTTATGGTCAACCATTATGACTTCTTTTTTTCTTAAATTAAGAAGACTTCTTCGGGAAATCATACCGTAGTATTTTCCTTCCATATCAACAACGGGGAAATTCCTGTAACGCTGGTCACCCATAATTTTTTTGATATCATCAACAAAATCTTCCGTGCTAAATTTAATGAGTTCCTGCGCATCTGTCATAAAATATCCTATCGGCATACTGTGGTTAATAAGTCTTGAAACTGTATATGTGTCATACGGAGTCGCTATTATTATACAATTTCTTTCCTCAGCAAGCCTCTTTATCGTATCAAAAATCTTTGTGTCCGCACATACAATAAGCGCGCTGGCATTCATTTCTATTGCACAAATCTGAGAATCGTACCTGTTGCCAAGTATAACAACATCGCCTTCCTCTGCAAACTCGCCCATCAAATCCGGATTAGCCGCACCGATAAACACCTTTCCCCTGTCAAATATCTTATTCTTATCCCCTGTAATTATCTGTCCACCAATCGTTTTTGCAATACTTTCAAATGATGTTTTTGCCTTGGATACAATTCTGTTGTCATAAACATCCATTGTTGAATTTGCAATATCACCCATTGTAATCAACCCTTTGAGGAAGCCGGCTTCATCTGTTATGCACAATGAAACGATTTTGTTTTCATGCATTATGCGATATGCCTCTTGCAAAGTCATTGTGCTGTCAACATCGTCAAAAAACGAAATGTCCATATCTCTGACCTGCGCACCAACATAGGATATATATTCAGGTTCTTTTATATTGAATTTATCCAAAACAAACCTTGTTTCATTGCTTATCTGGCCTGCTCTTACAGCCGCATAGCTGCCCTCATCAATCATATTTTTAAGTGCCGCGTATGCAATGGCTGAACATATGGAATCAGTGTCGGGATTTCTGTGTCCCACAACCAGTATTTTTCTGCTGTTATCGGGTTTCAAAAATATCATCCTTTCTGTTAATTGGATAATGTGCTTTTTTATTTTTGATTGAAGTCATATTATAACATATACTTTAATTATAGCAAACTTTCATTTAAAACAAAACTATAAAAAAGCACATCATTCGATGTGCTTAAAAAATAATCGTTATTGTAGTTCCCTTGCCTACTGTGCTCTCAGTCTTTACTTCTGCTCCAAGATATGCGGCACCATGCTTTACTATCGAGAGACCAAGTCCTGTTCCACCAATTTTTTTAGAGTGACTTTTATCAACTCGATAAAACCTCTCAAAAACTCGTGATAAGTTTTCCTTTGCTATGCCTATTCCCGTATCACTGACACGCAGAATACTTCGCCCGTCCTCTGTTCCGACAAAGATTTCAACTTTTCCGCCTGGTTTATTATATTTAATTGCATTTTCGCAAAGGTTATGCACTATCTCATCAACTATTGAAGACACCCCTTCAATAACTGTGCTTTTTCCTGTTAAATTAACAGTGACATTATTACTCTCAGACATTTCATTGAGCCTTATAACAACATCCTTAGCAGATGAGAATAAATCAACCGGCTCTTTATTTCCAAAGCTTGCGTTCTCATCAAGCCTTGAAAGCTTAATTATATCATTAACCAATGCAATCATTCTTCCAGTCTCATCATGTATATCCTTTGAAAACTTGGGAATATCCTCAGGTCTTACAATTCCGTTCATCATAATTTCCGATATTCCGTATATTGAAGTAAGTGGTGTTTTAAGCTCATGAGATACATTTGATGTAAACTCACGTCTTAACACCTCCCTCTGTTCCTTCTCTGTTACATCTATAATAAGAATAACAGCACCTCTGACATTATCATTCTCAAACACCGGGTTTGCCAAAATCTGAAATGCTTTGCCATCCCTTTCAAGCGTTCTCTCACTGTGAATACCCTCAAGTGATTCACTGACTGCCTCTCTTAAAGCCTCTGAGCGGTCAAGCATAAAAACGCTCTTGCCTATAATGGCCTTATCTTTTTCAAGCAGCTTCAATGCACCGGAATTATATGAAAGAACATCGGTTTTTACATCAATAATTATAAAGCCTTCCAGCATATTTGATGTAATAGTCATAAACTCCTCTTCGTTCTTTTTAAGATCCCGCATTTGGTTGTCAATAAGGCTGTTTTGCCTTCGAATCTTTTTTATAAGCGGCAGAATTTCAGGATAGTTCTCATCTATATCGGGATTATCTAAGTCCATTTCATTTATCGGCTTAACTATTTTCTTGGACAGCATACCCGCAAACAGTATTGAGACGGCGATTACAATTATCAATACTATTATCATCGGCTCTGTTAATGCCAAAAACAATGCAAACGCAGAATATTGCGCACTTGACACACGGATAATCGAACCATCATCTAGCCGTAAAGCATAATATACTATTTTTTCGGCAACAGTATCGGAATATCTCTGACTTGAACCTCTTCCATTTTCAAGGGCTTCCTTCACTTCCTCACGGTTTTTATGATTTTCAAGTGAAGCTGCATCATATTTGTTGTCATAAAGGACCTTTCCGTCCTCAGCAATCCAAGTAACACGGTTTTCAATATCAATTTCCTCAAGATATTCCTCACCATAAAGCTCAACGCCCTGTTCAACCAGTACCGCTTCATTCTTTAACTCAGACAGAAGCTGATTATTAAAGTACTCATAAAGAATACCCATTATTAAAACAAAACAGGATACAAAAGTAATAAGGGAAACAAAAATAATGCTTCGGAATATTCTCTTGGTCATTTTTAACCTCCTATTTTGTAACCTATTCCTCTTACGGTTTCAACCAGTGACCCGCATTCTCCTAGCTTGGTCCTGAGAGTTCTGATATGTACATCGACAGTACGGTTTTCACCATCAAACTCAAAACCCCAAATACTTCTTAATATCTGGTCTCTGCTGAAAACTGTTCCTCTGTTTGAAATCAGAAGGCACAGTAATTCGAATTCCTTATATGTTAGCACAACTTCATTGCCGTTTGCTTTAACTATATGCTTTGATGGGCATACATACAAACCGTCAATTGTGTATTCGTCTTTTTTAGTTTCGTTGCCAAGCCTGCGCATGAGAGCCTTTATTCTTGAAATAAGCTCCATCATGCCAAATGGCTTTGCAACGTAATCATCGGCACCGCTGTCAAGCCCGATAACCTTGTCATATTCACTGTCCTTTGCTGTAAGCATAATAACAGGCAGCTTTTTTGTTTCACTTCTGTTTCTCAGCTTTTTAAGAACCTCAAGGCCATCCTCTTCAGGGAGCATAACATCAAGGATAACAAGCTGGGGTATCCTCTCACTCACTGCTTTGTAAAAATCTGACGGCTTTTCAAAACCACATGATTCAAGCCCGGAATTATTAAGGGCATATTCAACGAAATTTCGGATGCTCTCGTCATCCTCAAGCAAATAAATCATATACTATCCCTTCCATATACAATATACGAAGCCATTAATTTTAAATAAGCTGCTGATCATTTATAATAAGCTTAAACTGAATACCAAGCATTTCTGCTGCCTTCCTGCACAGCATCATTCGTCCGAGAAAAATCTCGAAATAATCCATTACCGAACCGTAATTTGTATCAATTGACAGCACCAATGTAATAAACGAATGTTCGTCATTGATAATCAGTCGGCTCTTTACAACAGAATAATTAACTCTGTCATGAATATCAAAGTTGCCTATATCCGAATTTCTTACTCTTGAACGTCTAACATCGGATTTATCGGCAAGTATCAATGCAGCGGCAATGGCATTTACCGGCACACCGTTACCCTCGTCATGGTTTCCTATTGCTGTTACTATCGTGGCAATATCTGTAGGCGCCATCTGAAGATTGTCCAAAATACGGAATGCCATTACGGCACCGCTTTGGGAATGATCCTCACGGTTTACAAGATTGCCTATGTCATGCAGATATGCGGCAATCTTAACTATTTCAATGTCATGCTCGCCATAGCCAAGATTACTAAGTATATATTCTGCTGTTTCAGCAACGTGTCCCACATGAGCAAAGCTGTGCTCCGTATAACCCAGAGCCCTTAACGACTCATCTGCTTTTCTTATATATGTGTTTATTGTTTCATTTTTCTTTATTTCTTCGTACGTTATCAAAAAATCACCTCAATTGTTCTTGCTCCTAACCCCCGTAATAGAAAATTCAACCCACTCTGCAATATTTGTCGCATGGTCGCCTATTCTTTCGAGGTATTTAGCTATCATAAGAATATCAATATAATATTCTCCTCTTAAACTGTCCTTTGCTATCATTTCAATTATTTCTTTTTTCAGTGTTGTAAACCAGTTGTCGACAACATCATCGTAAGCAATAACTTTCCTTGCTAGTTCCAAGTCTTTTTTTACGAATGAGTCAACGCTGTCGGTAACCATCTTTATGGCTTCTTTAGCCATTTTCTTCATATCATCATTAACAACTTCGCCGTTGCCGATTATAAAACGTGAAATTTCAGCAATATCAGCTGCCTGGTCGCCTACTCGTTCCATATCAGTAATCATTTTAAGTGCTGATGATATGACTCTCAGGTCTGTTGCCACTGGTTGCTGCTGAAGAAGGAGCATCATGCACATTCTTTCAATGTCTCGTTCCTTTTCATCAATTTCGCTTTCTGTCTCAAAAACCTTTTTGAGCAGTGATAAATCATTTTTTTCAAGTGCTGTGATTGACGCAGTAACAGCGTCTTCGCATAATGCACCCATTCTAATAAGCTCCACATGCAGTAACTCAAGCTGCTGATCGAATTTGTTCCTCATTATCCGAACCTCCCTGTAATATAATCCTCTGTTCTTTTGTCCCTTGGCATTGAAAATAAAGTTTCCGTATCATTAAACTCAACCATATCTCCAAGCAGAAAAAACGCAGTTTTATCAGATATTCTAGCTGCCTGCTGCATGTTATGAGTTACCATAACTATAGTATACTTTCTTTTAAGTTCCAATGCAAGGTCTTCAATCTTTGATGTTGAAATCGGATCAAGGGCGCTTGTTGCCTCGTCCATAAGCAGCACTTCAGGCTCAACTGCCAATGCTCGTGCAATACATAATCTCTGCTGCTGGCCGCCGGACATCTCAAGAGCACTTTTTTTAAGTCTGTCCTTAACATCATCCCACAAGGCAGCATCTCTCAATGATTTTTCAACAGCATCATCAAGCTTCGCCTTTGAGCGCACACCATGAGTTCTGGGGCCATAGGCAATATTATCATAAATACTCATAGGAAAAGGATTTGCCTTCTGGAACACCATTCCGACACGTTTTCTTAAGAGATTTACGTCCATATTATTATATATATCCTCACCGTCAAGAAGTATTTCACCCGTTATTTTACATCCTTCGATAAGGTCATTCATTCTGTTAAGTGATTTCAGAACTGTTGACTTACCGCAGCCTGAAGGCCCAATAAAGGCAGTTATTTGATTTTCGGGTATTGACATATTTATACCCTTAATCGCATGGAAATCACCGTAGTATAGTTCCATATTTTTAACTTCAATTTTGTTCATATTTGTTTTAGTCCTCCATCAATTCTTTGTAAGCTTCTTTGCGAAGAAACCAGACAAAGCATTAATTAATATTACCATTATTAGAAGCACAACAGCCGTTGCGTAGGCCTGATTTGTATAAAGACCTTCAGAAAGCAGACAATACATGTGTACCGCTAGGGTTCTTGTTGACGAAAACATATTCTCTGGAACAGAAGCTGTTGTTCCTGCTGTAAATATAAGCGCAGCAGTTTCTCCGATAATTCGTCCGACAGCAAGAATTACACCGGAAAGGATGCCGGGCATAGCCGAAGGAATTATGATTTTAAATATAGTTCTTAATTTTCCTGCTCCAAGACCGTAGCTTCCTTCTCTGAATGAATCAGGCACCGAAAGTATTGCCTCCTCGGTTGTTCTCATTATTATCGGAAGTACCATAATAGCCAGTGTTATCGAACCCGCAATGAACGAGTACTCCCAATGCAGAGCTATAACAAATGCAAGGAAACCAAAAAGTCCATATACAATTGAAGGTATTCCAGCAAGAGTTTCAACCGTAATTCTTATTACATTAACTATTTTCGAACCTTTTTTTGCATACTCTGCAAGATACACAGCTGAAAACACACCGATAGGAACTGCAAGAATAAGTGTGAAGCCTGTCATAAGCAAAGTGTTTATTATAGCCGGCATCATTGACAGGTTTTCCGTATTATAAGTCCATTCAAAAAGCTTGGGAGTAATGTTGGGAACGCCTTTCATAAGTATATACGCAACTATGAAAATCATAACACCCATTGTAACTACCGCAGAAAGAATAATAAGTATTAATACTATTAAGGAAAGCGGATGACGTCTATATTGTTTTATTTTGTTCATCAGCCGTCCCTCCTTTTAATAAGAGAAAAGCAAAGATTTATAATAAGTATAAACACAAACAATACAACTGCTGTCGCAATGAGTGCCTCACGGTGTAAATCTGCGGCATATGCCATTTCAAGCACTATGTTTGCCGTAAGCGTACGTACACCCGAAAGTGCACTGCTTGGAATTGCCGCCTGGTTACCCGCAACCATAATGACCGCCATTGTTTCACCTATTGCACGTCCGATGCCGAGAATTACTGCTGACATCACTCCTGATTTAGCTGCCACTATAACCGATTTGAATATTGAGCGTTCTTTTGTTGCCCCAAGTGCCAGAGAGCCTTCATAATATGCCGTTGGTACAGCTCTGAGGGATGACTCGCTAACCTCAATTATTGTCGGCAGAATCATAATTCCAAGAAGAATTGATGCCGTAAGTATTCCCTTTCCGCTTGTGAGTGTAAGTGTCTGCATTATCGGTACAATAACCACCAGTCCGAAAAATCCGTATACAATTGATGGTATCCCTGCCAAGAGTCCGACTGCCGGTTTAATAATTGCATAAAGATTCTTAGGACAGTAGAATGCTAGAAATACCGCACACAGTATACCCGTAGGCACACCTATAATAATTGAACCTGCTGTTACATAAATACTTCCGATTATCATCGGAAATATTCCAAAAAGGTTTTGTCCCGGACGCCATACAGTTCCAAACAAAAATTCCTTTAAACCTATTTCTCCGATTGCAGGTACACCGTTTATAAACATAAATATACAAATTGCGGCAACAGCAACGATGGAAACACAGGCACACAGGAAAAACACTATTTTCATTAATACTTCCTTTGTTTTCATATAAGCCTCCGAATACCAAAATTCGGCAAAGCCTTGGCTCTGCCGAGTTTTGTAAAATCCTTACTGAATTGCTGACCAATCTGTTGTTTCTCCAAGGTAAATACTCTTAATCTGTTCTGATGTAATATTCTCAATAGGGTTTTCTTTGTTTACAACTACAGCGATACCGTCAAGTGCCATCTCTACGCTTTTAAGTTCTGCTGCTTCGCTTTCTTTAAGTTCTCTTGATGACATACCAAAGTCACATACGCCGTCAATTGCTGATGTAATACCGGCTCCGGAGCCTGTCTGCTGGATTTCTACTGTTACATTGGGGTTAAGTGCTTTGTAAGCATCTGCAAGTTTTTCCATAACCGGTGATACTGATGTAGATCCGGCAAGAACAAGCTTTCCGCTTAAACCACTTGCTTTATATGCTTCAGCATTTTCAGCTATTGAAATGTATCCGTTGTCGGAAATAAGTTTCTGACCGTCAGAACTGAGAATATACTTTAAGTAGTCCTGAGCAAGTTCTGAAAGCTGACCGTCTTTATAAGCTAAAAGGAACGGTCTTGATACTTTGTATGAACCATTCTTGATGTCGTCTGTTGATGCTTCAACTCCGTCTACCTTAACTGCTTTAACTTCATCTGAAAGTGAACCAAGTGATACGTATCCGATTGCCTGCTTGTTGCCAGCTACTGTTGTAAGCATTACTGATGTAGAGTTTGTAATTTCTGCATTAACTGTTGTTATGTCGTTTTTATCACCGTCTACAACTTCCATAAGTTCAACGAAAGCTCCTCTTGTTCCTGAGCCTTCCTCACGAGAAATAACGGAAATTGCTCCAGTCATTCCTTCCGGAGTCTTTGTTTCTTCCTTCTGTGTGCTGTCTGTTGCAGGTGCTTCCTCTTTCTTGGATGAGCAAGCTGCAGCGCCTAATACGATAACAGCTGTCATTGCTAAAGTTAATAATCTTTTCTTCATAATCTAATTTTCTCCTTTAAATTATTGTCTCTTTTATGTTTTCTCTTTAATAGGTACGAATAAAGTATATAAATTAATGGTTAAATCTCCAATCGCAAATATGTTAAATGTAAGTTAAACTTTTTAACATTTTGATATCAGTAGTATTTTGCATAAAAAAAGCCTGTCTATGCAGACAGGCCGATAAATAATTAATTATATTTTTTTAAAATCTCTTTTATAAATTCTTTATACTCATTTTCTACACTTTTGGGAGCTTCTATATGAATTCCGCTTCCAAGCCCTGTAATCCAGCCGAAAAACTGCTTACTCACTTGTACCTTCACATTTACGCAGAATGTACTCTCATCGTTCTTGTAAATACCGACATCCTTACCAAATCTATCAATTATTACACCCGCCAGTTCATTATTGCAGACTAGTCTAATATTTTCGCATCTTCCGCCGTACATACCAAATGTTTGATTTGCATATTCTGCAACATCAAATTTTTCAAAAACTTCTTTTCCTTCTCTCAAATTTTCGGTTATGTTAAGATTGAGCATTTTGTCAACTCTATAATGCTTAATTATACCGTCTTCTTTATCATAACCTATTAGATAGTAGTTCTCATCATCCCACAAAAGCAACCATGGACTTATCTCATAAACCTTACCGTTTCTTCTTAATTTTGTTTCCTTTGTTACAGTCCATTCGTAATAATTAAAATTAATTTTTACATTGTGTGATATTGCAGTATGTATTCCATCTACATTGTAGTAAATACTTTCATTCATTACTTTAATTCGGTTTTTAACAATAACCTGCCTTTGCAGTTCTTTTCCTTCATATTCATTGGTAAGACCCTCTAGCTTAGCAATAAGCTTTCGACTCTTCTTATCCGTAATAAACTTAGATGATTGTACTGCATCCACCAATAACTTTAACTCTGCTGTCTCAAATTCTCTGGTATTCAAATAATATCCGCCGTTTCTGCCCTTTTTAAGGACAATATCATAGCCGTAATTTGAAAGAGTCTCAATGTCATCATATATACTTTTTCTTTCTGCATTTATCCCGTTTCGCTCAAGCAAATCAATTAAGTAGTTTACATTAAGCACATGATTATCATCTGTCTTTTCCTTCAGAGCATCTAAGATGTAGAGCAGTTTCTGTTTTTGATTAAATGACTTCGCCATAATTAACCACCTCTATCTTATATTAGAATATTATGAAATAAAATACAAGAAAAATCACAAGCATCTGCTATTGTTTTTCTGTGTCCGTCGCTTTATCTTTAAATTACTTATTAATACAGCCGCAAAACACAGCACACAACCTACTAAAAGCCTTGACGTAATTGTATCATGATAATACATAATTGAAAAAACAAATCCGAATAGCGATTCATAGCTTAGTATTAATGACGCAGTTGTGTCTGAAGTATATTTCTGGGCAATATTTTGTACAATAAAGGCAATAAGAGTATTAAAAACAATTAGATATCCCACCCCTAGCAATGCTTCTGTGCTATATGTAACGAACGCTTGACCTTTTATCATTCCCATAATCGCTGACAGGACACCGGCAGTGAGTATTTGAAAAAAAGTTAGCTGTATGCCATCACATTCACAGACAAAGCTGCATATCAAAACAATCTGTACACCGAAAAATACTGCAAAACCAAGGCTTAATGCATCACCAAAGCTTATAGTAAGGGATTGACTTAGGCTGATAAACCCAATGCCTATCAGCGCCAAAAAACCTGCAATAAAAGCTTTTAATGACGGTCTCTTTTTTAAAACAAACCAACTGATGAATGGAACCAGAGCTACATAAGCCGTACATAAAAAGGATTGCTTTGCACTTGTTGTATATTTAAGTCCAACTAACTGAACACTTAGAGCAACAAATTGCAAAAATCCTATTAACATACCTCTTAAAGCCGTCTTTTTTGACGTGTTTTTTATTTTTTTATGAAAGATAAAGCCGCAGATTAAAGCACTTAATAAAAATCTGTATGCCAATATAACAAATGGCTCAAATCCTGTGAGTGCCATTTTTCCGGCAACATATCCTCCTCCCCATATTACTGCTACAACAAAAAGAGCAGCATTTGCTGCCGTAGTTTTATTCTTAATCATATTTATCCCCATAATTCGTCATTTATCCCCATATTTATAATGCACTAACAGTATATCACAACAATAAAAAAAATCATCAACAAACTTAATATTTTAAAAACGCATACAGTTTCCTGTATGCGTTTAAGATAATTACCCATTTACTTTTTCATCTTCATTTAACATGCTGACAGCAAAAATACCATATCCTTTTGTCGGTTCTCTTACAAAAACATGAGTAACTGCGCCAATAAGTTTGCCGTTTTGTATTATCGGTGAACCACTCATTCCCTGTACAATACCTCCTGTTGCATTTTTAAGTTCCTCATCGGTTATCCTAATGACAAGACCTTTATCTGCTTCAGATGCATCAGCGTTTATGCCTTCAATCATTATTTTGTATTCCTTGACTTCTTTTCCATCCAGAGAACAAAGAACAGATGCTTCTCCGGTTTTAATTTCATCAATATTTGCCACAGGAATTGGATCCGAATACAAAGCTTTAGTGGCATCAGAGCTTACTGTGCCATAAATTCCACATTCGGTATTTGCATTAACATTACCAAATATTACGGACTTATTTAGCACTCCTGAAAGCTCACCCGGAATTCCTTTTTCACTTTTTCTTATACCGGTTAATGTGCTACCAACAAGATTCCCAGATTTTAATGACATTAGCTCTCCGGTATCAGCATCATAAACACCGTGTCCCAAAGCACCAAAACTTAAATCATCAGGGTCGATATAAGTCAGTGTTCCTATTCCTTGTGTGCTGTCTCTCACCCAGACACCGATTTTTCTGCTTCCATCCTCAATACATTTAATCGGTGTGACATTAACATCAATAACTTCGTTATCTCTGAAAACTGTCAGCGTAACATCTTCACTGCTGTTTTTTACCACTTTAAGAAGAGCCTCTTTATCATTAAGCTCCACTCCGTCAGCTTTCAGGATTATATCTCCTTCTTTAAGAATTTTTTCAGCAGGAGAATAAACATGCCTGTCCTGACCAGTTACATTACCTGTACCAAGAACCAGAATGCCGTTACTTTCCAATGTCACTCCTATCACAGAACCACCCGGAATCAGCATTTTTTCTTCTGATTCGCTAAATACCGCCGAAGCGGAAGTGACTTGACCTTCATTTGTATTTACATTTTCGTTTGTATTTGCAGATGAAGAAAAAATAACTGTTAAGGCAATTGCAAAAATCGGCAAAAACATTAGTTTTCCGCGGACTTTCAATATAATCACCACTTCCCTGAACATCGGCTTTTGCAGAAATATTTTTTTATCTCTGCACAGTTTAATTTGCCCTTGTTCAAAAAAGCTATACAGGCAATGTTTTTTAATTAACCCTTGTATAAATCAGGGTATACAGGAAATTTTTATTTAAAAAAAAGCCCTTTGGAAAACCAAAGGGCTTTAAAATCAGTTATTAGTTTAATTAATTGCTTAAATTAGTTAAGTGTAACTGTTCCTGAAGTTTCTGTCCAGTTGATATTGCTAATGCCAAGAGCGTTTGCAAGATCTCTTACAGGTACGAATGTTCTGGCCGATGTAATTTCAGGAGCTGTGTTCATTGCAACTGGTGTACCATTAATGTACATTGTCTTTGAACCTATTGTCATAGAGATAATTCTCTGTCCACCCATGATTGTAACTGTCTTACTTGCATCATCCCAGTTAACTGTAGCTCCAAATGCTTCTGTGATTGCTCTTAAAGGAAGCATTGTGTAGTTAGCTGCATTGATGTATGCAGGTGCATCAAGTGTAACTGTTGCTGTTCCAGCTGCCATTGTTGTAGCACCAACTGTGATTACAACCTTCTTTGTTGTCATTGAATCATCCTGGTCACGAGCTGCTGTGATTACATCTACATACTTATCATTAGCTGTAACTGATTTATACTTGAAGATGCCGTTTGAAACTGCTTTTGCATCAGGAGTATAATCATAAATGTCTTTTACATCCATTGAGTTTTCCCAAAGAACGTTGATTGCATCTTTACTAAATGCTTCGCTTAATACATCATCTTTATCATAACTACTATGCTTGTTAAATGTACCGCCTACGTTCGTAAGAGCATATCCTCCAACAGGAAGTGTTCTGTCAAGGTAAAGTTCAAGACCGCTGATTACAATTGTTGATGCTTCTGTTGATTCATCATTAACTGTTACTACAAGATAGTCAGCATCTTTATCTTCGTATAAATAAGCATCTCCCTTGCTATCAACATCAACGTCAACATCGATGTCACCATCTGTTACTTTGATGTTTCCTGCATCTTCGAAATTCATCTTTTCAACTGCAAGAACGATTTTGTCACCGTCTTTAAGAATTCCGTCTTCAGCTTCTGTAATAACGATATCGTTTACAGGTACATATCTGTAGTCGATAAGTACTTCGCTTGTCTTAGCTTCTACTGTATAAGGAGCTTTTACTTTTGCAACTTTGAATGATGTGTCATCAAACTGCCCACCAAGTGTTACAGTTACATCACCTGAGAATGTAGGTGCTGCATTAAGGATGAACTTAAGGCTCATATTTACTTTGTTGTCTGATGATTCAGAAGCGCCCTTCTGATAGTTATATATTGTTACAACGTTTTCATCAATTTCATATTTAAAAGCGTAGTTTCCTGTACCTGTAAGACCCTTAGTATCTGCTATACCTACTACTTCGATTCCTTCAGGGAATGTGAATGTAGCTTTTCTTGATGTGTTAAGGATGTCACCCGCGTTTTCTACAATTGAAAGCTTAAGTGTGTTTGTTTCATCATCAATAGCATAGTTTTTACCAGCCCAGATTGTAGGAAGAGTTTTATCTTCTACTGAATATGTTACAGCTTCTTCTACCATCTTTGCTACTTCAAGCTTAACTGAATCGAAATCCTTTGATGAAACTGTAATCGTAGCTACATCGCCTGAATTACATTTCTTTGTAGTTTCAAGCTTGATTCCGGTAATAGTCATCTTTGTGAGTATTCCGTCATTCTTAAGTAAATTTTTTCCATGATTAGCGGTATCTGTAAATTTAATTGTAATTATGTCATCCTCTACTTTTATTGTATAGTCAGTACCTTTAACAAGACTCTGATTAAGGAATGATATTGTAGGATCTACATTAACATATTTCCAATCGCCCTTAAGCTTTAATGTAATATCATTACCCACAAGAGTAGCAGGAGTAAGCTCATTGATTGTAATTTCTTTGACAGTGTCTTCATCATTGCCATCTTCAACAAATGTTCTAACGCCTTCAACGGTAACTTCAGCATCTCCGTCAACTACTGTTGCAATTACTTCGCTGGCTGATTTAAAAGCTGAAACATTGCTAGTGAATTTAACAACAACATCACCTGTGTCAACTGCTTTTGCAATGATAGGGAGAACACAAGCATTTGTATAGCTGTCCGCTGCAGGATTTGCATCTGTATATGCTTTATCTGCTGCAGCTGTTGCTACAAGACCATAAGCAGTTCCATCAGCTCTTAAATCAGCATATGCAGATACAAAATATGGCTCTTTGACAGTTGCAGTTACATCATCCCAAGCATGATCTTGTGCATCTGTTATTGATTGAGGAACAGGTTCAGTAGTACTTGCTGCAGTATAAGCAGTTTCGTATTCATCTGTCTTATCTGTATACGCTAACCAAGCAGCATTTTGTGCATCTACTATTAATTGAGGAACAGGAACAGTAGTACTATCTGGAGTATAGTAATCTGTCCCAACCCATGCAATTCTATCAGCATCTTTAGTAGCAGGATCCCCAACATAAGCAGAATCCCAAGTGCTTATGTCTGTAACATTTGCTGGATCAGCTAACCAAGTTGCTATATACTGATCTTCAACTAACCCTTTATTATCTACATTAGTTTTCCAAGCGTTCGCAACTGCTTCCTGATTGACAGGGTTAGTCGTCCACTTATCCTTAATTAGAGTTGCAGAAACAGCTGTATCAGCTACCCATTTAGCTTCTGCAGCACCAGAAGCAGCTGGGGTGTTCTTCCAATAATCATATATTTTGTTATCAGCAGTTGCATCTTTATCATAAGTAGCTTTCCAATCAGCTTTCCACTCTGTTGCATAATTATCATCACTCTGATTGAAAACTGATGTTTGAAGTGTTACTTTTGCTTTTGTATCGCTGATTACTTCAACAGCTACAATACCTTTATCTTCCCAGTTGTATGTTGCAGGACCAGTAACTGAGTCCATCTGATATCTATCGTCATCATCATCTACTTTAGCAAACTTACCGTTCGTAAGTGTTGCATATACATCAAATGTAGGAGTAACTCCTATTCCCACCTGATCGTTACCCTTTTTGAGCTCAACTCTTGATGCAAAAATTTTGTCAACGCCAGTAGTAACTTCATCTACTGCTGTTAACTTTGTGGATGCAAATGCTGTTGCAGGAACCATAGCAACTGTCATGATTGCAGCCATTAATAAAGCTAATTTCTTTT
>JAYFPN010000013.1:0-6419 GCA_034927755.1 Candidatus Metalachnospira sp.
AAAGAATTGATGAAGCTGACTCTTGAACAGAAACTGTCTCACAGCGGCCATCCTGTTTTAAGGTGGATGATGGATAACATCTTCATTAGAACTGATCCTGCCGGAAATATTAAAGCTGACAAAGAAAAATCTACTGAAAAAATCGACGGCGCTATTGCCACTATAATGGGTCTGGACAGAGCAATCCGCTGTGGCAATGATGCAGGTGCTAGCGTATATGATGATAGAGGGATTTTGTTTATTTAATTTTTTTATAAAATTGAATATATTTAGTATTTTGATAGACAATATATATCGTATGAATTTTTATGGGAAAGCGGAGTGAATAAACAATGAATTCAAATGATACTATAGAATTATTAAAAGAATGTGATTCTGGTTCAAAAATGGCTGTATCATCTATTGATGAGGTGCTTGACAAAGTGTCTGATGAAAAGTTTAAAAATATGCTGGTTGATTTTAAAGACAAACATTCTAAACTAGGTAATGAAATACACGGGTTACTACTCAGCTATAATGAACAAGATAAAGAGCCAAATCCTGTTGCAAAAAGTATGTCTTGGATTAAAACTAATATAATCATGTCGATGAAAGAAAGTGATAAAACAGTTGCAGACCTAATTACGGATGGTTGTAATATGGGAGTAAAATCATTAAATAGATATTTAAATCAATACTCTACGGCAGATGAGAAATCAAGACAAATTTGTAATGAATTAATTTCTATTGAAGATAAATTTGCAAAAGACATACGATGTTATTTATAAGAGATTTTCTAAAGGACAATAAATCGCTTATAAATTTTGCATAACCATTTTTAAAAAGTTAAAAATAGATTAAAAAATATTTGTAATTTGGAGGGAACTATGAAAGAAATTATTGATTTTTTAAATACGAATAAATTTGGCAGTCTTGCAACCTGCGATGGAAACAAACCAGATACGCGTCCGTTTGAAGTGGCTTATATTTCAGACGAGGGATTTTTGTTTTATGTATCTTCAGATACAGAACTAAGCAAGCAATTAAAGGCAAATCCCAATATTTGCTTTTGTGCAACAGATGAAAAATATGACTACGTAAAATTGGTGGGGGCAATTTCCTTTAGCAACAAACAAGAAGATAAGGACAAAGTACTTGCAAACAGTAATTTTGCAAAAAAAGTATACTCTTCGTGTGGCACGGATAAAATGGAAATATTTTATCTACCACATGGCGAGTGTATGTTACATCACCATATGGGTGATAACATTGTTAAAGAAGGTTTTTAATGAGCAATTGTAATTGTATTTTGAAGTAATGTGAACAGGGTTAGGACCACACAAAAGCATCTATACTTTTGTGTGGTCCTAACTTTTATGAACCCTAAGGTGCTTTTTTGTGCTAAAAATAAGGAGGTGTTTTATGGGTATAAAAAGTATATTTGGTTTTGGTCAATCAAGAGACAAACCCACCAACAGTACATCTGGCAGTGCCTACCGTTTTTTCTTTGGCGGCACAACTGCTGGTAAGCCTGTAACAGAAAGAACTTCTATGCAGATGACGGCTGTGTATTCATGTGTTCGTATCTTAGCCGAGGCTGTTGCCGGACTACCGATACATCTTTATAAATACACAAATACCGGAGGTAAAGAAAAAGCTACTGATCACCCGCTGTACTTTCTTTTGCATGATGAGCCTAACCCTGAGATGAGTTCATTCGTTTTCAGAGAAACTCTAATGACACACCTTCTTTTGTGGGGTAATGCCTATGCACAGATTATAAGAAATGGTAAAGGTGAGGTTGTGGCACTCTATCCTCTTATGCCAAATCGTATGACCGTTGATAGGGATACAAATGGACAGCTTTACTATACTTATAATCGCTCAACCGATGAGGCACCAACCATGAAAGGCTTGACTGTAATACTGAAACCTACAGATGTGCTCCATATCCCAGGTCTTGGCTTTGACGGTCTAGTAGGTTATTCACCAATAGCAATGGCAAAGAATGCTATTGGCATGGCAATCGCCTGTGAGGAGTACGGAGCCAAGTTCTTTGCTAATGGTGCTGCTCCCGGAGGTGTACTGGAGCATCCTGGAACATTAAAAGACCCGACAAAAATTCGTGAGAGTTGGAATGCTACTTTCGGCGGCAGTTCTAATTCAAATAAAGTTGCTGTTTTAGAAGAAGGAATGAAGTACACACCCATTTCTATTTCCCCTGAACAGGCACAGTTTTTAGAAACAAGAAAATTTCAAATCAATGAGATAGCTCGAATTTTCAGAGTACCACCGCATATGGTTGGTGATCTTGAAAAGTCGAGCTTTTCTAATATAGAGCAGCAGTCACTTGAGTTTGTAAAGTACACCCTTGAACCCTGGCTTGTGCGATGGGAACAGTCAATGGTTCGCTCACTGCTTTCACCAACTGAAAAGAAGAGGTACTTTATTAAATTCAATGTCGACGGATTACTTCGTGGTGATTATCAAAGCAGAATGAATGGCTATGCCACGGCAAGACAGAATGGCTGGATGTCTGCCAATGATATTCGTGAGCTTGAAAACCTTGACCGAATACCAACTGAAAATGGCGGCGATTTGTATTTAATTAACGGCAACATGACTAAACTTGAGGATGCCGGCATATTTGCAGCTGCGGCTGATAAAGGAGATGAGAAAAATGAAGAAGTTTTGGAACTGGAAGAATCGGACCAATCAGGAGAGGATACTGTTCCTGAACGGCACAATCGCCGAGGAAAGCTGGTTTGACGATGATATAACCCCTCAACTTTTTAAGAATGAGTTGTTAAACGGCAGCGGAGACATTACCGTCTGGATCAACTCACCGGGCGGCGATTGCGTAGCAGCTGCCCAGATTTACAACATGCTTATGGACTATAAGGGAAATGTTACAGTCAAGATTGATGGAATCGCAGCAAGTGCTGCATCTGTTATTGCTATGGCCGGTACTAAGGTGCTTGTATCACCGGTGGCTATGATGATGATTCATAATCCTGCCACCATTGCAATTGGCGATAGTGATGAAATGCAAAAAGCTGTCGAAATGCTTGATGAGGTAAAAGAATCTATCATTAACGCATACGAAATAAAGACAAGCCTGCCACGCACAAAGCTGTCTCACCTAATGGATGCCGAAACGTGGATGAACGCAAATAAGGCGATTGAGCTTGGCTTTGCAGACGGTATTTTAGAGGATGAAAAGAAATCCAATGATACTGATGTTTCCTTTGCCTTTTCCCGTAAAGCGGTTACCAATTCACTGCTTAATAAGCTAGGTATAAACACAACAACAAAACCAGATAAAGTTATACAATCGGAGACAACCGGCAGAACAGTCGATTCACTTTACGAACGACTTAATCTTTTAAAACATTAAGGAGGTTTTTTAAATGACTACTATACTAGAACTACGTGAAAAACGTGCAAAGGCATGGGAGGCCGCTAAGGCTTTTCTTGATTCCAATCGCAGTGAAAAAGGTATTCTCTCAGCTGAAGATGATACCGTTTATACTCGTATGGAAAATGACATCACAGCTCTTGGTAAGGAAATTGAGCGCCTTGAACGTCAGGAGGCCTTTGACAGAGAACTCTCGAAGGCGGTTAATACACCACTTACAGAGAAACCAAATACACCAATGGCAGAAGAGAAAACAGGCCGAGCATCTAAAAACTATGCTGAGGACTTCGGCCGTGCATTAAGAGGTAAACCACTTTTACATAACGTAATGACTGAAGGCATTGATGCTGACGGTGGTTTCCTTGTACCTGAGGAGTTTGAGCATCAGATAGTAACAGCACTTGAGGAAACTAATATCATCCGTTTTCTTGCTAAAACAATAACCACTAGTGCAGAACGTAAAATACCTATTGCAGCTACTCACTCTATTGCTCAGTGGACCGCTGAAAACGGTGCTTATACCGAAAGTAACCCAACCTTCAGTCAGAAACAGATTGACGCATATAAGCTTACAGACCTTGTGAAGGTTAGCACAGAATTACTTCAGGACTCAATGTTTGAATTGGAAAAATATATAACAGCCGAGTTTGCCAGAGCCTTTGGTGCAGCTGAAGAAGAAGCCTTCTGTGTTGGAACAGGAACGGGTCAGCCTACAGGTATTTTTCATGCCACGAATGGCGGCACAATTGGTGTAACTGCGGGTAGTGCAACCGGCATTTCCGTAGATAACCTAATTGACCTTGTCTATGCACTTAAATCTCCGTATAGAAGAAATGCAGTATTTCTTATGAAGGATGTAACAGTATCCGCTCTTCGTAAACTAAAGGATTCAAACGGTGCATATCTCTGGCAGCCAAGTGTACAGGCAGGTCAGCCTGATAAACTGATTGGCTATCCGCTCCACACCAGTCCATACGTTCCAGCTGTTGCAGCAAGTGCTCTGCCGATTGCCTTTGGTGACTTTTCTAATTACTGGATTGCAGATAGAATGGGTCGTACAGTTCAGCGTCTTAATGAGCTCTATGCGGGAAATGGCCAGGTTGGCTTTATGGCTACTGAGCGTGTTGATGGTAAGGTTATTCTTGCGGAAGGAATACAGCTTTTAAAAATGGGCTCCGGCTCTTAATGACGGGAGGTATAGGTGATGGACACTCTGCTTGAGAAGGTAAAAGCTAATCTTATTTTAGAACATACGGCAGATGATGCACTTTTGCAGATGTACATCACCGCTGCTGTTTCTTATGCTGAAAGCTATCAGCATATCGAAAAAGGATACTACACTGACAATCAGATGCCGCCTACAACAGAACAAGCCGTCATAATGCTGACATCACACTTTTATGAAAGCCGTGATGGCAGTACAGGCGGCTTTTTTGCGGATAATGTTCAAGCTGGAGAACAGGTATGGAATACAGTTAATCTGCTGTTACGTCTTGATCGTGATTGGAAGGTGTAAACATGAGCTATGGTGAAATGAACACCTTTATAGATATAGTCAAAAGACATATCAATAAAGATGAAGAAGGTTTTTCAACAGAAACTGATGAAATAGTTGCATCTGTCCGAGCATACCGTGAAGGCCGTCATGGAAGTGAAAAATGGGCTAACCGTGCAGTATTCTCGGAGGCAACTGATTTGTTTCGCTTTCGAGCTATACCGGATGTAACAGTTAATACTGATATGATAATCGTAAGTGGTGATGACCGCTTTGAAATCACATCCGTTGAGGATATAAAAGGTCGTGGGATGTATATAGAAGTTTTAGCAAAGGAGGTAATATCAAGTGGCTAAAGCAGTATTTCAAATGCCGGAGGACTTTCTTATAAAGCTGTCTAGGCTTGGTGATAAAACCGATGAGATATGTGAAAAGGTACTTGATGCCGGCGGAAAGGTTGTGGAGGAAAAAGTGCGTTCTAACCTAACCAGCGTAATTGGAAAGGATATAAAAACTAAAAGCCGATCCACTGGTGAACTTATATCTTCACTAGGTGTATCTCCTCCTAAACAGGATAAGAACGGTATTATTAATGTAAAGATAGGTTTTTCAGAACCGCGTTCAGACGGTAAAAGTAATGCTATGCTTGCATCTGTAATCGAGTACGGTAAAAGCGGTCAGCCTCCTAAGCCCTTTCTTAAGCCTGCAAAAACATCAAGCAAAAAAGCGGCAGTTGAGGCTATGAAGGCTGCTTTTGATGAGGAGGTAGAAAAACTGTGAGTTTATTAAGTGAACTGAATACCCTGCTTTCTCCGCTGCTGCCGGTTGAAACAGGTGTATTTTCAGATACACCTCCCGACGAATACATCGTGTTGACGCCATTGACAGACGAATTCGCACTGTTTGGTGACAACATGCCACTGATTGATGTGTCAGAAGTGCGGATTTCGCTTTTTACAAAAAGCAGTTACACCCAGAGGAAAAAACAGATTACCACATCTCTTATCATAGCTAGATTTACAATAACAAATAGACGCTATATCGGCCATGAGGACGATACCGGCTATCACCACTTTGCCATAGATGTGGCGAAGGATTATGAATTTCAGGAGGAATGATTATGGCAACAATCGGTCTTGATAAGTTGTACTATGCAAAAATAACCGAAGCAGCTGACGGCTCTGAAACCTATGGTATACCAGCATCTTTGGCAAAGGCCATAAGTGCAGAACTGTCCGTTGAGCTTAATGAGGCAACACTTTATGCGGATGACGGTGCGGCAGAAGTTGTAAAGGAGTTTAAGTCCGGTACACTAACCCTTGGTATTGATGAGGTCGGTACAACAATAGCAAATGAGCTCACTGGTGCACAGATTGACAACAATAAAGTTCTTATATCTGCATCAGAAAATGGTGGTGTTCCGGTAGCAATCGGTTTTCGCGCAAGGAAATCTAATGGCACATATAAATACTATTGGCTTTACAGAGTTATTTTTGGTATCCCTGCAACAAACCTAGCTACTAAAGG
>JAYFPN010000002.1:0-172283 GCA_034927755.1 Candidatus Metalachnospira sp.
GGTATGGAAGGTTCAGAGCTTGTTGTAGCAATAAATAAGAATGATACAGCAGCAATCTTCTCAGTAGCAGACCTCGGAATAGTGGGAGATGTTAAAGTAATCATTCCTAAGCTTACAGAAGCGCTTAAGAAATATAACGCACAAAAGAATAACTAATTTTAAACGTAAGTTCTATAATTTCCTCATATATTTATTTCTGTACATTTTATAGATGCCTGAAATAAATTTACTCCTCAAAATCCCTCGGAGCGATTGTTTCGAGGGATTCCCCATATAATAAACAAACCAGGCTTGGAGGGTTTAAATGAAATTAAAAAAAGTATTTTATGTAGAGATTACTGAAATACACCAAATGAAAGATGTTATTGAGGCCGGCAGTAAAGCGGAGGCATTGGAAAAAGCAAAGGAAAAATACAGAAACGATGAATATATATTTGATATGGAGTCATTAGTTGCAGCCGAATTTGAGGTAAGAGAGAATGATTAATATTAGAATAAAAAAGGACATTTCGAAAATTTCGAAATATCCTTTTTTATTACTTAGTATTTACGTTAGAAATTGAGAAGTTATATAACGGATCTGATATAGAGTCGGCGTATTCATTAGGTACTATTGTAAACTCACCTGAACGGATTAATTTGTTTTCGTCAAGGGCGGTAAGAGCAACATCCATAGTGAATGAGCCGTCACCATTATCAGTAAAGCCTGTTATTTCAGACTTACTTGCACCTCTGTCACCCAATCCAAATGAGTATGTGTCTGTAGCTGCATCATATTTTATCCGATCTGAAAGCGAATCAGGCAACTCAAGCAAATCATCATAATCAGAAAATAGAGCAATTGCATATTCTTGAACAGCCTGACGCGGCATAATAAGTGCGGTATCCGTAACTTTGCTTAATGAATGTTTTGCACCGTAAACGCCTGTAAAATCATAAATTGCAGTCCAGAAAAATTCAGGATCCTTCGGATTATAAGAATAGTTGCCTTCAACCATACACATAAGAAGCGCATCAGCAGGTTCAAACATACTTTGAACATTTTCCGGGACTTCAACTGACTGGTTTTTATCATTTTCATGGATGGTTTCATTTTGTGCGGGTTCATTTGCTGTGTTTTTGGAGCAAGCACTAAACCCCATCATCAGTACAGCTGACAGCATTAAAACGGAAGCTGTTTTAACATAATTTTTCTTCATAAAATCACTCCTTAGTATAGATAATTATACCACCTGTGAAAAATGTTGTTTAAAAAATTTCTTAATATATATTTAAAAAATTATAAAACTATTGACAAACGAGTTAGTACATACTAATATATATAAAAGTTAGGAATGGCTAATATTATTTTTAATATAATGTTATATATACAAAAACAATAGATAACAAAAAAGGAGGAGTTATATGCCTTTAACAATGATGAATACAGGTGATACAAAGCTCATTAGAAAGGTTGGAGGAAAGGCGGAGACAAGACAGTTCCTCGAAAAACTTGGCTTTATTGTAGGCGGCGAAATAAGAGTAGTTTCCATGATAGGCGGAAATCTTATTGTTCAGGTAAAGGAATCCAGAGTTGCAATAAGCAAAGAGATGGCAGTTAAAATTTTTGTTTAAGGAGATATAAAATGAAGACATTACGGGATATGAAAATAGGTGAAACTACCGTTGTAAAAAAACTGTATGGTGACGGTGCGGTCAAACGCAGAATAATGGATATGGGAATTACAAAGGGCGTAGAAGTATATTTACGAAAGGTTGCACCATTGGGTGACCCAATTGAAATTAGAGTTAGGAATTATGAGCTTTCTATTAGAAAAGAAGATGCTCAAATGATTGAAGTAGATTAAATATAACAGGCAGGCATTGATACTGCCTTAATTTAAGGCATAGAGTTAGTTTTGTCTAACCGAAAGGAGAACAAATAAATGGACATAAAAATTGCGCTTGCGGGCAATCCAAACTGTGGTAAAACAACTTTGTTTAATGCATTGACGGGTTCAAATCAGTTCGTAGGCAACTGGCCTGGAGTAACAGTAGAGAAGAAGAAAGGTAAACTGAAAGGTCATAAAGATGTAACTATTACAGACCTTCCCGGAATATATTCGCTTTCACCATATACTCTTGAGGAGGTTGTTGCAAGAAATTATCTTATAAATGAGTGCCCCGACGTAATTTTAAATATTATTGATGGAACCAACCTCGAAAGAAACCTTTATCTTACGACTCAGCTTACAGAACTTGGTATACCTGTGGTTGCTGCCGTAAACATGATGGATGTTGTAGAAAAAAACGGAGATAAAATCAATACAGTGAAGCTTGAGAAGGATTTAGGCATTACAATATGCAAAATATCCGCACTCAGAGAAACCGGAATTAATGAGGCTGCAGAAGCTGCTGTCAAAATAGCGGAGTCTAAGATAAAAACGGTTCCAATGCACACCTTTGGAGGTAGCGTTGAGCACGCGCTGGCCCATATTGAGGAAGCAACACTTCACAGTTTTCCGGAAGAACAGCAGAGATGGTATGCAATTAAAATATTTGAGAGATAAAAAGGTGCTTGAGCAGCTTAATCTTTCAAAGGTAATACTTGAGCACATTGAAAGGGATATTCAACTTTGCGAAAAAGAACTCGATGATGATTCTGAATCAATAATAACAGCTTCAAGATATGAGTGGATATCGAAAATAATTAATGACAGCTACTATAAGAAAAATAAGCAAAGCAAGTCAACGTCAGATAAAATAGATAAAGTTGTTACAAATAGGTGGCTGGCGCTTCCTATATTCGCAATCATCATGTTTTTTGTATATTACATATCAGTAACAACTATCGGGGATATAGTAACCGTATGGACAAATGATGTTCTTGTTTCTGAATGTATAGTCGAACCGCTTAGAGCTTGGATGGAAAGCATTAATACAGCAGGATGGCTCATTGGCCTTATAGTTGACGGTATTGTTTCCGGAGTAGGATCCGTTATAGGATTTGTTCCGCAGATGTTTGTATTATTCCTTATGCTTTGCATACTTGAGGACTGTGGGTACATGGCACGAGTAGCATTTATAATGGATAGAATATTCCGCCGATTTGGACTTTCTGGCAAGAGCTTCATACCAATGCTTATAAGCTCTGGATGCGGAGTTCCGGGCATAATGGCTTCAAGAACTATTGAGCAGGACAGAGACCGTAAAATGACAATTATGACAACGACTTTTATTCCTTGTGGTGCAAAGATGCCAATAGTGGCACTTATGGCAGGTGCGGTGTTTGGCGGAGCGGCATGGGTTGCACCTTCGGCATATTTTGTTGGTGTCGCTGCTGTTATTATTTCGGGTATTATACTCAAAAAGATAAAACCTTTTGCAGGTGAGCCTGCACCGTTTGTAATGGAGCTTCCTGCTTACCATAGACCCACTGTAAAAAATGTTCTCAGGGGTACATGGGAAAGAGGATGGTCATTCATCAAAAAAGCCGGAACAGTAATAACGCTTTCTTCAATATTTGTTTGGTTTACATCCAGCTATGGATTTACTGATGCAGGATTTGGTGCGGTTAAAAATATGGATCATTCAGTACTTGCTTCAATAGGTTTGGGACTTGCGTTTTTATTCAGACCCATTGGCTTTGGTAACTGGCAGGCATCAGTAGCAACTGTTCTTGGTCTTGTAGCAAAAGAAGAGGTAGTAGGCGTTTTTGGTACTCTCTATGCTGTTGCAGGAGATGCACTTGAACTTGTAGAATAAGGAACATTCGGTGGTCTTGCACCAATTGCCGCACATTTTACACAGCTTTCAGCGTATTCATTCCTGATTTTTAACTTGCTCTGTGCACCTTGCTTTGCCGCAATGGGAGCGATTAAAAGAGAAATGAATAACAGCAAATGGACTTGGGCAGCAATCGGATATCAGTGTGGATTTGCCTATGTAATAGCATTAATTGTTTACCAGCTTGTTGGCTTATTAACAGGAGAAGTAACATTTGGCATTGGTACAGTTGCCGCAGTTGTTGTGCTTGTGTTCTTAATTTATATGTTGTTTAGAAAAGGATATCAAAACAAAGATTCTAATCAGCTTTATGCTGTTGATGCTCTTAATGCTATTAATAACAGATAGAAGGGAGTGATTATTATGGCGCCTTCGACGATAATTGGATTATTGATTGTAGTTGCAGTTGTGGTGTTAATAATACGCCAGATGATAAAAAATCATAAAAACGGGGTCTGCCATTGCGGATCATCATGCTCCTCATGTAATGGAGGCTGTGGCAGCAGCACAAAAACAAAAACACATAAATAATTTATAAGTGGGCTTATGGCCCACTTATATTTAAACCATAAGTTAGACGATGATAACTGCAATGAATGTGAGGCAAAACAGACATTTAAACGATATAAAAATTGTACAAGAGTTTACATGATTTTGTATAATTGTGGTACGCCTGTTACTAAACTTGCAGTTGCTGTTTAAAAACATTATTGAAAAGTTTTCTTATAAGTGCTAATCTTAATCTAATCGGATTAGGAGGTCTAATAATGAAGTTTGAATCGGTACTTATTTCAGTTAAGGATATGGAAGCTTCAAAGAAATTTTACAAAGAGGTTCTTGGATTAGATGTAATAGCGGATTTTGGCGCAAATGTAACACTGACCGGAGGAATTGCTCTTCAAACAGAGAGTACGTGGAAAGGCTTTATCCATATGGAGAAAATAACAACAGGTAATGGTTCGGAGCTCTATTTTGAAGAAGATGATATGGATGGTATTGTTAAAAAGCTTGAATCATTTAAAGAGATAAAATATGTTCATAAAGTTTTTGAACATTCTTGGGGACAAAGGGTTGTAAGAATTTATGATCCTGACGGTCATATAATTGAAATTGGAGAAAATATTAAAATAGTAGTAAGAAGATTCTTGGCTTCAGGAATGACAGATGAAGAAACAGCTGTCAGAATGGATGTGCCTGTGGAATATATAAAAAGTTGTATGTGATAAATACCCTCTGTATAAATGTACAGAGGGTATTGTTTTTTTGGATAATTTAAATATCAAAGGCTCTTTTAAGTGCAGAATATGTAAGCTCATATGCCATTTTTCCATATGTAGAGTCTGGAACAGCCACTTCAAAACTATGGTAGCAGCCCGGGAATATATGATATTCAACAGGAACGCCAGCCCTAATCAACTTGTTCCAGAATTCAATGTTTTCGTCAAGGAACGGATCAAGGGTGCCTATATATGAAAATACCGGCGGCAGTCCGCTTAAATTCTCTGCAAGTAAAGGAGCTGTGTAATAATCAGGGATAGTATTTTTGTCATTATATAAATCCCATGCAATTTTGCTGTAGTTGTAACACCAAACTTTTTCACTGGTTATGGCATGCTGCGAAAATGTGTCAGCAGAATTATCAAGCATTGCATACATTGGTATTTGCAAAACAGGCATCGGACCATTTCTGTCTCTTGTCATAAGAGCAAGTGCAGCAGTAACACAGCCGCCGGCACTAAGACCTATTATAGCAATTCTTGAAGTATCCGCACCTATATTTATTCCGCTTTTATCGAGCCAGACAAGAGCAGAATAGGCATCTTCAATTGGTGCAGGTGCTTTATATTCGGGTGCAAGCCTATATTCAACGGATATTATCATCATACCGACGTTTTTGACATATCTCAGGCACATATCGTTTTGTCTGTATACACTGCCAAACAAAAATCCCCCTCCATGAAAAAATAAGCCACAAGGAAGTAACTCGGTTCCTCTGAAGGCAGGTTCATATATTCTTATTTTTATATCTGGGGCACCATTGGAAGAAGGTATTATTTTTTCATAAATATGTACAGCTGGATCATCTTTTAAATTTTCCACTTCCAGTTTGTCGGTTTCGGGTTTAAATGTATCCAGATGAGCCAAGTCAAAGCCTAATGAGTTATCATAGTTGTTAAGCAATTCCTTGTCTATTCTGTCACGCATAATTTGTTCATCCATTAATAATGCCTCCTAAATATAAAATGATATGTTTTAATATTAATACATATTTTTCAGACTAACAATATTTATATTTTACAAAAAAATAAAGCCTTATATACACATTGTGCATATAAGGCTTGCAAAAATCAATTATGCTTCGGGTTTTGTAGCCATTGCTGTTGCTTCACCATCAATAACTATTTTTCCATCCTGATTTTTAATAACTGTGCTCATAACAATCATACGTTTTTCAGGGATTATTTTTATTACTTCAGCTTCAGCTGTAATTGTGTCTCCAAAATAAACGGGAGCGGTAAATCTAATTGTCTGACCACAGTAGATTGCATCTGCACCAGGGATAAGCATTCCGACAATTGTTGAAAAGAATGATGCCGTAAGCATACCATGTGCAATTCTCTTGCCAAAACGTGTTGTTTTAGCATACTCCTCGTTAACATGAACGGGGTTAATATCACCGATTAAGCCAGCATAGGTATATACATCGGCTGCCTCGATTGTTTTTGATACACTTGCTTTTTGGCCAATATAGATTTCTCCGATACTGTAACCACTCATGTTTAAGCTGTTTGGATCAAGTTTGCTACTCATTTTGAACACTCCTCTTCTTAATATATAATGAAGTTACGTATTCTCATATTTATTGTATTTATTATTATACCAAATCAAATAAAAGATGTCTATTAAACAGTGCACAAAATATTAAAAATATGCTATACTTAGTTTGAATTAAAAATTAGGGAGTAATGAATATATGGGATCTGTTTTTTCAAATTCTTGTGTGTTTTCAGAAGAAATTCTGGAAGAATTGAACAAAAAAATGATGTCAAATGGGTATAAAATCTATTGCACATTTTTTTTGATTTTTTATTTATTATTTTCAGCAGTAGGCTTTAAAGCAGGACAGAATGTAATGGGAGTAATATGCGCAGTGGGGTTTTTATTCATTTTAGTCATATTTTTTACTAAATCTAAGTTGATAGCAAAAAGAGCATATTCCAAGTATATAAAGTTGTACGGTTGTGAGATTGAGACAAAGACTTTTTTTTATGATGAATTGATTATTGGAAAAAATCTTCAGTCAAATCAGGCTGTTCAGGCATCATATTCAGATGTTACTGCAATTGTGGAGAGCCACAATCTCTATATTATTAAGCTTCATAAAAACATAGCTTTAACTCTTTCTAAAAACGGATTTATTTCAGATAATGCATCTGAGTTTATAGAATTTATAATCGGAAAATGTCCGAACGCAAAAATAAAATTATAAGAGGTCTATTATGTTTCATAAACTTACAGAAAATATATTTTATTCAGACCATGAGGAAAAGACGGACAGGCCGTCAATAGGATATGTCAGAGGAAACAAATACTCACTTATGATAGAATCAGGCAATTCTGAAAATAATGTAAAGGAGTTTTATCACAACCTTGCTTTAAATAATTTGAAAAAGCCGGATTTTGTTGCTATAACTCATTCCCATTGGGATCATAGTTTTGGCATAAGCCATATTGATGCAATATCAGTCGCTTGTGATAAAACAAATAAGATTCTGGAAGATATGAGTATGTGGAAATGGACTCCCGAGCTTCTTGACAAATATGTCGCAGAAGACAAAGTTCCGTTATTTTGTGAACCCCATCTTAACATAGAATATCCTGATTTAACAAAAATCAAAGTCAAACAGGCAGACGTATCGTTTAAAAACGAAATGTCAATAGAATTGGGTAATCAGCTTTGTGTGCTTAAAAACGTTGAAAGTCCGCATACAGATGATTGTGTAATAGTGTACATACCAAATGAAAAGGTAGTTTTTCTTGGTGATTCCATATATGAAGAGCTAGTACGAGATCAGTGGATAGGGCATAGCGAAAAGCTATCGGTTCTTATTTCAGAGCTTGAAGAGCTTGATTTTGAAACAGCGGTTGAGGGTCACTTTGCTCCTAAAACAAAAGAAGACCTGATTTTATCACTTAAGGAAAAGCTTTAATTATCGGAGGAATTATGATAAACCAATTTTCTAGAACAGAACTTCTTATTGGCGAGGAAGCACTTGAAAAGTTGCATAATGCCAAGGTTGCTGTATTTGGGGTAGGAGGAGTAGGCGGATTTGCCGTTGAAGCACTTGCTAGAAGCGGAATAGGTCATTTTGTACTTATTGATAATGATACTGTCAGCTTGACAAATTTAAACAGGCAAATAATTGCTTTACACTCCACAATCGGAAAATATAAAACAGAGGTTATGAAACAGAGGATAGCAGACATCAATCCAAATGCCGATGTTGAGATACACGACTGCTTTTACCTTCCGGAAAATAAAGACGAATTTGATTTTTCAAAGTATTCTTATGTTATTGATGCAGTTGATACAGTTGCGGCAAAGCTTTCAATTATTGAAGAGGCAAAGAAATATAATATTCCCGTAATAAGCAGTATGGGGGCAGGAAATAAGCTTAATCCAACAATGTTTGAGATTGCAGATATTTCAAAGACATCAGTATGTCCCTTAGCAAAGGTAATGAGATATGAGCTTAAGAAAAGGGGTATTAATAAGGTAAAGGTTGTTTATTCCAAGGAAGAGCCGCTTAAACCTTTGTTTGATATTGCAAAAGAAGAGCCTACGTCTAAAAGGGCGGCCCCAGGGAGTATATCATTTATTCCTTCTGTTGTGGGATTAATACTTGCAGGCGAGGTAATCAAGGATATAGCCGAGATAAAACAATACTGATTCAGGGAGATATAAATGAAAAGAGAACTTACTAGATGTCAGCTGATAGAAAGAAGTATTAATAAAAAATACAGAAAAGAATTATGGAGACCTTTTACTGAAGCAATTAAGCGTTATTCCCTTATACAGGAAAATGATCGTATTGCAGTATGTATATCGGGCGGCAAGGATTCAATGCTTTTGGCAAAAATGATGCAGATGCTTCAACGTATAAGTGATTATCCATTTGAAATTCAATATATTGTTATGAACCCCGGCTACACATCTTCCAATTGTCAGAAAATTATTGATAATGCAGAAGTCCTTCAAATACCGGTAAAAATATTTGAAACTGATATATTTAATGTAGCAAACAGTACGGAAAAAAATCCGTGTTATTTGTGTGCAAGAATGAGAAGAGGTCACCTATACAGTAAGGCAAAGGAAATGGGCTGCAACAAAATAGCATTAGGACATCATTTCAGTGATGTAGTTGAAACGACACTAATGGGAATGCTATACGGTGCGCAGATTCAAGGAATGAGACCAAAACTGCATAGTTCAAATTTTGAGGGCATGGAGCTTATCAGACCGTTATATTGTGTACATGAGGATTCAATAATAGCTTGGAGAAATTATAATGAGTTGGAGTTTCTTCAGTGTGCATGCAGATTTACTGAAAATATTGCTGCAGAGGATACACAAACTCAATCAAAACGAAAAGAAACGAAGGAATTAATAAAAGAACTTAAGAAGGATAACCCGCTTGTTGAGATGAATATTTTTAATAGTATACATGATGTTAATGTTGATACTCTTGTGGGGTATAAAACAAAGGGTGAAAATCATTCATTCCTTGGTGAGTATTAATATTTACCATACACTTGCTTTTTTAGATATGATTTTGTATACTCTTGTATGGTTGGTGATACGTATGAATGAAGAACAGAGATATAAGCATGAATTATGGATATATGTGCCTCTTGCCATATCAGGCGGGTTTATGGAAATATACGCTTTTTTGAGCCGAGATGGAATATTTGCAAATGCACAGACAGGTAATCTTGCAATTCTCTTTAAAAGTGTATGTGCTGGAAGCGTTTTGGGTGCGTTGTATTGTTTTGTGCCGATAATACTTTATATGTCGGCTATATATATAACAATGGAAGTACCTGCAAGAATGAAAAATGCAATAAAATGGTCGGAACTGTGCATTTTGATTGAGATGATTTTAATATTTATTGTTGGATTAATACCAGAGACCGTTCCGGGAAGGTATGCAGTGCTTCCGATATTTTTTATGACAGCATTGCAATATAATACGTTTAAAAGCATGCGAGGTCAGGCGGTATCAACAGTTTTTTGTACCAATAATCTGCGTCAGGTTGTGATTCATTTCTGGCGATTTAAAGAAAACAAAGACACTCAACATATTAAATATATGAACGTTTATGTTATTGTACTGCTTTCATTTGGTTTTGGAGTAATGCTCGGATTTTTATCAAATGATCGTTTAGCTGAAAAAGCAGTGTGGATATGTGAAATTTTCATGCTGCCAGTGTTGCATAGGCTTCATGTACATGGAAAGTTGTTTGTTGAAGTATAAAAAAACGACAGTAAAATTTTACTGTCGTTTTTTAGTTAATATTATAATATGTTTTCAGTGCTTAATTTATTGTGATAATGAATGATCGCTGTGATATCCACAATTATTATGATTGTATCACTTATTCCTGTGGAAAAGTCCTTTATTATAAAGGCATATGTAACCCAAATAAGTTCGTTAATTAAAATGCTGTATCTTGTCAAGTGCGGATCTGTTATATAATAGCAGCATAAATTATACACAACTGATGCTATAACAGGAAGTAAACCTACTATTCCGCGATTATTGGCCATTATTCCAAATGCAATAACTGCAATTACAAGAATGTAAGCGGCGGTTGATGTGTATCTATCCTTCATTATTAATATACTTCTGATGCAGCAGAAAATTAGAGTGGTAATTGCTGCATATGTACCAAAAAAGTAGGAGGCAACAGTGTAGGTTGCACAGTTTACAAGCTGATACGTAAATATTTTTTTTCTATCCTTTGCATAACAGCTTATTCCTAAAAAAACAGCCGCAATAAAGGAAAGAATATTACCTATTATTAAATTTCTCATTTTAAATTTTCCTTATGATTTGATTTTATGTATGCAAAGAAGCCAGTAAGCCCTTCTAAAATATCATTATATGTTATATCAAAATTTCCTGTATACCAAGGGTCGGCAATATCTCTTGTGTTATTGGTATAATCCATAAGAAGGTGAATCTTGTTTTCGCTGTCGTTCCCCATTATCCGTTTTATTCCGCTGATATTGGACTCCTCCATGGCAAGGATATAATCGTATTTATTATAATCTTCTTTAGTTATTTTAACAGCCTTTTTACCTGACGGGTCTATTCCATGCTCAAGAAGTTTTTTCCTTGCAGGAGGATATACGGGATTGCCGTGTTCTTCGTTGCTGATGGCAGCTGAGGCAATAAAAAAACTGTTTTCAAGACTCATGTCAGTAATCATTTTCTTAAACAAAAACTCTGCCATTGGAGAACGGCAAATATTGCCGTGACAGACGAAAAGTAAGCTTATCATACGATTTCCTTTCGTACACAAAATATCTTACAAATAACCGCTGTTATACACAGCGGTTATTATTCTTTTTAATATTCTTTAAAATCTTTGAATGTTGCAACTTTTTCAAAGAAAATCTTGTTGAATAAATCCCTGTCTGCATCGAGAGCAACATAACAGTTGTCAGGAAGGTTGTGTATATGGCGTGTATCGACAATTGTCATACCGTCTGCAAATCCTCCGCTTATATCAACATCAACCCTTGTGAAGAGTATGTTTTTAAGAACGTTAGGATTTATAAGATAAGCTACGCATAGTGCATCATGTATAGGGCATAAATCGGGCTCATCAAGAGGCTGAAGAATGTTGTAAGCACGAGTACGAATTTCAATAAGTTCTGCAACCATATTACCAACGGATGTATGAAGGTCATGATACTGTTTGGCTTCACTAAGTTTTGTTGCAGCAGCATGTGTGGCATCAAGAGGAACAAGAGTTATTTTTGCTCCGCAGTTCATTACTATTTCTGCAGCCTCCGGATCCTTCCATATATTGAACTCAGCAGCAGCTGTTGAATTTCTTACATCGTGGCCGCCGCCCATAATAACGATTTCTTCAATATTATCAATGATTGAAGGTTCTGCACGAAGAAGGATAGCAATGTTAGTAAGGGGGCCTACTGGTACAAGAGTAACTTTTTCAGGACAATTCCTGATTGTCTTAATATACCACGTTACAAAGTTTTCATCAACTGGTTTGGTTGTAGGATCAGGAAGATTAAATTTCTTGGGATGATAGCAAATTTCAACGCCATTTTCATCTAAGTGTATTTCGGGTGTTTTAGGGTTTTTTGTCCTTCCTGAAAGGAGTTCGTGAACAAGCGGTTCTGCAGCACCCTTAACAACAGGAATTTTGTCCTGCATTCCAAGAAGCTCTACAATTTTAAGTGAGTTTGTCAATGTGTCCGCCAAAGGACGATTGCCGTTTACTGCACAAACTCCAAGCACATTAAGCTCAGGTGAGAGAGCAGCTAAAATTATTGCGCAAGCGTCATCTGAACCTGTGTCAACGTCTAAAATAATGTTTTTTGCCATACTTAATTCCTCCCATGTTTCAATATATTTTCTGTAATATATTGTATTTGTCTTAATATTTTTGTAGATTACAGATTTATCAAGAATTGGTCATTTACACCTACAAAAATTTATATATCTCAATAATAACATATTTTTCGTTTACTATAAATTATTTTATTATTAAATCCTCATAATTTTATTGACAAAAAACTTCAAATACATATAATTAACTTTATTAACTGTTAATAAAGTTAACTTTAGGAGGCCTGTTATGAATAGCATAAGAGAGTCAGGAGAAAGGCTTGTTGATGCATGGCTTAACCTTTCTTCTACAATATGGAACAAAAGAATCGTTTCAGAAATGCCTTTTAACGAGACATATGTCTGTAATTTGCTTAAACGTCAAATAGAATTGGAGCCTGATATAAAGCTAACAGCAACAGAGTTATGTTCTAAGACAGGACTGTTTAAAAGTCAGATGAACAGAATCTTAAATTCCATGGAAGCGAACGGGTATATAAGGCGGGTGCGTTCTAAAGAGGACAAACGTTTTGTGTATATAGAATTATCGGAAAAGGGTTTAAAAGTTTATGAAAAAACTCATGAAGAAGTTATGATTTTAGTTGATAGTCTTATAGAAAAAGTGGGCAACAAAACAGAAGAGACGGCAGAAACATTAAACAGCATTGCAAATGAGTTCCGCAAACTGACTGCCGTAGACAAACCCAAAAACTGAGAGGAGAATTTAATGAGTATAAAACTTGTAACGGATTCAGCAGCAGACTTTGACAGGATTGAGCTTGAAAAATATTCGATTGAATGTGTACCGCTTATGGTCAGTTTTGGCAGCGAAAATTACATTGACGGCATTAATTTGAATAAGGATAAATTTTATCACCTGCTTCAGTCGAGAGATGAATTTCCGAAAACATCTCAGCCTGCACCGGCAGCTTTTCAAACTATTTTTGAAGAAGCTAAAGAAAACGGCGATACTGTGATTGCAATTTTACTTTCATCAGCACTCAGCGGTACTTACCAGAGTGCACTTATTGCTAAGGATATGGTTGGATATGAGAGTATCTATCTTTTTGATACACGTTCTGCTACAGGTGGAGAGAAGATATATGTAGCAATTGCTTCACAAATGATTGAGAAGGGGTATATGGCAGAGGGAATAGTTAGGACACTCGAAAGTATGCGAGAAAGAGGAAGATTATATGCAGCACTTGATACTCTTGAATATCTGTGCAAGGGCGGAAGACTATCACGTACAGCTGCAGGAATAGGCACTCTTGCAAGACTCAAACCTATAATTACATTGACTGCTGATGGAGAGGTCACTGTTAGTGAAAAGTGTATAGGACGCAAAAGCTCACTTGAGCATCTTGTAAAATATATTGAGAAAACAGGTGTAGATACAAGCATTCCTATCAGTTTCGTATATTCACATGACAAATCGGCATGCGAAAAAGTTATGGCGAACTTAGCTGGAAAGGGATATGATTTAAGCAACAGTATTATTTCAAATATAGGGCCAACTATTGGTGCGCATATTGGAGTCGGTGCAGTAGGTATAATATATTTTGTCCCAGAGAAATAAAATAAGGTAATCTAAAAAAACTTCTGTATTTATACAGAAGTTTTTTTAATTTCAGTTTGATTTTTTGTGGAAACATAACAAAATTATTTAGTCCAATTAGTGCAATGTATGCATTGACTGTGTCTATATATAATGATAATATAAACATGTGCTTATAATCTAAATATTTATATGGGTGGTGAAGACGTGACACCAAGAGAACATGAAATATTGGAAATAATAAAAAACAAGCCAACAATTGAGCAGAATGAGCTTGCTGCAATGCTTGGTATTACAAGAAGCTCTGTAGCTGTTCATATAGCAAACCTTCAAAAAAAAGGATATTTGCTAGGAAGGGGTTATATTGTGAATAATGGAAGTTATATTGTCGGCATTGGAGCTGCCAATGTGGATGTTCATGGAAAAACAAAAAAGGCCATACATCTTCATGACAGTAACCCTGGATATATGAATACTTCTGCCGGAGGTGTGACAAGGAATGTTTCTGAAAACTTCGCCAGGCTCGGCGGAAATGTAAAGCTTATTACAGCTGTTGGAAATGATGTATATGCAGATAAAATTTGTACGGAGTGCATCTCTGCTGGAATAGATATAAGTCATATTTTAAAGGTTGAAAATCATGCTTCATCTACATATATATCTGTGCTTGATGAGAATGGGGATATGTTTGTTGCTCTTTCAGACATGTCAGTACTTCTGGAAATGTCGGTTGAATTTCTTCATTCAAAGGGAAGCATTATAAAAGGGAGCAGACTTATCACATGTGATCCAGCTTTGGCTCCTGATGTACTGCAAGAAATATTGAATTTATACTCAGATACAATACCTGTTTTTGTTGATCCGGTGTCGCAGTCATATGCTGAATCAATTGTAGATTTTATAGGTAAATTTCATACAGCAAAGCCGAATATTCTTGAGGCAGAGATACTCAGTGGTATGAAGATTAATGATAAAAAAGATTTATATAAGGCTGCAGAGAAAATACTAGACAAAGGACTTCAGAGGATATTTGTAAGTCTTGGTTCCGACGGCTGTCTTTATATGGATAGAGAAGGCGGATATGCAGAAAGAAAGCTAAAACCTATTGATAAGATGGTGAATGCCACGGGAGCAGGAGACGCATTTATGGCAGCCGTTATATATAGTTATATTAATGAGTTTTCATTGGAAAAGACGCTTGATTATGCACTTGCGGCAGGAGTTGCAGCAATTTCTCATGAAAAAACCATTAATCCGAATATAAGTGTTTCACTTATTGAAAAAATATTAAAGGAGAGAAAAATATGATGCAGAAAGATTATTTATCAATTACACCTGAAATTGAACAGGCAATTAAAGAAGGAAAACCTGTAGTTGCTCTTGAAAGTACAATATTAAGCCATGGCATGCCTTTTCCTCAGAACGTCGAATTTGCGCACAAGGTAGAGGAAATTGTAAGAGGCGAGGGTGCTATTCCTGCAACAACAGCTATTATTGGCGGAAAACTTAAGGTTGGTCTTACATCTGAAGAACTTGATATTATGTGCAAAGCTGAAAATGTAGGTAAAGTTTCACGTCGTGACGTTTCAGTATATATTGCAACAGGAAAAACCGGCGCAACAACAGTTGCAACAACTATGATGATTGCTGAAATGGCGGGAATTAAGTTGTTCGCAACAGGCGGCATCGGCGGTGTGCACAGGGGTGCACAGGAAACAATGGATATAAGTGCGGACCTTCAGGAGCTTGCAAATACAAATGTAGCAGTTGTATGTGCCGGTGCAAAATCACTTCTTGACCTTGGCCTTACACTTGAATATCTTGAAACATTCGGTGTTCCTGTTCTTGGATTGAGGACAAAGGATTTTCCTGCATTCTATTGCAGAACAAGCGGCTATAAGCTTGATTACAATGCAGCAGATGAAGCTGAAATTGCAAAGATTGTGAAGACAAAATGGGATTTGGGATTAAAAGGCGGTTTTGTAATCGGTAATCCTATTCCTGAGGAGTATGCACTTGATTACGATAAAATGGAAGCAGTTATTGTAAAAGCACTTGAGCTTGCAAAAGAACAGGGCATCAGAGGCAAGGACACAACACCTTTCCTTCTCAGCCATATCAAGGATATGACAGAGGGCGTTTCATTTGCTTCAAACCTTCAGCTTGCATATAATAATGCAAGAGCTGCAAGCAAGATTGCAGTTGAACTTAGTAACCTTAAATAATTATAAAAGAAAAGCGGTATCCATGAAAGTGAAGTGTACTTCACCAAGGATGCCGCTTTTTTTATGGACAGCCGAGAGGTTCAACTGCCATAAAGTTTACCAAAGATTATTTGCAGGCATCTTTGGTAATTAAAAAATAAAAGGTATTGGGTAAAATCTAAAAAAACATTTCAAGAATAAAAACGGCAGCACATGCACCTACAGCAACCTTGATAAGGCTACCTCCGCGATATGCAGTTACAACAGCAATAATGAATCCGGCATAAGCGGACCAAAGGCTGTTTGTTGCCGAAAGTATTGCAGGAAATGTCATTAGTGAAAGCGTAACATATGGCACATAGTATAAAAAAGATTTTAATGTCGTATTTTGTATTTCTTTTTTAACCAGTACAAGGGGCAGCATTCTTATTAAGTATGTAACTGCTGCCATTATTATAATATAAATATATACATTAGACTTCACATCTTGCAACTTCTTTCTTTTCTTCTACAGGGAATATAACTGCTGCTGCAAAAGAGATTACGACTGTCAGTATAATTAGTGCAGCACCAGAGGATATTTCTTTAAGTCCGGGCAGATATGCAAATAATGAACCTGCAGCCATCGAGATAACTATTAGAAGGGCAATTACCTTATTCTTTTTTGCCGGTGGGATAATAACTGCTATAAACATTCCATAAAGAGCTACATTCATTGCACTTATAATACTATTTGGAAGTATACTGCCTGTTACTGTTCCAAGATATGTTCCGATTGACCAACAAGGAAGTGCTACTGCAATCAGCCCATATGTATAAAACGGATTAAGCTTTCCGTCAACTGCAACGGAAATACCGAATATTTCATCTGTAACGTCATAAGCCATAAGAAATCTTTGGGATAATACGGTTTTAGGATCTAGTTTTTGTGAAAGTGCACATGACATTAGGATATATCTTAAATTCAATATTAGAGTAGTAAATGCAATTTCTAAGTATCCAGCACCTGAACTAATTAAACCCATTGCTGAGAACTCACTTGCTGAGGCGTTGTTTGCTAAAGACATAATCATTGCCTGTATAGGTGTAAGGCCCGCCTTTTTTGCTGCAATACCAAGTGTAAATGATACTGCAAGGTATCCAAGTGCAACGGGTAACCCATCATATGTACCTTTTAAAAAGAGTTGTTTATTATCATGCATTTGTTACAGAGTCCTTTCGGGTATTTATTATGGAAGAAGTATATCATTGCAGTTGACATAAGTAAAACGAATAAATATAATATATTTATTAGACATGCTAATGAAAGGAAAAGGCAGTATGATAAGATATGAGGCTTTTATTATAATAACCGAAAATGGCAGTTTTACTAAAACGGCCGAAAAAATGGGATACACACAATCGGCGGTAAGCCAGATGATACGTTCCCTTGAGGAGGAGCTGGATACATCGCTGATAATCAGGTCGAGAAAGGGCATTGTACTCACTCCGGATGGTGAGGAATTTCTTCCTTACATTAAGAATGTATACAATTCTCATAGAGAGCTCATTGAAAAAAGGAATGAAATGAGAGGACTTGAAAGCGGTTTAATCAGGATAGGAACTTTTTCAAGTGTTTCAAGCAACTGGCTGCCAAGATTAATGAAAGAATTCAAGGAAAAATACCCTTCTGTAAGTTTTGACCTTAAACAGGGTGAATATACAAATATCAGTGATTGGATAAAAGATGGAAGCGTTGATTTTGGGTTTGTAACGCCGAATGCTGCTGATGGACTCACAGTTGTTCCACTAAAAAATGATGAAATGATGGCTGTGCTTAATATTAATCATCCGATGGCAAAGAAAGAAACAGTATCGTTGGCTGAACTTGCCGGAGATTCGTATATACTTCTTGATGAAGGTGAAGTGAGCGAACCTATGGAGTATTTTAAGAAAAATGGGATTACCCCAAACATTGAGTATACGGTATTTGATGATTATACTATTATGTCAATGGTCGAAAATAATTTGGGTGTATCGGTACTTCCCAGTCTTGTTTTAAGCAAGCATGCACATAACATTGCAATAAAAAAACTTGCTCCAAAGCTTGAGAGAACAATAGCGTTAGCATATAAAAATAAAAATGTTCTGCCTATTGCCAGCAGATACTTTATTGATTTTATTATAGACAAAAAAGACGGATTTATAGGTGAATAAAACACCCCCTTAGCTGTTTTGGGTATACCAAACTGTCTAACTAAAGGGGTGGTGCACTTCAATATATAGGCTTTTTATTAGAAAAGAACTCTTTCCTTTTCAGTAAGGGATGCAATTGTGGCATGCATGTTATTAAGATAGAATATTGACATTACGGGGTTTTCAGCAGAACCATACAGTTTCAGCAGATCCGGCATTATCTCAAACACCTGTTTCTTTGCTTCAATATTATCATTGTCAAAAACAGCTTCGCCGTTTACGCGTACAAAGTGCATGTCAGGTGCCATTGAGCAGAATTCAATTTTTGGGTTTTTCTCCATTTGTTTGTTTACTTTTTTAGGGACACCACTTACCATATAAAATTTTCCGTCAAAAATCATATGGAATCCAAATGGTCTTACTCTTGGCTGGCCATCGTCATCTGTAGCTAAATAAAAAACAGGATTTTTCTTTAAAAACGCAAGCAGTTCTTCCATAATATATTCTCCCTTCTAGTTTTAACATTAATATTTATATATTAACAATTATAAATTATTGATATTATATTACAATGGTTTTTTAAAAAAAACACCACAAAAAAAATGTCGGTTTTTTATTTTATTACAGTAAATTTTGATGTTTTAGCGTACTTGTCTACGAATTAAAAAAGTGTTATATTAAAAATGATAACATATATTGGCTTTTACAAAAGCAAAATATATAAAATCATTGGGGTTTTAAATGGCTGTATCAAAAGTTAACAAACTGGGAGGAAATGCTATGAACAAAAAATACGTGTATATGTTCAGTGAAGGCAATGCATCGATGAGAAACCTTTTAGGAGGAAAAGGTGCTAATCTTGCGGAAATGACAGTTATGGGGCTTCCCATACCTCAGGGTTTTACAGTAACCACAGAGGCTTGTACAGAGTACAATGAGGGCGGTAAAGTTCTTTCTGATGAAATGGTTAGTCAGATTGAGACTGCACTTGTAAAACTTGAAGAAATTGCAGGTAAAAAATTGGGTAACATTGAAAATCCACTTCTTGTATCAGTTCGTTCCGGCGCCAGAGCATCAATGCCGGGAATGATGGATACTGTTCTTAACCTTGGACTTAATGATGATTCAGTTGAAGGCCTTGCAAAGGCAACAGCAAATCCAAGATTTGCATATGATTCATACAGAAGATTCATCATGATGTTCGCAGATGTTGTTATCGGGGTGTCAAAATCAAAGTTTGAAAGAAAGCTTGATGAATACAAAGAACAAGTTGGGGCAAGGTATGATACAGACCTTTCAACAGATAACCTTAAAGATGTTGTTGAAATTTTTAAGAAGATTTATTTTGAAGATCAGGGAGTAGAATTTCCTCAGGACACAAAGGTGCAGCTTTTTGCTGCTGTTAAAGCGGTATTCGGTTCATGGGATAATCCTCGTGCTTTTACATACAGAAGGATGAATGATATTCCTTACAGCTGGGGTACAGCAGTTAACGTGCAAATGATGGTTTTCGGAAATATGGGTGATACATCAGGTACTGGAGTTGCATTCACAAGGAATGCTGCAACCGGTGAAAAAATGATTTTCGGAGAGTATCTAATAAATGCACAGGGTGAAGACGTTGTTGCAGGTGTACGTACACCTAAAACAATTGCAACACTTGAAAAAGATATGCCGGATGTGTATGTTCAATTTATAGATATAGCTAATAAGCTTGAAAAGCATTATAAAGATATGCAGGATATGGAGTTTACAATTGAAAAGGGTAAGCTTTATTTCCTTCAGACAAGAAATGGTAAGAGAACAGCTAATGCTGCTCTTAAAATAGCAGTGGATATGGTGAATGAAGGACTTCTTACAACGGACGAAGCTCTTATGAGGGTTGAACCTAAGCAGCTTGATCAGATACTTCATCCTGCGTTTGACCCGAAAGCACTTAAAGCTGCAAAGTCACTTGGAAAAGGACTCCCCGCGTCTCCTGGTGCAGGTGCAGGAAAGGTATACTTTACTGCAGAGGATGCAAAATCAGCCGCTGATGCAGGAGAAAGAGTTGTTCTTGTAAGACTTGAAACATCACCTGAAGATATTGAAGGTATGGCTGTAGCAGAAGGTATTCTTACAGTACGAGGCGGCATGACCAGCCATGCAGCTGTTGTTGCAAGAGGAATGGGTCGTTGCTGTGTATCCGGATGTGAAGCTATAAAGATGAATGAAGAAGAAAAAACATTCACTCTTGGTGGTGTAACATTTAAAGAGGGCGATTACATAAGCCTTGATGGCTCAACGGGCAACATTTATGGAGAAGATATGCCAACTGTAGAACCTGAAATTTCGGGTGATTTCTCAACATTTATGGCATGGGCTGATGCAAAGAGAGTACTTAAGGTTAGAACAAATGCGGATACACCTCATGATGCAGCAGCTGCTGTAAGTTTTGGTGCACAAGGCATTGGACTTACTCGTACTGAGCATATGTTCTTTGAGGAAAACAGAATACTTAAGTTCCGTAAAATGATTCTTTCTGACAGTGTCGAGGAAAGAGAAGAAGCCCTTGATGGAATTATGCCTTACCAGAAAGAGGACTTCATTGGTATTTACAAAGCCATGGAGGAAAGACCTGTTACAATTCGTCTGCTTGACCCTCCTCTTCATGAGTTCCTTCCTAATACAGAGGAAGAATTTGAAATTCTTGCAAAGGAAATGAAAAAATCTGTTGAGGAACTTAAAATAAAAGCAAGAGGTCTCCATGAGCTTAATCCTATGATGGGACACAGAGGATGCCGTCTTGCAGTTACATATCCGGAAATAGCAAGAATGCAGTCCAGAGCAATAGCAGAGGCAGCAATTGAAGTCAACAAAGAGCTTGGAATAAATATTGTTCCTGAAATAATGATTCCCCTTGTTGGAGAAGCTAAGGAATTTAAGTTTGTAAAACAGCTTGTTGATGATACTGTTCAGGCAGTAATTGCTGAAAAAGGTGCTGAACTCAAATATCTTGTCGGAACAATGATTGAGATTCCCAGGGCTTGTATGGTTGCTGACAAGATAGCAGAAGATGCTGAGTTCTTCTCGTTTGGAACAAATGACCTTACTCAGATGACATATGGCCTTTCAAGAGATGATGCAGGAAAAATACTTGCTGATTATACAGATAAGCTTATTTATGAGGGCGATCCTACAGCAAAGATTGACAGAGACGGTGTTGGAGAACTTATGAAGATCGCAGTTGCTAAGGGAAGAAAGGTTCGTCCTGAACTTCATCTTGGTATATGCGGAGAACATGGTGGGGACCCTTCGTCGGTTGAGTTCTGCCACATAATTGGTCTTGATTATGTATCATGTTCACCATTCAGAGTCCCTATTGCAAGATTAGCTGCAGCTCAGGCTCAGATGAATTTCCCAAGATAAATATATATTTGCTGTTTGCAGGGTGGAGTAAAACTCCACCCTGTTTTTTGTCGTAAATATATTTTATATTTGTTAAAGCATTATGTATACTATTAGGCGTTGTATTAAAGAAAATTTATAAAAAATTATATGACATATCAAATGCTAAAAGTATATACTAAATATATTGCGCACTTTTGGGCAAAAGATATTTTGGGAGGATTAGATTTATGGATTTGTTTTCAATTATTATTAATCAGATGGGGATGTTGGCCGTCTATGTAATTATAGGCATTGTAAGTGTGAAAACCAAAATTTTCAACAGAGAGTCTTTGGAATATGTATCAAGATATATTATGAGACTGTCATTGCCAATAATGATTTTTACAAACACTATTAATGGAGCAAATGCAAAAGAAGTAATAGAAACTATGCCCATGCTCGGCATTGGGATAATCATGTTTGGAATATTGTATGTGGTTGGAATGTTTGCTTCCAATTTATTTCATTTGGAGGGAAATAGAAAACAGGTCTATAAAGCGGTGTCAATGTTTGGAAATGTAGGTTTTATTGGAATACCGTTAATTGCCGCAATTTTTCCGGAAAGAGGAATGCTTTACATAGCGATATATACTATTATAGACCAAGGGCTTCTTTGGACTGTAGGAATGAGATTAACAACTCCTGCGGATAAAAAAACTGAGAAAGGTATTGGTCAGAGTATCAAGAAGATGCTTAATCCTGCATTTGTTGCAATCCTGCTTGGTGTGACAGGTATATTTGCAGGAGTAAAGCTGCCGCAGATACTTGATTTGACTTTTACGAAAATCGGAGCAACTACAACACCTCTTTCAATGATTTATATCGGAGGACTGTTCTGCTATGTGGATATAAAAAAGTTTGTTGTAAAAATTGAATTTTATTTAATTGTTGCATTTAAAATGATTGCTTTTCCGGTACTTCTTTTTATGGCTTTAAAGTATGTACCATTTATTAGCGATGAAATCAAAATAACGTTGGCATTGCTTGCGGGGCTTCCGTCAATGTCATCAATCGCAATGTTTGCAAATGCAAACGGTTCAGACGGGGATTATGCCATAGGAGCAATTTTTGTGACGACAATTGCATCCACTGCTACACTGCCACTGATAAGCTATATAATAAGCAAAGTATTTTAATTTGTAATGCTTATAAATGGTTTTTACCACACAATTATGTGTGGTTATTTTTATACAATTTTAAGAAAAAAATAAACTAATTAATGTTCTCTTCTAAAGTTTTATATGTTATACTTAACCATAGATTGATTATTTTTTGTTTTGCTGGGGGTGAGAACATGGATGGACAGAGTTTAAGTTCGCTGCTCAGAGGCTGGAATTATACTAGTATGGCCAGACCAGAAATGGGCGTTCTCGATATAATAGATATTTTAATAGTAGCATATATTGTTTATAAAATTATTGAGTGGGTAAAGGAAACAAGAGCGTGGATATTATTTAAAGGCGTTGTTGTTATTTTCCTGCTGTATGCAATTGCGTCTTTGCTTCAACTCAATACAATTCACTGGATTTTATCAAAAACAATTTCTGTCGGAATCATCGCATTTGTCGTTCTTTTCCAGCCAGAGCTTAGGAAAGCACTTGAACAGCTTGGTAATGGGAAAATGATTAGGGGAGTTTTTAAATTTGAGTCCCAGGACAGCGAAGATATTAATGATGCAAAGATTGTAGATGAGATTGTAACAGCTGCAGAGAAAATGGGCAGTGTCAGGACTGGTGCACTTGTTTTGATTGAAAAGCAGGTTCCGTTAGGCGATCATATTCGCACGGGCATTCCTATTGATGCTATTGTTACAAGTCAGCTTCTTATAAATATTTTTGAACATAATACACCACTTCACGACGGTGCTGTTGTTATAAGAAACGGAAGAGTTGCGGCAGCAGCATGTTTTTTACCGCTTACTGAAAATAAAGTAAGTATGGAACTTGGCACAAGACACAGAGCCGCCATTGGAGCCAGTGAGGTTTCTGATGCTAATATTATTGTTGTATCAGAAGAAACAGGATATATCTCTTTGGCAAGAGGAGGTATTCTTTACAGAAATATAACACCGGATGAACTTAAAAATATGCTCACACTTTCCAAGAGTGATAACAACAGCGTAAAAAAGAAAATTATGCGCTGGAAAGGAAGGCGATCCGATGATGATAAATAGCAGTAAATTAACCAAGGATATTGGATGGAAGCTACTTTCCCTTGTCATTGCAGTAGGACTCTGGTTTACTGTAATTAATACTGAAAACCCTTTGGAAATGAGATCTTATACGACGACAATACAAATTCAGAACCAGGAATCGCTTTTTGAGCGAGGGTATGTTGTAGTAAATGAGGATGAATTGACAGCATTAAGAGTAACTGTAAAGCTTAGAGGACAAAGGCTTGCGTTGGATAATCTTTCAAAGAGCAGTACAAAGGTTCAAGCTATTGTTGATTTGGAAAATGTAATATACTCGTATGATGGAAATCCTATAACTGTACCGGTAAGTATAGTTATACCAAGTGTTGTAAACAACAGCTTTGAAATTTTGTCAAAGTCGATTCAGAGTGTTTCAATAGATTTACAGCCTTATGTGAATGAAGATTTTGAAATTCAGCCTGTAGTTGAACATGGGACTGAAGAGTCACAGGAGCTTATAAATGCAGTTGCATCTCCGGCATCAGTAACAGCATATGGAGCAAAGAGCATAATTAACAGCATAGCATCTGTTAAGGCAGTTGTTAATGCAACTGATTTGACTGATAATACAGTTTTGACGGCTGTTCCGGTTGCATACGATACAGATGGCAAAGAACTTAAAAATGTTACCTTCAGTGTAAATGAAATTTCTGTTAAAGTCAGTATGGATGACATGAAGAGCGTTAAATTAATATCAGGAGTTGAAGGAGACCCGGCAGACGGATATAGTATTTCGGGAATCTATTTAAGCCCTGACAATATTGATGCCGCAGGGGAAGTAAATGCACTTAAGTCTTTACAACAGATAGAGCTGCCAAATGTTGATGTATCAGGTGCTACTAGTAATGTTACCAAGCAGTATGAGCTTTCTGATTATTTGCCTGATGGCATAAGGGTAATAGGCAGTGAGGACACGATAAAATATGTTACTGTTACAATTATGGTAGAGAAAAATGCTGAGAAAACCTTTACAATATCATCTGACAGTATAACGGATAATGGTACAACGCCTGAAGGAATGATAGCACAAATTGATAAAGAGAATATTAATATTACAATAAGTGGAATTCAGAGCGTTATTAACAATATAACAGCGGATGACATTAAGGCTTATGTTGATCTTAGCAAATATAGTGAAGGAACCTATGATAATGTCCAGGTACAGTTTGATTTGCCTGATGGAGCAGCACTTGTTCAGGGCAATCCGATTTATATAACGGTTACCTTATCATAATGATTTGAAGAGGAAACGCTGACAGGAAGCCCTGTATGCTTTCCTCTTTTGAGTATTTGGAGGTTTTTATGCTTAAGGATTGGGCACAGTCTATACTGGAGGCAGCAGTAATAATGCTGTTACTTTTCATATTTTTATGGCCGGTAAGCGTTGTTGGAGTGTCCATGTATCCAACCCTTGATAATAAAGACAGGGTTGTGATATCGAGATTTTCGGCAAAAACCGGGATGTATGAAAGAGGAGATTTGATTGTTTTTGATGCAGACAATTATAAGGAAAATATGGTTAAACGAGTAATTGCATTTGGCGGAGATATGCTTGAAATAAAAGACGGTAAAGTATTTATAAATGACGAGATGGTTGATGAGGACTACACTTTAGGATATACAGAAGGCAATATCAGTATGAGAGTACCTGATGATACTGTGTTTGTTATGGGAGACAACAGATATGAGAGCGTTGACAGTCGGATTTTTGGGCCTGTGGATTGCTCTGATATATATGGGAAAGTAATTTTTCGATTTTTTCCGTTTAATAAAATAACATTATTTGATTAAGCAGTCATAAAAAACCTTTCGGTGACTATATTATAATAGATTACACTTGGGAGGTTTTTTTATGCCATTGGAAGCGGCAACGGAAATGATAACACTTAATAGTAGGGGTAACGGCGAAAGTATACAGCTTCTAACGGAAGGAGATATGATTGTTCCCGATATTAACCCTGATATTTATCAGATACTGAAGGCGGACGAGGAAGTTATTATTGATAAGGTTAAAACCGAGCAGGGACGCATTAACTTTTCGGGAAGACTGCGTGTGTCTGTGTTGTATTATGGGAAAAAGACCGAATGTCCGGTTAACTTCATGAAATCAGATTTTAGTTTTGAAGATTATATTGTTTCTGATGATATTACGGAGGACACGGATGCAGATATTGTTTCGGAGCTTATACATACTGACTACAGACTTGTTAATGACAGAAAAATTAACGTAAAGGCAATAACTGGAGTAAATGCAACGTGGAACAACGAAAAAGAAGTGGAAGCAGTAAAAGAAGTAACAGGTGACGATTCAATTCAGTTAAAAATGGGAATGCTTGATGTTGGAAATGTCAAGGAAAGAAATACAGAAGAATTTACAGTAAGGGAAGAGCTTAAGCTGCCGGTTGGAAAACCTGATGCTGCTGAAATAGTAGAAACTACGGCTGAGATTTGCCATAGAGATATTAGAACCAATGGCGATACTGTATCAATCAGTGGGGATTTTAAAATATCTGTTGTCTATATAGGCGCAGGGGAGGCTTATGCGCTTGATTCTGCTGAGTTTATTGTTCCTTTCAACGGCAATGTAAACATTCCGATGGCTGACAACAATACTGTTTGTATGGCAAGAATGCAGATAAACAATGTTGCTTCGGATATTGCTGCAGACAGTATGGGCGAACCTAGAGTTATAGATGTTCAGATAACGGTAGGCGTAGTTATTAAGTCTTTTTCGCACAAAGGAGTGTCGGTGCTTGAAGATGCGTATTCTTTAGCGTCTCCGCTTGACATTACGAGAAAAGATATTAATTACATGAAGGTTATAGGAAGAAATAAAGCTCAGGGTGTATTTCGAAATATCGTTACGGCTGACTCAAAACAGCCTGATATTATGCAGATTGTTAAGGTCTGGGGCAATATAAGGAATGCAAGGGTATCTGTTAAAGATAATGCTGTTGAGGCGGATGGTGTAGCAGATATTAAAGTAATGTATATAGCCAAGGATGATGACGAACCGCTCAACGTTATTAGTGCGTCTTTACCGTTTTCACAGGAGATAGAAATCAAGGGTATTACCGAGAATTCTTTGTTTGATATGACGGCAGAAATTGAAGATATCAGTTTCAGCACTCTTTCGGAGCGTGAAGCAGAAGTAAGAGCTACGATAAGCAGCGACGTTGTTGCCAGTGAAAACCAAGATGGGAGCATAATAACCGGAATAAGTGAAGCTGAAGCCGGAGAAGAAAATCTCATTAAAAGCGGGGCAGTAATTTATACAGTTAAAAAGGGAGATACTCTTTGGAATATAGCGAAAAAATATAATACAACAGTTGCTGACATTGTAAGGCTGAACAAAATAGAGAATCCTGATTTGATTTATCCTTGCCAAAAGCTGTTGATACTTAAGAAATTTGTATAATTATTTTAACGTAATTACAATATATGTTTATTGTGCCAAAGTTTTATTAAGTGTATAATATGTATATAATGGTTACAGGTTAAAAGGTTTGAAAGGAATGACGAATGATGAAAAGATTGTTGTATGTTTCAGCTTGTACTGTTCTGGCTTTTTCTTTAATTGGCTGTTCGCCTTTATCTGGAAAACAAGATAACGAAAATTCTAATACAGAAGAAACAAATACGGAGAGTTCTGAACAAATTATAGATGACGTACAAAAATATACGGAGGGAATATCGGATTATTTACCGTCTGACAGCAAATATAGGCTCTACAATGGTTATGCAGAAGCTGGATTTGAGGTCAAATTTAAAGAAAAGACAAATGAAAAGGACTATATTGTATATAAGTACATTGGAGCAATGTGTGATGGAATGGGCACTGAGGGGAAAAAACGAACATTTGATGTTACTTATACTATAGGTGACGGAAGTGTTGTTGAGCATGTAGAAAATAAGGATCCCTTTGCGCAGAGTGCAGAAAATGTATATTCTATTATACCTGATTTTATTGTATTAAAAGGCGAAATTGAAAAAGACAACAGTTGGGAACAAAGCATAGAAATTGATGGGCAGACAGTAGTTGGAAAGACAACAATTGTAAGTGTTTCAGATGACAGCTTTACAACAAGAACTGAAATTCCGCTTAAAGGATACAAGAACGGTGTATATACTGAGGAAAGAACATATACAAAGGGCAAGGGAATAACAGGCTTTAATAATACGCCTTATGGCTCCGACGAGGATGACACGCTTATATTTGGTTACGGATATTCTACTGAAAACGATAGTTCGGTTACAGGAGAAATTTAATAGGATTATTGCTTTAAAGCCGATTGGTAATCAAATGCCTGTCGGCTTTTTATTTTAAAAAGTTAGAAGTTGATCTTATATTGACAAGGAAATTTTCAATAATATTAGTGAGTTTATAAAAAATGCACTGCTTATCTTGATTTATATACGATAATTATATAAAAGTACAAAATAACAGAGCATTGTGCATATTATTAAAGATGATTTGTACAAAAAGTTATTTACGACAATTTTATCTTAAAAAATTATAAACTTTACATATTAGACTAACTATGATAAATTTTATTTGTACAGGCATTGATGCTTAGTATATTTGTGCAACAAATGTAACTGGTTGTTGAAAAAAAATTTATATTGCAGAAAGGAAACGTCATGAAGGAAATTGGCTTGAAAGACAGATTTAAAGGTGAAAAACTTAGCAGCCCCAAAACATTGACGGGCGTAGCAATGCTTGTTGCGTTGTATACGATACTTTCGTTTTTTACCCTCAACATTAGTGCTACTGCGAAAATAGGCTTTGCATACCTTGCACTTGGGGTGTGCGGAATGATGTTTGGACCAATCGCAGGAGGAATTGCAGGGGCAGCGGGAGATGTTCTCGGATATTTTGTAAACCCTAACGGACCGTTTTTCCCTGGGTTTACAATCAGTGCATTTATTATGGGATTTTTATTTGGCATTGTACTCTATAAAAAACCTATAACAATTAAACGTACAATGATTGCTGTTCTTGTTGTAATGGTTGTATGCAATACCGTTCTCACACCTATTTGGCTTAATTTGATGTATGGATCAAGCCTTATAGCACTTCCAAGAATTATTAGGAATATACTTTTATACCCGGTTAATGTTGCGCTTATGCACATTGTTTTAAAGGGTGTACACAGTTTCAGAAAATCCATTGCTTAATAATATTGTAAAATATAGCCCTGCGATTATTTATATGTCGGGGGCTGATTTATGTTTATGAATAATAAATAAAAAAAGGAGAATGTTTAATGTCAGGGTATAAAAGTGATATTGAAATTGCGCAGGAAACCGAGTTGCTTCCTATTGAGGCTGTTGCCGAAAAACTTGGACTTACAAGAGAGGATCTTGAACTTTACGGAAATTATAAAGCAAAGCTTGATTACACCGAGTTGAGCAAAAAAGAGGATAAGGCAAAGCTTATACTTGTTACGGCAATAACTCCAACGCCCGCTGGTGAGGGTAAAACAACAACGTCAGTCGGCCTTGGTGATGCACTTAACAGAATAGGTAAAAAGACTGTAATAGCTCTCAGAGAGCCGTCACTTGGACCTGTATTCGGCGTTAAAGGCGGTGCTGCAGGCGGCGGTTATGCACAAATTGTTCCTATGGAGGATATTAATCTTCACTTTACAGGTGACTTCCATGCAATCGGTGCCGCAAACAATCTCCTTGCCGCAATGATAGATAATCATATTTTTCAGGGGAATGATCTTGGAATAGATGTTAGAAAGATTACATGGAAACGCTGTGTAGACATGAATGACAGACAGCTCAGAAACATTGTATGCGGAATGGGAGGCAAGGCAAACGGATTTCCGAGAGAAGACGGATACGATATTACTGTAGCATCGGAAATTATGGCTATTCTCTGCCTTTCAAAGGACATTGCAGAACTTAAAGAAAGACTTTCAAATATTATTGTCGGATATACTAGGGGTGACAAACCCGTTACTGCAGGACAGCTTAAGGCACAGGGCGCTATGGCTGCGCTTCTTAAGGATGCGCTTAAACCAAATCTTGTACAGACGCTTGAGCATAATCCTGCCCTGATTCACGGCGGTCCTTTTGCAAATATAGCTCATGGCTGCAACAGTATTACAGCAACAAAGCTTGCGCTTAAGCTTGGCGATTTTGTTGTTACCGAGGCAGGTTTCGGTGCAGATTTGGGTGCGGAAAAATTCCTCGACATTAAATGCCGTAAGGCTGGTTTAACACCTGATGCAGTTGTAATTGTAGCAACAGTTAAGGCACTTAAAATGCACGGTGGGGTTCCTAAATCAGAGCTTTCAACTAAAAATGTTGAAGCACTTGAAAAGGGACTTCCTAACCTTCTTAAGCATATTGAAAATATTACTAAGGTATACGGACTGCCTGCTGTTGTTGCGATAAATCGGTTTCCTACTGATGATGAAGAAGAACTTAATCTCATTGAAACAAAATGCAAGGAGCTTGGTGTAAATGTAGCACTTTCTGAAGTATGGGGCAAAGGTGGCGCCGGTGGAGAAGCTCTTGCTAGAGAGGTTGTAAGAATTGTCGAAAGTGGAGAAAATAATTTTAGATTTGCGTATGAAGATGATATGACTATTGAGGAAAAAATCAATGCAGTAGTAACAAAGATATATGGTGGTGACGGTGTTGATTTTACTCCTGCTGCAAGAAAGGAAATGGACAAGCTTCAGTCACTAGGCTTCGGCAAATATCCTGTATGTATGGCAAAGACTCAGTATTCATTATCAGATGATCCGACTAAAATGGGCAGGCCTACAAACTTCCGTGTAACAGTAAGAAATATGAAAGTTTCTGCAGGTGCAGGATTTATAGTTGTTCTTACAGGAGATGTCATGACAATGCCTGGACTTCCTAAGGTTCCTGCTGCTGAAAAGGTTGATATAGATGAGAACGGAAAAATAAGCGGCTTATTCTGATAAAATGAGGTGTGAATTATGGGTGTATTAATTAATAAAGAGTGGTTTGAGGAGCTTTCATCAGCTGCACCCGTTCCGGGAGGCGGAGGCGCATCTGCTATGAGCGGTGCAGCGGCGGCAGCTTTGGGAATGATGGTTTCAAACCTGACAATAGGCAAAAAAAAATACGCTGCGGTTGAGAATGATGTAAAGGCTTGTCAGAAAAGGCTTGAAGTGCTCCGTGATGAAATGCTTGACTTGATAGAGGCTGACGCAAAATGTTTTGAACCTTTGGCAGCAGCATATTCCCTGCCGGCTTCTACTGATGATGAAAAGGCAGCAAAAGAAAAAATTATGGCAGAGGCATTGGTAGTGGCATGCAGCGTTCCGCTTAAAACAATGGAAAAAGGTACAGAAATAGCAGACTGCCTTGCGGAGCTTTCTGAAAAGGGCAGTGTAATGGCAATAAGTGATGTTGCAGTTGGAGTGGAGTTTGTTCGCACTGCTGTACTCGGTGCATCTATGAATGTATATATTAACACTAAAACAATGAAAGACAGAGAAACAGCACAAAAATATAATGATTATGCAGACAGACTCAATGCCGAAACATCACAGAAGGCGGATGCTGTTTTTGAAAAAATCAAGGAGGCACTTAAATGTCGATAATAAAGGGAGCACAAGTTGCTGAGGCAATGAGTGCTGAAATTATAGAAAGAGTTGAAAAACTCAAGACTCACGGCATTGAACCTTGTTTAACAATTATCCGTGTAGGTGATGACGGAAGCGAAATTGCTTATGAACGTGGAGCTGTGAAAAGAATGGACAAATGCGGCATAAAGTGCATTTCCGAAGTGTTTGACGAAAGCATAACACAAGATGAATTTAATGCAGAGTTTAAAAAAATAAACGAAGATACCTTAGTGCATGGAATCCTTGTTCTTCAGCCGTTGCCTAAACACTTGAGCATAGAACCTCTTAAGGTCATGATTAATCCTGTTAAAGACGTTGATGCAATAAGCCCTATTAACCTGTACAAGGTATTTGTATCAGATGAAAGCGGATATGCGCCTTGTACAGCCGAGGGTGTAATGGAAGCTCTTGATTATATGAAAACTGACTTTACAGGTAAAAAGTGCGTTGTTATCGGCCGTTCACTGGTTGTCGGAAGACCGCTTGGAATGCTACTTCTTGCAAGAAATGCAACAGTAACCTACTGCCACAGCCGAACTGCAGAACTGGCTGAGGAGGCACAGAGGGCAGATATTCTTATTGCGGCTGTTGGAGTTGCTAAATTAGTTTCAGCTGATTATGTTAATGAAAAAATGACTGTAATTGACGTAGGAATAAATGTGGACGAGAACGGAAATATGTGCGGAGATGTTGATTTTAACAATGTTGAGCAGATTGTTTCAAATATTACTCCTGTACCCGGAGGAGTGGGTGCAGTTACAACATCTGTTCTTGCAAAGCATGTGGTTAAGGCGGCAGAAACATTAAATGCATAAAATATTATAGTTGAATATACTATATAGTGCAGACTTTTTTAAGTCTGCATTGTTTTTGTGTCAGTTGCAAAAATTAGACTCAATAAGTATACTAACATAAAGGAGGTTCTCTATGGGATTAATACCGACATACTTAAGAGAAATAAATATGACATCTGTTATAATCAGATTTTTTATGGCGGCAGTATGCAGCGGAGTAATTGGGCTTAGCAGAGGGAAAAAGCATCATGCTGCAGGTTTAAGAACGCATCTTCTTGTTTGTGTAGGCGCGGCTTCGGTTATGATGATTAATCAGTTTACCTATGATTTTTTAGGCTACGGAGGAGACATTGGAAGAATGGGCGCTCAGGTAATCAGCGGCATTGGTTTTCTTGGTGCAGGAACTATTCTGGTAACATCTAAAAAACATATAAGAGGCCTTACATCTGCTGCAGGGTTATGGGCATCAGCGTGCATGGGACTTGCAATAGGCATTGGTTTTTATGAGGCAGCAGCTGTTATGTGTGTTTTATTATTTGCCATTCTTTCATGGTTAGAGAAACTTGATGAAAAGTATATAAAAACATCCTCTGATCTCAATATTTATATTGAATATGATTCTACTGTACCGTTAAGCAGGATTATAAGATGCATAAGGAATTTAGGATGGAGAATAAATGGTATTGAGCAGATAAAAACAGAAAACTTAAAAATAACATCATTAATTATGATCCTTGAAATTCAGAACAGGAACAAAAGTAATTCAGAAGCACTTGAATATATAAATAACATTGATGGAGTAATGTTTATTGAAGAAATATAAAAAAACTAAAGAATAATATATTGCAAACATTGATTATGTGTGGCAAAATTTAAAAGGTGAATTATATGAAATTAGAAAAGTTTAAATGTATTAAACGTGGAAAGTTTCTTAATAACTATGAGCTTACATATATAAATAAGGCAGGCCAAAATAAGGTCTATGAGATGGTGAGCCGTGGTGAATATACAGATGTATCTGATGTAGGAGAAAAAACTGCGGGTGTAATTATAGCCGCTTTCTATAAAGAAAGAGTTTTACTTATCAGAGAATTTAGGATGGGTGTAAATAATTATGTTTATTCTTTCCCGGCAGGTCTTATTGATGCAGGTGAAACACCTATTGAAGCAGCAAGAAGAGAACTTAGAGAAGAAACGGGAATGGAAATAACCGAGATTAAGACTGTACTTAAACCATCATATTCCTGCACAGGAATAACTGATGAGAAAACGGTAATTGTTTTCTGTGAGGTAATTGGAGAAATAAGCGAATGTAAATTTGCTGACGAGGAAATTTGTTCATATCTGTTTACTAAAGAAGAGGTAAGAGCACTGCTTGTAGAAAAGACATTTTCCTCAAGAGCTCAGGCTATTTGCTATTTATGGTCAAAGGAATGAAATTATGACAGAAAAATTATATTATAGAAATGCATATGACAGTGATTTTGATGCAGTGGTTGTCAGCTGTAACGGGAATAAAGACAGGTATGAAATAATTCTTGACAGAACCCTTTTTTACCCTGAGGGAGGGGGTCAGCCAGCCGACAATGGAATGATAAATGATGCAAATATTTTTGATGTGCATGAAAACGGGAGCACAATAGTCCACTATTCAGATAAGCCGATTGATATTGGCTCACGTGTAAACGGCAAAATAGATATGAAAAGACGTTTTCGCCTAATGCAGCAGCATTCAGGAGAGCATATAGTTTCCGGCTTAATTCACAGCCATTTTGGCTATGATAATGTTGGCTTTCACATGGGAAGCGACTGTATAACAATTGATTTTAACGGTGAGCTTACCGAAGATAATCTTGTTATGATAGAAAAAGAGGCAAATGAAGCTGTATATAGAAACTTTCTTACGGATATATTCTATCCAGAGAAGGAAGAACTGGGAACCCTTGAGTACAGGAGCAAAAAGGCTCTTGAGGGAGATGTAAGAATTGTTCGCTTTGAAGGCTGTGATATTTGCGCATGCTGTGGACTTCATGTTGTAAGAACAGGAGAAATAGGCATTATAAAGATTTTATCACATCAGAAATATAAGGGTGGAACAAGAGTATTTATGCTTTCCGGAATACAGGCTTATGAGGATTATGCTCAAAAGAACAAGCTTGTACTTGGTATATCAAACCTACTTTCGGCAAAGCCATATGATGTTCTTAATTCAGTCGAAAGACTGATGGAGGAGAGAAACAATATTAAAGAACAGCTGGTTTCGGTTAAAAGGAAACTATTTGAAATAAAAGCAGACAAAATAGATGAGGGTACAAAATGTGCTGTAGTTTTTGAAGATAATCTTGAAGCTTTTGAACTTCGTCAGCTTTGTGAAATACTTATTGATAAGGCTGAGTTTGCGGCTGTATTATGCGGCAACGATGCTGATGGTTATAAGTATGCAATTGGAAGCAAAGACAAGGATATACTTGAATTTGCAAAGGATGCAAATAAAGTGCTTAACGGACGCGGCGGCGGAAGAGGAGATATTGTTCAAGGTTCATTTGCAGCAGACAGAGATTCTATTGATAAATATATAAAGGAAAACACATAATGGAAGTGTTAAAAATAATTATTTCGGTAATTGTACTGGCTTTTTTTGCAATTGTGGCGTACAATAGCCTTTTGTCAGGAGTTTTTAACAGGAGAGGTAACGATATGTATGTAATAGTAGGTCTTGGAAATCCCGGAAGGGAATATGCTGATACAAAGCATAATGTGGGATTTAGAGTTATAGACAGGCTTGCCGATAAATATAATATAGATGTATCAAAATTTAAGTTCAGAGCATTTACCGGTGACGGAATGATTAACGGCAAAAAGGTGATTTTGGTTAAACCTCAGACATATATGAATCTGAGCGGCGAAAGTATAAAAGAAGTAATGAGCTTTTATAAAGTTCCGGTTGAAAATATGACAGTTATTTTTGACGATACCAGCCTGCCATTAAGCATGATAAGAATTAGAGAAAAAGGCAGTGCAGGCGGACACAACGGTATTAAGAGCATAATTACCCACATGGGTACTGATGAATTTGTAAGAATAAAGGTTGGAATAGGAGAAAAACCAAACGGATGGGATTTGGCGGACTATGTTCTTGCCAAGTTTTCAGCTGATGACGCTCCTCTGATTGAGGCAGGTATTGATAAGGCTGCTGAGGCAGTGGAAATGATGCTTTCTTCAGGAATGAAGGATGCAATGAATAAATTTAACAAAAAGGTCAAAGAAGAAAAAAGTGCCGAAACGGCAGACAAATAAGAGGTGATGCCCGGTGAAGTGGCTTACGGAACCGCTCACAGAACTTGCGGATTATCGGTATATACTAGATAATATAAAATTAAAAAACACTCCTGTTCTTACAACAGGAGTTATTGACGTACAAAAAACACAGCTCATATATTCAATATGTGAGCATACAGGCTGTAATGCGCTTATAATTACAGATAACGAAAGTTCAGCAAAGAGTATATACAATGACTTGGTATTTCTTGATGACAGGACTTCTTATTATCCTGCAAAGGACTTTATATTTTACAGTGCAGATGTTCATTCCAGTGATATAACAAAACAGCGTTTTAAGACGATTGATGACTGCCTTAAAGGTGAAGTGCGCTTTATTTGTGCAACGGCAGAGTCACTTTTTGAGAGGCTTATGCCCAAAAATGAGCTGCAAATGAATGTTATTGAACTGAAAGAAGGAGATATTGTATCTCTTGACGATATTCAAAAGAAGCTTATTTTTATGGGATATGAGCGCAGTGAAATAGTTGAAGGTGTAGGGCAGTTTGCAGTAAGAGGCGGCATAATTGACGTATATTCTCCTGTGCATGAAATGGCGGTCAGAATTGAGCTTTGGGATGATGAGGTTGATTCTGTCAGGGCATTTGATGCTATGAGTCAGCGCTCAGTAGGTAAAATTGATAGAGTAAGAATATTTCCAGTCAAAGAAATACTTATTGATGAATGTCAGATTCTGAATGCTGCCGATAAAATTGAAGCTGATATGCTTAAGGCTTTTAAAAACTATGAAAAGAAAGATGAACAGGAAGCAGCCGAAAACATAAAGAGAACTATAGGTGAGGTTGTTGATAAATTACGAAACGGCATAAACGAAATAGCTAACTTCATTAATTACACAGATGTTAATACAGTCAGTCTATTTGATTATTTACCTGAAAATACGATAGTATTTTACGATGAACCTAAACGGATTAAATTGCATGTAGATTCAGTCTATGAAGAATTTGAATCCAGCATGAAGGAAAGGTTGGAAAGAGGATATATCCTGCCCAAGCAAATGAACTTGATTTTTGACATGAGTGATATATATTCATTTTCTTCAAAGTTCAGAGAAGTTCTTATGTGCGGAATTACACAGATTATTCCTGATTTTAAAATCAAAGCTGTTTCCAGTTTTACGGTTAAGTCATCGACATCATTTAATAATAAATATGATTTGTTTTATGAAGAGATAAAATATCTGAAAAATGATGATTATCGTGTTGTTGTTTTTGGCGGCGGAGAAAGCCGCTGTGAGAGAATAGCAAGAGAAATGAATGAAGCAGGCATTGAAGCGGTTCTCATTGACTATAAAAACGACTTTATTCCCGCAAAGGGAAGCATATATGTGTGCCACGGAAAATTGTCAAAGGGATTTGAATATCCGGATATTAAGTTTGCAGTATTTTCTCTGAGTGAAATATCCGGTGAATACGGAATTAAAAAGCGGAAAAAGTACAACAAAAAAGGTAAAGTGATAGAAAGTTTTACGGACTTGAAAGTCGGAGATTATGTTGTACATGAAAGTCACGGCATAGGTGTGTACAGAGGACTTGAAAAGATAACCGTGGACGGAATAAACAAAGATTATTTGAAGATTTCTTATAACGGAGGCAGCAACCTTTTTGTTCCTGTAAACCAGATGGATTTGGTTCAGAAGTATATCGGAAGCGATGGTGCCAGACCTAAACTCAGTAAGCTTGGCGGGCAGGACTGGGGCAAGATGAAATCAAAGGTAAGGGCAGCTGTTGCTATACTTGCTGAGGACTTGATTGAGGTATATGCAAAAAGAGAGGCTGCTAAGGGTTACACATATTCTTACGATACATCGTGGCAGAAAGAATTTGAGGAAAACTTTGAGTTTACTGAAACTGATGACCAGCTGAATGCGGTTGAGGATATTAAACACGACATGGAGACTGGCAAGGTCATGGACAGACTTGTCTGTGGTGATGTAGGCTACGGAAAAACAGAGGTAGCAATAAGAGCTGCATTTAAAACCGTTCAAGACGGAAAGCAGGTTGCTTACCTTGTGCCCACAACTATACTTGCTCAGCAGCACTTTATGACTTTCACGAAGAGAATGTCGCAGTATCCTGTTCAAATTGAATTATTAAATCGATTCAGAACTGCAAAGGAACAGAAACAGACACTTAAAAAACTTGAAAGCGGAATGTCCGATATAGTAATAGGGACCCACAGACTTCTTTCGAAAGATGTTAAATTCAGGGATTTAGGACTAATTATTGTTGATGAGGAACAGCGTTTTGGTGTTGCACATAAGGAAAAGCTTAAGAGAATCAAAGAAAATGTAAATGTTCTTACACTTACTGCTACACCTATTCCGAGAACGCTTCATATGAGCTTGGCAGGCATAAGAGACATGAGCCTGTTAGAGGAGCCACCGGAAGAAAGGATGCCTGTTCAAACATTTGTTATGGAAAGCAATGAACAATCCGTTCGAGATGCAATTCATAGAGAGGTTGCACGTGGAGGTCAAGTTTATTATCTCCATAATCGAATTGAAAATATTTATGAAACAGCTGCAAAAATACAAAAGCTTGTACCTAAAGCCACCGTGCAGTATGCACACGGAAGAATGAGTGAACGTGAGCTTGAAGGTATTATGGAGGACTTTATTGAAGGTGAAATAGATGTTCTCGTCTGCACAACTATCATTGAAACTGGACTTGATATATCCAATGTAAATACAATTATCATTCAGGATTCAGATAGAATGGGACTTTCGCAGCTTTATCAGCTGAGGGGGCGAGTAGGAAGAAGCAACAGAACTTCTTATGCATACTTTATGTACAGAAAAGATAAAGTTCTTCAAGAAACTGCGGAAAAACGTTTGCAGACTATAAGAGAGTTTACTGAGTTTGGTTCAGGCTTTAAAATAGCTATGCGTGATTTGGAGATACGAGGAGCGGGTTCGCTTCTTGGCGCAGAACAGCACGGGCATATGGAAACTGTCGGCTATGATTTATATTGCAAGCTGCTTGATGAGGCGGTATGTAAGCTGAAGGGCGAGGTTAAGGCTGATAGCTTTGAAACCTCAATAGACATTAGTGTAAGTGCGTATATTCCTGATTATTATATCCAAAATGAAGAACAGCGACTTGAGATTTACAAAAAAATATCTTTGATAAACGGGACTGAAAGCTTTTATGATATTCAGGAGGAGATTGAAGACAGGTATGGGGATTTGCCTAAGTGTGTGCAAACACTGCTTGATGTTGCACTGGTAAAATATGATGCACACCAAATGGATATTATTTCTATTGCAGAGAAGCAAAAAAATATTATCATTATATTTAGAGCAAATGCAAGAATAAGCACGGATGCACTTACTAAACTTCTTACAATGAAAGATAGTCCTTATATGTTTACTGCATCGGCAGAGCCTTATGTTACAATTAAAACTTCACCAAAAAGCGGCATAAATGCTCTGCAGTATGTAAAAAACTTTATTCAGTCGCTTAGAGAAGTTGATATTAAGTGATTTGTGTGTATAATTATCATCATAGGAGGGCTGCAATATGAAAAAGTTAATATTGTGGGTAGCTTTGTCTGCTCTGATTTTTTCGGGTTGCAGTCAGGGAGACCCCGTAAAAAATACAGATTGCGTTTTTACGGTAAATGATGAGACCGTATCGACAGAGGAGTTTAATATATATTTATACGAAACCCAGCAAAGCTTTGAACAGCTTGGAGGAAGCGATATATGGGAGACTGACTTTGATGGAAGAACGGCTGAAAGCGTTGCAAAAGATAATACATTCAATACCATTGTTATGGTTAAAATAGCAGCGCAAAGGGCTGCAAAAGAAGATTTGAATGTTGATGATGAAACGAAAGAAAAATTAAAGACAGAAGCAACTAATATGTATAATGGATACAGTGACAGCGTTAAAAATGGAATCGGAGCCGATGAAAAGCTGTATTATGATGTACTGTACCAAAACATGCTTTATAACATGATTTTAGAGGATACAGTAAAGGATTATTCGGTAAGTGATGGAGAGTTTGAAAGCTACTTTTTAACAAATAAAGATAAACTTACTCAGTACTATAAAACAAATACAAATTCATCAGGGCCGGTTGACGAAGATGCCCTTAAGGATTACAGTTATGCATATTATGAGAACAGTATGAAACAGCAGTATTTTTCAAAGGAATACGACAAGTGGAAAGCGGAGTCAACAATTGATAAAAATCAGGATGTATGGGATAAAATTAAATTGATTGAATAATGTTAACGGATGTTTTGATTTTAATGCAAAACATCCGTTTTATATAAGAAAAAGGTTTTGCTTATGGATATTTTATGGTATATTAGTTTTATCTTATTTGTTAAGGAGGAATTGTTTGATGCAATACAGAGATTTTGGAAAAACAGGAGTAAAAGTATCTCCTATTGGATTTGGTATGATGAGGTTACCGGCTGATAATAACGGAAATGTTGATGAGGTGCAGGCAATTAAAATTCTCCGTACTGCTATTGATAATGGATTAAACTATGTGGACACAGCGTTTAACTACCACGGAGGAAACAGTGAGAAGATAACAGGCAAAGCTCTTCTTGAAGGGTACCGAGACAAGGTATACCTTGCAACAAAGGCTCCTACATGGTTATTCAAGGGTCCCGATGATTTTGATGCAATTCTTGACCAACAGCTTGACCGTCTTCAGACTGACCATATAGATATGTATCTTCTTCATACATTGAATGCTATTTCGTTTGAAAAGAAGGTACTTAGGTATGGAGTGCTTGAAAAACTTAAAGCAGCAAGAGAAGCGGGAAAAATAAAATATATTGGTTTTTCATTCCATGACAAGCTTGATGTATTTAAAACGATTTGTGACAGCTTTGACTGGGATTTCTGTCAAATTCAGTTAAACTATCTTGATATTAAATATCAGGCAGGTCTTGAAGGTCTTAAATATGCTGCAGATAAGGGCTTTGCAGTTTCAATTATGGAACCTTTAAGAGGAGGTTTCCTTGCAGATGTACCTGCTCCAGTAAAAGAAATTTTTGATGAAAAAGGGAAATCAGCTGTTGAATGGGGTTTTGACTATCTTTGGAATATGCCGGAAGTTTCCGTTGTACTCAGCGGCATGGGCACAGAGGAACAGGTGCTTCAGAATATTGAATATGCTTCACGTTCATCTGTAGGAATGCTTGGCGAAGATGGTATTAAGACAATAGAAAAAGCACGGGATATATTCGCTTCATATGATACGGTACCCTGTACGGGCTGTTCCTATTGCCTGCCTTGTCCAAAGGGTGTGGGCATTCCTTATAACTTCATTGTTTACAATAACTATCAGACAAATAATGACTTAGAACTTGAAAGAGACAAATACAATAACTGGGTTACAATGTTCGGTAAAAAGGCTTCCGAGTGTGTTGGATGTCATGCTTGTGAGAACATTTGTCCCCAGCATCTTGACGTAGTTGAACGTCTTAAAAAAGTGGCAGAATTATTTGAAAAATAATGCTTATTGTATAATTATTTTGTATAGTTTAAAACAAACAAAAATAAGAAGATTATTTGTATTCTATTATCAGTAATAATAATTGACTTTATTTGCCGGTCTGGATTATAATTACAGTACGTGTTTGTAAAATATAGCAATAAAGCAAACAGCGGTTACTTTGATAATTGCCGGATGGCTTTTATATGCAAACAAAATAAAAGAGGAAGAAAGGATAGGGAGGATTTCAAATGAAAAAATTTTTAGCAATTATATTATCTGTTGCGATGGTTCTTGGCGTAGCAGGATGCGGAAGCACTGCAACAAAAGAGCCCGCTAAAGAAGAAACAAAAGCAGCTACTGATGCAGCAAGCAAGATTAAGGTAGGTTTCATCTTTGTTGGAGATGAAAATGAGGGCTATACATACGCTCATAAGCTTGGAGCACAGGACATGCAGGCAGCACTTGGTCTTTCGGATGATCAGGTTATTTACAAATGGAACATTCCTGAAAATGAGGAATGCTACGATGCAGCTGTTGACCTTGCGGAGCAGGGATGTAATATTATCTTTGCAAACAGCTTTGGACATGAAGACTACATAATTCAGGCTGCAAAAGAATATCCCGATGTTCAGTTCTGCCATGCAACAGGTTACAAAGCAGCGACATCAGGACTTGCTAACATGCACAACTTCTTCACATCAGTTTATGAATCACGTTATGTATCGGGTGTTGTTGCAGGTATGAAACTTGCTGAACTTTACGGTGCAGACACAGATTCAAAGATCGGTTATGTTGGTGCTTATTCATACGCAGAGGTTAAATCAGGATTTACATCATTCTTCCTTGGCGTAAGATCAATCTGCCCTAATGTAACAATGGAAGTTAAATATACAGGTTCATGGGCTGATCAGGCTCTTGAAAAAGAAACAGCAGAAGCTCTTATTGCTGACGGATGTGTTCTTATAGGTCAGCATGCTGATACAACAGGCGCAGCAGCAGCTTGTGAAGCAGCAGGTGTTTACGATATTGGATACAATGTTTCTATGATTGATGCAGCTCCTAACTATGCACTTACATCAGCTTCAATTAAATGGGCTCCTTATATGACATATGCTGTACAGTGTGTTATTGATGGCAAACCTATTGACACAGATTGGTGCCAGGGTTATGCTGACGGTGCTGTTTGGATTACAGACCTCAACGAAAAGGCTGTAGCACCTGGAACAAAAGAAAAGGTTGATGAGACTTGGGCAGCAATCAAAGACGGTTCTCTTAAAGTATTTGATACTTCAAAATGGACAGTTGGCGGCGAAAAAATTACATCAACAGCTAAACTTGAAGGCTTCAATGGTGTTGAATATATCAGCCCTGACGGATATTTCATGGAATCAGAACTTGCTTCAGCTCCTTCGTTCTCATTCACTATTGATGGTATCACAGAGCTTAATACAGTTTATTAATTAAATAGGTTTTAAAAATTCAGGGCAGGGTAGCCTATCATGGCAGCCCTGCCCTTGTTCTTTTATAAAAGAGCAATAAGGAGGTATACTTTTTGGATACGAAAAATGCGATTGAACTTAAAAACATATGCAAATACTTTGGCGAAGTAGTTGCCAATAAAAATATTTCACTTGAGGTAAGAAAAGGTGAAGTTCTTTCTCTTTTGGGTGAAAACGGAAGCGGTAAAACTACGCTTATGAATATGCTTTCGGGTATTTATTTTCCAAACGAAGGACAGATATATGTTGATGGAAAAGAAGTTACAATTGCAAGCCCAAAGGATGCATTTGAGCTTGGAATAGGTATGATACATCAGCACTTTAAGTTGATTGATACATTTTCTGCTGCTGAGAACATTATACTTGGTTTGCCCGGTGAAGAAGTAATAAAGATGGATGTGGTTATTAACAAAATTAATGATTTGATTAATAGGTACGGGTTTGATCTTGATCCGACTAAAAAAATATATAATATGTCTGTTTCTGAGAAGCAAACTGTTGAAATCGTTAAAATGCTTTACAGGGGGGCAAACATACTTATATTGGATGAGCCTACGGCGGTTCTTACACCGCAGGAAACCGACAGACTGTTTGATGTGTTGCGCAACATGCGTAATGACGGAAAAGCAATAATAATTATTACTCATAAACTTCATGAAGTATTATCACTTTCAGACCGTGTGGCTGTACTAAGGAAGGGAGAGTACATCGGTACGGTATTAACTAAGGAAGCTACCGAGCTTTCGCTTACCGAAATGATGGTAGGAGAGAAAGTCAGTTTAAATATAGGCAGGGAAGAACCGAAAAATATTAAAAAGAAAATGTCAATTAATAATCTTACCTGTATTGATAAAAGCAAGGTCACAACACTTAATAATGTTACCTTTGATGTAAATGGAGGAGAAGTTCTTGGAATTGCGGGAATTGCAGGCAGCGGACAGAAGGAGTTGCTCGAGGCTATAGCCGGACTTCAGAATATAGAGAAAGGCAGCATAGTGTTCCATGACGATGAGAAAGGTGAAATTGATCTTATCGGTAAAACACCTATGGAAATTAGAAATGTAGGTGTTGCTTTATCGTTTGTTCCTGAGGACAGACTTGGCATGGGGCTTGTTGGAAACATGGATCTTGCCGATAATGTAATGCTCAGGAGCTACATGGATGGCAAAGGTGCCGTTGTAGATAGAAAAGCTCCGAGAAAGAAAACTCAAGAGATAGTTGACGAACTTCATGTTGTTACACCAAGTATTTCAACCCCCATAAGAAAGCTTTCCGGAGGTAATGTTCAGAAAGTGCTTGTAGGACGAGAAATTGCAAATGCTCCTGAAGTTTTAATGACTGCGTATGCAGTTCGTGGATTGGATATTAATACGTCCTATACTATTTATCATCTGATAAATGAGCAGAAGGCAAAGGGTGTAGCTGTAATATATGTCGGTGAAGATTTGGACGTGTTATTGGAGCTTTCTGATAGAATACTTGTTTTATGTGCAGGAAGAGTCAGCGGTATTGTTGATGCAAGAAGCACAACAAAAGAGCAGGTAGGACTTATGATGACAAAGCATTCAGAGGAGGTAATGTAATATGGCTGAAAAAAGCATAAAAAAAGAGCCTTTGATGCGTATTGCCAAACGCAGCGATATTCCTAAGAAAAAAGCATACCTTATTCGCGCAATTGCTTTATTGCTTGCACTTGTGGTCTGCGGTGTGTTTATATATGCCCTGACAAAGACCAACCCAATTAAGGTATACATAGGCATGATAGATGGTGCAATAGGAACAAACCGAAGAATGTGGAATACATTACGTGATACTATGATACTTCTTGCAGTTTCGCTTGCAATTACACCTGCTTTCAAAATGAGGTTTTGGAATATCGGTGGGGAAGGACAGATACTTGTAGGTGGTATTGCAACTGCAGCAATAATGCGTTATATGGGTGAAACACTTCCTTCGCCTGTACTCTTTGGCGTGATGGTAATTGTTAGCCTTATTGCAGGTATGGTTTGGGGTATTATTCCTGCGTTCTTCAAAGCAAGATATAACACGAATGAAACACTGTTTACACTTATGATGAATTATATAGCAATTCAGTTTACATCGTATTTCTGCATTATTTGGGAATCACTCAAAGGAAGCGGCACTATTGGCACAATTAATCAGGATACAGGGGCAGGCTGGATTCCTACAACATTCTTAAGTGGAATTTTTGGTAACTTTAATTATAGTATAAATGTAATACTTGTATTGGTTCTTACTGTACTTATGGCGTTTTATCTCAAAAAAACAAAACATGGATATGAAATAGCGGTTGTTGGAGAAAGTGAGAACACTGCTAGATATGCAGGTATTAATGTAAAGAAGGTCATTATAAGAACAATGGCATTGTCAGGTGCATTGTGCGGTCTGACAGGCTTTTTGCTTGTAAGTGGTTCAAGCCATACGATTTCAACAAGCACAACAGGAGGTCGCGGATTTACGGCTATCATTGTTTCTTGGCTTGCAAAGTTTAATCCATACATAATGATTTTAATATCATTTCTTCTTGTATTCCTTGATAACGGAGCTATTCAGATTGCCAGTCAGTTTGGTCTTAATGAGTCAGCTGCGGAAGTAATAACAGGCATAATCTTGTTTTTCTTGATTGGATGCGAGTTCTTTATTAACTATCGAGTTATTTTCAGAGGAAAACATGAGGAGGCTTAAAATATGAATATTATATTAATTATACTTCAGAAAATATTTTCTGTAACATTTATTCAAAAGGCCGTTACTCAGGGTATTCCTATTCTTTACGGTGCTTCTGGTGAAATAGTTACCGAAAGAAGCGGCAACCTTAATCTTGGTATTCCAGGAATTATGTATATGGGCGGCATAGGCGGTCTTGTAGGAGCTTTCCTTTATGAGAACGGTAATTCAAACCCCAACGGTTGGGTTGGAGTTTTATGTGCACTTGTTGTTTCGATGCTGTTTGCACTTTTAGGTGGACTCATATACAGTATTCTTACTATTACGCTCAGAGTAAACCAGAACGTAACAGGTCTTGCGCTTACAACTTTTGGTGTTGGATTCGCAAACTTCCTTGGTGGTTCACTTTCAAGAATAAGCGGTTCAGCAGGTCAGGTTAGTGTTTATGTAACAGGACAGACATTTAGGACAAAAATTCCTTTTTTAAGCACTAAGCTTGGAATTGTAAGCGATATATTCTTTTCCTACGGGTTTTTGACTTATTTATCTATAATTCTGACGCTTATACTATCTTGGTTTTTGTTTAAAACAAGGAAGGGGCTTAACCTCAGAGCTGTCGGTGAAGACCCTGGTGCGGCTGATGCTGCCGGTATTAATGTAATAAAGTATAAGTATTTTGCCACTTGTTCAGGAGCTGTAATAAGCGGTTTTGGCGGTTTATACTTTGTAATGGAGTATCTTGGAGGTACATGGCAGAACAACGGTTTTGGTGACCGTGGATGGCTTGCAATTGCGCTTGTTATTCTTGCTCTTTGGAGACCTGCCAGAGCAATATGGGGATGTATTCTTTTCGGCGGATTATATATATTATTTGCATATGTTCCTTTTGGAGATGCTACACAGGAAATTTTTAAAATGCTTCCTTATTTAGTTACTATAATTGTTCTTATAATATCTAGTGCAAGAGAGAGCAAAGAAAATCAAGCACCTAAGAGTTTGGGATTGTCTTACTTCCGAGAAGACCGATAACTTAAGGAAAATCTTAATATATTGACTATTAAAATGCCCATTTTTTAAATACTTAATTGAATGGGCATTTTTATAATTAAATGATAATAAATTATTCAAATATTTTGAAAGTTTGTAAGATTTGTATAATTTTTTCTTGTGTTGGTGATTGACACCAACAAATTGTTAATATATTATTAGGTTATGTTGTATTTTGAAAGTTTCAGGAGGCACGAGCAATGGGAAAGTTTATTGTAAGAAAGCTAAAAGAAGGCATGAAGTTTGATCTTGCAGCTGCAAACAGAGAAATAATTGCAACCTCAGAAATGTATAATTCAAAGGCTTCATGTATGAAGGGAATAGCTAGTGTTGTTAAAAATGCAGCAGCTGCTTCTATAGAAGACCAAACTGTAAAAAATTTCGATAGGCTTATTAACCCTAAGTTTGAGATTTTCAAGGATGATTCAGGTTTGTTCAGATTTAACTTAAAAGCTAAAAATGGTCAAATTATTGTTTCTTCAGAAGCTTATAAGGCAAAGGTGAGTTGTAAAAATGGAATAGAGAGCGTTAAAAAAAATGCTGTTAATGCTGAAATTGTAGAAATTGAAACTAAATAAATTTGGTATTTTTATTAAAAATAAGAACGATAAATTTATCGTTCTTATTTTATTTCGATTGACTTAAATTTATTTATATGATTTTATGGTTCTGGAGTGATGAATATGAAGATTACTGTTCTAATGGACAACAACACTTATATTGATAAATATTATCTTGGCGAACCTGCTGTTTCTTATTTCATTGAAGCTGAAGGCAAGAAAATATTATTTGATACAGGATATTCAGATGCATTTATTAAAAACGCTGAAACACTAGGTGCCCAGCTTGCTGACGTAGATATTATTGCGTTGTCCCACGGTCATAATGACCACACAGGCGGTCTAGGAGAGCTTATCAATATTGGATTTAATAAAAAGCCTGAGCTCATTGCGCATTCTGATGCACTTTTATATAAAGAAGCAGATGGGTTGGAAATTGGATGCCCGATTTCACAAGATAAGCTTAAAGAAGCTATGGCGATTAGATATTCAGATATCCCTACAAAACTTACCCCAAAACTGTTGTTTTTGGGTGAAATACCTGTTCTTAATGATTTTGAGCCTAGATACTGCATTGGTGATACTGTTAGAAACAGCGCTAGGGAAAAAGATTTCATGCTTGATGATACAGCATTGGCCTATACAGGGGAAAAAGGCCTTTATATTATTACAGGGTGCTCTCATTCGGGAATATGCAATATTGTTTCTTATGCGAAGAAAATCACCGGAGAAGACAAAATAGCAGGGATTTTGGGCGGCTTTCATCTTTTTGATATTAATGACAGAACAGAAAAGACAATAGAGTATCTGGCCAAAGAAAAAATTCCGATGCTTTACCCGTGTCACTGTACTTCATTTAATGTAAAGGCAAGGCTTAGCAATGTGGCAAATGTAGCAGAGGTCGGAGTTGGACTTGAATTAAATTGGGAATAAGGAGAGTTATACATGCCAAAGAAAAATGAACTTTTTAATAATATAGAGAAAAACAGAGATGAGTTTATTAGTTTGGGAGACAGTCTTTTTGATTGTCCTGAATTAGGATTTAAAGAGTTTAAAACGGCAGAAATAATAAGGGCTTGGACAGAAAGCCTCGGAATTAAATATGAGTCGGAAATTGGAGTTACAGGAATAAAGGCAACAATAGGAGCCGGCAATAACTATCATATTGCTGTTGTGAGCGATATAGATGGACTTCCCTCTAAGAACCAAAATAGCTTTATACATTCATGTGGTCATAGTATTCAGACTACAGTCTCGCTTGCTGTAATGAAAACTCTCGCTGAAACAAAAATTCTTGACGGCAGTGATGTGAAAGTAAGTTTTATATTTACACCGGCTGAAGAGTTTATTGATTTTGAGTACAGAGATAATCTTATTTCTGAAGGTAAAGTTTTATTTCGTTCAGGCAAACAGCATATGATAGCGAAAGGTATCTTTGATGACATTGATTGTGTTATTTCGGCACATGCGAATGGCGATAAGGGTACATTGTTTGATATAAATTCAACCTTGGCTGGCTTTACATCAAAAAAAGCAGTGTTTTTGGGAAGGGCAGCGCATTCGGGTGCAGCTCCGCATTTGGGACTGAACGCACTTCATGGTGCAGTACTGTGCGAAAATGCAATAGCATTTATTAAGGACCAGTTCAGCAGCAATGAAGGAGTCAAAATTAATCCTGTAATAACCGAACCAGGCGGAAATGTAAACACAATACCTGATAGAACGGTTTTAGAATCATATATAAGGGCAAATGACATTGATACATTGTTTGAAACAGACCAGAAGGTTGACTGCTGTGTTGAGCATTGTGCAAAGGCAATAGGCCTAAAATATGAAATTGAAAATACAGTCGGTTATATGCCGCTTAAACAATCTAAACAGATAAATAAAATGATTAAGGAAAACATGCTGCTTTTATGTGACGAAGAGGATATTGTAGAAAATGTTGTATCCGGTGCATCGGGAGATGTCGGGGATTTAGGATACCTGCTTCCTACAGTTCAATTTGGATTTTCGGGAATAGAAGGACGGTTCCACAGTGATGAATTTGTAATAGCAAATAAGGATAATTGCTACATTAACACAACAAAAATAATATGCGGAACGATTTCGGATTTAATAGCTTGTAAATCAATAAGACCTTCTAATCCTAATTTTTTTAAGGATAAAGAATTCTACTTGAAGAACTGGCTGAAAATGAAATAGAAATTTAAGGAATTTATAAGGATAATATAATTGACCTATAGAATTCTAATAAGATATTATTTATATAAATTATTATTAAGGAGCTGAATAGGTGAGGAGAATAATTACTATAGTTTTATCTGTTGTTATGATTATCGGTTGTTCGTCAGCGGCTTTTGCGGCAAACAAGGATAAATATATTTTGTATGTGAATTGTTCACAGAATGTTGTTACAGTATATGAGAATGACGGATACGGGGAATACAAGCCAATAAAGGCCTTTGTTTGTTCAGTAGGGGAAGATACTCCGAGCGGAACATTTAAAACATCAGACAAATATACTTGGAGATTGCTTTTTGGTGATGTTTACGGACAATATGCTACCAGAATAACGGGGCATATATTATTCCATTCGGTTCCGTACTATACAGAGAACAAAAACGATTTGGAATATGAAGAATATAACAAGCTTGGCGAAACCGCATCTATGGGTTGTATAAGGCTTGCGGTTAAGGATGCTAAATGGATATATGATAATTGTTTAAGCGGAACAACCGTTAAAATATACAAAAGCAATGTCGCTGAGCCGATGGCTAAACCTGCTGCAATAAAGATTAATTTAAGTAATACCGAAAAAAGAGGATGGGATCCTACTGACCCTGACCCAAGCAATCCGTGGAAGGCTGAGACCGTAACTGAGGAAGTTACTCAAAATTCTAATAATGCAAATACAATGGAAACAGTAAATATAAAAGCTAATGGAAACGAAATCTCTTTGGAGGCATATAAGGCTGAAGATGGGCAATATTTCTTTGACTTGAACGATGTTGTCTATGCTTTTTCATCAGCGGGGAAAAATATTTCATTTAGTAATTCAGGGAATATTATTTATATTAAAAATACAACTTCCTTATACACACAAAAGAGTGCAAAAAAGCAATTTACATCGGCACAAAAGGGCAGTATTGCGGCTGTTTACGAGAGTAAAAGTGCACAGCTGAATACATATAATATTGATGGGAACATGTATTTCAGTATTGCGGAAGTAACCTCATTGGTGGGGTTGACAAATATAACATATAACATATAAATGAAATAAAAGCTGACAGCACGTGTGTTGTCAGCTTTCTAATTAGCTTTAGTAAATAAGTCCGTTTTTCTTTGCTTCAAATGTAAGTTCATCTCTGAAATCCGGGTGAGCAATACTGATAAGTTTTTTTGCCCTTGTGGGGATATCACAATACTGTAAGTTAACACAGCCGTATTCGGTAGCGATATTCATTACTTCTGCACGAAGTGTTGTTATAGTGCTTCCCGCTGCAAGACTGAGGCAAATTTTTGATACAGGACCGTTTTTGGTATTTGCAACAGATGAAACCGCAATAAATGACTTGCCTCCTTTTGAAAGAGTTGCACCTCTGATATAATCAACCTGTCCACCTGAACCTGAGAACTGGCGGAAACCAATGCTTTCTGAACACATCTGACCGGTAAGGTCAATTGAAAGAGAAGTATTAATGGAAATCATATTGTCATTTGCGGCAATGTTCCTTATATCATTGACATATTCATATGGAGTGTAATATACCTTAGGATTGTTTGCAATGAAATCAAGGGTTTCCTGAGTCCCCATTGAAAACCCTCCGATTGAACGTCTGGGCATAAACGATTTACAGCTGTTATCAACAACCCCAATCTTCTGAAGATATGCCATTGAGTCTGTATACATTTCACTGTGAATTCCAAGATGTTTTTTATCTTTAAGACCGTAGCCTACAGCGTTTGCTGTTCCGCCTATGCCAAGCTGTATACATGCTCCGTCAGGAATCTGCTCAAGTATATACGAAGCAATTTTATTTTCAAGTTCCGAAGGAGGAGCTGAGGGAGCCAATGCAACCGGCTCGTCAAATTCAACAAAGCCTGAAATATCGTTAACATGATAGTCGTGGTTTGAACCATATACTCTGGGAATATTTTTATTTATTACAGCTACTATTTTATTTGAGTAGGTTATACCGGCAGATGCATATCCTGCAGGTCCGACATTGCAGTAGCCTTGTTCATTTGGCGGAGTCATAGGTACGATTGCAATATCTGGACTGACATGTTTAAAATAGTCGTTAAAATGTGACAAATGAAGCGGAACATGAGTAACACTTCCGTATTTTGCGCCCTCACGTTCAATTTTGCCATTGAAGAACGAATAGTACCTGAATTTATCAGGTGTAAGACGTGCATCATTAAGGCCTATATCACTTAGAATCAGGTTTCCATAAGCCGAAATATTTTTGTATTCATCATTTTTTATCTTATCAAGCAAAGAAGACAGTATGGGTGTTGCAATACTCAGTCCGCCGATGAAAATTTTATCACCGTTTTTAACGAATGTTTTAACGGCTTCATCAGCAGTCATTAACCTAGTGTTGTAAATCTCTTCAAATGACATTAGCAGTTTCCTTTCTTTATGAAAATCATGATGCTGAAATAAAAACATTTTATATAAAAATGCAATATAAAATATATTATATTTTAACGAAAACTTTGTGTCAAGGTTTTAAAAACCATACCATTTTGAAAGCTTTTTCTTCGAAAGTCCATAACATAACGGCAAGATATATAATAAAAACATATAAGGTGTACTCTGCCATCCAACTCCAAGCATAGAACGGGGTACGGAGCTAGCTATTGCCCACGGCACAAGACCTGATATGACAATAACCGAATTTTCAATATCCAGCATAAGTTCGCTGTTTGAAGCATTTTGTTTCTGGTATGTTTTGAACATAAGCTGATTGACGATCATAGAACCTATTGTTTGATTGCAGAAAATAAATACGCTTAATACAGAAACAATACAGGTAGTTACAAACCGTCCCAAGAACAGAGTCATTTTTTCTATGATGGTTTCTACATTTTCAAGGAGGCTTGTCCCGTTTAGGATCCCTGAATATGTACTTGATATCAAAACAATCAAAGCTGTCTCAAACATTGAAAATATACCACCGCCTGACAGTATAGAAGCAAGCGAAGAATTATTCATAGTAAAGCCCCAAAATGCAGTTTTAAGCATATCATTAAATGGTGTTTTTTGAACGAATACAGTAACAAGCGCAGAAATAACAATGCTCGCTGTAATTGCTTTTTTAACAGAGATTTTCAACAATGCAAATATAAGAATTATTGCGGCCGGAGCAGCACACCAGATTGTCATTTGAAAGTCTGTTCTTAATGCGTTGGATAACTCTGCATCAACTGACTTAATTGGATTGGCAAAAGACAAAAGGGTATATAACGCAAATGTTATTATGTAAGGGATAAGAACTGATTTAAGCATTAGCTTTATATTTTCATATAAATCTGTTTTTGTAATCACAGCAACTAGGCTGGCTGCAGAAGAAGTAGGAGAGCATCTGTCGCCGAAGTACACCCCGGAAATAATTGCGCCTGCCGCGGCAAGCGGATTAACCCCTCCTGCTCTTGCAACAGCCATCAGTATTACACCAACTGTTCCGGTAACACCGAAACAGGTTCCCATGGCAAAAGAAACAACTGTTGTGAGCAGAAAAGCAATTATTATGAAAAGATTCGGTGTGATTATTTTTAAGCCATTGTATACAAAATAAGCTATCGTTCCTGATGAACGCCAAAGGCCTGTTAATGCACCTATAAGGACAAGAACTTCAACAACAATTAGTGCATCCTTAACCCCCGAAGCTGCCATTTTTATAATATCTTTAATTGAGAAGCCCCTTTTCATGCTTATTATAATAAATCCGATAAGCCCGATAAGAAGTGCAATACACATTGAAAAATTTCTTATAAGACAAAAAAGCATTGAGATGACGAGGACGATAAAAACAATTAATAAATCCAAAATAAACATCTCCAGGTTAATTATAATAAACTTTCATAAGCATTAAGCCCTTGGCGGGAGCTAGGGGTCCTGTTTCTTCTCGTGATAGAGAGTTTACTATTTTGGAAATGTCTTCAGCTGAGGTTTTGTTTTCCCCGACTTCAACCAGTGTTCCGACAATAATCCTTGCCATATGATAGAGAAAGCCGTCACCTGTCATGTCGATAGTGATTTTGTTGCCATTTTCGGCTATTTCAATTTTTTCTATATTTCTGACAGTTGATTTTTTATTTTTTTTATTATCTGTAAAACTTTTGAAATCATGTGTGCCTATTAGTTGTAATGCGCCTTTTCTCATTTCATCTATATTAAGCTTGTCTTTATGAGGCCATATATATTTTTCAGAAAATACGTCAGGTGCGTTGCCGGTCAGGATTGTGTATCGATAAGTTTTTTTAACCGCATTAAGTCTGCTGTGGAATCTGTCAGAGGCCTGCCATGCTGATATTACAGCAATGTCAGTCGGAAGATATGTGTTTATATAACCCATTATTTCTTCCGGTGATTTATCGGTATCTATTTTAAAATTTGCAGTTTGACCGAATGCGTGTACACCTGCATCTGTTCTGCCGGAGCCGTGAACTTCGGTTTCAATTGAGCAAAGTCTAAATAAAATGTTTTCAAGCTTTGACTGAATTGTGTTGTCGGTGTTGCCTTGCTTTTGCCATCCGCTGTAGCGTGTACCGTCATATTGCAAAATAACAGCTATGTTTTTTATCATGTCATAATCCTCTTTCGGTTAGTTTTAAATTAAAGTATATACTCTTTATATAAAATATACTATAGATAAAACAATTGAACGGCTATATAATTAACACAATATTAGTATTTGGAATAGATTATATATGGTAAAAAGTATACATTATTAAAGATTAGATTATAAATAAAGATTAATATACAAAAAAAGCTTTTCTATATAAAAAAATGGTGTTATAATACAACATTATAAAATAGATTAATTATGGGCAGTTATACCTTTTAGGCGGCTGCTTTTCGTTAGATATATTTAGGAGGCTTTTAGCTTATATGGAGAAGTTAGTTATTACCGGTGGTAAACGCCTTAACGGTGAAGTTTTTATCAGCGGAGCGAAGAATGCGGCGGTTGCCATTATACCTGCGGCGATAATGGCGGGCGGAATATGTGTTATTGATAATCTGCCGAACATCGAGGATGTTGCAAGCCTTCGTTCCACTCTGAATAAAATGGGAGCCGGCTGTGAGTATGCTGATAAGCATACACTGAAAATTGACAGCAGTGGTGATATAAATACATGTGCTGTATTTGAAGAAGTAAGGAAAATCCGTGCTTCGTATTATTTGCTTGGAGCACTTTTAGGAAGATACAAGAATGCTGCAGTTGCATTGCCGGGAGGCTGTAATTTTGGAACAAGACCAATAGATTTGCATTTAAAGGGCTTTAGGGCGCTCGGTGCGAAGGTTGAAGTATCAAACGGCATAGTTAAACTGTCAGCGGAGAAACTTATTGGCACACAGATATACATGGATCAGGTCAGTGTAGGAGCAACAATTAATATTATGCTTGCATCTTCTATGGCTGAAGGAACCACAATAATCGAAAATGCCGCAAAGGAACCTCATGTTGTTGATACAGCCAATTTTCTTAATATGATGGGAGCCAATATAAAAGGCGCCGGAACCGATATTATTAGAATTAGAGGCGTTAAAGAGCTCCATGGAGCAGAATACACTATTATACCTGACCAGATTGAAGCGGGTACTTATATGATAGCTGCTGCTATGGCAGGCGGGGAAGTTACAGTAAAGAATATTATACCCAAACATATGGATTCACTTACTGCAAAGCTTGCCGAGATGGGTGTAAATATTGAAAAAGACGATGACAGTATAAAAATTATATCATCAGGTGCTTTAAACTGTGCAAACATAAAGACAATGAGTTACCCCGGTTTTCCTACAGATTTGCAGCCGCAGATGACAGCGCTTTTAAGTGCATGCAATGGAATAAGCGTTGTAACCGAAAATGTGTGGGATAACAGATATCAGTATGTTGACGAGTTAAGGCAGCTTGGAGCTAAAATCACTGTAGAATCAAGAGTTGCGCTGATAGAAGGCGTTAAAAAACTCAAAGGGGCTAAGGTTTCGGCAACAGATTTAAGAGCAGGTGCAGCTATGATTGTGGCTGGTCTTTCTGCCGAAGGAGTTACTGAAATAAGCAATATCAAATATATTGACCGCGGTTACGAAGAAATAGAAGAAAAGTTATCAAATCTTGGTGCTGATATAATCAGAGTGGATGAAGATTAAGTTAGGTGGGTGTGTTTTATTATGGATGTTAAGTTTTGTCCTCTAGTGAGTGGGAGCAGTGGGAACAGTACTTACATCGGTACTAAGCATACCCACATTTTAATTGATGCGGGAGTAAGCTGTAAGCAGATTGTTGAGCATATTGGGGGATTTAAACTTGCTCCGGATCAGATAGATGCTATCTTTATTACGCATGAGCATATTGATCATATTAAGGGAGCAGGCGTGTTATCAAGAAAATATGATATACCTGTATACGCAACTCCGGGAACTTGGGAAGGTATAGGAAAGACCGTTGGAGATTTTGCACAGAAAAACATTAAATATGTTTATGAGGATGAGGTATGCGTGATAAATGATTTGTGCGTAAAGCCTTTTGTCATACCACATGATGCAAATGAACCTGTAGCATACAGTATTTTTGCAGAAAACAGTAAAATGACAGTTGCTACAGATATAGGTCATATTACAGATACTGTCAGAGAAAATATATATGATTCAGATGTGCTTTTGCTTGAGGCAAATCATGATTTGGACATGCTTAAAAACGGAAGCTATCCTTGGCCGCTGAAAAAAAGAATACTCGGAGATAACGGGCATTTGTCAAACATAGCTGCCGGTGACACATTGAGCAATATTATGACGGGCAAGCTTAAATATGTTTTTCTTGGACATTTAAGCAAGGAAAACAATGAGCCTCATCTGGCTTATGAAACGGTAAGAAGAATACTCGAAGAAAACAAAATTAAGGTCGGTACATATTTTAAGCTTGATATGGCATCAAGGTATTCCAACAGCTTGATAGTTGAGCTTTAAGGGGCAAGAATAAATGAGAATATCAATAATAGGTGTTGGCAGACTCAAAGAAAAATATTGGCAGATGGCAATAGACGAGTACTCAAAACGTCTTGGTAAATATATTAAATTAAATATCATTGAAGTACCGGACGAAAAGGCTCCCGAGAACTTGAGTGCGGCGGATGTGGAAATAGTAAAGAAAAACGAAGGCGATAGAATACTTAAAAGTATAAAAGATGATGTATTTGTCATTGCTCTGGCCATTGATGGCAAAATGCTGTCTTCTGAAGAACTCTCTGAGTATCTTAATGAGAGGATGGTAAGAGGTGACGGAAACATTTCTTTTGTTATAGGCGGCTCATTGGGGCTCAGCGAAGAAGTGCTTGCAAGGGCAAACTTCAAGCTGAGTTTTTCTAAAATGACGTTTCCACATCAGATGATGAGAGTAGTTCTATTAGAGCAGATATATCGTGCAATAAAAATAATGAAAAACGAACCATATCACAAATAATAAGAGGTAATATTATGGAAAAGCGAAAGGAAATAGATTTTGTAAATATTCTATTATGTGTCCTTGTTATGCTCATACATATTTTATCACGTTCTGTTGCGTCCTTGGACAAGGCAAGCATTCAGTATCTGACAGTACTTATACCGTCAAGACTTGCTTCTTTTGTTGTCCAGGGTTTTATTTTTTTAAGCGGAATGAAATATTTTATGAAGTATTCGGACAAAGAGTTTAAATATCTGACGTTTATTTCCTCAAGAGTTAGGTCAATATTGCTGCCGTATATATTGTGGAATGTTATTTATTATCTGGCATTGATCCCGCTGGGTTATTTTAAATTCAGTATAACTGAATTATTAAAATATATAGTTATGGGAAATATGATAAGCCATTTCTATTTTGTGGTTGTCATAATGCAGTTTTATGTGTTGATGCCGATATGGTTCAAACTCTTTAAAAGCATTGATGAAAGACTGCTTTTAATTTTATCCTTTATTTTAATGATAGGTTTTGGACAATATATAGCAGCCGGTTTTAATTATAATGACCGAATATTCATAAAATATATTTTTTACTGGATTGCAGGTTGTGCGGTCGGCAGACATATAAATGAGTTTTTTGTTTTTATTAATACACATAGGAATAAAATTATTTTTTTGTATGCAGCCATAGCATTAATTGACTGCATAGGTACATACAACAATAATACAAAAGGATATGTGGTTGGTTTAGAAAACATCCATATAGCTTATTGTATTTCTGCTATTATATTCGTATTTACGGTATGTGGAAAACTCAAGGAACATGTGGATAAACCGATTTTGGGGATGATTAACAGACAAAGCTATAATATATACCTTTCACACTGCTTATTGCTGTATTATTGTGACGGCTTCATGAAGGTATGCGGAATATACTCAGTCAGAGATATTTTGCTGTTCAGGCTGTGTTTATGCTATGTGGTTACATTCGCAGTGTGGGGAATGTATGATGCACAAACGATTAGAAACAGAACATAAGTGGTTGTTGACAGGGCTGTGGATAGTGTAAATGAAGCTAAATATGGTTACAGTGTGAGGTTAGATAATAAAGTGCACATAAGCTGGTTATTTGATATAAAGTGCTGAAAATTATTGTTGATTTTAATAAAAATACTGCTTTTGAGTTAACTCAAAAGCAGTATTTTCTACGTTATGACGAAATTATTTTTTCTTAAAAAAAAGGTTGACATTTTTAAAATGTTAGTAAAATCTGTTTATAACTCTGTGGACATTGTGTATAACTTAGTCTTCAACCAACGATTCACCTATTAAATAGATATCTCCGGCACCCATAGTTATCAACAAGTCACCGCTTTGGCAGTTGTGTCGGACATATTCTTTAATTGCCTCAAAATCACCGGCATATAATGCATCCTGACCATTTTGTTTAATATGCTCAACAAGTTGAGCAGAATTAATAAGACCTGTATCTTTTTCTCTGGCAGCATAAATATCTGCAACAATTATTTTATCCGCATCGGTGAAGGCTGTTGTAAACTCATTAAGAAGATTGTAAGTTCTTGAATAAGTATGCGGTTGAAAGATACACCAAAGCCTGTTTTTTTCTATATTTTTTGCAGCAGCAAGAGTTGCTTTGATTTCAGTCGGGTGATGAGCGTAGTCATCTATTACTGTTACACCGCCAAATGTTCCTTTATATTGGAAACGTCTATCTGTGCCTGCGTAATTTTCGAGTCCTTCAAGTATATATTTGTTATCAATTTCAAAAACTTTAGCTGTTGCGAAGGCTGCAAGTGCATTATCAACATTATGTCTTCCAGGAACCTTAAGTGAAATGTGGAATTCAAATTTTCCGTGTAAGATAACATCAAAGCTGTAAGCCCCTTTAGGTGAAACCGAAAGATTTGCTGCTGTGATATCAGATGCTTCGTTATAACTACCGTATGTTAACACGTTTGATTTTGTTCCATCGGAAATCTCTTTGTAATCGGGTATTGATGTATTGATTACAAGTGTTCCGTTATCTGATATGTTGCCTGCAAACTTATGGAAAGATTTTCGTATGTTTTCTAAATTTTTAAAATAATCCAAATGATCTGCATCAATTGTAAGTATAACACCTACATAAGGTTTAAAATGCAGAAAACTGTCAAAGTATTCACATGCTTCCGCAATAAAATAATCTGACGAGCCAAGACGGATGTTTCCCTCGATTGACTGCAGTATTCCTCCGACAGTAATGGTTGGGTCGAGTTTAGCTGCCATAATTATTTCGGAAATCATAGAAGTAGTTGTAGTTTTTCCGTGAGTTCCTGAAACTGCAATACTGTTTTTATATCTGTCCATAATTGCACCAAGCAGTGTTGCACGCTCTATGATTTGGATTCCCTTTTGTTCAGCTGCAATTATTTCTGGATTGTCATGTTTGACAGCGGCTGTAAATACAACTATGTCAGTTCCGTCTTCTATATTTTCTGCTTTTTGCCCAATTGTTACTTTAATTCCCTGAGATCTAAGGCCTTTAACAATATCTGACTCCTTAATATCAGAGCCGGAAATTTTAAAACCTTCGTAATTAAGAATTTCGGCAAGACCGGACATGCTGATGCCTCCGATTCCGACAAAATGTATGTGTTGATTATTGTTTTCTAGGTTGATTATCATTTTTAGACTTCCTCTGTTTCGGTTATTTTTAACTTCAAATAAGATATAGAAAGTATACTACATTAAGAGGATAAAATCTACTGTCATTGTAACAAAAGAGAAATAAAAAAGGGTCAGTTAATAAAATTTAAAATGGCATTTTGGTGAAATAATACTATTTTTTATTTGCTTAATATATGGTAATATTATATATAGAAAAATATTCAAATGTTACAACTAGACGTGCTTAATGTGTGAATCATCAGTGAAGATTACATAGGGAGGCGGTATATTTTGGAAAAAAAAGAAATTATGGCATTACTTCTTGCGGGTGGGCAGGGCAGTCGTCTTGGTATATTGACAAAGAACACTGCAAAACCAGCTGTAAGGTTTGGCGGCAAGTATAGGATTATAGATTTTCCACTAAGCAACTGCATTAATTCCGGTATTGACACTGTAGGTGTTCTTACGCAGTATCAGCCACTCATGCTTAATCAGCATATAGGAATAGGTATTCCATGGGATCTTGACAGAAAGAGCGGTGGTGTAACAATACTTGCTCCGCATGTTAAGGGCGGAGAAGAAATGGGAGAATGGTTCATGGGAACAGCAAACGCCATCTACCATAATCTTGAGTATATTGATAGATATAATCCCGAATATGTGCTTATATTATCGGGGGATCATATTTACAAAATGGATTACTCTAAAATGCTTGAGTTCCATAAGGAAAATAATTGTACTGCAACAATAGCTGTTCTTGAGGTTCCTATTGAGGAATCAAGCAGATTTGGAATAATGAATACACTTGAGGATGACAGGATATATGAGTTTGAGGAAAAGCCTAAAAACCCTAAAAGTAATCTTGCATCAATGGGTATCTATATTTTTAATTGGAAGAAGCTCAGAGAAGTACTTATTGAAGATAATAAAGTACATTTAAACAGTGACTTTGGCTTGCATATAATACCTAAAATGCTTGCAGATGACGAAATTCTTTATGCTTACCGTTTCAATGGCTATTGGAAAGATGTAGGTACAATAGAATCATATTGGCATGCAAATATGGAGCTTATAAAAACAGTACCCGAATTTAATTTCTATGATAAGTTTTGGAAAATATATACCAATATGGAGAACCAGCCGCCTCAATATATTGCGAAGGGAGCAAAGCTTCAGAAGTCTATAGCTTCTGAGGGATGTGAGATTTACGGTGAAGTATACTCCTCTGTATTGGGTCCGGATGTAACTGTTAAGCCTGGAGCAATAATAAAAGATTCAATAATTATGGAGAATGTCGTTATTGAAGAGAATGCAGTTATTAACAGGTGCATTATTGACCGAAACTCTGTTATAGGTAAAAATGCTGTGGTAGGTGAGGGAGAAAATACTCCAAATGAGGACAAGCCCAATATTTACAATACTGGCATAACTGTTGTAGGTGAGAATTCGGTTGTACCTTCGGATGTTAAAATCGGTAAGAACTGCGTAATTTATGGGGTCACTGCTGTCGAGAGCTATCCTGAGGGGAAAATTGAAAGCGGAAAATCTATCATACAGGAGGATGCGAAATTATGAAAGCTGTTGGTATAATTTTAGCCGGTGGAAATAGTGAAATGCGTCTTGGTGATCTTACAGCATCCAGAGCAGCGTCTGCTCTGCCTATTGGTGGAACATACAGAGCGATAGACTTTCCTCTTACCAGTATGACTGCCTCTGGAATAGGTAAAATTGCTGTAATTACTCAGTATAATTCAAGATCCCTTCATGATCATCTGGTTTCTTCAAAATGGTGGGATTTAGGACGTAAAAAAGGCGGACTTTTCGTATTATCGCCATATACAAGTCAGGATAATTCGTCATGGTTCAGAGGAACGGCGGATTCGATATATCAGAATATATCTTTTTTAAAGAGAAGTAACGAACCGTATGTGGTTATTTCTTCAGGTGATGCGGTATTCAAAATGAACTTCAAGGAAATATTGGCATATCATACAGAAAAAAGTGCAGATATCACAATAGTTTATAAAAGAATGCAAGAGGAAGCATTGACAAAATTCGGAATTATGCAAATAGATGCGGACAGCAGGATTACGGACTTTGAAGAAAAGCCTCTTGACCCTATTGGAAACTGTGCTTCGCTGGGCATTTATGTTGTAGGCAGAGAAATGCTTATAGATTTACTGGAAACGGTTGTTGCTGAGGGCAGATATGATTTCGTAAGAGATATTATTGTAAGACTCAGAAAAAGACTTAAAATATACGGTTATGAGTTTACAGGTTATTGGAACAGTGTAGGAGCAAGTATTAAGGATTACTATAAAACAAATATGGATTTTCTTGATAAAGATATCAGGGATTTATTTACAAAGCATGAACCGTATATTGACACAAAGCCAAAGGATGAACCGCCTGTTAAATATAATATTAATGCAGATGTTGCAGACTCCCTTATTGGAAGCGGTACCATAGTAAATGGTAGGGTTGAACATTCTGTGCTTTTCAGGAGAACATTTATTGGGGACAGAGCTTCGGTTAAAAACTCTATACTCATGGAAGGCTGTTACATAGGAGATGATTGCATTATAGAGAATGCAATTCTTGATAAAAATGTAGTTGTTACAGCCGGAAAATCAATTTATGGGTCTGAGGATACACCGTATGTAATTAAAAAGGAAGATGTAATTTAAATTTATATAAAATTAATTTGTTTTTTCATGTGCATATGATATTATATTATTTAGTGACTACTAAATGGTTGAAGCTTGGTTTGCAATAAAAATTTACAATCAAAATGATAAATAAAATAACCATGAAAACATCATGTTGATTCAGAAGGGATGCGTAAAGATGGAAGTTACAGATATTAGAGTAAGAAAAGTAAATAAAGAAGGAAAGATGAAGGCTGTTGTATCAGTTACATTTGATAATGAAATTGTAATACATGATATAAAAGTAATTGAGAGAGAAGAGGGCTTGTTTATTGCAATGCCAAGCAGAAGAACAGCTGACGGCGAATTCAGAGATGTGGCACATCCTATAAACGCAGATACAAGAAATAGGATACAGAAACTTGTTCTTGAAAAATATGAAGCTGCTCTTATTGAAGAGGAAGCTTTTGAAAATGAACAAATGGAATAAAAAGGTTTGCCGGTATTTATGTTATTAAACATAAATACCGGCTATTTTTATGTCTTTTAAAAAAAATTTCTACTTTCGGTTGAAAAAAAGCGAAATGCGTGAGAAAATATATAATGTAATTTTTATATAAAAATATTAATAAGGGGATTTTTTTATGAATAAATTAAAAGCTATTGTACTTGCTGCAGGTGAAGGAAAGAGAATGAAGTCTAAGATTCCTAAGGTGCTTCATAAAGTGCAGGGCAAAACAATGGTTGATTGGGTGATAGATACGGCTAAAGAAGCGGGTGCAGATGATATATGCGTAATTGCCGGTTATGGTGCGGATGAGGTGATAGCTGAGCTTAATGATAGAAATGTTAAATTTGCTATCCAGAAGGAGCAGCTTGGCACAGGTCATGCCGTTATGCAGGCCGGAGATTTTATTGAAGAAGATGCGGATATTATTGTATTTTATGGTGATACACCGCTTATTACTGCTGAGACTATCAAGAAGATGCTTGAATTTCATAGAAGAGAAGAAAACAGCATTTCAATCATTTCTGCCAATGTTGATAATCCGACAGGTTATGGACATATTATAAGAGATGAAAAAGACCTTTTTGTTAAAAACGTAGAGCATAAAGATGCAAATGATGAAGAGAAGCTTGTAAAGGAGATAAATACAGGCATTTACTGTTTTAAAGGCATTGCACTTATAAAGGGATTGTCATTGCTTAAGAACGACAATGTTCAAAAAGAGTACTATCTTCCTGATACTTTGGAAATAATTCTTCATGACGGCGGAAAAGTTAATGCTATGGTTGCTGATGATGCAGAGGAGTTTTTTGGTGTTAATTCAAAAGTCCAGCTGTCTGAGGCTGAGGCTGTTATGAGGAAAAGAATTAATATAAAACATATGGACAACGGAGTTACTATTATTGACCCTTCAAGAACATATATTGATGCAGATGCAGTAATTGGTTGCGATACAATCCTTCTGCCGGGAGTTGTAATAGAAGGCAGTACAGTTATTGGTGAGGACTGTGTAGTTGGACCGGATTCAAGACTTACAAATACTCAGCTTGGCAAGGGAGTGAAGTTCCAATATTCAACATCTATTGATTCATCAGTGGATGACAATACGACGGTTGGGCCATATGCCTATATTCGTCCGAATTGTTCAATTGGAAAAAATGTTAAAATAGGTGATTTTGTTGAAATAAAGAACTCAAATATTGGTGATGGCACTAAGGTTTCTCATTTAACATATGTGGGTGACTCTGATGTAGGCAAAAGAATTAACTTTGGCTGTGGTACAGTAACGGTTAATTATGATGGACATAAGAAATTTAGAACTGTAATAGATGATGATGTGTTCATTGGATGCAATACAAACCTTATTGCTCCTGTAAAAGTTGGTAAGGGTTCATATATAGCAGCCGGCTCAACAATTACCGATGAAGTGCCGGAAAATTCTCTCGCAATTGCACGAGAAAGACAGGTAAATAAGAACGGGTGGGTTAAAAAGTAAAATTTTGTGGAGTATTCACGTAAATTTTTGAGTAGTTTTGATGTTGAATTTTGATATATAGTGTTGTACCATATATGATGGAGTGGCTTTGAAGCCAAAAATGACATACTACCGAATAGGGGGATATTTCAAAATGATGTATACAGGCAGAAGCAATATAAAAGTTTTTTCCTGCAACTCTAACCCTGAACTTGCAAAAGCGATAGCTAAGAACCTTTTCCTATCATTGGGAGAGGCCGAAGTTACACAGTTCAGTGATGGAGAAATTTCCGTAAAAATTAATGAGACTATAAGAGGTGCCGATGTTTATATTATTCAGTCGACATCACAGCCTGTTAACGACAACCTTATGGAGCTGCTTATAATGATTGACGCAATGCGCAGAGCATCTGCAGGGAGAATCACCGCAGTTATTCCGTATTACGGATACGCAAGACAAGATAGGAAGGCAAGAGCAAGAGACCCAATCAGTGCAAAGCTTGTGGCTAACCTTATTACAACAGCTGGTGCCAACAGAGTTCTTACGATGGATTTACATTGCGCACAGATACAAGGCTTCTTTGATATCCCTGTTGATCATCTTCAAGGCAGTCCTATACTTACAAGTTATTACCGTGAGAAGTATGCAGAGAAACTTGATGAATTTGTTGCTGTTTCTCCCGACCTTGGCAGCGTAGGCAGAACAAGAAGTTTTGCCACAAGAGTTGATATTCCTTTAGCAATCATTGATAAGAGAAGACCTAAAGCAAATGTCAGTGAGATTATGAATATTATCGGTAATGTTGACGGCAAGAGAGTTATTCTTGTTGATGATATGATTGACACAGCAGGAACTATTTGCAATGCTGCAATTGCACTTATGGAAAGAGGAGCAATTGAAGTTGATGCATGCTGTACGCATCCTGTTTTATCAGGACCTGCAATTGATAGAATACAGAATTCCCCTATCAACGAGCTTGTTGTGCTTAATACAATACAGCTTCCACCTGAAAAGAAAATATCTAAAATTAAAGAAATTTCAGTTGCACCCATTTTTGCTGATGCAATCAATCGTATCCACGAGGGAATTTCAATATCAAAATTATTTGATTGATATAAATTTAAGCCGATTTCTTATGAAATCGGCTTTTTAAAAAGGAGATTGAACAATGAAATATGACTTTCCAAAATTAGACTTACACCTTCATCTTGATGGTTCAATGCTTCCTGAATCGGCTTGGGAAATGGCAAAAGAAAGAAATATTGCTTTGCCTGCTGATACACTTGAAGATTTCAGAAAATTTATAATTGTTACAGCTGACTGCAAAAGCGTTAATGAATATCTTAAGCGCTTTGATATGCCCCTTGAAATCATGCAAGACAAGGATGCTATTAGCAGAACTACTGAAGAGCTTGTAGAGCTTTTGGCATCACAGGGACTTGTATATGCAGAAATAAGATTTGCACCACAGCTTCATACTAAGGGAGAACTTACTCAAAGAGATGCCATTGAAGCTGTTCTTGACGGAGTGAAAGTGGGTATGGAGAAATGCAAATCAATTGACATAGGAGTTATCTGCTGTGCTATGAGCATTGGCACGGAGGCGGTTAATATGGATGATAATCTTGAAACAGTAAAACTTGCAAAAGAATACCTCGGAAAGGGTGTTTGTGCTATAGATCTTGCCGGTGCGGAGGGAATTGTCCCTCTTAGCAACTACCATAAGGTGTTTGATTTGGCGAAAGAAATAGAAGTACCGTTTACATGTCATGCCGGTGACAGCCAGGGTCCTGAAACAGTTAAAGATGCTTTGGATTTTGGCACTAAAAGAGTGGGACATGGCCACCGTATTTTTGAGGACAAGGAACTTTGTGAAAGAGCAATTAAAGATGGTATTACGCTAGAGATATGCCCGACCAGCAATATTCAGTGCCAGTCTCAGCCTAGCTATGCAAAACACCCAGCTAAGAAGCTTTTTGACATGGGTGTTAAAATTACAATTAATACTGATAATATGATCTTATCCGATATTAACCTTGATAAGGAATATGACAGATGCTTAAATGATATGGGCTTTGGATACAATGACCTTATCACAATGAATATTAATTCCGTAAACGCAGCATTCATGCCTGAAGAGAAGAAGAAACAAATAATTGAAGAACTTAGAAAGTGGTATAAATAATTAATTATAATTAGATATACATAGGGTTAGACATTAATTGACAGTCGTTTTGCCATATGTTACAATTATTTTATCATGTAACAAGGAGAACGAATATGAGGCCGCTTGAAGGAAGAATAAGAAGATTTGGTGATAGGTATGATGGATTTCTTGTCAGAAATGCGGATCCAATGAGTTCACTAATACCTATAATAATGAAGACAAAAAGCGATTCATGGGTGCTTATGGATGACAGGGTTGATATAACCCATACGCAGAATTTCATGCGAGAGATGAGAAAAGAGGGAAGACTTCCGAATCTTTCATTGTATCAGATTGTGTTTGCAGCTTTGGTAAGGACCATTGTCAATGTTCCGGAAATCAACAGGTTTGTTCAGAATGGCAGAGTTTATGCAAGAAACGAAATTAAGGGCGCCATGGTAGTTATGAAAGGAATTTCAAAGGACAGTGAAAGAACTGTAATAACACCTAGATTTGAACTTGAAGATACACTTTATGAGATAGTGGATAAAATCAATGAAGCAATAAACCCAATTGATAAAACAAAAAAGGTAATGGATGACGAAAATAAAAATGATTTTGATATACTTGAAACAGCACTCTATGTTATTCCCGTGTTCATACAAAAATTTGTTTTTGAAATAATTCGATGGATAGACAGATACGGTTTTCTGCCTAAATCCGTAAATAAAGCAAGCCCATTTCACTCAAGCTTTTTTATTACCAATATGGGTTCAATAGGTTCTATGCCTGTATATCATCATATTTATGAACTTGGAACTCTTTCGTGTTTTGGTTCAATAGGAACTATTGATACTGAATATGAGCTGAATAATAAAGGTGAAACAAAAAAACACGTATACCTCAATACGAAATTTGTCGCAGATGAGAGAATAACAGATGGATACATATATTCGGTTGCAATGAGAGAGTTTAAAAAATATGTTATGAAACCGGAGCTTCTTCTTGATCCTCCGTCAAAAATAGTTCATGATAAAATAGATAAATAAAGGTATGAGCTTCTTTATTTGATAGAGAAGCTTTTTTTATTGGAGCCGGCTTAATGTACTAAAGTGCTAGTTCAGCAATTGCTTACATGTTGCATAATCTATAAACAGTATAAATAATATACTTAATGATGTAACAATAACTACTGGAGCAGACTAAAATATACAGTAGAAACAAAGAAGTGTAATTAATAAGTTTTTCGGTATAGAATAGTAAATATTTTTTTGAGAGGGCATAAAATTGAGATATATTAATTTTTTAAAGCGATGTTTAAGATTTTTGAAAAATCAAATATGTGATATTAGGTATTGTGGTGGATTTTTAGGCGTAACTGTAAAAACAAAGTACAAAAATATGGGTGCAAATGATTCAGGATATACCGATTATGGAGTAATTAAATATATATTTGATTGTGTAAAAGTAAATCAAGATGATGTGTTGGTTGATATTGGATGTGGCAAAGGTAGAGTTATTGGATGGTGGCTAAAAAATGGGTATAGAAATAATAAAATCGTTGGAATAGAACTTGATTCTGACATAGCCAATGATGCAGTAAAAAGGTTTAAAAAGTATTCCAATGTATCTATAATAAACGGAGATGCTATAGAAAATATTCCAATAGATGCTACTTATTTTTATTTATTTAATCCATTTAATAGAGATATTATGATTAAATTTAAGCAAAAACTTTTTGATACATTTTACAAAAAAAAGAATATAAAAATAATATATCATAACTGTTGTTATTTAGATTTGTTCCAAAATGACGAACATTGGGAAGTTAAATTATTGGATATGAATGAGACAAAAAAATGGCATGAAACTGCGATTATAACATTTAAAAACTCACAAATTTATTAACACAATTAACTCTAATAATACTTAAAAAATGCAGCCGACAGCTTACCTATTAGACCAGTATTCTGCCGGCTATTTCATTTTACTATCTTGCCTTTAAAAAAATTTTACTCAAGATTTATCCCAACTTTATTTAGTTCTTTTAATATATTTTCATATAAAATTGAAGTTTTATCTTCATTATTAAAAAAACTTAAATATATAAATTTTCCGTTTTTTATATCCCAAATTGTTCCATTATTATCAATTTCAATAGCAAAAGTATCTGAGTATAGGCTTATGGATTCACCAGTTGACTCTGTACCACCTAAAAAAAATGCAGATGTACCTTCATTAATAAACCAGCCTTTATTTAACTCAATACTATCATATAAACTTTCGATAATCTTACTATCATTTATAGTATAATTAGTTGAATTGTTTTGATATATATACCTAATGTTTATGTAATTTGGGATTTTATTGTTATCTATAATAGGTTTTTTAGATATTATTAATAATAAAATACAAATAAGTATACATATTATTATTTTTATGTGCTTCATATGAGTTTTCATAATCCAACTCCTTATACTATATTATCCCAAGCTACTAAATGAAGTCCCTCCTAGTGTGTACTCAGTATATGTTCTTCTTCACCTTTTTTAAGCATAAAACCTCTTCTTATATTATTATTTTATACGTGTATAATAATATAACAACTAAAAATGAGAAAAGGGACATAATTTTACAATTTTTTTTAAATATAAATGATTTTATGCAAAAAATAAAATGGAGTGCTCTTTAGAGCACTCCGCCTAATTTTTAATTTATTATTTAGACAGCATCATTCTGTCATTTGCAAATTCGTCGCCTGATGCTTCACTGAATTTTTTCAAAAGGTCATCGACAGTTAGTCGCTTTTTATCTTCACCTGAAACATCATATATAATTTTACCCTCATTCATCATTATAAGACGGTTGCCGATTGCAATAGCATCCTTCATGTTATGTGTTACCATAAGTGTTGTAAGGTTATCTCTTGTTACCATTTCGTTCGTAAGTTCAAGAACCTTTGCTGCTGTTTTAGGGTCAAGAGCAGCTGTGTGCTCATCAAGCAAAAGAAGCTTTGGCTTTTTTAAAGTAGCCATAAGCAGAGTTAAAGCCTGTCTTTGTCCGCCTGATAGAAGTCCGACTTTACTTGACATACGATCTTCAAGTCCAAGACTTAGTTTTGCAAGAGCATTTTGATAAATTTCCTTTTCATTTGATTTAATTCCCCAGCCGAGACCTCTTTTTTTCCCTCTACGCAGTGCAAGGGCAAGGTTTTCTTGTATTTCCATTCCTGCCGCTGTGCCCATCATAGGGTCCTGAAATACTCTGCCGATGTATTTCGCTCTCTTAAATTCCGCGTCCCTTGAAATGTTTATGTCATCTATTTCTATTTTACCGGAATCAATCGGATATACGCCTGCAATCATATTAAGCATAGTTGATTTCCCGGCACCGTTTCCTCCTATAACAGTTACAAAATCACCTTCGTTGAGTTGAAGATTAATACCGTTTAAAGCTTTCTTTTCGTTTATTGTTCCCTTGTTGAATGTTTTTCTTACATTAGTTACTTTAAGCATTATTCTTCTCCTCCTTCCGAATAAGAATTTTTCTCTTTAATTCGTTGTATTACAATAGGTATACACAGAGAAAGAGCAACAATTATTGCAGAGAGAAGCTTCATGTCATTTGCATCCATGCCCATACGAAGAACAAGAGCACGTATAATAAAATAAATAATTGCACCGACAACTGCCGACGCCAGTTTGAAAGCAAAATTGTGAACCCGCCTCATAAGAACGTCACCAATAACGATAGCAGCAAGTCCTATTACAATGGAACCTGTTCCCATACCTACATCAGCATATTTCTGGCTTTGAGCAACAAGAGAACCTGACAGAGCAACAAGCCCGTTTGATAACATAAGAGCAATAAGCTTTGTTCTGTTTGTGTTTACGCCAAGAGCACGTATCATTGCCTCGTTATTTCCTGTGGCTCTTAAAGCGCTGCCGATTTCTGTTCCGAAGAACCAGTATAATAATATAATAATCAAAACAGCAAATACGATTCCCATTACAAGAGAAGCTGTTGTTTGTGTCATGCCAAGAGTCTTAGCAAACGAGGATGAGCTTTCAATAGTTGTTTTGCCTGAACGCCCCACAAAAGAGGATAATATAGTGTTTACATTAAGAAGTGGATTGTTGCTTTTTCCGCTCATAATCCTCAAGTTAATTGACCAAAGCGAAATCTGAGTTAAAATTCCGGCAAGGATTGATGGTATGTTAAATACTGTATGGAGTATTCCTGTAACTGCTCCGGCTAGTAGACCTGCTGATATGGCTATTAATGTTGCGAGCACCGGATTAACTCCTTTAAGTATAAGAATAGCACAAACACATCCGCCAAGGGCGAAGCTGCCATCAACAGTTAAATCCGCAATATCAAGTAATTTATATGTTATATATACACCAAGTGCCATGATACCCCAGAGGACACCCTGTGCCGTTGCACCCAAAAGGGCTGTTACTAAATTGCCCATACTTTCCCCTACTTTCTAACCTTTTATTTCTAATTTATATCAAAAATTTTGTGTTTGTTTGATACATAATCGTACATTTGACGTATGTTTTTTTGTATCAAATAATCTCCTGTTATTAAAACACAGAAGGCTGTGCCCGATACACAGAGTATAACTTCCGTGTCAGGCACAGCTCTTGTTTGAAAAAACCTAGTTACTGAAGTTTAGATACATCAATTTTTAAAGCCTCAGCTGTAGCCTTATTTACTGAAAGTTCACATTGATCTATCGAAAGGTATCCAATAGGCATTGTTGCAGGATCTTTGCCATCAACAAGAATTTGGATTGCCATCTGACCTGCCATGTAGCCAAGCTTGTAGTAGTCGATTCCGTATGTAGCAAGACCGCCTGCATCAACCATACCGCTTTCACCGCATATAATAGGAAGGTTGTTGTCGGTTGCTACCATTGATACTGTTGCCATGCCGTTTGCAATTGTATTATCTGTAGGAGCATATATTGCATCTACTTTTCCAACCATTGATTCTACAACAGTCTGGATTTCGTTTGAATTAGATACAGTAAAGTCAATTGATTCAAGACCGTTGTCTTTACATGCCTGTCTTGCCATTTCAGCTTGGATTTCTGAGTTTGACTCTGCTGAGCAGTAAAGGATACCTACTTTTTTAGCTTCCGGAAGTACTTGTTTAAGAAGCTGAATTTGTTCTTTGACGGGCGTAAGGTCTGAAGTACCTGTTACGTTTCCGCCGGGTGCATCATTAGAAGCAACAAGGCCGCTTTCGGCAGGGTCGGTTACTGCTGAAACAACTACAGGAATTTCAGTTGTTACACCTGCAACAGCCTGAGCGGCAGGTGTTGCGATAGCGTAGATAAGGTCATTGCCGTCATTAACAAGCTTTTCTGCTATTGTCTGGCATGCTGACTGTTCTCCTGCAGCATTCTGCTGATCTGCCTCATATTTAATACCTGCTTCATCAAGAGCAGCAAAGAAACCCTCATTGCATTTATCAAGAGCGGCATGCTGTGTAAGTTGAAGTACACCAATCTTATATACCTTTTCACTGTTTGCTGCGGGCTGCTGAGTGCTTGATGCGCTGCTACCACATGCTGTTAATGCAAGGGCTGTTGTCACAGCAACAACTGCTGCTAAAAATTTCTTCATTATATATTCCCCCTAAAAAATTGTTTTCTTATCCGTTTACACATTAAACGGTTAATACACATTATACACCACCTCTTTAAAGCTTTCAATCGCTAAACTATAACTGGAAGCTTAAATACCGTACATATTTTGTTCGGGATAGTAATGATGAATTTGTTCAATAATACTAATTGATTAGTTGATGTGACTTAGATAATTAATATTAACTAAATGGGCCATGATTTTTTTGACTATAAATACTAAAAATGCCGTGAAGATTAAATTTGACTGATTTTTAACTAATACCGATGTATAATAATAAATAAAATTGAGAGGAGAAATAAGTATGGGATATTTGCTCAATGAGGATAATAAAAGCTTAGTTCAGCTTGCAAAGGAATTTTGTGAAAAAGAGGTAAAACCGTACTGTGCCGAATGGGACGAAAAAGGAATATTTCCGCTTGAGGCTTTAAAAAAAGGAATGGAACTTGGATTTCACATTATGGAGCTTCCCGAGGAATACGGTGGTATAGGGCTTGATTCCATCACAACTGCTGCGATATCAGAAGTTTTTGGATACTATGATGCAGGGTTTGCAACTGGAATCGGATGTAGTTCTCTTGCAATGAAGCCAGTGTTGCTATTTGGTACTGATGAGCAGAAAAAGAAATTTGCAGACATAATCGTACCGGGTGGGTTTGCATCATTTGCACTTACTGAATCAGAGGCTGGCTCAGATGCGGCTGCGTGTAAAACCACAGCAGTAAAAAAAGGTGATGAGTATATTGTCAACGGAACTAAGTGCTTTATAACAAATGGGAGTTATGCCGACATATTCATTGTTTTTGCATCAACAGATAAATCTAAGGGAGCCGGAGGGTTGTCCGCTTTTATTATAGAAAAAGACAGAAAGGGCGTATCTGTCGGTGCCCATGAGAATAAGATGGGAATACGTTCATCAAACACGTCGGAAATAATATTTGATGATGTGCATATTCCTGTAGAAAATTTGCTTGGCAAAGAGAACGAAGGATTTAAAGTTGCTATGAAAACTCTTGATATGGCAAGACCTCTTGTAGGAGCGGCTGCAGTGGGATTATCACAGAGGGCACTTGATGAAGCAGCTGCGTTTGCAAAGACAAGAATATGTTTTGGAAAGCCTATTGCCAGACTTGAAGCTATTCAGTTTATGCTGGCAGATATGGCAATCGGAACGGAAACTGCGCGCCAGATGGTAATACAGGCAATGAGGCTGAGAGAGGCAGGCCTTCCTTTTGGATATGAAGGTGCAATTGCAAAATGTTATTCCGGCGATGTTGCATTTAAGAATGCCGGTGAAGCTGTTCAAATACTTGGAGGATATGGTTATAGCAAGGATTACCCTGTGGAAAAGCTTTTAAGGGATTCAAAAATATATCAGATTTACGAGGGAACAAATCAAGTTCAGAGAGTTGTAATTGCCGGAAATATTCTCAGGCAAACAAAAGCATAAATGTTGTGAAAAATTATAATTGAAGTGTGTAATTTAAGCCCAGTTGTCCGTATATTTCAAAATTGCTTTTCATATATATAACCGAAACGTATTGTTATGGGAGTGTTATTTTGAAAAGTTATATAGAAGAAAGGGCAGTCGAGGTTGCGAATTTTATTATTAATTCAAAATCAACCGTACGTGAAACAGCGAAGAGATTTGGAATTAGCAAAAGTACCGTACACACAGATGTAATAAAATAGACAGCAATACGCAATGAAGAAGTATCGAGATTAAATAATTTGAGATGAGAAGAATGAGTCGTAATACTGAGGCAGGATTATCGGCTCATTTTTTATGATGTGTTTTTTTATGTACAATTTATTTTGCGAGGGATATTTTTTGTGACATTTATATAATTTTCTTACAGGAAAAAAAGCAATGTTTTTTGCAAATTGCATTAACAATCTGACAAACCTATATGTACTATGTCAAAATTATAAGTATGTCCTAAAAATTATTGACTCCTGCATTTTTAGGAGTATAATTAATTATGGGCATACGTCATGTATACATCATACATATAAAGATTTTTAAGGAGGGAATACAAAATGAAAACATTTAAAATTCCTTATTACAAGGACACGGTGGATATTCATGTAGCAGAAGAGAACATTAAAGCTGTAGTATCAGCTAAGATGCATGAATATAAAGCTGCAAAGGGAGAGGTGGAATTGGTAGAAGAAGCTCTTGCCAATCCAATCGGGGAGAAAACTCTTCCGGAGCTGTCAAAAGGAAATAAAAAAATTGTAATTGTTACTAGTGACCACACAAGAGCAGTTCCAAGTAAAATTACTCTTCCTATTCTTCTTAAGGAACTAAGAAAAGGAAACCCTGATGCAGATATTACTATTCTTATTGCAACAGGCCTTCACAGACCTACAACAGAAGAGGAACAGAGAAAGATGTTCGGTGATGCAATTGTTGATAACGAAAAAATCATTGCAAACAACGCTTTTGATCCCGAACAGTTTACAAAGGTTTGCGATCTTCCTTCAGGTGCAGAATTTTTTGCAAATAAGCTTGCGGTAGAGTGTGACCTGCTTATTACAGAAGGGTTTATTGAGCCGCATTTCTTCGCAGGTTTTTCAGGCGGAAGAAAGAGTATTCTTCCCGGAATTTGTAATTCAACAACAGTTAATGAAAATCATTGTTTTGCAGCTATTGCAAGTCCTTATGCAAAAACAGGAGTTCTTAAAGGAAATCCTATCCATGAAGACATGGTTGTTGCAGCCAGAGCTGTTAATGTTCGATTTATATTGAATGTAGCGCTTGATGCTGAAAAGAAAATTATTGCTGCATTTGCAGGAGACCTTGAAAAAGCTCATGAAACGGGTGTAGAATTTATAAGGAGCCTTTCACAGTGTGAAACAATTGTTGGAGATATCGTAGTTACTTCTAACGGAGGTTACCCTCTTGACCAGAACCTCTATCAGAGTCCCAAGGGTGCGGCAACCGGTGAAGTATATGCTGGTGATGACGGCGTTATCATTATGTGTTGTTCATGCTGTGACGGTATGGGCGGTTCAAATTTTGAAAGACTTATAACTATGGGTACACCTGAGGAAATTGATGAATATCTTTCAAAGATACCGTCAAAGGAGACAATTGCAGAGCAGTGGTGTCCTCAGATTTATTCACGGATTCTTAAGAAACATAAATTAATTCTTGTAACAACTTTCCTTGACCACGAACTGGTTAAAAAGGCTAATATGATTCCTGCATCTACACCTGATGAGGCGCTTGAAATTGCTTACAAGTTAAAGGGAAAAGATGCAAAGGTAGTAATAGTACCCGATGGTGTCAGCGTACTTGCTGTATAAGCAATGATCATATAGAAAGGAGCATGGAAATGAGTCTTAATTTAGCTCTCAAAGTAACAGATTTAGACAATGTTGCAACTATTTTTGCAAATGACATCAAAGATGGAACAGAAGTTGAAATTCGTGATAAAAAAGGTAATTCGGAAAATGCAGTAGTAATCGGAGATGTTCCCTACGGGCATAAGATTGCTATAAAGGACATCAAAAAAGATGAACTTATCATTAAGTACGGAGAAGAAATCGGCATTGCAACAATGGACATCAAAAAAGGTGAGTATGTTCATGTTCATAACCTTGACAGTATGCGTGGACGTGGAGACTGGAAGAAATAATACATTCGTATATATAAGGAAGGAGAAATAAACTATGGAATTTATGGGTTATGTACGTCCTGACGGAATGGTTGGATCTCGTAATCTTGTAGCGGTTATTCCCAGTGTTACTTGTGCGAATGACGTTGCTCAGGCGATTTGCCATCAGGTTCAAGGTACAGTTACATATTTACATCATCAGGGATGCTGTCAGCTTCCTCCGGATCTTGAAAGAGTTACGGATACGCTTATCAGCCTCGGGTGCAGTCCTAATACATCATCAGTATTAGTTGTAAGTCTTGGATGTGAAGGTACTGACCATGAGCGTATGGTTAAAGAAATTTCTGCTACAGGAAAACATGTTGAGATAATACATATTCAGGAGATTGGCGGCGTAAGCAAGGCAATACAGGCTGGAACAGACATAGCGAGACAGCTTGTTATTGAAGCATCTTCTTTACAAAGGCAACCCGTTGACGTATCAAAAATCGTCATGTCTATTAAATGCGGTGCATCTGATACAACAAGCGGTATGGCTTCAAACTGTGTTATCGGTTATGTTGCAGACAAGCTTGTAGACCTCGGTGCTACTGTTATTTTTGGTGAAACAACAGAATTCATTGGCGGAGAGCATCTTCTTGCCCGTAGAGCTGTTACAAAAGAAGTTGGAGATAAAATATATCAGATTGTTGAAGCTATGGAAACAAGGGCTAAATCACTTGGCTGTGATATGAGAAAAGGTCAGCCTACACCAGGTAATATTGAGGGCGGACTTTCAAGCATTGAAGAAAAATCTCTTGGAGCAATTATGAAGTCAGGAAGTAAACCTATTCAGGGCGTACTTGAATATCCCGAAAGAGTTACAACACAAAAAGGTCTTTGGATTAAAGATACACCGGGCCGTGAGCCTGAAATCCTTACAGGTATGGCTGCAACAGGTGCACAGTGCATGATGTTCTCAACCGGACGTGGGGCACCTCAGGGCTTCCCCAGCATGCCCGTAATCAAAATCTGTGGAAATCCCAATACATATGAGAGAATGCAGAATGATATGGACGTAAACGGTGGTTTGATTATAACAGGACAAAAAACCATTGAAGAAGTAGGCGAAGAAGCTTTCGCAAAATTGCTTAGAACATTAAGCGGTGAAATGACAAAAAATGAAGCTATTCAGTATTTTACTTCAATTGATATTCACTGCCTCGGTCCCGTAATCTAATAAAATAGATTTAATTTTAAACGGCAGAGCCAATTAATGGTTCTGCCGTTTACTTTTGTTTATAGCATTTATGCAATATTTTTGATTAGAATTGTTCTTCTGTATCGTCAGTAATTACCGGTCTGGTTGATTCTATGTGATTTATTATTTCTTCTCTTGCCAAGGCTAGGTGTATACGGTTTATCCGATCTGCTTCTTTCCAGTTGCTTGCAATCAGGTTTTCAACAACTTTTCTGTGCTCAATTATAGAATCATCAAATCTCTTTTTTGTTGTAAGAGAGTAAATTCTAAATTGCTGAACTTGCGAATAAATTCGTTTGTAAATATCAGATACAAGACTGTTTCCTCCGAGCTTTACAATATACTGATGAAGCTGAGTGTCATATTCTATATAATTGGAAATATCATTTTTTTCATAACAATCCGAAAGATTCTGCAGAATTTCCATGAGATCCTTAAAGTTTATACTAGTAATGACTTTAACTGAATTTTTTATTGCATAGCTTTCAAGCATTATGCGTACATCATAGATTTCCTCTATGTCTTTAGATGAAAATTCTTTTACAAATACACCTTTATTTGGATATTCAATTGCAAGGCCTTCATCTACCAGTTGTTTTAAAGCCTCTCTTACAGGGCTTCTGCTTACATTCATTTTTTCAGCAAGTTCTTTTTCCTGAAGCCACTGACCCGGAAGATAATTTCCGTCACATATTTCTTTTTTTATAATCTGATAAATCTGATGCTTCATAGTCATAATAGGACGTTTGACTGCTGACATAATAATTGTTTCCCCTCTTTAATATAATAAGTATGAAGTATACAATAATTATGATTATAAAATGTAATATTGTAAAAGTCAAAATATTTATAATTATGTTATCTAATATTTGATAACATTTATAAAGAGGATGCTCCTCAAAGCCATATTATGACAAGAGAGACACCCTCTTTATGAAAGTAAAGTATTTTATGAGAATACAATTAGGGTCTTATTAATACCGTAATTATTTGCCGTAATCAGGACTTGACATTGTATCCTTGAGCATCTCAATGTACTTGTCGGGACGCCAGTCAGTTCCATTAACATCAGGATTAAATTTGAACGCATATCTTGAAGAAAGTGATAAATCTATTGTAGATGTAAACATTTCGCATTCAGGAGCATCCTCGTCTGTGAATTTGCGGCCTGCATAATAATAGTATGACCATGCATGCTTCTGTCCAGGTCCTATAATGGAACTTCCTCCCCAGAAATAGTTTTCAACATCAAGTCCTCCGAGGTTTGCCGATGCTATGTAAATTCCATTCTGAACAACCGCAGATTCCAGTGTAGGTGAACCGAGGTATGGACCGTGGCAGTGAGCGAGGGCGGTGCTATTAACACTCAAGCGGCAGCCTTTTGATACATAATAGCGCATTAATTCGGGGAAGCAGTAGTTATCATAACAAATAGCAATGCCAAAAGGGCCCCACTCTGTTTCAAGTATAAACGGACTGTCTCCTCTTGTAGCCCAGTTGGGTTCAGGAGCAGGCAAGTGCATTTTGTGGTATGCTCCAACAATTCCTTCTGGTGAAAAAACAGCCAAAGCATTGTATAAAGTATCGGGATCGTTATCATCTTTTGCAGGCATACCAACAATTGCATATATGCCAAGCTTTTTAGTAAGTTCCCCGATTTCTTCTGTACTGGGACCGGGAACAGTTTCGGAAAGCTTATACTGCATTTTTTCTTTAAGCGATTTATCGGCTTCATCATCATAGCCGGTAAGAGCCATTTCCGGGAAAATAACAATGTCACTGCCTTTTTTTGCAGCACATTCAATATATTCCTTGATACGCTTAAGATTTGCTTCTTTATTTCCCCACACGGGATTGAATGTAACAACAGATACGGTACAAATATCTTTCATAAAAACACCTCTCCTTTTTCTTATATAAGACTATATTTATTTTTGGCAGCTGAACAGATAATTTCGGCACACACTTCATGTGATGCTATTGAACTGTCAAGCATAATATGACGATATTTAGTTGAATAAAAAGATACACCAGTATGTAACTTATAAAAATCACGTCTTGCTTTATCTACATTTTCTACATAATCTTCAGCCATTTCTTGGCTTAAACCAAGCTCGTTTTCGCATGATATTATTCGTTTATCATAAGGTGCATAAATGAAAGCGCTTAACATAGTGGGGTGCTTAGACTCATACAGAATATAGTCGGAACACCTTCCTACAATTACGCAATTCCCTGATGAGGCTAAATCAAGGATTACACTTTTTTCCATTTCGTAGATCTTGTTCTGCATTGAGGATGTTCCACGTCCTAAAGGATACATCATTTTCTGAAAAACGGAGATTTTTTTGTCCTCAAAGGCTGATAATTCAGCTATATTTTCTCTGAGTTCCTTGGCAGCAAGTTCTATTATGTCGCGGTCATAATATTTGTAATTCATCTTTTCAGCAACCAAACGAGCTATTACTCGTCCCATACTGCCGAATTCTCGGGTGATTGTAATGACATTTCCCATACTATTCCTCCTATACGATGTCAATGATTAATGTGTTATAGAATAATAAAAATCAATGTCCTGTAAAACTTATTAATCATTATTACACCCCGATTTTTTCAAAGTCAAATATTTTACTTGAAATGTTAAAGATTTTATATATAATTATAAAAATAATCCACTATATAAAAATCAAGAGGTTTTTTCTAAGATTTTTATAAACAGTTAAAAATTTTCCTCCTAAATAAAAAAATTATCCGTTTACTTAAAATGTGTTTTGAGAATATTATAAATGCACATTCAAACACAGCGGCATAAACGACAAATGCAAAGGCGCATAGACCTGCAGGTACTGAAAAGTACCAAAATACAGGCTTGTGCCTTTTTTGTTTTCTTTATGATGCAGACAAAATTTTAAGACAACGGAGGTACTGGTATGACACACGGAGATATTTCATCAAGCGAGGATTGTGTCGGCGTTGCAGTTGTTAACTGGAAGATGCCACGTATGCACACCAAAGAGGAAATTATTGAGAACTGTCACAAAATTAAGAACTATATCAGTGGATTAAAGGTTGGTATTCCCGGACTTGACTTAGTAATCTTTCCAGAATACAGTACGCATGGCATTATGTATGACTTTAATGAAATGATGGCGTTAGCGGCTACAACGGACGGTGACGAGGTCGCGATTTTCAAAGAAGCATGTATCGAAAACAAAGTATGGGGAGTTTTTTCACTTACGGGTGAAAAACATGAGGAACACCCTAATAAAGTTCCGTATAACACATTAATATTAATAAATGACAAAGGAGAAATAGTTCAGAAATATAGAAAAATGATACCTTGGACACCTATTGAAGGATGGTATCCCGGAAACAGTACTTATGTAACAGAAGGCCCTAAGGGCTTGAAGGTAAGCATGATAATTTGCGATGACGGAAATTATCCGGAAATTTGGCGTGACTGCGCTATGAGAGGTGCTGAATTGATTGTAAGATGTCAGGGTTATATGTACCCGGCAAATCAGCAGGAAATTAATGTTGTACCTGTTATGGCATGGTGCAACAACGTATATGCAGCAGTAGCAAATGCTTCCGGATATGACGGAGTTTATTCGTATTTTGGTCATTCATCAATCTGTGGATTCGACGGCAGAGTGCTTGGAATTTGTGGCACAGAGGAAAACAGCTACCAGTATGCTCAGTTATCAGTAAGTTCTATAAGAGACGCGCGAGCAAACTGGCAGTCACAAAATCATCTTTATAAATTACTTCATAGAGGATATACAGGAACAATTAACTCAAATGAAGACAGATATGGCAATCCCGAATGCCAGTTTGAGTTCTACCGAAACTGGGTAAATGACCCGGATGGTACTCAGCAAAGGGTTGAGGAAATTACAAGGAGACTTCCCGGAGTTAAGTGGGCGCCTATTCCTGGGATACCTTATGAAGAGTAATTTATAACATGTCATTGATTAGACAGCACAGTAACTACAAGTGACTACACAGAAATGGGGAGATCAAAATGAAAAGAAAACTTTTAACAAAGTGCATGGCACTGGGACTTTCAACAATGATGGTTTTGGGAACTGCAGGTTGCGGTTCATCTTCATCAGCTTCAAGCGCAGGGGGTTCAGCTTCTGCTTCGGGGGATACTATTAAGGTAGGAATTCTGTTTTCAGATACCGGTTCAACGGCTCTCATGGAAAAAACAATGACAAATGCCTGCATAATGGCATTTGATGAAATTAATGCCGCAGGCGGTATTAATGGTAAGCAGGTTGAGTATATCCATGAAGATTATGCATCAGATCCGGCTACCTGCACAGAAAAAATAAAGAAATTAATTCAGCAGGATGAGGTTGTTGCTACAGTAGGTTGCTGTACATCTGCAAGCCGTCAGGCAACACTATCGACACTTAAAGAAGAAAATTCACTTCTTGTATATCCTACATTTACTGAAGGCGAGGAAGTTCATCCTAACTGTATTTATGTAGGAAGTATGCCAAACCAGTCGGCAACGGAATTCGTACCATATCTTCTCGAAAACCTTGGCAAAAAGGTATTTCTTGTAGGTTCTGATTATGTATTCCCTAAAACATGTAACAAAGAAGCTCGTGCGTTAATCGAAATGTACGGCGGTGAGGTTGTTGGTGAGGAATATGTTCCTCTTGGCGGAACTGATTTTTCAACAGTATGTAATAAAATTAAAGACTCAGGAGCAGATTTCGTATATTCAGATGTTGTTGGCGATTCAAACACAGCGTTCTATAAAAATTATGAACAGTATGGGCTTGATGCCGAAAAAACACCTATCTGCTCTATATCAATAGATGAAAGTAATCTTCAGGCAATCGGTGCAGATTATGCTGAAGGACATTATGCTTCAATGCCTTATTTCTCAACTCTGGGAACAGAAGCATCAGATGCATTTGTAGAAAAATATAATAGCTTATATAAAGATGGTACTGTTGTAACAGTATTAACAGAGTCTGCTTACTCAAGTTGCTATTTACTTGCAGAAGCTCTTGAAAAGGTTGATGATCCTTCAGACACTGATGCACTTATTGCTGCATTCAGCGGGCTTGAGTTTGATGCTCCTCAGGGCAAAATCAAGGTTGACGAAGCAAACCACTGTACTTGGCTTAACACAAGATTTGCAAAAATCCATGATGGTAAGTTTGACATCGTATATTCATCGGATGCATCTATAAAACCGGAGCCTTGGCCTGCAGTTCTTTATCCTGAGTATGCAGATAATAACTGTATGCCTGATTGGAGCGATCCGATTTGCTATCCGCAGTAATTATTTAGTTAAAATCCAGCTGCCATTCAGTGACGAGTGGGGGCTGGATTTTAAATTATTATGAAAAGGAGTGATATGGATGGCAACCTTAATATCTCAGATGGTTAATGGATTGAACCAGTCAGCAGTACTACTTATTGCGGCACTTGGACTTCTTATTATATTCGGGCTTATGAACGTAATTAATATGGCTCATGGAGAAATGATTATGATAGGTGGTTTTTGTGCTTATATTGCCACAGGCATAGTTCATCTTCCGTTTTTTATAGCAATTGTAATTGCGTTTATAGTTACAGCAATTTTTGGAGCTTTAACGGAAATTTTTATTATAAAAAGACTTTATGCAAAACCAACCGAGACAATTCTTGCTACATATGCGTTGTCAATAATACTCACAGAGGTAGCCAGAATCATATGGCCATTGTCACAGAATGTTCCAATGCCGATACCAGGCGTACTTAATCTTGGAAAAGTGTCAATACCATATTACAACATATTTGTTGTTTCAATTTCAATCGGACTTTTAATTTTTACAATACTTTTCTTTAAAAGAACAAAGTTTGGCAAAGAGGTAAGTGCAATTACGCAGAACAGACAAATGGCTGAATGCCTTGGAATTAAAACATCAACAATTGATACCTTCACCTTTGCATATGGCGCAGGTCTTGCAGGAATTGCTGGCTGCGTCCTTGCACCTACAATAGGAGTTTCATATACAATGGGTTCCGTTTACCTTACGGACTCATTCCTTACAGTAGTTTTGGGTGGAGTTCAGTCTGTGATTGGAGTTGCGGCTTCATCAGGAATAATGGGTGAAGGCAGAACAATACTTGCAGGCTTCTTAAATGAGACATGGGCAAAAATTTTCATATTTATGGCAGTAATTGTACTACTCAGATTTAAACCAGAGGGATTATTCCAAAAGGAAAGGAGGTAATTACATGACTGGTATTGGTAAAAGAACAGGAAAACTTGCAATTAACAGATACATAGATATAGCGCTATTGATTTTTTTAATAGTTTTTCCTATTTTCACAAAGGAATTCAGAGTTGAAATGATGGGTCGTTATCTTTGTTATGTAATATTTGCACTTTCGTTGGATTTATTATGGGGCTTTACAGGTCTCTTGAGTCTTGGGCATGCGGTGTTATTCGGTTTGGGTGGATATATGATAGGTCTTTGCTATCAGATACAAAACGGTGTTCCTGCTTTCATGACAAGGGAAGGCATTACTGAACTGCCTTGGTTTTATGCACCTCTGCACAACCCTATTGCAGCGGCAATTATCGGAATTATAGTCCCGGCACTGTTTGCGCTTCTGCTTGGATACTTTATATTTTCAAGTAAAATAAAGGGTGTGTTCTTCACAATTATTACACTTGCGCTTGCCCAGATTTTTAAGGACTTCGTTATTAATATACAAAAATATACAAACGGTTTTAATGGACTTCAGGGTATAAAAAGATTTTCTGTGAATGCAGGAGAACCATTAAACAGAATTCAATATTATTATGTAGTGCTAGTAATAGCAACGTTAGTATTCCTTTTTTGCATATGGCTTACAAACAGCAGAATCGGAAAGGTAGCCACATCAATCCGTGAGAATGAACCGAGGCTTGGATTTTTTGGGTACAAGGTTTCCAATTTTAAAATATTGATTTTTACTATTTCAGGAGCTCTTGCAGGCCTTGCAGGAGTACTTTATGCACCTGCAACGGGTACAATAACTACAGAAGATATAGGCATTGCAGCTTCTACTGCGGCGGTTGTATGGATAGCCGTAGGAGGGAGAGGGAATCTTACCGGCGCCGTGATTGGAACTTTAATTATAAACTGGGCACAGAGTATTCTTTCTGAAAAATGTTCATCTTACTGGCAGCTCATTCTTGGTGGAGTAATGCTTGTAATTATATTTTTTATACCAAATGGGATAATAGGTCAGATTATTGACAGTTGGATTCATAGAAAAAGTCAAGTTGAGAAAAAGAAGACATTGGAGAAGAGTCCTGCTTTTTCGGGCGGTAAGGAGGTATAGTTCATGACTGATAACTTGCTTTTGGATATACAGGATCTAAGCGTTTCCTTTTCAGGCTTTCATGCCGTAAGCGGAGTAAACATGAAGGTGAATGAAGGGGAGATTCACGTAATTATAGGCCCCAATGGTGCAGGCAAGAGCACATTAATGGACTTGATTACAGGAAAGACTAAGCCTACATCTGGGCGTATATTGTATTCAGGAAAGGATATTGCAGGTAAAGAGCCGGGAGTAATTGCCTCTGAATATAATATTGGCAGAAAATTTCAAGGACCCAATGTTTTTGAAAATATGACGGTATATGAAAATATTGAAATAGCATTAAAAGGATATACAACTATTTCGAAAGCATTTGCCTATAGAAGAAATGAAAAGGTCAAGGCAGAAATTAAAGAAGTATTAGAGCTTATACAGCTTTACGACAATAAAGATATGATGGCTACAGAACTTTCACATGGACAAAGACAGTGGCTGGAGATAGGAATGGTAATTGCTCAGTCACCGAAGCTTATCATACTTGACGAGCCTGCGGCTGGAATGACCGATATGGAAACATATAAAACAGGTGAACTGGTTAAAAAGCTTGCCGGAGATCATACCCTCATCGTAATAGAACATGATATGGAGTTTGTTGAACAAATTGCGGAAACAGTGACTGTGCTCCATCAGGGAAAAGTTCTTGCCAACGGTACGTTCAGCGAAGTAAAAAATAATCCCGAAGTAGTAAAAGTTTATTTGCAGGATGAAAACGGGGAGGGATTCTAATGCTGGAAGTAAATGATATTAAGGTTAACTATGGTAAAAGCAAAGTTATAAATGGTTTGAGTATTAACATTGATGATGGTGACAAGATTGCTATCCTTGGACGAAACGGTGTAGGAAAAACTACATTATTAAAAGCAATTATGGGTGTGCTTCCGCTGGAAAAAGGAAATATCATTTTGGAAGGTTCAGATATATCAAAGTCAATGCCTCATTTACGCTCCAAACAGGGAATAGCGTATGTTCCGCAGGGCAGGGAAATAATACCTGATTTAACCGTTGAAGAGAATTTGGATTTGGGCGGATACGCACATACAGCAGATCTTATTGAACAGAAAAATAAAGTGCTTGACTTTTTCCCTGCGTTGGAGGTTCATCTTAAAAGAAAGGGAGGAGTACTATCAGGCGGACAGCAGCAGCAGCTTGCAATTGCAAGAGCTCTTATGTCAAACCCGAAAATACTGCTTCTCGATGAACCGACAGAAGGTATTCAGCCAAATATAGTGGCAGAAATTGCAGCTATACTTGAAAGAATACGAAAAGAAATGAATGTTACCCTCGTTATAGTTGAGCAGAATCTTAAATTTGCAAAAAAAATAGGAAAGAAATATGTAATTTTACAGAAGGGGAAAGTAGTATCTGAGGGTGCTATGGATGATTTAAGTGATGAAATTATAAAAAAATATCTTGCGGTATAAGAATATCGGAACGGAGGAATGCCCGATGACTAATGTTATGCTTGTAGATGATTACGAAATATTTAGGAAACAATTGAAGCGATTGAAGTGCTGGCAAAACCAGACAAATATTAATCTTCAGGGCGAAGCCGATAACGGTCTGGAGGCTCTGCGTTTCTTACGAAATAATCATGTCGACATTCTCCTTACTGATATTAAAATGCCGAAAATGAACGGTCTTGAATTACTTAAATACGTTAAAAATGAAGAACTGTGCAAATGTGTAATACTGTTGAGCGAATATGCTGATTTTGAGTATGCAAGAAAGGGAATCGTACTTGGAGCTTTTGACTACATTGTAAAGCCTGTAAAGGAGGATTCTCTTGATAAGGTGCTTGGAAGGGCAATGAAATATATTGATGAATCCGTAACTGAGGAAAATATCTTTAGTTCCGAATGTGAAATAATTGCTGATACAATTGTAAACAGCGGAGCCAAATTAGAGAGTCTGATAAATGATATTTCTGTGAAATGCCGCCGTTATGCAGAGGATGATTTTGTAAGAGGCGCAGTAATGCTCACTGAAGTAACAAGACAGATTTACAATTCAATAGTTAAAAAGAAAAGAAAAATATCAATGATAATCGGCAATGTTGAGGAAAAATGTAAGATGATTATCCAAACGGACGATTGGTTTATGTCGGCAGCAGTGTTTAAAAAATATATGATGGACATATATGCTGCTATAAAAAACTATTATCCGTCTAATATGTCAGGCTTATCTGAAACAGTTGTAATTTATATTTTTGATCACATATTTGAGAAAATGACGCTTACAGATATATCTGATGTATGTTTTGTCAGCAATACGTATTTGAGTCACAGCTTTAAGAAAAATATGGGAAAGTCTTTTGTTGACTATGTTACTCTTCTTAAAATGCAGATTGTAAAGAAGTTTTTGACTGAAACAGATTGGAATATAACAGAAATCGCTGAAAAGCTTGGATATGATGATTGCAAGTATATGGGTCGGATATTCAAAAATATGTTTGGCTTTACGCTGTCGGATTACCGAAGAATGAATAAAATTAATTTAGGTTAGAGACCTGTTATTTAACTATTAAGGGTGATGTTATGAGGTATAATAAAAAATTTCTAGCGACAGCAATAATTATAGCTTTAGTTTGCTGCCTTATACTTGCTTGGATAGGCAAATACAGGGAAACCTTTGATAATGAAACGGGCCAAAGTGCGAATATAGAGGATAATACTATTAATGTAGGAATACTTTTTTCTGAAACAGGAACATCATCGCTTGTTGAAAAATCCATGATCAACGCTGCAAAGCTTGCGTTTGACGAAATCAATGCAAACGGCGGAGTAAACGGCAAAACAATTAATTATATTGCAACTGATTATTCATCTAATCCCGAACTGGCAAAAACAAAGATAAAAGAGCTTATTACAAAATATAATGTTTCGGCTACGGTAGGGTGTTATTCATCTGCAAGCCGACAGGCAACCCTTCCTGTACTTAAGGAATATAATTCACTGCTTATTTATCCAACATATACAGAAGGGGAGGAAATAAACCCTAATGTAATTTATACGGGAGCGATGCCAAACCAGCAGGCAACCGAATACATACCTTGGCTTATGGAAAAGTGTGGGAAAAAAGTATTTTTAATAGGATGTGACTATGTTTTCCCTGTAACATGCAATAAGCAGGCTAAAAGGATAATTGATTCAAACGGAGGGGAAATATGCGGAGAGGTTTATGTGCCGGTGGGAAGTATTGACTTTGACAGCGTATTGGAACAAATAAAAGATACTGATCCGGATTTTATTTACTGTGACTTGATAGGGGATTCTGTTATTTCTTTTTACAAGCAGTATTATCAAAAAGGTTTTGATACTGCAGAATGTCCAATAGCATCAATAACAACCGATGAAATGAGTTTAAAAGAAATAGGAGCTGAATGTTCTGAAGGTACGTATGCATCCATGAATTATTTTTCTTCACTTGATACTGAAGCCAGCAGAGAGTTTGTAAAAAAATATAATGATTATGTCACGGACGGAACAACCATTTCAACTGCGGCAGAGTCAACATATGATAGCTGTTATTTATTGGCAGAGGCAATGAAAAAGGTTGATGATGTAAACGATACAGATGCACTCATTAAAGCTTTTGCCGGATTGGAGTTCAATGCTCCGCAGGGTAAGATAAAAGTTGATGAAGATAACCACTGCACATGGCTTTATTCACGATTTGCGATTGTGCATAATGGTAAGGCTGATATTGTATATGAGTCCGATGAACCTATTAAACCAGAACCATGGCCGTCAATACTTTATCCTGACAAAGCGCAGTAAGGAGGAAATGTATGATCTCTCCGAAGCGAATGAAAATAATATCATGGGTTCTCGGAATTGCCGCATTTATTTCGGCTTATTTTGCGGTGCCCTTGGATAACGCATATGACCTTTATTTTTTGCCTGGAATGATTATTCCTATTTTTGTGGCAATGGTATTTGGGGCAAAGTATGCGTTTATTTGTTGTTTGCCGGGATTGGCTATGTTTATGCCTTTTGTTGCCGTTACTACTAATGGCTGGTCAAACATGGCATTATCAATAATTATTTTGGTTTGGTCATTCTTAAACGGAGTATGCAGGGACTTAATAAAAAAAGGCAGTCTGCCATTTTTTGCTCAGTATTTTTGCCAAGTTATATTTTTGATACTGTATCTTCCTTTAAACAAATATTTTGTCCGATTCTTAGTTGGATTTAACCATTCGTATTTTACATATGCCTTTTCGTATCTTCCAGATAATATAATAAATGCTAATACAACTTTAACAGCTGAGATAATGACTATATATGTATTTGCATTAAATATTGTTCTTTGTCTTCCAAGCCTTAGAAAACTACAGGGACAAAAGGTTTCCGGATATGACAGCAATAACTATAAAATAATTATGATTATTGCGCTGGTCGCAGGTCTAGCGGCTACTATTTCAACCGGAAGCGGTACAAATAATATGCTTTTTATATCATTTTCAGTTAATTCCTATCAGAGCAATATCGGGAATATACAACTTATGCTTCTAAAAGAAATTTTGGTATTGTTTGCTGGTGACTTTATACTGCATTTTCTTAATTATAAATACTCACAGGAACAGGACAAGCTTGAAATGGCTGAAATTCAAAGAGCGGTTTTTGAATCCAGCAATGATTTAATATGGTGTGTCAGCGGAGATACAGGGAAACTTCTGACATACAACAGTGCGGCACAATATTTTTTCGGAAGAAAAAATGAGGGCTATGAGGCTATGAATTTTATTGACTTTTTTAATAAAGAAGAACGGGATTTGTGGGAAGATTACTTTGATAAGACGATTGATAATAAAGATTATTGTGCAGAATATTTTGACAGCGACTCAAAAAGATATTACAACCTAAAACTTCATTGGATAGAATTAGGAGACGGAAAATGCGATATTTCTGCGTTTGCGAAGGATATTACAGATGAAATGGAACTTAATGAAAAGATAAGGAGTATGAATGATGAGCTTGAAAACCGTGTTTTGGAAAGAACAAAGAAAATACAGGAAGCAAATAATGAACTGGAAAAATTCTGCTATACGGTTGCTCATGAACTCAAAGCTCCACTGAGAGCAATAAGTTTATATAATGACATAATAAAAGAAGAAAACGAGGAGGATTTGACCAAAGAGTCAGAGTATGCTGTTGATAATATAACTATGTACTGTGGGAAATCGCTGAAGCTTATTGGGGACATATTGGAGTATTCCAAAATGAAATCTCAGAAGCTAAAGCTTGTTCGTGTTAATATGAATAAGCTTGTTGAAGCAGATATAGATGAAATAAAGATATTGAATCCGGAAAGAGATATACGTGTTAATATGCCAAGGCTGCCTGTTGTTATGGCCGATGAGTTTCTCTTGATGTGTGCCGTGCATAATATAATGTCCAATTCTGTCAAGTATTCCGCAAAAAAACAGTATACGGAAATTATTATTGACTATGAGGAGACAGCAGAAAAATATATTTTTCAATTCACTGACAATGGTGCGGGTTTTGATATGGAGGGTGCAGTAAATATATTCGAACTTTTCAACAGAATGCATCCGGATACTGAGTATGAGGGCTCGGGCGTTGGGCTTGCAACAGTAAAGAATATTATAGAAAAGCACGGCGGAAGGATATCAATAAAATCAGCAGTTGATAATGGCTGCACCGTTATGTTCTCGCTGCTAAAATAAAGAAAGGTATCTTAGCGGGAGGGCATAATAGTTGTATTGGAAAATATTTCATGTTATAATTTTATTTGAGCAAGAGAAGTATGAGATGTCTATTATTTTTTAAGGGGGTAGTATAATGAAATTTAAGAAGTTACTCTCCGCTGCTATAGCAATGTCAATGGTACTCAGTACTGTACCTATGACTTCCTTCGCGGCGGAAAAAGCTTCCTCATCCATTGGGGTTGAAGTAGTAAAAGACGGAAAAGGAACAGACATTGTTTTTGGAGATGCAACTGGAGCACCTTTTATTGATGCCAACAGTCGTACTTTAGTTCCTATTAGGGCTGTTGCAGAGGCGCTTGATGTAGATGTCAAATGGGATGCAGATTCTAAGACAGCTCAATTATTATCAAAGACAGTAGAAAAAACAGTATCATTTACTCTTGGAACTAAAGAATATGTTTATAATGCTGGCGAAGAGTTTACGACAGCTGAAATGGACACAGAGGCCGTTATTGTATCTGGCAGAATTTATGCACCTTGTCGTTATATTGCAGAGGCACTTGGTTACAATGTGTTATGGGATAGCGAGAATAATAAGGTTGTTGTGGCAGATGAGGAAGTTAGAAAGCCTCTCCTTATACAGGGCGCTATGGATATGGAAATCAATCTGTTATTAGATGCCGTTGAGAATAAGAAGGAAGTTAAGCTTGGAGAATATTATTATGTTAAAGGAACATACAAGGGATATCCTGTAGTAGTTTCCCGGACAGAGCAGGGTGTGTCGAACTCAGCTGTTGCAACTGCGCTGGCGATTGATTACTTTGATCCTATTGCTGTTATCAATCAGGGTACAAGCGGCGGACATGATCCTGAGCTTACTGTGTATGACATTGTTCTTGGTGAGCATACATCTCCAAATTCAGCATGGAAGAGTGTTGCTTCTGCACAAGGAAAAGGAGTGGATTATACAGCACTTACTCAGATTGGTGTACAGGCATATGATCCTGAAAAAGGTGAATTTGCAAATAAATCAGTGTATGATGGTGATAAAACTATTTTGACTGCAGCCGAGAATGTAGCTGATACATATAAAAACGGGGATGTAGTTAAGGGAACAATCGGTACTTCTGATGAATGGAATAACCAATATGATAGAATGGTATTCCTTAACAAGTTCTTCGGCTCATCATGTGAGGAAATGGAGAGCAACAGTGTTGCATCTATTTGCGAAACATATGATGTTCCTTATCTTGCAATACGAGTTATTTCTAATACAGCAGTAAATCCTGCACCTACAGAAGAAAATTCTTTCTATAAGGCTGCTCAGTACTGCCAGCAATACGTTCTTACTGTAGCTGATAACTATATTAATAAGTATATTTCAATAAATCCGGCAGAGATTGCAGAAACTGGATTTGAGGTGACATATGATCAGAACTTGCGTCCTCTTCTTATTCAGGGTGCTATGTGGTTCTGTGAAGTAAATGTCCTTGTTGAAAATCTTGAAAATGCACAGAAAGTACAAATCGGTAACTACCAGTTCTGGACAGGCACAATTAATGGGTATCCTGTTGTTGTTTCTCAGACTGAACAGGGCCTTTCAAACTCAGCTGTTACAACAGCTCTTGCAATTGAGTACTTTAACCCTATCGCAGTAATAAATCAAGGTACAAGCGGCGGACATGACCCTGAAATAAAGGTTGGGGATATTGTTCTTGGTGAAAAGGCTTATAATTATGCATCATGGAAGAGCGACTCATCTGCAAAGGACAAGGGAGTTGACTACAAAGCTATAACAATGGGGGGCACTTATAGCTTTGACAGTACTCAAGGCAAGTTTGCTAAACAGCTTTACTACCCCGGTGATGAAAAACTTATTACTGCTGCCGAAAGTGTTTCAGAAGCTTTTGAGGGTGAATATAAAAATAATGTCGTTCGTGGCGTAATTGCTTCAAGTGATGAATGGAATAACCAGTATGACAGAATGTTATGGCTTCATGAGACATACGGCGATACAGTTGAGGAAATGGAAAGTGCATCAGCAGCTCAAATTTGTAAGACATTTAATGTTCCATGCCTTGGTATTAGAGTAGTATCTAATTCGGGTATGCGTACTGATACACCTGCTGTAAGCTTTAAACAGGCAGGATTAAACTGTCAGGAATATGTTCTTGATGTTGCTGAGGCGTATATTGCTTCTTTAAAATAATTAAAATATTATAGCTATTAAGATATATTAAAGGCAGAGCAACTGATTTTTCAGGTACTCTGCCTTTAAATTTAAAGATATAGATTAAATTTTAAAATAAACTTTTATATCACCATCTTCAGATACGGTGATTCTATCTAAAAATTTTTTAAGCAACAGGTTGTCCATGAATTGACAGTTTATAATTGAATGTATATCAGTGCAATGCTGGTTTATAATTTTTGCGATATGGTCTTCATTCTTAGAATTATTAATTGAATCAAGAAGATTCAGGCACTTTTGAATATCGCCATTTAGATTTTTTGTTCGCTCCTTTAGTTCAGCTATATTTATAATATCCGACTCAAACATTTCTGTCTGCTTACCTTTTGCTTTTTTGAACCTATCAAGGTTTTTCTTTATTTTATCAGCAGAAACAACAGGAGTATTTTCATTGTATTTTTTTCTTATTTCGTTTGCGGTATCTGAAATAAACTTGTCCTTATCATAAATAATGCCGATAAGATAGCGACATATGGCATTTGTTAGTTCAGTTTCATCAATTTTTGTTCGATTATTGCAAAAATCTGTACCTTTAGCATTTGTGCCGCAGCACACCCATTTTGTGTACATTGCAGATGAGCGCTCAATATTAATCCGTCGAAAACTGTATCCGCAGTTGTTACACTTAATAAGAGTGCTGAACACATTTTTGCTGCTTTGCCGTTTCTTTGTTATTTTAAAGGCATCATGACGGCTACTTAGAATTTCCTGAGCTTTTAAAAACTGTTTTTTTGGTATAATAATTAGTTCGGGATTGTAAGTAACATACCAATTGTCCTTGGCGCGTTTTTGCCTTTTTCCGGTTAAAAAATCCTGAACTTCTTCTTTTCCGTTAACAACTTGTCCTATGTAAATTGGGTTGGATAAAATTCTGCTGACTGCATTCTGACTCCATTTGCAAGACCTTTTTGTAAGATAACCCTCAGAATTTAATATTTGAGCTATTTTACTTGCGCCATAGCCGGAATTTGTATACATGCTGTATATTCTTTTAACTGTTATAGCCTCAGTTGGGTTTATTGACAAAGAGAACAGTTTGCCAGCAGTTTTATCATACCCATATACTAAATTTGGGACTTTTCCGTTCATTGCATTTTTTGTTTTGCCAAACTTAACTCTTTTTGACATATTACAGCTTTCTTCCTGTGCCATAAGTGCAAGTATTCCTAAAGTAAATTCTCCGTCTTCGGTTGACAGATTGGAATTAACAAAACGACATTGAATGCCAAGTGATTTTAGCTCTCGAATGCTTTGCAGAAAGTCAACAGCATTCCTAGAAAACCTAGAAATATCTTTTACAAAAACTATACTGAATTTGCCTGACTTTGCGTCCTCCATCATTTGGTTAAATGCTTTGCGGTTCTTTAGCTTTGTACCGCTTATACCTTCATCTGTATAAAGTTCTACCAATTGATAGTTGTTTTGCTGTGAATAATCTTCAAAGAAATTCTTTTGCATATCAAGACTTGAAAGCTGATCTTCTTTATCCGTAGAGACGCGACAGTATGCGGCAACTCGTATCTTCGGCAAAGGCATACCTTCCCACATCCTTTCGGTTATGATTATTAAAAGTTGACTTATACTATTGGGGAATAGTTTGAGAGAATAATTTCTGCAAATAGAGATGGAAGAATGCGATTTAGTTTAAATATTGTTTCCTCGTCGATAATAAATGTAATCTTCAATCAAATGCCTCCGGGTTTTTTATATTTATATGTGGTAGTCCATTATTTTATAATTTAGACATTGTTTTATGAAGTTCCATAATATTCATAAATTCTATTCGTCTGTCTATTTAGAGACAACCGTACATAAAGACATAACTGACAGAGTTGAGAAAATAGATCCGGAACTTGCACACTCTGTTAGAAGTGTACTGGAGGTAAATAAGGCAGAAAGGCACATAAGAGGCGGAATGGCAACAAGGGAGAAATATTTAAGGCTTAAATAAGAAATAAACAAGTATATTATATATGTTAACAAAAAACTTTCTGCAAATTATTTGTAGAAAGTTTTTTGGTTATAGTGATTGACAAAATTATAATGAACGTATACACTTTATATTAATTAAATAAAGTGCTAGGGGTGCCGAAAGGCTGAGAGGGCAATTTGCCTAACCCTTCTAACCTGATTTGGGTAATGCCAACGTAGGAAAGTGAAATTAATCAATAATATTGATGCTTTCCGTTTTGGAAAGCATTTTTTATTTGGTAAAGTGAGCGAGTGGAAAGGATAAGCCAAATGGATATACACAAAATTAGTGAATTGTCGGAGAAATATCTAGATGAACAGGTACACCTGCTGAAGCGATTTGCTGCAATAGACTGTGAATCTAAGAACGTTGAAGGCAACCGAAAGGTAGTTGATATTGCCAGAGAGATACTTTCAAGTATTGGAGGCATATCTATGGAGGAAATGTTTTTTGAAGGAACCGGTGCGCATTTGATTGCACGCATTAAACCTGATAACCCAAACAGTAAGATTGTTTTAAATGCACATTTGGATACAGTTTTCCCTGCCGGATTTGCAGAAAAGTATCCACCATATATTGATGATGAAAACTGGCTTCACGGTCTTGGCACAGGTGACTGCAAGGCAGGTTTTGCTGTTTCTGCTTTTGCAGTGAAAATTGCAAGCGAACTTGGACTTTTGCCTAATAAGGAAATCATTATGATTTACAGTTGTGACGAGGAAATAGGTTCAATTACCAGCAGAGATGTATTTAAACAAGAAGCATCCGGTGCTGAATGTGCTTATGTATTTGAAAGTGCGTTGAAGACTGAAAAAGGATATGGAGTTGTCAATGAAAGACGAGGAGTAATCCTTGGAGAACTTGATATTATTGGCGTTGAGGCGCATGCCGGAGGGGCATACCTTGAGGGCCATAGTGCGAATAAAGAACTTGCGCATAAAATATTAAAACTTTATAGCTTTAATGATTATGACAGGCAGATATATTATAATGCTGCGCCTATATCCGGAGGACGTCCCAACGGGGTTGTATCGGGTGATGCACACATGGGCTTCTGTTGTGCAGGACTGCCTACTAATGAGTCTTTTGAAGAGGCAGAAACTAATATTGAGTCGTTGGCAATGGATAATGAAGACCCAGTGTGTCGGACAACGGTAAGCCATAGAATGTTGTTTCCTGCTCTGGAAAAGAGTGAAATGGGGCATAAGGCTTATGAGATTGCGGCAAAAGCAGGAGAAATACTTGGAATTACAATAGAAGAAATGGCTGAGCCGACTGCCACAGATGCAAACTGGTTTTGCTATTATGGCGTTCCTGCAGTAGATGCATTCGGACCGATTCAATTCGGAATGCATACAACCCAAGAAAAGGTGTACATACCTTCTATTAAGGAAAAAACAGAGCTTTTTGCATTGATGCTTGCAATTATGTAGTTCAAACAGTTAATTTAGGAGGATTTTTTGATGAAAAAATTTTTAATAGTGTTGTTATCTGCGACTATTGTATTTTCTGCAGCAGGATGCAGTAACTCATCGGCTTCTGGGACAAAGACCGATACAGATAAAAAAGAGGCTGATGCTAGTCAGCTGGAAGATTTTGATATAGTGCTTGACTGGTATCCAAATGCTGTGCATGCTTTTATTTATGATGCGATTGAAAAAGGCTATTATGCAGAAGAGGGACTTAATGTAAAGGTTCAGTTTCCTGCAAACACAAATGATGCTATTTCATTAACGGCTGCCGGCAAAGCTGATGCGGGTCTTTACTATCAGCCCGATATAATCTCAACAGTAGCTAATCAGAATATCCCCATAAAGGTTCTTGGGACAGTTGTACAGCATCCGCTTAATATTGTTATGTCAATGAAAGACAGTGGTATAAAATCTGCAAAAGATTTGAAAGGCAAGGTTATCGGATACCCTGGAACAATGTTAAATGAGACGTTTGTGAAGGCTATGATGGAGCATAACGGACTTTCATATGATGATGTTACTATGCAGGATGTTGGCTTTGACCTTAACACTGCACTTATTACAGGAAATGTGGATGCGTTAATCGGAACATATATCAATCATGAATATCCTACCCTTGTTCAGGAAGGTTATGATGTGACATATTTTGATATTACTAAAGAAGGTGTACCTGACTATGAGGAACTTGTTCTTATTACAGGAGAAGAGCAGGTAAAGACTGAAAGTGATAAGCTTGAAAGATTTATAAGAGCCTCAAAGAAGGGCTTTGAGGACATAAAAAATGATCCTGAAGGTGGACTTGAAATATTGCTTAAAAACCAGGACAATGCAAACTATCCGCTTGATGAAAATATTGAAAAGGCAAGTATGGATATTCTCATTCCGTTAATGTCAAGTGATGAACAAGGTTTCCTTGATGTGAATGAACAGAGCTGGACAAATACAATAAATTGGCTTAATGAACAGGGATTACTCGATAGTCAAGTATCAGCAGAGGATCTCATGGCAAAATTAAATAGTTGATATAAAAATCCTCCTGTTATTGATTTGACAGGAGGGTTTTTATATAATTAGATATCTTTAATTTTGGAGGCACGGTATGGATAAGGTGCATGAACTTAGGAAGACACTGCATTACATTCCTGAACTGTCAGGTATGGAAATAAAAACGGCGGAGACAATCAAGAACTTTTTAAAACATAATACAGGTCTGAAGATAGTGGATATGGGTACATTTTTTTATGCGGTGCATTATGAGGGAAAAGAATATAAAAATATAGCATTCAGAGCAGATATGGATGCGATTCCAGGAGAAAACGGAGCATACCATGGCTGTGGTCATGACGGGCACAGTGCCGCCTTGGCAGGTCTTGCATTAAGGATTGACAATTTGAAATTGAATAAAAATATTTTCCTTCTGTTTCAGCCTGCGGAGGAGATTGGCAAGGGAGCAGAGATTTGCTTAAAAATGCTTGATATTGAAAAAATAGATGAAATATATGGCTGGCATAACATACCACAGTACAAAGAGGGACAGATATTGCTTAGGAATGGCTCTTTTGCATGTGCATCAAAGGGAATTACAATAAAATTTGCCGGCAAACAGTGTCATGCGGCATACCCTGAAACGGGTATAAATCCATCGTTTATTATTGCAAGACTGGTTGAAAAACTTGATGAATTTATTGATAAAAACTTATATTCTGCACCAGTGCTTGCAACAATAGTGAATATAAACGTAGGAAGCGTCAATTTTGGCATTTCGGCAGGATATGGTGAGGTTTCAATGACTCTCAGGGCTCGATTTATATATGATTTGGATAAACTTCTGAATATGATACTTGCATTTTCAGAAGCTGAATCAAAAAAAGAAGGTATTGAACTAAGATATGATATATTTGATGAGTTTCCGGATACAGTTAATGATGATTCACTTTATATAAAAACGAGAAAAATGCTTGAAAGAGAAGGCTTTGATTATACGCTGCTTTCGGAGCCACTGCGATGGTCTGAAGATTTTGGGTATTATGCAAAGAAAACAAAGGGGTTTTTCTATGGCATTGGAGTGGGGGAAAAACATCCTGCATTGCATACACAAAAATATGAATTTAATGATGCGATACTTGATAAGGCAATAGACGTTATGAAGAAAATAGCTGAAAGTGAATAAACGGATATATATATGAACTCTTTAAGGGCGATGCTATTGAAGAGTTTTTCTTACGAAAATATTAAGAGAGGTATTAATAATATTTTAGTACTTGACATTGCAAGGTACTAAATATAATATAGTAATCATAGAGGAGAGATTCAATATGAATGTACAATTTAAAAAGGGCGTGCTGGAGCTTATAGTGCTTGTAGCTGTTAATAAAAAGGATATGTACGGATATGAATTGGTTGCAGAGGTTTCAAGGGTGGTTGATGTTAATGAGGGCACAATATATCCTCTTCTTAAAAGGCTGACAAATGAACATTATTTTGAAACTTACTTACGAGAGTCAACTGAAGGCCCCCCGAGGAAGTATTATCATCTGACTGCTGCAGGAAAATTATATATGATTCAGCTTGAGGAAGAGTGGAACAATTTACAAATCGGTGTAAATAGTTTTTTAAAGGAGCAAGGATATGAATAAGTCGGAATTTTTGAACGAATTGGAAAAGAGAATAAGGGTACTGGAGAAAAATGAGATTAAAGATATACTTGCCGAATATTCGCAGCATATAGATATGCGGATTGGAAGCGGTTTAAGTGAGACTGAGGCAATCAAGGATTTTGGAAGCATAGATGAGCTTACAGCTGAAATACTTGAAGCATATCATGTAAATCCAGAGTATGAAAGGGGAACGGAAATAACAGAAAGTATTAAAAAAGAAAATAAGGACACTGAAAAAAGGAAAGCATTGTTTATAAGTGCGATAGTCGCAATGTGGAATTGGATAAAGAAAATTTTTTACGTTGCTGCCAAGGGAGTCAAAAAACTTTTTGAGAAAGTAAAAAAATTGAATGGGAAAATATATGGAGCATTTAAAAAAGAAAAAAATGAAGCTGAATATATTGACAAAGTTCAAGTGATTGAATCAAAAGCTAAAACCAAACGAAAAGCTAATAAAAGTAAAAATGTATTTAAAAAAGCAGAAAAGCGTTGCAGAGGAGTGTTTAAAAAGGTGGTATATGCTTGTTTAGTAATAATTGTAGTGTTATGTCTGTTACCAGTGGCATTTGTTGGAATTGCTTCTATATTTGCTGGAGGCCTTTCAATTGTATTCCTACTGCAAGGTTATCCGGTTATAGGTATATTTATTGTACTTTTGGGGTTGACGGTAAGCAGTATTGCACTTGGTGGTCTGCTCATCTCATTGATTGCAAAGAACAAAAAGGAAAAATTGGAGATATGCGAAACAGAAGAAGCTGATGAAATAGATGAAACAGATGAGGTTTGCGAGGGGGATGAGAGCAAATGAACAGAAAGAAATTGGGGATTGCATTCGGCATAGGAGTTCTTTTGTGCGGATTAGGCTGCGGAATTGCATTTGCACAATATTCCGGCTTTGACTATGCAGGAGAAAGAGTGATAGGAGAAAACAATATCGTTTCGGAAACGGTTGAAGAAAGCATTGATAGTGACAGCAAATTAATAATATATCCCGTTGGGAGATACGGTTTTATAAAGGCAATTGCAGATGATACAGTGCCTGCTGATAAAATAAAATTTGATGTTGAATATAATTCAGAGGAAATAAATCTTAGAGTTGATAAAGAAGAACGTGAAAAGTCTGAATGCATAGAAGAACCAGAAACAGATTTTTATTTTGGAGATTATGCAAACAGTAATGAGGTTAAAGAGATGTTTATGCTCAAGGATGAGGTGTTGAAAGATTTAAAGGATAAGAAAATAGGAAGCTATACTGTTATCGATTTTCAAAATATTACAGTAAGAATAAATCCAGTTAATTATGACAGAGTTAAAATACGCTGATATTTTGGGAAATATTATATGTTTCTTACAATTCATTAACAATTATAGTAAAATTAGTCAGAATACTTGATTAGACTAAAAATTGGTATCATAATGAAAATATACTAGTTAATGGAATTCTACTGGAACGGATAATGCAGCATATTTGAGGTGAAAGATGAAATTTTTAAAAAATAACCTCGTTGCTATAGGATTTATTGTTCTGATAGCGATTACTCTTTACTTCTATAGTTTCTATCATAAGGATTTTAATTTTCCTGACAGCTTTAGAGAAACTGGTAAGATAATGAGTATCTCTGTAGAGCAGCCATTTAAAGACAAAGATGGTTTTAAACGGTCTAATGCTGAGTTAGGGGATGAAAGGCAGGCAGAGATATTGGAATTGCTTTCTTCATATACCTATGTGGGTGTCAGCAAGGAGAATGAGCCTTTATATAGTGGCTTTTCAAATTTATCTGATGAAGAATCTGAGATGATGATATATTTTTACCTTGATGATTCAAATATGGCAGAAGAACTTCCAGAGTATATACTAATTAGCGACGAAGCGGATCATTTAATAATCTCCGTGGATGATAAATCAAAATCTTATTTCCCTGAAGGAATTAGTGCAAAGGATATGTATAAAAAAATAGCGGATATATTAGAGAAATAATGCAAGTAAAAACCTGCACATAAGTATATAGCTTATGTGCAGGTTTTTTTGTAATTAATACGAATTATTTACCGCTTTCACCGTAGTTAGATAAAACTCTGGCTGATGGGTCTTTAACGTCACAGCCTTCCCAGCTGCTGTTAGGCATCCAGAAATCTTTAATCATTTCTGCCTGACCGGGATAGTATTTTTCAAAAATTTCTCTGTAAAGAAGAGATTCCTTCGTAAATGGCGTTGCAAACTCATATTTCTTGCAGCTTTCCTCGAACTGCGCATCTGTGTAAATACTTTCAGCATATTCCTTGAGATCGTCAACCATTGAATGGCCGACAGCATCCGAGAAGGCGGCTTTTTCTCTGTAAAGAATGTCCTGAGGGAGAATATCACCTTCAAATGCATGACGAAGAAGATATTTTCCTTTGTTGTATTTATTCATCTTTACTTCGGGATCAATTGACATTACATATTTCGCAAAATCGAGGTCGCCGAAGGGAACTCTTGCCTCAATTGAATTTGATGATATACAACGGTCTGCACGGAGTACGTCGTACATATGAAGCTCGTCAATTCTCTTCTTTGCTTCCGCTTGGAATTCTTCTGCATTGGGAGCAAAGTCAGTGTATTTGTATCCGAAAAGTTCATCTGATATTTCACCTGTAAGTAAAACTCTTATGTCTGTGTTTTCGTGTATGCTTTTGCAGATAAGATACATGCCCATGCTTGCTCTGATTGTTGTAATATCATATGTTCCGAGAATTGATATTACTGTTTCGAGTGAACTGATTACATCATCTTTTGTTATAATAACTTCTGTATGGTCACTGCCAATATAATCAGCAACTTCTTTTGCATATTTAAGGTCAATAGCATCAATATCCATACCAATTCCGAATGTTCGAATTGGTTTGTTGAGAATTTTTGCAGATACAGCACAAACAAGTGAACTGTCAAGACCACCGCTCAAAAGGAAGCCGAGAGGTGCATCTGCATCAAGGCGTTTCTCAATTCCTGCAACAAGTTTATCATGGATGTTTTTGCATACTGTTTCAATATCATCATAGCAGTATTCATCTACTGTTGTTAAATCACAGAATTGTACAAATTCTCCATCTGCATAGTAGAATCCCGGAGGAAAAGGAAATACATTTTTAACAAGACCCACAAGGTTTTTTGCTTCACTTGCGAATGCTATTGAACCGTCTTTTATTAGATAACCGTAGAAAAGAGGTCTAATTCCAATTGGGTCTCTTGCAGCAATATAGCTGTCTTTCTGTCCGTCATAAATTATCATTGCAAATTCAGCATCAAGTTTTTTGAACATTTCATAGCCATATTCTCTGTATAATGGAAGAATAAGCTCACAGTCTGAGTTGCTTTTAAAAGTATATTTTTTGCTAAGTTCCTTTTTTAAAGGACGGAAGCAGTAAAGCTCACCGTTGCAGATTGCAGCATCACCATCAAGTTCAAACGGCTGCATGCCTCTTTCTGTAAGTCCCATAATTGCAAGACGATGGAAACAGAGATAGCCTGATTTTGTTTCAATAACTCTGGACATATCAGGTCCTCTTGAAATAGTCTTGTCAAAAAAAGACTGAAAATCTTGTTGTGATAATGATTTAGTTGTTAAACCCATAATTGAACACATAAAAAAACACCTCCGAATTATTAAGCAGCTTCATATCCTAATTTATTAGGACGAATTGCTGCAAATCCGCGGTGCCACCTAAGTTACTGTATAAACAGTCTCCTTCAGACTCTAACAAGTCTACGCAGTTTAACGCACTGTCTACGTCTCACCTACTGACCGAAGTGTTCGGATTGATGCTCCGGAGTGTTATTCACTCTGCCTCTTGTACGGATTTTACACTGTCATCCGCTCACTGTAACAGAATCTCAGAGATACTTCTCTCCATCATTGCCATCTAAATATTTGTTTTATTGAAATGTATATTACACTTTAAAAAAATATATGTCAATAAAAATATTTGAATTGGTTAAAAATATTATGAAATGTAATATTTTGCTTTAAAAAAATTGACGATAATTGGCACTTTTAAAGTGCCGATTAGTTTACTATTGCACAATAAAAAAAATGCAAGAAAATGGTCTTTACTCTATATTGACTTATTTTTGCCCATAGGTTATAATTAACGTGGATATGAGCAAAGGTGCTTATCTGACAGGGGTTGGATTATGCTTTGCTCTTTTTTTACATATTAATGATTTTGTGAAAATGTAATAAATTTTAAGGAGTGTTATAAAATGCCGAAGTATACAAAGGAAGATATAATTCGTCTAGTGGAAGATGAAGACATAAAGTTCATAAGGCTTCAGTTTACTGATATATTTGGTCAGCTTAAAAACGTTGCCATAATGGCTTCTCAGATTGAAAAGGCAGTAAATAATCAGGTAATGCTTGACGGAAGTTCTATTGAAGGTTTTGTACGTATCGAAGAATCAGATCAGTACCTTTATCCGGATCTTGATACATTTACTATTCTTCCTTGGAGACCTCAGCATGGCCGTGTTGCAAGGCTTATTTGTGACATTTACAACCCAGATGGTACTCCTTTTGTTGGAGATCCCAGAGGAGGGCTTAAAAGATTACTCAAAAAAGCCGCTGATATGGGATATACATTTAATGTTGGCCCAGAATGTGAATTTTTCCTTTTCCAGACAGATGATGAGGGAAGACCAACAACAAAAACAAATGATGAAGCAGGTTATTTTGATCTCGGACCGCTTGACCATGGCGAGAGTACTAGACGTGAGGTATGCCTTACTCTTGAAACGATGGGCTTTGAAATTGAAGCTTCTCATCATGAGGTTGCAGCAGGTCAGCATGAGATTGATTTTAAATATGCAGATGCTCTTACTGCAGCAGATAATATTATGACATTCAAAATGGCTGTAAAAACAATTGCGCAGAAAAATGGTCTTCATGCCACTTTCATGCCCAAACCCATTTATGGTATAAACGGCTCGGGAATGCATACAAATATGTCGCTCTTTAAAGATGGACAGAACATTTTCTTTGATCCTAACGGAGAAAGAAAACTTTCTAAGGAGGCATACAGTTTCATTGCCGGACTTCTCCACCACGCTAAGGGTATGACTGCGATAACGAATCCTCTTATAAATTCATATAAACGCCTTGTACCGGGATATGAAGCACCTTGCTACCTTTCATGGTCAGCTGCGAACAGAAGTGTTCTCATCAGAATCCCTTCAGCAAGAGGAAACAGCACCAGAGTAGAACTTCGATGCCCAGACCCAGCTTGCAATCCATATCTTGCAATTGCAGCATGTCTTGCGGCAGGTCTTGACGGAATTGAACGTGGCATGGTTCCGCCTGCAGAAATAACTGATAATATTTTTGCGATGACAGATGCAGAAAGAGCAGATAGAGGAATTGATAGTCTTCCAAAATCTCTTGAATTAGCACTTGAGGAATTTAAGAATGATGAAGTTATAACCGGAGCTCTTGGCAAACATATAGTATCACAGTATCTTGAAGGAAAAGAAAGAGAATTAGAGGAATATAATACAAGAATCAGCAGCTGGGAAATCGATAAATACATTTTCTCATATTAATTTTTAAAATAAAGCTGGTACATTTTTGACAATATTTCTATTTGTATAAGAATATAATTTGCAGGCATATGGAATGTAAAATTTATGTGCCTGCTTTTTTAACGGTGACAATAATAATTATTGTCAATTGATAATTATTATGATACAATATATCCAAAACACATACTAAGGAGGAATATATATGAAAAGGCTGAAAGAAGTTTATCGCTGTGTTGTTTGCGGTGGGGATATGCATATTATAAAATTTGATAAAGAAGATAGAAAAGTATACTACCGTTGTATAAAATGTGGGTATGAAGAAACGCTTACTTTTGAGGAAGCCGGGGTTGATGATGAAGATTATGGATTCTTTATACTTAAAGAGGATGGAACGCTTATATGGGAGTGTCCAGATAGCGGGTTAACAACGGAAAACGTTGATGGAAACACAGATTTTGAGCATTATTACGATATTGATAATTTATGTCCGGACTGCTGTGAATAAATTTATAATACCCATTGAAATTTCAATGGGTATTATTTTGTGTAAAACTAATAATTACTTTATGGTATACGTAATAAAAATCGTTTAAAATGTTTTGAGCATTTTTCTTTACTTTAACATGTTACTATGATAATATATTAAAGAGTTTAACATTGGTTAATTAGCCTTTTGGCGAACAATAGGAGGAGATATTTATGAAGAAATATTTGGCGGTTTTATTAAGCGCAGTGCTTGCTGTAGGTGTAATGACAGGATGCTCAAGCAAAAAGGCAGAAGAAAGCGCAACTAAGACAGAAGATAAAACAGAAACAAAAGACACATCTGACAGAACAAAGCTTATAGTCGGTTTTGACGCAGAATATCCCCCTTATGGATATATGGACGCAAGTGGAAACTATGTAGGATTTGACCTTGATCTTGCTCAGGAAGTATGCGATAGAAATGGTTGGGAACTTGTTAAGCAGCCTATCGATTGGGATGCAAAAGATATGGAACTTAGTTCAGGTTCTATTGACTGTATCTGGAATGGATTTACAATAACAGGACGTGAAGACCAGTATACATGGAGTGAGCCTTATGTTGACAACAGTATCGTATTTGTAGTACTTGCAGATTCAGATATTAAATCGAAAGCAGACCTTGCCGGAAAAGTTGTTGATACTCAGTCTGACTCATCGGCGCTTACAGCACTTACAAGCACAGAAGATAATGAAGAAAATCTTGCTCTCGCTGCTTCATTTGCATCACTTGAACAGGTTGCAGATTACAATACAGCATTTATGAACCTCGAAAGCGGTATGGTTGATGCAATTGCTGTTGATATCGGTGTTGCACAGTATCAGCTTAACTCAAGAGGGGACTTATTCAGAAAGCTTGAGGAGCCACTCTCAACAGAGCAGTATGCAATCGGCTTTAAGCTTGGAAACACAGAACTCAGAGATCAGGTTCAGGCTACTCTTAATGAAATGGTTGATGATGGTACATTTGCTAAAATAGCAGCTAACTATGCTGATTATAATCTTGACAAGATGGTTTGCCTTGGTAAATAATTAGATTGAAAATGAAATAATCTGCAGACCGGATTGTTGAAATTATAATTTTTGTCTCAGGCGGTTCTAAACGGCGAAGATTCTTCTTCGCCGCTTTGTGCTGTTTAGGTTTTGGGTAAAAATTGAAAGGAAAGGTAATCTATATGTCTTTGGCAACAATGCTACAACAGCTTTCAGGTGGGTTCTTAAATACGCTTGCTATATTTATTCTGACACTATTGTTTTCATTGCCGCTTGGTCTTTTGGTGGCTTTTTGTAGGATGTCAAAATTCAGACCGCTTCAATGGCTGGCTAAAGTGTTCATATCAATACTTAGAGGTACTCCACTTATGCTGCAGCTCCTTGTCGTATTTTATGGACCTTATTTTTTATTTGGATTTCAAATCACTACTAGCTATAGATTTTTTGCTTTAATTATTGGTTTTGTAATTAACTATTCGGCATATTTCGCTGAGATATATCGTTCGGGAATTGAATCAATTCCTGTTGGACAGTATGAAGCTGCAAACGTACTAGGATATAGCAAAAGCCAGACATTTTTGCGTATTATTTTCCCGCAAATGGTTAAAAGAGTATTGCCTCCGGTTACAAATGAGGTTATAACACTTGTAAAGGATACATCACTTGCCTTTGTGCTTGCTTATACTGAAATGTTTACGCTTGCAAAACAGATTGCCGCCGCAAAGACAACAATGATGCCTTTGTTTGTTGCGGGAATATTCTATTTTGTGTTTAACGCGGTTGTTGCCTTCGTTATGGAAACAATTGAAAAGAAATTAAGCTATTATCGCTAAGGAGGTAAAAAATGAAAATACTTGAAATTAATCATTGCAGAAAATTCTTTGGCGATAATGAAGTATTAAAAGATATATCTTTGTCGGTCGATCAGGGGAATGTTGTTTCAATTATCGGGCCGTCAGGTTCCGGAAAATCAACGTTGCTTCGTTGTGCAACGCTTCTTGAAACAATGGACGGCGGAGACTTGGTTTATTTAGGAGATTATGCTGCAAAGGATGAAGGCGCAGGCTCAATATATGCTGGTACGGAAGATTTAAAAAAGATTAAATCAAATTTCGGGCTTGTTTTTCAGAACTTCAATCTTTTCCCTCATTATTCAGTAATTAAAAATATTACCGAAGCTCCAATGCTTGTACAGAAGAGGAAAAAAGATGAAGTAATGGAGAAGACCTATGAGCTTTTAAAAAAGATGGGACTTGAGGACAAAGCGGATTCTTATCCTTATCAGCTTTCAGGTGGTCAGCAGCAGAGGGTATCAATAGCAAGAGCGTTGGCAATGAATCCTAAAATGCTGTTTTTTGATGAGCCGACATCTGCACTTGACCCAGAGCTTACAGGGGAGATACTAAAGGTAATAAAAAACCTTGCATCCGAGCATATGACTATGGTAATTGTTACACATGAAATGTCATTTGCAAGAGATGTTTCAAACCATATCATTTTTATGGACGGCGGAGTTATTGTAGAGCAGGGTGCACCTATGGAGGTAATAAATAATCCTCAGCAGGAAAGGACTAAGCTGTTTCTCAACCGTTTTCAGCAGTGATACAGGTGATTATATGAAAATTGATTTTGTAAAAATCAGTCCAACTGAGAATATTACTATACTCGTAAAATCCCCGGTGACTAAGGAGAATCAGCTTTATGTGGGAACTGAACTGATAAAGTATAGTTCTGTATATGCTGAACAGGTGGGGTTTATTGAAAAACCTTTGAGTTCCAATGTGGTTTCAAGGCTTCAAATGATGGCTGGAGAGTTCTGTGGCAACGGAACAATGGCATTGGCTGCATACAAGGTATTTGAACAAGGACTCAACTCCGGGAATGAGATTGATGTACCATTGGAAGTGTCCGGAGCAGATGATGCCCTTATGTGCCACATTAAGGTATTGGAGCAGGGAAAGTATGTTGGAACGGTAAATATGCCGCTTCCGTTAGTAATTAAAGAAGATAATTATATAATTTGCGGGAGAGAAATGACACTCCCAACTGTTGTGTTTGAAGGAATTAAGCATATTATTCTCCCTAAGGAATATATCGGAGATAACTTTAGAAATGTGCTTGAAACTTCAATTGAAAGTCTAAATAATCAGATAGATTGTGACGCTTTTGGAATTATAGTATTTGATGAAGAAAAAAACTATATTAATCCACTTGTATCAATTAAATCTGCTGGCAGCCTTTATTGGGAAAGAGGTTGCGGAAGCGGAAGTGAAGCAATCGGCGTATATTTGGCACACAGATACAAAAAAAGTATTGAATGTGATATAAGCCAGCCTGGGGGAACAATTACCGTTAAGGTTGAATACAGAGATAAAATAGTAAGTGCATCAATAACAGGAAATGTTATAATAGTTGCAGAGGGTACTGCTTATATATATGATTTCAACCGTTTGTAACTTAATGTTCAAGCGGTATTTTTATAGACATGATTTGATGCCGATGCTATAATTTTAGCAAGGATGGTGAAAACAATGAAGGTTTATTTTGATAATGCTGCTACAACTTACCCAAAGCCGGATAGTGTTGCTGAGTCGGTATATAATTTTATTAAATATAATGGTTCAAATATAGGCAGAGGTGCATATAAAACTGCATTTAATGCGGCTGAAAAGGTTTATGAAACAAGAGAGCTTATTTGCAAACTATTTAATTTTGACAATCCTGATAATGTTGTATTTACTAAGAATGTAACGGAGGCATTGAATATTGTTATTAAGGGATTTCTGAAAAAAGGTGACCATGTGCTTGTTTCAGCAATGGAGCATAATGCTGTTATGCGTCCGCTTACACAGCTTACTGAATGTGGGATTGAATTTAGCAGAATTCCTTCTTTTTCAGACGGAAGAATGGATATTGAAGCAATAGAGCCGCTGATAAAGTCAAATACGAGGGCAATTATTACAACTCATGCATCTAATGTTTGCGGAACTATAATACCGATAGAAATTATAGGGGGAATTTGCAGGAAACATGATTTGAAATTCATTGTTGATGCAGCGCAAACGGCTGGAGCGATACCCGTTGATATGAAAAAGTACAGTATAGATGCCTTATGTTTTACGGGGCATAAGGGATTATATGGACCGCAGGGGATAGGCGGTTTTGTAATTACCGATGAAATGTCAGAGCTAATAACACCAATTATCAGCGGAGGAACGGGAAGTATATCAAATCTTGAAACAATTCCTAATTTCTGCCCTGATAAATTTGAAGCGGGAACTCTTAATATACCCGGAATTTTCGGTCTTAATGCCGGTATAGCATTTATTAATGAAATAGGCATAGATAATATACACAAAGCGGAAATTATTCTTACAGAGCATTTTCTGAAAGAAATAAAAGGTATCTATGATCTGACTGTTGTTGGTATTGAATCAACCGAAGAAAGGACAGCCGTGGTTTCCGTTACATCTTCACAGAAGGACATTTCTCAAATAGCATATGCGTTGGATGAATATTGTATAATGACAAGAGTTGGTATGCACTGTGCACCAAATGCTCATAAGGTTTTGGGAACATATCCGGGCGGTACATTACGTTTTTCTTTTGGATATTTTAATACAAATGAAGAAATAGAATATACGCTTAAAGTGCTTAAAAGCATTCTTATTTAATATAAGAATGCTTTTATTTTTAAAACCATTTATGTTTTTTTAAATATGCTATACAGGCAATAACGACAATGATACTTAATACGATTACTACCGGATAACTGTATTTATATGAATATTCAGGCATATTAAAGTTCATGCCATACCATGCAGCGATTAAATTAAGAGGTAAAATTACAGCTGATATTACCGTTAAGACTTTCATGATATTGTTAAGAGATATATCCATTTGTGCCTGATATGCACTTCTTATTTCAGATACATATTCCAACAAATTCATTGTTTTTGCGTACAGTCGCTCAATCTTAGCATATAAAATTTTAAATTGCTTAATTGATGCTCTGTCAAAAAGATTATTTTCATTAGCTTCAATATCATTAAGTATATTCAAAAACTGTTCATAATACTGCTTTATCCACATTAGGTGCTTTCTTGTATTTATTATCCTTTTTGTAAAGCTTGTATCATCACAATTAATAAAAACTTCCTCTTCAAGCTTGTTGATAGTTTTTTCAAATCCCTCAAGATGTTTTAAATCATCATTTATCTGCAGTGTAAAGAATCGGTATAGTATTTCATAAATTGATGAAAGAGTATTATCGGTTGTATTTAATTTATTAAAAAAAGAAATTATATCTTCTGTATTTGAGGCATACAATATAAGCCGATTATCTTTAATAAAGATATAAACAATTGTACTTTCAAAATAATGTTCTATATGGATTATTTGCATACATATTATAATAAAATTTTCAAAGCTTTCAAATCTGAACGTTTTTCTTGAAAATGCATCAGCAAAAACGGGTACAGGTATATTCAGAATATTTTGTGGCAGGCTGTCATGGACAAAGGGTAAAACTGCTACTTCTGGGGTATCGCTGTCTGAATATTTAGCTTGAATTAGTTTATTGTTTTCTATGTTATAAAACATAAAGGCCCTCCTTAGCATTTGTAATATTAGTATATCACAAAAAACTTGAGAAAGCCTTATTCTTAAACTTTATTTTATAGCATAGTCCAAAATGCATATATATTGAAAAAATGTTCCAATAACAACAAATATATGAAACACGAAATGCATGTATCTGTGTTTTTTTCCAAGACCATAAAGGACTGCTCCAATAGAATAGCTTATCCCACCGCTTAGTAAAAGGATAGTTCCGCTTGATCCTAATGTTGCAAGTATTGGTTTCATAATAAACACTGCACACCAGCCAAGAATAAGATAGCATGACATAGAAAATTTTGAATATCTATCTAAATCAATGGCATTAAGAGTTATACCGACAGCGGCAGTTAACCATATAATTGAAAGCATTATTAAACCTTTTGTAGGGTTCGTACGAAATATTGCGTTGAGAACAATGGGTGTGTAAGAACCTGCTATAAAAACAAATATCGTGCAGTGATCAATTATTCTCAAAATTTGTTTTTTTAGTATGTTAATAGGAGCTGTTCCATGGTAAACACTTGATATCAGGTACAAAAAAATCATTGAAAGTCCATAAATTATACTTCCGATTATATCTATTGCATCTTTTGATACGACTACACATGAAATAAGGGCCAGAAATCCAATTGCGATACCTATTGCATGGGAAATGGTATTCATAAGTTCTTCGGTTTTCGTATAATTTGGTAATGGTTTAGTTCTTAATGCAGCTACAGTCATTTAGCTCACCTCATAATAAAGAATCATATACTACGTAACATGGTATTTAACACTATATCCTTATTATACTCAAATGTCAATATAAAATACTAAATTATATAATATTTAATACTATGTATTGCAGTAAAATAAATTAAATGGTATACTGGTTAAAATTAATAAGAAAACAAAAGTATACCGAGAAATATATACTATTTGTGAAATTGGGAGTGAGTTATTTTGGATGTTGAGCTTGGAGTGAAGCTAGAGGAAATAAATAATGAAATCAAGACTTGCCATATACCTATGTGGGAGGAATTGCCGGCATTTGAGTTGTATATGGATCAGGTTATCAGTCTTCTTAATCTGTATCTGGCAGTAATAAAAGATGACGAGAACGAGAATGAGTCAATAACTAAGAACATGATTAATAATTACGTTAAAATGAAAATTATTCCTGCACCTATAAAGAAAAAATACTCTAAAGTGCACATGGCTTATCTTGTGCTTGTGTGTATGCTTAAGCAGGTGTTCAGCATTTCAATGATTAAAAATATTCTTAGGGCAGATGCAACAGAAGAAGAAATTGCTAAAATATATAACAGCTTTGTAACTAACGTTTATGAGGCGGCGGCTTTTGATTTGGAGAAATATTCCAATGTAAATGTAGATGATGAAGAAAACTGTGTTATTAAGCTTTCCGCAGAGGCAATAATACTCAAAACAATGGCTGTGAAAGTAATAAACAAATAAAAAAACAGTGTGATTATTTCACACTGTTTTTTGTTTCAAAACTTTTTTTATATGATGCTTATCTTTATCAGAGCTTTTTTTAATATAGTTTGCGTTGAGGACTTTTATAACAGCCGCTGCTCCGTCTCTAAACAGACTAATAAGAATTTTATTCATCCCTGACCGCTGTTCATCGTTCATACTTTTATATTTTTTTAGAAGACTTGAGGCGGTTTTAAGCTTATCACTGTTAAGACCTGTCAATGTAGTTGCATCTGTGCATTCCAATAAATCAAATAAAGTATCAACAAATAATACTCGTTCGTCTTTATCCATTCCATTAACCCAAGTTCTAAGTGCTATGTCCGTGATTTCGCTGTATGCTGAGCGCCCATCAGCAATAATAAAGTTTGTTCCTAAAACCTGCCAGCTAAATGAATCGTGCTGGAGTATTCCTGATTGAGCGCTTTTCACTATTGTATACTTTTCCTCATGCTCAAGAAGCATTCCAACAACTGAAGATTCCGGTATTATAGTTTTTATTCTGTCAACAACTGTTACATATTCGTCAATTGACATTATTTCCATAGTAAAACCAGGACCGTCGTTGTTAAACACATGAGTTATTCTTTTCTTAACTTCGTCATTACAGTATACGGCTGAATATACAGCCAAATTACCACCTTTTGAATGTCCACCAATCATTATTGAACCTTCAAGTTCAGATGCTATTCCGTTGATATATTTTACTGCCGTAAGCTGAGACGGAACAGGAGTTAGAAATCCCATATTAAAATCTTCTTTCCAGCCGATAATTGTATCATCTGTACCTCTGAAAGCGATATAATTACTGCCGTCTCCAAGAATTATTGTAAGGGCCGCAAACTGCTGCTGTTTATCATAATCAATTTTATTTATATACTTTGTAAGGCGCATATCTCTGAATCGTTGGCATTCAGACATTTTCTTGAATAAAGACACAATGAAATTAGGGACAAGAACGCCCATATTAATATCTGTATCAATATTTGAGGCAAAAAAGCTATCAGCTGCTTCTGCAATTGTTACTGAAGAGCTCTCGTCAAAAGATGGGACTATTGAATCGAAATCAATGAAGCATAATTGAGTAAAAATAAGGTTATCTATATCATTAAAAGGGGATTGCTCAAGAGTAATATCGCCACGCCAGTCTATGTAATCAAGTATGTTTGCCAATGGTTATACACCTCCATATATATGATATAATTAATTATATGTTTTATTATTAATACTGTAAACGTTTTTATTTAAACAATAGAAAAGCACGTTATTAAATAAATGAATAAAAAAATATCGGCTGCTTTTATTAAGGACAGCCGATAAAATTTAGCTTACTTTTTCTATAAATGTAACAGTAAGATTTACCATAACTTCACCGTTTGAAATATCAGGACTTAAAGATGTGGTTGTTGCTACGCTAATATTATCAAGCATGCAACGGTATTTGCAATTATTAAGGTTTGCAAGAACTGATTTAGCAGTAGAATAATTCGGGCATGTAAATGACATGCTTATTGGTCTGTAAACAAGGCTGTCACCTTTTGATATTTGGTCAAAAGTTAGATTATAATCGGTCGTTGTGCCAAGTATAGCATCAAGCTGAAGCATTACCTTTTCAAGATTGTCATATACAGGTATTTCTGCTTTTGAAGAATTTGAGTCAGCACCATCAATAACAGCCTGCATTTTCTTCATTTTTGTTGCTTTTACTGTTTCTACGGACATTTCATCGGTAGCTGTTGCCTCAGTATTCTGTGCAGTTAGAATACGATCAGAAACAGGTATTTGAATTGCAAAGTAATATGCAACACCAAGCAACATGATTACTAATATCAACAGCAATATTTTTTCACGAGTAGTAAATGTATGTGTCATTATTAATCCCTCCGTTGCTTATTCGATATTGGATGAATCATCAACAGCAAGCTGAATTGTCATTGTCGCCGTAGTGAGACTGTTATTTTGGTCATTTGTTGAAGCTGTATAAACCTGAACATTTGAAATTAGCGGATCGCTCATAAGTTTTACAAAAATACTTGATATCTGATTTAATGTTACACCAGAAATTTTAACAGTTATCACATCATCAAGTACGTCAAAAGAATCAACTTGTGATGAGGAAATGAGATATTTTTCTATTAAGCCGAGACGCTCCATCGGTGTAGCAATGACATTTGCGGATGATCTTGAGGCAAGAAGTTCATTATACTTTTCTACTACATTATCGTAATCTTTTGTATAATTCTTCAATGAGGAAAGCTGTAATTCTACTGCTGCTGCAGAAGCTTCGGCTTGATCAGCTGCGCTAAGTCGGTTAATAACAGCGAATTTCGTAAATATTGTTATGAAGATGGCAAACACAATAACGACGGGAAGTAAAGAACTTAAATCACGGTTTTTTCTGTCACGAACTGCAAGGTTAATATCCGTCTTTATGGGATATTTTTGATTAATTTTTGCATTAAAATTTATATTCATTAGGCTCACCTCCCGCATCACTGCATTGTTATTCCGATTGCAGCCGGTGCTATATCAGTATTATTGTTACCGATGCTATTAAAATCTGGCAGTAATTCGGAAATATTGTGGAGATCTCCATCAATAGTTAATCGTATTATTTCCATCAGAGCATTGACTCTTACTAATCCTCCGCAGAAATAAATATCATGAAGATTACTGTCCGGATTGTTGTAACGGTAGAAGTTTAAAGCACGAAGTATTTCGACTGCTATTTTATTATATAATTCCATGCAAATATCAAGTTCCTGTACCTTATGCATATTTGTTATTTTATAATTTGAAGCTATATGGATATCAACATCCTTATAATCTGCTATTAATGCATCCAAAGCAGCTCCGCCGTACTCAATCACACGAGTAGTATCGTATATGCTTCCATTATACATATGCATTCTTATTGCTGAATGCCCCATATCAACTATACAGTATTCGTCGGGACAATTGCTGCTGATTTTTTGATACTGGCGAATTATATTTCGATATGTAAGATTTTCAGGCAATGCCAGAACCATTTTAAAACCTAATTTTCTAAGCATTACGTTGTAATCATCAAGGATTTCATTATTTACGGCTGCAATAAGCAAATCGAGAGCTTCGATTTTACCGTCTTCGTTTTCGAATTTGCCGATGACAGCATAGTCATAATTGTATTTATCCTTGTCATATTGAATGTAGTCATGAAATTCATATGGAAGATTAAGTTTAAGCTGATCAATAGGCATATAGGGCATTGTTGTACGTCTTGAAAAACTAGTCTCAGATGAAAGTACAACAGCGGCATTTTTGTTTTTTATCTGAGTTGATTTGACCAAGCCTTTAATAAAACTTGCCATGGCATCAACTGATAAAATACGCCCGTCTTTAATTAGGTTATCCGGCATAGCTTCTATTACAAGGTTTTCAATTTTGCCATCAGTGACCTGTGTAAGCTTAATACTGTAAGTTCCGATGTGTATTCCTGTATAAGTTTTGGACATAATACTCCTCCTTAAGGCGTACAAAAGTAATATAGACACTGAAAGATTCTTTCAGATAAATTTCAAAGTCAAAATAAGCTTAAATAGAGATCAATTATTTGTTGGGCTGCCAGGATGGAAATAAAAGCGGCAGCTGAGATTGATGGACCAAACGGGAATGCTGTCGGGTTTTCGTCATCTCCGGTTTTAATGTTGTTGAAAACAACTGTAAAAATGATTCCTAATATACAGGATAAAAGTATTGCAAATAAATTACATTTCCAATTGAAATACATTGCTGTCATAAAAAACAGCTTAATGTCTCCGCCGCCCATGCTCTCTTTTTTTAATACTCTATCCATTATTACAACAAGAATAAAGAGTGGAACGGCAATTATGAGACCATTTGCAATGGATGTTATAGCGTTTTTAAATACATTTCCAGTGGCAATGCCGCTAATAGAGGCAAACAATAGACGGTTAAGTATCCCTGCAATAATAAATGAATCAGGTATTATTGATATGTCCAAGTCCACAAGGGCAACAGCCAGAAGTATTATGGTCAGTACAAAAAACTGCAAGGTATCATAGCTTAAACCATATCTAAGTAAAATAGCTGCGAACGCTATGCCTGAAAGTATTTCGGTTATAGGATATCGGATAGAAATTTTTTCGCCGCAGTAGCGGCATTTTCCTTTCATTAAAAACCAAGATAAAACAGGAATCAAGTCTTTTGCAGACAGCTGATGTCCGCATACGGCACAATGGCTGCGTCCATGAACGAAATCCTCACCATGAGCAATACGCCATGCCATGCAGTTGGTGAAGCTGCCCATTACCATGCCTAGTACGGCAGTCAGTATTATTATGTATGCCGTATAAGCAGGTGTTAAATAAAGCATATTAGTGCCTCCAAGTTACTAAACAAATTTTCGAAAAACTCCGAAGGAGGGGCTGCAACCCGTCAGCCCCTCTCTGAGTTTTGGGTTGTGTTACTCAGCCTGACTAGTATAGGTTGAGATAGATGTATGTCTCAGAATTATTTTTAGCTCTGAGGGAATGACATTGTATCGTCTCCGTCAGTTGTTTTGTATACAACTTTAAAGTTTTCAGCTGAATCACCTGTAATGTCAGAATCAGCAACATCTCCAAGCTGGAGAGTTCCACCTTTATATTCGCTAGGTACATCAGCCTCGGGGTCTGTCATTAAATCAACCATTACTTGAGCATACCAAGCACGAACGTTAGCCTCATCGGCTGCCAATTTTGATTTTCTCAAAGCATTGTTAAATGAAGGAATTGCAATTGCAAGAAGTATTACGATGATAGCAACAACGATAAGCATTTCCATCAATGTAAAGCCTTTTTTATTTTTAAGTTTTTTTCTAAGAGCATTTAATTTATTCATAAAATTACCTCCAATTTAATGTATTTTTTTGAAGCTTTATATATCATGTGAGCGGGTTCCCACGTTTGATATCAATATGAAATTACATGCTTCCGTACATTGTAAACAAAGGCATGTATACAGAAAGAAGTATAAATAAAACCATAACTGCAAGAACACATATGATAATCGGTTCGAGCAAAGCCAGCATTTTGGTTGCGGCAAAGTCTATTTCATTATCATAATAAGAACCTATAATATCTAAGGTTGACTCAAGCGTACCGGTTTCTTCACCTACTGTTGTCATTTCTACAAGAAGCTCAGGAAGATATTCACATCTTTTAATACAAAAGCCAAGAGTACGCCCCCCTTCAAGATAAGGAAGCGAATCAAGAAGCTGAGTTGAAACCAAGTGGTTATCAAGTACTTTGCATGTTATTGTTACAGCTTCAATCATAGGAAGACCTGCTGAAAGAAGAGTGGAAAGCGTATTTGCAAACTGTGAAGCGATTTTCATTTTTGTCAGCTTACCGGTTATAGGGTTACGAAGTTTAGAATTATCGATTTTTAGTCTGCCGCTTTCTTTTTTGCTGTAAAATGTATATACAATAATTCCACCTGCGATAATAACAATAAGTATAGGCCACGATTTTACGAAAAAGTTAGATGTGGCAATAAGTATTCTTGTAACCAATGGAATATCAGTGCCTAATTCAGCAAAACTTTTGGCGAATACAGGGACACCAACAACCATTATAATAGATACTACAATAATTGCTACACAAATAGTAAATACCGGATAAATCATTGCACTTTTGACTTTATTTGCTATTTTAAAAGACCTCTCATAGTAACCCTGCAATCGCTTAAATGCATGATCCAATGTACCTGAGTTTTCTCCCGATCGCACAGTTTCAATAAAAGCCTTTGGCAGACTCGAACCTTCTTCTTCAAAGCTGTTGGCAAGGGAATAGCCGTTTGCAACATCCTTTGCAACTGCATTAAGTATCTTTTTAAGCGGTTTGTTTTCAGTTTGATTTGCAATGAGTTCAACAGCACGAACAATCGGTATACCGGCACCAATAATGATTGAAAACTGGGAACACATGATTGATAAGTTTTTTTCGTTAATTTTACCGTCATAATTTGTCTGAGTTTTAGATCTAACCTCAGTAATGCTTGTTACAACTGAACAAGTATCTTTGATTTTTGAAACAGCATCAAATTCGTCAATGGCTTCTATATAACCATTAACCTTTGCACCGTTTTTAGATAGGGCATTATATTTGTAGGTAAGCATAAAAATAGCCTTCCTTTCTATAATTGTCAGCGAACGTAATTATCAAAATCAGCGTCCGATGTTTTTCCTAATATAATCCTGATTCCTTGCAGAAAGACGAGCAGTTTCTGCAGAGATTTTCTTTTCTCTTACAAGTTTCAAGAGAGTATTATCCATTGTTACGGAACCGGATTCCGCAGTTGTGGCAATAACATTGTCTATCTGAGGAGTTTTTCCTTCTCGAATTAGGTTCCTGATTGCAGAATTAACAAACATAAGCTCATACGCAAGAACACGACCACTGCAATCTTTCTTAGGAAGCAGCTGCTGCGAAATGACGGCAACAAGAGTCATCGAGAGCTGCATTCTTATTTGACGCTGTTTAGCATCGGAAAAAGTGTCAACTATACGGTCAATTGAATCAGCTGCAGAGCCGGTATGAAGTGTTGTAAAAACAAGATGCCCCGTTTCTGCCGCAGTAAGAGCTATCTCTATTGTTGCAGGATTACGAATTTCTCCGATAAGAATTACATCGGGATCCTCACGCAAAGCGGCATACAGACCTGAATCATAGCTTTTAGTGTCACGTCCTATCTCTCTTTGAGATATAATAGAGATGTCAGGCTTATATATATATTCAATTGGATCCTCAAGGGTTATGATATGAGTCCTCCTTGTATGGTTTATGCAGTCAAGGATTGCAGCGAGCGTTGTTGATTTTCCTGAACCTGTCTGACCTGTAACGATAACTATGCCTCGTTTGAGTTCAGTGAGTGTTGAAACAGAAGGTGGTAGTCCCAGTGCCTCAAGTATTGGTATTGATTCGTTTAGCAGACGCAGAGCAATGGACGTATGATCCATCTGTCTGAAAATGTTTACACGAATACGGGTATTGCATAACGTTTTTGCAAGATCACATTCGCCGATTTCCATGAATTTATTATAGAGCTCTTCGCCTGCAAGCTGTATTGCAAGATCAACACAATCCTCATCGGTAAGCACATAGTCTGTTAACGAACAGAGCTCACCAACTATTCTGAATTTTGGCGGAAGGTTATAAATCAAATGTATATCAGATGCATTGTTTTCTTTTGCAAGCAAAACAATATCCTCAATTCTCATAATAATAATCCTCCGTATTTGTTATTCTTCCCGCTTCATCAATTGTAGTTATTCCCTCCAAAACTAAGCGACGGCAGTTATCAGCTAAAGTAACAAAATGTCCGTTTTTTCTAACCATGTCCGCAATATATTCACGCTTTATGCCATCCGAAATTGCTGTCCTTAATTTGGTGTCAAGCACAAGTATTTCAAATACGCCTATTCTGCCTCTATAGCCTGTTCCAAAACATGCAGAGCAGCCTTTGCCTCGATAAAACTTATGATTGGATAAACTTGAAATGCCAATGCTTTTCAGCTCATCCTCACTTGGAGTATATTCTTCCTTGCAGTTAGGGCAGATTTTTCGAACAAGTCGTTGAGAAATTACTCCGTTCATTGCACTGGAAATAAGATAAGGCTCAACACCAATATTAAGAAGTCTGTCTAATGTTGACAACGCATCATTGGTATGGATTGTTGATAAAACCAAATGTCCGGTTATAGCTGCACGCATTGCTATCTGAGCTGTTTCACCGTCACGGATTTCTCCTACAGCAATAATATCGGGGTCCTGACGAAGGATAGAACGTAGACCGCCGGCAAAAGTCATTCCGGTTTTTTCGTTTATTTGAACCTGATTAATTCCCGAAATATTATACTCTACAGGATCTTCAAGAGTAACCAGATTAACCTGCTCGGTATTAAGTTCACGTATCATGGTGTACATTGTTGATGATTTACCAGAACCTGTAGGACCTGCAATCAGAACAACACCACTTTTTCTATTGATAAGATATTGAAATTTTTCCAAATCTTCGCCTGCAAGCCCGATTTTTTCTTTATCAAGAAGCTGTTCGTTTTTTTCAAGAAGTCGAATAACAAACTTCTCACCATAAATTGTGGGAAGTGTAGACATACGAAGGTCAACATCCGAGTTTTTGACTCTAACATTGGAACGTCCGTCCTGTGGTACTTTACGCTCTGTTATATCCATACCTCCCATGATTTTAAGTCGGGAAATAACAGAGGCCTGAATATTTTTGGGGACAGTCATTATGTTTCTAAGCAATCCATCAATACGCATTCGTACTCTTAATTCGTTTTCATATGGTTCAAGATGTATGTCACTTGAATGCTCGGCAATAGCTCGCTCAATAATTGAATTTACAAGTCGTATTGTTGGCGCAGATTGATTATCGTTTTCTATTATGTTAGATGTAAACGAATCAGTTGTTGCAGCAAGAGGTGTTTCGGAAATTTCTCTCTTCATTTCCTCGATGGCACGTGCTGCACCTTCGTTTCCGTAAAGAGTAGCAATTGCATGCTCAATTGCATCTGAAGTCGCAATCATCGGAATAACGCGTTTTCTGGTTGCCGTTTTTACATCTTCGATGGCTACGAAGTTGAGAGGGTCATTCGTTGCAAGATAAAGGTCGTTGCCAACAAGCTTTATAGGTACAAGTCCGTACTTTTTAGCAAGGTTTTTGGGTACAAGATCAGTTAAATGCGGCGCAATAGATGCAATTGAAAGGTCAATAGATTCCACACCAAGCTGCATTTTAAGGGCATGGATTAACTGAGTTTCTGTGATTACGCCTTCTTCAATTAATTCTTTACCAAGACGGTTTTTTGTCTCCTTTTGCTTTTTTAATGCATAAATAAGCTGTTCCGGTGTAATTAGCTCTGCTGAGAGCAGTAAGTCACCAAGTTTGGTGTATTTCATCAGTTATTCGCCCCTTTGCTGTTTTTGTGCCCCTTTTATGTTTTATGATAATGTTCTGAAAGTAAATTCAAAAGTCTTGCTAAGCGAGGTGTCCAGAGTACTTGTGAGAGTATAGCTTCCGGTATAAATTTCATCGCTGTAATCAATTGTTAGTGCTGAAGCATTAATTGAAGTATAAGTATTATTACCTACTAATGTTTTTAAATGAGATCCTGAGACATCATCTGGATTTTCATCAGATAAATTAATGTATATTCGACCATCTTTAACTAATAAATGACCGTTTGCAACACCGTAGTTGATATTTGAGAATGAAACCTTGCCATCTAAGCTTGTAACATTAGACGAATAACGAAGAATATCAGATAATGCAACATCTATGATTGATGACAGTATTTCACTTTCAGAATAAAATAATGATTTTCTGTACAATCGGTTTGATGCGCTTATTCCAATTGTTACACAGACCGTAATAATGAGTACTATAGTCAGAGTAACAATAGATTCTAATAGAGTAAAGCCGTCTTTTCTATTAAGTTTTGATTTTTTATTCATATTCATGCACCCCCGTTTAAAGCACGGTATGAATACAGCCCATTATCTTTTCCGAAGTATTCGACTTGGTAGGTATAGCTTGAACCGCCGCTGCTTATTGTGACTTCTCCGCTAGTTCCCGATTCAGCTTTTTCAGCATCCATAAGATCTTCGCGGAATTTATTGTCCTCCTGCTCTGTAGCTTTGTTCATTCTGGTTGCAGTGAGTGTAAGACTAACAAGCATTACTGATGAAAATGTAATTATTAATATTGCAATGAGGGTCTCTAATATTGTTTCACCCTTTTTGCATCTTTTTTTGAAATTAGTCATCATACTATACCCCCTTTGTTATGGTTCCGCCGTCATAACTTACGGTTGTATTCAGTGTATATATTGTTATATCGTATTCAACCGGTACCCATTCCCAGTGGGGAATGCCTTCTTCATCTTCAAATTCTTCAAGTCTTTTGTGATCTTTGTCTGCGTTAAGTTGTACTTCTGTTTCGGCATTTTCTTTATTAGGAGATACAACTGAAGCATTAAAGGCTAACGTCATAGCGTAGTCAGTCACAGAACTACCCGCTACAGTAAGCTGGAAAACCAAGTTATATGTAGTTGTGTCAAGAATCATCGTTACGTTTACATCATCTACTCCGTTACCGGAAATAACGAAGTTTTTTGTTATTTCATCTGATACAGGGATTGGTGTAACGTATTTTGTATGTGAACGATATGCCTGATAAATGATAGCTGCTATATCAGCCTTCAGACCGGCATCTTCGTTGCTGTCAAAAGTCATTTCTGTACATACATCTGCTACATCAGAGTGCTTTTCGGGATCAAGCGGCTTAGTTTCTCCGTAACATTCGTATACAGTGTTATTTTCCCAGCCGGAATATACAGTTCCGCCGATTGCATTCTGAATTAAGCGCGCGGCAGAACTGATTGAAAGATACTCCTGTTGTTCACTTCTTCGATTTCTCATTTTATCGGCATTTCCTGCCGCAGAGGACAGTACAACCGAGCCAACCATGGCGCATACAAGAAAAAGCATAAGTGCAATCAATATGGAGGCACCGCTCTGGCTTTTTAATTTTGATTTTACTCTGTTCATTGCAATGCCTCCCTTCATTTGATTAAGTAATTAGTTTCATCCAGAATAACTGAAGTATCCGCCATACCAGTCAAAGGTGTAGCTCTGGGATGGGTCTGTATTGTTTGTAAAGGTTATGTCTTCAAGTCCAATATTATTGTAGTCCGGAAGTTCAAAGGCTATTGTGGTCATCCCTGGAGCGTTATTTAATGTAACATTTGAACTTGTTGACAATGTTAAAGTTCCAGCTTCGCTGACGGAATACCAGTTAAAGCGACTATAGTAGTAACGATACGAATAATTATAAGTTACGCTCCAATTCGAAAGATTCTGTGCAAAGTCACTGTCAAACATAATACCATAATATCTGCTGACCGCACTATAGTTATACGGTGCAGAATAATCGGTTTCGTAGTTGTTATTGCCTAGATTGATATCCATTCCGTCGGCTGCATAATTACTGTTACGTTTATAGAGCTTAAATACACCTATTCTACCACTTATTGTTGACAGAGGCCAGTCTCCGCAGTGGTCCAGAACGGAAATCCTTGGATACAGATATTTACCTGTGGACGATTTAGGCCATGTATGACCTGAATTGCTTGTTGTCCATGAGCCGCTTGTGAATACGGTCTTCATTTGTGTCAGAGTTTTATTTGTACCGGCACTTCCACCTGCAGTTAAGGTTGAGTTATATCCTGATTCTTTTGCCCAATAGCAAGAAGAAGCTGTTATGCCTGCCATTGACGGAGCAAAACCATAACTATATCCTGACTTTGCAGAAATTTTTGATATAGTATAGCAGTTGTATATTGCGTTGGTTGATGAATTGCTATTGCTCATTACAAAGCCTGCACCTGATCCGTTGCTTGCGCTGACATCACCCACAGAGTAGCAGTTATTAATAGTACCGCTGTTTGAACGTACGAAGCCAGCGACACTTCCGTCATTTGAGGTTACAATGCAGTTGGCATAGCTAGCTGTAATACTTGAAGCATTAGTAGCTACAAGGCCTGCGGCATATGCACCATTACCTGTTGCGGTAACGCTGCCTTCAGCAAAGCAGTTTTGGATAGTACCATAGTTAATAACGGCAAGAGGAGCAGCACTTGTACCGCTAGCTAAAATATCAGCATCAATTATTGCTACATTTTTAATTGTTGCTCCGGCGCCTATTGAAAGAAACAAGGGCTTTGTAAGACCTATAATATAGTTTCCATTGCTACCGACGCTGTAGCTTCCGTATAAAGCACTGCTTCCACCAGAGGAGTACCCTCCATTAAAGTTATATCCGACATTATTTATATTTCCTGTATTAGCTGCAGCTGTAATATTATGTGTCTGTGAAATATACCATCCAGTAGCAGCATTGCTCATATTTTGCAACTGCTCTGGTGTTCTTACCTGCAAAGGATATGCTTGAGTTGCATTAAGGCTTGATGCAGATATTGCATTTCCAAAGTAAGGGTTAATATAAACCGTTACCGTTGAAGCTGTTGCAATGTTGTAATCAACTATTTCAAAGCCAAATACTACACTTTTTGACTTTATATTTGCGGCAGGAGTCAAACTTGATATGCTCGCACTTGATAGGGCATATAAGCTGTATGTGCCTTTTCCTATAGTAATGTCATCTTTTATTTTGCTTTCAAGTGTTAGGACTGTGCCATTGGCAGTATAGGTATGCGTTTGCTCATCTGCAAGACAGAGCAAGCCATATCCTGCTGATGATATTATTTTTGAATTTGTAGAATCCATAGTGCCTAAAGAAGTAACTGTTCCGGTTTTATCCATGTAATTATAGTAATATGTTCCGTCAGAATACTGCTCATAGTATGCAAGATAGCCGGTTGGAAGAGGATTAGCTTCTGAATACCAGTCACCATAGTGAATATATGTATCTGAATTATACTCTTTAGCAACAGCAGGGAAGGGGAATGCTCTTCCTTGCAGAGTCACAGACCATGGGTAGGTTTTGGCTGCTGCCGCTTTTCCTGATGCCACAGCTGTTCCGTTTGCTAGCAGCGATATTGCACAAAGTCCGGAATAATCTTTTGCAGTAACATAGGACGTACCGCTTAACGATACACCTGAGCCAACTGTGCTGGTAAGGTAGTAACAGTTGGTTACGGCAATCTTATCAGATTGGTAAACTACTGCATAAGGTGTTCCAACTATGTTGTTTTTAACCCATGTACAATATGAATAGCAATTAGTTATTCTCTGCTCTCTGCTGCTGTTGCTAGAACCCATGTATGCACCATATATATCATCAAATCCGCCGCATATACCACCTAAATAGGTTGAGCCGCTGTTTTGGGTTGATGATGTAAGTGCTCCGCCTGCATAACAGTTGATTATTGAGCCTTTGCCGTTTATTGAACCCGCAAGGCCGCCGATGTATCGTGATTTCGAACCGCTTGTTGTAGTGGCGGTAACAAGCTTACACACGGATGAACAGTTTTCTATTTTACCAAAATTATAGCCTGTAAGTCCGCCAACCGCCACAGGATAGTTAGTATTTGACGAATTATAAATTACGGTATATCCGGATACTACACAGTTAGAAACAGTTGAATATCCTTCAGAGTATACTCCGTTATTTTCCTCTGCTGGGTCGACATACACAAGACCTAACAGTGCTCCAACACCGGCATGGTGAACATTTCCGGAAGTTTCATTATATTGAGATTCAACATAACCACTTTTATTGTCAGGGTCAGAAGCAATTAGAACTATATTTTTTATAGTTGCATATTCAACTTCACCGAAAAGGCCTGTAAATTGATAGCGGTCTGATTGATATGTTGTACAGCAGTAATCAATAATTTTGTGCCCCTGACCGTCATAACTGTTACGGAAGTTACTTGGGGTATAAGACGAGCCGTTGGGGTTTGTAAAAGTCTGCGAGTTAGGACGTCCAATAGGCCTGTTTCGGTAATCATTAGTTTGGCGAGTATCCATTAAATTGAATGATTTACCGCAGTACCATGCAGAATATGTAGCAAAATTTATATCTGTTTCCTGTATAAAGTAAAATTTAGTGTCCTTGTTAGTACCCCATTTGCTTGTGTTCCAATAGTATGCCGCACGGCCAAGGGCATTTATTTGTCTGGCACTTCGTACATAAATAGGCTTATCTACACCTGTAGGGTCACTTGGACGTACTGCATTCTTATCATTTATATCAGGGTTAATTGCGTTCTTTGCAAAGTCAGGACAGTAGAAGAAGGTATAATCTTCAAACTTTACATTCGAATTTATGTAGCCGGTTATTTTAAGTCTGTCATAAAATCTTAAAGCGACATCTCTGTTAGTCAGCTGAAGTTCAAACGGAAGCTGGTATACCTTTGCACTGGTGATTCTGTAGGTTGAGCCATCTGTAATGTTTGTGAATTGCAGTGTTACTCCGTTTGCAATCCTTACGGCTTTTCCGGTGCCGGCAGTATCACTTACAGTAATTGTTTGCTGAGTTGTTGAAGGATATAGGTCATCATTAAGCTTATATGTGAAGCTTGTAAGGGCATATATACTCATCAGCGCATATCCGTCTTCAACGCACACTTCATTACGCAGAGTATTAACTTTCCAATTGTTTAAACCACCGTTGTCGAGATCTTCATCGCTTGAGGTTAAGCTTGTTTCGGCATAGTAACCATAATAGCTGCCTTTTTCATCGGCGGTAGAGTATTTTTCATAATAAACAAGCGATGTCTGAAGCTTTAGTTCAGATGGCCAGTCTCCGTAATGGTCAATAATATTATTGTCATCATCACGGAGCATAGTGAAAGGATATGCCATATCAATCAGCTCTTCACTGTATGGATGAGCATTGGTATTGCTGTTGTTTGTTGACGATTTTAAATCCGAATATCCACATGCAGTAACGCCGTAAACTACAGAATAATCATAGTTGTAGTTTGCCTGACGCAGATATTTGCAACCGCTCAATGAAACGCTTTCACTTCCGACAACTCCGCCTGAAGTTGATATATTAGTTGTACCATCGCTTTTTGCTATTTTTCCGTAGGCCGATGAATTTATTATGCTTCCGCTCACTACACTGCCGGCAATGCCGCCGCTGTAGCCGGGAGAGGTAACATTAGATGTAGAATAGCAGTTTGATATGTTTGCTGTCCCTACATATCCTATAAGACCGCCTGCCCCAGAGGAAGAGGATTCAATAGAACCTGATGAATAGCATTTGCTGACTGTTCCTGAATGGTGGTTGCCGACAAGTCCGCCTACGCTTGAAACTCCGCTTACGTTAAGGGCTGCAAGTGAGTCAGAGATTGCAACAGAACCTGTTGTACTGCCGGCAAGTCCTCCTATATTTATTCCTGTGGCCTCAATTTTATATTTATTTATGCGGTCGCTCATATCCGTAAGAGGACGATTATATTCATCTCGGGATGTGAGATATACGGAACAGTTAGATATGCTTCCTCCGTTCATTTGACCAACAAGAGAGCCAACATAGCTGTGCCCGTTTACTTCACAATCTACAAGTTTCATGTTAGCCACAGTACAGTTATCAAGTTTTCCGAAAAGACCCACATAATCAGTACCGGCAATTTTAAAATTCTGAATACTGTTATTATTTCCGTTAAAAGCAGCTTGAGAAAGCAGTTTTGAATTTTGAATCGGAGTGAATCCTGAACTTGCAAACGGATTTTCTAGAGTTTTTCCTTTTATAAAAGAATCGCTGTCCCATTTGGCTGCATCAAAGTTAATATTTGATGCCTGGGTAATCGTAATTCCTGTATCTCCTTCATATGCATATATACTGCCACGCAGATTGTTTAAATGTCTTACAGTATTAACTGTCAGGTTACCGCCTTCATCCTTAGAGCCGAAGAGGCTGTTTGCAGTAGTTGAGGTATTTCCTGATATTGTGACTCCGTCAAAGGAATAAGACATGCTAACTGTAATTGAAAGATTGTCACCCGCGTTAAGCTTGCCGTCAGTTATTTCGTAGAAGGACTCATTGCCGCCCCTTACGCTGTCAAGCAGGTAATCAAATGATAAACTGTCATTTTTCAGCCAAAAATCGGTTCCGCCGCTAAGGTCGGTAGACCAGATGTGATTTGTTTCATCTCCTGGAATATAATCTTCGTCGGTTATAGTTAATGTGGCAATTATGTAGCGCTGCGTTTTAATAAGTTTTCTCATGTTTGAGCAGTTAATCTTGAGATAAAGATCCTCTTTATTTACTACATCAATAGTTGGAAGAAATTCAGTTGGATATTCTGATGTAGCAGAAAGATCGGATGAACCGCCATAATAGCCAATCATTACGCTTTTTCTGTCAGAACGCTCTCTTGTGGGGAGACTGTTAAAGCTTACGTCTTCATAAGTAAATACTTTTTTTGCATAAAAGACTCCATATACATCTCCTGTTTCGGAATTTAACTCGACAATGAATTCACTTCCGCTTTCAAGAGAAGATACCAGTATTGAATCATCCCCAATAATACTTTCCAGCATAATTGGATCTGCATCATTTAGGGCAAAAAGCTTTTTCCAACCATCATCCCCTAAATCATAATCTTGGGGACAAAGACCTAGTTCACTCAGTCTTTGATCATAATAGTCGCTCTCAAGTGTGTCATTGAACTTTTCAAGCGAGCCTGTTGCTTTCATGGTTGTCAATTTGTTTTGCACAACGAGATAAATTTGGCGAGCAGTATCATCAAGCTCATTGATTTGTAGATTTTTACGCAGAGCAATAATTGACGGAATGGCTATCGCCAATAATATTATTAAAATTGCTATGGCCAAAAGCATTTCCTGTAAGGTGAATCCTTTTTTATTCGGTTTTATAAAATGACGATTTTTCATAGACATTCTCTTTTCCTATTAATTAAAACTTAGGACTGCACTTATAAGTTATACGAACTTGTTCTGGTTGTTGTATATATTCTACCATTTCTCGACAAAGGTGACAATATTTTTTATTAAATAAAGGATAAAGTTATATTATTAATTGTTTTTATAAGACATGTCGAAACTGAAATGCGTATTTTATTTGTTAATTAAGCATATTATAGCATTTTATGCATGATTAAATTTCCATTAGATAAATTACAGATTTTCAAGCTCATTTCTAACCAATGAGAAGCTGCCACACTTGTATGTTAACAATGCAGTTAAATTCCATTTTTAATTTATACGCCAGATAACACAGCATAATACTTACTTTCGTGCAAACAGACATTTAAAAAATAAGTCGAATTATATAGAACAAGTTTTTATGAAATATCTCTGTATTCATTGACAAATTTACAGAATATTATTATCATGGAATAAATAGGTTATTCCTGCAGAATCTATATTATACAGAAGTGTTGCAGGATATGTGACAAGTTGATGAAAATAAGACATCTTAGTTAAGGGGGAAGATGCATCTAATTCTGAGGCTGTCTCGCCAAGCTTTAAAATAATATTATAAGGAAAGGGGATTATATTAAAAATGTTTAGAAAAACTAAGAAATCACTGTTGAGCATTTTGATTTCAATAGTCATGGTACTTGCTATGGTTCCGTCAACGGCTTTTGCAGCTGATCCGGTAAGGGCTTATATTTCTGTAAATGCCAATATATCTTATATAACATATATGATTAACGGGACTGAGCAATACGCACCTTACAATGATTCAGGCTATTATCAGATTCCTACTTTAGGTACTTCGGATTATGAAATAAAAATAAACGCTAGCAGCGGATATAGGCTTACAGACATGGAACTACGTTATGCAAGCAGCACGGATGAGTCAAGCACCGATTTTGCATATACATATTCCAGCTCTGACTATAGCATACGTTCAAATTCGGATGATACGACATACTGGATTTCATTTGACAGCATCTATGATTCCAGGAATATACGTATCGATGCCTCCACTGAGGTGATACCTGGGTCAGTAAAAGAAAGTACTTCCGTTACCCTTACGGCAGACAAAAGCGATGTCAAGGAGAATGATTCAGTAAAGCTGGCAGCTATTCTTAGTGACACATCTATTAATGAAGGAAGCATTCTATTCAAATTGCCGGATGGAGATCAGAAGATTATCCCTGTAATTGATGGTAAGGCAGAAGTAGTTTGGACTGCACCATCTTCTCTTGTTGGAGATGATGCTTTATTCAAGGCTGTTTATCTTGGGAGCGAGAACTACTCTCAATCAGATAATGATTTGAATTTGGGCGCAATCGGTTCAAAGACGATTGACAAAACTGATAGTGCACAGATTGTGGACGAAGATGGCTATGCAGTTTCTTCACTTATGGCTAAGACAGGATATACGCTTGCGGTGCCTGCTGATGCAGTAAAAGATACTGCAGGCTCAAATCTTACTCTTGGCGATGACTATACTATAACTTGGTATGAGTCAAGAGGTGGAGAATTTACAAAGATTGGAACTGGCGGAACTTGTAATGTAACCCCTGACAATACAAGCTACGTTTATAAAGCAGTAGTAGAGCCTAAAGGTGATTATGATGCAGGCTCATTCGAATTGGTAGTTGGCTGTGGAGTTCAGTATAGACCTGAACTCAGAATAAAGAATATATCAAGTAAATTTGAAGGACAGGATGTAACCATTAAGGCAGATTTAACAGGCACTAATGGTCAACAGGTTATTGACATAGCCGGAGGCACTGTTGTTTTCTATACTGCAGATGGCGGTGATAAGGATGCTAAGCTTGGAGAAGCCAGCGTTGTTGACAGTCAGGCTGAAATAACATTTAATAATCTTCCGGCAGACGACTATGAAATTATAGCTTATTATACTGGCGTTGAAGGAGTTTATGATTCTGTAAAATCTTATTTGCCAGAAGCTCTTACAATTTACTCAGCTGCACTTCCTGATGATACTTGGGTGTTGACTGCAGAGGATGAAGAGCACAATGTTATTACGGACGGAATGGTTCCTCTTGAAACATACACATTGTCTCTTGCAACAAGTGATGCTGCCGCTGACCTTGATTTAGGACAAGATTATGAAATCGTATGGAAAATGTCACTTGACAATGGTTTAACTTGGTCAGTAATTGATTCATCCAATTATGAAAGTGATGGTTCAATAAAAGTAACTCCTGAAACAAATGCAACACAGTACGCACTTTATGTAACGCCTATCGGTGATTATACAAAACCTGAAAACGGAAAGCCTGTAGACAGAATTACATGTGATGATAATGTTGCGGATGTAACACTTGATCTTACTGTTTCTGATGAAACACCTTATGAGCAGGAGCTTATTAGCTTTACAGCGGTTGCATACACCAGTAACGCAACTAAGTATGTTGCTGATGATGAAGATGAAGAGGATGTTGATGCAATTGAGGTATATACCCCTGTAATTGGAGGTACTATCACACTCAAGGAAGGCGACACAACAATCGGTGAATATGCGGTTGATTCTGCGGGCATGGTTAGAGTTACAATTCCTGCCCCTGCATATGGGTCAACTGTCACATATAAAGCGATCTATTCAGGGACAAGCACTTTTGACACAGCAAAGGATGCTGTTGATGTTACGTCAAAATCTGCAGGAATAGCTACAAACAGCGATGACGAAGTTAACAGGGCAAAGCTTAATGTATATGATGAGTCAAACAATCATGTTGTTGGTAATGTAGTAACTCAGGGTAATGCATATACACTTAAGGTTGAAAATGTAATAAGCAAAGATGGAGCAGCTCTTGTTTATGGTACAGCCTACCTTGTAGACTGGTATGCTGACTGGAGCGGAAACGGAAATTATGAAACTCTCGCTGGAGGTACAGATATTCTTGAAATAACAGCAGAAAATGTAGCAATAAGATATAAGGCAGTTGTTGTTCCTATAGGACATTATACAAAACCGGCACAGGGCATTGAACTTTTTGTAGGCAATACAGGAGATAAATATGATGTAACAACAACTATTGCTGTTGATGAGACATTTATACCTACAGTAGAGAAGGTTCCAAGTGCAGTAGCAGAAGAATTGCTTAGTGGTTCTCACTACGGAGACGAAGTTAAAATTACAGCTACAGTAAACGGAAGTTCTGCTCTCGAGGTTCCTACAGGTTTTGTTCGTTTCTCATATGTATTAGGTGGAGAAACTACTATATTAGGAACTGTCGAGCTTGTTGACACAGGAGAAGAAGATAATACTTCTAAGGCAGAGCTTATAACAGAAGAACTTCCGACAGGTGTGATGGACATTAAGGCTGAATACCTTGGAAGCGACGTATTCTATGGCGCAAATGATGAAGAGCATCCTAGCGCTACAGATGTAAGAGAAGACTATAAGGTATGGTCAATTACAATTAAAGACAGCAGTGTTGTAATTCAGGCTTATCCTGTATCTGACAGCGGAATACCAAGTGATACTGCTCTGGATACAGACGTTGAACTTACAGCAAGCAAAACATATCAGATTAAACTTTCTGACATCTATACAATAGACGACGAAAAGCTTGATGCGGATGAATATACAACTCAATGGTTCTCAAGGGATGAAAAGACTACAGAATGGCTTGATATAACAACTGATTCAAGCATGACTTCTGTCTTTGTAACTCCTATGTCATTAGCTTATGGATTTAAGGCTGTTGTAACAACAACAGATAATTTCTACAATGATACGCACAGCGGTCTTGCTGATTCTGCAACATCTAATATTATAGGTTCAGAACTTAGAGGTTCAGCGGTAATTGTTACTATTGATCCGAATGAATCTGCATATCAGGCAAATGATGTTACAATTCATGCTAAGGTGATACCTGCAGATGGTACAGGCACTCCTACAGGAACAGTTGCATTCTATTATACAGATGCTATTAATGCTGACGAAGATGATAGAATACTTATTGTTGATAAAACGGCTGCAGACAGCAGTAAAATTGCAGTTGATCCAGTAACAAACATTGCAGAAATTGTTACAGATTCACTTCCTGTAAAAGTTGATGGTACGGCCAGAGATCTTTACATTTGGGCTGTATATTCAGGCGATGTTAATTATGAAGGTCAGACAGGCCATTACGGCAGCGATGCACCGATGCCGTACACAATTAAATCGTCAGTAATCGATAGATTAAAGGTTCTTATTACAAGTCCGGGAACTCCTGCTGACGGTGCTAAGACATATCTTACACTTGGCCCGATTTCTACACTTGACGGAGAAGTGCTTACGTATAACATCGACTACACAGTTGAATGGCAGAAGAGACCTACAGCTTCAGCTGGTCTTGATAGCTGGGAGGCAATTCCGGAAGGTACAAGCCATGAACTTGAAATCAACACTGAAGAAGATGTTCAGTACAGAGCAAAAGTAACAGCGGTTGATACATCGATTAAGGCAAAAGCATCGTACATTAACTTTAATACCAATGAAGGTGAGACAGTAATATCACCTGCACAGGGAACAAGAGAAAATTATTCAGATCCAATTAATGTAACAAAAGCTGATGCAGTTATTTACACAAACATTGTTCCTGCCTCAAGCGGTGCGCTTGACGGTGATGATGTAGTAATAAATGCAAATGTTTATGGCGGGGAAACAACTCCGGTAGGTGAGATCTCAGTTACTGTAACTGATGAAAATGGTGTTAAAGTATTTGAATCGTCAGATAATGCAGTAAGCGGATGGAACTCATTCACATGGGAGAACGCACCTGCAGGTGTTTACAATGTGGAGACAAAATATACTTCAAATAACGAATATGTAGCAGAAACAATTAATGATGAGTATGTTGTAAGATTTACAGATCATACACTCTCAATTAATAAGACGGCTGTAACATATGATGGAGAAGAACATGCTTTCACAGCTGCAAATGCAACAGTAAGCGGTATAAGCGATGAAAATCGTGGTCTTAAGGCTATGGCTGAGGCAGATGTTGTTTATACATATTACTATCAGAATAAAGACGGAAGCGAAACTATTGTTGAGGCTCCTGTAAAGGCAGGTACTTATACAGTTAAGGCTTGGCTTCCGGAATCAAAATATTGGAAAGAAGCAGAGGCAACAGCAGAATTTACAGTTGCAAAACGTCAGCTAGTTATTGGTGAAATCGTAGCTCTTGATAAGATTTACGATGGGTCTACAAGCTTAGATGTTTTAAAGGTTGAAATTCCTTATGCAGATCTTGATACAAACGGCGTTCCTTCGGGAAATGCTGGTATTGTAGAGGGTGACAGTGTATATGCTGTAATTACAAACGGTTCACTTAACAGTGCAGATGCAGGTTCGAGGGTATACACTGTAAATGGTGTAACACTTAACGGTCCTAGTGCGGATAACTACATTATGAATGCTGGATATACTCAGCCTGTTGAAGTATTAAGAAGTCAGCTTCAGGGTGAGATAGCAAGCGGTATAGTTATTGCTCCTGGTCAGAAGATATCTGCAAGCCAGATTAAGCTTATAAGCCAGAACGGTGCAAATTATACAACTGGTTATACAGTATCATACTATCTCCACACTGGCGAGCAGGTTATTAAGGTAAACAATACAAATACAGCTGGACTTTACACAGTTGTTGTAACAGGCGGAGCAAACTATAAAGGCGGAGCTTCGGCAGACGTATATGTAGCAAAGACCGGACAGAGTGCAGGTGCATTCAGTAATACAGTATATACCAGTTCAATTGTACATATTGGAAATACTGAGGTAGAATATGGCACTGCAAATGCAACCGGAGTTACTGCAACAGCTACAAACGGTGCAGCAATAAATGAAATTCTTTACTATGTTAATAATAACGACGCTGGTACTACAGTGGTTCCCGTTAATGCAGGAAGATACATTGTTAAGGTTACATCTTCAACAGATGATTATGTATATGGTCTTTATACAGTACACAAATCATCAACAACGTTGACACCTTACGATGTAGCAAATTCTATATACGGTGATAACTATACCGTAAATAATGGTGCAGAATATGTATCGTATACCGGCGGAAGACTTACAGACGTTGATTATCTTAAACCTGTTGATGCAGGTAAATATCTTGCAACATACCATTACGCTGAGGCAAATAATTATGTTGCTTACACAGTTCAGGACGAATTTACTATCAGCCCTAAACCTATGGTAATCACAGCTGACAGGAAATACGCTGAGCTTTACACAACAGCGCCTTCTCTTAAAGTGACATTCGACGCAGCTGATGGCGGAAATGGTGTTACAAATGGATTTGAGTATTTAGACAGCAGTTTAAATGCCATCATAGTACAGCCTACAATCATCGTTGGTGAGGCAGACAGTGAAAACCTTGATCTTAATAATTCGGGATTATATGACATTATACCGAGCAGTGCTGTAGCATATAACTATACTTTTGATTATGTGTCACAGAACATGGCGAAGATAACTACTAACCCTCAGGAAACACTTGAGATTGTTGGAGTACCTCAGGGCACAATACAGTACGGTGATGAATTCAGGGTTGGTGCTTACGGCAACAAGGTTGGAACAAGAACCAATGATTCAAGTGAACTTACATGGGCGGCTGATGGCGTAGCTGAAGTTGATGAACTTGGCAATGTAACAATTACAGGCGTTGGAAGCTTTTCAATTACTGTAACAAAGGGGTCAGGTGCATACGCAATAAGCACGACATATGAGGGAGTAGCTGTAAAGAAGCTTGTCAATATAATCATTGATGATGTTGACAGAGCTTACAATGGTACTGATAAGCTTGGCGACAGCGATTATGACTTTGAATTTCTTGTATCAGGTGAAAGCAATGAGCCTGCTAAAGCAGATTGTGATGTTGTAGGCGAGCCTGAAACAAGTTCAGGGAACTACGTTGTAACAGCGGATCTTGACCATGATTTGTATCAGGGAACAGGAACGGGTCTTTTGAGAATTCATAAAGACAATGCTACTGTTAATGCAAAAGAAATAACAAAGGACTATGGAACTAACGCAAGAAGAGTTGATGACTATTATGAGTTATATAAATCACATGAAACTGATAAGCTTCTTGATGCGGCAGGCTTTACAGCAGCAAATGTTCTTGCAAGAACAGATGCTGGCAGCTATAAGACGTTTGTTGGCAGCGGTGAAGAACAGTATAAGAATTACAATATAGGATATATGACAAATTCTTATACAGTAAACCGCAGAGCATTAACTTTCAATACTGCAGTACGTGTAGGTACTAACCTTGAAAGTAATGTTGCTGCGCTTAAAAATGCAGCTGTTAACACAGGAACATCTGCAAGAATGTATGGTGAGTATAACCGTATTCTTGACTTTAAGGCTAATTTGGTTGACTTTGACACATTTGCAGATATTTTAAGCGGTAGTTTAATCGCTGAGTATGACGAGACAATCAAGTCAAATGCAAATGTAGTATACATCACTACAGACAGCTACCTTACTGATAGGGGACCTTACAAAGTAAATGGTGTTCTTGAAGGTCTTAATGGAAGAAATTACAATATTTCAATTGCAAATGCAATTTCTAATATAAGCCAGAGGCCTATAACTGTTACGATCAATGAGCCGTTTTCGGTTGATATTGGAACAATATGGAAAGATGCATATACGTATACAACAATAACAACTGCAAAATTTAATAACGAAGGTGTAAGTGAAGGCGGACTTGCACAGTATACAACTTATGCTGATCCGAACTATATTTACGATACTGTTTCAACACTTGGGCTTATGCCTGTTGGTGTAGGTGCAAATGCTGCAGCAACAGAAGGTGAGCATACGTTTGCTGTTACGAACCCCAATTACTGGGCAGGAAATACAAATACAGAACAAGTGTTTGATAGTCCTGATGAAGGCAATACAGTTCATATTAATGTAGAGAATATTTCTCTTAGTGCTGTTATTTATGACAAAACAACAACATCTTTCAAAGTTCAAATTAAAAAAGATAATGTTGCACTTTCAAATATTGAAGGAATTCAGTATACAGTAACTAACACAAAGACAAATAATGTGGAAGCCGCAGGCACACTTCAGGAAACTGCAAACGGATACTATTTAGCAACATATGACAAACTGTATGGCAGTGATTATGTAATAAGATTCACTAAAACAGGATATAACTTTAACTATTCTAATTAAAGGGGGTGCAGAAAATGAAAATTAAAAAAATATTGGCTATAATAGTTGCATTAACTTTCATGACTGTGCCGGCATATGCTGCTTCTGTTGATGTTAGCGGAAGTAACATGTCGTTTGGCTCTTCCGGCAGTTCTGGTGGCAGTTCAGTTCAGGTAACTCTTGTTTTCACAGGAGATGAAAATGTAACTGTAGAAGGCGGAGACAAATATACAACAAGTGTGAAGAGCGGTGCTAAACTTAGCAAGCTCCCAGGTATAGATATTGCAGACGGCTATAAATTTGTTGGCTGGAGAGATAAGGAATCTGATTCAGACGATGTTGTAGATTTCAGTACTAAGATATTCACAAGAAAAACTACTTTTGTTCCTGTTTATAAAACAGCAGACAGTGATACAAATTCGGAGATTGTGTTTACTATTGGTTCAAGAATCTACACGGTAGATGGAGTACAGTATACAACTGATGCAGCTCCTTACATTGATGCAAACAGCAGAACAATGCTTCCTGTAAGAGCAGTTGCAAATTCTCTTAACATTCCTGATGAAAATATCAGATGGGATGCAACAGCAAAAACAGCTACTATCTCTAAATCAGATGGTACAGTTGTAAGCATTACGGTTGGTTCAAATGTAATTTATGTGAATGGTCAGGCTGTAACAATTGACACAACAGCAGTTATCACACAGGAGAGAACATTCCTTCCTCTTCGAGCTGTACTTAACGCCCTCGGTGTTGCAGACAACCAGATAAGCTGGAACGATTCACTTAAACAAGTTACTATTAAGCTGTAATATTAGTTGATTTAATTTCAGCGGGCATGTTTACATGCTCGCTGTTTTTTATGTTTTACAAAGCAAACAAAAAGCCGAGAAGGAAAGCTTCTCGGCTTAAATATTGTGAGCAGTTATTTATTGCTTTGTGTATTCTTTGTTCTTTATAATCAATGTTTTAATATATTCGGGAGAAGGTCCTCCGGGAATATTTCTTGTTTGAACACATTTTTCAACTGATATAGCATCGTAAACAGTTTCATCAAAAACAGGTGATATTGCTCTGAACTCGTCTAACGATAAGTCCTCAAGAGAGGTGTTATTGTTTATGCAGTAAAGCACAAGCTGACCAAGAATTGCATGGGCATCTCTGAAAGGAACTTCATGCTTAACAAGCCAGTCTGCTGCGTCAGTAGCATTCGTAAATCCACCTTTAGCTGCGTTATACATTGTATCTGTTTTAAAAACTGCTGTTTTAATCATATTAGTAAACACAGGAACACACATCTTAATAGTGTCAATTGCGTCAAATACAGCTTCTTTGTCCTCCTGCATATCTTTGTTATATGCAAGTGGAAGGCCCTTCATAACAGTCAGCATACCAATGAGGTCTCCGTAAACACGTCCGGTTTTGCCTCGAATAAGCTCTGCCATGTCAGGATTCTTTTTCTGAGGCATAATGCTTGAACCGGTAGAATATGCATCATCAAGCTCAATAAACTTAAATTCGTGGCTGCTCCAGAGAATAATTTCCTCACAGAAACGACTTAAATGCATCATAATAATTGAAAGCGTCGATAAAAGCTCTACACAGAAATCTCTGTCGGATACACCATCAATACTGTCTAATGTTATTGAGCTAAAGTCAAGAGCATCTGCAACCATATATCTATCAAGAGGATATGTTGTTCCGGCCAGAGCGCCAGAGCCTAAGGGCATTACATTAGTTCTCTTATAGGTATCATCAAGCCTGTCAATATCACGTTTAAACATTTCACAGTACGCAAGCAAGTGATGTGCAAGAGTGACAGGCTGAGCTCGCTGAAGATGTGTATAACCGGGCATAATTGTGTTAATATTTGATTCGGCAATATTATTAAGCTCTTTAATAAGGACGAGCATGAGCTTTCTTATCTCGGTTATTTCTTCCTTATTATACATCCTGATATCAAGAGCTACCTGGTCATTTCTGCTACGCCCGGTATGCAGTTTTTTGCCGACATCGCCTATTCTTGAAATAAGAACTGTTTCGATATTCATATGAATATCTTCTGCCTTTTCGTTAAAAATAACTTCACCTTTTTCAATATCATTCAAAATCTCAAAAAGTGTCTTATGAATGAGCTTTGCATCATCCTCAGGGATAATACCTTGTTTTCCAAGCATATCAACATGAGCAATGCTGCCTGTAATATCTTCTTTGTACATTCGTTGATCAAACGATATTGATGAATGGAAATGATCCGTAAAGCTATCTGTTGATTTTGTAAAACGTCCACCCCAAAGCTTCATATATATTGCTCCTTACTTATTGTTTTCTTCTATATTCTGCAGCATCATTGCACGAACCTTAAGAGGAAGGCCAAAGAGATTTATAAATCCGTCTGCATCCTTGTGGTTGTAAAGCTCGCCGGTTGTGAAGCTGGCAATTGATTCGTTGTATAATGAATAGGGTGATGTTGTGCCTGCAGAAATGATATTTCCTTTGTAAAGTTTAAGTTTTACTGTGCCTGTTGTTGTTTCATTTACTTTGTCAAAGTATGCTGAAAGAGCTTCACGCAAAGGTGTGAACCATTCACCGCTATACACAAGTTCTGTGAATTTGTTGCTTGCAATTTCGTTATACGCCTGAGTCTTTTTATCAAGAGTAAGGTATTCAAGTTCTCTGTGAGCATATATAAGTATTGAACCACCCGGAGTTTCATATACACCTCTTGATTTCATACCAACAACACGGTTTTCGCAGATGTCTGTTATACCAATACCATTTGCACCGCCAACTTTGTTGAGTTCATCAAGGAGCTCTACAGGAGATACTGCTTGTCCGTTGAGTTTTGTGCAGATTCCTTTTTCAAAGTCAAGAGTGATGTATGTGGGTTCATCAGGCGCCTTTTCAGGTGAAACACTTAACTGAAGAAGGTGTTCATAATTAGGCTCATTTGCAGGGTTCTCAAGTTCAAGGCCTTCATGGCTCAAATGCCATATGTTACGGTCACGGCTGTAACTGTCACCTTTTTTAACAGGTGCAGGAATACCTCTGTCCTCAAGATATTTTACTTCTGCTTCACGTGAGTCCATTTTCCATGTATCAAGTCTCCATGGAGCGATGATGTTAAGGTCGGGAGCGAGAGCTTTAATTGTAAGCTCAAAACGAACTTGGTCGTTACCTTTACCTGTTGCACCATGGCAAATAGCTGTAGCGCCTTCTTTACGAGCAATTTCAACAAGTCTTTTAGCAATTATAGGTCTTGCCATAGATGTCCCCAAAAGATATTTTCCTTCATATACAGCATTTGCCTTTACACAAGGGAAAATAGCATCGGTGATAAATTCTTCTGTTATATCTTCAATATAAAGTTTGCTTGCTCCTGTTTTAAGAGCTCTTTCCTCAAGACCTTCAGTTTCACTGCCCTGGCCTACGTTTCCGCATACAGCAATAACTTCTGCATTATTGTAGTTCTCTTTGAGCCAAGGAATGATAACAGTAGTATCAAGTCCGCCTGAGTAAGCAAGTACAATTTTTTCTTTCATAATTATTCAATCCTCCGATTTATGATAAATTTAATATACATTTTTTATATATGAAAGTATACATTGAAGTAACAAAAAATGCAATATCTATAATGTAAAATTAGCTATAATTTTGAATATTTATGCATAGACATAAATTATTAGGAGACATTTGTGCATAATCGGTTGATTTTTTTAAAATGATGCATAAATATTGTAGGACTATACAACGATATGTCGTAGTTTCAATAATTGTGTTGCAAAAATAGATAAAATAATGATATAATATCACATGAGGAAGATATTATTGCTGGGGGAGTTTATTATGGCAGGTTTTTTCAGGAATCAAGCGCTTAAAAAATGTATTCTTATTGCCGTATGGGGAGTAATGCTTTTTGCTATTGGGTTCGGCATATCATTTTACCGAGGTGTCGGAAACAAGTATGATGCAGTACAAGATGTCCCCATTAAAGAGATTTCACTTGAAAATGTTGAGGATGGAACTTATGAAGGAGAATATCTTTTTGAAACGCTTTATGCAAAAGTTAAGATTATTGTAAGAAGCAATGAAATTAAAGAAATCACTCTTGAAGATTTCAAGACTGAAAAGGGTGATGATGCAGCGTCTATAGTTGACAGCATAACTGACAGTCAGAGTGTTAAGGTTGACGATATATCTGGTGCAACTGACTCTAGCCGCATTATTAAGCTGGCAGTACTGAATGCTCTTGGACAATAAAACAAACTAATATTATAGGGCTGCCTTGAGCAGCCCTATTTTGGTGAAAATATTATGGAAAAATGGTTTATTTCAAATAAAAAGGCAGATTTTAAAACAATAGGTAAAATGTTTGGAATTTCGCCTGTGCTTGCCAGACTCATTACTAACAGAGGGATAGTTGGCGACGAAAGTATCCGGAAGTATCTTTTTGGTACAACTGCTGATTTGTATTCTCCGCATAAAATGAAAGATATGGATACAGCTATTTTTCTGTTAAAATCTAAAATTGAGAAGAACAAAAAGATACGTATAGTTCAGGACTATGACGTTGACGGATGCATGTCAGGATATATTCTTGTAAGCGCAATAAGGAAATGCGGCGGTGATGCTGATTTTGATGTGCCGGATAGGACATCTGAGGGATACGGTATCAATGAAAGAATTATAAATAAAGCTTTTAATGAAGGCGTAGATACAATATTAACATGTGATAACGGCATAGCTGCCATAAATGAAGTGAAAGCGGCTAAAGGATTAGGCCTTACTGTTATTGTTACAGACCACCATGAAGTTCAATACACTGAGATTAACGGAAAAACTGAATATATTATTCCTGAAGCAGATGCTGTAGTTGACCCAAAACGTCCTGATTGTGACTATCCTTTCAAACAGCTGTGCGGAGCAGGAATTGCGTATAAAATTGCAGAAATACTGTATAAAGAATTTTCGGTTGATAATTCTGAGCTTAAAAAACTTCTTCAATATGCGGCTGTTGCAACTGTATGCGATATTGTTGACTTAACAGAAGAAAACAGGATTATTACAAGAGAAGGGCTTAGACTGCTTCAGAATACTGAAAATTTCGGCATGAGAGCACTGCTTGACAGATGCTTGAAAGACGGTGAGAAAATATCAGTCGGAAGGATTGGCTTTTTCGTTGGACCGGTTATTAATGCTGGTGGCAGAATGTCAACTGCGTTTTTGGTAATGGATTTATTATTCAGCAAGTCAAAAGATGAAGCTGAAAATATTTTGGATAAACTTATCTTACATAATGATGAAAGAAAAAAAGCAACTGAAGATGCTGTTAAGATAATTTATGAAAAGATTTCTGAGAATTCCATAGATAATAGTGTGATAATAGAATATGTCCCTGACTGCCATGAGAGTGTCGCTGGAATTGCGGCAGGAAGAATTAAAGATATGTTTTATAAGCCGACAATAGTTTTAACTGACAGCAACGATAAGGAGTATATAAAAGGTTCTGCAAGGAGCGTAGAAGGCTTTGATATTTTTGAAAGGATTATGACTGTCAGCGATTTAATGGCTCGCTTTGGAGGACATCCTATGGCTGCCGGCCTTACATTTAAAAAGGCATATCTTGATGAGTTTATTGAAAGAATGAATGCTCCGGGCTGGCCGGATGGCGCAGATAGATTTAAGCGAGTTGTAATAGATACCACTGTTCCTTTTTCACATTTGAACAAAAATCTTATTAATGAGTTTGAATTTCTTGAACCTTGCGGCAAGGGCAATAGAAAGGCGCTATTGGCGGCTAAAGGTGTAAAGGTATTAAGGGCAATGATACTCGGAAAAAATAAAAACACCTTAAAACTTACTCTTGAGGATGAAAGCGGCACAGTAGTTGATGGAATTTGGTTTGGAAACGTCGATGCCATACTTAGTGAAATAAGAAAAAAATTTGGAGATACAGAAACAGATAAAGTACTTTCTGGAAAAAACTCAAATGTGTTTGCAGATATTATATATGCTCCAAGAATTAATTATTATAATGGTTTTGAAAGAATACAGCTTGATATAACATCGTTCAGGTGGTAAAATATTAATGTTGTTTTGTTAGTAAATTCACTCAGAGACTGGGGAGGAATAGTAATGGATTTAAAGGAAACCATTAGAAGCATAAAAGATTTTCCTGAGGAGGGAATAATTTTCAGAGATATAACAACTCTCCTTAAAAATGGAGAGGCATTAAGACAGGCAGTTGATGAAATGGATGCTGCTCTTTCTGATGTAGACTACGATTTAGTAGTTGCTCCTGAATCAAGAGGTTTTATTTTTGGTATGCCTATTGCTTATAACAGATGCAAAGGTTTTGTCCCCATAAGAAAAAAAGGCAAGCTCCCTGCTGAGACAGTAAGTCAGGAATATGCTTTAGAATATGGCACAGCAACTATTGAAATGCATGTTGATGCCCTTAAGAAGGGACAGAAGGTAGTTATTCTTGATGACCTTCTTGCAACAGGTGGAACTGCAAAAGCAATGATTGAGCTTGTTGAGTCTGTTGGTGCTGAGGTTGTTGGACTTTGTTTCCTTATTGAACTTGAAGCACTTGAGGGAAGAAAATGTCTTGAAGGCTATAATGTAAAAGCCATTTTAAAATATTAAAAAATAAGTATTGTATTTTGCACATTGATGTGTTAAAATAACAGATGCGTTTGTCCTCACACAATATGAGGCTGCGGCGATTACCGGTGCTCCGCTGTTACGAATTAAGTAGTATTTATTGAACACCGCTGGCGGAAGGAGGAACGAAAATGAACGAATTAATTAAACAAATCGAAGCTGAACAGCTTAAGAGTGACATTCCTCAGTTCAATGTTGGTGATACAATCCGTGTATTTGCTAAGATTGTAGAGGGTGCAAAAGAAAGAATCCAGATGTTTGAAGGCGTTGTTATTAAAAAACAAAACGGCGGCATCAGAGAAAACTTCACTGTTAGAAGAATTGCTTCAGGCGTAGGTGTTGAAAAGACATGGCCTTTGCACTCACCTAGAGTTGACCATATCGAGATCGTTAAACACGGTATTGTCAGAAGAGCTAAACTTTATTATTTAAGAGACAGATTAGGTAAGTCAGCTAAAGTTAAAGAAGCTATCAGATAATTATTACAGCGTGCAGAATATATCTGCACGCTGTTTTCACAAGTATACAAATGTGTGTGCAAGTTTTTGGAGGTCATAATATGAGCGGTGAAAAAAAAGAAAAAAATACGGCTCAAGAAATAAAAGAATGGATATTTGTAATTGTCATCGGTATAATTTTAGCACTTTTGATAAGGAATTTTGGGTTCAGACTTACAACTGTTAAAGGCAGTTCAATGGAACCTAATTATATCCATGGAGAATTGGTGTTTACTGATATATTTACCTATAAGATTTCAGATCCTAAAAAAAATGATATTGCAATATGCGAATATGACAGCGGAATGGATAATGAATTGTTTATTAAACGAGTTATTGCCTGCCCCGGTGATGAAATAGATATATATTATAATGAAAAAGATTCATGTTATAATGTTAAGGTAAACGGCGAAGATCTTGATGAAGATTACATACTTGAACCAATGCTTAGCAAAGGTGACTGGCAGTATCCTCTTACTCTTAGCGAGGATGAGTATTTTGTAATGGGTGATAACAGAAATATTAGTGCCGATAGCCGTGATAGCTATATAGGTATTTTTGATAAAAAGGACATACTAGGTAAAGTAAGGTTCAAAATAATAAATAAGACGTAATTACGAGGTGTGACATGAACATACAGTGGTACCCTGGACATATGACAAAAACAAGAAGAATGATGACAGAAAACATATCTATTGTAGATGTTGTTGTTGAACTGCTTGATGCACGAATTCCGTATAGCAGTAAAAATCCGGATATTGATGAGCTTGCAAAAAATAAGCGTAGAATAATTGTAATGAATAAATCTGATTTAGCTGATCCTGTAAAAACTGAAATTTGGAAAAAATGGTTTGAAGAAAAAGGGTTTACAGTGATTTTAGCTGATGCAGTTAAGGGAACAGGTGTTAATAAAGTGGCGGATGCTGCTAAGACATTAATGGAGGACAAAATTGAAAGGCAGAAGGCCAGAGGCAGGCTGTTTGTTCCTGTTCGTGCAATGATAGTCGGAATACCCAATGTGGGTAAATCTACCTTTATAAATAAAACTGTTGGAAAAACTACTGCAAAGACCGGAGATAAGCCTGGTGTTACAAAAGGCAAGCAGTGGATAAGAATAAAAAAGGACTTTGAACTTCTTGATACACCGGGAATACTTTGGCCAAAGTTCGAGGATGAAGAGGTTGGGTTAAAGCTGGCAATGGTTGGCTCTATCAATGATGATATACTTGATACAGAAACATTGTGTACTGAGTTTATTAATTTAATTATGACGGCTAATCCTTATCTTCTTAAGAAAAGATATAATGTGGAATTTGATATAATTGAAGAACCGCATAATGTTCTTGAGAAAATAGCTGCTGCAAGAGGTTTTATCAAAAAAGGCGGAGAACCCGATTGCGTTCGTGCTTCTAAAATTATACTTGATGAGTTCAGAGGCGGAAAGATGGGGAAAATAACACTGGAGGCGCCCGGTGATATTAACCAAATGACTGAACGAAAGGTCAAGGAAGAAAAAGAAAAAAAGACAAGAGATTTTGAAAGAAAATCAAATTTTAAAAATAAATAATAATATTAAAGGCAATTGTAACGTATACATCGGACAGACTATTTGTATATGTTGTTGATTGTCTTTATTTTTTTGTTATTATATAATATAGATAGTCAAAATGATAATTTGAATAGGGGGAGATACGATGAAAATAAGTCTTTTAGAGCCAATCGGCATTGATAAGGCATTGATTGATAAGCTTTCTGCACCGATTAAAGAAAAAGGCCATGAATTTGTTTTTTACGATAACAAGACAACAGATGAAGACGAGCTTTACAAAAGAGCATGTGACAGTGATATTGTTATAATTGCAAACAATCCACTTCCAAACAGCGTGATTGAGAGATGTGATAAACTTAAAATGCTCGATGTAGCATTTACTGGCATTGATCATGTCGGTCAGAGAGCTTGCAAGGAAAAGAATGTTATGATTTGCAATGCAGCCGGATATTCCAATGAAACGGTTTCAGAACTGGTTATTGGTATGGCTATTGTTGTTTTAAGAAAAATAACTGATGGAGATAAAGCTGTCAGAAACGGCGGAACTTTAACGAGTGCAGGGCTGATGGGAACTGAATTGAATACTAAGACGGTTGGAATTGTTGGGACAGGAAGAATAGGTATTATGACTGCTAAACTGTTTAAGGCATTTGGCTGTCGCGTGCTTGGTTTCAGCAGAACAGAAAGGGCTGAGGCAAAGGAAGCCGGAATAGAGTATGTTAATTTTGAAGAACTCCTTTCTCAGAGCGATATTATATCACTTCATATGCCTTCAACTGCGGAAACGAAGAACTATATTAGTAAGGAAAGAATCGAATTGATGAAATCTGATGCAATACTTATTAACTGTGCAAGAGGTGCAGTTGTTGATAACAAAGCACTTGCGGATGCACTTAACAGTGGGAGAATAGCTGGTGCCGGGATAGATGTGTTTGATATGGAACCTCCGATACCGGAAGACTATCCGCTTCTTCATGCAAAAAACACAATGCTTACACCGCACGTGGCATTTGCTTCAAAGGAATCAATGATAAGAAGAGCGAATATTGTGTTCAAAAATATATACACATATATAGATGGAAAACCGGAGAATGTTGTTAATTATTAATTTAACGATATAATAAAAATAAGCGTTATTATGAAAAGTTTTATAAATTATTAACAATCTTCTGCAAATTATTTGGAATATCCATCAATTTTAAGCATGGGCATTCCATTGTGAAAATTGGTCAAAACAATGAATAGTTTTGACCAATTAATTAAATAATAAGCTGTGGATAATCAAATTAAATTAGAAAAATGATCAAATATAATGGGCATTAGGGTATTTTCTATAAATTTGTCATGGCAAATACAGCAATATTAACAGTTGACACGTTGTATATTTTTTAGTACCATTTACTAGAGACAAAGGGAACAAAGCAATTCTGTGAACAGCGTGTGTAAGAAAATTTTTAGGGCGGGAAGGAAAGGAGTTGTCATGGAACTCAAAACTGTCCAAACCCAAAAAATTTACAAAAACATTGTTGAACAGATAGTAGATCTTATCCATGACGGCAGTCTTAAATGCGGTGACAGGCTACCGCCTGAGCGTACGCTTGCAGAGCTGCTCAATGTGAGCAGAACATCAGTAAGAGAAGCACTTAAGGTAATGGAGATAATGGGGATTCTTGAGATAAAACCTGGTGAAGGTTCGGTTGTTTCGGACTTTAATGTGAAGCCGTTCTTATCGATGGTTTGGCCTGCTATACTTGCTGATAAAAATACGGAAAAGGATCTGCTGGAGTTCAGAAAAATACTTGAAGAAGGCTCTATAAGGCATTTGGCTCTTAGAGGAGAAAGCGAAGAGTTTTTTAAAAGTCTAAAGGATATTGTAGACAATATGGAAGAAGTTATTGATGACGCTGAGAAGAGCGTAAAACTGGATATTCAGTTCCATCGATGCTTATTTGAACTAACAGGCAATAATGTGCTTATGCAGGTTCAAAACTTTGTTGAGTATATTCTTGAAAGAACAGTCAGCCACAACAGGACAGCTGCTCTTGAAAAAAAAGATTCAGGAGAAGCGATATTTAAACAACATAAAGATATTTATGAGGCACTTGTTGTAGGAGACAGCTTATTAGCGGTGAAAAGAATGTCTTATCATCTGGATTATGTACAAAGTATAAGTTGATTCCGTCAGGAAAATTTTTTTAACATGACTGGTTAGACCACTATACCGATAGTTTATTAACAAACAATTTAGGTAGCATTTTACGGTCTATAGGTATATTTGCAATGAATTAAGTAAATTGTATCACAATGTCTAGGTAAACGATCATCAAAATTTTTTCAATTTAAAGGAGGAAAAAAGATGGAATTTAATAAGGTTACACCTGATGTAGTTGAACAGCTTAAAGCAATCGCACCCGGCAGAGCGTTTGTTGGAGATGAAATTAATGATGACTATTCACATGACGAAATGAGATTCTACGGAATGAAGCTTCCTGAAGCAGTTGTTGAAGCAGCATCTGCAGAAGAAATTTCAGCTATTCTTAAGCTTGCTAACGAAAAGAACATCCCTGTTGTACCCAGAGGTGCAGGAACAGGTCTTGCTGGCGGAGCTGTTGCTAAATACGGCGGAATTATGATTTCAACTGTTAGAATGAACAAAATCAAATCATATGACCTTGGAAATCTTACAGTTACAGTAGAACCAGGCGTTCTTCTTAACGATCTTGCTGAAGACGCTTCCAAACAGGGTCTTATGTATCCCCCGGATCCCGGTGAAAAGTTCGCTACACTCGGTGGTAATGTATCAACTAATGCCGGCGGTATGAGAGCTGTTAAATATGGTTCAACAAGAGATTACGTTCGTGCTATGCAGGTAGTTCTTCCTACAGGCGAAATTGTAAGATTTGGTTCAAATGTATCAAAGACTAGTTCAGGTTACAGTTTCATTAACCTTATCTGCGGTTCTGAAGGTACACTTGGTTTTATCACAGAGCTTACACTTTCACTTATTCCTATGCCTAAAGAATTCGTAAGCTTAATCGTTCCTTATGAAGATCTTGATACATGTATTTCAACAGTACCTCAGATCTTCCTTCATAAGTTTGAGCCTCAGGCACTTGAATTTATGGGAAGAGACATTGTTGAAATGAGCGAGAAGTACCTTGAAAAAGAAAACTTCCCTAAAGTTATCGATGGTGTTGAAGCAGGTGCTTACCTCCTTATGACATTTGATGGTAACGATAGAGACCAACTTGATAATATATGTGAGCAGATAAGCGAATTATTGTTTGAATGTGGGGCTCTTGATGTATTCGTTGCTGACACACCTGACAAGAGAAGAGATGCTTGGGCTGCAAGAAGCCAGTTCCTTGAATCAATTCAGGCTGCTACAGATGAACTTGATGAATGTGACGTTGTTGTTCCCAGAGATAGAGTTGCTGAGTACTTCAATTGGGTTCTCACACTTCAGGATGAATATAAAGTTACAATCAGAGGATTTGGTCATGCTGGCGATGGTAACCTCCACATCTATGCTTGTAAAGAGGGAGATATGTCTCTTGATGAGTTCGCAGAAAAAGCTCATGATGTTCTGCATCTTATGTATGAAAAAGCTGTTGAAATGGGTGGAGAAATCTCAGGTGAGCATGGTATCGGACACAGCAAGGTAGCTTTCCTTTTTGATGCAGCAGGAGAAACAAAGATGGAACTTATGAGGGGTATTAAGAAAGTATTTGACCCTAACAATATTTTAAATCCAGGAAAGGTTTGCGAGAAATTAGACTAATCAATTCTCGAAAACAGTAAACAACATTTAATAAACTCAAAATAATATAATCTTTTTTAGAAACTGGGGAGGAAATTAGAAATGGCTTATATTTTGGATGAAGACGGAAAAGCATTAGTTGCTGACGTTAAGAACTTTTGTGATAAAGAAGTAAAGGAACAGTGCAAGGAATATGATGTAACAGGTGAATGGCCTAAAGAAATTTATGACAAAGCTATTGAACTTGGTTACCATATGCTTGAGATACCTGAAGAGTATGGCGGACTTGGACTTGATAAAATAACAGTAGCTGCTATGTACGAAGAAATGGCTAATGCAGATGCAGGATTTGCAACAACATTTGCTGCTAGCCAGCTTGCTATTAAACCTGTTCTTATTGCAGGAAATGAAGAGCAGAAGCAGAAATGTTGTGACCTTATTGTTAATGGTGGTTTTGGTGCATTTGGTCTTACAGAGCCTAATGCAGGTTCTGATCCTGGTGCAGGCAAAACATCAGCTGTAAAAGATGGTGATGAATATATACTTAACGGAAGAAAATGCTTTATTACAAATGCTCCCGTTGCTGATTTCTTTATCATTACAGCTTTAACAGATAAGACAAAAGGCCTTAAAGGTATGAGCGCATTTGTTATATACAAAGGAACTCCTGGATTAAGCACAACAAACCATGAAAATAAAATGGGTATCAGAACATCTATCACAAGTGATGTTGTTCTTGAAGATGTAAGAATCCCTGCTTCTCAGCGTCTTGGCGAAGAAGGTACAGGATTTGCAACAGCTATGAAAACACTTGATATTGCTAGAACAGTAGTAGCTTGTGCTGCAGTAGGAATTGCACAGAGAGCTCTTGATGAAGGCGTTGCTTACACAAAGACAAGAACTCAGTTTGGCAGACCTGTAGCTAAGAATCAGGGTCTTCAGTTCAAGATGGCTGATATGGCTATCGAAATTGAAGCTGCTCGTCAGCTTGTTGCTCATTCTTTCACTCTTATGCAGATGGATCTTCCTTATGCAAAAGAGTCAGCAATTGCTAAGTGTTTCGCAGGCGATATTGCAGTTAAATGCGCTGTTGAAGGTATTCAGCTCTTTGGCGGATACGGTTATTCAAGAGAATATCCTGTTGAAAAGCTCTTAAGGGATGCTAAAATATTCCAGATCTTCGAAGGTTCAAATGAAATCCAAAGAGTAGTTATTGCTAATAACATCCTTGGCAGATTCTAATAAAGTAAATAAAATTTAACAATATACATCAACAAACTGCTGTAGACGTGTGTATTTACGCACGCCTACAGTTTGCGTATAAAATACTATAAGGAGGAATTTCTAAATGGAAATTTTAGTTTGTGTTAAACAGGTTCCCGATGCGGATGTAGAAGTAAAATTAAACGCTGCTGGTGCACCGGATGTAGAAAAAATTGCACCTGTTGTTAATGCATTTGATGGATATGCATTGGAAATGGCAACAAGATTTAAAGAAGCAAACGGTGGTATGGTTGTAGTTATGTCAATTGGTACAGATGCAGTTAAAGATTCAATGAAGAACTGCCTTGCTGTTGGCGCTGACGAGGCTTATATTATCAGTGATATTATTGCTGATGCAGATACACTTGCAACAAGTGAAGTTATTGCAGCTGCAGTCGCTAAACTTGAAGAAGTAAGAGGCAAAAAGTTTGATATTATTTGCTGTGGTAAAGAATCAACAGATTATGCTTGCGGACAGGTTACACAGCAGGTTGCTGAAAAACTTGGATATGGCGAAGTTGTTGATGTTATCGGCTTTGAAACCAAAGACGATGTAATCGCTGTTAAGAAGGAAACAGAAGAGGGCTACAACATGCTTGAAGTTGCTGCTCCTTGTGTACTTGGTGTAATTAAGCCTAATTATGAACCCAGATATCCTACTATGAAGAGCAAAATGGCTGCAAGAAAGAAAGAAATTCCTGCAGTAGAAGTTGGTGTAAGCGCGACTTCTCCCGTTAAAGTTGTTAAGGTTTATACACCCGCTAAGAAATCAGCTGGCGTAAAAATCAAAGAAGAGACTAACGAAGAGTCTGCTCTTAAGGCATTCTCTATGTTAGTAGACGCGAAAGTATTATAATAAGGGAGGAGGACAAATAAATGAGTAAAAATATTTTAGTATATGTTGAAGCTGCCGAAGGAAAGGCTAAAAACGTAGGTCTTGAAATTCTTACACCTGCAAGAATAGCTGCTGATGGCGGTGAAGTTATCGCTGCTGTTATTGGAAGCGGTGTTGCAGACGCTGCAAAACAGGCTATTGCTTTTGGTGCTGATAAGGCAGTTGTTGTTGATGCTGCTCAGTACGAAGTTTATAATACAGACGTTTATGTAAATGCACTTGTTGAACTTGTTAAGAAATACGCTCCTGCTGCTGTTTTTGTAGGTGCTACACCTGATGGAAAGGACCTTGCACCCAAGGCTGCTGCTAAATTAGGTTCAGGTTGTGTTGCTAACGTAACAGGTGTTGCTGTTGAAGATGGCAAAATCGTATATACATCACCTGTATATGCAGGTGCAATCCTTAACGATGCTGTTTGTGAGAGCGATGTAGAATTTGCTGTTCTTCGTTCAGGTGCTTTCAAGAAGGCTGAGTCTGATGTAGCTAAAACTGGCGAAATCATCACAGAAGCTATTGAATGTGCTGCTGATGCAATTAAAGCAAAAATTATTGATGTAGTTAAGGAAATCTCTGAAACAGTTAACCTTGAAGAGGCTGATGTTATTGTTGCAGGCGGACGTGGTGTTGGTAATGCTGAGAATTTTGCTATTCTTAAGGAGCTTGCTGATGCACTTGGCGGTGTAATTGGCGCAACAAGAGCACCTATTGAAGCTGGTTGGATTTCAAGAGCTTACCAGATTGGTCAGTCAGGCAAGAGCGTTGCTCCTAAGCTTTATATTGCATGTGGTATTTCAGGTGCTACACAGCACGTTGCAGGTATCACAGGCGCTGACTTCATTGTAGCAATTAATAAAGATGAAGATGCTTCAATCTTTGAAATTGCTAACGTAGGTATCGTTGGAAACCTTCTTGAGGTTGTTCCTGTTCTTACTGCAGAAGTTAAGAAGTTTAAGAGCTGATAATAATATTAACAAAATCAAGCTGAGGATTATAAAATCCTCAGCTTTTTTATTTGAAATAGATTAAGGATATATTGACATATATAAATTGGTAAATTTATAATATAGTTATTAAAATACGATTATAATTCTTATAAAGGGGGAAACAAACATGAAATATGAGATAGTAGGCCAAAATCTTCCCGCAGTAGTTTGTACGCTTTCGTCCGGTGAGAGCATGATAACAGAGCGAGGAAGTATGAGTTGGATGAGCCAGAATATGAAAATGGAAACCACCTCAAACGGCGGGGTAGGTAAGGCACTTGGTCGTATGTTTGCTGGAGAGGCCTTGTTTCAGAACAAATATACAGCTATTGGAGGAGCTGGACTTATTGCATTTGCATCCAGTTTTCCCGGTGAAATTAGAGCGTTTGAGATAACGCCTGAGAAACCAATAATAGCACAAAAAGCATCGTTTCTTGCGGGCGAAGAAGGTATACAGCTTTCAGTGTCGTTTCAGAAAAAAATTGGGGCGGGCTTTTTTGGTGGTGAAGGCTTCATAATGCAGAAGCTCTCGGGAAGAGGTATTGCTTTTATAGAGATAGACGGTGCAGCAGTTGAATATACACTTGGTGCAAATGAAACAATGATTGTCGATACGGGATATCTTGCTGCAATGGATGCAAGTTGTTCAATGGATATTGTTGCAGTTAAGGGTGCAAAAAATATGCTTTTGGGCGGAGAAGGAATTTTTAATACTGTTGTAAAGGGACCTGGAAAAATTATTGTGCAGACTATGCCTATATCTACAACAGCTCAAGTTATTGGTTCTTATATCGCAACAAAGTAAATTTAAAAGCCTTGGCATATTGCCAAGGCTTTTGGTTATTTCAGTAAGTCTAATACGATTTCATTCATATCCGCTTTTGACTGAGCATGATGTGAGCGTGATATAACATGATTTCGTGTGGTTTCATCAAGAGATGAAAAAACTTTCATAGCATCAATATTTTGTGCTAAAGCCATTCCCAAACCGATTGGAATTTCTTTATCATTTAAAATACTCATTACAATCACCTCGTAATTAGTATTTAACAATCTGATGATAATATGCAAAATAGAAAATCTAACATTATATAAGTTGAAAGTTCCTATTAACACAAAAAAAATTTAATCTATGTTAATAAGATGCTCAACTTCAGTCAGAATTAATGGAAATTTAGTATACCCGTCTCTATCGATAAAGTGCTTTCCTGATTTAAGTTCAAGAAGCTGGGCATTAATCTTATCAGCCATTATTTTAGTTGCATTTGTTGGAACAATATCATCATCAACAGCTGTAATAGCAACTCTATTAGGAATAATGCATTTAAGTTTCCCGATATCTAACGGATCGTTAAAAAAGCTTTGCAAGCCGACTGTCTTTACTTCCATAGGGTTTTCATCAATGAATCCTGAAACAAAAATTGCACCTTTAATCTTTATATTTTTTTCAAGCAAAAATCTCATTGAGGCTATGCATCCTAAACTGTGACCAATAAATATAGTTTCATCATTAATATCGGTTATAGTTTCAGAAAGATGAGCAAGCCAGTTATCATAATAAGGATTTTGTGAATCAGGCATATCAGGAATATATGTTTTAATTCCTTTAGCCTCAAGCTGTTCTTTAATCCATGGAAACCAATTCGCTTTACTTGAAGCAGTGTAGCCATGGACTATATAAATGTTTTTTTCAGTTAATTTAACATCCATAGTATTACCCTCAATCATAAATATAAAATAAGAGTCTTTATATAAGCTTAATTCTCTGTGTTTCTTTCTGCAGCAACGCAGACTGTGAGGATAATTCTTCGCTTAGAGCAGCACTTTCCTCTGCAGTGGCAGAATTGGCCTGTGTTACAGAGGATATTTGATCCATATTAAATGCAATCTGGTGCATATATTCTGCCTGTTTTTCAGAAGTATCGCTGATTTCTAAAATAATATTTGAAATTGCATCTATTCCATTAAAAATTTGCTGCAGCGATTCAGAAGTAAAATCAACAATTTTGACTCCGTCTGCGGCCGTTTGTTTGGATTCTCCGATCTGATTAGTTGAAGCCTTGGCTGCATCTGCACTTTTTACAGCAAGATTTCTAATTTCATCTGCCACAACGGCAAAACCTTTACCTGATTCTCCGGCATGAGCAGCTTCAATGGCAGCATTTAAAGCCAAAATATTTGTTTGAAATGCGATATCATTAATAGTTTCAATTATTTTGGTAATTCCATCCATTGAGGCCATGATGCTGTTCATGGCTTGAATCATGCGTTCCATCTGCTTTTTCCCATTTACTGCTTCTTTATCCACATGTTCAACCAGCTCTTTTGCCTTTATCGTTTGTTCTGCATTTTCGCTGACTCGGGCGGAGGCGTCTCGTATACTTTGCAGTATAACTTCCCCAGAACTAGCTTGTTCTGTTGAACCTTGGGCTAGGGTCTGGGCAGCTCCGGAAACTTGTTCAGCTCCAGATGCAATCTGTTCGGCAGACTGCAAAAACTGAGTAAAAGTTTGGTTCATAGAATATTGAATTTTCTGAAGAGAGTCCTGAATAGGTTCGAAATCCCCAGAATATTCAACAAAATTCTGATTAGAGAAATCCCCCGCAGACATTTGTGCAACACGATTTGTCAAATCTAAGATAATTGCTTCCAGGCTTTTAATCATATCATTTGCAGTTTCAGCCAGAAGCTGCGTTTCATCATTTGTTTTCATCTCTGGTACAGGCGTATGGAGATCACCTATGGCAAGAAGCTGTAACCTGTTTGCAATAGCGCTCATTCTTTTTGAGATTGAATCTGCCTGTAATTTAATTACAGCCACCATAATGGCTGCTGCAATCAGTCCGATTATGACTAACTGAATTATTGTTCTTGTCTTTTCAGCTGCATATGCCTGAATTTTTGCATCAACGTCATCTTCGTATATTCCGCTTGTTATGTACCATCCATATGGCTCGAATTTCTGAGTATATGCCCGCTTATATACAACACCGTCTACACCCGGTTTTTCAAAATAATATTCAGAATAACCGCCGCCCTGCTCGTCGCCGGCAGCAATAATGTTTTTAATATAGTAGTTGCCCAGTTTATCCTGATAATCCAGACGCTGCAGGCCCTCAAATTTCGGATTCATGTGCGCAATGCAAGTACCATCAGCCGTGTCTGCTTCAAAATAACCGTTTCCATCATCATACTGAATGTTGCGGAGAAAATTTTTAGCGCGATCCATTGCTTCCTGTTGTGTAATCTTACCATCCTGATATTGCTGGTAGTTGTTAGTAAGGGTACTGATCATGGACTCAACCTCTGCTTTTATTACAGAATCAAAACCCTGTCTTGCCACAGTGATCGCCTCATTGTATGCCTTTGTAAGGCCAAGGAAAGAATATAAAGTTGTTGAAAACATAACAATTACTGTAACTAACACTGATGTGATAACAAGTCTTTTTCCGATGCTGGTTTTTACGCCTCTGTGTATTTTAACTGATTCCATTTTAGACCACCCCAAATTAAAAAAATTATTAGTCATAACAAACATATTATACAATACTAGCATATTACATGTCGAAAATCAAGAAAAATGTGGAAATAAGAGCAAAAATAAAAGTGCCGCAAACCCTTGAAATTACTGGATTTGAGGCACTTTTAAATTAATCGGGGTAACAGGATTTGAACCTGCGATCTCTGCGTCCCGAACGCAGCGCTTTACCAAACTGAGCCACACCCCGACGAACGTATATATTATACTTAGGTTTAGGTGAAAAATCAAGAAGTATTTTCTCTTAAGCAGATAATTGCACGGAGATTTTAAGATAAACATATAAACTTCTTAAGAAAATCCAACTTTTAGTATTTCTTGTTTCTTTGTGTTATTATATAGCTAAGTAACAAACCAAATGTATTTTAGTTATGAAAGGATGTTTTATTTTTATGAAAAAGTATATCAAATATTCGGCAGCAGCTATTTCCGCAATTGTTATTGCAACTATTGGAGTTACAGCATTCGCAGAAGATTCTCCTATACTTATAAGGGAAAACAACGCAGTTATTTCTGATACATTTAAGGATGAATCAAAGTATTCAATTTTAAATGGAACTATAAAAGCGATTACAATAAGTGACGATGGAAGCGCAAGGATTGAATTTAACAGCACAGAAAAAGGTGATATTATTTTCAATGAAACAGTGGATGGCTGTGTGATAATTGACAGAACAACATTAACAGGTTTTGCATCGCTGAAATGTGGTGATAAAGTAACAGTCGTAATGAATAACTATGCACCTATGACAATGAGCTATCCCGGACAGACAAGTGGGGCAGTAGCCTTTGTTGTAAATAACGATAAATCAATTGTAGTCGACAAGCTTGATGATGAACTTACTGGAAGTACTGTTGCAATTACAATTGGCGAAAATACACAGATTGTTGATTCTAGAGGAACAAAACAGCTTATTACGAAAGATGGCGTAAAAGGCCATGAATGTCTGGTAATTTACGGAGCAGCAACAAAGAGTATCCCCGCGCAGACAACTCCGGATTTGGTAGTAGTTCTTGATAATGCTGAAACAGAACCCCAGGAAGATAAATCAATTCCATTAAGAAAAGCTTTTGAAGACATTGGATATAAAATTGTATGGACATCTAATGACAAACCAATTACTATTACAAATGGTACAATAACTGCAACTGTTTCCATCGGAAGTAAGGTAGTAATATTTAATGATGAAGTAATAGTTCTTCCATCAGAAGTGGAACTTATCGATGGCGTAACACATGTTTCTGCAGACATTATTAAATTATTTAAGTAATATAATATAAATAATAAGTAAACCTAAAAAGTGTGGTATCGTTTTAACAGATACCACACTTTTATTGCGTTACAAACTCATTTTTTGCAAGTGTTTCGATTAATAGATACAATTTTATTGTTTATTTCAATAAATCCTTCATCCTTCAATTTTTTTAATTCTCTGAAAAGCGATGGACGTTGTACACCCAAATAATCTGCAAGCTGCTTTTTGGTAATAGGTAATACGATAATAGTTGATTTCTGCTCAGTAGCAAGTGCAGAAAAATAATCCATCAAATTTTCATGAAGATTTTTTTGTGTATACATTGCAATTTTTTTATTCATTCCCTGGGAATTAGCTGAAATTGACTGTATATATTTCATAACAAAATTGTAGTCTTTCAAAAGTTCACATACAGCTTCCTTAGAAATATGCAAAAGCAGACAGGCTGCAGTGCAATATATGTTCATTGGGTAACAGTTATTGCTTCCAAACAGTAAATTAGCTCCGATTATACATCCGGTTTTGAAATCAAAAACCACACTTTGTGAGCCATTTGAAGAAAGCGAATATGCTGCAAGACTTCCTGAACATATAATATCAATTGTATCACAGCATTTACCCTGAGCGTGTACTGTAGAATTTTTTTTAAACATTCTTTCATATATTTTGCTTTCGCTTATAAGTGTATCTAATAAATTTTCATTGACACATGATAAAAGAGGTATAGTTTTTATAATAGCTTTCATCTTTAATATTCTCCTTTTTACTATTATAACAAAATAGAAACATAGGTGTCTATCTTTGTTTTGGAAGAGACAGTATACTTTTGTTATAAATTTTGAAAGGAGAATGAGAATGGATATATTTACGGTTATCATTTGGTTGTTAACAGTGGGGTTTTTAATTATTTCATATGTAAAAGATAATGAGAAAACGAAAAAAGCATTAAGAAATGCTGTTGGTATGGGTAAAGGAATGCTAAAAAGCATTTTGTTGGTTATTCTGTCAATCGGCTTACTTATTTCTATTATGCCTCCTCAGCAGATAGCAGGTTTTGTTGTCAAACAAAATTTTATTTTTGCTACTATTGTTTCCGCTGCGTTTGGAACAATTACACTTATTCCGGCATTTATAGCATTTCCTCTTGTGGGAACGCTTGTAAATGCAGGTGTGGGAATTGTTCCGTCTGTTGCGTTCCTTACTACACTTACAATGGTAGGAGTTATTACATTTCCTCTAGAAAAGGACTCTTTTGGAATGAAATTTACGTTAACAAGAAATATTCTTAGTTTTATTTTTGCAATTATTATTGCACTTGCTATGGGGGTGATTATATGACTGAGATACTTAAAAAAGCAAAAGAACAATGGTTCGTTATATTTATAATTATTGCGTACTTAATTATATTTATAATCTATCCGCAGATAGGTGTCAATGCTGTGAAAAATACAGGGTATTACCTTAAAGAAATGCTAATGATCATGCCTGTGATTTTTGTGCTTACAGCTCTTCTTGATATGTGGGTGCCAAAGGAATCAATTATGAAATATCTTGGAGAAAAGTCAAGAACGAAGGGGATGATACTTTCTTTTGTACTTGGAGGAGTATCAGCAGGACCAATTTATGCAGCTTTTCCTATTTGCATTATGCTTCATAAAAAGGGGGCATCAATAAGAAATATTGTGATTATCCTAAGCTCATGGGCAGTAATAAAAATACCGATGCTTTTGAATGAAATAAAGTTTTTAGGTTTTAAATTTATGATTGTCCGCTGGATTTTAACGGTGACTGCAATTGTTATTTTTTCTTGGATTGCTTCAAAAATAGTAATAGATAAAGACATTATACAAAAGAAGGAGAAATTAAAAACCGGAATAATTGTTAACCGTAATGCATGCATGGGTTGTACTCTCTGTGCATCAAATTATCAGGAACTCTTTGTAATGCAAAACAGTAAAGCCAATGTTAAGGAATATGATTTTGTTCCAGATGAAGAAAAACTAAATAAAATCATAGAAAGTTGTCCTGTAAGTGCAATAAAATATATTGAATGATCTTATAATGGGGGTTGAACGTAAAAAAAATCCTGTAAATATCTACAGGATTTTTAATATTAAAGAGTTCTGGAACTTCCAAAGAAGAATAAAGCAATTGTTCCCGGGCCGGTGTGAGAACCGATAACTGTACCAATATTATTTATGAGAACTTTGCCCTTTAAATTCGGAAATGTTGATTCAATAAGCTCTGCAACATATTTTGCATCATCATAGCATGCTGATTGAGAAATAAAGCACTTTCCGTCATACTGAGTACCGTTTTCAGCGAACTGCTCCATTCTGGAGACCATTTGAGAAGTTACCTTTTTTAATCCTCTGTATTTGTCACGAGGAATAAGTTTTCCCTCTGAATTCATGTTAAGCAATGGACAGATATTAAGCAGTGAGCCAAAAAATGCAGATGTTTTTGTTATTCTGCCGCCTCTGAAATAAGAAGTAAGGTCAGTTGAAAAAAACCAATGATGAATATGAAGCTTTGAGTTTTCAATTAATTCTGCGGCTTCTTCGATGCTTTTATCTGCATCTCTTAAATCCGCTGCATAATCAACAAGCAAACCATACCCTGACGAAGCGCATAGAGAATCGATTACAATAAGTTTACGCTCGGGAAATTTTATTTTCAGCTCATCAGCGGCAACTGTGCACGAATTATATGTTCCTGATATTCCTGAAGACAATGTTATATGGATTATGTCTTTGCCAGACATAAGTATTGGCTCAAACATATCAATGTATTGGCTTGCGTTAACTTGGGATGTTGTAGGCTGGGCACCTTCTTTAATTCTCAGATAAAATTCGTCTATCGGCATTGAAATTCCTATATCATCAAAATATTCTTTCCCGTTAAGAAGAAAATGAAAACAGGCATAAGGAATATTTCTTTCTTCAAAATAAGTTTTCGGCATATCAGCCGTTGAACAGCACGTAAGCACAAAATTTGGCATACTTCTAGCTCCTTTTATAGTATTTTAATAAACACTGTGTTGCTAAATAAACAAAAAAATAATATATCTTTTAAAAGCAACTAAATATATATTTCTATATAAAGTAAAAATGACAATGGATCAAAAGACCATCGTCATTCCAGATTATACAATAATTAGTTAATTGATGCAACACTCTGCAATAAAAAATTATATCATTAGAAGAGTGATTACAGTGAGTGCAAGATAAACAATTATTATAACAAAAAATGGTGCAGTAAATATTTTTTCTTCAAATTCCTTTTCAGGTTTATAATCAAATACTGATTCATCTGCAATGACAGGACACTCTTCTATCATCATCGGCAAGTCGCACTTTTTATTTGATGCCCGGCCATATTTACTCCCCATAAACCTTATTATTAATGCAATTATTGGTATTGAAATAGCAGTAAGTAAAACATAAGGAAGTATCATCTGAGAAACGCTGATATCAGCGGCAGCAGCGGCGCTGCCCAATGTATTTGTCATTCCATCCGTTATTTCATTATAATCAACTCTTGAAAGCATTAGCTGAGAAAAATTGATTGTAAAGTGAAGTATCATAGTAGGGAATATAGATTTTGTTCTGTAAACCACTGCACATGCAAGTACACCCATTGCAAAAGCGTATAAAAACTGCTGAAAACTGAAATGACCTAAACCAAACAACAGCCCTGCAATAATGCACGCTTTTTTTAGGGACACATTTTTTAATTGAGAAAAAATAATTCCCCTAAAAAACAGTTCTTCAAATAAAGCAGGAATAACTGCAACAGCAATAATCGAATAGATTAAAGGAGATTCTGCAGACTCATATAAATATTCAGACACTACATTTGGAGTAACCAATGTAGATAACATTGAAAGAAGGGTCATTGCAGGCTCTATTGCTATTGCAAGCGCTATGGAAAGAAGAATATCCATTATGCTTACTCTGTTTGTCATAAGTACACTTTTAGGTGTTTCCTTTGTTATTGCCAAACAAATAATAATCAATGGAATAAACATAACAAGCTGACCTATTATATTGTACACCATCATATCTAGAGAATATAAGTTAGGTACAAGTGCCAGTAAAAAGCTGCTTCCAAAATAAATTACAGTAAATATTATAAAAAACAAATATGCCTTATTAACTCTAGTCAATCTAAAAACTCCTTAATTGTCAATTTCTCCGTCTGAGCTGCTTTCATCCCAAGGTATATCAGCATCTACGGGTACATCCGGTGTGCCATGGGGGTATTTTTCTCTGTAACGCTTGTTGATTGCCTCTGATACGAAAAGCTTGATTGAAGCAACAACAGGAACGGAGATGAACATACCCAAAGCTCCTCCAAAGTATGCGCCTATAGCGATTGAGAAAAGAACCTGAAGCGGTGTAAGACCTGTTGGATCACCAAGCAGTCTTGGGCAAATAAGGTAATTATCTATCTGTTGGATGATGAGAATATATATAAGCAGCCATAATGCTTTCATCGGATCAACAAGCAATACAATGAAAACCGAGGGTACAGTGCCAAATAATGGTCCAACATATGGTATCATATTAGTAATACCGATTACAACACTTATAACTAAAGCGTAAGGTATTCGTAAGATAGACAGACCAACAAAGCACATAACGCCAAGAACTACTGCGTCAAGCAATTTTCCAAGCACAAAGCTCTGGAAAATTATGTTTACACGCTGCATATTCTGAATAAAATTCTCTGCAGTTTGTTCCTTAAGTGTTGTTAGACAAAACTTTTTGCATCCGCCAACAAGCTGTTCTTTTGTTGCAAGCATATAGAAGCTTATTATTATGCCTATTATAAAGCTTATAACGGATGAAACAACATTTACTGTGTTGTTAATAAATATGCTCATATTGTTTCCGCCCTTGAGATAACTTTCCACAAAAGCAGGAAGGTCAGCAAGTTTTCCCTGAAGGGGAACAATAAACTTCATAATTGTGTTGGTAACTGTTTCCTTTGTGGTAGGGTCAAGTATTGAAAGGTATTCGGGTATCTTTTCAACAAGACTGGCCATATTATTTGGAATTGCGTTAGCAAGCACTGTAAAACTTTTTGCTATTGTGGGTATTAGATAAACCATTAACCATATAAAACATCCTATAAAAATGGTATAGGTTATAAAAATGGTAATGTTCCTAAGGGTACGCGGTTTATTCCTTAACTTTTCATCATATGCACCTATAAATTTTTCTAAAAAGTTTACAAGCGGCGTAAAAAAATAAGCAATACAAAAACCATAAATAAATGTGCTCAGAATGTCTTTGATTTTGCTGAAAAATACGCCTATAGAAATAAAAATCGTGTCCAAATTGTCAAGAAATCTTGAAAGAAGTATACATGCGGCAAGAACACTAAAACTGTATAAAGCTATCTTCATGTATTTTTTATCAATTTTTATCTTCCTCAACTAAATCACCTCCGGAGGTAGATGTATATTATACTATATAGTATAACAAAGCATATACAATTCTAACATACAGATGAAAGTTTTTCCACTACCAAAGTGATGATTTTAAATTGTTTATTAAAATCTTAAATATATTTTAAGGAAAGATTAATCCGATTGACGCAGTGAGAGTCCTGACGGTATACTGTGAAAAAGAGTAAAACTAAAAACAGATATAATTATGAATTTACTACTGCGGAGGAATCAAAATGGTTGAAGAGGAGAAAATCAGAGGCTTTGCTGAGAATTTCAAAAAGATTGAGGATGAAATTTCAAAGGATATTATAGGTCAAAAGGATACAATTCATAAAATAATAATTTCAATGATTGCGGACGGAAATGTTTTGCTTGAAGGCCTGCCTGGTACGGGTAAAACACAGCTTGTAAAAACTGTCGCAAGAGTTATGGATTTAAGCTTTTCCAGAATACAGTTTACGCCAGACCTTATGCCTGCTGATGTTACAGGTACAAATATGATGGACGCAGAAACAGGATCTGTTACATTTAAAAAGGGTCCGATATTCGCAAATATTGTACTTGCAGATGAAATTAACCGTGCAACGCCTAAGACACATTCAGCATTGCTTGAGGCGATGCAGGAAAAAACTGTTACATCTGGGAATACAACGTATAAATTGCCGGAGCCATTTTTTGTTCTTGCAACACAAAACCCTCTTGAACTTGAAGGAACATATCCTCTGCCTGAGGCACAGCTTGACCGTTTTATATTCAAGATTGATGTAAAGTTCCCGAGTGAAGATGAACTCTTAAGCATTGTAAATATTACTACGGGAACAAGAGGAGCAGAGGCTCAAAAGCTTTTTGATGCAGATAAAATAAAAGAAATGAGAGATATATCATTGGAAGTTCCTGTTGCTGATGCAGTTGCTAAATATGCTATGGATGTGATAATCAAGAGTCATCCTGAGCTTGAGAAGTCACCTGAATCCATAAAGAAATACGTACGTTACGGATCTAGCCCCAGAGGTGCACAGGCAATAATCAGAACTGCAAGAATAAATGCACTCGCAAGCGGAAGATACAATGTTTCTTATGAGGACATTAAAGCTGTTGCGTATGATTCGCTCAGACACAGAATATTCCTCAATTTTGAGGCACTTTCCGATGGCGTAAAGGTTGAAAACATTATTGCTGAACTGCTTAAAGAGGAAGAATAAATATGTTAAAGGACATGCTTACAAATGAATATCTTTCAAAGCTTGAAGTTCTTGATATGGCAGTAAAAAAAAGACTGTCCTCTGCACCTGCTTCCGGTGCCAGAAAATCTTCGAATAAGGGCTCATCTCTCGAATTTTCGGATTTTAGAGAGTATACGCAAGGTGATGATTTAAGGCGTGTTGACTGGAATGGATATGCTCGTTTTGGGAGACTTTATACAAAGCTTTTTAATGAAGAAAGACAGGCAAGCATAAACATAATTCTTGATGGAAGTCAGTCAATGAGGTTTTATAAAGAAAAATGGGAGTATGCTGAGGCTTTTGCGGCGTCCGTTGCGTATATTGCTTTAAATAATTCGGATATGGTCAATATTTTTATTGCAAATGCCACAGCAATTGAAAAATGCATTGGACTGGTTTCGAAACAGTCGTTTCCTAAAGCAGTTAACTTTTTGGATGCTGAAAGAAACGGCGGAATTACAAGACTAAATGAGTCGGTAAAAACACTTGCTTACGAAAGGCTTGGCGATGGAATTACAATTATTATATCTGACTTTTTTTCAGAGGACGGATATGATAGCGCTGTTAAACTTTTAAGAAGTAAAAAACAGTCTGTAAATATGATACAGATACTTGATAAAAAAGAAGCTTTGCCTGAAGAACGTGGAAATGTAAGGCTGATTGACAGCGAAACCGGAGGAACAAGGGAACTTGAGTTAACCCCTGAGCTGTTGGACAGATATTCACAGACACTTGAAAAATTCCGTGCAGAAATACGTGAATTTGCGCTTAAAAATGAAGCCGGATTCTATGCCTTTGATACGTCAAAACCGCTGATTGCGGCTGTCGGAGAAATATTGAATTAACAAAAAATCTGCCGAAAAGTTTTTCGGCAGATTTTTTGTTAATTTATGTTGCCGGAATTTAAATTTATTTGTGAAAGACTGCAATATGTGTTAAAATAATATATCAAAGCTTCCGAGAGGAGATATATGATGAAACTTGGTTATCTTGGCCCTATAGGAACATTTTCCGAGCAGGCGGCGTTAATATATTCAAGCAGTGCAAATAAGGATTGTGAATTTGAAAATTTTTTTACTATTTCCGACGTAATAGCGGCTGTTCACAGCGGAATAATCGACGAAGGTATTGTGCCGTTGGAGAATTCTATTGAAGGTACAGTAACAAGTACTGTTGATACTCTTATTTTTGATTCTGAGCTTTTTATTAACAATGAGCTTATTCTGAAGGTAACACAGAATATCATGGTGAAGCCGGGTACAAAGAAGAATGAGATAAAAAGAATTTTGTCACATCCTCAGGGTCTGGCTCAGTGCGGGAAATTTATAAAGGAATTGGGAATATATGAAACAGCAGCGGTCTCATCAACTGCAGAAGCCGCACATATAGTATCTGAAGGTGATGGCAGTTTGGCAGCAATTGCGCCGGAAAGAGCAGCTGAGGTATACGGTCTTGAAATCATAAGCAGGGATATAGCTGATGATAATTCTAATTCAACAAGATTTGTTGTTATTTCAAAAAAACAAAATAAACCGGAGGCACATAAAAAAACAAGCATTGCGTTTACGCTTGATGATGATAACAGCCCCGGAAGACTTTACAGAGTTTTGGACATACTTAATATTTATGAGATTAATATGATAAAGATTGAATCACGTCCTGCTAAGCATAAGCTTGGGACATATGTTTTTTATATAGATTTAATTGCAAATAGTGATGAAGATATTAATGACGCAATGAAAATGTTGAAAAGGAAGGTAGCATTCTTTAAATACTTAGGCAGCTACTCATCAATTGATTAAGAGCGGAATGGTGATTGTGCTATGAATAATGATTATTTTAAAAAAGAGAAGAATGATTTATTTATTATATTGTTTTTTGTTGCTACTGGTATAATTGGCGTTTTAATAGGTGGCTTCATCGGAGTTATAATTGTTATTGCCGCGGCGTTAACTGTGTTTGCTATTAAAATATCTGAAAAGAAACAGTACGATATGACGGCAGACGAAATTGTAATAAAAGATTCAGATGATGAGCCTGAAGTTGTTGTTAAAAATGATATACCGGTTCCTTACGTCGTAATAGACGGTGATTTTAGTATAATGGGCTGTAATGTGGAATTTTTACAGCTTATGGGTTTGAAATGTTTTACGGACTTAAATATCAAGGAAAAAATACCTAGTTATAACGAACACCTTAATAATCAGGTGGTTAAAATTGGCCATAGAGATTACAGAATATATTCCTCTCATGCGGAACTTGCTGACGGAAATATTGCAAACTCTCTCTGCTTTATGGATGTAACAGAGGTAAACACTCTCAAAAAAAATCTTGAAAATGAGAAAACGGTTGTCGGATTGATTTACATTGACAATTATGACGAGGTAATGGAGAGCGTTGACGATTCAGTTATCCCTATGCTTACAGCGATTGTTGACAGGAAGTTAACAGCAATGATACATGAGGCTAGGGGTATACTTAAAAAGACTGAAAAGGACAGATATTTTTTCTGTATAACTGTTGAGGAGCTTGAAAAATTACAGAAAACTAAATTTGATATTTTAAATGAAATAAGAGAAATAACAATAGGAGAACACATCCCTGTGACACTAAGCGTTGGTATAGGTATAGGTGAAGTTTCTCTTGAAGCGGCAATGAAAAGTGCAAAGTCTGCTATTGATCTTGCCCTTGGACGAGGTGGAGATCAGGCACTTATAAAAAATGGAGAAAAGTACATTTTTTATGGCGGAAAGAGTGGAGAAGTTTCTCATAATGCAAGAATCAGAGCAAGAGTTAAGGCGGATGCTTTGTCTGAGCTTATTGCTGAGTCGGAAAGAATATTTGTTATGGGGCATAAAATTGCCGATTCTGACTGTTTCGGTTCATCTATAGGTATATATCGTATTTCTAATGCACTTGGCAAAGAGTGCAGAATAATTCTTGATTATATACCGCAGAGTATTATTAAAACAATCTCAAAATTTACTGATAGTAACGATTATGAAAATCTGATCATTGATTCTCAGCAGGCTTGGCAGGAAATTACAGATAATACACTATTGGTTATTCTGGATACACATATTAACAGCAGAGTAGAGTCTGTAGATGTTCTTAATAAAGCAACAAAGGTTGTTGTGTTTGACCATCATAGAAAAAGTACAGATTTTATTGATAAAGCGGTTATGGTATATCATGAACCATATGCTTCTTCAACAAGCGAGCTTATTACCGAGATGATACAGTATATTGGAGAAAAGGTTAAGCTTAAGGCGCTTGAAGCGGATGCACTGCTTGCTGGTATAACTGTGGACACTCAGAATTTCAGTATGAAAACCGGAACTATTACATTTGAAGCAGCTGCATTTCTTAAACGATGTGGTGCAGATGGAATACGAGTAAGAAAACTTCTTCAGGAGGACTTAAGCGTATTCAGGGCAAAAGCTATGGCTGCGGCCAATGCTGAAATAATATCTGACGGAATGTATTTGTCAGTTTGTCCGTCGGATTATGGCAATACAGCGGTTACAGCTGCACAGACAGCTGATGAGCTTCTTGATGTCGAAGGTGTAAAAGCATCTTTTGTTTTATGCGATGATAAGGATACTATTTTTGTTAGCGCAAGAAGCTTGGGAGAAGTAAATGTACAGATTATTTTGGAGAAAATTGGCGGCGGCGGACATCAAACAATAAGTGGTGCACAGTTTAAAGATGCAACTGTTGATGAAGTTAAGGAAATTGTTAAAAACGCCGTAGAGCAATATATTGAGGAGGCAAACTAAATGAAACTTATTTTGTTGGAAGATGTTAAAGGTGTAGGTAAAAAAGGAGATTTAATAAATAAAAATGATGGATATGCCCTTAATTTCCTTATTCCCAAAAAACTTGCAGTTGAAGCTACAAAGGCAAACATAAACGAATTAGAGCTTAAGAAAAGGGCTGAAGAAAAAAAGAAGAAAGAAGAGCTTGACGAGGCTAGCAAAATCGGTGAAGAGCTTAAAGAAAAAATAGTAAAGGTAAGTGTTAAAGCGGGAGAAAACGGAAGAGTTTTCGGCTCGGTTACTAATAAGGAAATTGCAGCAGCACTCGCTGCTCAGACAGGAATGGATATAGACAAAAAGAAGATCACATTTGATGAGCCAATAAAAATGGTAGGAAGAAGAACAGTTAAGGTTAAGCTTCATCCGCAGGTTACTGTGGATCTCACTATTGAAATAGCTGGCGAATAAAAGGAGTTTTTCCGGTGGAGCAAAATTCTAATGATATAAATATAATACAAAAAAGAATGCCCCATGATACCGATGCAGAACAGGCCGTGTTAAGTTCTGCTTTTATGGACAGAGATGCTGCATCAGAAGCTTTTGAAATACTTAAAGCTGAAGACTTCTACGCCCCCGAAAACAGAGCGGTTTTTGAGGCTGCCTATGAACTTTATTCAAAGGGTGTACCTATTGACGTTGTTACTGTTAAAAATAAGCTTGAAGAAAAAAATATTTTTGCAGAAATCGGAGGAGTAGAGACTCTTGCAAATATTATCGGTGCGGTAGGCAGTTCTGTAAATGTTAGAAGCTATGCAAAAATAGTTGAGGAAAAAGCTGTTCTTAGAAGGCTGATTAAGCTTTCGGGAGAGATTTCTGAAAACAGTTACAAAGGCAGTGGAAGTATCAACGATATATTGGATAAAGCTGAAAAGGGTATTTTTGATGTAATGCAGAATAGAAATACTGACAGCTTTTCTTCAATAATGGATGTTGCGTATAGTACGTTTGCAAAAATAGAAGAAATATATAGTTCTGATAAGAAGATAACAGGAATATCCACGGGTTTTGTTGATTTTGATGCAAAAACAGCTGGCTTGCAGAAATCTGATTTAATTCTGATTGCTGCAAGACCTTCTATGGGAAAAACTGCTTTTGCTCTTAATGTTGCGCAGAATGCCGCTGTGAAACAAAAGATCCCTGTCGCAATATTTTCTTTGGAGATGAGCAAGGAACAGCTTGTTAACCGTATGCTATGTGCTGAGGCTCTTGTTGATGCACAGAAGGTCAGGACAGGAGAACTTAATTCAAGTGACTGGAATAAGCTTGTTGAAGCTATGGGCGTTCTCAGTGAGGCACCTATATACATAGATGACACTCCGGGAATATCTGCTATGGATATACGGGCAAAGTGCAGAAGACTGAAGATTGAAAAAGGACTTGGACTTGTAGTAATTGATTATCTTCAGTTGATGAGCGGTAACGGCAGAAATGACTCAAGGCAACAGGAAATATCAGAGATTTCCCGTTCGCTTAAATCAGTGGCAAGAGAAATTGATGCACCTGTTATTGCGCTTTCTCAGTTGTCTCGTGCCTGCGAACAACGTGCTGACCATAGGCCTATGCTTTCCGACCTTCGAGAATCAGGAGCTATTGAGCAGGATGCGGATGTTGTTTCTTTCTTGTACAGAGATGAATATTATTTCCCTGAATCTGAAAAAAAGAACATAGCAGAGCTTATAATTGCAAAGCAGAGAAATGGCCCAACGGGTACAGTAAACCTTACGTGGCTTGGACAATATACAAAATTTGCAAATTTGGCTCCTCATTATTAAAAACAAAAAAGTACTGTAAAAAATATTTATTTAACAATATAAAAAGAAAACCTTGATATTTTATGTATTTTAAGATAGAATAATAATTGTATTTTTTTTAGAGGAGGTGTTTCCCGATGGCATACATAATTGGTTCAGAATGCATCGGCTGTGGTGCATGTGCAGCTGATTGTCCTACATCTTGCATAGTAGAAGATGGTGGTATCTTTAAAATTAATGAAGCAGATTGTATCGAATGCGGTGCTTGTGCAGGCAGCTGTCCTGTTGGAGCTCCCAAGCTTGCTTAATTATAAGAAGATATTATGTAGATCTACATAAAAAAAAGAACCGTAAGAATACGGTTCTTTTTTTGTTCTAAAAAAGTTGTTGACAAAAATAAAATTGGTAATATTTTATATTTAAAATAATACTTTTGCAGTACATATAATGACAACAAAAGGGGACTATTGTAGATTATTAAGAAAAAAAATATTTGTTTTAATATATATTATACGAAAACAACATACAAAATGATAAAATGTAAATAAAAACCATATAATATTATACAATATTCACTAAAATTGACGCGAAAAAGTAACTGTTTTTTAAAAAATCAAAAAATCATATTGTTTTTTTTGCGTTGGTGGTGTTATACTTAGAGCGTAGTCAGACCTAGGAATAGTGGCAGATTTTCCGGGCAGACATAATTAACCCAATGGGTTAACAAAACTACCATTTTACAAGGGAGGAAAACAAATATGAAGAAAAGAATTTTAGCACTTGCACTTGCAGCTGTTATGACATTTGGTCTTGCAGCATGCGGCTCATCAACCTCAACAGGCTCATCATCCGGTGGCAGCCAGGCAGCAGCGGCATTGCCTAAAATCGGCGTACTTATCTACAAATATGATGATACTTACATCTCAACAGTTAGAAATGCGATTGAAACTGCTCTTAATGGAAAAGCTGAGGTCATTATGCAGGATGGCAAAGGCGATCAGGCTACTCAAAATGACCAGTTGGATGTAATGATTGAAAAAGGCGTTAGTGTTCTTTGTGTAAACATGGTAGATGCTAAGGCAGCACAGGGTGTTGTTGATAAGGCAAAAGAGGCAGGAATTCCTACAATCTTCTTTAACAGAGAACCTGATACGGAAGTTGTTAAGTCTTATGAAAAGGCAGTTTTCATTGGTACAAATGCAGCAGATGCTGGTAAGATGCAGGGCGATATTATCAAAAAACTCTTTGATGAACATCCCGAATATGACATTAACAGTGATGGCACTATCCAGTATGTTATGTTCCAGGGCGAGCCTGACAACCCGGAAGCTATAGCTCGTACACAGTATTCAGTACAGCAAGCAGAAGAAGACGGCTGTAAGATGGAACGTATCGGAGAAATTCAGGTATGCAACTGGGATACAGAGCAGGCTCAGAAGGCTATGGAAGCTACCCTTGCTGCGAATGAAGGCAAAATTGAGCTTGTTATCGCTAATAATGATGGTATGGCAATTGGCTGTATAGCTGCTCTTTCAAACATTGGCTACAATGTTGAAGGCGGAGATAAATTTATCCCTGTTGTTGGCGTTGACGCAACAGATGCTGCTAAAGATGCAATTGCTAAAGGTACAATGAGCGCAACTGTTCTTCAGGATGGTGCAGCTATGGGCAACGCTGTTGCAGCAGTGGCTCTTAATGCTGCTTCAGGTGCTGGTTTCCTTGACGGAACAGATCTTGCTTTTGATGATACTGGCGTAGCAGTCCGTATTCCTTATGCTCCTTATACAGAAGCTAAATAAAAGAGGCATACATAATTTAAAGCGCAGCGGTAGTAATACCGCTGTGCTTTTAAATAATATTAGTATAGTAAATGCAATTAAAATATATGTTAATAAGGACATAATTTGAATCCTGTAACTCTTAAGAAAATACTGCAGGAAGTGTGGTGATTTAAGTGGCTGATAACGAATATGTACTTGAAATGATAGATATAGAAAAGCAATTTCCTGGGGTTAAAGCTTTGGATCATGCACAGCTTAAACTAAGACCGGGTACTGTTCACGCACTTATGGGTGAAAATGGAGCCGGCAAATCAACATTAATGAAGTGTCTATTCGGTGTATACAAAGAAGATAAAGGAACAATTTATATTAATGGTGTTGAAACTCACTTTGCAGGTCCGAAAAATGCTCTTGATAATGGTGTGGCAATGGTACATCAGGAGCTTAATCAGGTTTTAAAACGAAGTGTTATGGAGAACATATGGCTTGGCCGTTTTCCTAAAAAATATGGACTAGTCAGTCATACGGAGATGTATGAAATGACTGAAAAAGTTTTTCAAGATTTAGAGATACCGATAAATCCGAAAATTATTATCGGTAAATTATCAGTTAGCCAAAGGCAAATGGTTGAGATAGCTAAAGCTGTTTCATATAACGCCAAAATTTTGGTTTTGGATGAGCCTACTTCTTCTCTAACGGAAGAGGAGGTAGAACATTTGTTTAAGATAATAAACAAGCTGCGCGATAAGGGGGTAGCTGTGGTTTATATCAGTCATAAAATGGAAGAAATTCTTCGTATTTCAAACGAAGTTACTATAATGCGAGACGGAAAATGGATTGCTACCGAAAAAGCAGAGGACCTTACTACAGATAAGATTATTAAGCTTATGGTAGGGCGAGATTTAACCAATCGTTTTCCTCCGAAAACAAATGTACCAGGCGAAGTTATGCTTGAAGTTAAGAATTTGACCGGGAAATATGCTCCAACTTGTAAGGATGTAAGCTTTGAACTTCATCGCGGAGAAATTCTTGGCATAGCAGGTCTTGTTGGAAGCCGAAGGACAGAGCTCCTTGAGACGATTTTTGGTATCGCCCACCATGAGAGTGGTGAGATAATTTTTAATAGTAAAGCTATAGATAATAAGGACAGTGGGGTAGCTATCAAAAATGGTTTCGCACTCCTTACTGAGGAACGGCGGGCAACAGGTATCTTCCCAGGAATGAGCGTACGTTTTAATTCAGTAATTGCAAATTTAAAATCATATAAAAAGAACGGGTTTCTTTCAAGCAAAAAAATGAGTGATGACACTAAATGGGTTATTGAGAGTATGAAGGTTAAAACGCCCACACAGAAAACAGCTTTGCGTTCATTGTCGGGAGGAAATCAGCAGAAGGTGATTTTCGGAAGGTGGCTTCTTACCAGTCCCGAAGTACTGCTGCTTGACGAACCGACTAGGGGTATTGATGTCGGTGCAAAGTATGAAATATATCAGCTTATTATAAATCTTGCAAATGAAGGAAAAGGAGTAATAATGGTATCTTCTGAGATGCCTGAGCTTCTTGGTATATGCAATAGGATTGCAGTTATGTCAAACGGACATCTTGCGGGCATTCTAAACGGTGAGGACGCAACTCAGGAAGAAATAATGCGCCTTGCAGCTATGTACATTTAAGGAGGGTATAAATTATGGGAAAAGAGAATACATGGAAAGACGTATTGCTTAATTACGCCCTGTACATTATATTGGGAATTATGATAGTGGGCATTGTTATTGCCGACAGATCCTTCCTTTCAATGAATAATATGTGGAAAATTTTAGCCCAGGCATCAACAAGAGGTATTATGGCGCTTGGTGTTGCCGGACTTATTGTACTTGCGGGTGATTGGTACCCCTAAAATTGGACAGCCATTGAAAGAAATTTGGTAGTTAGAAATCAAAACACCAAACATAAAGCAAAGTGGCAAATCAAATTTTAGGACAGATATGAAATCGTACATCCAAATGACAAACAGATTATGCT
>JAYFPN010000017.1:0-5849 GCA_034927755.1 Candidatus Metalachnospira sp.
AGCATAATCTGTTTGTCATTTGGATGTACGATTTCATATCTGTCCTAAAATTTGATTTGCCACTTTGCTTTATGTTTGGTGTTTTGATTTCTAACTACCAAATTTCTTTCAATGGCTGTCCAATTTTAGGGGTACCAATCAAGGGGGATGAATATCTCTGGCGGAAATAATAAAAACAACGGGCGTGGGGTGTCACACAAAAAAATTGGTTTTCAAACGGTATATTAACCTCCATTAAAAAGGTTCCCGGAAAGCCGAAGGTTTTTGGGGAAAATAAGGACGAGGAGGTGATGTGAATGGCGAAAGACGGTACCGCAAGAGGTGGTGCAAGAGTCAGGTCAGGACGAAAGTCTAAGGCGCTAATAGATAAAATAAATGATGGTATGAGTGCTGAGGTTATTGAACTGCCGGAGCCGACTTCATTTGAGGGTGTAGCTGTTCCTCCTGTTAAGGAATATCTGAAAGCAAAACAAAAAAACGGCATCGACTTTTGTGCTGAAGATATCTATATAGAAACATGGATTTGGCTTAAGGAGCGTGGCTGTGAGCGATTGGTCAGCCCTCTGTTGATTGAGCAGTATGCTATGTCTGTTTCCCGTTGGATACAGTGCGAGGAGCGTATCTCCGAATACGGCTTTCTTGCTAAGCATCCGACGACAGGAAATGCAATTTCTTCACCATATGTGTCCATGGGTCAGTCATATATGAAACAGGTTAACCAAATATGGTTTCAGATTTTTCAAGTGGTTAAGGAAAATTGCTCGATACAATGGCAAGGCGGTACTCCCCAGGACGATGTTATGGAGAGGTTATTGAAAGCACGGAAAGGAAAATAAAATGAATATAGAAAAGAAAAATACAGCAGACCTACTTTTAGCTGACTACAATCCGCGTAAGGATTTAAAGCCCGGAGATGTCGAATATGAAAAGTTAAAGCGCTCCATTGAGCAGTTCGGTTATGTGGAGCCTGTCATTTGGAACAAAACCACAGGCCGAGTGGTTGGCGGTCATCAGCGCCTGAAGGTGCTAATTGGAATGGGTATTACAGAAGTTGAATGTGTAGTTATAGAAATGGAAGAAGAAAAAGAAAAGGCACTGAACATAGCCTTAAATAAAATCAGCGGTGAATGGGATACAGATAAATTAGCACTGTTAATTGCAGACTTGCAGGGTGCGGATTTTGATGTGTCCCTTACTGGTTTTGAGCCAGCTGAGATTGATGACCTATTTAAGGAAAATATAAAGGACGGCATTAAGGACGATGACTTTGATGTTGATGCCGAATTGCAGAAACCGACATTCAGCAAAAGCGGAGATTTGTGGATGCTCGGCAGCCACCGCCTTATATGCGGTGACAGCACAAAAGCTGAAACCTATGAACTGCTTATGGACGGCAAAAAAGCAAACCTTGTTGTAACAGACCCTCCGTATAACGTAAACTACGAAGGTTCAGCAGGAAAGATTAAGAATGATAACATGGATAATAATTCATTTTATCAGTTTCTGCTTGATGCATTTTCAAATATGGAAAAGGTTATGGCAGATGATGCAAGTATTTATGTGTTCCATGCGGATACCGAAGGATTTAATTTTCGTAAGGCATTTTCTGATGCAGGCTTTTATTTGTCCGGTACCTGCATTTGGAAAAAGCAGTCTTTGGTATTGGGCCGTTCTCCATATCAGTGGCAGCATGAGCCAGTGCTTTTCGGTTGGAAAAAGAAAGGTAAGCACCAGTGGTATACAGGACGTAAGGAGTCGACCATTTGGGAATTTGATAAGCCAAAGAAAAATGGTGATCACCCAACAATGAAGCCTATTCCACTGCTTTCATATCCTATTATGAACTCCAGTATGAGTAACTGCATAGTTCTTGACCCGTTTGGCGGCAGTGGCAGTACGCTCATTGCCTGTGAACAGACAAAGCGTATCTGTTTTATGGTGGAGTTAGATGAAAAATTCTGTGATGTTATTGTGAAAAGGTACATCGAGCAAGTGGGTACTTCAGAAGGTGCGTCCGTTATGAGAGAGGGGCTTACTTATAGATTTAATGAACTGGAGGTGCCTACTGATGGAGAAGAATAAGAAGAACGAGGATACCTATTAAGTACCCTCGTTGCCCTTATTCTTGATTTTTTCGTGGTGGTTTTACGTTAACTTCTGGAGCAATAGTTCCGTCAATTTTTCCGTGCTGTTCTTCAAATTTTGCAATATTTTCACGGACAAGAACCAATACATGACTATTGACCGAACGACCTTCATAATCAGCAATATAAGCTATTTTATCCAACATCTCTTGTGGAAAGCGAATAGTTACACCTTTTACATTCACAAAAACACCTCCTATGGTTATATGGTGACTTTATTTTATAACTATATTATGGTATAATACTATTTATGGTTATGCAGTATAACCGTAAAAATGTGAAATGAGAGGTGATTATATAAATGAAGGCTTTTTTTATACGCAATCCAAGAAGAATAGACGATTTATTCAGACCTAACTTGATGGAAGAAAAACAGGAGTATGAAATCGTAAAAAAGATTAAACTCAAAACAATTGACTACGAAAACTTTATTACTGATATGTATGCCGACAGACAGTTTATTGAGGATAATGCGGATTTATGTAGTGAAGGAGATATTTTGCGGTGCTTGCTAATTTGTAGACGAGGTAAAAATGACGGTATTCTTGTTGTGCCAGAAATGACGGCATATGTGAAATGGGCAGCATACATATCGGAGGTACAAAAATGCGAGTTGCGGTAATAGGCTCCAGAGGTTTAAGCGTAACTCGCTTAGAGGATTATTTGCCGGATGATGTGACAGAGATTGTTTCTGGTGGAGCAAGAGGTGTAGACACCTCAGCAAAAGAATATGCTGCTGCAAAGGGAATAAAGCTCACCGAGTTTCTACCCGAGTATGATAAATATGGCAAAAGTGCTCCGCTAAAACGTAATATAACAATCATTAAAAACTCAGACTTCGTGCTGGCGTTCTGGGATGGAAAATCCCACGGAACTAAGTTTGTGATAGACAAATGCCGCCAGAGTGGCATTCCTGTTAAGGTATTCATTGCTAAAGAGTGATAATATTCAAACTTACAACCGCGGATTTTTTCAGTGGTTTGTTTATTGCGTAGAATCAGATTTTTGTTTCACATACGACTTGCTTTTTTTCCTGTTTTGAGTGATATATGTACTATCAAAAGAAAGGTGGTGCAATTTATGCAGGATAAGAAAATGCAGAAAGCAATAGACAACTTCATACTACAGCGTATCAATGACCACAGCTTTGACGATAACAAGACTTTACAGGAGGCCTACGCATGCTTCAAGGATTGCTATCAAAAGTTAAAAAGTACACTATCAGACGAAGGAACTAAGGCGTTTACTGAATGTAGTAACACTTATACTGTAGTTGATGGTGAAACAATACAGTGTTATTATCGTGCCGGATTTTTTGATGCGATATTGTTTTTGAACGGATGGGGGGATAGAGAATGGAAATAAGGTTCAATGTATCGGGAGCAGACCGCAAGGCACTGGTCAATGCTATAGGCCAGGTTTTAGGGGTAAAGCCTAAATACCTTGGAATGCCGAGTGCGGCTTACAAGCTGGATTACATCACAGTTGATAAAAATGGAGCAGCCACCTTTGACGGCCGTGTGCACACAGAGAAAATTGAAAACCTTATCGAATTTCTGGCAGAGAGAGGGTTCGTTGCCGAAGAGCAAGAAGCAGACTCCACCACAGACGAGATTTTTGAAACGGCAGAAAACAATACTGCTGAGCCGGAAACTGAGCTACCGGACGCCATGGTGGGGCTTACGGTGCAGATGCCGAGATCTTATTTAACGGAGGATACCATTGGCAATCTTGAAAACCTTATTGAGGCAAAAGGCAGTCTTATCAAAAAGGCACTTGAAATTGAGAAACTGCCGATTGAAATTAGTGAAGAGAAGGTTTCCTTCCCTTGGTTTTCCATTATGCCAGAGGACAGCGCAACCGTGAATGCTTACACGCATCTAATTTATGCACTTTGTGAATTGGCACGAAATCAGAAACGCATCGCTGCTATAGAAAGAGAAGTCGATAATGAGAAATATGCATTCCGATGCTTTCTTCTCCGCCTGGGATTTATCGGTGATGAATACAAGCTGGAGAGAAAAATATTATTAAAGAAACTATACGGTTCATCTGCTTTCAAAGGAGGTACTAAGAATAAGGTTTCTGAGTAAAGAAGAAATGAACTAAATTAAAAATACCGTAAAGGAAGGTCCCTTAGGGGACTGTTCCTCATGCAGTCGCTTTCATAGGCGGCTATTTTTATTTTCAGAATGGGGGGCGACGGTAATGCGAAAGCTGAAAAAATATAAGCCTACAAAATTTAAGGCAAAGGATTCAAATTATGATAAAGAGGTTGCAGATTATGCCGTCAACTTTATTGAGTGTCTATGCCATACCAAAGGAACATGGTCCGGTAAGCCCTTTGAGCTAATTGACTGGCAGGAACAAATCATTCGGGACATCTTTGGAACCTTAAAGCCAAATGGCTACCGACAGTTTAATACTGCCTATGTAGAAATTCCAAAGAAAATGGGAAAATCAGAACTGGCGGCTGCAGTGGCATTACTCCTTTGTTGTGGTGACAATGAGGAACGTGCAGAGGTTTATGGCTGTGCCGCTGACCGCCAGCAGGCAACCATTGTATTTGATGTTGCTGCCGATATGGTGCGTATGTGTCCCGCACTGAATAAAAGAGTGAAAATACTTTCATCTCAGAAACGTATTATTTTCCAACCGACCAACAGTTTCTACCAAGTGCTTTCAGCAGAAGCCTATAGCAAGCATGGCTTCAATATCCACGGAGTCGTCTTTGATGAGTTACATACACAGCCAAACAGAAAATTATTTGATGTTATGACAAAAGGCTCTGGTGATGCCAGAATGCAGCCACTTTACTTTCTTATCACTACTGCCGGGAATAATACTAATTCAATTTGCTACGAAACACATCAAAAGGCCAAGGATATTTTAGAAGGCAGAAAAATTGATCATACATTTTATCCGGTTATTTACGGTGCTGAAGAAAGTGATGATTGGACAGACCCCAAGGTTTGGAAGAAAGCGAATCCTTCTCTTGGTATTACAGTCGGTATTGACAAGGTGAAAGCAGCCTGTGAATCTGCTAAGCAAAATCCGGCAGAAGAAAACTCATTTAGACAGCTTAGACTAAACCAGTGGGTGAAACAGAAAGTACGTTGGATGCCAATGGATAAGTGGGATGCTTGTTCTTTCAAAGTAAATGAGGAAGATTTGGAAGGGCGGGTTTGCTATGGAGGTCTTGACCTTTCAAGTACAACGGATATAACAGCGTTTGTGCTTGTATTTCCGCCGCTTGATGAAGACGATAAGTTCTGTGTTCTGCCATACTTTTGGATACCTGAAGAAACAGTTGAGCATCGAGTAAAGCGTGACCATGTACCCTATGATGTTTGGGAAAAGCAAGGCTTTCTCAAAACCACCGAGGGAAATGTAGTGCACTATGGTTATATTGAAAAGTTCATAGAAAAGCTAGGTGAGAAATTCAACATCCGTGAAATTGCTTTCGACCGCTGGGGTGCGGTGCAGATGGTGCAGAACCTTGAAGGCATGGGGTTTACCGTTGTTCCATTCGGACAAGGATTTAAGGATATGTCACCTCCTACCAAAGAATTGATGAAGCTGACTCTTGAACAGAAACTGTCTCACAGCGGCCATCCTGTTTTAAGGTGGATGATGGATAACATCTTCATTAGAACTGATCCTGCCGGAAATATTAAAGCTGACAAAGAAAAATCTACTGAAAAA
>JAYFPN010000004.1:0-107406 GCA_034927755.1 Candidatus Metalachnospira sp.
AATCTTTACTATCAATATCATGGTCAATAACTGCCGCAAAAGCAGTTGAACCGCATGATAATGTCATAACAACTGATACAAATATTGCTGCTGTCCTTTTCATAATTGTGCCCCCTCTAAAAACAAGTATTATTATATGTAATTTAATTATATTGTATTAATTGTACTTTATCAATTAGTTTATGGAAATTTCTTCATTAAAAAGAGGACTGCGAAATTTCCGCAGTCCTCTTTATATCATTTTGTCATATCCAGTAATTCATCAACTGTGAAGAATGCATTTTTACCTTTTTCAGGTACACTGCTTGACTTAATTTCAGCCGTTTCACCGCTGTCGCTTACTACTATAAGTGTTACATTATCGGTTTTTGCCAATGCTTCAAGAACATAGTACGGAAGCTTGCCCTTTGAAAGCTCGCTCTCGTAAACATATACTGTATCTCCTGCCTTTGCAGCCTTAATTTTTGATACAGTGTTGAGCTTGTCAAGTGAATATGATGTGCCACTCTCTTCTTCCTCTAAAAGCTCAACCTTCATATTGTCATTAAGAATTCCTGCTTCTTTCAGATCATCAATGTCTGTTACTGTAATGCCGTTAATTTCTGCGCCCTTGTAGAGATATATTGTACCTGCTGATTCATACATTGAACCAATTACATCATCATCTCCGAGTGTAATTACTGCATCACCATGAATAGTAATATCTCCATTTACATATCCGTCATATCCTGCACCAACACCTACTTCACAGCCATTAGATACTGCAGTAACATTTCCCCCGTTAATTATTATTTCGCCTGTCATGTTATAGTCACCGCAGCCAATGCCTGCACCGTCATCATTTGCAATTGCAGTAATATTTCCGCCGTTGATTGTTATTATTCCGCTCATATCGCCATAATCGCCTGAGCCAATTCCCGCTCCGCCATAATCAGAATAAGCATACACATTTCCATCGTTAATTGTTATTGTTCCGCTCACTCCGCCGTAATCGCCGGCTCCTATGCCTGCTCCATATTCAATTGACTGTGCATTAACTTCTCCGCCGTTAATTGTTATTGTTCCACTCATAGAGCCGTATTGACCTGAGCCTATGCCCGCACCGTCTTGCTGTGAGAAGGCGTTGACGACTGAACCGTCATTTATAGTTATCTCACCGATCATATCGCTTGCATACCCTGAACCTATACCTGCACCCTCAGCTCCGCCGTTTTCTGAACCTGCATTTACTGTAACTCCGCTGTCAACTGTAATTGTTCCAGTGAAATTCTCATCGTAACTTGAACCAATAGCTGCTCCCTCTGAGCCAGTATTAAGTACAGTCAAAATATCATCGTCAGAATCTGTTCCGCTTATTGTAAGGCTTCCGCCGCTTACATGAATGCCTGCTGTAGTACCATAGCCTGTAACGGTAAGATTATTTGTACCGCTTATGATGAGCTGTACATCAGAATTATCATCAATATCAATTGCACTTTTATTGTTAGTTGTAATATCTACATTTTCCAATGTAATTACTGCATTTGCCCCCACTACAAAAATTTTGTGTTCTGAACTTGTTCCCGTAATTTCATAACTGCCATCTTGATTAATTGTAATATCATCAGTGCTAATATCATAACCTTGTGCAAATGCTGTTACACCAAGACTTAACGTGATAAATGCTGAAATAAATATTGTTGCTGCCCTTTTCATAAAATTTGCCCCCTTTAACAAGTGTCCGCTAGTGTAATAGATTTTTTATTTTACCATTTCTAATAATTCGTCTATTGTGAAGAATGCATTTTTACCTTTTTCAGGTACACTGCTTGACTTAATTTCAGCCGTTTCACCGTTTTCACCGACTACAACAAGTGTTACATTATCGGTTTTTGCCAATGCTTCAAGAACATAGTACGGAAGTTTTCCCTTTGAAAGCTCGCTCTCGTAAACATATACTGTATCCCCTGCCTTTGCAGTATTAATTCTTGATACAATGCCGAGCTTTCCAAGTGAATATGTTGATGTACTTTCCACAATCTCAGCATTCATATTGTCATTAAGAATGCCTGCATCTTTAAGCTCATCAATGTCTGTTCCTGTAATGCCGTTAATGACTGCACCCTTATAAAGGTAAATTGTGCCTTCCGATTCATAATTTGCACCGATTGCATTATCATCACCAAGTGTGATTACGGCATTGCCGGATATTGTTATATCTCCGCTTACTTCGCTCGTATTTGTGCCGATGCCGATACTGCCTACCGATGATGCACTAACAGTTCCGCCGTTTATTATTATTTCACCTGACATATTACCGTCACCTGCACCGATTCCGGCATTGCGCTTATTTGCAGCTGTAGCAGTAACATCTCCGCCATTAATTATTATACTGCCACTCATTCCACCAAAGTCACCTGTACCGATTCCATTTCCGCTTGCTGAAGTGGCGTTAACTGTTCCGCCGTTAATAATGATTTCTCCGCTCATACCACCGGCTATATGAAAGTCTCCCATATCACCTGCACCGATACCGGCTCCGAAATGGTTTGAATTAGCAGTAACATCTCCTCCGTTAATAATAATTTCTCCGCTCATTATTCCGCTTTCGCCTGAACCGATACCGGCACCGTAATCCTGTGCATTAGCATTTACAACAGAGCCGTCATTGATAGTTATTGTTCCGCTCATATCACCGTATTTGCCTGAACCAATACATGCACCGTCTATGCTGCCTTTATTATCCGCATTTACAGTTACACCGCCGTCAACAGTGATTGTACCTGTGAAATCTTCACCGTTATTTGAACCAATTACAGCACCGTTTGAGCCAATACTGCGTACATTCAATATATCCTCGTCAGAATCTGTTCCGCTTATTGTAAGACTTCCTCCGCTCACATGAATACCTGCTTCAGTACCAGTTCCTGTAACAGAAATGTAACTTTCCCCGCTTACAATGAGTTCCACATCAGCATCATCACCGATGTCAACTGCACTTTTTCCATCAGTTGTTTCAATTTTCACACTATCCAATGTAATTGTAGTCTTTGCCCCGTTGACAATAATTTTGTGGTTGCTTTTATGTCCGCTTAATGAATAAACGAGATATCCGTCTGCGTTACAGTTATCGGAAGTGACCTTTAAATCTCCATCATCAATATTATGCTCAAAAACTGCTGCAAAAGCCGTTGAGCCGCATGACAATGTCATGACAGCTGATACAAATATTGCTGCTGCTTTTTTCATATTAAATGCCCCCTGTTTTAAATTGTCTTATATGTATTATTATATTTGATAAAATTTCCATTTTCAATATAAATTATTCATTAATAGAAGTTATATAAAAGTTTAATTGTTGCACCGTGAAAGGCAGGGTATTATAATAGCTATTAAACATCACAGACAGTTTATGACAGGAGGACAAAGAATATGCGCAGCTATGATGATATAATTAATGTTGCGGTTGTGAACTTCAGACAAATATGGGGAAACACCGAAAGCAACGAACAACGAATAATAGGCTTTACAAGACAGGCAGCAAAAAGAGGTGCAGACATAATTGTGTTTCCCGAAATGGCATTAACGGGCTATGACAACGAAACCGATGTGCAAAAAGCTGACAAAATGCAGATGAAAAATGCACAGACTGCAGACGGCCCGTCAATAAGGGCAATATCACAGATAACCGAGGAATACGGCATATATGCAGTATTCGGAATGGCTGAGCGTGATGCGGACAATGATCAAGTAATATATAATGCGGCGGCAGTATGCGGACCTGAGGGCTTTATCGGGACTTACCGCAAGCTTCACCCTGCTCTTGAGGAGCAGTGCTGGTGCACACGTGGAGACGAACCGTTTATGTTTGAAACAAAATGGGGCCCGATAGCAATCGGCATATGCTATGACAGCTATAACTTCCATGAACTTGCAAGGTACTATGCAGCCGCAGGAGCAAGGTTATATTTAAACCCAACAGCAGTCGGCGGAGGGTCATTATTTGACTGGAAGGAATACTACATGGACGGCTTAAAGCAGATAGTGAACTCATCCGAGATATTTGTTGCAAGTTCAAACTTGACCGGCTTTGCAACTATTGACGAAGAAGCAGGCGGAAGCAATGACAACATGACTAAGCACGGCTCATATTTTGGCGGCGGAAGCGTTATATTAGGCCCCGGAATCGGTGACAAGATACATGTTTATGCCGGTGATGTAAACAGTCAGGAAGAAAAGATATTTATGGAGACAATAGACCTTTCGCTTGCGGCTAGGCGAAACTTCAAGGTTGATCCAATAACAGGAAAACCGGACTACAGGCCTGATTTATACATTAAGCTTAACGAAAAGCTTTTGGACATGCCCTTCTGGAAACAGTTTAAGGAATAAGGACCGCAAGCCTTGAACTGTCGCTTAAAACTCTCTTAATTAAATGTATTGACACATATATAAAACTGTGCTATCGTCATTATGTAATTCGGTAGGTGAGGCTCCTACAGGGATACGGACTGCTGCCGCGGAGTGGTGGAGACACCATGAGAAGGTTTGAACAGGCTATATCGAAACCAAGGTATAGCATAATGCAGTTTCATCGCCCTGCAAAGCTAAAGCTCAAACGATGCTATATGAAGTGCTTGTACGCTCTTGTATATTCATTACCGAATATATGAGGGCTTTTTTAGTTCCTCAAACAATAATTATTTGGACTTGAATGTGAGGTGAAAAGAATGGACGCAGGAAGTAGCAGCGGCACTAAGAGCGATGGTCGAAGTAAAAATATATATTTAAAGGCTGACTGCTGCATCTGCTGCATCATTCTTTAAGTATATATTTTATTTTCCTTTTGTTTAAGGTGCCGTACTTTCCTTTTTGCATTTGCAGCAAAAATAGAAACGGAGGTACAGACCGATGAAGAAAAATATAAACATTGAATTAAAAAGTATTACACAGGAAAATGTCCGCAGAGAAGAAGTGAAGAAAAGACTACTCTTTGCGGCTTCACATAACAGCACTGAGCTGTATGGAATGCTTGGAACAGGCGAAAACGGGGTTACCGATGAACAGGCTGAGTCCGCAAGAGAAACCTACGGCATCAATGATGTTACCCATGGAAAAACAGAGTCACTGTTTAAGAGAATTTTCAGTGCCTTTATTAACCCATTTACGGCAATACTGTTTGTTCTCGCTTTGGTGTCCATCTTTACCGATGCTGTATTTGCAGCGCCGGGTGAACAAAGCTATGTCACTGTTGTAATAATTGCAGTAATGGTAATGTTATCAGGGATTCTGCGTTTTGTTCAGGAAACCAGAAGCGGAAATGCGGCAGCGAAGCTTTCAAAAATGATTCACACCACCACTTGCGTAGAGCGTGCGGAAAGCGGAAAGAACGAAATTCCGCTTGATGACGTTGTGGTCGGTGATATTGTTTACCTTTCAGCAGGCGATTTGATTCCTGCGGATATCCGAATACTTGCGGCTAAGGACTTATTTGTCAGCCAGTCGGCGCTGACCGGCGAGAGCGCCCCTGTGGAAAAGCAATGCACTTGTCAAGATGCAACTAATACACTAACGGATATATGCAATCTTGCTTTTATGGGCAGCACAGTCATCAGCGGAAGTGCGAAAGCCGTTGTTGTTGCTGTCGGAAACGATACAATGCTTGGAAGCATGGCAAAAGAGCTTACTGCCAAAGCGCCCAAAACAAGCTTTGAAAAAGGTGTTAACTCGGTATCATGGGTGCTTATACGCTTTATGCTTATCATGGTTCCCATTGTGTTCTTTGTCAACGGCTTTACAAAAGGCGGCTGGATGGAGGCAGCACTGTTTGCGATTTCTGTTGCAGTAGGACTCACTCCGGAAATGCTGCCAATGATTGTTACCACCTCACTTGCCAAGGGTGCGGTTGCAATGAGCAGAAAAAAGGTAATAATCAAAAACCTGAATGCAATACAGAACTTAGGCTCAATTGATATTCTCTGCACCGATAAAACGGGGACATTGACCAAGGACAAGATAATTCTGGAATATCATCTTGACATTGGTGGCAACGAGGATGCAAGGGTACTTCGTCATGCATTTCTTAACAGCTATTATCAGACAGGACTTAAAAACCTTATCGACATTGCTATTATCCTAAAACAGCAGGAGCTTGCAGGAAATAACCTTGAAACAGCTTACACCAAGGTGGATGAAATCCCCTTTGACTTTAACCGCCGCAGAATGAGCGTGGTTGTGTCTGATAAAAACGGCAAAACCCAGATGATTACCAAGGGTGCGGTTGAGGAGATGCTTAAGTGCTGCTCCTTTGCCGAATACAACGGAGAGGTTGTGCCTTTGACAGACAGCGTAAGGGAATTAATACTTTCAAAATCCGACGAACTCAATGCAAACGGAATGCGAGTAATTGCAGTGGCACATAAAACAAATCCTGCACCCGTCGGACAATTTTCAGTTGATGATGAGAACGATATGGTGCTTCTGGGCTATCTTGCTTTTCTTGACCCGCCAAAGGAAACAACTGCCGAAGCGATAAAGGCATTAAAGGACCATGGTGTTTTAGTTAAAGTACTGACAGGCGACAATGAAAAGGTATCCTGCAGTATCTGCCAACAGGTGGGGCTTGAAGTCAATGACCTACTTTTAGGCTCAGATATTGATGATTTAAGCGACAGTCAGCTAGCCGAAAAAGCTGAAAAGACTACGGTTTTTGCAAAGCTTTCACCTGCACAGAAGGCGCGTGTGGTTAAAATACTGCGTGAAGACGGGCATTCTGTGGGCTATATGGGTGACGGCATAAACGATGCGGCTGCAATGAAGGCATCTGATGTGGGCATTTCGGTTGATACCGCAGTTGATATAGCAAAGGAATCAGCAGACGTTATACTGCTTGAAAAGGACTTAATGGTATTGGAAGCAGGCATCATTGAAGGCAGAAAGACCTATGCCAACATGATTAAATACATTAAAATGACCTCTTCCTCAAACTTCGGAAATATGTTTTCGGTACTGGCGGCGAGTGCGTTTCTGCCCTTCCTGCCGATGGCATCAATACACCTTATACTGCTTAATTTGATTTATGACATCTCCTGCACTGCTATTCCGTGGGATAATGTTGATAGAGAATTTCTTAAGAAGCCGCGTAAATGGGATGCTTCCTCAGTCAGCAGGTTTATGCTTTGGATAGGACCAACCAGCTCGGTGTTTGATATTGCAACATATATTCTGATGTATTTTTTAATCTGCCCGTCTGTCTGCGGAGGTCTGATGTTCCATCAAATAGCTGACCCTTCCGTAAAGGCACTGTTTATTGCCACCTTCCAGGCAGGTTGGTTTATTGAATCAATGTGGAGTCAGTCACTTGTTATACACATGATAAGAACACCTAAAATACCGTTTATACAAAGCCGTGCATCGGCACCGGTTATTCTGTTTACATTTATGGGTATCTCGGTACTGACAGCTATACCCTTCACTCCGCTTGGAAAGATATTAGGGCTTGCGGCACCGCCTGCTGTATATTTTGCATGGCTTGCCCTGATTGTTGTCTGCTACATGGTACTTGCAACAATACTAAAGACTTTATATATAAAAAAGTACGGCGAACTGCTATAATCAAACACCGTTTTTAAACCTTATATAAAAAATGTATGCAAAAATTGCATACATTCAGCGTGTCAATAAAATCAAAATCTTGAGGGTTTTCACCCTTGACCCGTTACAAACCGCATGTTCATGCGGTTTGTACATAAGTTTTTGGTCTTGCTTTTTACAAAAAGCAAGCGGGTTTGGGCGGTGCCCAAGGTTTTTCGATAGTCTGAAAGGTATGCAAAATGCATACCTTTTTTGGTTTAAGATTTAACTACCGGCTCTAGCACAAGCGTCTCCACTTGGTTATTCCAAGTAACGGTCATTGTAGCATTCTTTTCAATATTTAATGCACCATTACTGCCACCACTTCCCATAGATACATGCCTATCCTGATCTAAAGTCTCACCATCTATTTCAGAGGTTCCGGCTCCATGTTCGCAGTTGATGTTAATCTCGCCAACAGAATCGGCATCTTCTCCTTTGTACCAAACATCACCAGAGTGCCATTCATAATTATCATATTCAAGTTTTCCGGTTCCATCTTTAATAAAATGAACATAATATTTTATTGTGAAATTACCCTTCCAATGTTGACTTTCTCCTTTATAGACAACAGTCTTTCCATCATTAAGCTCTGAAAAGACGACAGAACTTAATTGTGAAAACTCATCGCTCATATCCTCCCATTGATCCATATTTGTTGAACCACCATCTTCAAAAGGTACATTTAAAACTAAATACGCATTCTTGACAATATAATCCTTGGAAAATCCATCCCGAAGTTCCCATTGTCCGAAGATTGGTTCTATCTTTTCTTTCCTTTCATCAATAGTGTTAAACATATAGATAAATAATTTACTATCATAGGAATTTTCAGGATAAAAAGTATATATAGTAGGCTCAATTCCACCAATAATATAGTCCTTACTATTTAATTCCGTGTCTTTGTCTATAGGAATATCATTATCCTCAAGAGTGCTAATGATTTCTTCTTCTGTCAGCCATGAATTGTCCTGTTGTTCCACAACATCAGCTGACTTCAAATTACTACCGCACCCATTGGTAAAAAGCAGCATAATTATTATCAATAATCCCAGTTTATATCTAATCAAATTTTTTATATCTGATTCCCCCTTTAATGATTAAGGACCATGGGACTTCGCCCCATACCTCACACGCTTTTTTAAGAAAAAGCGTGGCAAAAAACTTTAATTAAAAACGGTATTTAATCGCATACCATCTTATTATTCTCCCTCTCGAAAAAGGAAGGGTTTTAATCTTATCTCATATCGTGTCGGAATTTTTGAATCAGTCTCAGTGCCTCATCTTTATTGTCTTTTTTAACATATATTTTGCATTCATCCATAGCAGAAGAGTCCATACCCGCTCTATTCAATATTAACGGGTTTCCACCCATAACAACACTTGTATTCATTCTGTCACGTGTAGGATTAGATACCTTTGTCTTTATATTAATCCCTTCATTCTCCAATAAGCTCTTTATCTTAAAAAACTCCTCCTGATTAAAACTGATATATACCTCTATCCATGAAAACAAAGTTTTTCACTCTCCTTAGAATTTAATGCATTTTATTATCAATAGACTTTTTATTATGTGATGGTTATTTAACAGATGATTTAACCTATATATGATATATTTATTTTTCTATATATTGCATTGATACTTATTATTAATCCACTTGTAATTATTAGAATATCTACAAAAGATTTAAAATTGCAATATATATAAAGCCCTATTAAAGCAAATAAATATCCTACTATTTGAATAAATATTCCTACTCGTTTATTTATATTTATATTCAAAGCTTTAACCATATAATAAGTAGACAAAATAATATAGTAAAGAATTATATAAATGTGGTTATAGTAACTTATATTAGTAGGTATTTTAAATTCTAAAAAAATATTAATCCAATTGATTAAATTTGCTACTACAATAAAAGATAAAATAATAAATAAAAATAAATGTACTAAATATATAATAATGATTAGTTCCTTAGTTTTATTAATTTTTTTCATGTAAAATACTCCTTTTATTGCTCACAAGTGAATTTGTCACTCTTCTTAAATTGTTTACATTCTATTATACCATAAATAACAAAAATATCCAATGATTAAGAACCGTGGGGCTTTGCCCCATACCCCACAATGGTCAATACTTTGCTACGCAAAGCCGCTCTATGAGCGTCCGCCCGTCTTGGCGGTATTACTTTAAAAAAAGGATTGATCTAAAACCTAATTAAAAACGGTATGCAATTATTTAATCGCATACCGTTTTATTGTTTTCCCCTGCGATACGTATGTATCGCTATTAAGCTTTTTGTCTTACTTTTTCTCGAAAAAGTAAGAATCTTTCATGTTTTATCTCAGTGTTTCCAATCTTTCTTCGATTTGCTTGAGTATTTCTCTGTACTTAACACCCTTAGCCGTTTCTTCTTCAATCACAGAAGCAGGAGCCTTTGCAACAAAGCCTTGGTTAGCAAGCTTCTTCTCTACTCGCTCAACCTCTTTTTGCATCTTCTCACGCTCTTTTTCCAAACGCTCTATTTCCTTTGAAATATCAACCAGCTCGGCAAAAGGCATGTATACAGTTGCTCCGGATATAGCCGCAGATACCGCATCCGCACCGATTCCATCCTTTGTCTCCTGTATAATAAGCTCGCTTGCATAAGCTAATGTCTTGAAGAATACCGCAGAGCGTTCAAAAATGTCTGCAATCTCGCTGTCAAGTGTAACAACATATACAGTAGCTTTCTTGCTTGGTGCAACATTCATCTCTGCACGTACATTTCGTATTGAACGAACAGCATCCTTAATAAGGTCGATTTCCTTCTCGTTCTCGGTAAAGTTCCACTCTGCCTTGAACTCCGGCCAGTCAGAAAGCATTATTGTCTTTTCATCACTCTGAAGATGTGTAAAAATCTCCTCTGTTATAAACGGTACAAACGGATGCAGAAGCTTAAGTGCATTTATAAGCACTGTTTTAAGTGTCCAAAGTGCCGCATCTCTTGTGCTGTCCTCTTTGTTATACAGTCTTGGCTTAACCATCTCAATGTACCAGTCGCAGTACTCATCCCAAAGGAAGTCACGTATTTTCTGTGCAGCAAGTCCGAGGTCATAAGCATTAAGGTTTTCGGTAACCTCTTTTGCCAATGTGTTTACCTTGGAAAGTATCCACTTGTCAGCACCTGTAAGATACAGCAGTTTTTCATCGTCTGTATCCTCCTCAAGGTTCATCATAACAAACCTTGAAGCGTTCCACAGCTTATTGTTGAAGTTACGACAGTCATCAAGACGCTCCCAGTAGAAACGCATATCATTTCCGGGTGCATTGCCTGTTACAAGCATAAGACGCATTGCGTCAGCACCGTATTTATCTATTACATCAATCGGGTCAATACCGTTTCCAAGGCTCTTTGAGAACTTGCGTCCCTTTTCGTCACGGATAAGACCGTGGATAAGAACATCCTTGAACGGGCACTCGCCCATCTGCTCAATACCGCTGAATACCATTCTTATTACCCAGAAGAAAATAATATCATAGCCTGTTACCATTGTGCTTGTGGGATAAAAATGCTTAAGCTCCTCTGTGTTTTCGGGCCAGCCAAGAGTTGAGAACGGCCATAAAGCAGATGAAAACCATGTATCCAGAGTATCCTCGTCCTGTTTAAACTCGCTTGAACCGCACTTTGAGCATACAAGACCTGTCGGGTCCTTAGCTACCTCTATATGTCCGCACTTTTGGCAGTAGTACGCCGGTATACGGTGTCCCCACCAGAGCTGACGTGAAATACACCAGTCACGAATATTTTCAAGCCAATGCGTGTAAGTCTTGCCGAAACGGTCGGGAACAAAGCGAAGCTCGCCGTTTTTATATACATCAAGGGCAGGCTTAGCCATTTCTTCCATTTTAACGAACCACTGAAGCTTAATCATAGGCTCAACAATCTCGTTACAACGCTCATGTACACCAACTGAATGAGTGATGTCCTCAACACGAACAAGAAGTCCAAGCTCATCAAGCTCACGAACTATAAGCTTTCTAGCTTCATAGCGGTCCATACCTTCATATTTACCGCCGTTAGCATTAATTGTACCGTCATCATTAAATACATTTATTTTAGGCAGGTTGTGTCTTTCGCCTACCTCATAGTCGTTAGGGTCATGTGCAGGTGTAATTTTAACAACACCTGTGCCGAACTCACGGTCAACATATGAATCTCCGACAATAGGGATTTCCTTATTAACCAACGGAAGAATAACACTCTTGCCGATAAGATGGTTATATCTGTCATCCTCGGGATGAACTGCAACAGCGGTATCTCCGAGCATTGTCTCTGGACGTGTTGTGGCAAGCTCGAGGAATTCATCTGTGCCGACAATCGGATACTTGATATGCCAGAAATGCCCTGCCATATCAATATGGTTTACCTCTGCATCGGATATAGTTGTCTGGCATTTAGGGCACCAGTTGATAAGCTTTTCACCACGATAAATATAGCCCTTGTTGTAAAGACGAATAAACGTTTCAAGAACCGCAGCCGAGCAGCCCTCATCCATAGTAAAGCGTACCCTGTCCCAGTCACAGCTGGAGCCAAGCTTGCGGAGCTGATTAAGTATCTCCGAGCCGTATTCCTCTTTCCATTCCCAAGCACGTTCAAGAAACTGCTCTCTTGTAATATCGTTCTTTGTAAGGCCTTCTTCAGCCATCTTCTGAACGATTTTAACCTCTGTTGAAATTGAGGCATGGTCAGTACCGGGAATCCAGAGTGCATTATAACCGCTCATGCGTTTCCAACGGATAAGTATGTCCTGAAGAGTATTGTCAAGGGCATGGCCCATATGAAGCTTGCCTGTAATGTTAGGTGGTGGCATAACAATAGTGAAGGGTTTTTTGGATTTATCAACCTCAGCATGGAAGTATTTTTTATCAAGCCATTTTTCATAAATACGTTCTTCTATACTTGGGTCATAAGTTTTTTCAAGTTCGTGAATCATATATATCAATCCTTTCAAATTCGTTTTTAGGTCGTTTTAAATAAAAAAAGCCCTCGTCACATATAATAAGGACGAAAGCGTCGCGGTACCACCTTAATTCATGCCTGTAATGGCATGCTCTTAAACAGCCTGTAACGTAAGCTGACACGGCTTCGGCTAATTAAGCAGAAAACCTGCTTGTTCTCACCAAAACTGCTGACGGACTACCTTCGGATGTGCCTTTTCCCGCAGTATTTTTCAGACATGGACAAGCCCATGAATACTGCTCTCTGACGGCGGCTTCACCGTACTCCTTCCGATAAACGCATTTTAACCTATAATGTAAATATGATAAATTAAAAAAAACTTTTTGTCAAGGATTAAAAGATGTTGGATATACTAATTCTTACAAAACACTTAATTAATTGTAAAGAATATACCCTCTATTGATGTTTGTATACAAATGCAATATAATACATATATAACATGCAGCAAAAACGGAGGTGTATGTATATGCCACAAATTTCATTTACTGTAATATGGCTTATTGTGCTTGCTATATTTGCTCTTTTAGAGCTTGTGACTGCTGGTACCGTTGTATCGATTTGGTTTTGTGTCGGTGCGTTTGCGGCTTGGCTTTCCGCTCTTGCAGGACTGTCGGAAATAGCGCAGACGGTTATTTTTGTTGTTGTGTCAATAATGCTTCTTATTCTCCTAAAACCATTTGTCAACAAACATATTCATAAAAACATCATTAAGACGAATGCTGAGTCATTAATCGGGAAATATTGTATTGTTGAAGAGGAAATAAACAACATTAATGCAAGCGGTACAGTAAAAGCTGACGGAAAGCTTTGGACAGCACGTTCAGAGCATGAAAATGATATTATACCCGTTGGTGAAGAAGTAGAAATTGTCGGTATAAGAGGTGTAAGACTAATTGTATCGATAAACAAAACAAAAGGTCAGGACCATACATTTGCCTGACAAGAACTAAACATATAGTTAACCTACCATATTGAAAGGAGATACGATATATATGGATTATAGTAATTTTTTTATTATTCCGATTATTGCAATCATCATTATATTTGTTTTTGCTAATATCAAGGTTGTTCCTCAGGCAAAGGCATACGTTGTGGAGCGACTTGGGGCATACTATTTAACATGGGGTACCGGACTGCATATGACCATTCCCATGATTGACCGTATATCAAAAAAAATAAGCCTTAAGGAACAGGTAGCGGACTTCCCGCCCCAGCCTGTTATCACTAAGGATAATGTAACAATGCAGATAGACACTGTAATATATCTTCAGGTAACCGATCCCAAGCTATACTGCTATGGTGTTGAAAGACCGCTTAACGCAATTGAAAACCTTACGGCAACAACACTGCGTAATATAATAGGTGACTTGGAGTTGGATCAGACTTTGACATCACGGGATATTATCAATACAAAGATGCGTGTTATACTTGATGAAGCAACAGACCCATGGGGAATTAAAATAAACCGAGTTGAGCTTAAGAACATAATGCCGCCCAAAGAAATTCAGGATTCAATGGAGAAGCAGATGAAGGCTGAACGTGAAAGACGACAGAAAATACTCCAGGCAGAAGGCGAAAAGAGAAGTGCTGTTCTTGTAGCCGAGGGTGAAAAAGAGGCCACAATACTTAATGCTGAGGCTCAAAAAGAGGCTGCAATACGTCGTGCCGAGGGTGAAGCCGAAGGTATACTTAAGGTACAGAGAGCAACAGCCGAAGGTATAAAAATGCTTAATGAAGCATCGCCTAACCCTAATGTTATTGCAATAAAGAGTCTTGAAGCACTTCAGAAAATGGCTGACGGCAAAGCAACCAAGATAATAATACCATCAGATATCCAGAGTTTCGTAGGGCTTGCTACATCATTTAAGGAATTAATGAAAGACGATAAAGTCGAAATCGATAAAGATAAGAAAGTCGATAAAGATAAGAAAATCAACAAAGATAATAATTAAAAAAACCACCACTTTTTCGAGAAAAAGTGGCACAAAAAGCTTTAACAAAGAAGCCTCTTTTCTTAGGAAAAGAGGCTTCTTTAATATTTCAAATTAATTTTCATCTAGGGAAACACAGTTTCCCAATTAAGTTTTTTCGCTTCCTTATTTCTCAAAAAAGGAAGGGTTTTAATAATTATTCTGCATTCTTTATAATTTCTTTGTATTTGTCAACCAATTCCTTGGGGCATTCCTTGTGCAGGCCGAGCATAAAATTTGCAAACTTTTCCGCTACTGACTCACTGACTGATTCTGCATGTTTTTCAGCGTTAGCTTTTTGTATGTAATTCACCAGTTGATCTGCCCTTATCACCTGGTCCTTGATTTCTTCCTTAGTAAATTTTGAGTTAAGATATGTTTTGGGGTTCGCCATAACAACAACCGAACGCCAGTCGTTATAAAATATCTCGTGCATTAAAGCTTGTGTCAGGACATTTTTTCTGCTGTCCTCACGAATTGTCTTAATTAGCTCCATATGCCGCCTGTTCAGTGCTATGGGTGAATACAGTCCTTCATCCTTTCCGCCTTCAAATGTACGGCTGAAGTCACCGTTGCTGTTAATCTCAATATTACCTAACAGATTTTTGCACTCAAGAATAAAAAATCTTTTTTTAGTGATAATCAGGTAATCTATCTGTGCGGTAAAGCCCTCATGTTCAAGATACAAATCATGTATAACCCACATCGGCATATGACTGTTTTTAAGCTCAAATGCGATATAATCCTCACCAAAAATGCCTGCCTTTAAAAGACGTAAGTCACGCTCAAACATATTTTTTGCCGAAGACGGTATTTTTTTGCTTAAAGCCGTCAATTCTGTAAGCTGTTCACGCGCCAAGCTGCTTTCTTTAAGAAACACCGGCTCTTTTACTTTGTCAAATAACCCCATATTGCTTAGACCTCCAGATTATGCAAATTGAATGTTATCGGTCCCTCTTTAAAAATCCTTGCCGCAATTATTGCAGTGCCACCTGACACCTATCCTGTCCATTGCGTAGATTCCGCGTAAGAGCAGGTCAACAATCTTGTATAAATGTGAAACTTTTTTTATATTAGTCGAATGACAATAAGGACACTCGGCGGTTAAATCACTTTCATCAACAGTTCCCACACATTCATTTTCAACAGGTGAGCCTGTAATAACCTCATTTTTATCCACGACAAAAACCCCTATCTATATGTCTATAGTTTATATGCATGATTCAATAAAATCATTATAGCTTAGTTTTTTATTTAATACAATAAATAGGTGTTTTATTTATTCTTTGTTTTTCTTTCTGCACTCACTGCAGTTTCCACTGCAGCTGGAGCATGAACCACCACAGCAGCCGCCCTTATGCTTAATCATGTATCTGATGGCAAAGAACAGGCAGAGCACAACAAGCACAATTATAATCCAGTCAAATATATTCATAAAATCACCTCAAATCTCTGTCACTTTTTCGAGAAAAAGTGCCGCAAAAAGCTTTATCACTGAAACAATGTACATTGTTTCAGAATAAAAGTTTAGGTCAATCCTTTTCAAAGGATTGTGGGGTATTGGGGCAAAGCCCCAAGGTATTAAAATCCCTAAAACAGCATTATTATGTTATACACCGCAAATGCCACACACCACGCAAACACAGTCTGTCCGCATGCAATCGCCGCCGCCCAGAGTCCCGAGTGCAGTTCACGCTTAACCGCCGCAATAGCCGCAACACATGGCGTATATAATAACGTAAATACCAGAAATGTAATAGCCGCTTGAGTAGTGAATAATCCCTGTAAGGCAGTGCCTATGTCTCCGCTGACTAAAACACTTAACGTACTGATAACCGCCTCTTTAGCCGTAAATCCGGTTATTAACGCTGTTGCCGCACGCCAGTCACCAAAACCAAGCGGTCTGAATATAGGTGAAACCAAATGCCCGATTAACGCAAGCATACTTAATGAGCTGTCAGCCACCACATTAAACCTTGTATCAAAAGTCTGTAAGAACCAAATAATAACCGATGCAGTAAATATAACCGTAAAAGCCTTGGTAATAAAGTCCTTAGCCTTAGACCAAATCAGCATAAACACCGATTTAAGTCCCGGCATACGATAGTTGGGCAGTTCCATAACAAATGGCACAGGCTCACCGTGGAACGCTGTTTTCTTCATTATAAATCCGACTACCACACCCATTACCATGCCAAATATATATAACCCAATCATAACAAGCGCCCTGTATTTAACAGGAAAGAATGCCTGTACAAACACAGTATATATCGGCAGCTTAGCCGAACAGCTCATAAACGGGGTTAAAATAATGGTCATCTTGCGGTCACGGTCAGACGGCAGAGTACGGCTTGCCATTATAGCAGGCACAGAGCAACCGAAACCTATTACCATCGGTACAAATGACCTGCCCGAAAGCCCGATTTTCCTTAATGCCTTGTCCATAACAAACGCAACTCTCGCCATATATCCGCTGTCCTCAAGCATAGAAAGAAAGAAGAACAGCACCACAATAGTCGGCAGAAACGATAATACACTGCCCACACCGGCACATACACCGTTAATAACCAGTGAATGAACCACAGGGTTTATGCCGTAAAGCGTAAGCCCGTGGTCAATAAGCGATACCAGCGAGTCAATTAATATTGTAAACCCTGCTGACAGCCACGCACCTATTACACCGAATGTCAACCAGAATATTATGCCCATTATGCCGATAAATATAGGCAGTGACCAAATCTTATGTGTCAGCACACTGTCTATCTTAACACTTCTTCCATGAGCCTTTGACTCACCGTTTTTAACAACAGATCTCGCACATATACGCTCAATAAAGGTATACCGCATATCCGCCAGAGCAGCTTCCCTGTCTGTATCGGTTTCCCTCTCCATCTCGGTTACTATATGCTCCAGCATTTCCTTTTCATTATCCGAGAGCCTGAGTGCATTAAGCATCGGCTCATCACCCTCAATAAGCTTTGTAGCCGCAAATCTGGATGGTACGTTTATCCTGTCAGCATGATCCTCCACCAGATGTGCTACTGAATGGATCGCTCTATGTACTGCCCCTGAACAGAAATCCTTAACCGCAGGTTTCCGCCGATGAATTGCTGTTTCAATAGCAATCTCAATAAGCTCATCAACACCCTCGTTTTTAACAGCGGCAAGGGGTACAACAGGCACCCCTAAGTCCTCCGAAAGCTGGTTTGTCTTAATGGTATTGCCGTTTTCACGCATTTCGTCCATCATGTTAAGAGCGATTACCATTGGTATATCAAGCTCCATAAGCTGTAAAGACAAATATAGGTTACGCTCGATATTGGTTGCATCTGTTATATTAATAATACAGTCTATCTTATCATTAATCAAAAAGTCACGTGTCACAATCTCCTCTGATGTATACGGGGAGAGTGAATAAATACCGGGCAGGTCTACAATGGAAACTTCGGGATGCCCCTTTACCTTTCCGCTTTTACCCTCAACTGTTACGCCGGGGAAGTTTCCGACATGCTGATTAGAGCCGGTTAACTGATTAAAAAGTGTTGTTTTGCCGCAGTTCTGATTACCGCCAAGAGCGAATATCATTTGTTCTCATCAACCCTTTCCACATCAATATCCTTTGCATCATCAATACGAATAGTTAATTCATAGCCTCTAAGATGTATTTCAATTGGGTCACCCATTGGGGCAACCTTACGAATCATTACCTTTGTCTTGGGTGTCAAACCCATGTCAAGCAGTCTTCGGCGTAAAGCACCCTCACCCCGCACTGCTGTTATTACTCCTATTTCTCCTATTGCCAGTTCATTAAGTGTCAAAATGTTTGCACCTCGTTGTTAGTTTCTATTAACATATTCCTAGTCATATTCTATTAAACATATATGGTTTTGTCAATAGAAAAACCACAGCTCCGCTTAATTAAAAAGGCCTCGGAGCAATTTGTTCCGAGGTCAAAAAATAACAGTTTATTAAGAAAGCTCTCAGCACGGCATAGGCGGAACTGGAGGATACGGATCGTGAGGTTCATGATGGGATTCCTCAGTGTCCATAATTCCTGTCCTGTCATAATCAAGAACAGTATCATTATAAAGTGCCTCAATAATAGCCTTCACTGCATCAAACCTGGTGGGGTTTTCAGGAACCTTGCTGATACGGCTGATATCCAATCCTACTGCTGCAATATAAGCATAAATATCGGCACTGGTGAGAGCTGCTTTAGGATCGGCAGACTTCAGCATTATGCACTTTCCTACTGACCATTTAACTGCCTGAACAGCATAACGGTCTGCCTTGTAGGAATTAATGGCAACAACACCGTTTGCATCGGGACGTCTGTATAAGTCCCAAAGCATAGAAGCAAGGTCTTCAGCAGTTACAGCCTGTTTCAAATCAAGACCGTTTTCCGTCATAGTATCCAAAATATGATCCTCTGTTGCCAGTTTGATAATCTCTTGCTCGGTTCTTTCAACTGTCACTTTCTGATTATTAATTGTTCCTCGCTCGGCAATAAGGTAATGAGCAGATGCCGGTATACTCATGCTGACAACCAGTAAAGCAGCTAAAATTGCAGTTAATTTTTTCTTAATAATAATCCCTTCCCTTATAATATATTTTTTAATCAATACAACTGACAAATAATTATATGTTTAGAGCTGATTTATATTCCGTTTCTGCGTATAAAAAAAGAGGCACTAAATGCCTCTTTGAATTAAACAAACCTTGGGCGTTGCCCAAACCCACTTGCTTTTTAAAAAAAACAAGATCAAAAGCTTTTATAAAAACCGCATAAATATGCGGTTTTAGATGAGCCAAGGGTGAAATCCTTGTGGGTGTTTGAGGGCAAACCCTCAAGATTTTGACTTTGTCTACACGCTGAAAGGCATTTAGCGTCTCATTAAATTAAAACAATATTATGCTTTTCCATACTTTTCATCATGATCCAAATCTGCCATAAGCATTATGGTGTCACGCTTAGTAGCCATGATAATCATTCTGAGAGCTCTTATTTTTGTTACTTCAGTATCTGAACCTACAATTGAGGATGCATCATAGCCTGCGTTATAAAGCATAGCCTTAACATCTGCAACAGTCAGAGCCTTATGAGGGTCTGCTGTACTTGATATTATACCTTCAGAAACTGCCCATTTTACTGCGGCTACAGCGTATTTATCAGCATCGAAAGCATTATATGCTGCTTTGCCCACTGTGCTGGGACAGTCAGCCATATTCCAGAGAATAAGGCAAAAATCCTGGAGAGTGATATTTTCATTGGCACCGAGTGTTGTATCTGTAATTCCTACTACATCTCCGTTTTTATAAGCAATATTAACAATGTCATAATCATCTTTTGAAACGTCTGTAAAGTTATGTTCTGCACTGTAAACAGGAGTTTCGGGCAGAGGTTTGTTATCTGTTCCTCTTACTACATTCACCTGATAAGCAAATGCCGGAACACTCATACACACAGCTAAAGCTGCGGCAATAATTGCAATTAATCTCTTCTTCATAAGCATATCCTCCTTCATATTTCTGCAAATTATTGAATTAACAACTTAGTCATCAAGTTGTTTTTTCGGTTCATCATGATCCAAATCTGCCATAAGCATTATGGTATCTCGCTTAGTAGTCTTTACAATCATTCTGAGCGAATCTATTTTTGTTACTTCCTTGTCTGAATCTTCGATTGAAGAAACGTCATAGCCTGCTTTGTCAAGCATAGCCTTAACCTCTGATACAGTCAGAGCCTTATGAGTATCTGCCGTTCCCGAGATTATACTATTTGAAACAGCCCATTTTACAGCGGCTACAGCGTATTTGTCTGCACTGTTGGCATTATAAGCTGTTCTTCCCATTGTGCTGGGACAGTCAGCCATATTCCAGAGAATAATACAAAAATCCTGCATTGTAATATTTTCATTGGCACCGAGTGTTGTATCAGTAATTCCTACTACTTCTCCGTTTTTATAGGCAATATTAACAACTCCGTTATCTTCCTTTGAAACGTCTGTAAATTTATGTTCTGCATCGCTAACAGGTGTTTCAACTACAATCTTGTTATCAGTTCCTCTTACTACACTTACCTGATGTGCAAACGCCGGAACACTCATACACACAGCTAAGGCTGCGGCAATAATTGCAATTAACTTCTTTCTCATTCGCATGTCCTCCTCATTTTCTGCAATACTCGTTTTAATTTGTTTTGTTTATTAATTATAATACAAAAAATACAACTATTCAACAAAGTTACAGAAATATTTCATATAAATGTAAAAATTTATGCAATTTTATAAAGTTGTATTAGAAACATAAGTTCGCAAAAATTGTCGAATACAAATCTATATATTTACATTGCAGTATATTGACAAGAACATAAGTTCGTATTATAATCATCGTGTCAGATTTATTACATAAAGCACAACGGAGGTAGAAAAATGAAACAAATGATAAATTACATATCGGAGCTTAATGCATTCAACCGTTGGCTGGCAACCAACTATCTTCCGCCTAAGTCGCAGCTTCTCTGGTACCGTATGATGGCGTTGTTCAATCAAAGCGGCTGGGAGGAGCAAATCGTTGCAGACAACACAACTCTTATGCAACAGGTCGGAGAAAAACGAGAGGCAACCTTTATTTATCAGATAAGGAAACCGCTCATTGATAACGGGCTGCTTCAGCTTTATAAGGGGCGAAAGGGTCATCCGAACAAATATCGAATGCTCTACATCGCTGATGAGAATAAGCAGACAAAACAGATAACCCAGATAAATACCGCAAAGGACATTATGGATTACATACAAGGCTTAAAAGATATAAATAAAAAAAGCGCCCAATGATTATGCGGCTGTGGATTATCCCCACGTTATCCACATGTTATCCACAGATTTATTCACAATAAACGGATTTTATTGGCTTCAGAAGTTTATAACGAAGTATAAACAGTATAATATGCAGAATCACAACAGAATGATAAAACGTACTGTAAAGAGAAGTTTATAGCGCAGACATTAATAAATTAAAAGAAAAAGAAAAGAAATTTATTTATAAAGCAAAGAGCAGGTGAATTTATGAGCATAGGTGATTATGTTAATTGGGATAAAGCAACCGAGGAGCTGTTAAAGGCATCGGAAAATAATAGGCGTGTATTGGAATCTGTAAGGCTGATGCTTATTACACTTGAGCATCGTCTGAGTCATGAAATGTCTGAGGATAAAAAAACAGACTTAATGCTTGAAAAACATGAGATGACTGCACGCATACAGCTATTGGAGGCTGAAATAAAGATATTTGATAATGCATGGCAATCATTGTGTACTGAGGATAGGATAATACTTGAGGAATTGTATACCAAATGCCCAAGAGATAAAATGGCGGCAGTATACAATGCCTGTGACAGACTTGGCTGTGAACAGGCAAGCATTTACCGCAGAAAAAACGAAGCATTAAAGCGGTTTAAAAAGCTTATTGTCTAAATATCTAGCGTTTCAAAGCTTTTAACCGCACGTTTATATGCAGCAGCAGTAGTGAGAGCGAACACAATCATCCCTATCACAAGCACAATAAGCTTTTCGCCCAAAAACATTGTATCACTTGTATCTAGTTTATCTCTGACAAAAGGTACTATATGCACCAGTGCTTCTGCCACTGTCATATACACAAACACGATTATGCTTGATACCCCGAATGCTTTGCCGACATTTTGAGGATTTTTATAATAAATTCCGAAGAACACAAGGTTAAATAAACCCATCATAACAAGTGACGAGCCAAACAATGCGATATTTGCGTCCATGCCGACTGCATTGGGCGGAACGGGCATATGCTGGCGAATAAGAGCAAAGGGAACCGCAATAATCATCTGTATAAGCTCCTGAAGCACAACAAAAGCAAACCTTGCCTTCACTGCATCACATTTTCTTATCGGCATAATAAGCATATATTCAATATCATGGTTTTCACGCCCCAAAAGGCATGTAAAAAACACCGCAAGACCGGTATAAAAGAAAACAACATAGTATGGATAGTTGGGTATTACAAGCATTACCGACAACAGCAAAAATATAAGAGCAGTCGGATGCATTGACAATCTTAATTCTTTTATGAGAAGTTGTTTCATGACAGACGCTCCTTTTCCAGCTGCAGCATTATTGTTTCCAAATTGGCAGGTGTATACTTCTGCACAAATTTCTTAAGCGGCTCATCTGCTTTAATCTGTCCGTCTTTTATATACAGTATATTATCGGCACATTTATCCAAGTCCGATGTTATATGCGTTGAAAACAGTATTGTGACACCTTGGCTCACAAGCTCAAGAAATATATCCGTCAGTTCATCTCTTGATACAGGGTCAAGACCGCTTGTCGGTTCGTCAAGTATAAGCAGTGAAGCGTTATGCGACAAAGCAAGCGCCAGTGAATATTTCACCTTCATACCGTCTGAAAGCTGTTTTGGTGTCTTGTTTTCATCAAGCTTAAACAAGCTTAAATATTTACGGTACGCATTTTCGTTCCAGTTTGGATAAAACTGCTTTGTTACAGATGTAATAACCTTAAGCTTTTTAGCAGGATAAAAACTGACTCCACCTGAAATAAAACCTATTTTCTGTTTTATCTCACGCTCGTTTTTATCAAACTCCTTATCAAAGAAAACAATTTCTCCGCAGTCAGGATGCACAAAGCCAAGAAGTGATTTTAATGTAGTTGTCTTACCCGCTCCGTTGCGTCCGATAAAGCCTGTAATCTTTCCTTCCTCGAGTTCAAAGGAAACATCGGAAAGCTTAAAAGACGGGTAGCTTTTGCACAGCTCCGTAACCTTCAGTATACTCATGGCATAACCTCCCAAAAAGTAAATAAAATAATGATTCATACATTTCATACTTTTCATAATTATATACTTGAGATTTACTGTTGTCTACTGTTTTAAAGATTTTTACATAAAATATTTATGCCATTGAAAAGCATACCATAAGCCCCACTATATTGCCCAATATATGAGAAACTGCACTGACTGCACAGTTTCCTGATTTTTTATAAATGACAGTAAAAATACAGCTGTCAACAAACACAAAAAACAAATCGAAAAGTACAATGGGTGATACTATACTGCCCATATGCCCCAGTGCAAACAGAAACGATGAGCCTACCATGCAAATCCAGAACGGATAAGCCTGCATTGTCCTGCCAACAAAAAAACCGCGCCATGCAATTTCCTCACCGAGCGAAAGCACAAAAAGCTCTGCCAGAAGCAGCCAGAAGTTATCATAGTTTAAATATCTGCTGGCACGTTCAAGCACGCTTGCACTGTATGAGCCGTAAAAAATCCAATCCCCTATCAGATTGGGAAGTATTGCGGTAACAACCGGCACAAACAACCAGAAAAAAACTCCCGGCTTTCTCATATCTTCAAATAAATTTGTAAAGCTGAGTCCGCATTGGCGTGGTATTCTACCCGTAATAATGCAGTCGGCAAAAAAGGCCAGAATCCCAAAAATAACGGCATATCCGGCAAAAAGCATATTTGGTACAAGCTGTGTAAGGCTTAGGAGCATCATTCCTCCGATGCCGAAAACAGCCACAATATTTAAAGATTTACAATTAGTCTCCATTAATGTTCCCCCTTGAATCAGAGCATACACTTACATGCCCCTATAATAAAAAGCCGTTATTAAAACGGCCGTATTTACTGTTCTGACTCAGTCTGCCTTATACGTGTAATAAGACCTATAAATGCATCATCAAGCATCCTTTCTATCTGTTCATCGGTAAAATCGAAGGTTCTGGTTGCAAGCATTGAAGCAATGCCGTATGTAAATATCCAAATTTCCGTATAAAGCTTATATGCCGCTTGTCTGCTAAGACCCGTTGAACTCATAAGCGATAGCAGAATCTCCTTGTTGCTTTCTTCAACATCAAGTGCATTGCTTATGTTAATATGTCCCTCCTGCATAAAAAGCTTTTTGAATAACTGCGGCTCCTGCCTGGCAAATGCGATATATGCAAGTCCTGCACCCTTGAATGCATTTTCACTGCTTAATCCGCACTTAATATATTCCCTGTATAAGCCTTTTGCATGCTCAAAAAGCTCCTCCTTAAGCTCATCCATGCTTGAAAAACAGCTGAACACAGGCTGTGTTGAACATCTCAGTTCCTTTGCTATCTGTCTTGCATTAATGGCTGAATTGCTTTCACGGCGGTAAATTTCAAATGCAGCATCTATTATTGCTTGTTTTGAATACTTCTGTTTCGGCGGCATAACATGTCCTCCTTATTAAAAATCATCCGTTATATATTAAACGTTATATAACAGATGATATATGTTTATGCATGATTTGTCAATATAAGTGCCAAATATACATTAATTGCTTTTTAACTCGTATTTATGCTCTAAAACAGCAATCCACAAAGCGGAGATAACAAGTGCAAACGCAAAATACATATAACTGCTTTCATGTACTGCCTTACCTATCCAGTATGTCGGCAGAACACAAAGTAGATACTGTGCGTTTGTTCTTATAAAATACGGAACAAAAATGGCAAGCATCATAATTACAGACAGCTTGGTGACCGCAAGCCCCTCCAGCTTGTTTGCCGAAAAAACAACCACAATAAGCGTAATAATAAGTCCCTGCGCCGCACCTGTCAGCGAGAGCATTATAACTGTTGAAAATGATACTTCGCTGAGGCTGAAAAACGGAAGCAGTATTAAAGTCAGAACAAACGAAATAACCGCAGGAATAACAAGCCTGGATAATATATATCCGTTTTTTCCAAGCGGAGTTGCCGCAAGATACACTGATACGTGATCATCCTTTTCCTCCAGAATAACCATTGATGCAATATAACAGAGCATTGTGGGTGAAATTATCGAAAATAATATATCAAACAGTCCGTAATACGGCTTAAGTATATATGCCTTTGAAAAATACCCCATCAAATACGTTTCAAGTGCAGGCACTCCAAATTTGAACACTGCACCGCATAAAAATATAGAAACCAATGCTACAATCTGCATCATATCATGCCTGATAAAGCGAAGCATATGAATAAAAGAACGCCAAACAATTCTCACAGCTTAACACCTCCCACGCTTTTGAACATTTTTTTCGTATTTCTCATTGCCCAAATAAACAGAACAACAGTCAATGCCGCTGTAAGAAAAACACCGACAGTTGAAATATCACTGCTTCCTCTTACCATATTAAGCAGAACATTAAACGGATAGAACCTCATAATTCCCTTATCCGCCCCAAACAGATAAAACATCGGCGGTAAAAAGCAAATTATCTCTATCGGTATGGTGATGAAAATAAACTGATTAAGGCTGTTTATTCTTGTTGCCGCAATCAGCCCGATTAGAGTGAATATTATTGAAGAAACGGCAGCCCCAAAAAGTGTGAGCGCCATGTTTTTGCTTCCGGCTGTCAGTGCAAGAATAAATGCCACAATTTCCGAAATAATGAAGAGTGAAACAACCTTGGATACAATATACTCTGATGTTTTCACAGGAGAAACCGCAACGGCATTAAGCACCCTCTGACTTTTTTCAAGCAGAACAATTGCGCCCATGAAAAACATACCCATGGCGGCAGGGTCAGAAAAAATCAAAATTGCAGCCGTTTTTTGTCTCCATGCTTCTGGAAATGCCGACAATATGAGAATGTATAGCACGCTTAAAACAGCATATACAAAATAAAAACCATATTTCAGCTGAAATCGCATATCCCATAAAATCATTTTTTTAAGTCTCACAGCAAGGTCCTCCCCGTTATATCAATGAAAATATCGTTCAGGCTAGGCTCACTGCTGTGTATAGAAAGCAGGCTGTTATTTTTAATGAGTGCCTGAAGTCTTTCATCCTCCGAAACTTTGTTTAAAACGCATGAAGCCTCTTTTTCGCCGTTATCAGACCATGTATATGTTAATTTTGCGGCACCTCTTTTCATTATGAGCTTATGCGGAGAGTCAAGAGCGCATATTTTTCCGTTCACGATAAATGCCACCCTGTCACAAAGCTCCGAAGCGTCCTGCATGTTGTGCGTGGTAAGTATAATTGTTCTGCCCTTTTTCTTCTCCTCAATAATCATGTCCTTCATAAGACGGCTGTTAGTCGGGTCAAGACCGTTTGTCGGCTCATCCAGAAAAAGCACCGCAGGATTATGAAGAAGAGCCTTTATAAAATTAAGCCTTGCTTTCATGCCCTTTGAGTAATCCGATACCCTTTTATCGGCATCATTAATAAGCCCGACAGCCTCCATAAGCTCATCTGCAGAGCGCAGGTCACCGGAATAAAGAGAGCCGAAAAATTTCAGGTTTTCCCTTGCAGTAAGTTTTTCATACATTGTTGAATACTCAAAGTCCACACCTATTTGCTCATAAAATCCGGAATCATGCTTTCTGCATTCAATACCGTTCACCTTTGCCGAGCCTTCATAATTCACCAAAAGACCGGTCAGTATTTTATGCAGTGTTGTTTTTCCTGCACCCGAAGGTCCCAAAAAGCCGAAAATCTCACCGTCGTCAACTTTAAAGCTCATATCCTGAATATAAGGTTTTTTTGTGTAGCTGAAATATAAATTACTTACATCAATCATAACGTCCTCCATAACTATTTGACTAATACTTTGATTATGGTCAAAATAAATCGTTTTTAATGTCCGACAAAATATCTGCCGGACTGAATTTAGCCTAACAACTGGATAACAAGGCCTCTTATCAATAGCCTCAGTGAATCGTCGAACTTGTCATCCTCAAGCTCATTTTTATGCAGTGTTGCAAAATATATATTTCTGAATGCCGAAGAGAATATCTCCAAGTCCTTCTCACTGTCCTTGCCGAGCACCTCAAACAGGTGTTCAATCATCATATTATCATGCTGCAAGTGGTTTTGAACAGTCTCTTTTGGCAGTTTTCTGCTCAAAAGTTCAAGTTCATCGGAGTTTATCATCTTTAATATGGGCATGTCCTCAGCAAGCTTATAAAAGCCGAAAAGTATGTCTGTCAGCTCTTCACAGTCAGTTTCTTTGTCCTTAATTGATGAAACCGCATCAAAAAGCTGTTTTTCTATATTATCATGCTGTTCGAGTATAACATCAAAGAGGAGCGTTTCCTTTGAAGGATAAAACAGATAAAAAGTACCCTTCGGTATTTTTACACGTTTAACCAGTTCGTCAACGGTAGTGTGTCTTATGCCATAGAGGACAAGGCACTTTGCAGCCTCTTCTTTAAGCCTGCTGATGATATACTCCTTCTCCTGTGAAGAATAGCTCTTCGGCATTTTTTTCACCTCATTTGCTTATTATGTCTCTTATTCGGTAATTTCAATCTGGTTATCTTCGGAATCAAGTATACTGCTTTCATAGTAGCCGTCACCTGTTATACGTGGACCGGTTAGAATTCTGTAGCCTGCTGTTTTCAATTTATCTGTCAGCCTGTCTACAGCTTCCTTACCGCCGACACTGAATGCCATATGTATATATCCCGTACGCAGTAAAGCCTTAGGCGAATCAGTCATAATCTTACGGGACATAATCTCAAGTCTGGCGCCGTCCTCAAAGGTTAAAAAATATGAACTGAATCTTGTATCGGGGTTATGGTAAATATCATTGGAAACTGCATTAAAATAGGTTTCAAAGAATTCTTTTGTAGCTTCCAAATCATTTACATATATCGCTATATGTGCTATTTTCATACAAAGCCTCCTATAGATTATTTGGTTTTAAAAAGCTCCCATGCACAATCACACGGGAGAAAAATTATAAATATGATAAGGCCTATCGCTTGCAGTCTCTGGAGATATTAAGCAATAATCCTACTGAAGCCATCATAACAACAAGTGAAGTACCGCCGTAGCTGATAAAGGGCATAGGCATACCTGTATTGGGCATTGAGTTGGTAACAACGGCAATATTAATTATAACCTGAATAGCAATCATAGTGGTGATTCCCGTTGCCACATAAGAGGAATACTTATCCTTAGCTGTCATTGCTATTTTAATACCACGCCAAATGAGCAGTGTAAAAAGCAGTATAAGAACAACTGCACCAACAAGGCCCAATTCCTCACAAATAATAGCAAAAATAATATCATTATAGCTTTCGGGTATGAATGTCTTTTGTCTGCTCTGACCGATACCAAGACCAAAAAGACCGCCTGATGCAACAGCATATAATGACTGGATTATCTGGTAGCCAGACTTATCAGGATCACCCCACGGGTCAAGCCATCCGGTTATTCTGGCACGACGATAAGACTCTGCCATAGTCAAGCCGCCAAAGGCAACTATACCAAGCAGACCCATTACAACAAAGTGTGCAAATTTATCACTGGCAACAAACATAATCATTATACCGACAACAACAACTACTATACCTGTTGAGAGGTTTTCGGTTGCTATCAAAATAAAGGCAAGCAGTACGGGGAATGAGCATTTTAGGAACATAACAAAATTACCCGTCAAAAGCCTTTGATTTTTTATGACATAACCGCTCATAAAGATAATGATTATAAACTTAGCAAACTCGGAGGGCTGGAATGATGTACCCAAAAACTCAAGCCAACGGTTAGAGCCGTTTGTAGCAACACCGAGTGCCAATACGACACCTAAAACAACAATTATAAACAGGTAAAGCGGTTTTGAAAACCTACGGAACAGCTCGGTATTAACGCTCATGCAGGCTATCATGCCCACTATGCCGACTAATGCCCATTTAAGCTGACGGCTGAAGAAGAAAAATTTATCGTTGCCGAACTTCGCCTCGGTCATGGCATAGTAATAGCTTGATGAAAAGACCATAACAAGTCCGAACATAACCAGTAAAATAACCAATATCAGCACAGTATAGTCAATGCCCCTGAATGGACGCGGATTAATAAGTGTGCGTAAATGGAGTTTACTGTTCTCGGGAATATCACCGTCATGGGTATTCGGCATTTTATGTACGTTATTCGGTTTTCGTTTTCTGTGCGTACGCTCCGGCACTTATTCTCACCACCCTTATACCATTAAAACATAGACATCAAAACCTACCACCCTTTAAAAAGGGTGGACCTAAATTTTCATTCGCAAAAATATTTATTTTTGCGAGTTAAAGCTTAGCTCAAGCCTTCTCGAAGACTTGACAAGGTTTGGAACCCAGTTCCACGGTCTTACCCTTTAACCAGTTCTTTAAAAACCCTGCCGCGCTGTTCATAGTCCTCAAACATGCCCCAGCTGGCACACGCAGGAGATAATAATATACAATCCCCCAAATCTGCCGCCGCTTTGCACTTGGCTACGCACTCCTTAAAGTCCTCGGCAAAATCATAATCACTGAACCCATATTTATCACAGCAGGCCGCTATCTTAGGTGCAGTAACACCGATTAAAATCAGTTTCTTTACCCTACCCTTAAACAGCTTAACCCAATCATCATATTCCGAATCCTTGTCATACCCTCCGCCTATAAGCACAATCGGCTTTTTCATTGCCAATACCGCACGAATAGCCGCATCGGGATTAGTACCCTTTGAATCATTATAGCAGTCAACACTGTCAAAAGTACCGCAGTACTCTATCCTGTGCTCAACACCGTTAAAGCCGAGAAGCACCTGACGTATATCCTCAAGTGTCACACCTGCACAAACTGCACATGCCGCAGCCGCCATAACATTCTCATAGTTATGCACACCGAGTATCCTCAGTTCATTAGTATCAATAAGCATTTCATCTATGCCGTTCCAGACTATATGTATATGCTCTCCGTCAAGGAATATTCCCTCTTCAAGGCGTTTGGTGCTTGAGAAAAAGAATACCCTACCCCTTGTCTTGTCAGCCATTTTAACACAGTACTCATCGTTATTGTTAAGTATTGTAAAATCCTCAGATGTCTGGTTGGCAAATATCATTTCCTTAACAGCGACATAGTTCTCCATTGTCTTGTGCCTGTTAAGGTGGTCAGGCGTAATATTAAGCACTGCCGAAATATGCGGTCTGAATGTCTTTGTGCCTTCAAGCTGAAAAGAGCTAATCTCAGCACATACATAGTCGTTTTCCCTAAGCCCCTTCACCTTTTGTGAGTATGCAACACCAATGTTGCCCACAACAGCCGTGTTATTATATTTAGTCTCAAGCAAAAGTCCTGTAAGCGTTGTCGTTGTTGTCTTGCCGTTTGTACCCGTAACAGCGCATACAGGGCATGGTGTCAGGCTGTAAGCCAGTTCAATCTCGCTTATAACCTCTATCCCCTTCGCCAACGCTTTTTGAACAAAAGGCAGGTCGTACGGCACACCCGGGCTTAAAACAATAGTATCAAATTCCTCTGCTATATCATCTGGATTACTTCCCGCATATATGTCTATACCCTTTTTCTTATATGCTTCTATATCATGCAGCTTAATAAGTGCATCCATGGGTTTAATATCCTGAAGTGTTACCTTTGCACCGTGTGAAACCAAAAGCTCGGCTGCTGCTATACCGCTCCTCGCCATACCGCAGACAATGTATTTTTTATTTTTTAAGACATCTGTATCAATCATTTATAAAGTTCTTCCTTTCATAAGGCTTATGCTTTACCATATCCAATGGCAATTGCTTCAATCAAAATAAATAAATCAGTCAGACAATCAATATATCCCCTGACACCCCAAATATGCCACAAGACATGCCATAGCAGTCACAATATAGAACAGCGTGACAACCTTTGTTTCGCTCCAGCCGCTTAACTCAAAGTGGTGATGAATCGGAGCCATTTTAAATACACGTTTCTTTGTTTTTTTATAAACTGTTACCTGAATCATAACAGACAGTGTTTCAATGAAATATATAACCCCTGCAATAAGAATAAACAACGGCATTTTAAGTATAAAAGCACAGGAGACAACAAAACCGCCCATTGCAAGTGAGCCTGTATCACCCATAAATACTTTAGCAGGATATGCATTAAATATAAGGAAAGCAAGCAAACCGCCCATCATAGCGCCGCCAGCCGTTACAATTCCGTTACCTGCCGCATAGGCACACATGGTGAAAAATACGGAAACAATAAGCGTAACACCGTCAGAAAGACCGTCAAGTCCGTCAGTCAGGTTGACACCGTTTACTGTACCAAGCATTGCAATAAAAGCAAAAGGGATAAAGAATACACCTAAGTCCCAAAGCTTACCGCCTCCAAATGGGATATAAACAGCGGTACCGATACCTGTTGCAAATAAGTAGTACATAAAAAGCGCACATACCAACATCTGTCCGACTATCTTCTGCATAGGCTTAAGTCCCAGTGAACGTTTTTTAACAACCTTTATGTAATCATCTATAAACCCGATTAATCCAAATCCGAGTGTGACAAGAAGCACAGCAATAGCTTCTTGTGATGGACTCATTATAAGGGTTGCAGCAGTGAACGCCAAAAGAAAGGCAATACCGCCCATAGTGGGTGTGCCATTTTTCTTAAGATGCGCCTGCGGACCGTCATCACGCACTGTCTGACCGAACTTAAGTCTGTGCAGAAAAGGAATAAGCACAGGACATACAAGTACGCCGATAACAAATGCAAGTATTAAAGTATATATACCTTTGATAATAAGATTCATTTGTATAACTCCCTTTATATATTAAACAGTACCCCCAAAAAGCACAGTTTTAGTCATGGTGAACATCTTTTCATACTGTCAACTATTTTTGAAAAGTCCATTGCATGTGATGCCTTAACCAGAATTGTACCTTTTGGAACAAATTCCATATTAAGCAAGTCATTTACTCTTTCAAAGCACCTGACATACGGAACACCGCCTGCTTTAGCCTCTCTTGATATATTCTCTGACAGCACTCCGACAGTAATTACACCGTCTATTTTCTTTTCAGCCAGATACCTGCCAATATCCGAGTGCATTTGAGCGGCATAATCACCAAGCTCGCCCATATCACCTAAAACAGCTATTTTCAAACCGTCACAGGATGCAAGCACATCAATTGCGGCCTTCATGGATACAGGGTTTGCATTATAGGAATCATCGATAATTTTAGCACCGTTGTTAAGCTCAATTATCTCCATTCGCTTGCCTGTTGGTATAAAGTTTTCTATACCGTCTTTAATCATGTTAATGTCAAGCCCACGAATATATCCGACAGCAGTTGCGGCAAGTGCATTAAGCACCATATGCTCACCTGCAACGGTTATATGTACATCAAAAGCACCAATGGGTGTATGTATAGTGCAATCAGTGCCGTTTATGCCAAGTCCGGCTATATTATCTGCATAGACATCATTATTTTGACCTATGCCGTACCAGATAACATTAACATCTGAGGGCAAGCCGTATTTTCCCTCATTGCCTCGAATATTTGCCAGCATATCATCATTGCCGTTAAGCACAGCATATCCGCCGCTTTTTATATGAGGCAGCATTTCACACTTAGCCTGTAAAATACCCTCTCTTGATCCGAGGTTTTCGATATGTGATACTCCAACATTGGTAATAACACCAATATCGGGCGTACAGACTTCAGCTAGTCGGTCTATCTCACCAAAATGGTTCATGCCGATTTCAACAACAGCCGTTTCATAGCTGTTATCAAGTGCAAAAAGCGTAATAGGCACACCAATATCGTTATTAAAGTTGCCGCCTGTTTTAAGTGTTATATATTTCCTGCTTAAAACATCTGCTATCATATCTTTTGTTGTTGTCTTGCCAACACTGCCTGTTACGTTAACGAGTGAAATATCAAACAGCCTGCGGTAGCCTGCTGCCAAGTTTAGCAGTGCTTTTCTGGTATTCTTAACAATAATAATACTTTTACCCTCCGGCGGAGTATGCTTTTGTTCACTCAGTACGCAAGAAGCACCTTTTTTCCATGCCTGCTCTATAAAACTATGGCCGTCAAAACGCTCTCCGCTTAGAGCGACGAACATACAGCCTTCGGTTATAGCTCTGGAATCGGTTGTTATATGACGGATAGTGTTATCAGCACCCAGTAATCCGCCGTTTGCAAACTGTGCTGCCTGTTTAGAAGAAATAGAATTCATATTAATGCCTTTCTTTTAGAACCTTGAGGCTCTGTCTCAAACTCTGCCCGCTTTTTAAAAAAAGCGGTACAAAAATTTTCAAAATGAAACAGCATATGCTGTTTCAATAGTTTACGTCCACGCTTTTTAAAGGGTGGCAAGGTTTAGAACCTTATGGAAAGAGCCGTTCTTACCTTCGGAAACAAGATGAAATTCAAGAGAATTTCATCTTAAAGCTAATGCTTTTTCTGCTTCTTCAACATCGTCAAAATGTATTGTTTTATCGGCAAATATCTGATAATCCTCATGTCCTTTGCCAGCTATCATAACCACATCGCCTTTGTCTGCCATTTTAATAGCTTCATTAATAGCTGTACGTCTGTCCTCAATTTTATGATATGGGCATTTGGTCGGGATAATACCAACCTCGACATCATCAAGTATTTTTGCCGGGTTTTCTGTTCTTGGGTTATCGCTTGTAATAATAGCAAAGTCCGAAAGTCTGCCTACAGCTTCTGCCATTATAGGCCTTTTTGTTCTGTCCCTGTCACCGCCGCAGCCAAAAACGGTTATTATCCTTTTCTTGGCAAACTCATGTGCAGTTTCAAGAATGTTTTCAAGTCCGTCAGGTGTGTGTGCATAGTCAACAATAACAGTTATTCCCTTTTCGTTTGGTATTGACTGGAAACGTCCCGGCACACCTTTATTCATTGCAAGACCTTTTATTATCTCACTCATTTTTGCGCCATTTAATAAACATGCACCGATTGCACCAAGTGAGTTATATATACTGAAACGTCCGGGTATATTAAGCTTAACTGGGTATTGCTTGCCTTCGTAATCAAGTGTGTAGCTGACACCTTCAGCTGTAATGGAAATATTTTCCGCACGTAAATCAGCCGCATTATCGATTCCTGTAGTAAGTATTCTACCCTTTGAAACACTCATCATGTATTTTCCCGCAGGGTCGTCTATGTTAATTACTGCCTTGTCAGCCATTGTAAATAAAATACCCTTGGCTTTCATATAATTTTCCATTGTTTTATGATAGTCAAGATGATCCTGTGTCAAATTAGTGAATATAGCAGTTGAGTAATGCACGCCGGCTACTCGATCAAGGGCTAGTGAATGGCTGGAAACTTCCATAACAGCATCTGTCACGCCTGCATCAAACATTTGTGAAAACAGCTCCTGAAGCTCAAGGCTCTCGGGTGTTGTACGGTCGGCATGGAGCATTTTACCGCCTATCATATTGCCGATTGTCCCAACTACACCTGTTTTATGCCCGATATTTTCAAATATTGTTTTAATTAAATATGTAGTTGTTGTTTTTCCGTTTGTACCTGTTACGCCAATTACGTTCATTTTATCCGATGGATGGTCATAGTACGCAGCGGATACAAGTGCAAGCGCTTTACGGGTATTGGGTGTAACAACTACGGTTATGCCATCAGGGATACCGTCAATTGTATGCTCGGCAATGACTGCTTTTGCGCCTTTTTCAATTGCGGATGCCGCATATTTATGACCGTCTGTATTAAAGCCTGTAATACATACAAAAAGGCCGCCTTCAGTGGCCCTTCTGGAATCATAGGCAACAGAGGAAACATCAATATCCTCTGAGCCGCAGACAAGTGTATATTCTAAATCATTTATCATTTTTTTAAGTTTCAAAAAAACACCTCCAAAAAGTACCTTCAGGACCTCAGGACTCTGTCCCGAACCCAAGTAAGCCTTTTAAAAAAGGCTTCAGCGAAAACTTTATATCGCAAAAATGTATATTTTTGCGTTTCAAAGTTTGGGTCCAACTTTTTTTAAAGGGTGGTAGGTGTGGGCAAAGCCCACGGTCCTAGTTGTTTTTACTGTTTTTAACTGGATAATTATATCACAGTCATTGGGCACCCACAAGACATAAGCGTGTATATTTTATTTATTCCGTCTTACTCTCTTCGACAATCTGTGTCTTTTCAATATTCATATATGGCAGTATATTAATAAGGTAATCATGCATAACAGGTCCTGCAACCGAGCCGCCGTAATACATACCCTGAGGCTCATCAATAAGCACAAGCGTCATTATAGTCGGATTATCTGCTGGTGCAAAGGTCATAAAGCTGGCTATATACTTTCCGCTGCCTCTAGGGAGTTTTTGGCTAGTAGCTGTTTTACCGCCGATGCGGTAGCCCTCTATCTTTGTCTTGCTTCCTGTTCCCTCTGCCACTACGCTCTCCAGTATGTCACGCATGGTAGCACTTGTTTCCTCACTTATTGCACGCTTATCACTGTCCCAGTCAAAGACTTTATTCACATACCCATTGCTGTCCTGTGTTCGGATTGCAAAGTGCGGAGTAACCAAAGTACCGCCGTTAACAACAGCTGCTGCTGCACGCAAAAGCTGTATGGGTGTAATCTGGAAGGTTTGGCCAAAGCTCATTGTTGCAAGCTCAACAGAGCCTATATCCTCTTTTTTATGCAGGATACCGACTGCCTCACCGTTAAGGTCAATACCCGTTTTTTCATTAAACCCAAACTTAATCATATAATCATAAAACCTGTCAGCGCCTATTCTTTCAGCCACCTGCATAAATACGCAGTTGCAGGAGTTTTGTACGCCTTTCTTAAAAGTCTGTGTACCATGCGAACGCGGAAATCTCCAACACTTAATCTGCCTTCCGCCGACTGTCATTGAGCCTGCACAGTTAAAGGTACTTTCGGGTGTTATTACGCCTTCCTCCAGACCTGCCGAGGATGTTACTACTTTAAATGTACTGCCCGGCTCATATGTATCATTAATTGACTTATTACGCCACATCTGGTTAAGGTAGTCATTCTTCTCCTCCTCCGTAAATGTATCCCACATAGCCGCCAGTTCATCATCATTAATGGTGAACGGATCATTCAAGTCAAACGTCGGATAGTTCGCCATTGCATATATCTCGCCATTTTGCGGGTTCATAGATATAATCATACCGCTTTTTGCACTCTTAGCCTCCACTGCGGCTTGAATTTCCTGTTCTGCATACTGTTGAATCACCACATCTAGGGATGTAACCAAGTCATAACCGTCAACAGGCTCCACTCTTTCCTCTGCATCGGATACACGTCTGCCCTTTGAATCGGTCAGGGTAAGTATTTTGCCCGTTTCGCCCTTCAGGTATTCCTCATACTTGCTCTCCAGTCCGATAATGCCCTGATTATCCTTGCCGACAAAACCAATTACCTGCGAAGCCATTGAATAATACGGATATGTACGCTCAACATCCTCATCTATCATTACTCCTGCCATGTTAAGCGAGCGAATCTGTTCTGCGACTTCATTAGGCACTTTTGCCTTAATACGCTTTAAAGCCACTCTTTCATTAATATCCGAAAGAACCTCGTCATAGTCCAGTTCAAGGATTTGGCTTAATGCCTTTGCAGTGCCTTCCTTATCCGTTACCTGGGCATGGATAACCGATACTGAAGAGACCGACTCGGTAAGTGCCATACCAACGCCGTTTCTATCCAGTATTGAGCCTCGCTTGGGTGTTATAAGACGGTCCCTCGTCTGCTGTTCATAGGCCAGCTGCTGATATTCATCCGCCTTAGTCAGCATTATGTATCCCACACGAATTGAAAGCCCAACCAAACATACGGAAAATACAATCAGCATTATGTATAGGCGTTTGCGGCCTTTATATGTCATACGCTCCATATATCATCAGTCCAACTTTAATATTGGTAATATATATATGAATTTAGGGAACAATTCAGACCTTAGGGAACGATTAAAGACCTTGGGCTCTGCCCAACCCCCGCAAGCCTTTAAAAAAGTCAGCACTTTGCTACGCAAAGCCGTTCTTCGAACGTCCGCATCTTTCTTTGCGGTGCATACTTGACCTAAACTCTAATAGGGACACGAATACTCGTGTCCCCTTAAAGTTTTTTCGCTTCCTTTTTCTCAAAAAAGGAAGAAGGTTTTTAGGTTTTATCTGTTGTCTGTTGATGCAAAATATGCCCCTGCCGCCATAACCGCCAGAGCAGCAATAAATCCATGTGTCGGCAGTTGTTTGAATATAATAAGCGCTAATATTGTGCCTATAAACGGTGCCGCCGCATAATATGCACTTGTCTTAGCCGCTCCCAGTTGTCGTTGAGCATATATGTAAAGCATAATACTAAGCCCGTAAGCCGCAAAGCCAAGAAGTAGCACCATAAAACCCTGTGCCAAAGCCGGTAATCTTTCTCCGGTTATTAATGCAAGCATTAACGCCCCCGTACCGGAAAATAAACCCTTTATTATTACTATCTCAAGCGGATTTTTCCCCGATAGCATCCTTGTGCAGTTGTTCTCTAAACCCCAGCATACACATGCACCTATAACAAGCAGTGAGCCTCCCGAAAACTCCAGACTGCTAATATCCTCAAAGGAAAGCATAATGCTTGCGGCTGTCACAAATCCGATTGCAATCCAAAGCCGTTTTGAAATTCTTTCCTTAAATACTATAAGCGCAATCACCGCTGTTGCCGCTATCTCAAAGTTGTTAAGTAATGCCGCATTAGCCGCAGTTGTCATGGTAAGCGCGAACATAAGCAGTATAGGCGCCGCAATATCAAGCAATACCATGGCAATCGTATACGGCAGTTCCTTTTTTGTCAGCGGCTGTTCCGTTTCTGCCTTTCCAAGCAGTTTTAGTATAAGGCTTACCAATCCAATGCCTATACCTGCCCCAAGATATAAAAATGCCGCAAGCATCATTGGCGATACCTCAGACAATAATAGCTTTGAAAACGGTGAACTTAATGCATATAATGCCGCAGCGGCAACAGCAAAGCCAATGGCTCGTGTTGTCTTTATTTTCTCAATATCCATCATTTATCGCACACCTTTACTTCATAACTGTCAATCTTTACTTCATAAATCTGTCAATCGCAGTATTAAGCATCTTCACTGCCTCATCATCACCGTCATTAACAGCATCAACTATACAGTGCGAGAGATGCTCCTTAAGTATTTCCTTGCCTATGTTATTAACCGCTGACTTAACCGCCGCCAACTGAATAAGTACATCCGAGCAGTCCTCGTCGTTTTCCACCATTCTTTTTACCGCTTCAAGATGTCCTATTGCCCTTGACATTCTGTTCACTATTGATTTTATATGTGCTTCATCATGGTGATGATGTTTTTTTATTTCCTCCGACATGCTAATCTCTCCCTTCATCCATATCCCCCCATAGGGGATATTTAGAGTATAACGCATACCTTAATAAAATGCAACGTTTATCCTTAGCATAAAAAAACATCCTACAGCTATATTTCCATAGCTATAGAATGTTATTTTTTTTTCTATTTGGTCTATACGGTGTATCCTCTAAGGGCAGACTGGTTCGAAACTTTCCGTCCAGCTTATAGTATGCTCCCTGTACAGCGGCCGCAGTAGGAATTGAAGTAATTTCACCTATTCCAATCGCACCAAAGGCTTGTGCAATACCGGGTTTCTCAATGATAATACTCTCAACATCAGGCACCTTATCCGCACGCATAATACCCAACGTGCCAAAGCTTGCTGTCGGAACTCCATTTTTTAACGGATACTGCTCGGTAAGTGCATATCCTAACGACATTACCACTCCGCCTTCAATCTGTCCCTCTACATTCTTCGGATTTACAGCCTTGCCAACATCATGGACCGCAACAATTTTTTGAATTGTTCCATCCTCATTCAGTATACACACATGAGTTGCATAACCATACGCTACATGAGAAACAGGATTTTTTTTATCCGTTCCCATCATATCCGTTTTTGCATAATACTCACCATAATACTCCGTTCCATTCAGACTGCTTAATTCACATGTTTGAAGCTTCTCACGAATCTTCTCTGCCGCTCTTCTTGTGGCTTCTCCTGTAATTAAAGTCTGTCTGGAGCCTGATGTATTACCTGAATCGGGTGCATCGCTTGAATTGGGAAAATGATAAATAATATCGTCTTCCTCTATATCCAATACCTCTCCTACTACCTGTGTCAATACAGTTCCCAAGCCCTGTCCGATGCAAGTAGCACCTGCATGAATATGAACCTTACCGTCCTCAATTGCAAGACGGCATCTTCCATAGTCAGGAAGTCCGATTCCGACTCCTGCATTTTTAATTGCACAGCTGATTCCTACATATTTATTCTGTTCAAATATATCTTTTATTGCAAGCAAAGTCTCCGCTATTCCTGTTGACGCATCTGCAATCTGACCGTTTGGCAATACATCTCCCGGTCTTACTGCATTTCTGAAACGAATCTCCCACTCCGAAAGTCCTGCCTTTTCAGCAAGCAAATTCAAACTGGATTCAATTGCGAAACAGGTCTGTGTTACTCCAAAACCTCGAAATGCTCCTGCCGGCGGATTGTTTGTATATACAGCAAGTCCCTCGACATCAATATTATGAAAATTATAAGGCCCTGATGCATGTATACAAGCACGCTGTAATACAGGTCCTCCAAGAGATGCATATGCACCGTTGTCAGTAAGATTATGCTCTTTTAAAGCTGTAATCCTGCCATTTTCATCACATGCAATTGTCAGATCAATTGAAAATGCATGGCGTTTGGGGTGAATCAGCATGCTTTCTTTTCTTGTCAGCTTAACCTTGACAATTCGTCCTGTCCGATATGCCGCCAATGCCGCAAGGGGCTGAACAACCGCATCTTCCCTTCCGCCGAAACCTCCGCCGATTAACTTATTTTCAACAATAAGTTTTTCTTCCGGAAGTCCGAGCATTAAAGCACATTCCTTCCGAATAGAATATATCCCCTGATCACTCGAATAAATAAAAACACCGTCTTTATACGGCATAGATATTGAACATTCAGGCTCCATATAGGCATGCTCTGTCCATGGTGTCTCAAAATGTTCGGTCACTGTATATTTTGCATTCTTAATTGCTTCTTCAACATTGCCGCGGATAAAATGCTGATGGCTGACAATGTTTCCGTCTTTATGGAGCATGGGAGCATCCTCCGCCAGTGCTTCTTTAACGCACGTAATAACAGGCAATACTTCATACTCTATTTCTACAAGTTTTTTTGCCTGTGCAAGAATCTCTTCTGTTTCTGCCACCACCAGACAGATTGCATCACCGAGAAAATGTGTTGTTTCACCTTCGGCAATCATTACATCCCAATCCTGCTTTAAGTGTCCTACCTGTCTGCTTCCGGGAATATCCTCTGCCCTAAGCACAGCAATAACTCCCTGTAATGCGGCTGCTTTTTCTGTATGTATTGATATAATTTTTGCATGCGGATAAGCGGAACGTACCGCACTTGCATAAGTCATACCCTCTATTTCCAAATCATCAATATACTGTCCTGTACCAAGTACCTTATCTCTGACATCAATACGATGATAATTATTTCCTATTCTGGCACTTCCCTCATTTTCGGGAATACTTTTTTCTCCGCGGAATATAGCCGCCGCAAGCTCAATTGCAACCACGATTTTCTTATATCCGGTACAACGGCAGATATTATTACGCATTGCATACGCGATCTCTTTTCTGCTTGGCTGTAGGTTATTGTCAAATAATGCTTTTGCGCACATTACCATACCCGGAATACAGAAACCGCACTGTACAGCACCGGCTTCGCCAAATGCATATACAAATACTTCTTTTTCATAATCCGTAAGTCCTTCTACTGTAAGGACATGCTTTCCTTCCATTCTTGCCATTGTCTGTACACATGTTTTTGTCGCTTTTCCATCTATAACCACTGTACATGTACCGCATGCGCCTTCCGAACATCCGTCCTTGACCGACTTCAAATGGCAGTCGTTACGCAGTACATCCATCAGCTTTCTATTAGGTGCAGCTTCCACTTCTTTACCATTTATCCATACTTTACTCATAATAATCACTGTCTTTCTTTTTTCTTCGGCAGTTATATTACTGCATCTATTCCAATCCCCTAAAAATGGAATGTTCTGCAAATAATTCTTTTCATTTCTTATTTAACAGCCATCTTTTTATTCAGCAGTTCAATTATCTGATCCGCACAGTTCTCACGTCCCAGACGATAGGAGTTCATAATAATATCGTAGTCTTTATAATTGGTCCAATCTCTGCCTGTAAAATATTTATAATAGCTTGAACGGAATGTATCTGTATCTGCTACAAGTACAGCCGCCTCTTCCTTTGACATAACATAACGGTCTGCAATCTCATCTGTGCAAATATGATATGGAGCCTGTATATTCACTGCCAAGACATTCGTAAACGTTCTTAATATAAAATTTGCGCAATATCCTAAAATAATACAAGGCTCATTTATTGCCAGAGCGCGGATAACTTGTGCCTGATAGTTAAATAAATTCTCATCCTGAAAGACCACTCTTGTACCCTCTTCGGGACTGACGGTCACAGATTTGCGAATGGCGGAAAACTGCTTTGAAATATTACCGTTTCTGTTCTTGTGATTCATCTTCTCAAAAAGCTCCGCACTCAATCCGCTTTCTTCTGATGCCATCTGTAAAATTTCATCGGTATAGCATGGAATTCCTAATTTTTGTGAAATCTCACAGCCGATTGTTTTGCCACCGCTGCCAAATCCTCTTTCAATGGTTATCACATAATTCTTCATATCAGCACCTCCTATGTGCGCTTTAACATTCTTTTATAATATGAATAAGCCTTATCTGCCATTGCTCGCTCATCTATTCCTGTCAAATGTCCGTCACGGACTACTATTTTTCCGTTTACCATAGTCAAGTCAACAGGTTTTTTATATCCGACTGTTGCCAGCATAGATACCGGATCATCATAGGCTCCGACATTATCAGCATCTTTTTTTATATCTATCATAAATAAGTCTGCCGCTTTTCCTACTTCCAGAGAACCCGTGAACGAATCCAAGCCAAGAATTTCAGCACCGCCGAGTGTTGCAATATTAAGCAGTTCTCTTCCATCGGGTGCTTTGTTGCTTGAATTAAGCCTATGAAGCAGATAGGAAACACGAAGCTCCTCCAGCATATTTGAGCCGTCGTTGCTTGCACTGCCGTCTACCGCAAGACCTATGCGGACACCTTTTTCAAGCATATCGGCAATTCTGCAAATACCCGAGGACAATTTCATATTGGAAATCGGACAATGTGCCACGCCTGTTTTTGTTGCCGCCAAACGCTCAATCTCTTCATCATTGAAATGAATTCCATGTGCATACCATGTGTCTGCTCCGATGACACCTGTTTTTTCTGCCCAGTCCAACGGACGCATACCATACGTTTCTAAACAGAATCGCTCTTCGTCCATTGTCTCACACAGATGTGTATGAAGCCGTACATTATACGCTCTTGCAAGCTTTGCCGACTCAACCATTGCATCTTCGGTTACGGTAAAGGGTGAACATGGTGCAACTGCTACGCCCTGCATTGCATATTTTTCATTGCTCTTATACTTCTCTATTACTTTTTGTGTATTACGGATAAATTGATCTGTTGTCTCCACAATACTTTCAGGAGCAAGACCGCCGTTTGCAGCACCTCTGGTTATTCCGCCTCGGCCGCAGATATAGCGGATACCGAGTTCTTTGGCACCCCTAAACTGACTGTCAATCAGTTCAATATTCTGTCCATGTGGATACGAATACTGATGATCAAATAATGTTGTACAGCCGTATTTCAGCAATTCACCGCCCGAAACCATCATCGTGTAATACATAAACTGCTCATCAACCTTTGCAAGCACATCAAATACTATATGAAGCCAGTCAAACAGCTCAAGCTTCTGTGCCGAGGGTATATTTCTTGCAAAAGCCTGCATCAGGTGATGATGTGTATTCACAAGTCCCGGATACACAATCATTCCTGTTGCATCTATCACTTCATCGGCTTCATCCTGCAGATTAAATCCGATTTTGGAAATTATATTTCCGTCTATTAAAATAGAATTATTTTTTACCGAAAACAGCTCTTTTGTATTTACATGTTCTACAACTGCTATTGCATTTTTAATCAATATCTTCATAAATTATCTCAATTCTTTTCCATTTACAAAAACATGCTTTATGTTTCTGTCGTCACTGCAGTAAATCATTCGCTCCGCACGCTGTGTCAAAGTAAATGTATTATATGTAAGTGCATCGGAATCATCAATAATCAGTGCGTCAAAATCATATCCAGGTTCAAAGCTTCCTGTTTTTCCAAAGAAGCTTCCGCCTGCTTTTGTTGCGCTGTAAAAAGCCTCTGATGCTGTTACCGGACGGCTATATGTATGATTTACATAATGCATACCGCCTTCCTGAATTGCAGCCACCATATTCAAGAACATATTCAGTGTATGCCCGCCGGCAAGGTCACTTCCAAGACCGGCGCGTATACCCAAATCGTTATATTCTGCAAGCTTCATTACACCGCTGAGCAGATTCAGATTGGAATTTGGACAATGCCCAACCAATATGTTTCTGTCACGAATCAATAATTTTTCCCTTTCGGTCAAATGTATGGCATGTGCCACCACTGTTTCCGTCTTTGTCATAATTCCGGCTTTTTCATAAGTCTCGGTAAAATCATTGCAGTCTCCGAAGAATTTCAAAGTAAAATCTATCTCACTTAAATTCTCGGAAAGATGAACCTGAACAGGAAGGTTGTATTTTTCTGCCTGCTTGGATAACGCAGACATTAATTCTCTGGTACAAATCATACTTAAGGTTGGAGTAACAATGGGACGAACCAGTTCGGATTTGTCAATATTCTCCTGAATGAATCGCTCTGACTCGGCAATTGCCACATCGGTATTTTCCATTGCTTTCTCAAGTGTATTGCAATCCTCACAAACCTTTCCTACATATGCTTTTAATCCTGTCTTAATTAACTCGTCAAACAGAACTGTAGCAGAATCCGCATGAATTGTTGTCATGATAACGGAATGAGTAATTCCGTATTTCAATAATTCATTTGCAAAGTCATGATAAACCTTCTTCGCATATTCTTTATCATGAAGACGAATTTCCTGCGGAATAGTTAAGGTATCCAGCCATTCAATCAATTCCGTATTATATCCGATGCCGATTGTAGGCATCTGCGATGCATGTACATGACAATCAGAAAATCCCGGTATAATAAGGTTATCACCGAAGTCTGCAACTTCAATTTCACTGAACTTTTCAGGCAAAACCTCGTAGCAGTTTTCTACTTTTCCATTGTCATCTACAACAACATAGCCTTTTTCTAATGCAGTAAAGTTCTTAAATGTCTTAGTATAAATTACATTTCCCTTGTATGCTTTCATATCAATTACCTTCCCGTCCATTCCTTATTTTCAGTTCATCTTATATCCTTAGTGCAGCTTAAGGAAGCTGTCCGATTATATTGTCTACTAAAAAGTCCATACTTCTGTTAACTTCATCATTCATAGTTGAACCTTTTTCCACAATAACATTACCGTTGTTGTCTTTAATTTCTCCTGCAAGAACATCAAGCTCACCTGAAGCAATTTTAGCCTTAACTTCTTCAACCTTGGCTGCAACATCTGCGGGAACGATGTCCGTGTTTATATCAGAGATTGTAGAACAATCTTTTTCTGCACCCCAGTAATATGATGTTTCTGAAGGCTTTCCTGTGTTTGCATAGTTTGAAATAATATCTTCAAAGATAGGTGCCCAGTTCCACATATAAGAAACCATAACTGCCTTTGGAGCATAAGCTTTCATATCTACATGATAACCTGTACATAATACACCGGCAGTTTCACATGTCTGAGGAATTGCAGGTGAAGATGCGTTGATACCGATACACTTAATTCCCAATGAAATCAAGCTGTTTGCACATTCTGCTTCAGCTGTGGGATCATACCAGCTGTTTGCCCATACAACACGTACAGTTGCATCGGGATTTGCATATTTTGCACCTAATGCAAATGCATTGATACCCTGAATAACAGATGCCTCAGGCTGTCCTGCTGAATAACCTAAATCATTTGTTTCTGACATTAATGCTGAAATATATCCGCAAAGGAACATACCTTCATAAGAACGAATCTGATATCCAACCAAGTTTCCGTTCATAGATGTACCGTCTGCCTGTGCAAACTGAATGTCGGGATATTTGCTTGCCATCTGTTCAATTGCACTCTTGTATCCTGTAGATGTACCGATAATAATATTACATCCGTCTGCAACTAAGCCTTCTGCAGCATTTGTAAAATCAGTTCCTGTCTCAGCGATATTGCCGACAAACTCGAAATTGTCTTCTGCTATTCCAAGATCCTGCATTGCTTTAACAACACCTGTGTACTGTGCCTGTGTCCAACCGCCGTCATCACTGCCGAAGCTTCCGATTGCACCAACTTTAATGCTACTTAAATCTTCTGTTGCTGTCTCACCTTTTGTTGTTGAATCACTTCCTGTGCTGCCGGAATCCGAACTTTTGCCGCATCCGGTTACCATCGTTGCTACCATTGCTGTTATTGCCAGTATACATACGATTTTTTTCTTCATATTATAGCCTCCTTATAATGTAATATATTGTGTCTGTAACTGTTTGAAGGGTTACAGCAGTTACCTTTCCTCACGGTCATACGGTACACATAACATTGCCGGCTGGGCAGTGTGCTTATGCCTAAATGACCCTGTTGATAATATAAGAACTATTATTGTACAAGCGTACGGCAGCATCTTTAAGAAATACGTAGGTACGTTAGGTAAAAAAAGCGGAATATAATTGGTCAGTACATTTACACCGCTGAACAGCAGTGAACCGCCGATTGCAATTACAGGATTCCACATTGAAAATATAACAAGTGCCGCCGCTATCCATCCTTTTCCCGATGTCATTTCATCATTCCAAAACGGTGTACTTACCAATGTAATATAGGCACCGCCGATTGCTGTCAAAATACAGCCGAGGGTAACATATGCATAACGAAGTCCGATTACATTATATCCGTCTGCATCCAGTGCTCCAGGATTTTCACCGAGAGAACGGAGTACCAAACCCGGTTTTGTCTTCATCATATAAACAGTCGCAAGAGGCACGAGAAAATACAAAAAGTAAACTAGCGGATCTTGGTTAAATAATACTTCTCCGATTACGGGTATCTTTGACAACAGAGGAATTGCTATTGCCTTTAATCTGTATTGTGATGCAACACTTACAACACTCATGCCGACAAAACCGCTTACACCTGTTCCGAAGGTTACAAGAGCAAGTCCTGCAACAACCTGATTGGCTTTTAATTTTACGGTTAAAAAAGCATATCCGATACCTACTGCCGCACCAACAACGATTACTGCCAATATTGCCGCTAACATGCTTCCTGTTTTGTAGCCTGTATAATAGCCAACTACTGCACCAATGAGCATAATGCCTTCCAAACCTAAGTTCATAACACCTGCACGCTGTGAAAATATTTCACCAATACAGGCAAACAGGATTGGCGCCGCTCCGATAATTATCGATGCCAGAATTGAAATCATCATATCTGATGCTCCCATTTATACCATCTCCTTTATCTCTTTTTTGATTTTTGAGTTTTTCACAAAAGTCAGTTTGTATTTAGATACAAGCTCACCGCCCAATACAAATATCAGTATCGCACCCTGTAACATAGTAACTACTTGGGGCGGAATTCCCATGGTCTGTACGGAAAAACCACCGATTGTAAGACCTCCGAAAAATACCGATACAAGCAATACTACAAAGGGGTTGAATTTACTCAAATACGCAATAACAATTCCTGTAAAGCCTGCATTATTGGCAATGCCTGTCTGCAGCTTATATACCTGTCCGCTTATCTGAGCAAAACCTGTCATACCTGCGATACCGCCGCTGACTAACATAACAAGAATAATTTTCTTAACAACTCCAAGTCCTGCATACTGTGCTGAGTTTATATTCTTGCTGATAACCTTGATTTGGTATCCTGCCGCCGTATATTTGAAGAATACATAAATTATAACTGCACATATTATGGCAATCAGTACTCCTGCATTAATGTTTGTTCCAAAAAAGTTTTTTAATTTGGCATAGTCCGGAATTGTCTTGGATACAGGAAGATTTATCTCCTTGTCAATCCATGGTCCGAAGCACAGATAATCTACAAATAGAATTGCAATATAGTTCATCATCAATGTGACTATTGTCTCATTTACGCCCCAAAGCGCCTTTGGAATAATGGCTATTACTCCCCATGTTGCTCCTGCCGCAAATGAAGCAAGTATCATCATGGGAATAACAAGATTTTGGGGAATAAAATCACAATAAAGTGCTACACCTGCCGCCGCAAAAGCTCCCATTGTGTACTGTCCCTCTGCACCGATGTTATTTATGCCCATCTTAAAAGCAACGGAAACGCCTAAGCCGCAAAGCATCAACGGAATTGCGTATACAATGCTGTTAGATATGCCCCTGAGAGAACCAAAGGCGGTAAAAAGCATCTTTTGATATACCAGTAACGGATTTTCTCCGTAACCAAAAATGAAAATTGCACAAAATGCCATAGCAAGCAGAATACATACCAGAACATTTATGATTCGCTTGGAAGAGGACACATTATCTTGCTTCTGCACTAATATCTTCATAATTATCCTCCTTTTCTCCTGACATCAGGCTTCCTATTTTCTCATAAGTTGCATCCTTGATATCCAAAACTCCCTGCATTTTTCCTGAACAGAGAACTCCGATTCTGTCGGATAACTGCAAAAGTTCATCCAAATCCTCAGATATTAAAAGTATTGATTTGCCTTGGTTTCTTGCCTCCAGTAAAATATTATGTATAGCCTGTGTTGTTCCTATATCCAACCCTCGTACGGGGTAGGCGGCTATTACAACATCAGGATTGTTATCCATTTCTCGTCCTATAAGAAGCTTTTGCTGATTGCCTCCGGACATCATACTGACGGGGAATTTTAATCCTGCATTTTTAACCGCATATTGCTTTACAATTTCTGCTGTCCGCTCCTTGATTTTTGATTTTAACAAAAATCCTCGGCTGCTGTATTTTTTACCGTCACTGGACTTCAATATAAAGTTCTCCTGCATATTCATTGATGCAACAAGCCCCATATGAATACGGTCCTCGGGTATAAATGCGATTCCGTCATTAATTCTCTGCTTTACACTTGAGAGAGTAATATCCTTATCCTTATATGTAATGCTTCCTGTCTCGCTTTTTCTAAGTCCTGCAATCACTTCTGCCAAAAGGTTCTGTCCATTGCCTGCAACGCCTGCAATCCCAAATATCTCACTTTTGTGCATCTCCATATTCAGACCCGAAAGTCCGATAATACCTCTGTCATTTCTTACGGATATATCATTTAAGGAAAGCAATTTTTCACCAATCGGTGTCTTTGCTTCCTGTATTTTCTCAACCACCAGCTTGCCCATCATCAAAGATGTCAGCTCCTGTTTGTTGGTTTCTTCCCTTTTCATTGTTGCAATTGAAGTTCCGTTTCTAAGTACTGTGATACGGTCTGCGTGCATCATAACTTCATTCATCTTATGTGTTATAAATACAACCGTTTTGCCGTTATCAGCCATTTTCCTTAAAGTCTTAAACATATTGATTGACTCTTCGGGTGTCAGCACTGCACTCGGCTCATCCAGTATCATAATCTCTGTTCCTCGGTAGAGCAGTTTTACTATTTCCACTCTCTGCTGTTCTCCAACGGATAACTGCCATATTTTCGCATTCGGTGTTACTTCCAAGCCAAACTTTTCAGAACATTCCTGAACCTTTTTGTCCATAAGCGCCGTATCCACCATAAAACCGCTGTCCTTTGTGCTTAATACAATGTTTTCGGTTGCGGTCAGTGTGGGTATCAGACGAAAATGCTGATGCACCATTCCAATTCCCAAATCAACCGCCTGTTTTGGTGACTTAAATGAAACTTTTTCTCCTTTATAAAAGATTTTTCCATAAGCTGGTTTGTATATACCGGTCAGTATATTCATAAGTGTACTTTTTCCAGCCCCATTTTCGCCAAGCAGTGCATGTATCTCTCCGCTGTAAAGTTTCAGATTTACATTGTCATTGGCTTTGACTCCCGAAAACGTCTTTGTAATATTTTTCATTTCTAAAACCGGTTCGCTCATGTTCATTACTCCTTTACATATTTTCTTCTGTCTTATCCAAAAAATCTGTCAGCAGATTTTCAGAAACTTTTTTGCGATATAATGCGGTTGAACGCTGGTCATCAATAGGCTTTACAATTTGCATATATCTGCCAATCAATTCTGCCTTAATATTGTGAAGTGCTTTTTTGTCCATACCTTCAAGCTGTCCCTGTAGCCCTCTGTCTGCTACGACAGTAATTCCGACTGCACCAAATGCAATCCCTGCCTTACGGATTTTACCCGCTTCTATTTTTGCAAGACCGAAGAAGGATAATTTTGATATTGCTTCCGACTTTCTTGCTCCTACTTTTTTGTGATAGTAAAAAACATCATTATTGCAGTATTCAATTGGTAAAATAACCTGAGTCAATATTTCATTGTCTTTCCTGTCAATCTTACGTATTCCTTTGATAAAATCACGGATTGGAAGCAGACGTTCCTGTCTTTTTCCTTCCTCATCGAGACTTTCAAGCTTTAATACAGCATCCATTGCATACCACATAGGAAGTGAATCTCCTGCAGGTGATGCATTGCAGATATTTCCGCCGATAGTTCCTCTGTTACGTATTGCCGGTGAAGCAATTTGGGAAAATACCTCTTTCATAATCTCGGGTATATCAGCATAAATAAGCTGAATATATGTACATTTTGCTCCCAGATAAAGATTGTCCGCATCCTTGCTGATGCTTTCCAATTCTTCAATCTGATTGATAAAAATTACATCCTGTGCAAACTTCTTTTGCACCATTAAGTCTGTTCCTCCGGCAAAAATGGTTGCACCTTTTTTCTGGTTAAGCAGTTTTAATGCTTCATCAAGAGTCTTGGGATAATAACCTACCATAAGCCATTCCCTCTTTCTGCCGCCATAAGCACCGCCTGAATTATCATGTTATAACCGGTACATCTGCATATATTGCCCGATATTGCCAGCCTTACATCTGCTTCAGTCGGGTTTGGGTTTGTTTCCAAAAGTGCCTCTGCCGCCATAATCATACCCGGTGTGCAAAAACCGCACTGTACAGCACCTGCATCAGCAAATGCCTTATCAAGAACATCAAACCTCTTTGTGTTTTTCAAGCCTTCAATTGTTATGACTTTGGCTCCCTCAACACTTCCCATTGCAGTCATACATGAATTGCATAACCGTCCGTTGATGATTACCGCACAGGCTCCGCATTCACCTTCGCCGCAGCCTTCTTTTACTCCTGTAAAGTGCAGTTTATTTCTTAAAATATCCAACAATCTTTCTGTTGGGTCACAATCAAACAAGTAATCCGCTTCATTTATGTTTACACAAATCATTTCATCACCTCTAAAACTCTTTCCGGTGTAATCGGAATTGCTGAAAATTCCGAACCGCTTGCCTGCTCTATTGCCTGTACATATGCCGGAGCACTTCCGTGTACGGTAAGCTCTCCTGCTCCCTTTGCACCAAAGGGGCCATTTTCATAGAGGTTATCCATTGTACAGGTCTGAAAATCCACTGTATCCATAGAAGTCGGTACCATATAATCGGTAAAGCTTCCCTGAGCAATTCTTCCCTTGACTGTTTCCATCTTTTCCATGGAAGCATATCCGATTCCTTGAAGCATTCCTCCCTCTATCTGTCCTTGCATGATAACATCATCAATTACTTTTCCGACATCATATACTCCACAGCCGCCGATAATACTAGTCTCACCCGTCAGGGTATCAAGTTCAACCTCTATAACATTAACGCCCCAGGAATACGTCGGATAAGGATCACCTGTAAACGTTTCAAGATTCCACGGAATCATATCTGACGGATGAACATAGTGCTTAACAACTGTCTGCTCTTCACCGTCAATCCAGTTCTCTTTCAGTTCCTCCGCCGCTTTCTTGATCAGATTTCCAACTATCATAATCGACCTTGAAGCAACTGTAGGTCCTGAATTAGGTACACGATCCGTATCGGGGTTCACAATGATAATATCCTCAAGCGGAAGCTCCAGTGCTTCTGCAACAATTTTGGCATAAGTAGTCTTAACACCCTGTCCCATATCCGTACTGCTTGCAAGTATCTCAACCTTGTTGTTTTTATATTTCTTAACAGATGCAACAGATTTCAGAAAATCCTTTTCAGCCGAACCGGTAAAACCGCATCCGTGAATGGATAATCCCATACCTATGCCCTTTTTGTATCTTCCTGTCTGGTTTTTATATGCCTCATATGCCAGCCATTTTTCTTTATATCCGCTTAGCTCACATGCTTTTTCAATCATCTGCGGCATGATAACAGGATATTTATACAGTCCGCTTGTCGCAGTAGACGAGCCTTGAACAACCAGATGCTTGAGTTTAAATTCCAACGGATCTTCACGGACAAATTCTGCAACATGGTTCATCAGAACTTCCACCGCATAATGGCTTTGCGGAGCTCCAAAGCCTCTGAACGCGCCTGTTGGAACTTTGTTCGTCTTCATAACTTTGCCATGAACCTTAAGACTTGGAATATCATATACTCCTGTACTTGTAATCAAACACCTTTGCATAACGGTTGCGGATACTGTCTGGTATGCACCTCCGTCAAAGGTTACATCTATCTTCATTCCCGTAATACGATTTTCTTTGTCCAAAGCCACCTGATATCGCAAATCTGCGGGATGACGCTTGGGAGAATCATATACATCTTCTTTTCTTTCAAGTATGAAGCGAACAGGACGTTTTGTCTTTCTTGATGCAACAGCCGCCTGACAGGCAATCAGAGAAGGATAATCCTCTTTTCCGCCGAATGCACCGCCTGTTACCGCCTGAATTACCTGTACCTGTTCAGGTTCAAAATGAAACACAGCCGCAAGTTCGTTTTTTATATAGTAAGGATTCTGCATAGAACCATATATCGTCATTCTGTTATCTTTCCATATTGCTATCATTCCGTTTGTTTCAAGATACATCTGCTCCTGATAACCCGAATGAAATGTTTCATCGTATATCTTATCTGCCTTCTCAAAGCTGTCCTCAACATCTGCTTTTTTAAAGGAATATTCAACTTGAATTTCATCGGCTTCTTCTACGGAACAGACTGCCGGCAATTCCTCATATTCCACAACAGTTTCCTCGATGTATTTATGTACCTGCTTCTCATTAGGACCGCATATTATTGAGATTCCTTCACCGATATAATTAACCTCTGAGTCTGCCAGTATCTGCTGACCGTCTTCTTTGTTTCGAAGATAATTCGGTGTGGTAATATCGCCTGCATCTACAACAACATAGCTGTCCTTCATTTCGGGATAAGTAATACTCTTTATTTTTGCATGAGCAACCGTGGAACGCAGCATTGCCGCATACAGCATGTTTTCAAACCGATAATCTCCGACATATTTTGCCGACCCGCTTACTTTTTCATAATGGTCTACTTTTTTAACAGCCTGTCCGATATTGTTCATTTGATTTCCTCCCTATGCAGGCAATTCATACTTACTTTTTATAAAGAAGCTGTCTGTCTATTTCTGCTTCTATCATTTCATTTGGTGCAAAAATCTCGTCTTGAACTGTTCCATTGGGTAATACAATAAAGCTTGTATTGTTATCCGAGGCAATCACATATGCCCCACAGCTTTTCGCCAGCTCTCTGACGCTGTCCTGTCTTTGACATATATCCTGTTTGGTTGAAGCGGAGGACATCAGTATTACTCTGACTTTTTCTTCCTGCATTTTTTTCACTGTTTCAGAACATTTTTCATCGTTACCCATTAAAAGTCCGACTTTGGCAAATGGCAGTTCCAAAACTTTGATTTCCTTTGATACACTGCCTTTGTAGTAAAGCTGTTCAATACCCTCGGGGTTTATCTTCTGATATACCGCCTTTATCTTTCCTTCGGGACTAATAATCACCTGTGTATTGAACAATCTCCCCGGCACCCGACTCTTCTGGGACATTCCGATTACAATATATAAGTGACAGCACTGTGCTATCTGTGAAAGCTGATTTGTGACTCTGCCAGGTATACTTTCCGATATTTCAAAAAGCTTTAAGCCAAGGTCATCGGCATCCGCTCCGGTCACTGCCAGTTCGGGAAAACAGATTATATCAATTCCTCTTTCATGCGCCTGTGTGCATATTGTTTCGATTTTTTTCAAATTTTCCGATATATCGCCCGATATGCTTTTCATCCGAACAGCCGCAAATTTCACTTTTTCTCTGTCCATATGCCACCTCTTTATACTCCGCTTATTGCCTTCTTTGGACAGCGTGTTCTGCATAAACCACATCCCATACATTTTTGAGTGTCTGCCTTCATTTCGCCATTATCTTTAGAAATAGCAAAGAACGGACAAACCTTCTCGCAGATTCCGCATAATACACAGGCATCTGCATCAAAGACCGGATAAGCTTTTTCATAAGTAAGATTTCCTACCCTTAATTCTGTATTTACAACATCTTCAACTGATTTGAAGCTGTATTTTTCCAATGCCGAGGGCAAATCCTTTAATATTTTCCCATACAGCTCATGCCCCTTTAAAAGTGCCGCTGACAACATCTGCACCGCATTTGCACCTGCAAGAAGGAACTCAATAACATCCTCTGCCGTTTCCACACCACCGACACCGATAATCTCGCATTCAGGAACTGCACGTTTTACATTGTTGACAAATGCAAGAGCAACAGGCTTAATTGCGGGCCCTGACAGCCATACCTGACCGTCTTTATTTCCTATCTTTACGCTTCTGCTCGCTAAATCAATCTTCATGGACGGACCGAGCGAATTAATTGCGACTATACCGTTTCCGCCGTTATCAAGCACCATCTCCGCAAACTCAATCGGACTTGGAAAATGAGGACTGACCTTCATATAAACAGGCTTATCTGTCAAAGAACGAATCATTTTGATAGTCTTTTTCATTGGTGCCAAATCCTTGCCAACATAATGTGTAGAAATCTCATATGCATCTGCAAATTCATTTACCTGCGGAATAAGATAACGCATATCATCATCTGAGTATCCCAAGCTTACAAATAGCGGCTGTACGGTTTCTTTTTTCACTTGCGGAAGAAATTCATTTTTCCATACCTCAATGTCATATTCCGACCAAGGTTCACAGTTCATAATGAAATTGCCTTCACCCTGCATAAACGGCCTTGAAATATCCGGTACTTTAGCGGAAATAGTCTTTGTTACCAAAGCGCCGAGATTATATTTTGATAATGCTATAATTTTCTCTCCTGTTCCGACTAACGGACCTGATGCAGGCATCAGTGGATTATTTAATGTCATATTTGCTAATTTTGTTGTTAAATCCATAACCTTCAACCGTCCCTCTTGTGTTAAAATTCATTCCATATTTTCTGAGTAAGCTGATTGAGCTTTTTTATATTAATTTCGGTCTGATTTACCGAATTGTAGTCTTTTAATAATTGTTTCCCCTGACACCAGACATCCTTAGGATGAAAGGCTTCCAAAACTGCGTTCCAGTAATGCTCTCTTACGTTCTCTGCCAAAAGCGGTGTCGGACTGTTATACTCACACAGTACAAAATCCGCTTCATATCTCTCTTCAACTCTTCCGAGCTTACAGCCAAGCATCTTTGATGCGTATTCATTATTGCTGTCTATGATGTACTGAACATCATCCAGTGAAATATCTTCACTGTTATACTTCTGTTTCATTGTGTAATAAAAATTTGTTAGCTCTTTTGCAAAATTCATACCGTGTCCGTCACAGCCCAAAAGACATTTCATTCCGTTTTTTCTAATTTTCTTATAATCGGGAATGTTAAGTCCGTTATTAAGATTTGATGTAACATTCATTGCTATATATACTTCATGCTCTTTTAATATCTCCCAATCCTTATCTGAAACACAGACGCAATGTGAAAGGATTGAATTCTTATTTAATAAATGATGCTCCGATAATCTCTCAATCGGTGTCTTGTTGTATTTAGCAATATTAATTTCATTATCTGCATCTGATTCGCCTACATGGATATGAATTGGCATATCTCCGATTATCCCTTCCACTTTTTCAAGTGTGTCCTCCGATAATGAAAGACAGGCATTCATACCAAATATACCGACTGTCTTATCTGTCCTGTTTTCTTTTGAAAAAAGCAAGTTTTCTCTGATACATGCATCAATGGGGTATCTGTCGCTTGTTTCAAAGCAGAAGATTCCACGCATTCCCAGTTCGTCGCACATTGCTTTTTTCAAAAGCTCCAGACTTCCCTCTATTACCTTTCCGCTAGCATGATGCTCAATCACAGTTGTAATTCCATTTTTAATCATCTCACCTGCATTATAGCGGCCTGACTGATAAACCTCTTCACTGCCTAACATACCGTCAAGCTTCCACCATGTTTCCTTCAGCATCTGAAGTAAATCCTGTGCATCGCTTTTTGCATGCCAGCCTCTTCCAAATACTGTGTAGCTGTGATGGTGTGCGTTTACAAATGAGGGAGTAAGTATACAGCCTGTGGCATCAAGAACCGTGTCACAGTCAGTTGGGTCAAAATCCTTCATACTGCCGACCTTAGTAATCTGCTTATCAAACTTTATATATCCGTCTGCTAAAAATGAGTGAAAGTCAAAAATAATTACATTTGTGATTGCCTGCATCATACCTATTCCCCTCTTTTAGTAGTTTGAGCGCTCCGTAATCAGGCCGTATGCTTCAGGTCTTCTGTCCTTCATGTAAGATAACAGCATTGCATTGTCCCTGATGCATGAGTCAATATCAACCTCTGCATAAATAACTTCTTCTTCACGGCCTGCAACTGCAAGCACGTTTCCACGAGGTCCGATAATACGGCTTTCTCCGTTTAAAGTAGAGTCGCCTTCCACACCGCATCTGTTTGCGCAAACCATATATACATGATTTTCCACAGCTCTTGCTCTTGTGTTTAACTCCCAAATATCAGCTTCCTGAATTCTCCATGCAGCTGAATCAAAAATCATGTTTACTCCCATCAATCCCAAAACTCTTGCTGTCTCAGGGAATGATGTATCATAGCAAATCATTGTTCCTGCTTTGCACATCGGCATTTCAAATGTTGCAAATTCGCAGGTTGTGCTTTCTTTCCAGTAAAGCTTTTCAAGTCCCCATACATGAATCTTTCTGTATACGCTTACAATCTCGCCTTCAGGAGAAATTGCTACCTGTGAATTGTAAAGCTTTCCGGGTACGGAACTTTTTTCTGAAATACCTGTTACGATATATAAACCTGTTGCTTTTGCAACTTCACATAAGAAGTCAGTGCTTGGTCCCGGGATTTGTTCGGAAATCTCATAATATTTTTCTCCAATCAGCACCGGAGAGTAACCTGTTGTTGCAAGCTCCGGAAAGCAGATTGCCTGTGCGCCCTTTATAGAAGCCTCTTTGCATATTGCTTCCATTTTCTTTAAGTTCTCGCTTACAACTCCTAATGTACAATCCATATTTGCTGCAGCTACTATAAATTTCTTCTTTTCCATGTCATATGCCTCTTTTCTTAATTTTTGGACTTTAATATAAAAAAACAGAGAGTCCGCCTATGTGACCTCTCTGTCAGATATAAAGTTATTCAGTTTGATATACAGCTATAAAAAAAACGAAGATTATCCTTTTGGGAAACACCTTCGCTTCATGTTTGTCATTATATATACTGTTATATCAGTTTGCAAATTCTTTGTCAAAAGAACTTGATTAAGACCAATATGGATCGTCCCATAATGTAAGAGTCTGCCCGATTCCCTGTTTCTTGGCTATTTCATACAGTTCAGAGCCCCACGCAACATCAAAAAGCACCTGTCCGCTGGTTACGAATATTTCCTTTGCATTCTTATCTTTTCTTCCAAGTGACGGATTTATGACTACATCACCAAGGCTTACCTCATGTGCCAAATCTGCCATTCTTCCCTGCTCCATCAGCTCATACATCTTGCCCCAGCCGTTACATGCTTCCTTAACGTCACCAAGCTTGACACCGCCGTCATAATATGCTTCATGCATTTTAGTATTATCAAATACTATCTCATTTTTCAGCCAGAAATCATCATCTGCTTCAATGGGAGATGTTAAGAGAACTGTTGCGCCTGATTTTATCCACTCGTCTTTAAAATACAGGGGTTTTGCCGGTGATGCGGCAATACTAACAATATCCCCCATTTTGGTTGCTTCTTCCATGGATTCCACCGCAATTCCGTCTATTCCAAGTTCTTCTTTTGCCCAGTCAACAAAGCCCTGTGCACGCTCTAAATGAGCCGCCATCGCAACAACTTTTTTCAGGTTCTTCATTTCTGATTTCATGGCTAACAATGTCGCCTTCTGAATTGGTCCGACACCAATCACAGTGATTACTTCCGCATCCTTGTTTGCCATATAGCGGACACCTACTCCCGGAATACAGCCTGTACGCATGGAGCTTATAAGATTACCTGACATATATGCTTTTGGCTCACAGGTATCAGGATCATTGATGGTTACTGTAAGCACCGATCTGGGCAATCCTCTTTCCTTTGGATTTTTGATATTTGAGCCGTACCATTTCTCACCGCAGACAGCAAATTTTCCGCCCAGATATGCAGGCATTGCAATAAATCTGCGTTCAGGTCCTGCTATTGGCATATTCTTAAACTTAGTTTCTTTGGGAAACACAAGTACAAGTCCGTGCTCATTGTGATTTGGACCGCCCATAAGATAATCCCCGTCATGCAGAATACGGAATACTTCTTCACATACATTTATACATTTTGCCGCATCCAATACTCCCGCTTTGATTAAGTCTGGTTCTGATAGATACAAAAATTCAGTTTTGCTCATAATTAGTTCTCCTTTTTAATTATTTTATAAAAAACGGAAAGTATCTCACTCATAGATTTCTCCGTAGATTTTCTCATAGATTTCTCCGTAGATTTACCCGTAGATTTTCCCGCATTCTCCTTTATCGGTACTGTCAGTACATTCTGTATCAGTTTATCCTGCTCCTTAGCACTCATATACTCTTTAGTGTTTTCCTTGAACTTTGCTACAAGATTTTCTTCGGTATACGGCTGTGGATTGTCAAAATCACCGACTGCATGGAATACTTCTCTCTTTAAAACACTGCCGTCCTTAAGCGTAATTTCCATTCTGCCTCCTCGTACATCAGGAAGCAGTTTATTATATTCCTCATCCTCATGAAGCCATATATGGCCTTCCCATTTTGCTACCGCTTCATCGTCCTGACAGTTACGAATTGTATCGGGTGTCAATAACCCTTTTTCAAGCTGAACAGCAAGAGATACCGGTATTGAGAATTTTGCCGCAAGATCATTTGGTACTCTCTGGTCTGTTAATCTTGCCGCTTTCTTATACGTATACACATGTATCTCACTGACATCCTCTTTCTTAAGACCTGCTTCAAGCTCCTCTTTTAACAAGTCTGCAAATGGATGCACAAACCGACAGCCTGTATGAACCTTGAAATAGTTGCTGCACAGCCAGTATTCTTCACCAAGTTCGGCAGTCAGCTTCTCTGGTGTTATAACCGCTCCCATAACATCTGCATATACACTTTTTACAATCTTACCTGTACTGCGCATTCCCTGCTGTTCCATCCGTACCGCTTTCTTTGCTGTAATTGCTGCAAGTCCGGCATAGGCATCATGCAGCTGACTTCCGTCAAATACCGACTGCCACACAGACACATTGGGAAGTGAACCTGCAAGCAGTAAGGCTTCATAAATATCCTCTTCCGATATTCCTTGAAGCAGACTTTCAGCAATCACAGCTCCCGAAGTCATAACCGTGCCATGTCCAAGTACGCTGTGCGAGAAGAGAACAGAAGCTCCCCAACGGCTTGCAACCTCATAAGCGGCTGTAAATATCTGTACAAACTGCTCCCAATTTACTTCTTTTTTTTCTGCCTCTGCGAGCATAAGCGGTAATATATGACATGCCGGATGACCGACTGCTTTTCGGTTTCCTTCATAGAGTTCAGTTGTTATCATAGAAACTGCAATATCTAAAATGTTATCCTCTGTATCTGAACCAATGGCTCTGCCCTGCAATCCTTTTACAATACAGCCCAGTGAATCTAATATAACCCATCTGGCTCGGACTTTTGCCTCTTCAGGTATGTCTGCGTAATTCAATCCTTTTGCGAACGATGCCTGCATCCGAATTTTTTCTTCCAATACATCCATATTATATTGTCCTCTCTTTTTCCCGTTATGCAAAAAAGAGCGAAGATGTCCATTCAAACATCTTCGCTCTTGATAAGTAATATAATATGGTTTAATTTATTTTTCAAATTCTTTGTCAGAATAACTTGACTCTGCTATTCCACATCAGTCAGAAAAATTTTAGTAAATTCTTCATTTGCATAGTTCTGAATTTTCTTTTCCAACAGCCTGTATTTTTCGAGATATTCTTCTCCCTCGGCTGTCAGTTCGGTACTTCCGCCCTTTTTTCCGCCCTGTCTTCTGCTCACCACCTGATAGCCAAGTGCGTCCTCCAGAACATTGATAATCTCCCATGCCTTGCCAATTGATAGTGAAATCCTTGAACACGCTGTTTTCACAGACTTAGTATCCTCAATCTGCATTAACAGCATCTTCATTTTCGGATCAAATATTCTTGTAACATAATCTATATCCAGCCGTACATATGGATGAAGCATCTGACGGTTATGCTGCTCTAATATATTATTGCAGTGGTCAATATTTTCAATACTGCATGCGACGCCTTCATCTGAAACAGGAATAAGCCTAATATCAAGACCGCATTCATTTAAAAATGACATCCATCCTTCGAATTTCTTTTCCGTATCAAGTTCAGGCAAAACATCGGCTGACAATAAAAATGGATACCCAAGCCGCTCATCATTAATGGGCACCCGAATCTGTCCGTCATTTTGGATAATCTTCTTAATAGTTGACGTCCAAAAAAGCGGATACTCTACAGGTGAAACCATAATCTGACTGCATTTTTCTGCAGCATATGTTAATGCCGGAAGAATATCCGTCTTAAAATCTATTTCCGAATAGTTCTCTACCCGAAAAAATACAACACCGTAATTTGCAAGATGGCGTTCAACAGACAGTCCGTCAAAACCGGTTATAACAATAATCGGTGATATTCCGGCCAGCTGGTACGTCAACACAATCCTTTTTACAATCGTAGTTGTTCCAAGCGGAGTAAGAGGATTCATCTGTCTGCCAAGACTATCATATCCTGTTGCAATAATGATGCCTGCCGTATTCTTCGCACTCATAATATCCAACTCCTTCATATGCCTTGCACTTAATGTACTAATTTTCTACTTATGTATTCTTTTACTTATGTATTCTTTTGCCTCCGAATGCATGAATTGTTCTCGTTCCTGCAACACAGCTGCCTCCTTGTACCGTTCCCTTTGGGATAAACAGTTCATCACCCGGATTCAGTACAAATTTCTGCCCATTCATGGTTACAGTATATTGTCCGCTGACACAAACCATGTATTCATCAAACTCATGCATATGTTCATTTGATGTCCTGTTGGAGTAGCATGTCCAAAAAGCCATCTGGCTTCCATCGTCACCTTCATAGAAATATCCGTCAATATCCTCTGTGTTTTGCTGACTGCTTCCTATGTGGTTCTTTTCATTTTTCATAAATTCGGGAAAATCCTTCACTGCTCCGCCTCCTGATTATATTGCATTTTATATAATCAAATATTACTTATTTTCTGTAAGCCTAATTATTGTTTCTATCATCTTTTTTGCCTCAATCGGCTTAGTCAGATATTCATTAATGCCTGCCTCAATGCAGATTTTCTTGTCCTCATCAAAAGCATTTGCAGACATTGCTATAATCGGTACACCCTTAGCATCTTCCCTTTTAAGGCATCGTATTCTTTTTGTTGCCTCCAGACCGCCCATAACAGGCATTCTTATATCCATCAAAATAGCATCAAAATGTCCAACATCGGAATCGCTGAATACATTAAGAGCAATAAGCCCGTTTTCCACACAAAATACATTTGCGCCTTTCTTGCTTAATATCTTAATTACTATCTCAGCATTAAGCGGATGGTCCTCAACAAGCAGTATATTTAACCCCTTAAGGCATTCGTTAGAAATAATAGACTGTTCCTTCTCAACCTCATTGACATTTGTTTTTGCGATACGCATTTTCAGCCTTACTCTAAACTCTGTGCCTTTGCCTTTTTCGCTCTTAACGCTTATTGTGCCGTTCATTTTATCAACAATACTTTTTACAATAGACAAGCCAAGACCGGTGCCCTCCAGTTCGCTTGTTATCTCAGATGATTCCTGCGTAAAGGGCATGTACATTTTTTCCATGAACTCCTCGCTCATGCCTATACCGGTATCCCTTATTATGTATTCCTTAGTCAGGTATTCGTCATCCATATCAACCATTCTGCCCAAGAATTCAATCCTACCGCCCACCGGTGTAAACTTTGCGGCATTTGAAAGAAGGTTCAGAAAAATCTGATTAAACCTTGTTATATCTACATATACAACGTCATTTGTTCTTTCAAAATCAACAATAAATTCCACACCGTTTTTTTTGCATAACGGTTCAATCATTGTCTTAATGACAGAATAGAAATCCTCAAATCTGTATATTTCAGGTTTCAGTTCTATTATCCCACTCTCAATTTTTGAAACATCCAATACATCATTTATCAGAGACAGCAGAAATTTGCCTGTTGTGGTTATTTTCTCCAAATACTCCTTTGTTGCCTCATAATTATCAAGCTCCTCCAATGCAAGGGCTGACATATTCATAATTATATTCATCGGTGTTCTAATGTCGTGGCTCATTTTTGAGAGGAAATCCGATTTTGCCGCATTTGCCTTTTCTGCCTCATTTAGTGCAAGCAAAAGTACTTCATTCTTCCTGTGCTCCTGTTCAATGAACTGTGTCACGTCCTCGCGGGTAAAGAGTATGCTCTTCATCTGTGAGTCAAGGTAATGATAACTTATTTTTTTGTACCTTGTGCCTTCTTTTTCAAAATTCGTCTTTACTAAAAGTTCAAAGCGCTCATTGCTTTCAAGATATTTTTTCATATAATTAAGATTCATGTTAGTAACGACATCTTTCACTCCGGATTTGTCTTTCAGGCTATTAAAAAGCTCTTTTACAGCCTTTTCAAAGTTTTCTCCGGTTTTAGGCAGTATATTCTGCTTCTTTTTACTGCTGCTGTAAATAACATAGCTTCCGTCATCGGTATTTATTTTTGCAATAAAATCATAGTTATCATCAATTACGCTGTTAAGTATTTTTTCACGAATCTTTATATCATCAATGTCATACATCTGAGCAACAGCTATTATTTCGCCTGTTAACTGATCCATTTTCAGCCTAACAACATCCCTTGCCCAAATAAGCCTTCCTTTATGGTCAAACCGTTTTGTATCCAGAGCAATTCGTTCTGTTCCGCTGTGGTATTTATTTATAAGATTACTGCAATTGTAAATATCGGCCCATTTTTGTCTGTCATACTCATCAGGTATTGTTTTGGCAATTTCCCTTGCGGCATCATAAGCGTTCATGTCAGAAATATATGTGAATTCTATATACTTTTTAAAATTAAATTTAATAATTGTTCCGGTGTTTACGTTAAATATGGCTGATGATATAAGTGAACCTTCAGACTGATCCCCGTTTTCTATTGCAAAGGCAAGATGCCTTTCTGCCGTTTCCTTTGCCTTTCTTAAAGCAATCTCCATTGTAATATCGCTGGAACAGCCAATCGCCTTGACCGGCTTTGACTCTGAATCAAATACAGTTACATACTTAACTCTTTTCCATTTTATATCTCCGTCAGGAAAAACATAGCCTATTTCGGCTGCTGTCTCTTTCTTGCCGTCCTCAACTTCCTTGTGAATGCGCCTGTATTCATCATAGCTTTCAGGTGCAATATAATTTGATAAAATTGCACTTTCCGGAAAATTGTCTATTACAACGGGTACACTCATTGCCTTTGATTCGCTTCTGCTCTGTATGCTTCTTTTGTTGACAATATCATATTCCCATGTGTAAATTTCCGAGCTTTCAAGTGCCAGTTCTATTTTTCTCTCTGCAATTTCAAGCTGTTTTTTTACAGCTGAACCCTTATACCACATTCTGCCCACAACATAATGCATACATATGCATAAAATACAAAACACAGCAGTATTAATTATATCACTGTACAGAGAATCAGCAGGATCTATAGACACTCTCAAATGTCCAAACCCAATGCTGCATAAAATAAGCATTATAAACAGTGCAACAGGCTTTCCCAATGTCAGTATTGGAAAACACATAATAGTAATTACAATCAAAACAATGTCATCATACGAATACGCCAATGTTTTTGAGAATACACTCACGTACAATAATAGTATCAATTGAGCATAGACAGAATATAATACATAGTTATACGGAAGCCTGCATCTTTTGCTTGACAGGCAAAGAGTAATAAATGAAACTAAAATCAAAAAAGGATGTATTAAGGTATGTACTCTATCATGGTATAATACAATAATAGCTGCATTAATGAATATAAAAAAATGAGCAAATAAACGTGCCAAGATTATGTTGGTTTTCACAATTTCTTCTGAACACATTTTATATGTTGCTTCATCAAAGCCGTATCTCAGTATATATCTGCGTAATTTTTCGTACATATATCTCAATACCCCCTTCCCATGCATAAATTATACAATTTCATTATAAAAAAGACAATAGTATTATGCATTAACCGTCTTTCACAACCGCTTATTTTGCTTAACAAAAAAGCGAAGTCAACAACTGACTCCGCCTTAATATTATTCATTTTTTATGCTGATTAAAAAATTCCTTTAGTTCTGCCTTTTTTTCCTCCGGAAGCAAAGTTTTCTTAACACCCTCGATTGCACCCTCCAGAGCCATCAGCCTATGTATACATGCAGAATCATCAATCATCTGTATTTTAAGCCATGCCGCCTGCGCACCGTCTTTTTTCAGTTCATCAAATGTTGTTATCCCAACTAAGTTAAGCTGTCTTTCAACTTCTTTTCCTATATTGGGAAGCTTAGATAATTCTCCCATAATACTCTCCTTTATTTTTCCTTGTTAATGCTTTCATTTATTGCTTCATACAAAGCAACCGTATTAATCGGCTTTGAAATATGACCGTTCATGCCGCTTGATAATGCCGCCGATACGTCCTCTGTAAATGTATTGGCAGTCATTGCATAAATCGATATTCTCTGGGCATCAGGATGTTCGGATGCTCTTATTGTTTTAGCGGCTTCATATCCGTCCATAACCGGCATCTGTATATCCATAAGCACTGCCGCATATTCTCCCTCGATGGATTTTAAAAACATATCAACGGCCTCTTTTCCATTTGAGGCATAGTCCACCGATAATTTTGCTATTTTAAGCAATGCTATAGCTATTTCCCTGTTAAGCTCATTATCCTCGGCTAAAAGCACCTTATATCCGCTGAAATCATACTGTGCCCTATTTTTATTTAGCTTAACTTTCTTTTTTTCGCTTATTGTCATAAGTACATCAAATACTTTAGGCTGATAAATAGACTTAGTAATAAACATATTTGCTCCGGCTGCCTTTGCCTCATGCTCAGCTTCTAAGGTATAGTATGGCGAAACAATTACAACTGCAATATCATCAAAAAATAATGATTTTATTTTTTTTGTCAATTCAGTTCCGCTTATATTAGGCATATTATATTCCACAAAGCAAATATCATAATTAAGCCCGTCTGCATGTGCCGTACCCAATGCGTCAATGGCTTTTTCTGAGCTGTTGGCAATATCATACTTAACATCTAAGCTTTTAAGCACTTCCGAATTAAATTCACAGTTTCTTCTGTTAGCATCAACAATCAACGCTCTGACAGAACTGAATTTTTTCGTCTGTTCGGAAGCAGTCTCACCTGTAATGCCAAAAGGCATATCAACAGTAAATGTTGTACCTACATCCTTTTCGCTTTCAACCGTAATTGCACCATGCATCATGTCTACAAGACTTTTAACAATCGAAAGTCCAAGTCCGCTGCCGCCGTATTTTCTTGTGTTATATGCGCTCTCCTGTTCAAAGGGCTTGAATACTCTGGAAAGCATATCCTCGTTCATGCCGCATCCGTTATCACTTACAATAAACTTCATGTAAACATACTCATCTGTCTTTGATGTCTGAATTACATTAAAGTTTATGCTTCCGCCATCATCTGTAAACTTAACAGCATTAGAAATCAAATTAAGCAGTATCTGATTAAGCCGAAGGCTGTCACCAATAAGTACTTCCTCCGTAACATCTGTAATCTGCATATTAAAACGCACGTTTTTAGCACTGCATTGTGAATAATACATTGACGAAATTCCGCTCATGAGTTTTTTAAAGTCAAACTTGCTGTTTGCAATTTTAAACTTATTGCTCTCAATGGCAGACATATCCAGTACATCATTGATTAAGCTAAGCAGCATGTCAGAGGCGGAATCTATTTTATCAAGATATTCCAGCACAGCATTTTTATCATCTGCCCTTTCCCTTGCAATTGCCACCAAACCTACAATGGCATTCATGGGTGTTCTTATCTCATGGCTCATTCTTGCCAAAAACTGACTCTTTGCGTTGTTGGCATTTTCTTCATTTGCAAGTGCCGACTTCAGCAACTCCTTCTGACTTGCTTCACCTCTATGCCTCACAACGACAAAAGCCAAAATAACAAGAAGCATAACAGCAACCGAAATCAAAGCTATCATCATAAATCCAAGTGTCGGGTTAGCGTAAAGCCTGTCAATGATACTGGTTTCAGGCTTAACATAAAGAGTATGCATCGAAACAATGTTGGTTATCTTAGTCTGGTCAAGATTTTCGATTGCCGTATTAAGCAGCTTAACAAATTCCTCACCCAGCTTTTTGTTAACAGCTAAGCGAACTTCCAAGGGCTTGTTCATACTTACTGAAATATATTTATTCCTTAAATCATCATTAACTATTTTTTCTGCCGCAAAGCTGTTAATGACCATTTCAGTGCATTCCCCGTCTTTAACAGCATCAAAACACTTATCAATACTTCCGCAGTACTCTATCTGTTCGGGATAATAAAACTTCTTTGAATGCAGAGCACTGAGCGAATGCTCATCCGCCATTGCAACCTTTGTTACTCCGCTCTTTCTCTGTCTAAGGCTGACTCTCGAATAAATTACGTCAATGTACGGCTCGGTAAAATAATAATTATCAAAATAATCACAGGAATTATCCTTAACCCCATCAAGCACAATATCATAGTTTCCGCTTTCAATATACTCTATATACTGCTCAAAGCTTGTTGCCTGGATAATATTAATTCGCACTCCCATTTCATCTGCAATAAGTGCCATCATATCGGGCACGATTCCAACCGAGTGTCCGCTGACAAAAGAAATATACGGTTCAGCATCAGGGATAGCAATTGCTGTAATATTTTTAATCTCATTATCCGAAGCATCGACGCTTGAATTTACAGCAAAACAGTTTACGGCAAATATCAATGAAAAAACAAAAACAAATATAATTAAATACTTCTTTTTCACTTGTTTCCTCCTTCACTGGCCGTTAAAACAGACATTACTGTATCTGTCCATCGAGATACTATTTTTTCTCCGATTTTGTAACTGTATTTAAGAGCATTTTCGGACATTTCATCAGTATACTGCTCACTGGGTATACGTTTTTTTACTATCTCTTCCGGTATAACCACAGAACGTATCGGTGTTGCATATCCATTTACAAGATTCAGCTGCCCTGCATCACTTAATATGTACTCTCTTGCAAGCGCTGCCGCAAAGGGATTAGCTGCATTGGCATTAATAATGGAAGCAAAGCCTGTTGTAAGAGAACCATCAGAGGGTATACATGCTGAAAGATTTACCGGCTTTGAAAGCTCAAGTGCCAAATCTCTGTAATTAAGCGCAGTAAAATCCCATTTCATCTGAACGCCAATGTCATTTTCCATAAAATCGTCAAAATCATTCATGTTATATACAAGCCTTCCCTGCTCTGCTAATGTTTTAAAATATTGAATACCCGGCTCAATGTTTTCACTGCTTCCTCCCATGGCAATGGCAGCAGCATACACCGAATACTTACCCAATGAACCGTTAATAACATCACTTATCCCAACCTTATAGTCACCCTTAAGTATATCTGCCCAAGAGTCAGGTGGTTCAGAAACAATATCATTATTTATAAGAAATGCCAGCGAACCTGTATAGCAAACTACCCAGTCACCGTCATCATCCTTTGCCCATGAAGGAATTTCGTCCCAATATGTAGTTTTATATTTCAATGTCAGTCCTTGTTTTTCAGCCTCATGGGCATATACATAGGAGACATCACCAATATCTCCGCTGTTTTCACCATCAGTAGCGAATGCAGAAAATGCATCAAGTACCTCGGCAGAACCCATATCTGTATCGGTATGCTCAATATTATAAAACAGCTTAATATCGCTCCATGTATCTTCCCAGTTGACCCATTCATCAGGCATAGACAAAGAGTTAATCTCGCCATCATCCATTGCACAGGCAATTATCTCATTCAGGCTGAATTTATTCATGCTGCATCTTCTGTCATCTGATGAAGTGCAGCCTAAAAGCAAAACTAAAACCGAAGCCAGAACCGCAATATATTTTGTAAAGTTAAAATATTTTTTCATATGCAATCCTCCACGTTCAGCTTACGCAAATTGATGCTTAATACAATTATAAGCAGATATTGAAAAAATAACAATATAATTGGAGCAATATGTCAAGAAAGCATTAGTTTCACAATATTATTTTATTCTGTTTATAAGCTTTTTATATATCCATTTTTTCATCCACTTCTCGCTTACGGCCTCCATAGCCTCATCAAGGGAAAACCACCTGACACCCTTGTTTTCATCAGGCTTTATATGAAGCACCTCTTGCTCATCCGCTTCAATTAGATACGAAACATTAAGATGCAGGTGTGATGAAACGTACCTGCCGTTTTTTATATGACCGTCAACAGTCAGCACCTCAAGAGAAAAAATATCCTCAAAAACCGGAACAGCTAAAGTAATACCCGTTTCCTCCTTAACCTCACGAACTGCCACCGAGAGCAAATCGCTTTCACCGTCTGCATGACCGCCTGTCCATGACCATGAATCATATATATTATGATAAACCATCAATACCCTTGATCTGTCCTTGTTTACAACCCATGCCGATGCCGAAAAGTGTGCAGCTGTATTTGACCTTAAAAGCACATCGTCATTTTTCGTCATATATTCAAGCATGAGTGCCTTATCATACTCCTCCTGCTCACATTTTGGTATATACTGCTCTATTTTTCTTCTGAGTGTTTCCAATAAAAAAGCCCCCTTCGATGTTAATATTATACATACAAAGGAGACCTTATTTCAATAATCTTTTCTATTGTGTTTTAAATACCGCCGACCATTAAACCTCAGTGGGTCAGTGCAATACGAATTAAACCGACAATTATAAGATGCAGAGGATAGTAGGCATAAAAGAACCATTTCATACCCTTCCAGCTTCCCCGCTCACCGTTATACATAGAAATAAGCGGTATTGCAAGTGCAACGCTCAGCTGCAGAAGACCATATACCTCATTAACAAAAATAATAAAAACTAATGCATACACACTGATAACCATCATCATCTTAGTCGCCTGTTTTTTTAAATTGCCTCTGTTTGTACCAAAATAAAAAACCCACAGTACTGCAATACTGCTCCAGTCCGCACAAAAAGCAACAACACAGCAAAGAATAAGGGCAGTTGTTTTCTGCCACTGCTTAAGCTTATCGCTTTCAGCAGCCGCAAGAGCAACAAGACCCCATGCCAGTGCCCAAATAACACCTGTCTGATTTAATACCCCTGTTTTAAATGGCACAAACGGTATGCCAAAGGCAAAGTTATATGCAAAGTGAGAAATTATCGCAAATATAAACATTCGGGTTATATATTTTTTCAAATCATGCGTATGATAATATCCCTCTGCAACAAAATAGCACATTATCGGTGCAGTAATACGGCCTATCATATGGAGCAGAATTATACCGGGATTCATTAAATAATCCGACGCCAAAACCCACGTCAAATGGTCAATTGTCATTGCAATAATTGCAATGAATTTAAGTGTGTTTGAGTTCAGCCCGTATCCCCTTACCGATGTTTCTGTTCCCATTTAATCCCTCAAAATCTTTCCTGTAAAATCTTTCAGTTTCTTTTTTAGCTTAAGTTTATCCGACTTTTTGGGATTTGTAAAGGAAGCGGTACTAATAAAGTCATTATTTGGAAACAGTTTTTTCATTGACTCAATGCATTCCTTGTCACCCGAAGCCGCACAAGTTGCAAAGAGGCACATCTTTTTGTTTTCTATTTTATTGTTTTTGGCAAAAGCCTTTACCGCCGGAGTACAGTCACTTCCCCATGTAGGAGAACCTAAAATAATACAGTCATACATGTCCGGATTAAAATTCATTTTTTTAAGCTTTGGCAGCTCTCTGCTTTTCATCTGCTTAATTCCGTGATAGTATCTTGAAAAAACATCAGCCTTTATTAATTCCTCTGTTTGAATTTCAAAAATATCGCAGTTAAGCATATCTCTCATTTTCTGAGCCGCAAAACGTGTCTGACCCGACACAGAGTAAAAAAGTAAAGCAATTTTCTTATTTTCCATAATTATACCTCACATTCCCGCAACTGATTTTTTGACTTCTTCCTCATGCATAAACAGCGTACATCCGCCATTATGCTCCTTGGCATTCTTGCTAATACATCTGACCTTCTCGAAAAACTCCGACTGTAGTACCTCTTTGATGCTGTTTCTCTTCAGGTTAAGCACAGAAAAAGGTGAAAACGGGCAAGGCTCTGCACCGCCGTTGGGATTGATATGGAAAAATCCACGTGCTGCCGCAAGACACCCCTCCATATATTCCTCATCACCGGGAAAAGATAAAACTGTCATATCCTTTATTATACTCTTTAATCTCTGTGTTTCGCCATTAAGCCATTCGAGATCGTCATATGTAAGAACAAGATTTTCTGTACCCTTTTCAGCCGGCACATACTCAACATAAAAAACAACACCGCAGCCTTTTTGTCTTAACTCTCTTAAATACTGCTCGGAAACCGCCGTATGCAGATTTTGATTTGTAACAGTAACTGATACCGCAAACAAAATTCCTCTTTTTTTAAGCTCGGCCATAACGCTTTTTATTTTTTCAGCAACGCCTTTTCCTCGGCGCAAATCTGTCTGTTCATCACTGCCTTCAACACTGATAACAGGAATAAGATTGCGTTTTTCATCAAACAGTTTCAAATAGTCATCATTAACGAGCATTGCGTTTGTGAAAACAGGAAATACAATTCCTTTATGCTCTGCCGCAATATCAATAACATCTCGCTTAAGAAGCGGTTCACCGCCTGCCAGTAGAATAAATGAAACACCAAGCTCTGCCGCCTCGTCAAACACCCTTCTCCAGTCTTCGGTTTTCATTTCCTCTGACAAATGCTCTGAACACATTCCGTCTGCCCTTGCGTAACAGCCTGCACAATGCAGATTACACTGTGATGCAATACTTGCTATTAAAAACGGCGGAACATGCAGTCCGTTTTTCTCGTAGTTTTTTCTTAGCTTACTTCCTTTTGCCAAAGACGGAAGAAATGTCGCCAGAAATTTTATACCCTTCACATTATTCAAATAAAAAGACGACACCGTACTTGATATTGACTGTATTCCCTGATCCATATAACTGTTTAACTCCATTATAATTCCTCCTTAAACTAAGTTGTCAACAAGAATGTCGACAAATTCCCCTCTCTGCTTTTCGTCATACAGATTAATACCGGTGTATACACGGAAGCTCTCTGCCGACAGTGATGCCACCTGAATCGGTTTTAATATCTGCAAAGCTATTATCCTAAGCTCAATTTCGTTTTTATCATTCCCGAATACCTGTCTCAAAAGTGGCATAATCGTCAGTTCGGCACTCATATCGCCCTTTTGAACGCACTGGAGAACAAGAAATTTTATAATGCTCTCATACTGTATTGTAAGCACATAAAGATTTTTTATTATTGACTTAAGCTTATCCTTTCGAGGTGATGAATCATCGGCAAGTTCATTTGCCATATACTCTTTTGCGGTTTCAGCCATAATCTCAGCCAGCACAATTTGAAGCAGATTGTCCTTGCTGCCGAAGTGATAATTTATTAGACCGACACCAACATCCGCCTTTTTTGCAATGGCTCGTACCGTAATTTTTTCAACTGCGATACCCTCTTTTATAAGCTCACGCACAGCCTGCATTATTTTTTCTCTCATATCAGACTCATTTGCCTGCATACACTTCATATACATCACACTTTCTATTATATTTAGAACATGTTCTGAACATGTTCAGTTTATTACCGAAAAAATAAATTGTCAATAGTTTTTTAATTTTATAAATAAATTATTTATTAATGCAACATTTTTAACTTCTCATTTGTTTACAATACAGAACCAAAAAATATATAATGATGTTTATAAAAGAAAGGATAATGAATTATGAAAAAATTAGTTACTGCCGCACTTTGTGCTTTATTAGTTTCGTCTGCACCTGTATTTACAGTTAATACCTTCGCATCTGATGCCAAACCCAAATTTATTGCACAGCTTCCCAATCCATTTATCGAGTGTACAACAATTGAAGATGCACAAAAAAATGCAGGCTTTGAAATAACACTTCCAAAAAGTATACCGGAAGGCTTTAAAGAAGAAGTAATACAGGCTATTAAAGGCGACCTTATTGATGTAATTTACAAAAGTACGGATAATGAGCTTCGTATCAGAAAGTGTTTAGGACTTGAGGATTGCAGCGGAAATTATTTTGACTACAAACAAATGGTCAAAGTTAAAATAAATGACGAAGATGCAATTCTTAAATGCAAAAACGGCAAAGCATACGTTGCAGTTTGGAACGATGGCACTTATTCATACTCAATCTCAGTTGATGACCAATCCAGCGGTTTAGATCAGAGCGTTATGACCGCTTTAATGCGTGAATTACAGTAAAAATCAGGGTGATTCTATTTTATGATTCATATTGGGGGTGATTAGATGATTGAAGCTTATAAAGGCTTCAATTATATTGGGGCATATATCAAATTAAGCCTTAAGCTTTTGAGATTCAGGTTTGCGGCACTGCTGTCAAACACCATTTCCACTGCTCAAGCCTCATCGGATTTTGCCGAAAGGGCAAGCATAAATGTTCAGGCGGAACGTCTGTTAAAAGAATACGGAAATTCAATTTTACGCCTTGCCTATTCCTATGTGCATAATATGAGCGATGCAGAGGATATATTGCAGGATACACTTATTCAATACATAAAAGCATGTCCTGAATTTGAAGCACCTGTAAACGAAAAGGCATGGCTGATGCGTGTTGCTGGTAATTTGAGCAAAAACAAGATTAAATACAACAGTATAAGAACTGCTGACGAGCTTAGTGAGCAATTGCAAAGCAATGAAGCAGAGGATTTGTCTTTTGTGTGGGATGCAGTGAAGGAGCTTCCAACCAAATATAGTGAGGTTATTCACCTGTATTATTATGAGGGGTATTCCACTGCCCAAATTGCGGAAATACTGTCCAAAAATGAACAGACCGTCCGTTCTTTGCTGCAAAGAGGAAGGAGCAGGCTGAAAGCCGTACTGAAGGAGGTGTATGATTTTGAATAACAGATACAGCACAATTATGGAATGTATTGAGGTAACCCCTCAAATGCATGAGCGTATTATGAAAAAAATCAATGCCGTGGATTTTGAAAAAATACCGATTAAAAACACCTATCACGGCTACAGAAAACCCCTTACGATTGCCGCATGTTTTTTAATGCTGTTTGCAGGCATTTGGGGCATAAACGGCATTATGACAAAACAAAGCAAGCCGCCTTTGCAAAGTGGTCCACATACACAGGTCGTTCCTGATATTGAAGAATTTGATTCAATTGATGAACTTTCTCAACATGTCGGCTTTGAAGTTAAGGATATTGAAAGCGTTCCCTTCACCGTTGAGAAGAAAACATATTCCTTATACTGGGATAACCTTTCGGAAATAACATATACAGGCGATACCGAAGAACTTGTTTTCAGAAAAGCTCTTGGAAGTGATGATGTCAGCGGTGATTACACCGAATACAGCTCCGAAAAAAGCTGTACCATTGGTGATTTTACAGTTACATTAAAGGGCAATGACGACACTTATAATCTGGCTTTATGGCAGAAGGACGGATATTCCTATTCTATAATGGTTTTAGATGGCATATCCGAAAGTGAAATGACCGCAATGATTGAAAGTGCTAAGTAATAATAAATAGAAAATCCGCTATTGGCTTTTTATAACCAAAGCGGATTTTTTATATTTAATATTGCACTGGAAAACAGTAGAGCATATAACTATTGAAATAACCAGCCTATATTTATAAAACCTTTACTAATGTTTACGAATGGCAAACCCGGCTTATTACTGTATACCTCTCCGGTATATTTATTAAAAAATATTGGCAGTGTTTCATAACCTTCAAGCTCATAAACATAATATCTGCCTATGTCATAACCAACATATTTAATCGATAGCGGATCATAGTCAGGTTCCTCACCAAAAGATTCATTTATTTCTTTCATATATTCAACTACATTATTATGCTCTTCAACAGACATTTCTTTTATTATAGATAAGCCTTCCTCAACTGTATATGTTTTCTCATGGTTAGATGGCATCTCAACAACAATCATATTTATATCAGGTTCGTCTTCGTAGCTTTCATCATGGCAAATCGAATTTACATAGTCATGTATATATTCTACCTTGCCCCCCAATTTTTCAACAACAAATCGCAAAGGTACATATACTTCTCCATTAATATACTCTAGACAGTCTTGCATTTCAATTTTTTCCCCATTCAAATCAGCAAACTGTTCATACTCCTTCATAGTTAGAGAAGAACTGTCATTTTTCATTGAAATAGATATTCCATAATCACCATTGTAAGTTTGTATTTTAACTCCTATTACATCCGCAAGCCTATTTGCAGAAATATAAACTACATTATCATCATATAAAAGCGTTCCGGGGTCAGGAACAAATCCACCGTTTACCATCAAAAGCCTAATTCCATTCATAACGTTCTTTTCATATGTATCTTCTTCTATTTTTGTAGCAGTATTTAGATATGATATATTATACAAATCTTTAAATTCTGTTGTATATATAGCAATATCACCATTGTTTTCCTCCCATGAAACATTTTCTTGGGCTAAAGCGGTTGAAAAAGTAGTAACTAAAGATAATAATAATACAATCAAAATGCTTAATATCTTAAATATCAATTTTTTTATTTGTTCCAACATTTTAATTTCCTCCTAATATAATAATATTAAATGCGAAGAACTCCGTATACCATAATTCAAATACGATATTCAGAGTTCTTCATTTTATATATTTTTATACTCAAAATACAAAACAATAAGATACAATCCAATAAAAACTAAATGATTTAACAAAGCTTTCTTCATAATTTTCTTGGCTGACTGAGTATCATCTTTAGTATTATCTAAATCCTTCATATACCTTATAAAATCAGTCGCATAAAACTGAAAACTCGTTATCAAAACAACTGCTTTCAAAAATACAAAAACATTTCCAAGTTTCCCTAACCTTATTAAATAAGGAGCTATACTTAAAGAAAATATATAAATAAAGTTTAATAGATATTGAACGGTTATAATTTTATTTTTATCACGAATTTTTAAATTTGCAATAGCCATTATAATAGTTAAAAACAACTCCAGTAAAATTATTATTAACAAATACACCCACCTCGTATGCTAAATCAAAACATATAAAAGTTTCTTATTTGGACTATTTTTTATTTGTTACCACATTTCCCGATTTTCTGGTAGTGTTAACGGTCTTTTGTCCTGCCGAAGTACCGCCTGCCGCAGTTTTACCGGAAGCACCTGTTGTACCTGTTGTTTCTCCCGTATCGCCTGCACCCGTTTCATCACCACCTGAGCCTTCGGATATACCGTCATTCTTAACCTCAAAGGTCAGCTTTATATCAGAACCCTTGTCAACGGTTTCACCCTTTTGGGGGCTTGTGCTTGTTACAACTCCGCTTTCATCACCCTCAACAACAGGGCTCAGACCGGCATTCATAATTGCCGCGACAGCCTCATCGTAATTTCGTCCCAGCACGCTAGGCACCTGAACGGTATTATCTTCACCCGGAGCCTTGGTTACATAAAGAATAACCGTTGCACCCTCCTGCACCTCTGTACCCGCATGCGGTGCCGAGCTGGTAACTTTGCTGCCCTCACCTACAACCTGATAGTTGAGTCCCTTAAGAGACAGATATGATATAGCCTCATTGGTTGTATACTGTGTCAAATCATCAAGCACAACCGTACTGTTCTCTGCATTTGAGGCTGCTGTGACAGCTTCTGTTTTCTGAATTCCCATGTATTTAATGATATTTTCCAACAGTCCCTTAAGCATAGGTGCTGCCGAAGCAGAACCTTCAGTATATACGGACGGTTTATCAATGATTGCAATAGCTATTATCTGCGGATTGTCAACAGGAAGGAAACCAACAAACGTAACTGTGTATTCTTCGTTGGCACGAATAGCCTGCTGAGCAGTACCTGTTTTACCGCCGATTGCATAGCCTTCAATCTTTGCCTTACTTCCTGTACCTGTATCAATTACCGCCTGAAGATATTTTCTTACGGTATCGCTGGTATCCTCACTTATTACCTTTCTGATGAGAGTAGGTTTTTTCTCGTAAGTAACATCACCGTTAGAGTTAACTATTTTGGAAACAATATACGGCTGCATAAGATCTCCGCCGTTAATAACAGACGAAAACGCAGAAAGCACCTGAATTGCTGTACAGTTGAAGGACTGACCGAAGCTCATTGTTGCAAGGTCAACCGGACCGATTGCATCCTCTGCATAAAGAAGAGTTGATGCAGAAGCCTCACCGGGAAGGTCTATGCCTGTTTTTTCACCAAAACCGAAATCTCTCTGATATTTATAAAATAATTCCGTACCAAGTTTCTGACCAATATCCATCATTGCCACGTTGCATGAATTTGAAAGTACCTGCTGAAGCGTTTCAGAACCGTGACCCGATTTCTGCCAGCAGTTTATTACTCGGTCATATACTGTTTTCTGACCGCTGCAATAAAATGTATCATTTTTAGTAACAGCTCCCTCCTCCAATGCCGCCGCAACAACCATCGGCTTGAAAATGGAACCTGGTTCAAATGTATATGAAATATTAAAGTTCTTCCAACTGTCCAAAAGGTAAGAATACTGATCTTCCTCGCTCTTTGCATCCCACTCTTGGGCAAAAGCCTCGCTTGTGTTTACAGCCTTAGGATTTGAAGGGTCGTTAGGGTCAAATGTCGGAGAGTCTGCCATCGCATAAACTTCACCGGTATTCGGGTTCATAACAAGCACAGCGGCGTGGTTTGGACTGTAATCCTTAATAGCCTGCGCTACCGCCTGTTCCGCATACTGCTGAATAGTATAGTCAAGAGTTGTGACAACAGTTGAGCCATCCTGTGCCTCCACTGTCTGGACAATGGCTGAACTGTTCCCGTCATAGGTTTTAAATTCACGTCCGTTTACACCCGAAAGTACTGTGTTATACTCACTTTCCAGTCCCCATGAGCTGTCGCCTCGAATAAATCCGACAACATCAGCTGCAACAGTTCCAAGCGGATAGCTTCGTTTTGTGTCAGCACCGAATACAACACCTTTAAGCCCAAGTGCCTCTATCTGTTCCTTCTGTTCACGGGTGATTTTTTTAGCAAGCACCTTCCAGTGTGTATCGGCAGCAGGATTTCCGTTTTCATCCTTAACCGTATATGCCTTAATAGTGCTGTAATCAAGACTAAGAAAATCCAAGCCGGCAAGGCCGTTTAAAGTTTTTTCTATCTCCGCGTCATCATACTGCACAAGCACACGAACATCCAAAGCAAGGTCATACACTCTTGTGGATACAGCAAATGCCTGATTATTACGGTCTACTATAGAGCCTCTGTTTGCTACTATAACGTTATCATAATCATCGGTCTGCTGATTTTTGGCGGCATCTTCGTATTCTTCACCGTGTACCACCTTTATGTACGCAATTCTGGCCATAAGCACAACCATTATAGCCGACATAGCAAAAAGAATAAGCCATTGACGTCTTATTCTTATGTTTTGCTTACTTTTATTCTTTTTCAATTATAATCAATCCCTTCAAGCGTATCAGCCTCTTGAGAAGAACTCTTTTATAAGTTTAGCATCAACTTTAGGCTCGTCCTTCGCACTGTCATTATACTGTACAGTATAACTCTGTTCCGGCACGCTTATTGTTTTTATCTGATAGCTTTGAGGTTCAGTCATACCAAGCTCATTTTTAGCTCTTTCTTCAATATAGTCAAGATTTATTGTATCACTGATTTCTGAAGAAAGCACTATATTTTCGTTCTGAACTGTATTAAGCTGGCTTTTAAGCTGAGTAATATTATAGCGCATTTCAGTTACCGATGATACACCTATAATTGTAATTACACAGCCAAAGCAAAAAACACCTGCAGCTAATGCCAGCTGAAGAGTTTGTTTAATATTAAGACTTGCCTCTGCCTTTTCAATTCTGATTTGTTTTTTACGTCGTTCTTCATCATGCACACGACGTTTTTCCTGTTTCTCATGTTCCTTAAAATCTATATCATAAGCAGCAGTTCCATAATTGTAACTGCTGTAAGTCGTTTTTTTATTAAAATCTGTATAAGCAAGCTCTTTCTCGTGCATTAAACAGTCCCCCAAATAAGTTTTTTAGATTTTTTCCAAAATTCTGAGTTTGGCACTTCTCGCCCTCGGATTGAGCTCTAGTTCCTCTTCCGAAGGAAGTATGGGTTTTCTTGTTATTACTTTTCCGTCCGGTATTTTTCCGCACATACAAACAGGAAATTCCGGAGGGCAGATGCATGGATTTTCATGCCTTCTCATTGCATTTTTAATAATTCTGTCCTCAAGAGAATGAAACGTTATTATACAAAGTCTGCCGCCCTTATTAAGGGAAGCAACCATATCGTCAACGGCCTTGTCAAGAATTGCAAGCTCACCGTTAACCTCTATTCTAATCGCCTGAAAGGTTCTTTTTGCAGGGTGAGGACCATCTCGTCTTGCGCCCTTGGGAACCGCTTTTTTAATTACCTCTACAAGCTCAAATGTTGTATCTATTGGTTTTTGGGCACGTTCGTTTACTATGAACTGTGCAATACGCTTCGCCCATTTTTCCTCACCATATCTGAAAATGATGTCGTTAAGCTCTTTTTCGCTTTTCTCGTTAACTACATCCCATGCGGAATATTCGTTGTCTCTGTCCATACGCATATCAAGAGGGGCATCATTCATGTATGAAAAGCCTCTCTCTGCTTCATCAAGTTGGTATGACGAAACACCGAGATCAAGCAAAAACCCGTCAGCTTTTTCAATGCCCAATTCATCAAGCACTGCTCTGACGTTATAAAAATTGCTGTGGACAGCTGTAAATCTGTCTTTATATTCTTCAAGTCTTTTGGAAGCGGCCTTAATAGCATCTGTATCTTGGTCTATTCCGATAAGCCTTCCGCCTGCAATATGCTTAACTATTTCACTGCTGTGACCTCCGCCGCCCAGTGTTCCGTCAACATAAATGCCGTTTTCCTTGATATTAAGACCGTTTACTGCCTCATTAAGAAGTACCGATACATGATTAAATTCCACTTATAACCACTCCATTATATTCCGAAAAGTCCCATTGACTCCATGATTTTGTCGTCCAGATTTTCAGGATTGCATTCAGCATCCCAGTTTTCCTTGCTCCAAACTTCGATTTTTGTTCCGACGCCTGCAGAAATGACTTCCTTTGAAAGTCCGGCATAGGTACGAAGACTCTGAGGTATTATAATTCTTCCCTGGTTATCGGTATCGCATTCAACCGCACCCGAAAGAAAGAAACGTGTAAAACGTCTTGCATCTGCATTGGCAAGGGGCAGCTGACGAAGCTTGTCCTCAAATGTCTGCCATTCGCTCCTTGTATAAATATATAAACAGCGGTCAATACCCTTTGTTAAGATAAAACGCTCACCGAGGTCTTCACGAAATTTAGCAGGAACAATAAGCCTGCCCTTTGCATCAAGACTGTGTGAATACTCACCTATGAACATCTCATCTCACCTCGCTTCACCCAAACGGTATTTTTCCACCCTAATCAACCACATTACCACTACATTCCACCACTTGTCACCATTATAAAGAAAATTCCAATAAAAAACAAGTGCTGATACGTTAAATTTATTACATAAAAAAAACAGCTCACCAAGCTGTTTTTTAGCTATTTTTGAGCTGACTTCAAAAAGTAATTTATTATGACAAAAAAAATAGAAAACAAATAGTTTCAGTTTTCTGCTTTAGCGCGTATATAAACCTTGGGCGTTGCCCAAACCTACTTGCTTTTTGAAAAAAGCAAGACCAAAAACCTTTATTTAAACCCGCATATCTATGCGGGTTTATGTGCGTCAAGGGTGAAAACCTTGGGCGGTGCCCAAACCCACTTGCTTTTTGAAAAAAGCAAGACCAAAAACTTTTATTAAACCCGCATATCTATGCGGGTTTATGTGGATCAAGGGTTAAACCCTTGTGGGTGTTTGAGGGCAAAACCCTCAAGGTTCTGACTTTGTCCATTTTATTATTTATTGTTATTTACCACTCTTTGCAATAAACTAAATTTTTCTCAAGTTTTGTCCCTTTTTGTAATTTAGGGTGTTATATTATTATGTCACTTAAAAAAGTGTCATAAATTGTTTCCTATAAAGTAAAAAGATATAATGGAGAGGTTGCAACTCTTGTCACGGATTTAATGACTTATCTTATTATACCAAGTACTGTAGCAAGCCCAATAGTGTATGCGATTGGTTTAGTAAAAGATGGTGTGATTTCTATAACTTCATCAATAACACTAAGTTGTAAATCTTATGCCTACAGCTATTATGGAAAAGATTCAAGTTCAGGATTAAAATCAAAAACACTAAAGAATTGTGGACATAAATATGTAGTAAATGATGGGAACCATAAAGAATTTAATAATAAAGTATATTATGATGGCTTAGTTTATAAAAATAATAGCTATAGACTTTCTGAAAAGATTGTAAATAATCTTTACGGAGTAGACTATGAAGTAGAATAAAATATATTAGCTGGATATTCCGGAGGAGGACATTCTATGAACTCCTCCGGTAATGTTGGAGGTTTTCTATGGGATATTTAGATATAACTTTAGATGTAATCGGTTCACTTGCCATAATTTTGACTTTCTATTTTACTTTTAAAAAAATACTATGGAATTTTAATAACGATTTACCCTTAAGAAATTTTAGTACTATAACCAGTATTATAATAGGAGTTGTTCTTGCAACATCATTAATTTTTGTTTCATTAATACCGAAAATAATATTATTCCTTGTATTAATTATACCTATATTAAGATTTTATAATTATATAGATTTGCAGAATAGAACTAAAAACAAGGATAATTGGGCGCTACAGTCTTCTTACATGACCGAAATAAAGAAAGAGAGATTTAAGTGTCATATTGCGACATCGTTATTATTTGTAGCTATAATTCTTGGATTATTACATATATGAATTCTGGAATTTAAAACATGCTACGCCTTCATTCCAGAGTCCAAACCCACTTGCTTTTTGAAAAAAGCAAGACCAAAAACCTTTATTAAACCCGCATATCTATGCGGATTTATGTGGGTCAAGGGTGAAACCCTTGTGGGTGTTTGAGGGCAAAACCCTCAAGGTTCTGACTTTGTCCTAAGCCTGAAGCGGAAACCATTCGGTTCTCCGTTAATTTGAGTTTTTGACATTAAATATTGGAGGTATTCTATGAAGCTTTTAGATATATTTTTAAATATAATCGGTATACTCGTTGTAATTGAGTATATTCATTATATAGTTGTGACAGTATTATGGAATTTTAAATACGGCCATTCTCTGGTAATTAAGAATACACAGACTTCCGGAAAAATAGGGACAGTTATCTTTTTGGTGGCTATATCATATGTTTCAAGTATACTTAAAATCATATTAGTAACTGCATTATTTATATCTGCATTGGTACTGTATAAATATATTGAAGTTCAAAATAAAACCATAAACAAAAATAATTTAGAATTACAGTCTTTTTACATATCAGAGATAAAGAAAGAAATAAGAAACGATTGTATAGCTATATCAATATTTTATGTAATTATAATTATTGTTTCTAATATTTAAATAACTTACTTAAAAAAGCGGAGACAAAAAACCCGCATATCTATGCGGGTTTATGTGGGTCAAGGGTGAAACCCTTGTGGGTGTTTGAGGGCAAAGCCCTCAAGGTTCTGACTTTGCCTTTTTTATTATTTAGCACTCTTTGCAATTATTGCCTCTGATTCGTCAATTATTTTGTTGCAGCGATCAAAAAATGGCTGAACAAATGACGGGTCTGTAAGGCTTGTTCCCACAAGGGCATAAAGCTCATTTGGTTTCCTGCTGCTTCCTGCCTTAAGAAAATCGATATAGTTGTAAATAGCTCTTTTATTACCACTTAATATATTGTCTGTTGCATTAGCTGCAGCAGATACGGCAAAACCATAGCTTTTTGAATAATACGGAGAATATAGCTGTGAAATATAAATCCAGCTTACATCTCTGTTCTTCATCGCCGCACTGTCGGGGTAATACACATGCAATATACGATCAAAGGTATCATCAAGCTTTTGAGCAGTAAGTACGCCTCCGCTGTTAACTACATTTCTTATTTCATACTCAAAGTCCGTAGTGACTAAATTGCCGAAAAAGTTAACATTGTAAATATCAAACTCTTTCATAAGATAAAAAAGACGCTCATCCTCAGTCTTGGCACTATCCTCCATATATCTTGCAAGCAGAAGTTCGTTTGTCAAGGAAGCTATTTCAGCTGTAAAGCTTGTAGCCATATTGCAATAGCTGCTTGCCTGATTTGTGCTTGATAAATAATCATGAATTGCATGCCCGAGCTCATGTGCCAATGTGGAAAGACTGTTATAATCATCCGTATAATTAACTATTACACAAGGCACTGCACCTGCATAACCTAATGTTAAGCCTCCTGAAACCTTATTGTCATCAGGATACACATCAATCCAACCTTCGTCAAACGCCTTATTCAGAATTGATATATATTCATCACCAAGCGGTGCCAATGCCTTTACGAGTATCTCTCTTGCATCTTCATACTTAAAGCTTGCATCAGGCACTTCAAAAACCGGCTTTAATTCAGCATCGGGATTTTCGGAATCATAGCCGTAAGCTTTATCCTCCATTTTCATATACCGCTCAAAAATGCTTGTGTTCTGGCGGCCTGCCTTAATTAAATTCATAACCGAATCAGGAGTTATTCCATCTGAAGCGGCAGACATTTCAAGCACTGAAGAATATCCGTATCTTTGAGCCAAACTTTCGGAAGAAGAAATATAACTGTTTAATAATCCGGCAAAAGTATTTTCATAATTTTTAAGGGACTGATAATAAGACTCCATAATTTTTTTATTGAAAACACCGTCATTATAGGCATCACCTGCAGAGAAGCTGTTTGTAAGGTTTGCCTCAATCTGACTGCCGTCAGGTGCAGTTATGGATTCATAAACCAAATCGGTATTTATCAGTGTATTATATATATTCTCATAACTGTCCCTTGCTTTTTCGGCAGGCTCAAGCATATACCTTTCATATTCCGAAAACATACTGCCGTTTATAATATCACTAAGCATATTGTGCCAGGGTTTTAACCTTTCATCTGTCAGCAGACTGCTTAAAAAGTGCTCATCCTTGTCCTTCAGCAGCTTATAAGCCGACAAAGTAATCTGATTGCAGTAATCAGATAAATTTCTAAAGCTGTTATACTGTTCAATAGCTGTCACATTGCTTCCGTCAAGACATATGCCTGCATCAGAGTAGCATCCCAGACGTGACAGGGCATAATTGCATTCATCATACAATTTAAGTACCTTCATAACATCATCAATCGTATTAATGTTTTGCGCTGCTTTCTCATACTGTGGAAGAAGCTCGTCACTGACTCTTTTAAGCTCGGCATCAAAAGCCGCATCATCAGCAAACAAAAGTGTTTTATTAAACTTTGTCTTTAATGTATCTCCAGTTTGTTCGGCTGCACTTGCCGTAACCAAATTATTCAGTCCGTTTAATGTCTCAAATTTCAACGAACCTGCAAATGATGAAACGAGTATTGTAAAAGCCAGTACTGCCGATAAAATTTTCTTCTTCATAAACCCAGCTCCCTTAACTGAATTTTCCTATATATTAAATATAGGAAATTATTTCAAATTCAGTATATCATAATTTACTGACGCTTGTCTACTTTCACAAACAGTGTATCGATTTTGTAAGAAATTCATATATTATTTATAAAACAATAACTCAGTGAGGAAAAGCATGACCGATCATTATCCATTTGAACTGCCTCCCCTGCCATATGCCTATGACGCGCTTGAACCCTATGTTGATGCAGAAACAATGCACTATCATCATGACAAGCATTTTAAAAGCTATATTGATAACCTGAATAAAGCACTTGAACCATATCCCGAGTACTATGACTGGAGTCTTGAAAAACTTCTTAAAAACATTGACGCCCTTCCCAAGGACATTCAAGTCCCTGTTAAGCGAAACGCAGGAGGCGTATTTAACCACAATATGTATTTCAACTCAATGGCACCTGCGGGCACCAGCACTATTTCAAAAGAGCTGGAAGCCGCAATACTCCATACTTTCGGCTCATATGATAAATTTAAAGAAAAAATAAAGCAAGCCGGGCTAAGCCAGTTTGGTTCAGGCTGGGCATTCCTTGTTGCCGACTCTAAAAATGGTTTGAGAATTGAAAATCTTCCCAATCAGGATGTGCCTTTGTCCGATACCTCGTGGCCCATACTGCCAATGGATGTATGGGAACACGCATATTATCTGAAATATAAAAACGAACGAAATACCTACATTGACAACTGGTTTAATGTCATCGACTGGGGCAATGTATCAAATAGAGTACGATTCGTCAGAAGACGCTGATATAAATCAAAACAGGCATAAGATAAACCGTTTTTTATCTCATGCCTGTTTTGTATTGTTTATTTGATTTATTTATCGATTTATTTATCTGCTTCAAGCCTGTTCACAAGGCTCTCGTCGGGGTCAACATAAGCAGTCCTGTTCTGCACATAAATGACCATGCCGGGCTTTGCTCCGTTAGGCTTTTTAACATACCTTCTGGGTGTAAAATCAACAGGAACCTTTGAAGAGTCCTTCGCCTTGCTGTAGTATGCCGCAATGACTGCCGCTTCTTCAATTGTTCTGTCTGGGACAGGCTGTTCACCGCACTTGATTATTACATGCGAACCGGGTATGTTTTTCGTATGCAGCCACATATCATCACTGTCCGCAAATTTCAGTGTAAGCTCATCATTTTGTATATTACTTTTTCCAGCATAAATATCAAAGCCGTCAGAGGATACAAAATGCAGCGGCTTTGTTTTCTTAACGCCCTTGCTCTTGTCCTGCTTTTTCGCCCTGATATACCCTTCGCTTATAAGCTCACGTCTTATCTCGGAAATATCACTGTCATCATCCGAAGCATCAATTGCAGAAAGCACACTCTCCAGATAATTAAGCTCGGCATCATTCTGCTCTTTCTGGAGAATAGTAGCCGCATAGGTACGTTTTGACTTGTTGTATCTGTTGAAATATTTAGTCGCATTTTCAGTAGGTGTGAGCATCGGGTCAAGGGGAATTTCAATCTCGGGCATATCCGCTTCATAATAGTTCTGGGCAATAAGCTTGCTGCTGTTTGGTTCAACTGAATAAATATTAGCAGTAATAAGTTCGCCGTAGAGCCTGTATTTTTCCCTATTCTCTGTATCCTTAAGTGCTTTTTGCTGAATATCGTTCTTTTTAACACATCGTTCAATGTTTGACACAACTATCCTTCTTACATCATGGGCACGCTGACGCACATGATAAAGGTTATCCCTTTTCTTATAAAAGTTCTCCAAAAGCTCTGAGAATGACTCGTAATCCTTTATATCAAAGCCTGCGTACTGCTTAGAGGAAAGCGAAAAGAAATCCACAACATTTCCGTTCTTGTCAAACACAATATTGGGAGTATACTCACCATTTTTTATTCTGCTTATGTCTGATGAAAAGTTCATCCAAAGATTTTTTATATCGTTTTCATTAAGCTGTTCTCCCCTGTTGGAGGAATCAAAACCTGAATTATGGCAAATCTCCGATGCATAAGCGGGACTTATACCCGTGAAGCTTTTATAAATAATAGCCTGCAACGTCTGTGACGCCTTTTCTTTAAGCGTATTGTTAAATATATCAAAGTCGGCTTCCAAGGGGTTTATTTTGCCCTGTGAGGGCGGATAAACATACACTCCGCCGGGAAGCACCTCTCTTACTGAACTTTTGTCATGGGAAACATGCTTAATGGAATCCAGAATTTTGTCATTTTCATCCACAAGTATAATATTGCTGTGCTTGCCCATTATTTCGGTTATTATGTGTTTAACGCCCAAATCGCCCATTTCATTCATGCTCTCCACATCAATGACAATGATACGCTCAAAATTCGGCTGACGAATATCAAGTATTCTGCCGCCTGCCACATGCTTTCTCATAACCATTGAAAACATAGGTGCAGTAATAGGGTTATCCTTCTTTATTTCAGTGATATGCACTCTTGGGTTCATAGAGTTTGCCGAAAGCAGAACTCTGAAGCTGCCCTCTTTTAAAGAACGCACCGAAAAAATTATCTCATCGGCTCTGGGCTGATATATTTTATCAACTCTTGCACCGATAAGCTTTGATTTTAGTTCATATACAATATTCGATACAGCTATTCCGTCAAATGCCATCTGTTTACAGCTCCCATATATCAAAAAGCCGCAGCCCTGCTAATTTTGCAGTCTGACGGCCCTGACAGTTAATTTTCTTCTTTTTTGTAACTATATGCATCACTGAGATACATCTGGTTCAAAAGCTGTGTTCCTTTTTTTGTTTTAAACACTTTATCTCTCAGCAGTGTAATTCTTTCTTTACTAAGGTGATCATCAAACATATTCACAAGCAGGTCTGCCTCAACAACTGCCTGAAAGTCCGGACCGTCAATTGCACCGAGTGTATGATGATGTTCAACAATATAACATACACGTTCAATAATCCATTCAGGGATATGTGCATCCCTCATTATTTCTCTGGCAACAGGACCGCCCTCAATCTCCTGATACTTTCCTTCTATTGAATTATATTTTTTCTCAGCATTATGGATGCCAATATCATGCAGCAAAGCCGCAAGTTCGGCAATCTTCTGGTTACTCTCGTCAAACCCATCCGATTTGCCTATTATTCTTGCAAAGGTATGAACTCTGATAAGATGATGTATTCTCAATGCATCATTTTCATTATACTCAACTGCACGAACAGCAACACCAAAAACCATATAAAAGCCTCCCCTTATGTCAAAATCTGTTATATGTAGGATAATCAGTATTATATATTAATGCAGTAAAAAATGCAAATTTGTTTCGCCAACTACCGTTATATCATTTTTCGAAAGCAGGTCAGCTGTAATTCCGTTACCGTCAATAACTACCTTTGAAAAGGTACCGTCATATATTTTGCCGAAACCGCAGGATGGGCTTTTCTCCTTGAGTATGGCCTTTTTACAGCCGTAAAGCTTTGCAAGCTTAAGCGTTTCCTCTGCACCTTTTTCATATTGACAAGTAACATCCTTACCACCCTTAGACATAACTCTTCCGTCAGTTATCTCAGAAGCATCTCTTGGTGTTTCAAGACCGCCCATGATTTCCGGACAAACAGGAATAAGTTCATACTTATCCATTAGTTTTATTATATCCTCATTTGCCTTGCTTTTACCGTCATATCTGCACGACACCCCTATCAAACAGGCACTGACAAGTATTCTTTCCATATATCTTAACCCTCTTTTCGTTCTTTAAGCATTTTTCCGTTTAAAACAGCACAAATAAGCTTTTCCCCCTCATATTGAAGCTTGAGTGAAAAAAACGGAGTATCAGCCAATGCTATGAGGTTCAGAAATATTCTGTCACCCTCCCACATATTTAACTTGAGCAACTCGTCTTTTTTAATCCATTCCAAGTCGCCCTCGTCGCATTCGATAATATCACCATCATATTCGTAAACTGAGAAAAGGTGCATATACTCTGTTTCCCATTTATCCGAAATAAATGTAACTATACCCCTATAAGCGTATTTTGTGACAGTAAGCCCTGTTTCCTCCTTAATCTCGCGAAAAGCACAGTCCTCAGGGCTTTCCCTGTCCTCAAACTTGCCGCCTATGCCAAGCCATTTATCCTTATTTGCATCATTTTCTTTTTTTGTTCTGTGCAGCATAAGATAGCTGTCACCTTTTTCGATATAGCAAAGCGTAGAATATTTCATTTTTTCTCCAAATCAATAATTGAGGTCGCTAGGTCCAAAACCATGCGGCAGAATTTCCTCAAGCAAAAATGATGTAAAATCATCCGCATTTTTAGCCGTCAGTATTCTGAACCTCTTAGGATTGCAGAACTCCATCATAACCTGTCTGCATACTCCGCAGGGATAGAAATATCCATAGTCCTCTTCCTTGGCATCCCTGTGTGCTCCTATTACGGCAATTGCCTCAAATTCTCTTTCGCCTTCGGAAACAGCTTTAAAAAAAGCAGTCCTTTCGGCACAGTTTGTCGGTGAATAAGCCGCTGATTCAATATTACAGCCTCTGTAAATTTTACCGTCCTTGGTCAAAAGTGCCGCACCCACCATGTAATTTGAATACGGTGCATAGGCAGCCTTTCTTGCTTCAATTGCCTCAAGAACAAGTTCTCTGTCTGTAACTGTCTTTCCCATAGCGTCATCCCCTAAATATGGTTTAATATATTTTAAAGTTTATGCAAGTGATAAAGCAACCTTCATCATATTTGTAAATGAATTCTGTCTTTCCTCTGCTGTTGTTTCAAGTCCTTTTATCGGGCAGTCAGAAACTGTGAGTATACAGAGTGCATTTTTACCTGCCTGTGCAGCATTCATGTAAAGACCAAAGGATTCCATCTCAGCACAAAGAACGCCCATGCTCCTCCATTTCATTAAACCGTCAAAATTTCCTGTGTAAAATACATCGCTTGAAAGTACATTACCAACCATATATTTAACACCCAGCTGGTCTGCTGCTTCAACAGCACCCTTTAAAAGCATATAGCTTGCAATAGGTGCAAAAGTACCGGGAAGGTCAAAGTGTGAAGCATAGTTTGAGTCTGTACAAGCACCCTGAGCAATTACAAGGTCACCGATACCAAGATCATCTTGGATAGCGCCTGTTGTACCGATACGGATAATGTTTTCAACATCATAGAAGTTGAAAAGCTCATATGTGTAAAGACTGATTGAAGGAATACCCATACCACTGCCCATTACGGATACTTCCTTGCCATTATATTTGCCTGTATAGCCGAACATATTTCTTATGCTGTTGAACTGCTTTACGTCTGTAAGGAAGTTCTCAGCAATGAATTTTGCTCTTAAAGGGTCACCGGGCATAAGTACTGTTTTTGCAATTTCACCGTATTTTGCGGCGTTGTGAGGTGTAGGTGTATTGTTAACTGACATATTAAATTCCTCCTAAGTATAAATAATTTCAATAAAAATATTAAAACCGCGGTATTTCATACCACACCGACTTCCTTTTAAAAAAGGAAGCGAAAATATTTAATGAAAAACTGCGTTTTTCTTTTAATTAATAATTTAGTAAATCACCATAGCTGAAGGTTTGGGAACGAAGAGTTCCCAAATGGAATAGATTTTCGGAGAATTTATTTCACCGAAAATCCAGAGAAACGGCGGCGTTTCGAGGGAGTATCCCGATGGAAAGAGCCGTTTCAACCCCCGGCACTCGATTAAATCTGTCGATTTAATCGAATAGTATACTTGTGTTGCTTGTTCCTATTCTGTCACAGCCAAGCTCAAGGAAATCTTCCATCGCTTCCCTTGTTCTGATTCCGCCTGCGGCTTTGATTTTTGCTCTGTTTCCTAAATACCTCTTAAAAAGGAGTATATCCTCTTCTTTGGCTCCGTCACTGCCAAAGCCCGTTGACGTTTTGATATAGTCTGCACCTGCATCGAGTACACATTTGCAAAGCTTTAATTTTTCATCTTCATCAAGATAGCAGGTTTCAATAATAACCTTAAGCATCCTGCCGTCTGCGGCTTTCTTAACTGCTGTTATTTCATTGGTAACCTTTTCAAATTCCTCGTTTTTCACATCACCGAGGTTGATTACCATATCCACCTCATCGGCACCGTTTTTAATGGCATCGGCCGCTTCAAACACCTTTACTTCCTTAGTGCTGTAACCAAGAGGAAATCCTATTACGGTACATATGTTAAGCGAGGGAAAGTTCTCCCTTGCAAATTTAACGTATGACGGTGGAATACACACTGAAGCAGTTTTATGCTCAACCGCCTCTGAACATAATTTCAGTATACCCTGTCTGTCAGATACAGCCTTAAGAAGAGTATGATCAATATGCCTCAAAATATCCCTGTTTTCCATAATGCACCTCCCAAATAAAAATTATCCAAAGAACCATATATATGGTTATAACTATAAAATTATCGTAACATTTTTAACCACTTGTGTCAACAAACAGGTAGGAGGTGTTCACTAATATTAATTTTTTTTATAAAGAAAATAAAAATTATCTTACAAATGAATTATAAATAATTGCTTTGATTTACATTCATTATTTATTGTGCTAAAATTATTTATATTAATATGAGGTGATATAAATGAAATCAATACAACAATTAAAAAAACAGGCAAAAGGATTGTATAAGGAGAATAAAAAGACCTCAATCGCCGTTGCTGCAATATGTATATATACCACATTACTTATCCGCTTTTCAACTGATAACTTAATGATTTTATTCAGAAGACAGCAGGATTTAATCGGCACTGTATCATCCGTTTTTGTGTTTATTTTGGCTTCGGCATTTTCTGTCGGCCTTGCAAGCTTCTCATTGGAAATTGTCAAATCTGGAAAAAGCGAGTTAATTACATTTCTCAGTTCTTTTGAAAACATATTCAAAGTATTTTTACTCGAGCTTTTGAAAACCTTATTTATATTCCTCTGGTCACTGCTTTTTGTTTTCCCGGGCATAATAGCAATATACAACTATAGAATGGCTGAATATATTATGGCCGAAAATCCGGATATTTCTCCGCTTGAAGCAATCAGCTTAAGCAAAAAAATGATGCATGGCAAAAAGGTTAAGCTTTTAGATCTTGACCTCTCATTTGTTGGATGGTATGTTCTTTCTTTGGCAACACTTGGTATTGTAGGACTATATACACTGCCCTATGCTCACTTGGCAGTTACAAATTTCTTTATTGATGTCCGCAGTGAATACGAAGAAGAACTTAATTTCAGAGCTGAATGGGATGCCAAAAAAAGTGAAGCAAGAAAACAGGAAGAAAATGATATGGATAAGAACGATATGGAAGAGAATAACCCAGACGACAAAACCTACATATAATATTTAATGTTAAAAACGCTGAGCACTTAATAACCGTTCAGCTAAAAATACACAAAAGAAAGGAACACTGATATGGAGAACAAAAACCCTATAGTAACAATTGAAATGGAAAACGGAGGTATTATCAAGGTTGAGCTTTACCCCGAATATGCTCCTAACACAGTTAACAACTTTATTTCACTTGTAAACAAAGGTTTTTATAACGGAATAATATTCCACAGAGTAATTAAAGGCTTTATGATTCAGGGCGGTGACCCGCTTGGAGCAGGTACAGGCGGCCCCGGATACAAAATCAAAGGCGAATTTATCAAAAACGGCTTTAAGCAGAACACACTTAAGCATGACAGCGGAGTACTCTCAATGGCACGTTCAATGATGAATGACTCAGCAGGATCACAGTTCTTTATCATGCACAAAAATTCACCCCACCTTGACGGCGAATATGCTGCATTCGGTAAAGTAATTGAAGGCATGGATGTTGTGAATGCAATTGCTGAAACAAAAACAGACTTCAGAGATAAGCCTGCTGAAGAACAAAAAATGAAAACTGTTACAGTTGATACATTTGGTGTTGAATATCCCGAAGTTGAAAAGTGCTGATAAGTGCTATATAAACCAAAAAGGCATGAAACCCGCTTTTGCAGGCTTCATGCCTTTATTTTGTTCTGAATTTGAAATCTTTTAGGTTTCACTTTTTTTATTAGCATCAGAATTTATTTCATAATCAATAATAACTTTTTTACACTTCTTGCAATTATATGCTATTACCGCATTGCCCTTAAATAATGATGCAAGTGATATTTCTGATAAAACAACTATATCATTATAAAGAAGTGGACCTCCGATGTATCTCCTTTTTGGCTCCCAGTCTATTTCATGACCACTGCTAATAAATCCACGTTCCATTTCTTCGTTACAATACGGACACTTCATTTTATCACTCCTATGAGAAATTAGTAATTAGCGTATATCATAAAATTCTTAATCATCTGAGCAATTTCTGCACGCGTAGCATTTCCCTGAGGGTCAAGCATTTTGTTGTCTTTTCCTGCAATAATGCCGTTTTTAAGCGCCCACTGCATAGCACCGCCTGCATAACCGCTTACTTTCTTATAGTCACTGAAATCCAACAGCTCTATACCGGTCGTTTCAAGATTAGGCAAACTTTTATAAACTGCAAAGCGATAAAGAGTGAACACAAGCTGTTCCCTTGTGATGTTGTCATCAGGGCCGAAATATCCGCCGCCATAGCCCTTCATTACGCCCGCATCAGAGCACCACGCAATTGCGTCTGCATACCACGAATTTTCTTTAACATCGAGATAAGACCAGTAAATTTTATCACTTTCACCATTCAAATTTTTGATTATCTGAGCCAGTGTTCCCCTTGTTGCATATAAATTCGGAGAAAAATAGCCATAGGAAGTTCCAACCATTATATTTTTATCACTGACATATTCGACAGCGTTATAGTACCATTTATCATTGCCCACATCATTATATTTACCATAGGTTACTGCGCTCATTATTCCGGCAGAATCCGCATCAGTCGCTTTAGTCGCATTGGTCACATCGGTCATACCGGTTTCATCAGCTGCATAAACAGGTGCCGATGATATAGCCATAACGGCTGAAACAATAATTCCGATAATTTTCTTTTTCATTAAACCGCCGCCTTTTCAATATTTTACAATTAGTATACAGAAAATAACTGCGGCATACAATGTTCTTAATTTAATTGTAAGAATTCCTTATTTTTACACACCCGAATGTCCGAACCCACCATCGGCTCTTTCGGTTTTATCAAGTGTGTCCGTTTCGGTCCACTCAACTCTTTCGTATTTGTTAATAACCATCTGCGCTATTCTGTCACCACGTTTTATCAAAAAATCTCTATCACCGTGATTAATTAATATTACTCCTATTTCACCCCTATAATCGGAATCAATTGTTCCGGGGGTATTAACCAATGTTATTCCATTTTTAAGAGCAAGTCCGCTTCTTGGACGTATCTGAGCTTCAAAGCCTTCCGGCAGTGATATTTTTATGCCTGTTGGTATAAGCTTTATTTCCCCTGTTTTAATTATCGTATCAATATGTACATTTGCATAAATATCCATGCCGGCTGCACCCTCCGACATGTATTTGGGCAAAGACAAATCCCCTGCATCATCTGTTCTTACTATATAAAAGTTCTTTTCCATCCTCAACCAGCCTTTCAAAATCAATTCCCTCAACATTTCCCACAGCAGATAAACTCATATTTTCAGCCTTAAAAATGTAGTCAACAGCTTCCTTAATGGAATCATAATTTACCCTTTCCATTTGGCTTAATATTTCCTCCATGGGAAGCACTTTACCGCTTAAAAGTATAGAGCCGCCGATGCCGCTGAGCCTGCTTGCAGTATTCTCCAAGCTGATAATATAGTTGCTTATTATCTGTTCTTTTGTAACTGCTATTACCTTGTCGTTTATTCTTTCTGTTTTAAGCTTGTCAATTTCTTTCATTACGCTTTCAATGACAGCTTCATACTTCTGTCTGTTTGTGGCTGCATATACAGTCATTATTCCTGTATCACTATAAGCGGATGTATAACTGTATATTGAATAAGCAAGGCCCTCGTCCTCTCTTATCTTCTGAAAAAGCCTTGAGCTCATGCCTCCGCCGAAAAGAGTATTGAGAACAGCAAGAGAATACTTGTATTTGCTGTCTCTTTCAGGTGCCTTGAACGAAATGCATAAATGTATCTGTTCAATGTCCTTGGTTATGGAAAGCACCGCAGGCGCATAGGTAGCCTTAGCAAAATCAGTTTTTAAATAACCCTCATTTGACCAGCTGCCGAAAACGCTTGTAAGCTTTTCAAGTATATCTTCCTTATCAAAATTACCTGTTACAGCAATAACCGCATTCTGCGGCCTGTATGCGCGCTTGTAATAATCCTTTATTAAATTGCTGTCAAATACTGCAATAGACTTTTTTGTTCCGCATATAGGCATTCCAAGGCTTGTTTCATGCCATACTGCTTCCTCGATAGCATCGTGAACAAGTTCCTCAGGTGCATCAAGATACATATCTATTTCTTCTTCTATTACTTTCCGCTCACGCTTAATATCATCATTATCCAGTTTAGAATTTAAAAGCATGTCGCTTAATACATCAAGAGCCTTGTCAAAATGCTTGTCCAGTGTTCTTGTGTAGTAGCATGTGTATTCCTTTGTAGTATAAGCATTAATCTGTCCGCCCAGTGCGTCCATTTCCTCTGCTATATCCTTTGCGCTTCTTTTTGCGGTACCCTTAAACATAAGATGCTCAATAAAATGTGACACACCGTTTTCCTCAGGTCTTTCACATCTTGTTCCAGTTTTAATCCAAATTCCAAAAGCTATTGAACGTACATAAGGTATATCCTCTAAAACCAATCTAAGCCCGTTATCCAACGTAAAAATTTCAATCACATTAATCTCTCCCAAGTTTTACTTATTAAATAATATCATAATCGGCAAAATTCGTAAATATTTGCGGTACAAATTACCAATTTTCCGTTAAGAAGTTTGCAAAAACCCTCAAAGCTTGAATTTATAGGCTTTTATGTTATTTTTGCATATTTTCTCGAATTCATGCTCCCACTATCTACCATTGAATGAAAAGCCAGAAAAGGTTATTATACTAATGTAACAAATACGTAACAATTAATTAACAATTCCAAGGAGTGATTTTAATGAAAAGGAAAGCAATAACTGTATTAACAGCAGCAATTTTAGTGATGTCTTCGACACCTGTACTTGCTGCAACGAGTAATTGTTCAACCGTCTTAAGCAACCTTAGTGATTTTTCTTGTAACAGCGTAGTTGAATCATGTAACAATTACTTAACAAATTTGAAATCAAATAGCAGCTGTAGCAACAGCAAATTTGTAATCAGTTCAAATGGTTCAATAGCAGACTTAAGTTCTTATTTAAAAAGCTGTGGATTTAACGTAACAACTGACTACACAAGTACTGATAGCAATGCATCAGACACAACAGATTGCACAGGTCCTGACTGTAATGCAACTGACACAACAGAAGTTGTAAACAACGATACTGACACAGAAGAAGTTGTAAACAATGATACTGACACAGAAGAAGTTGTAAATGATTCATCTAACTCAACTGCAGCTGTTGCAGAGAGCCAGTACATATCAGAGGTTATTCGACTTGTAAATGTTGAGCGTGCTAAAGAAGGACTTTCAGCACTCACAACAAACAGTACAATTCAGGCTGCTGCTCAGGTTAGAGCACAGGAGATTGTTACATCATTCGCACATACAAGACCAAACGGTTCAAGCTGTTTTACTGCACTTGATCAGGGCGGCGTTAAGTACTCAGGTGCCGGCGAAAACATTGCCTACGGCCAGCCTACACCAGCTGCTGTTGTTGATGCATGGATGAACTCACCCGGACATAGAGCAAACATTATGAACGCCAGCTTTACAACAATTGGTGTTGGATGCTACAAAAGCGGAAGCACATATTACTGGTCACAGTTCTTCACATACTAAGATTTAAAATATAACACTAAAGACCTTAAGTCCCAATCTTAAGGTCTTTTTTTATGCCCAAAACAAGAGCTTGGAACTCCGTTCCAAACCCTGGCAAGCTTTTAAAAAAGCTTGAGCAAAACTTATACTGCAAAAACATACGTTTTTGCTTATTAAAGCTTAGGTCAAGCCTTCTCGAAGGCTTGTGGGTGTGGGTGAAACCCACGGTCTTAATATTCATGCATAAAAAAAAGACGCAGGTACTTGACCTGCGCCTAATAAAAAGTGCATAGCAAAATTCACTTATTTAATCTGACCTTTAACTGCTGCAGCGCCTTTAGAAAGTGCTTCTTCGTTAGCAGGGATTAATTTAGCTTTGTTAGCTCCAAAGAGCTTAAGGAAAGCCTTGTGAAGGATAGTTTCAGGAGAAACAATCTTAGTAACCTCGATAACAGCACCAAGCATGATGATGTTAACAAGTTTCTGGTTGCCAAGTTCATCAGCAATATCATTTACAGGTACTTTGTAAACGTTAATGTCTGTTCTCTTGATTTCTTCAGTAATGAGTGAAGAGTTAATGAAAAGGTCTCCACCAGGAGCAACTTTATCAGCATACTTAAGATATGAAGGTAAGTTCATAGCGATACATATTGTAATGCCGTTGTCAAATACGGGTGAACCGATAGGTTCATCAGATACTGTTACTGAACAGTTTGCTGTACCACCACGCATTTCAGGACCGTATGAAGGAACCCAAGCAACTTCCTTGCCCTCTTCCATACCAGCGTATGTTAAAAGCTGACCCATTGACATAACGCCCTGTCCACCGAAACCAGCGCAGCTAACTTTATGAATTTTTCCCATAATTATTTAGCCTCCCCTGTCACATCTTTATAAACTCCGAGTGGATAGTAAGGAATCATTTTTTCTCTAACGAATTCCATAGATTTGATAGGTGTCATACCCCAGTTAGTAGGGCAAGTAGAAACTACCTCAACAAGTGAGTAGCCTAAACCTTTCATCTGGCATTCAAGAGCTTTTTTGATTGCTTTTTTAGCTTTGATTACGTTAGGAGCTGAATCAACAGATACACGCTCGATGTAAACAGGTCCGTCAAGTGTAGCAAGCATTTCAGCAACACGGATAGGGTTACCATTTAATTTTACGTCACGGCCTGACTGGCATGTTGTTGCCTTCATTCCGGGAAGTGTTGTAGGAGCCATCTGGCCGCCTGTCATACCATAGATACCGTTGTTGATGAATATTGTAGAAATATTCTCGCCTCTTGCTGCACAATGAACGATTTCAGCAGTACCGATTGATGCAAGGTCACCGTCTCCCTGATATGTGATAACGAGCTTGTCGGGATGTACTCTTTTAATACCTGTTGCAGTAGCAGGAGCTCTACCATGTGCACAGTGAATAGTATCATAGTTAAAATAGTTAGGAATGAATACTGAACAACCTACAGGTGCTGTGATAACTGTGTTATCTACCTGTCCAAGTTCAGCTACACATTCTGCTACAAGTCTGTGCACAATACCATGTGTACATCCGGGGCAGTAATGTAATTTACGATCTGACATACCTTCCGGTTTCTTGAAAATTACTGTAGACATTATTTTGCACCTCCTATTACTTTCTTAGCAAATTCGATGTATTCCTCAGGTGTAGGAATAACGCCACCGCATCTGCCATAGAAAGCTACTTTGGATTTGTCACCGCAAGCGAATTCAACATCCTGAAGCATCTGACCCATGTTCATTTCACCAACGATAAATTTCTTGATGTTTTTATTTTCAAAAGGTTTTTCAGGGAAAGGCCAAGCAGTCATAGGTCTGATTAAACCGATTTTAATTCCTTCTTCTCTGAGTGCTTTTAAAGCAGTTCTAAGTATACGGCTTGTTGTGCCATAGCCAACAAATGCATATTCAGCATCATCCATCATGTATTCTTCGCATCTAGCTTCCGTAGCAGCCATTTCAGCGTATTTGCCTTCCTGCCATTTGATGTTTCTTCTCTCACAGTCAGGAGCATCATCAGAAATACCATAGATAAAGTTTCTTGTACCGGGTTTTGAACAGCCAAGTGCCCATTCAGCGGGATCCTGTTTTGTCTTAACTTCAACTTCATGATCAAAATCAACGGGCTCCATCATCTGTCCGATAAGACCGTCACAGCAAACAATTACAGGATGTCTGTAATGATCAGCCATTTCGAAAGCATATTTAACATCATCAACTGCTTCCTGAATGTTTCCGGGAAGGAGAACGGGGAGATGTTTGTCACCGTTAGCGCCGCCGTAAACTGCCTGGAAGTAATCGCTCTGACCGGGCTGGATAGTACCAAGCGCCGGGCCGCCACGCATCATAGATACGATAACTGCGGGAACCTCGCCATGGATAAGGTAACCAATACCCTCCTGCTTAAGTGCGATTCCGGGTGATGATGAAGATGTCATAACTCTAGCGCCTGATGCGCCAGCACCATAAACCATATTGATAGCAGCAACTTCAGACTCAGCCTGAACAAATGTGCCGCCTACTTTAGGTAATTCTCTTGATAAGTACTCAGGAATTTCATTCTGAGGTGTTATGGGATAACCCATGAAATATCTGCAACCGCCAACGATAGCTGCTTTAGCGATAGCTTCGTTGCCTTTCATAATAACTCTAGCCATTATTAATGTCCTCCTCTCTTAATTAATCATTCTTAGTGATTGTGATAACACAATCTGGACACATTCTTGCACAGCTTTGACAGCCAATGCATGCCTCCTGGTCAGTAATACCTGCGGGATAGTAGCCTGCTTCGTTTGAAGCATCTTTGTCAAGGGCAAGAAGATTCTTTGGACAAGCCGCTACACAAAGTTCACAACCCTTACAGTATTCCTTGTTGAATGATAAAGTGAATTTTGCCATTTAAGTGCACCTCCTTATTTTAAGGTAATAAAAATTACATCCATGATGCTCTCATATAATATGTGAGAGGCACGACTTCACCTGAAAGCTTAGCTTTAACTTCTGGAGTCATGTCTTTTACAACTTCTTCAACATAAGCAGTGTACCTGATAGGAACCCCTGTCCTTCTGCTTACTTCTGAAATGATTTTCTCACCGCGGAGAAGATCCGCAGCAGTTGTTTCCCTTACAAGGTTTGTATTATTAATAAGACCTGTAACCTTAAGACCTATGCCTGATTCAAGTTCATGCATTTGTTCAACGCAAAGATCAGCATCATAGGTATCCGGTCTGTAAGTGTTTATTACCATAAATACGTCAATTTCCTCGGGATCGTAATGCTCTTTGTATCTTCCGAGCACAACTGTACCGATATCGTTGCCGCCAAGGTCAATAATGTAATCGCAGTTTTTATTAAGAAACGGACCCATCATTTCCGCAGGAACTGCAGGAATGTCCGCATCTGCATTGTATGATGAACCATAAACGACTACTCCCTGTTCTTCAAGCTCCGCTGTTTTTTCTCTGGAGCGGAAGTAAGGGTTAACTATATCCATATCTGATATAACGACCTTTCTGTCAGGTCCGACTTCCTTTTTAAGCTTTGTAACATAATTCACTGCAAATTCTGTTTTTCCGCTGCCGTAGTGACCGCAGAACATTCTAATTCTTCTGTCATCCTGAAACATTTATATCCCTCCCAGGTGAGTTACAAATATATGTGTTATGTGGAAGATATGTATTATACTATGCATATCCAACATCACAACACTATTACATTATAACTCAATTAATAGAATTTTCAAGGTTTTTTTGCAAAAACATTGCACGTAAACGACACCTTGGGCATTAAACGAAGTATTGCTTTTGTGCAATTTTCACATTAAGCACTTTCAAACTGTTTTATGCAATCCTGATAATATATTAATTTCACTTTTTTGTCTGACGTTGTCTGACAATTTAATAAAAAGGTCACACACTTAAAAATTGGAGCAGCAATACCTTGCTGCCCCAATTTGTCAAAAAGCGACAACGTTGTCTGACAAAGTTTCTAATCAAATATTATAAATTGTAAATTAGTTTACTCTCAGTCTGATTATACTATGTGTAAGAAAATGGACATGCAGGAAAGCAAAACACCGTTATTAGCCCATTAAAAATGCTTAAATCGTATTTTTATAAGAACATTGTCCAAAAAAATCAGCAATTTCACTATGTCATTACTTATCCCTTAAAACAGCTCCAAGCTCCTTTTCAAGTGCAGTGAGAATATCTGTCATCACAGAATTTACCTCATCATCAACAAGAGTTTTGTTTTCTGCTCGGAAAGTAATTGAGAATGAAACCGACTTGCTGCCTTCCACAATTTGTCCCCCTTTGTATACATCAAACAGTTCAATGTTCTCAAGGAGTGCTCCGCCGTTTGCGCTGATAACCTTTTCAATGTCACGTACATATATATTATCCCCGACAAGCATTGATATATCACGAACAACTGCGGGAAATTTAGGAAGCGGTTTATAAACCTTGTCAAGATTTGCAGCCTTAGCAAGCGATGCCTCATCAAGTACAGCAATATAAGCTCTTGTGCCGATTCCGTAATTTTTTGCAACCTTAGGGTGGAGTTCACCAACATATCCTATTCTTTCTCCGCCTATTTCAACAGCAGCTGTTCTGCCGGGATGCATCCAAGGAATATCTGTCAAAGGCTCAAATTCAGTATCGGCAATACCAAGCGTATCAAGTGTATGCTCTACAATACCCTTAATACCGAAGAAATCGGCATTTCCGTACATACCTATTGTAACCTTTACATACTCATCCGGAAGTTCTGTAACAGGCACTGCCTTCGGAATATAAATCTTGGCAAATTCAAAAAGTCCTGCAGATTCATTTCTTCTGTTATAGTTGGTTGAAAGAGAAGTGAGCATACCGTTAAGCGTAGTTGTACGCATGATACTGAAATCTTCGCCAAGAGGATTAGATATTGTAACAGTATCTCTGAGTTTATCACCTTCGGGAATATTAAGCTTGTCAAATACCTTAGGGCTTTCGAATGTATATGTTATTGCTTCGCAAAGTCCGTTTGATATAAGAGAATTTTTAATCATTCTGCTGATGTTCTGCTCATAGGTTCTCTTGCCTACCGTTGGTGTACCTGCTGCAAGTGTAGGTACAATCTTTCCGTAACCGTAAAATCTGGCAACTTCCTCTGCAAGGTCAGCAAAGCTTTCAAGGTCGGGACGGAATGTTGGTATTTTAACTGTTTTCGTTGCCTTGTCAGCTACAAGCTCAATTCTTGAGAAAATATCAATCATTTCCTCCTCTGATATATCTGCTCCGAGGAATTTGTTTATCTTTTCGGGGTTATAGCCGAGTGTCCAAGACTCTCTTTTATTCGGATAGCAGTCAACCATACCCTTAACAACCTCACCGCAGCCAAGCATTTCAACAAGCTGAACTGCTCTGTTAACTGCATCAAGGGCAAGGTTCGGGTCAAGACCTTTTTCATATTTAGATGAAGCGTCGGTTCTCAAACCAAGCTTTTTGGCAGAAACTCTTATATTAGGTCCGCTGAAGTTGGCAGACTCGAAAAGAATAGTGTCTGAGCTGCCGTTAACCTTTGAGTTTTCACCACCCATAATGCCTGCAATTGCAACAGCCTTGTTTATATCGGAAATAACAAGCATTGAAGCATCAAGCTGTCTTTCGTTTCCGTCAAGGGTAGTAATCTTCTCACCCTTTTCCGCATTTCTGACAATAATCTTTTTGCCTTCAATGTTTCCGATTGTAAAAGCATGCATAGGCTGTCCAAGCTCAAGCATTACATAGTTTGTAATATCTACAATATTATTAATAGGTCTCACGCCATTTGCACGAAGTCTTTTTCTCATCCATCTGGGTGACGGCTCAACCTTAACATTCTTAACTACTCTAGCAATATATCTGGGGCAAAGCTCGGGATTTTTGATTTCAACCTCAATCATATCATTGATGTCGCCTTCGGCTTCTTCCTTTACCTCAATTTTGGGGTATCTGAATTCCTTCTTATATGTTGCTGCAGCTTCTCTGGCAAGACCAACTGTACTGAAACAGTCGGGACGGTTTGATGTTATTTCAAACTCAACAATCTTATCCTTTAAGTCCATTGCCTCGCATACATCAACGCCAAGCGGTACAGGTTCGGGGAATATATAAATTCCCTCTTCTGGAGCTTCAGGGAAATCATGGCGGTCAAAGCCCATTTCCTCAACAGAACACATCATTCCGTAAGACATAACCCCTCTGAAATCCGTATCATGCAGGGTTATTCCACCGGGAAGTGTCGCACCATCAAGAGCTGTGCAGACATAGGCTCCCTCAAATACATTCGGTGCATGAGTAACTATTGTAAGAAGTGCGGCTTTGCCGATATCTACCTTACAAATAACAAGTCTGTCGGCATTGGGGTGCTTTTTAACCTCCAGCACTTTTCCAGTTATCACGCCTGTAATTTCTCCGCCCATTTCACTCCAGCCTTCAACCTTAGAACCTGTGAGTGTTATATCTTCAACAAAATCCTTAATGTCGGCATCTACGTCAACATATTCCTTTAACCAGGACATTGATAAATCCATTACGTTTACTCTCCTTTCCGATTAAAACTGCTTGAGGAACTTGGTATCGTTTTCAAATAACAGACGAAGGTCTGTAATTCCGTAACGCTGCATCGCAATACGCTCAAGTCCCATACCGAATGCAAAACCGCTGTAAACCTCAGGATCTATGCCGGACATCTGCAAAACCTTGGGATGAACCATACCGCAGCCGAGAAGTTCAATATAGCCTTCACCCTTGCAAACACGGCAGCCTTTTCCGCCGCATGCAAAACAGGAAACGTCCATTTCAGCCGATGGCTCTGTAAAGGGGAAATGATGAGGTCTGAAACGTACCTTAACATCCTTGCCGAAAAGTTCCTTTGCAAAAACCTCAAGAGCACCCTTAAGGTCGCCCATTGTAATTCCCTTGTCAATAACAAGTCCTTCAAACTGATGGAATACAGGAGAATGAGTAGCATCAACCTCGTCTGCACGGTAAACAGTACCGGGGCATACCATTCTTATGGGAAGCTTGCCCTTTTCCATTGTTCTTACCTGAACAGGAGAAGTCTGTGTACGAAGAAGAATATCTCCGTTTACATAGAATGTATCCTGTTCATCCTTTGCTGGATGGTTTGCAGGAATATTAAGTGCCTCAAAGTTGTAATAATCAAGCTCAACCTCGGGACCTTCAACCACTTCATAGCCCATGCCGATGAAAATATCGCAGATCTCATCAATTACAGTGCTCATGGGGTGCTTATGACCGCACTCGCATTTTTTGCCGGGCATCGTAACGTCAAGCTTTTCCTCTATAAGCTTGTTTTCCTGATCTTTTTCTTCAAAAATCTTCTTTGCCTCATCCATTTTCTGTTCGATTTCGAATCTTATCTTGTTTGCCAACTCACCGATAATCGGTCTTTCTTCTGCCGAAAGCTTACCCATACCTTTAAGTATGCATGTAAGCTCACTTTTTTTGCCGAGACATTTAATCTTGAGTTCATCAATATCCTTGCACTGCTCAGCATTTTTAATGCATTCCATAGCCTTTTCGTAAATTTCGTTAAGCTGTTCCTTCATTAAAATATAACTCCTTTCAGATGTATTAACGGTACGCTGATGGTACGCCAATGGTACGCAATGGTACGCAATAGTGCGCAATAAATAAAAAAAATCCCCATCCCGAAAAGGGACGAAGATTGAATTCCGTGGTACCACCCTAGTTCCCGTTCAAAAGCACGGGCTCTTATCAATACCGCTTTCACGGTACGTCTGCATAACGTGCAGCCTACGGGTATGCCTACTATAAAACTTTCAGCAAACCGACTCCGACGTGAACTTCACTCAAACATTTATACAAAAGCGCTTTCAGCGAAGGCACATAGCACCAACACACTTTCTCTCTATGAAAAACATCTGAATTACTTTTCGTCTTCACAGTCATTCTTCAATATATACAAAATATTTTATCATATTGTATACCAAAGTCAAGGAAAATAATCAAAAGATTTTATTAACTGCAATCATGTCTATTAATGTAATAACGCCTATAACAAACAAATAGTACGCAAAAAATCTGAACTTACCTTTGACTGCCAATCTCTGCATAATTCTGATTGCCACTAAACTTCCTATAACAGCTGTAATAAAAGCAGCAAGCATTGGGAAAAATCCAAATATATCGGTAACAACTGTATTTGATGCCACCGTAAGTATCTTAATCACGTCAAACGCTATTTTGCCGAGCATTGCAGGAACTGAAAGCAGATATGCATATTTTAATGAAGATTTACTGTCATAACCCTGCTGAAGTCCACCACAAAAAGCAAGACCTGTTCTTGATACAGCCGGAACAGCTCCGACAGCCTGAAATGCACCTATTATCAAAGCATCCTTAACATTTATGCTTTTAAGATGTTTTTTGCCCGGTCTAAGTCTTGTTTCATAATAAATTGCCGCACCTGTCAATATAAATCCTAATCCGAATATTTTGCTTGAATAAAGGTAAGTTTCCACTCTGCTTTCAAGAAGCAGCGTAAAAGCAAAAATAGGAAGACAGCTCAAAAGAAACATTTTATTAAAGTGCGAAAATTTATTTTTAATAATATGTATCAAGTCTTTGTAAAATACTAAAATTAATGTTACCAACACGGCACAATGCATTAATATATCAAACGAAATGGTACAAGCACTGGTATTTAATAGGTTGCTGAAAAAATACACGTTACCCGAACTGCTGATTGGGAAAAATTCTGAGAACCCCTGGATAAGTCCCAACAGCATAGCTTTTAATATCTGCATATATTATCTCCAATCCATGATAAATAAAGTATCAGTAAATATCAGTACGTTTATAAATAAATCCCTATGGATTTATTAAAAGCATGACGTTTTTCGACACGCTGTGTCTAATTTTAGCAAAATACGCCAAAGTTATTATAAACTAAAAATCTTTTTCTTGCAATTTCTTTTTTTAACTGCTATAATAGGCTCATTTGTTGCCAAAGAAATAATACTATTTGAAAGGAATAATATGGAAAATCTTAAATTTGAAGAATTGGATTTATCGGACGATTTAGTCCGCGCAGTAAAAGACATGGGGTTTGAAGAAGCAACTCCCATTCAGTCACAGGCAATTTCAGTAATACTGGGGGGCCGTGACATCATTGGACAGTCACAGACAGGTACAGGAAAGACAGCCGCTTACGGTCTTCCCTGCCTTGATATAATTGATCCCGATGGCAAAGATCTTCAGGCACTTATTCTTTGCCCTACAAGAGAACTTGCAATTCAGGTAAGCGAAGAATTCCGCAAGTATGTAAAATACAAAAATAACGTTAAGGTACTCCCCATCTACGGCGGTCAGCCAATTGACAGACAGATAGCCGCTCTTAAAAAAGGTGTACAGGTAATTATCGGAACACCCGGACGTGTAATGGACCACATGAGACGTCACACACTTAAAACAAGCAGCATTAAGTATCTTGTTTTGGATGAAGCAGATGAAATGCTCGATATGGGCTTTAGAGACGATATTGAAACAATTATGCTCAAGATTCCCGAGGAAAGACAGACAGTCATGTTCTCAGCAACGATGAGCAACGAAATCTTGGATTTATCAAAGCGTTATCTCAAAGAACCCGAATTCATCAAGGTTACGAGAAAAGAGCTTACAGTACCTAACATTGAGCAGGCATACTTTGATGTAAAGGAAAAAACAAAACCCGATGCATTAAGCCGTATCATTGATATGTACTCTCCCAAGCTTTCAATTGTGTTCTGTAACACAAAAAAGCGTGTTGATGAGGTTGTTGAACAGCTTCAGGGCAGAGGCTATTTTGCAGAAGCACTTCACGGTGACCTTAAACAGCAGCAGCGTGACAAGGTAATGCAGAAGTTCAGAAACGGCACAATTGAAATTCTTGTTGCTACAGACGTTGCGGCAAGAGGTATTGACGTTGATGACGTTGACATCGTATTCAATTATGATGTTCCTCAGGATGATGAATATTATGTTCATCGTATCGGCAGAACAGGACGTGCCGGAAAAAGCGGACTTGCATTCACATTCTGTGTTGGCAAGGAAATATATAAGCTGAGAGATATTATGCGTTATACAAAGACAAAAATCATTCAGAAACAGCTTCCCACACTCAGTGACATTGAGGAACTTAAGACAAATAATTTCCTTGACCGTGTTAAAACGGTTATCGATGAGGGTGGATTAAGCAACTATATTGATATAGTCGAAAACATGGTTAATGATGACGACCTTGTGGCAACTGACATTGCCGCAGCGCTTCTTAAAATTTCGCTTAATGACATTATTTCATCTGACTTTGGTGATGACATCAACTTCGGCGGAACAGAAAATTACGGTGATTCAACCGAAAACATGGTACGTCTTTTCATCAATTCAGGCAAGAAGAACAAACTTCGTGCAAAGGATATTGTCGGAGCATTTGCCGGTGAGGCAGGTATCCCCGGAAAATCAATCGGTCATGTAGACTTATATGATGACTATACATTTGTAGACATCCCGTCTGAATATGTAAAGGACGTTATAGAAGCAATGAAAAACAGCAAAATAAAGGGCAAGAAAATCAATATTGAAATTGCAAAGAAGAAGTAATAAGACCTTGGGCGTTGCCCAAACCCACTCACTTTCTTAAAAGGAAGCGAGCCAAAGAATTTAAAAACTCCTGAGGATTAATCCTCAGGAGTTAATTTTTTATATCTTTTCAGTTGTCTGAAATTCTTAATTGCATTTGCCAGATTTACACCTATAATAACAAATGACAATATCATAATTTCAACAAAATAAGCATTCAAATCAGTTGGTAACTTTAATAATTCTGAATGTATTAATATAAATATGACAATTAACACACCAGCTATTATTAAGCTAACTGTTCCAAATAAAATCGCCTCTTTTAAATTTTTACACTTTATATTACATAAAATAAAAACTAACATACCAAAGATAACTTCTATTACATTATTTGCATATAGAAATTTGACCGCAGTATTAGCACTTGTATAAAAAGTATAAAATTGCGTTATATATACTATTAAACAGCTAATAAAAACGGTTATCAGTTCCATTAAAATATATTTTATAGAATTTTTCATAGTTCCACCTACCGGTTTGTTCTACATAATAGCCCTTAAGCTTAAGGGCTTTATTGTTATGACTATATTTATTTTATAACTGTGAACGATACAGGAATGTTACAACCTGAGCACGTGTGCAGTAATCAGCAGGGCAAAATGTAGTTGTGCCACTGCCCTGTGTGATGTTCTTTTCCACTGCCCACATAATTGCATTGTAGTAGTAATCGTTACCAGACACATCCGTAAACGGATTAATGCAGTTGCTTACGGACTTGCCTGCCGCACGCCACATGAATGTCACCGCCTGAGAACGCGTTACAGAATCGTCTGGACTGAAGGTTGTGGATGTTGTACCGGAAGTAATTCCATTTTCAACCGCCCAAAGTACAGCCTTATAATAGTAAGCATTATT
>JAYFPN010000014.1:0-2804 GCA_034927755.1 Candidatus Metalachnospira sp.
TTAATTATACCTAAAGATTACTCGGTTATTTGGTGAACTTGTATTGACTGCATATGATTCAAAAGAGCACTCATCAATAGCATAAATAACTTTATCAATTACTTCTGAATTAAATAAAAAACACTTTGATTTTGACATAGAAGCGAGAGTAGTCCATGTATCAGTAGAAGGATCATACACTTCGGTTGATGATATAGGTGTATAATCAATACCATCGATTATCCCCTCGCCACCAATGGCGTAAATTTCACCGTCAATTACTTCTGTTTGGAGCCAACACCTTGTTGTTGACATAGGAGCTAGAGTAGTCCATGTATTGGTAGAAGGATCGTAAACTTCTATTGATGATAGTGTCTTTCCTTCGGAATCCCAAACATTAACGTTCCATCCACCTAAGGCGTAAATTTTACCATCAATAACTTCTGTTTGAAAGAAACACCTTGGTGTTATCAAAGGAGGGAGAGTAGTCCATGTTTCAGTAGAAGGATCATACACTTCGGTTGATGAAAGCGGCTTCATATCGGAATTGTGTGCGGAACCGCTATATCCTCCAAGTACATAAATTTTACCGTTAATAACTTCTGTTTGAAATGCCGTACGAGCCGTTGGCATAGCAGATAAAATAGTCCAGGTATCAGTGGAAGGATCATATACTCCTGTTGATGATGTACAAGTTCCGTCAGATCCAATGGCATAAATTTTACCGTCAATAACTTCTGTTTGAAAGTCATCTCCCTGAGCAACAGACATAGGAGCTAGGACTGTCCATGTATCTGTAGAAGGGTCATAAACTTCTGTAGATGTTACAGGTGTACCGCCTATCCCCCAACCACCAATACCATAAATTTTACCGTCAATAACTTCTGTTTCGAAACCCCACCGAGGTGTAGGCATAGAAGCGAGAGTAGCCCATGTATCAGTAGATGAGTCGTAAACTTCTGTAGGTGATATAGGTGTTGAATAATCGCTGTCTCCCAAACCAGCAATGGTATAAATTTTACCATCAACAACTTCAGTTTGAAGTATCCAACTAGATGTAGGCATAGGAGCCAGTTGTTTCCAGCTAGTTTTTTCTTCGTTAGCAAATGCACATGTGTTTGGCACAAATAGGTTAATCAGTAATACTGCTATTCCTAAGATTTTTACCATTATTTTTCTCATCATTAACTCCCTTTCATGTTATTTGTATGGATATATCATCATCATGTTTAATCCAATACAATCTAAATCATATACACAAGAATTGCCTCAAAAATGATGCAAGCAGCGTACCACCATGGTGAGCGTATTGCTAGACGTCATTTTTTGAGGCACTTACATGAGATACTTAATTAACTTAAAGAATTACTCACAGTTATTTTGATGCATTTGTATCTACAGTATATGATTCAAAAGAGCAACCAGCACAACCAAGGGCGTAAATAACTTTATCGATTACTTCTGAATGAAAGAAATACCTTGATTTTGACATAGAGGCCAGAGTAGTCCATGTATCAGTAGAAGGATCATAAACTTCTGTTGATGATAGCATGTCATTATAGCCATTGCAACCATGTCCACCAAAGGCGTAAATCTTATCATCAATAAGTTCTGTTTGGAATAGTTGACGATCTGCGGACATAGAGGCCAGAGTAGTCCATGTATCAGTAGAAGGATTGTAAACTTCTGCAGATGATAGTGATTTTCCTTTTGAATCTCCAACGCTAACGTTCCAACCACCAATGGCGTAAATTTTGCTGTCAATTACTTCTGTTTGAAAGCAACACCTTGTTGTTGACATTGAAGCCAGAGTAGTCCATGTGTCAGTAGAAGGATCATAAACTTCTGCAGATGATAGTGATTTTATATCGGAATTGCGCCCGAACCAGGTACCGCTATATCCTCCAAGGACATAAATTTTACCGTCAATAACTTCTGTTTGAAATGCTTTGCAATTGGTTGGAATAGAAGCCAAAATAGTCCATGTATCAGTAGAAGGATCATAAACTTCAGTTGATAATGTGCAAGTTCCGTCATGAATATTTCCAATGGCATAAATTTTACCGTTAATAACTTCTGTTTGAAAGTCGTCTGCCAGATTAACAGACATAGGTGCTAAGACTGTCCATGCATCTGTAGCAGGGTCGTAAACTTCTGTAGATGTTACAGGTATATCATCTGTTCCCCAACCACCAATAGCATAAATTTTACCGTCAATAGCTTCTGTTTGAAGGTAGTCTAGTAAAGCAATAGGCATAGAAGCAAGAGTAGACCATGCATTTGTAGAAGGGTCGTAAACTTCTGTAGGTGATAAAATTTTTGTGTAATTGCTGTCCCAACAACTTCCAATGGCATAAATTTTACCGTCGATAACTTCTGTTTGAAACATCAACCTAGATGTAGGCATATAAGCCAGTTGTTTCCAGCTAGTTTTTTCTTCGTTAGCAAATGCACATGCGTTTGGCAGAAATAGGGTAATCAGTAATACTACTATTCCTAAGATTTTTACCATTATTTTTCTCATCATTAACTCCCTTTCATGTTAATTATTTGTGTGGATATATTATCATATCTAATCAAATGCATTCAGAATTATAAACATAAGAAGTACCTCAAAAAATTATACACCTAGCGTACCACATAGCGAGTGTATTGCTAGACGTCATTTTTTGAGGCACTTACATGAGATACTTAATTATACCTAAAGATTACTCGGTTATTTGGTGAACTTGTATTGACTGCATATGATTCAAAAGAGCACTCATCAATAGCATAAATAACTTTATCAATTACTTCTGAATTAAATAAAAAACACTTTGATTTTG
>JAYFPN010000018.1:0-75457 GCA_034927755.1 Candidatus Metalachnospira sp.
ACTGAAGGTTGTGGATGTTGTACCGGAAGTAATTCCATTTTCAACCGCCCAAAGTACAGCCTTATAATAGTAAGCATTATTGGCTACATCAGTAAACGAGCAGAAAGATGAAACAGGTTCAGGACTGCCCTTAGCCTTCCATAACAAGGTAACCGTCTGCGCTCTTGTACAAATTTTATTAGGGCTGAATGTAGTGTCTGTCGTACCGCTGGTAATACCCTTTTCAATTGCCCAAATCACAGCATCGTGATAATAATCGCTGTCAGATACATCGTTAAATGGATTCGCTGTAACTGTTGTATCTGTTGCATCATCAGCCTTTTCAGTCCACTTTGCATAGACTGTAGTATTTCCTGTCAGCTTGACACTTGTGACTTTATCTGTCAGCTTCTCGTCTGAATACCAGCCGTCGAAATCATAGCCGTCGAGTGTAGGCTGGTAGTCACTCAGTTTGATAACAGTGCCATAGTCTTTGTACTCTTTGGAAATCTTGGAACCTCCGTTAGTATCAAAGGTCAGAACATAGAGTACACTTCCGCCGCCGGAGTTGGAGTGGTGGTTGTCATTATTTGAAGACTTTTTAAGCGTAAGTTTTCCGCCCGCACCATATACCTGCTCCGCTTCAAGTGTCAAAGCTGCATTGGTTTTAGCAATAGTATAGGCATACTGTGTGCCACCGTTTTCCCCGCTGACTATTCTAATGAGGTATCCGCTTGGCATATATCCGTCAGGCAGAACGATTACATCGGAAGCATTTTCTTCAGTTGCCTCATCAGAGCTTGTGAACACCTCTATATTTGTATTGGTGCAGTTTGCATTCAGTGTTCCACCGTCAAATATAACAAAAGCATCATCATAAACCGTACCCTCTTCGGAATTCATACCGTTAAGCTTAATTCCAACCTCACCGCTTACATTAAGAACACCTTTTGAACCGATCTTTAAACTTCCGGTATTGATTACTACGCCAACCGGTGCGCTTGCAGTAAGAGTACCATTAACTATCAGTACACCGTTAACTCCACCGCTTTCTCCGACATTAAGTCCGTATGCAAGCGTAACATATGCACCCTGTGCTATTGTCACTTCTCCACCCTGACCGTTGTTAACATCTAAGCCAATATTAAGACTACCTGAGCCTGTGAAGGTGAGGTCACAGGGATAATCGACACTAGCACTAATGCTTCCCCAAATATTACTGTCAGATACAGTATTAATTACTATAGTTCCGTCGGGAAGTCTCAAATTGCCGTCTATATAGGTGTTATCAAGTGTCAGTGTCCAAACCTCGTCCGCACCTTCACCTGTTTTGAGCCATGTGTAGCCAAGATTGTCCTCTGCCGTAACCTCTGTATAACCCAGTGTCAAGTCGCCGAGCACCACGTTGTTAAGTGCAACTCCATCATTGGTATAAGGATTGGTTTGCTCCTCTGGGTCACCAGATACGTTATATGCGGTTGCCACATATACAACACCTGTACCGCTAAGCGGAAGTGCTGCAATCTGCTCTGGCGTAGTACCCAGTGGCAAAATCATAAAGCCATTATTAACAATTTCTGAACCCTCACCGAAAGTTATTTCATTAAGGGTTGAGTTTTCGCAAAACTCAATACCTGAACCGAGAATCATCGTGAAAACCGCACCGGGTTTCAATGCCATTTTATAGTTACCGCCAAGATTGTAAGAACTGTCAGATAAGTAGCTGCCATAAACGTTAAATGTAGTGACACCGTCAGAAATTGTTTCACATAATGCGTTCAGGGTGGCACCGCTGTTCACGCTTAACGCTGAACCTTCAGCTGTGCAATCTATATAAGTAGCATCTAACGTACCATTTCCGTCAACTGTAACAGAATTATTTACAGTTACATGGTTAACTTTATTTTCACCCTCAAGCAACATTGTAATAGGACTGTTCGGCAAAGAAATGTCCGGTAAGCTGTCCACGTTATGCAGTGTAAGTGTTGCATCATCAGGAGTGAAAATAATATAACCATTTCCTGCTTCAAAATAGGTAACCTCGGTTGGTACAGTTGAAAGATCTACGTTTGAATCACCGCCGTAGGCATAAATACTTCCGTTAATATAGACTCTGAATTTGCTCGTAGCCTCATCGAAGAGCTCAATCGTTCCGTCACCTGTGATATTTAAAGCTTCAATATCCGCAGTCGTATAATCATATGGCAGAATAATAGTACCGTCATTTACGATTTGTCCGTTATTTGTAATTGAGCTTGCTTTATTAAGCCAAAGAGTGCTGTCCTCTGGTATCGTCACAGTGGCACCATCAGCTATTGTAACAGCACCTTCCCAGCTTGAGCCTGATTTAGCGGCAACATCACCGTAAATGGTATAGGTTTTGTTTGTGTCTCCATTCTCAACATAAACGATACCACTAAGAGTTACGTTTGTGTCAGAAGTAAAGCTCAGAGAGTTAATACTTGTATCCTTAATGAGAGCAATACCATATGTGTGAGTGCTGCTAGCGTTAAGAGTACCGTTGCCCTCCAAAGTTACATTGGCATCTACGCTACGGATACCGTAGGCGTTATACGATGTTATTTCGTTAGTTCCCTCAACCACTATTGTTATATCACCGCTTGGAAGAGCAATGCCGCATTCGCTTAATACCTCGGGTAAAAGCTCTTTATTGATAATTGTAGCACCGTGCAAAATTAAGGTTTTACTATCAGGCTTCCATACTGCATAGCCGTCTCCGGCAACGTAATAAGTGCTCTCAGTAGGTGTGACGTCCGCTAAATTAAGCCCATCCCCTGCATCTCCGCCATAGACAGCTGCACGAATCACATTAGGGTTAATAAAATCACTTACATCCGCATCCTGAATCAAAATGGGACCGACAATTACACCTGCATCGTCTATATTTACCGCACCCGTAGCTCTAATAGCATATACTGCATCATCTGCGGCAATAATTTTTACTAAATCCGAATTAATTGTCACATTGCATATATTAATCGCATCATAGCCACCTGCTCCTCCAGATATGTAAACCGAAGAGCAGTTGCCGTTGTCTGGATTTGTAATGTAAATTGACCCGCCTACTAAGCCGTAACCGTTGTCGGTAAGTCTAACACTCACAACGTCTGCCTTTACTGTCGCAATACCAAAGTTAGCTATTCCATACCCGCCCTCTGCAGTAAACTTACCGCCTGCCGTTATGTTAAGCGTGTAGCCATAAGAACCTGATATAATGTTAGAAGTATCTCCGGATGTAAGATATACATCGCCATTTTCCGCAGATATTGTTACAGAACCCGTACCGCTTACATATCCTATTGCCTGAAAATGCCCGTCTATTGTCACATCTCCACTATCCGAAACCGCAGAAACGGATGAGCCATATACCGAACCCGTCAACTTCACATCGTTGCCTGCGGAAATGCTAACCGGTCTGCCATCATTATAAACCGCATAATCATTTCCTGACAGTGTAACCGTACCATTATCAGCACTAACTGAGACAGCTCCCGAGTATGCTGTGATTGCATTTTGTCCGCTGCCGCCTACGCTGATATTGCCCTGCGTTGCGGTAAGAGAAACTGATTCGCAACTAACATTATATCCATTAAATCCGTCTATATAAATGCTTTTGGCTTTAGCATCCAAGATTTCGCCTTTAATACTCTGCCAATTAGAAGTAATATTCAGACTTCCCGTTATGTCAATTGACACATTGCCTGAACCGTTGACATTAATGCCGTTGTTGCCCTTAATCGTCAAGTCACCCTCACCGTCAATTGTCACATTCTTGCCGTTGGGAGCTATCCCATCGTCACTGGCACCTGACGAATCAAGGCCGATTTGGTTTGCATCACCTGTTAGTATGATATGCAGGTCACAGTCAGTTGTCTTGATGGCCTCATGCCCATAATTATCAATGGTAGCATTATTCAGTGTTACCACCGCGGTATTAGTATCCATAATGACTTTAATATTCCAGTCGGCTGTGCTGTCACACACTGTGACAACGCCGTTTTCGTCCGTAGTTGCGTACCAATCAGCACTTGTATCAACTGTTACTCCGCCTATAATAACCTCAGGATCGGCAGCAAATGCTGTCATCGGCAGCAGAATCATCATCATTGAAAAGCACAGAAGTAAGCTAAAAATATGTTTTCTCATTTTTTCCTCCTTTTAAATCTTATGTACAATTAAAATGTCAGATATCTATATAGTAATCAAGGTCAAGTATAAATTCTGCAAGCGCAAGTGATGCATCGGTATAACGGAACGTAGTACTGCCTTTAACACAAAGCCAGGAAAAAAGTTTTTCCAAAGTCTGAGGCTGCTCCGCCAGTGCTCGGAGTATAATCTCCTGCTCCGCGTTCTTTGCAAATTTGGTGCGTCCGTCAAGAGTGAACCCAAAACCGCCGTCCTGCTCAATCAGCGTAACGCCTGGTTTCAGTTTAAGCAATGTTTTATCCATACTTTCATCCTCCCTATATCAAATGCAGCTTTTCGGCCTCCGCTTTGGCTTCGCTTCTTCGGCTTACAGCCAACTTCTGCAGTATGTGGCTAACGTGTGTCTTAACCGTGGAAAGCTTGATATTTAAAATTTCACCTATTTCCTGATTGCTCAGGTTCTCACATAACAGCTTCAGTACCTGCATTTCCGCCGCAGAAAGCGGCTCAACAGACTGTGCCTGCTGTTTTAGAAACCCAGGATACTGTACAGCCTGAGCCCTCACAGCAGCAGTCAGCTGATTTAGGTACTCGGTGTCTTTGCCCCAGCCGCACTCGTTCAGCAATGGCAAAACCGCCGCACCGTACTGTGCCAAAGGCCATATGAATTTATACTCATAACAGATATCCAGTGCCGTGCAAAGTTCCGTTTTCCAGTCATCATCACCAAGACGGAAATGACATAGCGCCGAAAGCAATTTAATATGTATACCGTCCATAATGCGTCCGCATTGTTCACAGTATGGAATCAGTCTCGCCAAAATCAGCAAGGCATTCTCACAGTCACCCTCGGCAAGCTGAACCATTGCTCTGGTTAAATACTGGTATCGCCACAAAGCCCACAGTCTGGCATCATTTTTCGGTGCTTTTTCTCTAAGCCATTCCTGTGCCGCCTCCGTATCTGAAAGTCTCAGACGTATACGGCATATCATAGCATCAATGTTTGGCAAAAAGCGTGTCTGCCCTGTATCGAGGAATTTTGTGCGCAGGCTCTCGATAGATTCCAGTGCCTCGCGCGCCTTGCCCTGCGAAATCTGTACCCTCGCCAGCAGGCCCACAACAGCAAATTCAATGTCTGGTGTTCCTCTTGCCTGTATCTCGCCCAAGCGGGCCATTAGAGTAAGAAGACGTTTTGATACATCCTCGCCCTTTTCAAATTTGCTCTCACATATCGCACAATCGGGTAAACCCACGCCGTCTCGTCCCAAAACAGACTCTAACGGCTTTCGCATGGTGGCGTACATAAGATCATCCTTTTTCGACCACTCGCAGAAGTCCTTGCCTCCGTTCATTACACTGGGAAGTGTGCTGGTAACGGAGAATGGCGGCACGTTGAGTTGCTTGTCCATCATCACACGGAAGACATTGCTTATGACCTCAATCAGACCCTTGCTGCCTCGTTGCGGAAGTGCAATATCCAGATAAGCCAGCTTGCCGCACACGTTTTTATACTCCGAATCGGTCTTTTTAAGCCGTGTGACATAGCTTTTCAGCTCACTGTACCACTGCTCGGAAGCCTCGTAATCAAGGCACATGGAAGTGAGCATACTCATGCCGCACATGAGTGATGCTGAACGCAGAATTTCATCCCTTGGCAGTGCAAAATAATAGTTCTCCAACTCATGATAGTGCCCCACACCGGGATGCAGTGCTGCGTTTTTCTCTAGCAGTGCAGAAACTTTGCTCTGCTCACCTGCAAGAGAGTAACAATCCAGAGCCTTGCCCAGTTCATCGTGAAGTTCAAAGTATAGCGCCGCTCGGCTGTATAGTATGCGTTGCTCGGCATCAGTCAGTGTCTGAGAAAGCTCCCACATTAAAAACTGTTTAAAAATAGGCCTGAAGTGGTAGTTATCCAATCCATTGAAAAGGAGCATACTGGTGTCACGCATGATAATACCAAGCAGTTCTCCGGGGCGTGGGTCACCGCTGACCATTTTGGCAAGCTCCAGATGAAAGCTCTCAAACGGAGCAAGGCTAACCAACAACCGCCTCAGACTAGGTTGGAAACGTTGATAAACGACCTCATCAAAGTAAATAAACAGCTCGCGTTTAACTGCATTGAGTACATCCACGTTGTACGCCTTACCGTTTTTAAGCTTACGGCAGAGTATGTCCATAGCGATGGGATAGCCCGCTATATCCCTTTGGATAGCGGACATCTCGCCGGGGGTAACAACTATACCGCGAGATTCCAACATTCGCTGGGAGCTTGTGCGGTCAAAATTCAGAGTGATCGTTTCTATGGTTAGCAGGATACCCGCGAATTGGAAAGGCATCAGCCAGCCTGGGATACCCCCTCTGCCAAGCAGGACAAAATGCAGATTCTTACGGTTACGAATCAGGTCACACAGTGCCTCCCGACGTTCCGCTTCCAACAGATACTGCAAATCGTCCACCAGCACCGTGTCACAGTCCTGAGGAATGTTTTCCGACAGAAACTGTGCATCCTCTGCATTGAACGTGAAGACGGTATGACCGGAAATCAGAGCCTTAGCCGTGGTCGTCTTTCCGCAGCCGCATGGAGCGGAGAACAAAATTACTCGACAATGATCCCAGCCGGTCAAAAATATTTCTTCCAGTGCAGGCTTTATGATGACATATGGACTTTTGCTCATATTTATCCTCCTACTATTTTCCAGTATATTTTAAAGTTTAGCAAATAAATCGATTTTTGTAATCAATCCAAAGTATGATTGAGGTGGTGAAAACCAACTTTTTTTTCATCAAATTTTACATATTGTTATGAACTCTTATACTCCTGAATAAAAAGAAACTGCCAGACTCCGAAGATGTATGGCAGTTAAAATTTTAAATAAAGACATTTATAAATGCGTAAAGAAAAATACAGCAAACAAAATTGCGCAGAATATAAAAAACTTATTGAATATAAGCTTGAAAATAAACCATGTACATGTACCTAAAATTAAATAAACTATAAGTCCTACTATATACAGTACAGCCAGCACTATAATCAGCGGAAGCATAACAGGAATTAAAAACAAACACATAAAAATCACCACCTACTAAAACATATCTATTCATTATATTGCCATATTATTATTTTGCTCCATACTAATCTTTTTGTCCGATTTTGTCAATATACTCGTTTAATGCTTTACATTGATAAAATATTTTGCTAGAATATATCGAAATAAATCTATTAGGGGAGCATTTTATATGATTGGAGTAATTGTCAACACTGTGACCGTAATATTGGGCAGTCTCATAGGTCTGTTGTGCAAGAAAGGAATACCCCAAAAAGTAAGCGATGCCATAATGAGAGGAATTGGTCTGTGTACATTATATATAGGCATATCCGGCTCGCTTAAGGGTGAAGATACACTAGTACTGATAATATCAATGGTTTTAGGCATTATAATCGGCACATTAATTGATATTGATGACAAAATAAACCGTCTGGGCAGACTGGTTGAACGCAGGTTTTCAAAAGCCGACGGCACAGTATCGGTGAGTGAAGGTTTTGTAACCGCATCACTGCTTTTCTGCATAGGTGCTATGACAATAGTCGGTTCACTTAATGCCGGACTTGCAGGTGACAACAAAATGCTTTTCACAAAATCGGTTCTGGACTTTGTTTCATCAATTATGCTTTCTGTTAGTCTTGGCATAGGTGTTCTCTGCTCTGCGGCATTTGTGCTAGTGTTTCAGGGTGCAATAGTGCTTCTGGCACAGTTTATTGCTCCTATACTTACCGATTCCGCAATAGCAGAAATGACATGTGCTGGCTCGATAATGATTATAGGTCTTAGCCTTAACATTCTTGGATTGACAAAACTAAAAACAGCAAACATGCTTCCTGCTCTTGTTGTTGTTCCAATTGTATGTTATATCTTCTCTATTTTGCCCTTCAATATATAAAAATGGCTCTGTGTCAGCTGATTGCTGTACAGAGCCATAAATTTTATATATCTATATTGAAAATCATAACACAAAACGCCACCGCAGCAACATAGAAAACAGAAAAATAATACAGCCATGAAAGTTTCTTCTTATGGAAATAATATATCAGTGCACAAATAAGCACCGCTCCTATTATGGCAACCATCCACTTGGGCTGCTGATATAAACTTAATCCGGCTGTCACAAGAATAACCATAAGCGGCATTGTCAAATATGTAGCCTTTATTACGTTGTTCAGCCGTGAACGAAAAACAAACCATGAGATTAAACAAATCAGAATCAGGTACAACACTCTGCTGATTATATGAGGTGCTTGATTCATCGGCATTCCCATAACTCTCATTGAAGCATTAATAACAAGAGCCGCCAGTAAAAATGCCACATTAAAAAGGATAAATCCTCCTGCCATAACAGCAAGTGCAGATAATATATTTTTTTGATAGGGTTTTAATCTCATATTGCTTTCCTCCCTCTAATGTTTTTTGATTCAAAACATAAATTAAGGATTTGATAATTTCATTTATATTATGCATCCGTAAAAATAAAGTCAAAATCTTGAGGGCTTTGCCCTCAACCACCCACAAGGATTTCACCCTTGACCCGTTACAAACCGCATGTTCATGCGGTTTGTACATAAGTTTTTGGTCTTGATTTTTACAAAAAGCAAGCGGGTTTGGGCGGCGCCCAAGGTTTTTCGACAGTCAAAACGGTACAGCTAAGCTGTACCGTATTTTTATACCTGTTTTTTTATCAGAAGCTTCTGCCTCCGCCGCCATGTGTTCTTCCGCTTGAAGACGTATGCGTTGAACTTCCTCCGCCGAAACCACCGCCGCCTCTGGGCGGTCTTGGCCTTATCCTTGTTGTCACAAAGGAATTAACCAGCCTGTCACTGTTAGCCGTGAGGTTTACTTTGCTTTTTGTGCTGTATTCGTATATATTTCCGACATCTTTAAAGCCATAGTTTTTTTTGACAGAAAAAACTGCAATTGCCGCAGCAGCTCCTCCTATTATAACTGCCGCCGATAATACGGTTATGATTGCTGTCATACCGCCGTTGTTCGGTATTCCGGCATCATAAAAATTGTCGGTCATTGATATTTCACTTGATACAGTCTTGTAAAAATCCCCGTTTTGGGCATAGCTTGTTGCACCATCAAGCATTGTTTCTATTCTTTTATCGGTCAGATATTTAATAGCCTCTCCCGATGTTGATACATACAGCTCACCGTTATCCATATCAATCAGATACAGTACACCGTTTTCACTGCCGCCAAGCCCATCATAATAATCATCGGCATAGGCCGCCGAAGTTTTTCCCTGTGCGTCCGCCGTTGTGGCGACAACCACATCCCAGCCTGTTTTATCGGAAAGCTGTTGAGTCTGTGTCTGAAGTTCAGATACATCCATATCGTAGAAAAGACCTGCATCATCGTATACAGAGCCTGCCGCATAGGCCGTTGCCGAAAACAAAAGAACCATGCAAATGATGACAGGAATAAATACCTTAAGCTTACTTTTTATACTCTTTGTCATATTAACAGTCCTCCTATTAAAACTACTATAAGGAAGAACACTAAAAATATTATTACTGCAAACAGAATAAGCTTAGGCTTGTTTACGGGAAGCTCACCGACTGCTTTGCCTGTCTGTCCGTTCAGTGCATAATAGTATATTTTTCCGTTTGATATATATGTAAGCACCCACACAGGAAGAAGTACATAGTCCCATTTAGTATCCAGCATATCTATATCAACATTTTTGCTGTCAACAATGTTGTAGCCGCTTACGCTGTCATCAAGCAGTCTTGTGGCATATTTATTCACCTGTTCTTTAAGCTGTTCGCCCATTGCATCGGTTTCAACAGTACGTTTTTCAGCCATAAATCCTGAAAGATATGCCATATTGAATTTTTCCATTTCTTCATCTCTGAACGGCTGAACTGCTGTGGCAAGCTTTACCTTGTCGCCTGACATGGCAAAATTTTTAATATTGTCAAATACAATCGTGCCCTCTCTGGTAATGTCAAAAATCTTTGTTTCCGTATACTCAATATCGCCGGCAATCCAAATTCTCAGGTTTTTACCCGATGCGGAATATCTGCCGTGAACAGTGCAGTCAGAAAGCCAGTACGGATAATAAACACCGCACATTTTTTCAACTGATTTCTCATTCACAAAATCCTTAGGCAAAAACTTTTTTCTCTTAACCCATTCAAAAAATCTTTTTTCCGCCTCATCACGGTCAATCTTAAATGGTATTATATACCCCGGCTTCATATCCCCGGTCATTTTGCCGCTTAAAACAACCGGACTGTGGCAGTAATAGCAGAAGGTTGCCGTTGTTGTGTCATCGGTTATTATTTCGGCACCACAGCTAGGGCAGTTATAAAGCACTGCATGTTCCTCAAAAGCGGCTTTTTCATTTTCAAGCCTGCCCTTTTCTTCTTCCTTTTTGAGCTTTATTTCTTCAAGCTCTTCTGCGGTAAAATCACTTAAACAGTAATCGCAGTGGAATATATGTGTATTCGCATCATATTCCAGCGCACCGCCGCAGTTCGCACATCTATACATAAAAGTATCCATATGATACCTCCGGTTTTAACTTATTGATATTACTTAAAGTCTTCTGCGTTAATAGGGTCACCGCATTCAGGGCAGAATTTCGGAATAGGCTTACTCATATCAAACTCATAGCCGCATTTACTGCACACTGCTTTTTTGGTTTCAGGGCGTTTTTTTCCGCACTCTCCGCAGAACCTACCTTTATTAATGGCACCGCACTCACAAGTCCATGTGTTCTCGGCAGGCTTAGGCGCACCGCATTCAGAACAGAATTTACTCGTGTTTTTTGTTCCGCAAGCACAAGTCCATCCTGCATCGGCAGGTTTGTCGTTGGCTGTCTGGTTCATGTCCATCTGCCTTGCATTTGATGCCGAAGCCGCTCCCATAAATCCGCCTGTTTGATTCATTCCTATGCCCATGCCCATAAAGCCTGCCATTGAACCGTTGGCATTGCCGCCGGCTGCCTCAAGTCCTCTTGCAACAGAGCCCTGAACATAGCCCTCACGCACAGCAGGATCACCAAGCATAGCACCCTGATTACGCATATTGATAAGCTTTGTGCTTTCGTCATCATAGGAAATGCTGGCAATACCCACAGACTGTATTTCCATACCCCTGTGTGCTTTCCAGTCCTCATCAAGTATGCCTGACATATAATTGCTCAGTTCTCTGCCCTTGCTTGCAACATAGGAAATCCTTACACCGTCGGCTGACATCTGGTTGATTGCCGCCTGAAGTGCTTCAAGGAACTCACTCAAATACTGCTCGTTTATATCATTTATATCAACAATGTCATCATTTCTGGGAATTACCTCTTTGAAAAAGAGCAGCGGGTCTGTTATTTTAATGCTGTAATTTCCGTGTGCACGCAAAAACAATTCTGCATTATAGAAGCTGTCAAAATAATTAACCGGAGTTTTTGTTCCGAACTTAATGCCCTTAATCTCCTGAAGATTTACATAATATACCTTCTGAGCCTTTGGTGTTACTCCGCCGAATTTAATACGGCTGAAGGACTCATTGAGGGCTTCAGAGAAATTGCCGTTAAAAAGTGAAGGAGCAGAAGAATTGTTTACTGTATAATAGCCCTCCTCTGCTGAATAATCTATTACCTTTCCACCGTCGGTAAGTATCATAAACTGGTTCGGATAAACATGAATTACGGAACCATCTGTAACAAAGTCAGACGTACCCTTAGTGTTGCTGTTTCTTCTGTCATTGGGACGTACCTTAACGCCTGATGTAAATACTGTTGTATCACTCATATTATTTGGCTCAATGACCTCGAGCCATTGGTCGGCAAGTCCGCCGCCGATTGCACCGAATACAGCTTTAATAATTCCCATTTAACAACATCCTTTCATTATTATAGCATTTTGTCTATCGCAAATTTATAAACAGCCTCTGCAAAGCCGTCATCATTATTTCCCTTTGCAACATATGTAACATTTTCCTTAACGCTGTCCTGTCCGCTTGACATGCCAATGCTAATGCCTGCTCTTTTTAACATGTCAATATCATTTTCATTATCGCCAAGACACATAACACGGCTCATATCACTTCCAAGCATTTCTGCCAGCACCGTAAGGGCCGCACCTTTGCCGCAGTTTTTAACACCTACCTCAATATTATTGCCAAGAGAATTTGTCAGTTCTACCTCAGGATAAGCTGCAAGCCATTTCCGCATTTCCACTCTTTTGTCTAAATCATTAAATATGAGGTTAATATTCTCCACTGTAGCATCATTTATTAGCAAATTAGAAAAATTATCAACCACATTTCGCGTATCCAGATACCATTTAACAAATCTTGAATTAACGCCGAAGCCTACAAGGTCATCGATATATCTTTTGAGTGTATAGGCTCTGCCGTCAGTAAATATTTCAACCATTATTCCCAATTCAAGGCTTTGGTTTATCACATGCAAAGCGGTATTTATACTCATTTGATTTTTATAAAGCGTTTCACCGCTTTTCACATCAACAATAGCCGCTCCGTTTGATGTTACCGCATATTTAACGCAGTCAAGCTCAAGTACGTTTTGTGGCATGGTATGTAATGCTCTGCCTGTTGCCGGCACTATGTAAATTCCTCTTTGTGCTGCATCAAACATTGCTTTTTTGTTTATGTCAGAAATTCTTTTATCATCGGTAAGGAGTGTACCGTCCAAGTCAGTAGCTATTATATCCACTCTTCCCATACATTCACCTCTGCATATATATTATTATATATATTATACTTTATCATAAATTTTATTGATTAAAAAGAGAAAAACTCATTTATAAGGAATAATTAAGAAAAACACAGACTGTATACACAATCTGTGTTCAGACTGAAGATAAAGTCAAAACCTTGATGGCTTTGCCCTCAAACACCCACAAGGGTTTCACCCTTGACCCACCTAAACCCGCATAGATATGCGGGTTTAATAAAAGTTTTTGGTCTTGCTTTTTTCAAAAAGCAAGTGGATTTGGGCAACGCCCAAGGTTTATCTACGTTCTGAATACAGACTGTATACATAATCTGTGTTTTTATCATTTATATATTTTATTTATTAATTTCCTAAAAACAATTTGTTAGACTTTCTTATTGAGCAAGCCTTTTTCAGTCTCTCCTCTGTTAAAAACAATGCGGCTTTATTTATCGACCGTGCATTTTGAGGACATACGGCTATGCACCTCATACATGTTATGCACTTGTCTTTATCGGTTTCCGACGGGTTGTCGGCCTCAATTGCATTAACAGGGCAAAGCTTTGCACATAATCCGCACTTATTGCAGTCTTTATTTGTATCCGGCTTGAGCGGAACACCGTTATATTTTTTATATGTCTCATTCCCGGGTACACAAACACTTTTAAAACCACCGGTGTCAAACATATTCTTTAATTTACGGCTGTACTGATAAAGCTCGGCTTCGTCTTTATCATCAGGACGTCCGCTTGCGAATTTCCGAACTATTGAATGCTCCGTAACAGCTGCAACTGCAGCGACTGCCAAAAATCCTATTTTCTCGGTTTCGTTTTTAAGTTCAAGCAGGGTATCATCAAATTCACGATTTCCATAGCTTACAACCAAAACCGCATATGCTCCGTCAGCTTTCATTTTATTAAGCCTGTCCAGAACAACGTGCGGTACACGACCGCCAAATGACGGAACGCTTATAAAACAAATATCATCTTGAGAAAACGAATATATTGAATAGTCTACATTCGCATCTGATAAGTCAATATAAGTGTCAACATCAAATTCCTTCAAAACTAAATCCGCGGCCTTTTTTGTACCGCCTGTCGGACTAAAATACAAAGAGTATATACTCATACTGTCTTCCTCCGTATTTTATTTCTTATCCAATTCATCGCAAAGCTCATTAACACGGCTGATAAGCTTCTCCAAATCTGAATTTGCACTGCCCTTGTTATTGGCAATAATTGTTTTAAGTCTGCTGCTGGCTGCTTCAAGCTCTTTATAAAGTGCACTGCCTCTTGCCGCACCCTTGGAAACCTCTGTTTCCTTCTGTTCAACAAGCTTGCGTACACCCTTGCTGATTATTGTATTTGTCAGCATATCAAACTCTGCTCCGCTGTAAGGAGCAAAAGCGTCATAGCCGTATTCTTTTACAAGACAGTCTGCAAACTCATCGGTAACCGTATCATCTCCATGAACAACAAACACTCTTTTGGGTTTAACCTTAAAACCATTAATCCAGTTAAGAAGTCCCTGCTTATCAGCATGTCCGCTTATTCCGTTAAGCTGTGCTATTTTTGCATTGACACCGATTTTTTCACCGAAAAGCTTAACCGATTCAGCGCCCTCAATCAAAGTCCTTCCCAGAGTACCATATGCCTGATAGCCAACAAACAGTATGGTTGATTCCTCTCTCCAAAGGTTATGTTTAAGATGGTGGCGTATACGGCCTGCCTCACACATACCAGATGCAGATATTATTACCTTCGGCTCTTTGTCAAAGTTTATCGCCTTTGAGTCATCACTTGAAACGGAGGTCTGCAAACCTTCAAAGGATATAGGGTTTATTCCCTTCCTTATCAGCTCCAGTGCTTCGTCATCATAAAATGACACTGTGTTCTCATTAAATACCTTTGTTGCCTCAATTGCAAGCGGACTGTCCACATATACCTTAAAGCCTTCATGGCCTTTTATTATTTTATCTTCTTTAATTTTTCTGATGAAATAAAGAAGTTCCTGTGTTCTTCCCACCGCAAATGCAGGTATAACAAGATTTCCGCCTGCATCAAACGTATCCTGAATGTAATGTGCAAGCTCTGTATAATAATCCGGTTTCTCGCCATGATAACGATTGCCGTATGTAGACTCCATAATTACATAATCTGCCTCATCGGTATATTTCGGGTCCTCAATAAGAGGCTGGTCTATGTTTCCTATATCACCCGAGAAAACAAGAGTTTTTGTTATCCCGTCCTCGCTCAGCCATATCTTAATGCTTGATGAGCCGAGCAAATGACCTATATCTGTAAACTGTATGTCTATTCCTTCGCATACGTTTATTCTCTCTTCATAACTGCAAGGCTGGAACAGTTGCAGTACGCCCTCGGCATCAGCCACAGTATACAAGGGCTCCAATGGTTTTTCCAGTGAACGCTTAGCCTTACGGTTTCTCCATTCAGCTTCAAACTCCTGTATATGCGCACTGTCTCGAAGCATTATGGTACAAAGATCTGCAGTTGCCTCAGTTGTAAATATTTTTCCCTTAAAGCCGTTTTTATAAATAAGCGGAAGATACCCTGAATGGTCAATATGTGCATGGGAAAGGAAAACATAATCCAAATCCGTCACAGCTACAGGTATTTCCTGATTTTCATAAATATCCCTGCCCTGCTCCATACCGCAGTCAAGTATTATGTTTTTCCCGCAAGCATTAATATAATGACAGCTTCCGGTAACTTCGTGGGCTGCACCCGAAAAAACCAATTTCATAAAAGCACCTCCGTCAAATTTGCATTAAACAACTTTATAATCCACAGTATACCATAAATTTGCAGTCATAGGTACTCTTATTTTAGTACGAATATCAGTCTTAAGAAAAAGTTAAGTTGATGTGAGTATTAATGTAAACTTCTTATAATTCTTTTCTAATCCAGCGCGTATACACTAAGTGAATAAAAACATGAAAGGAGTTTGCTTATGTTACTGTCACATATTAATACATCAAATAGCGTTTGGATTTCGCTGATACCTGCTTATGAGCCTGAACATATAATGATTGAATTACTTCGTGAAGTTAAGGCTTCAGACTTTGAAGCAATCGTAGTGGACGATGGGAGCGGCTCCGATTATAAGGAGGTATTTGATGCCGCCGCAGGATATGCCAAGGTTATCACCTACCCCCAAAACCACGGCAAGGGATATGCATTGAAAATCGGATTGGATTATATATATAAGCATTTTAAAGGTAATTATATTGTAGTAACAATGGATGCCGATGGTCAGCATACCGTTCGGGATGCCTTGAAAATCTGTGAAGCCGCTGAGTGCAGGCCTGATACATTGGTGCTTGGCAGCCGAAGTCTTAAGGAAAATGTCCCTCTTCGCAGTCTTCTTGGCAACACTCTCACCCACTTTGTATACAGTCTTTCAACAGGAACACATATCCATGATACTCAGACCGGACTAAGGGCTTTCAGTTCTGCCCTGCTGCCGGCTATGCTGAATATTCCTGGTGAACGATATGAGTATGAAATGGATGTTCTTCTTGAGTTTTCCCGCAGGAAAATCCCAATTGAAGAAATAACTATTTCTACTATTTATATAGGTGATAATTCCGGTTCCCATTTTGACACAATAAAGGACTCCTGCTGTATCTATAAGGAAATCATCAAATTTACCGCTTCATCGTTTATAAGCTTTCTTATTGATTATGGTACATACAGCCTTCTTCTGGCAGTGAGTACAGGTATGGGTTCTCTTAGCCTGCCTCTTTCAAACATCTTTGCCCGTGTTGTCAGTGCAAGTGTAAACTACACCATCAACCGCAGAATGGTATTCAAGAGTGACAGCAATGTTAAACAGACCACGCTGCAATACGTTCTTCTTGCATCTGTTATACTCGCCGGAAACACAATGCTTCTGAAATTGCTTGTAAACAGTATCGGAATGAATCAGTATCAGGCAAAGCTGATTACGGAAATTGTTTTCTTTACACTTAGCTGGCTGATTCAGCGGTTCATAATTTTTAAGAAGAAAAGAACACAAGCAATGATAAAGGAGGGCTGAAAATGCATCTGCTAAAAAGGAAATATGTATTTGCAGCAATATATTCCCTGCTACTTGTCTCATTTACGGTATATGCTGCCTTGGACACCTTTGTAACCTCTCGTATTTATACCGTTGTTCCGGAGAATACGTCGAGTACGGATGACACAAACCCGGGAGAGAACAGCACCCAAACAGATATGTCTGTCACTACCCAAAACTCTTACAGCGATGAGAATATCAGCATTAAAATTTCAAAATATAGTGAATTTGATACTGCGATTTATGTAGCAGATGTCTATGTTTCTTCAGCTGAATATCTTAAAACTGCCTTTGCACAAAACTCATACGGAAAGAACATTACTGAAAAAACCTCTGAAACTGCCGCCTCAAACAATGCCATATTGGCAGTAAACGGTGATTATTACGGAGCACAGACAAATGGATATGTTCTGAAAAACGGCGAACTGTACAGAGAAAGTGCATCAGGTGATAAAGATGATTTGGTAATCTGGGCAGACGGCACATTCGGTATTGTCAACGAATACAGCGTTTCAGCCTCACAGCTGTTGGCAGAAGGAGCAGAACAGCTCCTCTCATTCGGACCTGCATTAGTCGTTGACGGCTCTGTTGCCGTTACCGAAGATGAAGAGGTTGGAAAGGCAAAGGCAAGCAACCCCCGTACCGCAATCGGCATTGTTGATGATCTGCACTATATGTTGGTTGTATCCGACGGGCGAACCAATGAAAGCAACGGACTAAGCCTTTACCAGCTTGCCTCATTTATGAAGGACCTTGGCGTCCAAACAGCTTATAACCTGGACGGAGGCGGCTCCTCTGCCATGTATTTTAACGGTGAGATAGTAAACAATCCCACCACAGACGGAAAAACTATTAAGGAGAGGAAGGTGAGCGACATTGTTTATATCGGATACTGATACACAAAAAAGTCACATCTTAAAAGCCGGATTTGTTTACCTGCTTGTTTCTTTGTTCTGCGTAATTTTCGGTGCTGTCTATGAATATTTCAGCCATGAGGTGTATTCCTATTACATGCTGTATGCATTTGCCTTTCCTTTGGCAGGTGGAACACTTCCTCTGTATGCACTTGCGCTTGGTAAATCTAAATATCTTCCGGAAAGACTTGCATGGAATCTGTACAATGCAGGAATTGCCGCCTTTACCGTTGGCAGTATCTTTAAAGGCGTTCTTGATATTTACGGAACTACTAACGCTCTTGTGCATGTCTACTGGTATTTAGGCACCACACTTTGCGGAACAGGTTTTCTGCTTTATTTATATGGCATTCTTGCTTTTAGAAAAAAGAATTAAGTGCAGAAGTTCACCATGTAAATAGTGCAATGTATTATAAAGTTAAATACTTGATACTGAAAACCGCGCAATTGTATCGTTAATGCATAAAAATATCTAATGTTAGCATAAGTTTTTATTATGATAATTACACTTTTCTTTTATAAACGCCTCACTTTTAATATAATTTAGTTTATATTTACAATAATTTTTCTTGCTAAATGACCAAAATTTAAATAAAAACACGAAAAGAACACATGTTGACGAGAACTATTGAATATATTCATAATTGTAGTATAATTGTAATCAATAAAACAAGCGACGGGACGAAGAGGTTTCGGAGGCAGTTTGCTGTCTTTGGAACCTCTTTTTTCTTACTTAATTTATGAGAAATATTTAGGGAGGGAAAATTTATGAAAAGAAAAATTTTATCAATTGCTGTTATAACAGCAATGGCAGCTTCAATGGTAACAGGCTGTTCATCCTCTGCAACTTCAGGGGGTAAAACAGCAGCCAGCAGTGAACCTATCAAAATCGGAACAATTTCACCTAATACAGGTTCTATGGCTGCATACGGCGATGCCGTTGTTAAAGCTTGGGAGCTTGCAAGGGACGAAATCAATGCTGCCGGCGGTGTAAACGGACAGCAGATTGAATTAGTTGAGAAGGATGACCAGATGGATCCTACAGAAACTCTCAATGCATTCAACTCACTTGTAGCAGAGGGTGTAACTGCAGTTCTCGGTTCAGTTTCTTCAGGCTGTACATCAGCAATTACTGATGCCGCTAACGAAGAAGAAGTTGTTCTTGTAACACCTACATCAACAGCGGATTCAATCACAACAGCAGACGACTATGTATTCCGTTCATGCTATGCTGACTCTTTCCAGGGCAAAATTGCAGCAAAATATGCAGCTGACAACGGATATAAAGAAGTTGGTGTTCTCTACTGTGCATCAGACACATATTCAAAAGGACTTTATGATTCATTTGCAGCAGCTTGCAAGGACTACGGCATTACAGTTAAGGATGCTGAATCAGTTGCTGATATTCAGACAAGTTCAGAGTTCTCAAATCAGTGGTCTGCACTTGTACAGAGCGGTGTTCAGTTCGTATTTGCACCTTTCTACTACTATACAGTAGGACCTTACATTGTACCTCAGGCAAGACAGGCAGGCTACACAGGAATTATCATGGGTGCTGATGGCTATGACGGTTCAATTGATTACATTTCCGAAGGTTCTAATCCGGACGACTGGAACGGAGTAATGTTCACAAACCATTACGACCCTGCCGATACAAGTGAGGCAGTTGCTAACTTTGTAAAAGCATATCAGGCTAAATATAATGGAGATACTCCTAACGCTCTTGCCGCTCTTGCTTATGACTCACTTTACATGGTAGCTCAGGCAATGGGTACAGGCGCAACAGATTCTGCTACACTCAGGGATGCTCTTGCAGACCAGTCGGCAGTTTATAAATGTGTAACAGGTACATTCAGCCTTGACGCAACAGGTACACCTGCTAAGGGTGCTTCAATTATCGAGTTCTCATCAGACGGAAGCAAGGTTTCAACAAAGCTTAACTCAGTTGTAGCAAGTGTTGATTGAATTGACTGAATGATTGATAAATAATATAAAAATAAATTAATCAGATAATAAGGGAGGTGATTCCTCCCTTATCTTTTTAAAAGGTTTAATGAAGGTGGTATTAATATGAGTAATTTTTTACAATATTTAATAGTCGGCCTTAGGTTGGGAAGCGTATATGCACTTATTGCACTGGGGTATACAATGGTTTACGGTATTATTCGACTTATAAATTTTGCTCACGGTGATTTTATTATGGTAGGCGGATATACGCTTGTTTTTTGCATTCCCTTGATGACTAAGTCAGGACTGCCCGCATGGGTGGCTGTTATACTTGCGGTTGCTGCATGTGCGGCTGTGGGTGTTGCTGTTGAGTTGGTGGCATATCGCCCCGTAAGAAAAAAAGGTACTAAGATGACAGCGCTTATCACTGCCATTGCCATGAGCCTATTTCTTGAAAACCTTGCTCAGGCAATCCCTGCAATCGGGCCTAACCCAAAGGTTCTCGGACAGATTTTTAATGACGGAGGTTCTTCAATCGGAGGAGTTAAGCTTGGAAGCACCACAATAATAACAATAGCTATAAGTGCACTTGTTATGATTGTTCTCCAGCTGTTTGTTAAAAAGACAAAACTCGGACGTGCGATGCGTGCTGTTTCTGAGGATAAGGAAGCGGCTATTATTACAGGAATCAATGTAAACAGAACAATAGTAATTACATTCGGTATAGGTGCAGGCCTTGCCGGCATTGCTGCTCTTATGTTCTTTGCTCAGTATCCTACCGTAATGACAACATCAGGCTCAATGCTTGGCCTTAAGGCATTTATTGCGGCAGTTCTCGGCGGAATCGGTATTATCCCCGGTGCTATGCTCGGCGGATTTGTTATCGGACTTGTTGAGTCATTTGTAACAGGATATATTTCTTCAAGTCTTGCGGATGCATTTGTTTTCCTTGTGCTTATTATTGTTTTGATTATAAAACCTTCGGGTATTTTGGGAAAGAATGAAGGTGAGAAAGTATGACAGATATAAAAACCGTATTAAAATATGACAAGAAAAAAGAAACAAGAAAAGGATATATAGTAAACATAGTTGTTATCATTGCTGCACTTATTATTTTCGGAATAATACAGACAGTTATGATGGGCGGAGGAAAAGGAAGCTATCAGCTTATATTTATACCAAGCCTTTGGCAGTGCAGCTATCTTATAATTCTTGCGGTATCTCTTAACCTTGTGCTTGGCTTTCTCGGTCAGCTTTCCCTTGGACACTGCGGGTTTATGGCTATCGGAGCATACACGGCAGCACTTGTATCACTTGCCTTTGAAAGAGCAGGTACATTTGAGGCAAAGGAATCGTTTGTATACATAGCAATTGTAATATTAGCAATACTTTTGGGCGGCATTTTTGCGGCTGTTATCGGTCTTGTTGTAGGTATTCCTGCACTCAGACTTAAGGGAGACTATCTTGCCATAATTACTCTCGGCTTTGGAATGATTATTGTCAATGTAATAAATAACCTTCCTTTCGCCGGACAGGAAGGCCTTGGACTAGGCTCAGCCGCCGCTTCTCTTTATAAAACCGGATTGGGCTTTAATACAAACTATAAGGTTAAGTTTGCATGGTTGGCGATAATTATTACATTATTGAGCATAACGGTTATGTTTATGTTTATCCGTTCTAAATTCGGCAGAACCATTATTGCCATAAGAGAGGACGAAATCGCCGCAAGTGCCAGCGGAATAAATGTTTCGAAGTATAAAATCGGTACATTTGTACTTTCTGCATTTTTTGCAGGCATTGCAGGTGGAATTTATGCATGCTGCAACGGTTCGCTTTCAACCTCAAGCTTTGCATTTGCAAATGGTTCTATTCTAAATTCAACATTTATAGTAGTTATGGTTGTTCTTGGCGGTATGGGCTCACTTACAGGCTCTGTACTTGCCTCAGTCGGAATGTTTTTACTTAACTACCTTATAAAAAATGTAATCAACGTAAGCGGAGCAGGTGGGTTTATACAAAATATATTCAACTACCCTATGCTTGTTTACGCAATTGTGCTTATAATTATAATTCTTTTCAAGCCAAGGGGTCTTTTGGGAACAAAGGAATTTTCAATTGTGAACTTTAAGGATTTTATATCCAGAGATAAAAACAATAAGCACGGTGAAAAAGCTGAGAAAAAAGGAGGCGTTGAGTGATGAACAAAAACAATACTCCTGTATTAAAAACCGAGCATCTTGGAATCACATTCGGCGGTCTCCATGCCGTAAGCGACTTTAACCTTGAAATCGGCGAAAGAGAGCTTGTGGGATTAATCGGCCCAAACGGTGCCGGAAAAACTACCGTATTTAACCTTTTGACAGGTGTATACCAGCCTACAGAGGGCGAATATTATCTTTCGGGAAATAAAATGAACGGCAAAAGCACTCATCAGGTTGTTGAGGCAGGCATTGCCCGTACATTTCAGAATATAAGGCTGTTCAAGAGCATGTCGGTTATTGATAATGTTAAGGTAGCACTTATAAAGAAATACAAATACTCATTTTTAGATTCCGTATTCAGAAGCAAAAAATACTGGAAGTATGAATCGGAGCTTGAGGAAGAAGCGGTGGAACTGCTTAAAATATTCAATCTTGAGGACAAGAAAAATTATGTTTCCGCTAACCTTCCCTACGGTCAGCAGAGAAAGCTTGAAATTGCCAGAGCACTTGCTACCGGAATGAAGCTTCTTTTGCTCGATGAGCCTGCTGCGGGCATGAACCCGACTGAAACAGCCGAGCTTCTTGAGTGTATTAAAATAATTAGAGAAAAATTTGGTATTTCCATACTTCTTATCGAGCATGACATGAGTCTTGTTATGAATGTATGCGAAAGAATCACTGTTATAGATTACGGTCAGACAATAGCAAGCGGACTGCCTAATGAGATTGCAAACAATCCTAAGGTAATTGCCGCTTATCTTGGTACTGATGACTGATGATGGAGGGATAGAATATGCTAACTGTAAAGGATTTATATGTCTCATACGGTGCCATTCATGCTATCCATGGCATCAGTATTGAGGTTAATGACGGAGAAATAGTTTCGCTTATCGGTGCAAACGGTGCAGGAAAAACAACGATTCTGCACACAATAACCGGCCTTAAAGATGCCGACAGCGGTGAGATTGTATATGACGGAACCGATTTGAGAAAAATTCAGCCGTCAAAAATCGTCACTCTCGGTGTTGCGCATGTACCCGAAGGACGTCATGTGTTTACAAAAATGACTGTTGAGGAAAACCTCCTCATGGGTGCGTACACAAGAAAAGATAAACCGCAGATTGAAGTCGATTTGGAAACGGTTTATAACAGATTTCCCAGACTCAGAGAAAGGCAGAAACAGTTTGCCGGTACTCTTTCAGGCGGTGAACAGCAGATGCTTGCAATGGGCAGAGCAATAATGTCCGCACCGAAGCTTATTGTTATGGACGAACCGTCAATGGGACTTTCTCCGATACTTGTTAAGGAGATATTCAATATCATAAAGACCTGCCACTCAATGGGAATAACAATTTTGCTTGTTGAGCAGAACGCAAAAATGGCGCTTTCCATTGCAGACAGGGCATATGTTCTTGAAAACGGGAAAATATCAATGCATGGTAACGCCAAAGATTTGCTTGAAGACGACAGAGTCAAAAAAGCATATCTCGGTGCATAATAAAATTACATCCAAACCCAAAGAATCCCCGATATTATTATATCGGGGATATTTCTGTGAACTGACTTATGTAAAACTTTCATTGGATAAAACAACGAATTTGTTTATTCGTTTAGCCTCTTCATGGAGATTGTCTATTGAAATAAGAACTTTACCTGAATCGTCTATATACATACTTTCTATCCTATATTTTTCATAGCCTTCGGGCAATTCTAAATCTATTCTTCGTGTAGTTAATGTGTTAGTGTCAAAGACAATAACCTTTTTTGTTTTGTCATAAAAATAAATTTTCCCCGCATCTGCGTTAAGATTGTTGCTCGCTAAATGATAATTAAGTGGCTGTTTCAATTCATCCGGCAAATTAACCTCTGTTAAGCCCTCATTACTTTCTTTAAATAAGTAATAAATCATATGCTGAGTACCCAGCAAAATATAGTCTCCATATTTATATATTTCTACGACAGAATCACGTACATTGTTATCATTAAAATAGCTTTTAATGCTGTCAAGCTGTTCATTTAAATCAAATTTATATTCATTAAGCAAATCCCCTTTTCTATTATAAACAAATATAGATTGCCTAGGGGTGTCCTCTTTATTGTAATGTGTTGAGTAAATATATATTTTTTCTCCGTCAATACAATATGTACATGCAACATCGCCTACATTCTCTACTTTATTGTACTCTGTTGTCAGAAAATCCTTAAGCTCCTTATTTTGAATATTTATGGTTTGAAATGAATACTTATAGCCTGTTTTTGTATCCGTTGGTCTAAACATCATTACTGTATTATTATCCAGCTTTTGCAATCCGATTTCATAATATCCTTCGTCCCATTGAGAAAGTATTGTATTTGTTTGATCAGATAAATCAATCAGGTTTAATGTATAACGAGCCAACCTGCTTTTATCAGTCGAAATGTTTTGCAATGCCAATAAAACCTTATCATTCACTATACCTACATAGTTTGCTGTATAATAATCAGCAAGTGATGGCACTGCTTTATTTTCACCTGTAATTATATTTTCACCTGTAATTATATTTTGAGTGTAATAATCATAATGTTCTACGTCATCAATACCATAATTAATATCATACAGAATTATGTCATTATTAAAAAATGTTATCTCTTTTAATTCATTTTTATCCTGCTGAATGAAATCGTTTTCAGTGATTTGAATTGCATTATTAGCTGAAGCATTCACTGCTTCTGCTTCAACAGCTTCAATGTTTTTTGTTTCAGATGAACAAGCCGCAGGTATAACAATAATAAAAATAAGTACAATACAATAAAAAAATCTATTGATTAGTTTCAAAACAAAACCTCCCATTTATTAAGAAAGCATGCTTATATTCAAAAAAAATAACATACATATAATAACTTTTTTTACCATTCCAGTCAATGCATAATTTTACATTTATACCCATAATAATATTAAACTGTCCGTTTTTACTGGTTTTGTATTTTGGCTGTCCTCCCCTTTTGCTGTTGCAATTGTTAATAATTCAGTGGAAAGATTTATGTCAGTATGTTACAATAAATATGGAAAATTTTTATATTACACTATAACTTTATAGGCAGGTGAACCTATTTGAAAATCGTCATTGAGGAACTGCAGGACGGCGAAGAAGATATAATAATTATTAAATGCCGACAGATGACGGACGAACTCCTTCGTGTGCTCGCCATGTTGAAAACTCAGGATACCCTTATAGCCTATGATGGAAATGAGATTTACCGTGTTAAGCCGAAAGAGATATATTACATTGAAGTTGTAGATAACAGAACCTTTCTCTACAGCAAAGATAAGATGCTGGAATCAAAGCAGAAGCTTTACGAATTGGAAAGTGCTCTATCAAATAGTGATTTTTTACGGGTGTCGAAATCTGTGTTACTGAATTTACGCAAAATTAAGTCACTTAGTCCGGCCCTCAGCGGACGATTTGAAGCGACTTTGGACAATAATGAAAAGATCATTATTTCAAGACAGTACATTAGTGATTTAAAGAAATCACTTGGTATTTAGGAGGAGTCAGAATGAATGCAAAAGAACTGTTCAACGTAATGTTCCGTTCCTTTTTTACAATAACAACCGGAGTTGTCGTTTCTATGTATGTATTTTGCCTGATATTTAATCCGGATGCCAGCTTCACCTTGCATGACATCGGCAGAATACTGCTTATGGCTTTTGCCAGCACTCTGCCGTTTCTCATATTCTATTCCGGTAAGGAACTCAGCAAAAAGCAGATGTATATTCGCAAGCTGATACACTTACTTGTTCTATTAGCTGTGCTGCTATATTGTGCCAGTCTTTGGGATTGGGTAAGTCTTAAAAGTACTAGAGAGGTTTTAATATTCATTTTACTTGTTTTGGCTGTATACGTCGTAGTTTTTGTGACTACCGCATATCATGACAAAAGACTGGCAGACAAACTAAACCAAAGTTTAAAAGAGCGCTACCGCTCATAACCGAATAAGGGCATATATGAACCTATACGAACCTATATGGATGGATGGCTGTTGCAGCTTACCATCCTTTTTTTGCAGCTTACTTTGCCCTATTTGCAACATACCCTTCCCCCTATTGCCACTATTATAAAGCCCTGTTATAGTGATTTTCGAAAGGGGCAATCAATATGAATAAAATTATCGAGGTATTAAATCTACACAAAAGTTACGGAAATTTAGAGGCAGTAAAAGATATTAGCTTTTACGTTGAACAAGGAAAGCTGTTTTCATTTCTTGGACCTAATGGCGCAGGTAAATCAACCACAATCGACATACTGTGTACATTAATGAATTATAACAGCGGTGAGATTACAATAGATGGCCTTGATCTTAGAAACGACAGTCAATCTATACGTCAAATCATCGGAGTGGTTTTTCAAGACAGCGTGCTGGACTCTCTTCTTACCGTTCGAGAAAATCTGGTCATCAGAGCAGGATTTTACACTTCAGACAAAGCAAAGATAACAAAGGCCGTTTACGAGGCTGCTCAGGCTACAGAACTAAATGAATTTATCGATCGTCCTTATGGCAAGCTTTCAGGCGGACAGCGACGCAGAGCCGATATTGCACGGGCACTCATCAACACTCCTAAAATATTGTTTCTTGATGAACCTACGACCGGCCTTGACCCGCAAACTAGGCAAAGCATCTGGAATGCAATCAAACAGCTTCAAGTAAAAACGGGAATGACTATTTTTCTGACAACCCACTACATGGAAGAAGCGGCTGAATCGGATTATGTAATTGTTCTTGACCACGGTGAAATTGCGGCAAAGGGCACGCCCGTTGAATTAAAAACACGGTATGCAACCGACAGTTTAAGGTTAGCCGTTTCAGATGAGCCTGCTCTGCGTCAAGTTTTGGATGATTTAAAGCTTGATTACACCATTTTGGCAGGTCAATTTATAGTAAATCTTCCGAATACAATGAATGCCTTACCCATACTGGATAAATGCCGAGACTATATCAGCAGTTTTCAGGTATTACAAGGTACCATGGATGATGCGTTTATAGGAATCACCGGAAAGGAGTTAAGACAATGAATATTATGATAAAACGTAATTTGAAATTATATTTCCGTGATAAGAGTGCAGTTTTCTTTTCGCTTATGGCGATTTTCATTATTATTGCATTGTATGCGGTATTTTTGGGTGATGTCTGGTTAAGCGATTCAATGAAAGACTTAAAAAACGCGGATGTTTTAATGAATAGCTGGCTTATAGCAGGGCTTCTTTCAGTAGCTTCGGTAACTACTACCATGGGTGCATTTGGAGTAATGATTGATGATAAAGTCAGAAAAATTGATAAAGATTTTTACTCATCACCAATTAAAAGAAACAGCATCACAGTCGGATATATCGGGAGCGCATTATTAATAGGTGTGATAATGTCTCTTATTACGGTTATAGTATCGGAATTTTATATTGTTCTTAACGGTGGTGAATGGATCAAACCCCTTGCGCTTATAAAAGTTATTTTACTGGTATTTTTTACAACAATGACAAATACCTCTATCGTTTGTTTTATAGTTTCATTTTTCAAAAGCCACAGCGCATTTAGCACGGCCAGCACCATTATAGGAACTTTAATTGGGTTTTTGACCGGTATTTATCTCCCCATTGGAGCGCTGCCTGAATCGGTGCAAACTTTAATAAAACTGTTTCCTGTATCTCATGCAGCTTCACTGTTCCGTCAGGTGCTGATGGAGGATTCTATGCAAACTGCGTTTGCGGGAATTCCTGCAAGCTATTCAAATGAATTTAAAGAGTATATGGGTGTTACATTCAAATTTGGTAGCTATGATGTCTCACCGTGGGTCAGTATTTTGATTTTGGTATTTACAGCAGCTATATTTTATGGCTTGTCACTTTTAAACATGTCCAGAAAAAGCAAATAGTGATATAAAAAACACCTCATTCCTAAAATACTTTTCGGGAATGAGGTGCATTTGCCGTTATCTTCTTTTGTTTTTTTCTTTTATAAAGTTCTTCATGTTTTTCATACCGCCGATATCCTTAAACATAATATTAAGCTTTTCGCTTTCAAGCTGTCTGGAAGAAAGTCCTTCATATTTAGCCTCACGTTTAAGCTTCAGATAGTTTTTAAATCGACGCTCATCAAGCTCGCCTGTTTCTATAGCGTTTAAAACTGCACACCCCGGTTCATTTGTATGGGTGCAGTCACGAAAACGGCAGTGCGCTGTCAGCTCATCTATATCTGCAAACGATTTGGACAAATCAGACGATTCGGCACCAAGCTCACGCATACCGGGAGTATCTATCACAACCCCGCCCGTGGGCAGTGCAAAAAGTTCTCTTCTTGTAGTTGTATGCCTGCCTTTATCGTCATTTCTAAGTCCCGATGTTGAAAGCAGTTCCTTTCCTGCAAGCCTATTTATAAGTGTTGATTTCCCTACTCCGGATGAACCGATGAAGGAGGCAGTAACTCCGGGCTTTAAATATGAAAGCAGTTCGTCACAGGAAGCTTGGTCAAAGCTTGAAGTCACAATTACATCTGCACCAAGTGCGACATTTGAGATTTCCGCCAAAACAGCTGGCAGGTTAGCACATAAATCCGACTTGGTCAACACCACTGCAGGCATTGCAAGGCTGTTGTAAGCAACTGATAGATAACGCTCCAAACGGCTTAAGTTATAGTCATTGTTGAGAGACATGCAGATGAAAACAATGTCGATATTTGCAGCAACTACCTGCATTTCATTGTCATTGCCCACAGCTGTTCGTTCAAATAAACTTTTTCTCGTCAGAACGTTATGGATTACAGCATTGCCCGAATGCTCGTCATTACGGTCAACCATAACAAAATCACCTACAGCCGGATAATCGGACAGGCAATTGACGTTATATCTGAATTTTCCTGAAATTTCAGCTAAGAATTCATTCTGTTCGGTAACGATTTTATACATATCTTTATATTGAGAAATCACTCTTGCCAAATGTAAATCGGGATAGAGAGTTGCTTCTGCAAAATAGCGCTCGCTTGCGCCGTATTTTTTTAAATTGTTCAAAATATTTTACCTCCGTTTTGATTTTGTACCGGTGGGAGGTATTATGCAATCGGTTTTATTTTACACATACCTCCGTTTTGCATACAATATCCGAAGCTTTTGCTGTATTCATCATAAATAAACATCTCCTTTTCTTAATTATTATTTACTTATTATACAATAAATTCAAAGTATATACAATATTTTAAAGGTAGGTATCGTTTTTATTGATACCTACCTTTAAAATGCGAATTTTTAGTTAAAAGCAAATATCCTGTCTTGTTCAGACAGGATACTAAGATGGAAGGATTTATGAAGAAATTTTTATCAGTTTTTCTGCTGATAGTTATATTTTAAAGTAACCTTATGAACTGTATATATACAAGTTGTGAACAATTTGTAAATAAAAATTTGTTTTGTTAAGACTATTTTAATTTAACTATATAGATTTGGTTAATTCACTGTTTGTATATTTACAAAAGCTATAATACCTTATTATCTGGGGCTATTATTAGGCCGTCTATTATTAGACCATCTATTGTTGGCTGATCTATTATTTGCCGGCGTAGTCATTTCCTGCGTAGTCATTTCCGGTGTAGTTGTTCCGGGTGTAGTCGTTTCAGGTACAGTCGTTCCAGGTGTAGTTGTTCCGGGCGTAGCCATTTCTGGCGTAGCCATTTCTGGCGTAGCCATTACAGGTGCAGTCGTTTCAGGTGCAGTCGTTCCAGGTGTAGTGGTTCCTGCATTCTGCGGGATGTCCTCCAGATCATTATAATCCACAATAGCCACTGAGCCGTCATCTCTTAGTATTTTATACTTGTTAAAAATGTCACCGGACAAAACATATGGTGAATTTCCATAATCTTGCAAAACAGCCACTACCTCACCCGTACTTTTCTCTATCTTTTTTGCGAGCATATATAGACCCCAATCATTATCCCAGTAGTAAGTCTCAGTTATAGTACGTTTTGCCTGTTCAAGAAAATCACTGTCTACCGGTCTGATTCTGCTGCTATGTTTATCCGAAGTACTAAAAACCTGATCTTTTACAACGGTTATCGTTTTGTAATCTTCTATGGCATTTACTTTGCTGGTCTGTATAACCCTGCACCACTTCTTTACTCCTTCATGGTAGCAATCATTCCACCAGCTTTCAAGGTTCTCATCAAAACTTAAAACATTTTTAAACTTGCCGTTTAGATAAAAATATGCTCTTAAAATACTACTGTTTTCCAATGCACCGACGGACTGATTACTTCTTTCTCTGAATAAAATTACATCATTTGCTGCACCGTTGGGACGGAAAATTTTTATATTGTCCACTCCGGAGAAATGTGCTACCCCACCTGAATATTCATAGCCGTTTTCACCCAAAGTGTATACAGTCATGATACAGTTATCACTGCCAAAGCAGACTGTTATGACAGCATCATTATTGCCGTTTCCTATTATATTTCCGTAATTCACGCGCACCGATGTAGCATCTGCAGCATTATATATGTCAGTATTGCCTGTATCCTGAAGTATAGCGGCAGCTATTTTCTCCCTGTTTGTGTCTGAATTGGGATTGGTTAAATCTTTAATACTTTCCATAAATATATAGCGGCGTGCTTACTTCCCAATTGTACCTTCAGCACACCTTACCCCCAGATAAATAATCAATTATACTATATTCTTAAATTACGGAAAACTTTCCTGAATCACAAAAAAACCGCCTTTGTGTGCCGAATAACACACCATAGGCGGTATAAATCATTAATAGCTTTTTAACTTTGTCATAATTGCATCATTTTTTCTTATGAGCGTAAACACCAAAGTACCGATTAACGTAATACATATAAATTCCCCGAGCATTACCCAAAGCGTTGACACAATAAAAGGCGAGTCGAAAGCGATGTAAAGCTCCAAACCGATTATAAAAGAAAATATCGTCGGCCAAAGAGAAGCCATCACCATATTTTTTGTTCTTTTAATCATCATTACAGAACAAAACGTATGGAACGTACCGAACAGCAGGTCAATTATGCCAAGCGGACTGAAAATGTTCGCTAAGGCACAGCCAAGAACAAGTCCGGGTGCAAATGCCGGATTAACCCATGCCAGAAGCACCATGATTTCGGAAATCCTGAACTGCACACTGCCATAAGCAATGGGCGACACTGCCAGTGTTGCAGCCATATACACAGCTGCAGTAATTCCTGTCAAAGCAATCGTTTCGGTTTTAATTTTTCTCATATTTAATTCCCCCTGTTTTTTATTTTGGAGATGGTTATGCAAGGAACATCTCCTGAATTATGATTAAAATAAATACCGTAGATAGTATACACTAAGCTCCATATCAATTCAAGCGTTATTTTAAAATATAAAGTTTATGTATAAAATTATCCTTTTTTAACACAATAGATTTGAACCGATTTTTAATTATATTAAGGAGTGTGCAAAATGAATAAAACAGTTATGGAAACAAACAGGTATCAGATGTGTATTGATGAGTGCAACAAATGTGCTCAGATGTGCTATGAATGTTTTGATGCATGCTTAAATGAGTCCGATATTGAAGCAAGGAAAAAATGCATTAAAATGCTTGTGGAATGTGCTCAGATGTGTTCAATGTCTTCAGGGCTTATGTCCATGAGCGGACAGTATTTAAAAGAACACTGCAAATTGTGTGCAGATATCTGCGATACATGTGCTCAGGAGTGCGGTAAATTCAAAGACAATCATTGCACAAAATGCGCAGAAGAATGCCGCAAATGTGCTGACGAGTGCAAAAACATGGCAATTTAACAAACTTAAAAAAGAAGTAGTCAAAACCTTGAGAGCTTTGCCCTCAAACACCCAAAAGGGTTTCACCCTTGACCCACCTAAACCCGCATATCTATGCGGGTTTAATAAATTTGGGGTCTTGCTTTTATATTAAGTTTAAATTCTCAACAGCCTTTTAAATTGATAATACGTTCAAAAAGCTCAGATTTATTGTTTATGTTGTCACCGTTACCCATAACACAAATATATTTACTTGTTTTTATTGTTTCAAGAAGCGGTGCGTAGCCTCTCATTTGCTCACAGGTTGAAGAAAGCACCTCATCTCTTTCATTTTGAAGCATTTCATCACTTATTTCCGCAATGAATCTTATGAGTACCTGCTTAAGCTTCTGTTCCTTGTTAAGCGGTTTATCCAGATTGTTAACTGCCCCGATTATGTAATTTGTCATTGACCTTTCATTGGCGTCGAAGTTTTTAATAAACTCCCCTGCCGCATCATAAATATCCAGCGTTCTTGTAAGATTAGGATCTCTGTAGGAATACATATATAGATTTCCGCTTTTGAGGAAATTACAGCCGCAGCCGTATGCCCCGCCCTGTACCCTTACGGTGTTCCACAGATATTCCAAATCAATTATATTTTTAAGCACAAAGAGTTTTCCGCTGAAATTAAACCCTTCCTTGTGATAATTAACTGCCTTTGCTACATACTGTATTTTCCCCGGTGTAATTATTCCTTCAGAGCTTGCAGATAAATTTTCCTTTGCACCAATAATATTAAATCCGCTTTTTCCGGTTTTAAATATTTTCCCAAGCAGCTTTGAGGACTTCTCAAAATCACATTCTTCACAGCTTAAAGCCAAAAGCAGTCTATCAGCTGTAAACAGTGATTTTGCTGCTGCCTTGAGGTTTTTGACTATATTATCCTTTTCGCTTTCAAAGTTTTTATCCAGCGCACAAAGGAATTTAAAAAATCCTATTCCGTTTGTTTCGTCCTTAAACTTGAATAAATCATTGTAATAGCTTAATGCTCTGTTTGCAGCGGTGATATGTCCGCTGTTGGTAAGATAGCCCTCAAGCCTTGATACTGTATCCTTAATAATAAGGCTGATATTATCTGTTTTATCAAACAGCATTTTATTGGTTGTCTCATCAATAAGCTCTGCAAGCATCTCTATATTTCTGTCCAATGCCTTTGCGCTTATATTAAATATTCTTTTAATCTCACCTTGATTTGTCATATACCCACTGCATACCGCATTGATTCCGCCCGTGTACATATCAGTCTGCGTAGGCAGTTCAGAAAAGCTGAATTTTTCTGTATCCAGCTTGCCGACAAGCTCACATAAAAGTCCAAGGTAATTATAGCTTTCATTCGGCATATCATTTATGTCAAATGCCATTTCACTGTAAACGATTCCGTTTGTGCTTTGGGGAACAAAAATGATGTTCTCCTTCACTTCATTATCAATAACATCTGCTTTTTTTGAAATGTCGTCAAGCTTAAGGAACGGCATAACAGACAAATCATCCTCTGCTGACTGAAATTTAAGGAGATTTTTTGTACTCTCTTCTATTTGAGCAATCTGTCCGCCAGACATTTCCTTCTTAAGCTTATCAAATTTGTCTCTTTCAGCCGCATCAAGTTTAGCCTGCATACCCTCCTCGGCCTGAAGTGATAAAAATACCTTTGTAGGATTATTTACAAAGCCGTCTGCAATAAGCTGTTCAAAAAATCCATTTTCTGCTTCCCTACGAATAGTTGCTATATGTTTTTTAAATCTGAAATTATCAAACGGGTTATCAATATGCAGCCAACTGTCCATTGCTTTTAAGCCGTATGCAAGTCCACGGGGTTTATATCCGTAGTTTTCCTCGCTTAACATAAACTCAAAGGCATTAACTGCGGAATTGACAAGGTCTTTATCAAGTCCCTTTTTCAATATACTTTCTAACGTATCGGTAACAATTTTTTCAAACTCATCTGCGGCAGCTTCCTTTGCTCCCTTTGCCGATATTGTAAATATCGAATCAAGCAATGAAGAGTCAAACCAACCCTCCGCATTTGACGAAAAACCGCTTTCGGTAAGTGCCTTTCTTAAAGGTGATGCATTTGTGTCCAGCAATATATATGAAAGAATGCTGTAGCCGAGATTTCTTTCCGAATCATATGACTTGCTCGTAATATATCCTGCGGCATACATTGCTTCTTTGCCGCTTCCGTCATTTTCAATTATCGGATACTTTTCTTCCCTTCTGATTACACTTCCGACAGGTGTCTGATGCTTAATTTCTGTATCAATTTTCAACTTGTTAAAGCTTGAAAGATATTCTGTGTCAAGATATTTGAGTTTTTCTTCTATATCCATCTTTCCGAACAAATAAATATAGCTGTTTGAAGGATGATAGTGGTATTTATAAAACTCAATGAATTGTTCATAAGTCAAATCGGGAATTTTATCAGGGTCACCGCCACTTTCAAAGCGATACGGAGAGTCGGTGAACAAAGCCGTATTAACTCCACCCTCCATATATCTATCAGGGTCAGAGTATGCACCCTTCATTTCGTTATAAACAACGCCCTTTTCACACAGTGCATCGTCGGCATTTTCAAGATGCAGATGATGTCCCTCCTGCATGAACACCTCTTCATGCTCAAGCATAAGCGGATTAAATACTGCATCCAAATATACATCAATAAGGTTGTTAAAGTCCTTATCGTTTCTGCTGGCAACCGGATAAACGGTCTTGTCACTGTATGTAAGCGCATTAAGATATGTATTCAAAGAACCCTTTGCAAGTTCATTGAATGGGTCTTTAACTGGATACTTCTTTGAACCGCAAAGCACCGAATGCTCAATTATATGCGGTGTTCCGCAGTCATCAATGGGTGGTGTTCTGAATGCGATATAAAACACCTTGTTATCATCTTCATTATCTATGTACATCAGTCTGGCACCGCTTTTGGTATGTTCAAATAAATATCCGACTGATTCTATATCATTTATTTCTTCCTTGTTAATCAGCAAAAAGCCATTAACTAAATCTCCGACTTTCAAATTTCTCATATTCCTACCTCCTGTTTATCTGATTATAATACACCGTCAGAGTTATTTCAAACCTTATAAACGTCCGTTAGTCAAAATGTCACTTGTAATATATAATTTTATTATGTAGAATATTATTATTAAATTATTATGTTGGGAGGATAAGCCTTTGTTTGAAAATGAATATGACAGAAAAAATACTGATTTGTTTTTGGAAGCATTCCGCCTTGCAACGGATTTTTCTTATAATGGTATTATTATTCTTAAGGATGACTTTACCGTTGCTTATCTTAACCAATTTGCAAGTGAATATCTGAACATACCCATTGAAACAATACTCGGTAAAACATATACACGTTTTTTCCCTAATTCAGCGCTTGTTGAGACTATGAAAACAGGTGAAAAACAATTAAATATGACATCAATACGAAATAATAAAAAGACTATTGTATCAAGATTTCCGATAAAAAGCGCCAACGGTCTTATAGGCGGTATTGCTATTTTCCAAGATTACGGCAAGCTGCAGAAATTTGAAGTGCAGATGCGCCATAAATTTTCAGAGCGTGGACTGACAGCCCACTATACATTTGAAAATATATTATGCAAAAGCCCTGTTACCAGACAAGTCATTAAACAGGCTAGACTTTATGCCGAGTCTGACAGCACCATTTTGATTACAGGTGAAAGCGGAACGGGAAAAGAAGTTTTTGCGCAGAGCATACATAATGCAAGCGCACGAAAAGACGGTCCTTTTGTTGCTATTAACTGTGCCGCCATTCCCGAAAACATACTGGAATCGGAATTGTTCGGTTACAGCGAAGGTGCTTTTACAGGTGCAAGCAAAAACGGAAAGGAAGGCCTGTTCCAGCAGGCTCATAAAGGAACTGTTTTTCTGGACGAAATCGGAGAAATGCCTCTTAGCATGCAATCCAAACTGCTTAGAGTGCTTCAGGAAAAACAGGTTCACCCAATTGGCAGTGATACAGTTTTCCCTGTTGATATACGTATTATTTCGGCTACTAACAAAGATTTGAATACTATGGTTCAGCAAAAAACCTTCCGTTTGGATCTGCTTTACAGGCTGAATGTTCTGAATCTTCATCTGCCGCCTCTTCGCAGACGCCGGGAAGATATTATTTTATTTGCTGATGAATTTCTTTCAGAAAAATCACCGTCGGTTTATAATAAAAATCTGCAAATAATACACGAAATGATGGAGCATCTGTCTCAGTATCCATTTCCGGGCAATTACCGTGAGCTGGAAAATATATTGGAGCGGGCAAGTCTTTTTTTGAGCCATACCACCGGATATAAGGACGTAGATACCCTTCTGTTGCAGATAATGGATGTGTTTTCAGAGGAAGAACAGGATAGTGTTGCACCCTCCTCTGCTGTTCAGCTGCCGGGAGCACAGAAAATTATTGATGCTCTTGAAAAGGCAAACGGCAACCGCAAAAAAGCTTCAGAAATTCTTGGCATAAGCCAAACTACTCTCTGGCGTAAAATGGATAAATACGGAATTAAATATAATAAGCTATAAGTTTTCAGACACAACGAAAATCCCCGTTTACTCAATTATAAACGGGGATTATTTATTACTTTAGATTATCAAGCTTTGCAGGTTTCCTTACCTCTGAGAAAAGCCATGTGTCCCGAAAGATTAGCATGGACATTTTCTCTTATCTTGTCAATTGCCTCATACACCTTTTCAATATTAATTTCTGTCTCAATGCCCATTTCATTAAGCATATAGTACAGGTCCTCAGTAGCTAAATTTCCAGATGCACCCGGTGCAAATGGACAGCCCCCAAGTCCGCCTGCGGCGGATTCAAACTTAGTAACACCATATTTCATTGCGGTAATACTATTTGCAAGAGCAAGACCTCTTGTGTCATGTAGATGCATAACAAACGGTTCGGGACCGAACTCATCTGTAACAGCCTTAATAATTGCATCAACCTTTTTAGGGTTTCCAAGACCAACCGTATCAGCCATCAATACCTCTTTAGTGCCGATATTTAATGCCCATTCTACCATTTTCATAACACGCTCAACTGTAATATCCTCACCGAAGGGACAGCCAAAAGTTGTTGCAAGCCCAAGCCTGAAATCAACCTGTGACTTGTACTGATTAATCAAACCCTCATACTGTTCCTTAGATTCGGCAACTGTACGGTTTACATTAGCTTTGTTGTGCGCTTCGCTGACGCTTATAGCATATGTAATCTGGTCTGCCTTTGCATCAATTGCGTTTTCAACGCCCCGTGCGTTTGGTACAAGACTGACTATTGTAAGGTCTTTCCCCTTTGCATATTCTCTTATGGCAGTGATTACTTCTTTGCTGTCTGCCATCTGGGGAATCGCCTTGGGACTAACAAACGAACCAACCTCTATACGTTTGAAATTTGCATCAACCAGTGATTTTACTATATCAATTTTTTTATCGGTAGGAATAAAATCAACTACATTCTGGAAGCCATCTCTGGGGCAAACTTCTAAAATTTCTATCTTCTGCGGATACATTTTAGTGAATTCCTCCTTATGCCAATATCGAGAATGTTCCAATGAATGCCATAAATGCTATCAAGACTAATGCGAAAACAGCCCAAAGGAATAAGTTGACGAATGTTTTATTTTCTTCTTCTTTTGTAAAGTCTTTCTTATTGCTTGCAAGTGCAGCAAGAATAAGAGCACCACCTGTTGATGCCGGGCTGATGCCTGCACATGAACCACCTGCACCGATTGCTGCGATTAATGCTGCTGCGGAAGTTCCGCCTCCAAGTTTTGCAACAATACCGCCTACAGTGGGAACAAGTGTAGGATATACTACTCCGAGTGCTGAGCTTACCCATGAAAGCAAGCCTGCCGAAACACCCATTATAGGAGCTGCTGTCCTTGGTGTCATTATGCTTGCAAGTAAGTTTGAAAGAAGGTCAATACCGCCCATTTCTTTAACAAGGTTCATCAGCACACCTACACCCAAAACAAGCATAACAGTGTTCCAAGGAACTGCTTTAATTACAGATGATTCCTCGGCTACATTGAAGAATACGAGTACAGCACCAACAAAGAATGCAGCTAAACCAACATTTATTTTTACAAAAATAATCAATATAAGCATTGCTAAGATTCCAAGAAGTGAAATAATCTGATTCTTTGTAAACTTCTCTTCTTTTGCGCTTAAGCTTAAGCCAGCAGGTATATGCACACGATAGCTTTTATAGAAGAGATATATAAGCAATGCATAAACAGATGTCATGATTGTATTAGTTAATAAAGCGTTTCCTATAATATTTGTAATTCCCTGATCAGCTGCAAGACCTGAAACCAAAACACCTTCAGGTGTGATAGGTGAAAAACGTCCTGCCATAAGGCCAGCTTCACCAACAAGAGCAAGCATTACAGGGTTATAACCAACCTCAAGAGCCATTGTAACAGCAAGAGGAGGAATGATTGCAAGAGCAGGAATAGCGCCGGGGCCTACTGCCGCAAGAACGAAGCCTGCAATATAAATAAAAATAGGTATAAGCCAAGTTTTTTTGCCTACAAGGCATATAATCTTTTTAGACATTAATTCCAATGCACCTGTTGAGTTAACAATTGCAAACAAGAATGTAATACCAACAAGTGTCATAAATAGTGATGTGCTGAAGCCGGCAAATATTACGGAATTAGAAATTCCGAAAACTTTGCCCAAAACAACAGCAACAGCAATTGATAAAATACCTACGTTAACTTTTTTAACAAATCCCAAGATAACTACGGCAACAAATATAATAAGCATGATTGCGTCAAGACCCATAATAAATTCTCCTTCCCTAAGGCACTGTTAGATTATGCCTTTAACCTTAAGCTCACAAAGTTCTTCATTGCTCATGTTCATAATGCCTTCGTAAAAATCTTCATTATATTCGCCCAAAAGTGGTGCAGGTGTACGAAGTGTTGGCTTTGTGTCCATAAGCTTTACCGGGCAGCCATTAACCTTCATATGACCAATTACAGGGTGCTCACAGTCAAGAAACATCTCTCTTGCTCCTGCTATATGTTCATTTTCAATTACGTCTTTCATATTCATTATAGGCGCCGCAGGTACACCTGCGTCAAGAATCATATCAACCGCCTCGTTGATTGTAAGCTGAATAGACCATTTTTCTATTTCAGGTTTAAGCTGAGCATAGTTTTCACAACGATCGTTATTTGTTATAAATCTCTCATCTGTAAGCAAATCTTCTCTTTTAAGTACCTTTTTGCAAAGATTTTCATACAGCTTCTGATTGCCGCAGCCGATTACAAATGAACCGTCCTTTGCTTTAAATGAGTCATACGGATATGCTGAAGCATAACGGTTACCCATAAGTTCAGGAAGCTGACCGCTTGCCATATATCTTTGAGTGCCTGTTTCAAGCGCTGCTACAACACTATCAACAAGTGATACATCAACACGCTGTCCTTTACCTGTTATTGTTCTTGCATTAACAGCCGCCAATATACCGATAGTAAGATTTAATCCGCCCAAAACATCACCCATAGCATTTCCCACTCGAGTAGGCTGTCCGCCCTCCTCACCTGTAATGCTCATTAATCCGCCCATTGCCTGAGCAATGATGTCATAGCCCGGACGTTCATAATACGGTCCGTAACATCCAAAGCCTGACACTGCGGCATAAACTATCTGGTCGTTTATCTTTGCAAGCTCGTCATATCCAAGTCCGAGTTTATCCATAACGCCGGGTCTGTAGTTTTCAACCACAACATCAGCCTTCTTAACCATTTCTCTGAAAATCTCTTTCCCTTCATCAGATTTCAAGTTAAGTGTTATACCCTTTTTGTTTCTGTTAACATTGGCATAGTACATGCTCTCCCCGTTTTTAAACGGTCCGAAGCTTCTTGTATCATCGCCTTTTTTCGGAATTTCTATTTTGATAACCTCTGCACCCATGTCGGCCAGCATCATTGTACAATACGGCCCTGCCAGTACCCTTGTGAGGTCCAAAACACGAATATTCTCCAATGCTCCTTTGTTCATTATAATACCTCCTTGTATTTTTTTGTCTCACTAAATATAAGTAGCAAATATCATGCCAAAGTTGAAATAGTACTCATTTTTTACACATTGTATAAATTCCAGTACATTATATTGTATTTCTATTGCACATTTTGAGCTGCTGTTTCAATTTAAGCCTTCAAACCATTTCAAATATTTAAAATCATTTCATTTTATTTCACATCATCTTAAATATTGCTTTTTCCAATATTGTTAACTGACCATAATAACAATATAATTTTTTTTAAAAAAACTATTGACAAAAGCCGCATCCTAATTTATAATCATTATCAGATAAGATAAATTATCAAATACAAATTATATTAAATTTAAATAACAAGGAGGAAATTTTATATGAAAAAGTTTGTTTGTTCAGTTTGCGGTTATGTACATGAAGGTAATGAGGCTCCTGATTTCTGTCCTGTATGTAAGGCTCCTAAAGATAAATTCAAAGAAATGGCCGGTGAAAGAACATGGGCAGCAGAACATGTTGTAGGCGTAGCTCAGGGTGCAAGTGAGGACATTATGAATGACCTTCGTGCTAACTTCCAAGGCGAATGCGCAGAGGTTGGTATGTATCTTGCAATGGCAAGAGTAGCTCACAGAGAGGGCTATCCCGAAATCGGACTTTACTGGGAAAAGGCAGCTTATGAGGAAGCTGAGCATGCTGCAAAGTTTGCAGAACTCCTCGGAGAAGTTCTTACAGATTCAACAAAGAAAAACCTTGAAATGCGTATAGATGCAGAAAACGGTGCAACAGCAGGCAAATTCGACCTTGCAAAACGTGCTAAAGCAGCTAACCTCGACGCTATCCACGACACAGTACATGAAATGGCAAGAGATGAAGCACGCCACGGTAAAGCTTTTGAAGGCCTCTATAACAGATATTTCAAATAATCACTTAATTATTAACCAGCTGTTCACAAAAGCATGTCATTTCAGCTATAGGGAGGCATATAATAATGGCATTTAATTTTACTCCTGATTTATATACAGGCAACGCTACAATAGATTCAGAACATAAACAGCTTATTGCTGCAATCAACAGCCTACTTGAAGCATGCTCACAAGGCAAAGGCAGGCAGTCTTTAAGCAGTACAGCTAACTTTTTATACGATTACACTACAAAGCACTTTGCTGATGAGGAAAAACTCCAGCTGGCAAGCAAATATCCGGACTATCCAAACCATAAGAAATATCATGAAGGCTTTAAAAAGGTTGTTCAGGAGATAGTAACACAGCTTGACAAAGAAGGTCCCACTATTGCCATGGTCGGCAAAGTTAACACCAGCATAGGCGGATGGTTTGTAAACCATATCAAAGTTGAAGATGTTAAGGTTGCAGCACATATCCGTTCTACACAAAAATAAGCTTTCAAATTTGCTTAACACCGTTTGGTCCATGCTCATAAGCTTTGGATTGAACGTAATATAATCCACCCCTCTTTCGTCCAACCCCTCTGTTGGATAACTTGTAAGTAAAAGCAAGCCAAGCATATATATGCTTGGCTTGCTCTTTTAATAAATAAAATGAAGCTTTTGCTTATACAAAACAACACGGCCCATTATATGAGCCGTGTTGTTTGTTTACCGCAATTTAGTATTTATCATTTTTCGGTTCCTTATAGTCATAAATGCTCTCTGATTCCAATTTTCTTTCCAAAGGCAATTTACTCTTGGAAGGCTTCTCAATCTCTGGAGTAATTTCACTCTCCCAAGTTTCAGCTATCCCTGCCGGCAATTCACTCTTCCAAGTTTCCTCGCTCAGCTCTAAAGGTTTCTCTTTTTTTTGAGTATTGTCATTAAGCTTAAATTTCTCGATTTCACTACGAAGTGTAACTGCCTGTGCCGACATCTCTTCGCTTGTAGCTGAGTTCTCCTCTGCTGTAGCCGCATTGGTCTGAACAACAGCTGAAACCTGACTAAGACCCTGTTTTATTTTCTCAATTGCCGCTGTCTGCTCAAAAGTTGCTTCTTCTATTTTTACTATGCTGACATTAACCAAATTTGCCTTTTCTATTACCTCTCGCAATACGTTGGCGGTCTGAGCTGTTAATCTTGTGCCTTCGTTCACGGTATCATTTGAGTGCTGAATGATCTCTTCTGTCTGTTTTGCTGCGTCAGCAGATTTAGCTGCTAGGTTTCTTACCTCATCTGCCACTACAGCAAATCCTTTTCCTGCCTCACCTGCTCGGGCGGCTTCAATAGCTGCATTAAGAGCGAGGATATTCGTCTGGAACGCTATATCTTCAATTACTTTTGTTATGTTAGCAATTTGAGATGAAGAAGATGAAATATTTGACATAGACTCTGTAAGCTGATCCATATATTCATTACTAAGTTTAATACCCTTATCCGCCTGTGAAACAAACTCCGTAGCAGTCTTAACATTATTTGAATTGTTTTCTGCATGCACAGCTATTTTCTCAACAGCAGCAGTGAGTACTTCAATAGATGCCGCTTGTTCGGATGAGCCTGCAGCAAGTGCCTGCGCTCCGCTTGCAACCTGCTCGGAGCCTTCACTTACGTTTTCTGAAGCATTGAGAATAGTAATTAACGTACTATTAAGTGATTCAGCTGTTGCCTCAATTGCATTCTTAATCACAGCAAAATCACCGATGTAATCCTTATCAATTTTAATTCGCATGTCACCTTCGGACATAAGCGTAAACTTTTCAATCAAATCAGCAAAAACAACATTTTGCATATTGTTGGTTTTCTTAATGAGTTTAGCCATGGTTCCAAGCTCGTCATTGCTGTCATAGTTAATTTCTATCTGCATATTTCCCTTTGATAATTCGGTGTATACATGCTCAATTTCACTAATAGGGTCAATTATTGACTTTCTTATAGTCAATACAGCAATAATGGTTATTACAAACGATACACCAACATAAGCTATCAGAATGATAAATGCAAGATTTTTTGAATTCTGTGCACCGAGTAATTGTTCATTTGCATCATTGCTTAAATCAGTTGAAAGCTGTTCGATAACATTATCCAAGTCCTCAAACTCGGGCAAATATTGCGAAACAAACAAAGTGTAAGCACTCTGAACATTCTGCTCTGTCCTGACACTAAGAATTTTTGAAATTTCATCTAAGTATGAAGAATTTTTCTCCATAAATGACTTTAACTGTGCAATCTCGTCAGCATGCTGAGAATCGTGCTGGTTTTGCTCGTATTTATCAAGTGCCCCGGCAGCTACAACAGCATCCGCTTCAGCACTGTCAATAAGAGCTTTTATTTCCTGAGCATCCGTTGAAGAAAGTGCCCTTGCCAAATAACGCTGTTGAGAAACAAGACTTTCTCTGATACTCCATATACAGTCATCGTTTGGTATAATTTCGTACTCATATATTTCCACCTGCTTCTCAACACTATTAATGTTGTATATGAAAAGGCCCGCTGATGAAATCATTAATATAAGTACAATACCAAACCCAACTATAATCTTAGAACTTATTGATAATTTTTTTATAAAACTTTTTTTTCTTCTTTTTTCATTAGTTTTTGTGTTTCCCTTCATTTTTGTAACAAAATTAAGTCAATACAAACCATGTCATTTTGTAATTAATTTGTGATACGCTGACGCATTACAAATTCTTCAATAAAAAGCTCTTCGCTTTTTTGAACCTCTTTCTGATATTGTTCATATTTCTTTTCCTTGAGTTTCTCAAGAGAAGAAGTTTCTATCTTCATTTCAACAACTTCTTTCCTCTTTTGTTCCTCAACCTTTTTTAATTCTTCAAGATGTAAAATCTCCTTTTTAATTCTATTTTCAAGAGAAAAAAGGAAAGAGGTGTATCCTGAGGCTTCAAGCACAGAAATTCCTGCCATCTTTTTATCATTAAATTCGAAGTTTATGCTCTCATATTCTTTTCGCAGAGTTTGTATCTTCTCTTCCTGATTTTTTAAAAGCATAACAGCTTTTCCATGTTCACTCTTTTTATTTTCTAAATTCTGGTTTTTATACTCCATAACTTTTTCAAGGCTAAAAACGAATTTTTTCATACATTTACACCCCAATTATCTTACTTCAATATCTCCGCCATCATCTTTGTTGTTTCTTCATAAGAGAACTTCTCATTTACCCCCTGCTTTAAAAGATCATTAATTTTATCTATCTTAGCTACAGCAGAATCAAGTTTATGGTTTGTTCCTGCTTTATATGCGCCTATGGAAATAAGGTCACTATTCTTTTCATAGATACTTAAAATATCTCTAAGTTTAGAAGCATTGGTAAGGTGCTCCTGCGATACAATAGAACTCATAAGTCTTGAAATACTTGCATTTACATCAATAGCCGGGAAGTGATTGCTGTTTGCCAGCCTTCTTGTCAAAACTATATGTCCGTCTATGATACCTCTTACTGTATCGGCAATAGGTTCGTTTGTGTCATCACCTTCAACGAGTACTGTATATATTCCGGTTATTGAACCTTGCTTAAAGTTGCCGCTTCTTTCAAGAAGCTTCGGCATTTCTGCATAAATAGAAGGCGTATAACCTCTCGCTATGGGTGGTTCACCTATCGCCAAGCCGATTTCACGCTGTGCCATAGCAAATCTTGTAAGTGAATCCATCATCAGCAAAACATCTTTGCCCTGATTTTTGAAGTACTCTGCAATAGCCGTTGCGACCATTGGGCATTTCATTCTAAGCATTGCAGGCTGATCAGAGGTTGCAACAATAAGTACGGAACGCTTCAAACCCTCTTCACCCAAATCGGTTTCAATAAACTCCCGAACCTCACGTCCTCTTTCCCCTACAAGTGCAATTACATTTATATCCGTTTTAACATTTTTGGCTATCATTCCTAAAAGTGTGCTTTTACCAACACCGCTTCCTGAAAAGATTCCCATTCTTTGACCTTTTCCTATTGTTAAAAGTCCATCTATAGCCTTTATTCCAAACTCCATTTTTTCCCTGATGGGCGGTCTTTCCAAAGGATTGGTGAGAGGATTGTCAACCGGGAAAAACTGATCAGTATTAAAATCTCCGAGTCCGTCAATCGGTCGTCCCATTGCATCTATAATTCTTCCTCTAAGAAAGTCACCAACGGGAATTTTTAAGCAAGTATTTGTATTTTTTACAAACGTACCCGCCGAAACACCCTTAATGCTTTCATAGGGCATCAAAAGAACCTTATCGTCTTTGAAACCAACAGTTTCGGCAACAATTTGTCTTTTCTCATTTTCGTTATAAATAAGATTGATTTCTCCTATGCTGCCTTTTTTGCCTGATGCCTCGATAGCCATACCGATTATATTTTCTATCTTTCCTATATGGCTTACAGTGTTTGTCCTTTTAATAACATTAACTAGCCCGCTATACAATCTTATTACCTCCGTTTATGTCCACACCCTTTAAAACACCTCTGATATTTTCAATTTGTGTGGACGCACTTGCATCAATAACTTGATTCGGAAGTTCTATAATACATGTGCCTGGAGCGGCATCTTCCATTGCTATAATTTTAATATTCTCAGACACATTGGCAATCGATCTTAACAGGTCTGAATATCCTTCAATAAACAAGGATGCTTCACTTCTAGAAATATAGATTCTTGCCCATTCCTGGTATCTCATTTTTTCAGTAGCCGAAATAATCATTTTTTTAATTACTTCACCGCTGGTTTTCAGGCTCACATGAATAACTTTTTCCGCAATGGTAATTGCAACATCTTTTAATTCATCAATATTTTGAGATATAAGCCTGTCCTTTACCACCTTGTATTCATTAAGCAAATCTCTTAGCTCAAGTAAATAGCTAGCGGTTTCTTCCTCAAGTTCAGCTTTGTTTTTCTCGTAAGCCTGGTTAAAGCCCTCATTATAGCCTTCATCCAAACCCTCGGAATGTGCCTTTTCCTTAATTGTCACAGCATCCGATTCTGCCTTCTTCAAAATTTCATCAGCCTGCATTTTAGCTGCGGAAATTATTTTTTCAGCTTCTGCCTTAATTTCGGCTCTTCTTTTGCGTTCATCCTCCAAAGATGTCTCTGAATTTTTTTTGTGTGAAACTTCAGGTTTTTTATCATATCCCTTAAGGCGAATACCCAAATCGTTATCAAAATCGTTTTCAAAATCATTATCAATATCGTTTTCATTATCGTTTTCGAAATCGTTTTCGTTATTTAACTCGGGAAAAATCATATTCTTTGTCTCATCAGAAACCTCGGTTTCTGTCTCTTCGGGAGAAAAGTGAAAAAAATCAAATGCGCTTACCGTAAATTCATCCGAATTACACAATAATATCATCCTTTCCACCCTTTGAAATTACTACTTGTCCCGCTTCTTCAAGCGCTCTGATTACACCAACAATCCTCTGCTGAGCTTCCTCAACATCTTTAACTCTGACATTGGATGTAATTTCAAGCTCAGATTTAATTGTTTCTGCCATACGGGTTGACATATTAGCAAAAATAACATTGGAAACTTCCGCATTAGAACCCTTAAGCGAATAAATAAGATCTTTCTGGTCAATTTCACGAATAAATCTCTGAATAGACATATTGTCCATACTGACAATATCTTCGAAAACAAACATTTTTTTACGTATTTCATCAACAAGCTCAGTATCCTTTTTGCCAAGCTCATCAAAAATAAACTTCTCATTGCTTCTGTCAATATGATTCATTACATCAGCAATGTAATCAATTCCGCCTATCTTCGTATAATCAGTTGTCATTACAGAAGAAAGCTTATTCTCTATTTCTCTTTCGACTATTTTCATTGCCTCAGGCGCAGCACTGTCCATTCTTGCAATTGCTTCAACAACGCTGAGGCGTTTCTCTTCCGAGAGTTCAGCAATTATTCTTGCTGCCCTGTCTGAATCAAGATATGAAAGAACAAGCGCAATAACCTGTGATCTTTCATTATGTAGCAATGAAAATACCGTCTTATCGTCATATTTGCTTAAAAACGAAAAGACCCTTGCTTTGAGAGTTTTTTCAACTTTACTAAGAAGGCTTGTCGCAGCATCCTCACCAAAAGCTTTTTGCAGAACGCTTTTTGCGTACTCCATTCCGCCCTCTGTAACGACTTTTTGAGTCATACAGTTTTTATAAAACTCATCGAGAACATTTTCTGTAGTGTCAGGTGGCAAATAACCAAGTTTTGCAACTTCTATCGTTAGCTTTTCAATTTCTTCCTCAGTTAAATATTTATATATCTGCGATGCTTTTTCCACTCCAAGAGAAATAATAATAGCAGCCGCTTTTTGTTCAGGGGTAATCTGAGTATCCTTAGCCACTTTATTCTCCTCCCTTCAACCAGCTTCTTATTAGCTGAGCCGAAATTTCGGGGTTTTCATCAGCAATCGTTCTGACCTTATTCTTAAGTTCCAAACCTCTTTCATTTGTAAGATTTAAGATTTGGTTTTCTTTTTCTTCCTGCTTCCTTTGCATCATTTCCTTAACATAAGCTTCCTGCGATTTCTTGGAATGCTTCTTTAATGCGTCCAGCTCCATGTCAACAGGTTTGGCCGATTTCTTTTTCTTTCTTTTTACAAGAAGAACTATAAGCACCAAAATTATAAGAAGTACTCCTGAAGCAATTGAGCCGATTATAATCCAGTTATTTCTTCCTTCCGTATCTGCCGATACCGGTAAAATGGAATCATTCTCATAAAACGGAGCAGCAACAATGGCAATCTTATCACCCTGAAGGTTTTTTGCTATTCCAGCCGCATTTCCGACTAAGACTTTAAGCTGGTCTTCAGTAATATCACCTGTTGATTTTCCATTAATTGTAACTGATACAGTCATATCCTCTATAGATCCCGCATCAATTTGAGACTGTTCCTTCAACTGGTTAACAAGGTAATCAATTGTACTCTGGCTTTTATAATAAGAATCGCTGTTTCCCGAAGCAACCTGTGAATATGTAGGTATATCAGCATTCGTTTCTGCACCCGGAACACCGCCTGTTGCAGCAGAGCCTCCGACTATTTCAGTATCCGTTGATTCTTTGCTCGGAATACCTTTATCAGATTTTTCGTTAGGTAACTGATTGTTTGTAATTTCTCTTACCGTTTTATCAACATTAACTGTTGTCCTCACAGATACTTTTACGTTATCAGCACCATATATTGGGCTTAAAACAGTCAATATTTTTGCTCGAATGGAATCATCCATATGTTTTTCAAACTCTAATTTAAGCTTGTTTGCACCCTCACCGGAGGAATCACCGGTTGATGACACATCGTTGCCATTTCCGTCCAAAACAACTACATCTGTCATTTCCATATTGGGAATGCTCTTTGAAACAAGCCTCTGTATTCCTTTTACCTGCTCATCCGTAGGTGAGCCTCCGTCTTTCATAATAACTACAACAGATGCCTGAGTTTTCTGTTCGCTGTTGCTGTCAAGCACATACTTTGTGTCCTCAGACATTGCAATTGTAACCTTTGCATCACTTACGCCCTGAAAAAGCCTTATTGTAGCACCGATTCTGTTTTGAAGTTCATAAATCTTATAACTGTTTTTTTCAAAATCGGTTGTCATCATGCTGACGTTGTCTTTAAATATGTCGTATGTAAATCCACTTTTTGGATAACCTTCGTAAACAAGCTGGGCTTTTGTCTGTTCCACCTGATCCTTGGTAACAGAAATCTCCCCATTGTTACTGTACTTGTAGGCTACTCCCATTGTCTGCAGCTGCCCCATGATTTCAGTTGCTTCTTCTTGGTTCAGCCCGCTGAACAGCGATTCATACGGTTTATTGTTTAAAAACAGAGCTACGCCAACTGAAAAAACAATCACAATTAACGCAGTTCCAATAATTCTTTTTTTCAATTTCGGGCTTAAGCTAGCGGATTTTGACTTAACCTTACCCAATAATTCTTTAGCCTTTTCATTCAAAGTGAATAACCCTCTTATTTATAATATTTTAATTACCATAATAACCTCTAAGCTGTTATAGCATTAGAGGTTAATCCTCATTAATTCGTTATATGAATCAAGAGCCTTATTCCTTATAGCAATAAGTAAATCAACAGAAATCTGTGCTTTTGTTGCGGCAATTTCAAGTGAATGTGTATCCTGTGACTGCCCTGTAACAAATAAATACTGTTCATTTGACAAAGTTTCTTCCGATTCCTTAACATTATCGATAACCTGATTAAAAATATTTCTAAAATCACTGCTCTTAGTGCTCTTATCAGTGGCAGTCTTGTTGCTTATGGCATTCAGATCACTTATAGAATCCAAACGATTAATCGGTGTTATAAACAAAATAATTCCTCCCAAAAATTAATTTCCAATTTCCAAACCTTTTGTAGCCATTTCCTTTATTGCATTAAAAGCTGTAACGTTTGCGTCGTATGCTCTTGAAGCTTCCATACTGTCAATAGTTTCCTTTTCAAGCTGTAATTATGCTCATTCATAAGGTATCATATCGTTGAAAAATGCCCATTTCATGCGGTTTCGTGGTGTTCCAAACTGTGTATCGTTTAGGCTTGTATCTTCTCGTTTTACCCATTCCAACACCAAATAAACACCAAGTTTTCCGGTTAACTGTAACTGTTCGGAAAGCTTGGTGTTTTCTGTGTTTATGGAGTATGAAGCTGTGTGTGATTTTGGGGCAATAAACACCATTTTATACTTTGGTTGATACTCTGCCTTATTCATTGGATGCCAGTGCTTGGCTGATAGCATCCGAGGTTTGCGCCAATGTTTCACTAAAAATGTGTGCATAAATAGTCTCCGTTGTTCTGGTATCACAGTGACCGAGATGCTCGGAAATGACCTTGACTGGAACACCCATGTTTATCAGTAGTGAGGCATTTGCGTGTCGAAGGTCATGGATATGAATGTGAGGAAAATCATGTTCCTTAAGCAGTTTCTTGAATTCGGAATTAATGTAGGTCTTGTTCATGTATTCACCATACTGACCTGTGAATACGGCTCCACGGTCAATCCAACGGCCACCCACCTGCATCTTTCGTTCTTCTTGCCATGCTTTCTGCTCCCTCAGCAGTTCAATCACTTCCGGTGGCATTGCTATCATTCTGGCACTGCTCTTGGTCTTTGGCGTTGTAAGGTGGTATTCACCATCTAGCCGATAAAGATTGTATTTTACTGTGAGGGTACTGCCTTCCATATCTACCTCACCCCAATGCAGTGCGGTCAGTTCGCCTACACGCATTCCAGTAAAGAGTAGGGTTTTGATGGCTCGTGCCACCTGAAGATTAGTTGTTTCATCCACAAATCTAAGCAGCTGTCTGCACTGCTCTGCATCCAGGAACTCTTTCTCCTTTAACTGGCCATCACTGGGCGTGGTCGCATTTGTCACAGGATTTTTCAAAAGCAGTTCCTTTTTGACTGCCGTAGAAAATATTGGTGACAGTGCTGTTCTCACCCTCTTAATTGTACCTACATCCAATCCGCCACCGCTTTCTTCCTTTATAAAGGCATCTTTTAGTTTCATGCAGAGTGCATCGGCAATACGCTCTGCAGTGTCTCTCATCACAGGAACTCCCTTAATGCAGGTCTTGACCGTATTCAAATTTACCCCAGACCTTCGTGACACAGGTCTGCGAGTACCTTCTGGAATCAATCCTGGGTCTCTTAATTGGTAGGTTTCCTTTTTACGTCCGTTCCGAAACAGTTCATTGAACAGGGCGTCAATACGAGCCGTGTTGATATCCTTCAATTTTATATTGCCAAGGTATGGCAACACATACAGCTTCATCAGTTCTTTATTGCCATAGAAAGTCATAGGCTTCAGCTTATGCACAGCTATCTGATCAAAATACCAGTCGTGCAGTTCTAAGAAGCGTATGTTCTCATTCATGTTCACCATGCCCTGACAACGCTTTTCAAATTCGTGTGCGAATGAAACAGCCAGCTTTTCTGCCTTGCCTAGAGTAACACCCTCCGGCGGTGTGAAAGTGGTTGTTTTTCTTATCTGACGTCCGTCCATGTCATACCCAAGTGAAACCATAATACGGTAGGAATCGCCTCGTTTTTTTATGCATGGCATAATGTGTGCACCTCCTTTGCGGTTTTATCCATTACTATACATCACTCTAAAGATCCATAAAGTCAACAATTGTGTGTAAAAACAAAAGAGAAAAGCCACAACGGTTTTCCTCTTTGTCTTAAGCATATTAGCTTTCTTTCAGTTTCATCGGACCACCGCTAACCGGGTCACGAAGGCTATCCATTTCAAAGCATCTCTGTTTTTCTGCTTCAACAATTCTTTCTATAACAATATAGCCGTAATCGTCTAATGCCTTGATATCATTAAACAATTCTTCATACTTGCGTTCATGACCTAGTATTCTTTCGCTGAAATCCTCTTGATAAGCCTCTGATGACCTGTCATCACTCCTGCCGAGCAAATAATCAATAGGTGTTTCAAAATAATCAGCAAGTTTACCCAAAGTCTCAAAACTTGCTTCACGCTTTCCAACTTCCCACATAGCAACGGTTCCCTTTGACAACCCCATAGCATCGGCAAGGTCAACTTGCGTGATTCCTTTTTCTTTTCGTAATTCTTTAAGACGTTCTGCAAACATATCGTAGCATCTCCTTTCGGTACTGTTTATAGAATATCATATTGTGTGAGAATGTTCAAGATATATTTTATCATATTCTTATATTTAGTAAGTTTTTCTATTGACCACACTTAGGTTTTATAGTATAATATTGTCATATAAGGAGGGACATACTTATGAAATGTGAGAATACACAACCTGCCATGATGACAATAAGGGAAATTGCAAGAACAGGGTTGCTTTCTGAACACGCACTCCGCATCATGCTGAAAGCTGGGAAACTTCCAGCAATCTATATTGGAAACAAGGCTCTCATCAACTATGGCAAGCTGTGCGAACAGTTGACATCGTTGGAATCAGACATCACCACCAAGCCTGAAAAGCAATGGTATGAGTAGGCGGAAAACTAAAATTTACAGGAAGGAGGGATACCGTTGTTTGAGAAAATACCAGAAGAATTAAAACAGCAGGGCAAATTCTGCTTATGGAAATATGAGCTGGATAATAACGGCAGACGTACCAAAGTTCCTTATAAGACAAACGGTCTTCATGCCGATGCTGCTGATGAGCGAACCTTTACAACCTTTGAAAATGTTATAAAGGTTTATCTAAATTCCAAAGATTATGACGGTATCGGCATTGGAGCCTTTGGTAATATCGACTTTATTGATGTCGATGACTGTATTGACAAAGGTCGTATGTCAAGAATAGCACACGCCATCACTGAAGTAATGGACAGCTACACGGAAATCAGTCCGTCTGGCAATGGAGTAAGAATCATTTTTCACACCAAGAACTTCGTTTATGACAAGAAGAAATATTATATCAATAACAGAAAAAACAAACTGGAGGTGTATATCGCAGGAGCAACCAAAAGGTTCTGTACTATCACTGGCAATGTAATCCGAGAACGAGAACTGGAATTTAGAAACGATGAATTGCAGAAAGTCCTCGATACTTATATGGTGCGGCCTATTTCAAAAAAGAAGAACAAGTCAGACCCTCCCGGTAGTTTTCTGTCTGATGATTCCGTGATTGATATTGCTTCTCACTCTGCACAGAAGGATAAATTTCTGGCACTGTGGAACGGAATCATACCTGACGGCAAATCCCAAAGCGAGGCTGATATGGCACTTGCTATGATTCTCGCTTTTTACTGTGGCGGTGATATTGAGCAGATGGACAGGCTTTTCAGAAGGTGTGCCCTTATGCGTGACAAGTGGGACCGCATTCAAAGTGGCAGCACCTATGGCAAACTTACACTTGAAAAAGCGGTAGCCGAGGTAAGCGACTTCTATAAGCCATTTATTGTAGCAGCCGATGATGACTTTGATGATATCTTCAACAAACTTTTGGAACTCCACCCAGTGGATAATTCAAGATATAAACTGCACGACACCGGATTTGGTCGATTATTCGCAGACATCTACCATAGCATTGCAAGATATGTGCCGGAAAGGAAAATGTGGTTTGTCTATGATGGAATCCGCTGGGTTCAGGATGTAGGCAATCTGAAAACCATGGAACTTGCGAAGTCTCTCGGAGACAGTCTGCTCAAATATACATCTACCATTCAGGATGAGGGCAGCAGAATTGAATATTTCAAAAGATGTATGAATTGGCAAAAACGTGGCTACCGTGCCACCTATATAGCAGATGCCCAAAGTGTCCACCCTATATCAATGGCTGAATTCGACAGTAATATTTATTATCTCAACTGTAAAAATGTGACTGTAGATATGAGGACTGGTGAGACACATGAACACTCTCCAGAAGATTTAATTATCAAGCTTGCCAATGTTACATATGACCCAACAGCAATCAGCACAAGATTTCTGACATTTGTCGATGAGGTCATGTCCAGCGATAAGGAAAAAGCAAAATTCCTGCAAAAAGCTAAAGGCTATGGTCTTACAGGTGATACCAGCTATGAATGTATGTTCATCGAGCATGGTGCTACCACGAGAAACGGTAAAGGTACCTTAAACGAAAGCTGTCTTAGAGTTGCCGGGGATTATGGATTATCCGTTCAGCCAGAAACTATCGCAGCAAAGCATACGGCAAACAGTCAGGCCCCCAGTGAGGATATCGCAAGGCTTGCGGGCATACGCTATGCCAATATTTCAGAGCCGAGACGAGGACTTGTACTCAACGAGGCACTGGTCAAAAGCATGACAGGAAACGACACCTTAAATGCCAGATTTCTTCATGAGAACAGCTTCGATTTTCATCCACAGTTCAAGATATTCATGAATACCAACTATCTGCCCGTGATAACAGATATGACACTGTTTACCAGCGGTCGCATCTTCATCATTCCCTATGACAGACATTTTGAAGAATGGGAGCAGGATAAAACACTGAAACGGGAATTTACCAAGGAAAAGGGCAAAAGTGCCATTCTTAACTGGATGATGGAAGGATATCAAACGCTGCTGCAAGAAGGACTGAATCCTCCTCAGTGTGTAAAGGATGCCACCAAAGCCTATGCCCATGAAAGCGACAAAATAACTCTCTTCAAGGAAGACTGCCTTGAACTTAATCAAGGACATGAGGAAAAAACAGCATCTGTCTACAACGAATATAAAAGCTGGTGCAGTCAGAACGGTTGCTACCCGGAGAACAGCAGGAACTTCAATCAGGCACTAAAAACCTTTGGCGAAGTGGTCAGAAGACGTCCGAAGTCTGGCGGGGAAAAGACCACACTGCTTGTAGGTTACAAGCTGATTACAAGTGATTTTCTATGTTAATCTCAGTCTTGGGGCAACTTGTGGCAGGCTAAAACAGTCGTTTCAGAATTCATTTTCCTTATGAGATTTAATGTTTTTGTTTGCCACTCCTTGCCCCATGTGATGATAAACACTTATAAATCAACGAAAGGACCGATTATTATAAAAAAACACAATTACAAATTTGACCTCAGTATTTTTAAGAACGCAAACGGAATAACAGGGAAATATGAACCTGTGGTTATGCATGCAACAAGGACAAGAATGCCAATGCTCGTACAGTGTTCTAGTGAGCATGACCCGACTCGCTGGTGTATCGAGGACAGCCTTTTTGACCTGCATTTTCTATCCCATGCAGACCTGCAGACATACCTTGAAGAAAAAGGACTAAGGGCATGGACAGAAGATGATGACAGAAAATGCAATATGAAGCTGTCAAGTATTCTGATGCAGTGGATTACTGCAAGCGTATGGGTTACATCAAAGCCAACCGCTGACCCGGTAGGGGCGGTAGGAATGCCTACGTCTTATTAACTGTTGAACGGCGTGGGACTCACACGCACAAAAACGCATAAGTTTTAGGGGTATTACCCGTTATCACAGAAAGGAGTGAAAAATCATGGGAAAAAGAGGACCCATGCCAGGGACTGGCGGCAGACCGCAAAAGGCTCTGGCAGAAAAAATAGCAAATGGAAATCCCGGAGGCAGACCTTTGATGGTTATGGAATTTACACACGCTCCAACTCTGGATTGTGTCGAAATGCCACCACCAAAAGAATATATGAAAGCACAACAGAAAAACGGTGGTAAGTTTTGCGCAGAAGAAATCTACATAGAAACATGGAACTGGCTCCACGACCGTGGCTGTGAAAAGTTAGTAAGCACACAGCTAATCTCACAATATGCCATGAGCGTATCCCGATGGATACAATGCGAAGAGGCAATATCTACGTGGGGATTTTTAGCAAAACATCCCTGTACCAATCAGGCCATCGCCTCTCCCTATGTTTCCATGAGTCAAACCTATATGAAACAAGTTAATCAAATATGGGGACTGATATTTCAGATTGTAAAAGAAAACTGCTCTGTGGAATACCAAGGGTCCACACCACAGGATTCCACAATGGAACGTCTGCTCCGTGCAAGACGAGGATAACTATAAATTTTAATTACAGGAGGTAAAACACATGAATTATCCACTTATTAAAAGGAACAAAAAAGGTACTTTACTGCATCCTGCGCAATCCTTATATTCAGATGAATGCGCAAAGGCTATGTGCAGTCTGTACTTATCGGACGAAATCCACAAAGACGAAAATGGTAAGCTGACCAAGTATTACCGTCTCCACGCAAAAGATCCGCACAATGAAGAAATGGCACTTGTTTATGATATCAACTGTCCGAAATGCCACAATATCATGAAACAGGTAGGAAGAACGCTCAACTACCATGACCTTGGACTTTATGAATGTAAAAGCTGTGAAAAACATTAAGGAGGAACGCGATTATGAATAATGTAGAAAATGAGATTTACACTGGGCAGCTTGAGTATGACAAAAACTTCTGGGATGTTATGAGAGGAAATGACTTCTGTTATGACGGGATCACCAAAGGACGCAGCATAGATACAGGAACCTATGCCATGCCAGCTACTGCAAGTAACAAGTATATGGAAGCCATTGGAAAAGAAAGTCTGTTCCGTCAAATTGCCACTGCTTTCAATGCCTATCACTCCGACTACCGCATCTTAGCAAAGGACTGCAATGACCTTGCTCAGTTCGTGCCGGAGGGAGGTTCGATTCCCATCTATGACGGATTGAATGATTTTACCACTTACACCGTAGAAACCTGGAAGCTGGCTTCCTTTGTGAAACTGGATGAGGACTTCGTCCATGATGCCACCTTCGATATTGAAAAGTATCTCGTCAGTCGTCTTGCGAAGAATTTCGGCAAGGCAGAAACAAATGCTTTTATTAATGGCAACGGAGAGCAGATGCCCACAGGCATTCTCCACGAGAGCAAAGGTGCAAATGTTGCTTTTACCACGGATACCGTCACCTATGACAATATCATTAAGCTGTTCTTCTCTGTAAAGCCGGAGTATCGCAGCAATGCCATGTGGCTCATGAACGATGAAACCGCTATGGCACTTCGTACCATGAAGGACACAGCAGGTAATTACCTGTGGCGTGACGGCGATGATACTATTCTCGGCAAAAAGGTCATCATCTCTGAATTTATGCCAAATGCAGAATCCGGCAAGAAGCCGATTGCCTTTGGTGATTTCAGCTACTACTGGGTCATCAGCAGAAGTCCTGTCAGCGTCCGCACCCTTAAGGAGAAATTCGTGGTCTATGACCAGATTGGTTACCTCGCCTTTGAGTTTCTGGACGGTAAGCTCATTCGACCGGAGGCAATCAAGGTCATTCAGATGTCATAATCATCATTTCCCGTAGCGGAATGCAGAATTGCCTGAGAGGTTTTTAAGAAGAATCTTTCGGGCATTTTTGTATTCATCTCCGATGAAACCAAGCCGGAGCAGAAAGCATCGGAATGCGTACTTGTCATTGTCCGTGTCTGTCGGCTTGCCGGATACCCGCTTTACCTTTCGTGCCATGTCGCAGAGTCTGCTGACAAACTCCGTGTAGGCAGCCACCTCATCCGGCTCGATGGTAAATGGAAACCATGCAAAGCTGACTATGTCCTCTGTGATGTCCAGTTCCAAATCTTCTGCCATAAAAGCCTTTGCAATCAAATCCCCTTTGTTATCTATCAGCTTTCCAAGGTTTACAAGCGCCCTCTCGGTGAAGGTGTCCTTTGGTACAGAAATGGTTAGGCAGTCCTCAGTTTCCTCCATCTCTCCTGTAAACCCTTTTTCCTTCAAATGTAAAAGTAAGCAGTTGACCGTCTCATTATCAACCGTATCTGGGATATGGAGGGTTCCATCCTTCTCCAGAGTGCAGTTCCCAATCTTGTAGGCAAGGCTCGGTGCTTTCTGATAACAGGGAAGGGTGCGCAGTGCCGCTGCAATCTCCTCCGCCAGTTTTGGTCTTTGTTTTGGTTTGAGTTCAAATCGAATGTTCATTTGCATATATGTACCCACCTTTCTTCTTTGGTAAGTACATATATGACTCTGAATGCACATAATAGCAAGCAGATTCGGGACATAATTCTGCCCAATGGACGCAGAAAAAACTGTGTATTTTATAGTATTTTTCATGCTGTTTATGCAAAATTCAAAACCTTTTAGCGAAACACAATGGGCTGAAATAGCTGTATTTATAGGATTTTTGCAAGGCTATGAGCCATCTGCCTATCCCCCCTGTTTAATTCTGGGAAAATTCACACAAAGGGGGCGGCGGTCTTTAAGCAGAAATGTACTGGAGATAAGACCTCCCCCTAACGGGCAGCAACTTGCTTTCCAATTTTGAAATGAGCGTTATAGTCACGGGTTATAAACTGTTTTTCATTTTTGGAATTTAGCTAACCAATATAGATTTACTCAAAAATGAGTAAACGGACAAAAATAACCTCTCTTTGCAACATTTCTTTAACTTGCTATACTTTCGCAAGATCTTGCGAAATGGTAAAAAATGTGATATGCTGTATATCAGTATGTACAAAGGAGGCAAACATGGCTGTATCATATAATCGTTTATGGAAGTTACTCGTAGATATAAAAATGAGTAAGGCTGACCTTCGGAAAGCCTCTGGTGTTTCCCCGAACACCATGACTAAGCTACGCCGGGACGAGCCGGTTATGCTGAGTGTTCTAGATAAAATATGCGATACGCTAGGCTGCAACTACGGTGATCTTATAGACTATGTGCCGGATAAGGAAAGGAGCGATAATTCATGATCGATAAAAAACAGATGACTGAAGAAGATATCAAGCTCCGCTACATCACTCCAGCAATTACAGCAAAATGGAACGTTGACCATATTACGATGGAAACTAAAATCACGGATGGCAAGATAAATCTTAAGGGCAATTTTGTGTTCCGTGAGAAGCCGAAAAAGGCTGATTATGTTCTTTATATAAATGCGAATAATCCGATTGCTATCGTTGAAGCAAAAGACAACAAGCACACCGTATCCTACGGATTGCAGCAGGCTATAACCTATGCCCAAATGCTCGATGTGCCCTTTGCATACAGTTCCAACGGTGATGCGTTTTATGAGCATGACTTTCTGACCGGGCAGGAAAGGCAGCTCACATTGACCGAATTCCCTACGCCCGATGAACTGATTGCTCGGTATCAGGCTGGTAAGGGTTTGAATGACAAGGAGAAGAAAATCATTGACCAGCCCTACTATACAAGCCAGACCACATATGCACCGCGCTATTATCAGCGCAATGCCGTCAACCGTACTGTGGATGCTATTGTCAAGGGCCAGAAGCATCTCCTTCTTGTTATGGCAACTGGCACCGGTAAAACATACACTGCATTTCAGATTGTCTACCGTCTGCTAAAAAGTGGCATGAAGAAAAAAGTGCTATATCTGGCTGACCGCAACATTCTTGTCGATCAGTCGATTCAGCAAGACTTTGCTCCACTTGAAAAGACGATCCACAAAATCAATTTTACAAAAGATGACCCTGTCACCATCACTTCTCACGAGGTTTACTTTTCGCTGTATCAGCAACTTACCGACCGTGAGGATGAAGATGGCGAGAACGGCGAAGATGAAACCGTCAGCCGGCTTGCTAAGCTGTTCCAGAAGGATTTTTTTGACCTTATAATTGTAGATGAGTGTCATAGAGGTTCTGCAAAGAAGGACAGCAACTGGCGGAAGATACTCGATTACTTTTCTTCGGCCACACAGATCGGCATGACAGCAACGCCGAAGGAAACAAAATATATTTCCAATATTGATTATTTTGGTGAGCCAATTTACACCTATAGTTTGCGTCAAGGCATTGAGGACGGTTTTCTTGCCCCATTCAAGGTAATCAATATTCGTACCAACATAGGCGAAGGCTGGCGTCCTTATAAAGGACAGCTTGATAAGAACGGTCAGAAAATCGAAGATCGTATCTATACCAACAGCGATTTTGACTATAACATCATTCTTGAAGACCGCACATATGAGGTGGCACGGGAGATTACGGAATACTTGAAGAGTGTGGGCCGGATGGACAAAACCATCGTTTTCTGTGCTACTGAAGAACACGCTGAGCGTATGAGGATTGCGCTGACAAATCTCAACGCTGATATGGTCAAGGAACATCCCGACTACATCGTGCGTATAACCGGTAGCGATGTATACGGTAAGAGCAAAATCGATTACTTTATTTCGGTTTCTGCGCAATTCCCTGTGATTGCAACCACATCCAAGCTGCTCTCCACCGGTGCAGATTGTAAGATGACCAAGCTGATCGTCCTCGACCAGATGATTGGCTCTATGACTGAGTTCAAACAGATTATCGGTCGTGGTACTCGGCTCCGTGAAAAGGAAGGCAAGACGCACTTTATGGTCATGGATTTCCGTAATGTTACGCGGCTCTTTGCCGACCCAGATTGGGACGGCCCCATTGATCAGGATGATGATTACGGCAAAGGTGGCACTCATATTGCCGAACCTAGCCCCAATACTCCTTATGGCACAGGCTCAGAACCCAAGGAGACACCTATCGTTGATGAATACGGTTGCACAGTGAAGGTAATTGGAAAAACCGTTTCGTTTTACGACGCCAATGGCAGACTAATGCGGCAGGAAAACATTATCGACTACACTAGATCCAACATTCTTGGCTCATATGCCTCTCTAGATAACTTCATCCGTCAATGGTCTGCGGAAGAGAAGAAAGAAAGCATTAAGGATTTGCTCCTGGAGCGCGGTATAGACCTTGAAAGAATGAAGGCAGACCAGAGTATGTCCGATGTGGATGATTTTGATTTTATCTGCCATGTTGCGTTCAATCAGAAACCGTTGACACGCCAGGAACGCGCTACCACTGTAAAGAAGCGTGATTTTTTGAATAAGTATAAGGGTGTAGCACGTGAGGTCTTGGAGGCGCTTCTTGACAAGTACATGAACACTGGAATTTATGAGATTGAGAATACCGAGATTTTGAAGCTTGATCCGTTCCAAAAATTCGGCAAGCCTTCAAAAATTGCACAGTTCTTCGGCGGTAAAGCCGGATATCTGCAAGCGATCAAAGAACTAGAAAAAGAACTGTATGAGGTAGGATAATATAATGAGTAACTTATCAAATTTTGTAAAAAGAATCCGAGACATCATGCGAAATGATGCCGGTATCAACGGCGATGCTCAGCGCATCGAGCAAATTGCATGGATGTTGTTTTTGAAGGTATACGACTCCAAAGAGCAGGACTGGGACATGGCTGAAAAAAATTATCAGTCCATCATCCCGGAGGAGTGCCGCTGGAGCAACTGGGCTGTAGATGACAAGAGTGGCAACGCCATGACAGGAGACACACTACTAAACTTTATTAATAATACCCTTTTCCGGGTTCTTAAAGGACAAGATGTTTTGGACGGCAACGGAAAAGTTAAGATAAAAGGCATTGTAATAACGCCCGACACACCCATCAAAAAGTCCATCGTCAAGACCACCTTTGAAGATGCAAACAACTATATGAAGGATGGAGTTCTGCTCCGTCAGATTATTAATATCATTGACGAGCTAGATTTAAGTGACTATGAGGAAAGCCACGCTTTCGGTGAAATCTATGAATCCATTCTTCGTGAATTGCAGAGTGCGGGTTCTGCCGGTGAGTTCTACACGCCTCGTGCCGTCACGGATTTCATGGCAAAAATGATTCAGCCTAAAATCGGAGAACGGATGGCAGACTTTGCTTCCGGCACCGGCGGATTTATAACAAGCTGGCTGAAAGAACTGGCTCCGCTAATTCAGACCACGGATGACCAAGCTGAATACGATAATTCCATTTACGGCATTGAGAAAAAGCAGTTCCCATATATGCTGTGCATTACCAATATGCTGCTTCATGGTCTTGATGTGCCAAAAATCTATCATGACAACTCTCTGTTGAGAGATGTTCTTGACTACACAGAAGATGATCAATTTGACGTCATTCTGATGAATCCTCCGTACGGCGGCAGCGAAAAAGCAGATGTCAAGAACCATTTCCCGTCCGACCTTGCCAGCAGTGAAACAGCAGATCTCTTTATGTCTGTTATCATGTACCGCTTGAAGAAAAACGGGCGTGTGGCTGTTATCATTCCGGACGGCTTTTTGTTTGGCACAGACAATGCAAAGGTTTCCATCAAGAAGAAACTGCTCTCCGAGTTCAATCTGCATACAGTCATCCGTATGCCAAGCAGCGTGTTTTCTCCCTATACCTCCATCACCACGAATATCCTGTTCTTTGACCGCACAAAGCCAACCACGGAGACCTGGTTTTACCGCCTGGATATCCCAGAAGGCTATAAGCACTTTTCCAAGACAAAGCCAATGAAGGTGGAGCATTTTGCTCCGGTTATTGAATGGTGGGAAAACCGACAGGAGATTAATATTGACGGTTTTGACAAGGCGAAGAAATACACAGTTTCACAGCTTGCTGATGATTTAGGCTACAATCTCGACCTGTGCGGCTATCCCCATGAGGAAGAGGAAATCCTCGACCCGATGGCTTTGATTTACAAGTACGAGGAACGGCGAGCATCTTTGAATGCAGAGATTGACCGTGTTCTTGCTGACATCACTGCCATTCTTGGGGGTGCAAAGCAATGACCCCACAGGAATTGAAAAACAGTATACTGCAGTTGGCTATACAGGGAAAACTGGTGGAACAGCGCCCACAGGAAGGTACGGGCGAGGAACTATATGGGCGAATTCAAAGAGAAAAGCAACAGCTTACCAAAGCAGGAACTATTAAAAAAGAAAAGCCTCTACCGGGAATTACAGAGGATGAAAAGCCGTTTGATATTCCGGATAGTTGGAAGTGGGCATACATTGGAGACTTATTCCAGCATAATACAGGTAAAGCGTTAAATTCTTCCAACCGAGATGGTACACTGATGGATTATATTACGACCTCAAATCTTTATTGGAATAGGTTTGAGCTTGACAATCTTAGTCAGATGCTCTTTACAAAATCTGAAGTGGAGAAATGCACAGTTGTAAAAGGAGATTTGCTCGTTTTAGAGGGTGGTGACATCGGTAGAGCAGCTATTTGGAGCTATGATTTTCCAATGCGAATACAAAACCACATACACCGTTTGCGACCTTATGCAAATGTGTGTATAGAGTATTTTTACCATGTCTTCTTTCTCTATAAGTTTGCAAGTTTAATTAACGGTAAAGGAATCGGTATTCAGGGACTATCTTCAAGTGCGATCCATAAGCTAATGATTCCTCTTCCACCCCTTGCCGAGCAAAAGCGCATTGTTGCCAAAATCGAAGAACTGCTGCCGTATATTGACCGCTATGAACAAGCGTGGAGCAAGCTGGAGGACTTCAACAAACGTTTTCCGACCGATATGCAGAAATCCATCTTGCAGATGGCGATTCAAGGCAAGCTGGTCGAACAGCTCCCGGAGGAAGGTACAGGCGAGGAACTGTATAAACAAATCCAAGCCGAAAAGCAGCGGCTCATCAAGGCCGGAACTATCAAAAAAGAAAAACCTCTGCCAGAAATCACAGACGATGAAAAGCCGTTTGATATCCCAGAGAGTTGGAAGTGGGTGCGATGGGGCGCCCTTGCTGAATCTATTCAATATGGTTACAATGCTGCTGCGCAAGAATCTGGACGTATTAAGATGGTTCGAATTAGTGACATACAAGATGGAAATGTGCTTTGGGCAACAGTACCTTTCTGTGAAATCAAAGAAGATGACGTTGAAACATATATCCTAAAAAAGAATGATATCCTTTTTGCAAGAACCGGGGGCACTGTTGGGAAATCATATCTTGTCAAGGATGTTCCGGAGGAAGCAATATATGCAGGATATTTGATTAGGACAAGATATAGTTCTTTGCTTTGCCCGGAATACATGAAGCACTTTATGGAAAGCCAGCTGTATTGGACACAGTTGAGAAATGGCACGATAGCCACTGCTCAGCCGAATTGCAACGGGCAAACATTGTCAAAAATGGTTATCCCGCTCCCACCCCTTTCTGAGCAAAAGCGAACCGTTGCCAAACTGGAAGAAATCCTGCCTCTGTGTGAAAAGCTGAAATGAAATAAGGTGAATATATGAGATTTTATGTCCCTCAATTAACATTTAATGATTCCTTAAGTTTTGAAAATTCTTTACCGGACAATATTTCGGATAACGAGGTTATCTTTGATTTTTCAAAAATGACAAACTTTGACCCGTTGCCAATGCTTTTAATAGGCTCAATTATTAGAAGATATAGAAATAATTATCCTGATGTTGGATTTTTTGTTGATGGTTTTGATGGTGACGGAAAGGATTATGCAGGGACAATGGGGTTTTTTAAATATATCTCTCCGTCGCTTCATTTAGGAAAGATGCCAGGTGAAGCAAACGGCAGTACGAATTACATTCCAATCACCCCCCTCGTAGTTGACGAACTTCAAAAAGCCGAATCTGAAAAAGGAAACTACTTATCAATAGGTAATTTAATCGAAAATGAATCGAGCCGCATGGCACGAATTGTTGACAGAGGCAATCCAGAATTGCACAAGCTTCTTACTTATCTTATCCGAGAAATATTGAGGAATACACCCGAACACGCTCAGAGCAATCAAATGTGGGTTTGTGGCCAGTACTGGTCATCGTATAATTTGGCCGAAATAGCAATAATTGACGAAGGAATCGGTATTTACAACAGCATAACAAAAAACGCTGCACACCGAGAGTATATCGTCAACAATGCCGCGGCGTTACAATGGGCGTTAAAGGCGGGCATTTCACAAGCCATTGCTCCTTCAAAAAAGCAAACAAGTAATGATGAGTGGGCAAACTCCGGGTTTGGTCTTTATATGGTAAGCGAAATATGCAAGAATTTGAATGGGAGCTTTTGTATAATAAGTTATGATAATTATTTATTGATAGATAACCATGGTGTTAATGAAGGAAAGACATCATTTCACGGTACGGCCATTCGTATTCGTGTTCCGTCTGACCGTATTAAAAACGCTCAAGAAATTATCTCAACAATAGCACAACAAGGAGAAGCTGAAGCTAAAACTATTCGTAACGCATTTAAAAAGGCATCAACACCAACGAAGGGGTTAATGGATTATTTGAATACCAAGTAGCATAAACCCCACGGTTCTTTCTGTGTTATATATATATTATCGTATAGCACCGTCACATAAATTTAAACACCAGATAAACACCAAAGGCTTCATTACAGTGCCGAAAAGCCCCGTAGTATCGGGCTTTCTACTGTATCGAAGTCTTTTTTCTCGAAGAATACGGGTATGTTTTTATCCTTCAGCTGACGTATGTACTTTAGGCAATCTAAGGTATTCCTAGCAAAACGGCTGATGGACTTGGTAATAATCATGTCAATATGGCCTTTCATGCACTCTGAAATCATGCGGTTAAATTCATCACGCTTTTTTGTATTTGTACCGCTTATACCATCGTCGGCAAATATCCCGGCAAGTTCCCATTCGTTGTTTTTCTGAATGAACTGCGTATAGTGCTCCACCTGTGCCTCATAGCTGGTTGCCTGTTCCTCACTATCCGTAGAAACACGGCAGTAGGCGGCAACCCTCAGCTTTGGTTTTTCTTCTAACTGCACCGTATTGCCCACACGCTTTATGGCAGGTATTACAGTGACATTTTTAGTTGCATTCATTTTTACACCACACTTTCTATTAGACTGTAGGCATATTCCGCTTGTTTGAATGGATCCGTATATTTCTGATCAACCTTCTTAATTGTAAATTTCATCGAATGTTCTGGCTTGGACTGCTCTTCCAAATCATGTATCCTTCCAAGTAACATTGCTTTTTCCATTCGTTTTTTTTCAGCCTTATCAAAGGTTTTCTGGTCAATGATTGCCGGATAATACTCATCACCAAGATATTTTTTGTTTCTCAGAATCCTACCAACACTACCGTGGTACAATTTGAGACCTGTCTTTTCGGCTGCAGCTGTAAGTGCCAAACCTGAAATATAACCTTCAAACAAGTCTCTTACCTGTTTTGCCTGACTTTCATCGATAACAGCCCTGCCATTTTCAATTCGGTAACCATAAGGTGTATTTACCATTTAATCCACCAGCCTTTCCTTTAGCTTCAATCCACATTTCAATTCGAATTCGATGTCCATACTTGATAAAACCGTAATTTTCTCCACATAGGCAAGAAAAATCTCATCATTAAATTGTGAAAGTACATTTCCTTTAGCTGTAAACTTCACAAGTTTCTGGAGCTCATCAATTTTTGTCCTATCGCCATTGATGGAATGAATAAGGCTTTCCCTTTCCTCACGAAGCCTTGCTGCTCCCACTGTTAATGCATTGCTTTCCTTATTAAAAAGAGCAGGCTCAAGGCACCTCTTTGCCATAAGGCTCGTCAGCACCTGTCTCTGCTCCATATTCTTCTCAATTAGTATCTCAATTTCTTCAATTCTCAAAAGCATCTCTTTATCATTCATACCTTTTAATCTTTGGAGCAACGGTTTAAGTACTGTCTTCTGTGCGAATATTAACTTATTCATCATAGTTACAAAAGCTATTTTGACTGCCTCGTCCGTAATGTATTTCATAGAACAGTCATTTACATTTTGTAAATGTTTTGAGCAGCACCAAACAACATATTCTCCGCTTGATTTATAACGCATTCTTCGTTTAAAATTACTACCGCACTCTGAACATTTTATTCTCCCAGAAAAGGTGTATCGATTTTGGCTTTTGCGACTGTACTTTTCAATCCCCTTTTCCTTGCCATGCTGCTTCAGCACCGCATTTGCTTTTTCAAAATCTTCATAGTTAATAATAGGTTCGTGATTTTCCTTTGAAAGATACTGGTCATACTCCCCATCGTTGACATGACGGTTAAAACTGCTGTCAGTATACGTCTTTTGAAAAATAGCATCACCCATATATTTTTCATTACATATCATTCCACGAATTGTACTAGGTGACCATTTACCGTCCCTCTTTGTAGCAATTTTTCTTTTATTTAAATCTGATGCAATAGTATATGTTCCTTTTCCTGCAAGCACATCAGCAAAAATTCCTCTAACGATTTCAGCCTGTTCAGGAACAATTACCATTTCTCCAGACACATTTTCATAGCCGTATGGAGGATAGGAAATAACAAAGGTTCCTTTCTTAAAACGTTTTTGAATGCTCCACTTTTCATTATCCGAAATTGATACAGACTCATTTTCTGCAAGACCTCCTAATATAGAAAGCATGAGTTCACTTTCCATTGATTTTGTGTTTATATCCTCCTTCTCAAAATGTATGGAAATGCCTAAATCAAGAAGTTTTCTAACCAATTCAAGACAGTCTGTAGTATTCCTTGCAAATCGACTGATAGACTTTGTAATAATAAAGTCTATTTTCCCATTCTCACAATCCTTAATCATAGAAAGTAGTCCCGCACGCTTTTCTTTCTTTGTACCGGAAATACCTTCATCATAATAAAGTCCTGCAAAATACCATTCAGGATTAGTTTTTATATAGTTTTCATAATACGCTTTTTGTGCCTCCAGACTGATAATCTGTTCATCACTCGCAGTAGAAACACGGCAGTAGGCTGCAACACGAAGCTTATTCTTTCCAACTGCAATCTTGTCCTCTTCAATTTTTGTTATCCTTTTCATCATCTCACCCCTCTTCTCTGTCGGTCACATATTACCTCTGAAGTGCCACTATATCAAGGTTTTAGGGCATTAGTTCCGCCAAGTAAGGAGAGAATGTTTTTCTATTTAAGGCTGTTATTTTGTGAAATTCATCCTCTGTAATTAATCCCTCATTAAATATTGCTTGCAGTAGTTTCTGGGCAAGGATATAGTCATATTCACGTTGCAGCTCCTCCTGTGTAAATATCTTTTTATTTGATTTTGGCAGCTGATGTTCGTCTGTAATTTTTGTTATCTGCATAGATTTATCCTCCAATCCGAAAGACTACATGTTTCCTTCTGCTGATAAGCGAAAAATCAGCAGAAATCGAACCCCCAGTCAAAAAAATAATGCCCACCAAGGAACAAATCCTTAAGTGGACATCAGTGCTGCTATCAATGTTTATTTAATTTTTTCTGCATAATCCAGAGAAATCCACCCCAGTCCGCTTTTTAAGCGTCCCCATTTTATTGCACCTTTTCCGCTTTGCTCCTCAACAATTGTGAAAGTACCAATACCCGTATACTTGCCTGTCTTGTCATAATCAGTTCCCGGCCCTTTACGAATGTTTAAGCTTGGTATTGACACCTTAACGCTGTATGGCTTAAAATCTGATTTCGCTGGTGTTTCAGCGCTTTCAGCAAGTCCTGCTTTTACATCAGCACGAAATGTGTCCATTGACTTACCATGCTTGGGAAACCAGTGCATGACATCACTGTGGTTTGATGCGATTCCCAGCTCATGCCCTTCACTGTGACAGATGATGTTCTTTTCTGTGAAGTTGAACTGTTTGCAGAGATATACGCAAAGTTCAACAGCCTCATGGTACACCTTGTTGAAATATGTACTGTCCGTCAGATCGTCCTCGCAGATTTCAAACCCGATATAGTTATTGTTTCCCGTTCCACCACAATGCCAGCCTTGCATGTTCCAAGGCAGTGTCTGATATGTGGCAATACTGCCGTCTTTCAGCCTGCCGATAAACGCATGGACACAGACCTCTCTTCCATCCGGTTTATTGGTGTTCCAGTGGTTTTTGGCACTGTTTGCACCAAGCAACCCATCATCAGGACCAACATAGCGTTTAAGATTAGGATTGTTCGCTCCGGTTGAGTGCACCATAATGCCTTTTGGTATCAATAATTTCCCAGCCTTATAACAAGCATTGTTAGTGAATATAAGCTTAAGTAAATTCATTTATTTCTCCTCCTTTTCAGCACGGTTATGTAATTGTGCTAAAACATCCTTTAGTTTTTCCGGTATAGGCAGCCCCAAATGCGCAGAGTTCTCTAATAGTGATACTCCTTCATTTGATATATAAAAGAAGATACTTGCTGTACGCAGAATGCTTCCTGTACCAATCACCTGAGCATCAAGCACGTTTGCTATGCCAACAAGAGCAAATATTAGTACCTTACGACAGATACCCTTAAAACCAACCTCACTTGATAAGGTCTTATCTGCAATGGCACACATAATGCCTGTTATGTAGTCTACTATTGTGAATACCAAAAGGGCATAGAGTAATCCGTCACAGCCTCCAAGAAACCAGCCAAGCCAACCGCCTACAGCGGCAAGCACTAACTGTATTGAGTTCCAAAATTCCTTCATTATAATAGCCTCCTTATTAAGCGGGCGCATTGCCACGAGATGCAATGGCAAACCCGTTTGTACTTGTAATTCGTTTTGAGTATTCTGTCCAGGACTTAGTTGTAGTTGTACCGTCACTGTAGTATTGATATATATAGGCCGTCTTTATTGGCAGAGTACCCGAATAGGTGCCTGTACTCCAAAAACTAGTGAAGGTAGCTTCAGTAGCAGAAATATACATAGAAATAGAAGGTACTTTACCATAAGAAGAGCTTGAACTACGATGAAAACAATAATCAAAACACGTAACCGCTGTATTGTTCTCAAACAGCATTGACGGGAATGCTCCCGCTGTAGTAAGTCCTTTGCAGTTATAAAAGCAGTAGGTAAAGGTTGTTACAGCGATATTAGTATCGAATAACCCCTCCGGTATACTGGTAATCGCATAGCAGCTATAAAAGCATCTGTCAAAGCTTGTTACTGCAGTGTTATTATGAAACAGTCCTGCCGGAATAGCCGCTATTTTGGAACAGCCGTTAAAGCATGATGTAAAGGTTGTAACCAGTGTATTGGAGTTAAATAAACCACTTGGTATACCAGTGAGTGCACTGCAATTAACAAAACAGCTTGCAAAGGTAGTAACAGCGGTATTATTACTAAAAAGGCCATTAGGGATTGCCGTTATATATTTGCAGTTACCAAAGCATGAATCAAAGTATTCTGCTTTTGTATTAGTATCAAAAAGGCCTGTAGGTATACTTTTCAGGCCATTGCACTGATAAAAGCAGTTGCTGAAGTTTACTGCCTCGGTGTTATAACGAAACAAACCGGATGGAATACTCTGCAGTACTTGACATACAGCAAAACAACGATAAAAGCTTGTAGCACATGTATTGAAATCAAACAATCCAGCGGGTATAGAAACAGGACCCGTTTTACAGCTGTAAAAGAGTCCTGAGAAATTAAGAGCAAATATATTTTTAGAGAATAAGCCGGCAGGAACCGTTAAGGCTTCACACCCGCAGAAGCAATAGGAAAAGTCCTCCGCACCGATACAGTTATAAAACATATCAGAAGGTATGCTTACCAGGCTGTTACAGTGGCAAAAACGATACGACATATCTTTATTTCCACTCATAGTGCTTGGAAACTGAGTGAGTACTTTATACAAAGCATTATAGGTACTCCAAGAGCTCTGCGTTCCATTGGCAAAGGATAAGTCTGTTATAGCTCCGGTAATACTGACAGTATAAGTACCGATAGCGGTATAGGTGTGCTTTGGCTGTGTTGTAGTAGAAGCATATGTAACTACTGCGCCATCACCCCAGTTGATAGAGTAATCTGACGAACATGACAGCTTTTTAATTGTATATGTTAAGCCTGTATTCGTGTCTAAGCGCAGCATAAACTCAAAGGGACCGGTGGTCTCGTATTCAAGCTTAACATTTGTATTCATTATTCCGTTAAAGGCTGTCCATATAGTCAATACGTTATTAAACCATCTGTCATAAGCCACCTGTTCATCCCTCCTTTGCAATACCGGTTATTCTTCCCTGGGAATCAACCGTATAGTTATAAACAGCATTTGTTCCGTCTGTGAATGAAACGGTGAACTGTGTTTCACCAATAGATAGGTTTTGTACCTCCTTGTAGGTATTAAGAAAGTTATCATAGTCCGTCTGAAAGCTTGAGTAATCAGAACCAAAGCTGTCAAAGGCATTCCAGATATCTGACATATCCTCATTGCTTTCGGCAACCTCCTTTTTAATTGAATACAAAGAATCATTGATGGTTGGGATATAGTCACCTACCTCAACACGAATGTTGTAACGGTAAAAGGGATTGTACTCCATAGAAATGATACGTGTCGGTACATCCACACCAAGCGGAATAAAAACTATGTGTACTTCATCACCAACCGCATAGTCTGCTACCTTATGAAAAGAAACATCATAGCTTGCTGTAGAGGAACGTGAATCGTGGGTAACACCTATGTCAGTAACATTTTTACCGTTCATAAGCTCCTTTACTGTTTCACTGCCACGGTGTCTGCGAATACCAATACACTTGCCGGAATATTCAATCTCTCCGCCAAGTATAGCTATGAACTGCATGAGTGCCTCACGTCTGGTGACTGAGGTATTTATCTTCATAGTAACACTGTCGGTAAAATCAACTGTGCCAACAGAAAACTGTGTTCTGGAAAGTAACAATGCTAGTCCATCAGTCGGAAGGCCGGTGAAGTTAAAGCTATCTATCTTATAACGATCGTCATTTAAAACATAAGATATATGTTCACAGGTAACTGCAATTACCATAAGTCCAGAAGATATTGATTTCGTAACTCTAACGATATTGAAATACCAGCCCTCGTATTCCGCTATTCCATTTACATCTATTCCTTCACTTCTCTCAGCAAGAGTAGAAAACTCAAAGGTGCATTCACCGTCTAAAGCATCATGAAGATTAGAAGAGATAACCTTATCAACTGTTTGTGTAAGGGAATAGGCTGAGTTATATATTTTAATAACGGTATGCTCAAGGGCAGTACGATAAACAGCTGTTACCGTTAAGTCCGCTGTTATACAGGAGAAAGCTTTGTCCCAATGGTCAAAGATGTACCCCTCACGTATAGGCGGAAGGGGTGGTAAAGCGGCGGTGTTTTCCACCACCTGTTCAATATTAAGTACTGTGATGTCCCAATCCATAAAAGTAACGGTGTAAGACATGACCTCAAGTGTAATACTTCCAAGCGTATTAAAAATAGTATCACCTGCACCGATTGCCCAGCCATAGACACAAAGAAATACCTCACCGGTACCTGAGGTGATTTCCAGCTCCTGACGACTTCCTATGTTTGTTGTACCGTTGGTGTCAAGTTCATGGCAGACATAATTAATAACAGTGGCTCCGTTTGTAAGAGAGGAAACACAACCGATACGAAACCGATTCTGCATAAGAATAGTAACTCTATAATACGCATTCTCCTTAATACTAAACACACGCAGTCCGTTTTCACTTGACTCGGATACAGTTCCTGAAATGTTCAAAAGCTGATTAGAGATATATCCGTTATAATCGTTATAAAAAGCGGTATTGCTTATATCCTGCCATTGGGACATTTAAAACACCTCCATTCTTACACCGTTCCAAGATTACGTACAGACACTGTATTCTGACTCCACTGTATCTGTGATATAATGCGTGTCAGTGTTATGCCGTCTAATGTAAGCGGAATAGTAAGGTTAAATGCCTGTGCTGAGGCAGATGCATTATTAATCCCAGTTAATGCGGTACTCATATCTAAGTCAAAATCAGTAGGTATTGCCTTTTTCATATCATTTTCAACCTTACCCATTGCATCAGTAAAACCTACACCGATACCCGCACCCATGTTTTCACCTATACCCGCAAACACCGTAGAAGGTGAATGAATACCAAGCATATTTTTTGCACTTCGAATAAGTCCAGACAGAAAATTAGTTATCTTCTGTGAAATCCACGAGGCCATGGCTGATATACCATTCCACAGGCCTTTGACTATGTTTTTGCCTATGTCTGTTATAGGAGATATAGCCTTTCCAAGGCCCTGCAGCATATTTGTAGTGATCTGTCCAAGTGCCGTATTAAGCTGTGGAATTGCATTAATAAGACCTAATGCAAGCTGACCGGTTATCTGAACACCGACTGCTAAAATATACGGAAGGTTATTTACTATATAAGTAACTATACTAGTGATGATTTGCGGTAAAGCCTCAATTAGCACAGGCAGTGCATTAATGAGTCCTTGCGCAAGACCTTCCATAATAGCAAAGGATGCTTCAAGCAACTTATCCATGTTGTCAAGAAGTGTCTGGCATATAAAAACAACTGCTTCAACAATAGACGGAATAAGTTCAGGAAGTGCCTCGGCTATGCCTGTTGCAAGCGTAACAATCATCTGAATAGCTGCTTCAACAATAGCAGGGAGATTATCAATAATACCCTGTACCAGTGCAAGCACCAGTTGAAGTGCACCCTCACTAAGTGCGGGCAGTGCATTAATAAGGCCCTCAAGAAGTGTTATTACAATACTTGATGCACAGTCCATTAAGGTAGGCAGGTTTTCTATTATTGCATTGCCTATTGCCATTACCATATCTAAGCCTACCTGTATGATTTTAGGAAGATGCTCCATAATCATATCTGCTAGACCGCCTACAGTGTTTCCGATAACCTCACTTATTTTTCCGAAGTCATCTCCTGCATCAACAAGGCCTGAGGTAAAATTCCCAAGCAGTGTTACGCCATCATCGGCGAGTGTTTGCAGCTGAGGTAACAAAACTGTACCCATAACACGTTTTGCAGCTTCACTGCCTTGCTTAAGACGTTGGACAGAATCATCAAATGCTCCAAGCTTGGCAATGCTTTCTTCAGAAAGTACAGCACCCATGCGTTTGGCTTCATCAGTAAGTTCTGCAATACCCGCACTGCCCTGAGCAATAAGCGGATTAAGCTCCTGTGCTGACTTACCAAACAGTGTCATTGCCAAAGCATCGCGTTCAGTTTCATTAGAGATACCGCCAAGTGCGTCAATGACCTCCCAGTAAACATCTTCGCTGTTTCTAAGTGTTCCGTCTGCATCGGTTACTGCAACACCAAGCTGAGAGTACGCATCAGCATACTTTGCTGAACCGTCTGCGGCATTTGACATGGACTTGACGTTTTTGGACATTGAGCCGGTTAAAGTATTAAGTGATACATCAACTAGGTCAGCAGCATATGAATATGCCTGCAGACTCTCAACACTCATTCCTGTAACTGTGGACTGGGTCAGCATTTCATCGGCATAGGCAGCAGCGTTAACTGTCATATCAACAAGAGTCTTACCTGCACTGACAGCAGCAGTGCCGATAGCTGCAAAAGCAGCACCCATTGCTACTCCAACACCTTTTACAATAGAACCGAGTTTTTCAAACTTTCCACCAGAGGTTTCTGCTTCTTTTGAAGTATCCTCCAGTTCATCACCAAGCTTGTCTGTTTGCTTTGATGTATCACTCATTTCATTACCCATGCCGTCAATAGCTTTTTCATTACCGGAGAGTTCTCTTTCCATGCCGTTGAGCTCGGCTTCGGCATTGTTTAAAGCTACTACCCACTGCCCAGTACGGCGATCATTCTCACCAAAGGAGTCTGAGGCATTCTGAAGTGCCGAACGCAGTGTTTCAATTTTGCTTTTCTGGGTATCTATCTGTTTAGAAAGTACTTCATTTTTAGCAGTCAGTGACTCAACACTGTTTTCGTTTTTATCAAACTGAGAGGTGGCAAGCTTCATTTCACTGCCAAGGACTTTAAACTGGGAGTTGATGTCTGAAATAGCTTTCTTAAATTCCTTTTCACCTTCAATACCCAGCTTTAAACCGAAATTATCTGCCATTTGACCACCGCCTTCCTATAAATGAGTATGAAAAAGGAGCAGCCTAACGGTTGCTCCCTAATCTAAATTCTAATCCTATTATTCATTTCGTACCATAGCTTTAAGCCAATATTGCTTACAAATTGCTGAAAGTTCTGTATAACGCTTGGAAGATAATTCTGAGAACATCATCATTTTGTAAATTATGACTCGATGATTGCCATTTCCATCAATGTAAAGGCCGTTATTTGTGCGGGTAAGTTCAATTTTATTCCATTGTTCAATACAAGGCTTTTTCAGTTGCCATTTATATTTTCCGATAGTTGTATCTCCCTGTAAAATATAAGTACTTGCACGTTTTATTTTTTGGTATGCTACTATCCAAGGAATATCACTGTACATATCATAGCTGCTACCAACTATATCTGATAATTGAACCCTTTCTTCGCTGTATGCACTAAATTGTTTTCCTTTAGAGTCATATCGAATGCAAATGTCAAAGCATTCGTTTGGAACATCCTCTAAATTCATTCCCCATGAGACAAGAGCAGATCCTTTGACGGCACGTTCATTTTCATCAAAAGGAATATGAACCCAATCGTCACTTTCAATTTGTGACCATTTCATAATATCACCCCAAATAATCATAACAGATAAAACAAGTTTATTAAATGCTTAATCTGTTATATCCCAGCCGGAATTATTTCATCTATGAAATACTCATGCTTTGGTTTCGCCATACCGTTCCACTGCTTATATATTTCCCACTGGTCAAGCAGCTGACCAATTGGCATCAGCCAGACTTCGGTTTCTGTACGGTGAAGCAGTGTTACACCGTAAAAAATTAGTCGGGCAAACAACTCATCATCATTTACCCGACTACTGCGTTTTTTGAACTATCTTCACTTTCAACCTCTCGCTTTGCACCCTTAAGCATTGCATCCATAATACTGTCCTTATATACTGCCAGTTCAATAGGCGAGGTAAGGAGCTCCACAGCTTCTTCTGTTAGCAGTTCATGCTTATCCTCTGGGTTTTGAAGGTTATGTATGAGAATTGACTGATTTGCAAGCAGTGTAATAAGCCACACTATTTCGTCCAGTGCCAATTCAAAGTTCTCAGTTTTCATTAGCTTATCACCAAGGTTAGCCAGACCGCCATAACGTTTTGCAATCTCCTTTGTAGCACGCGTAGTCAGAACCATTTCATAATCCTGGCCGCAAATACGAATGACAGCACTTCTTTCATTATCCATTAACCTTCACCTCCGGTAGTAAAGACCGGTTCATATACTGTTGTAAACCAGCTGGAGATAACACTTGCGGGAAGACTGGCATCACCTTCGTTTGCCTCGGCCTTCCATGGGTGCTTGCCTTGTCCATCCAGTTTGTTACGACGGTAAATAGTACCTTCAATAGAAGGTGTCGAAAATGTAATACTGTCACCTTTAGTAGCTAGGTTTGTTGCAGGGATACCAAAAATAACTCTGTAAAGCCAATAGTATTTATATGTGCCATTAGATTTCCTTGCGCGAAAACCGATTGCTACCGGAACACCACCATTTTCTGATGCAGATATAAGAACT
>JAYFPN010000011.1:0-3853 GCA_034927755.1 Candidatus Metalachnospira sp.
GGCTGCTCTTGATAACGCCTCCTCCTCTTTCGGCGAAAACGACCGCCGCACCCAGAACTGGCAGATTCAACTGAACAAGGCGCAGGCAGAACTCAACGGTATGGAGCGTGAACTTGAGCAGTCCACGGTCGAAGCGGATAATCTCGGCGAAGAACTTAACGCTTCAGGCAAAAGTGCAGACGATGCTGGCGGTAAGTTTGATAAGCTTGGCGGTATACTGGGGGGCATCGGTGTGGCAATGGGTGCGGTTGCCGTTGCTGCCGGAGCCGCTGCTATAAAGTTAGGCAAAGAGGTTGTTCAACAATTCGGAGAGTTGGAACAGAATCTCGGTGGCTCGGAGGCAGTTTTCGGCACCTACGCTGCATCAATTCAGAAAACCGGTGAGGAAGCCTATAAAAACCTCGGTGTCTCACAAAGCGAGTATCTTGCGACCGCAAACAAAATGGGTGCGTTGTTCCAGGGCTCAGGTATACAGCAACAGAAAAGTCTTGAGCTGACTGAAAAGGCCATGCAACGCGCTGCGGACATGGCATCCGTTATGGGTATAGATATGTCCTCCGCGATGGAAGCGGTCACAGGTGCTGCAAAGGGTAATTTCACCATGATGGACAACTTGGGTGTTGCGATGAATGCAACGAGCGTTCAGGCGTATGCCGCCTCGAAGGGTCTTGATTTCGTCTGGTCAAGCGCGAGTAACGCCGAAAAAGCAGAAGTCGCGATGCAGATGTTCTTTGAGAATACAGAGCAGTACGCCGGAAACTTTGCGAAAGAGTCAACTCAGACAATTTCCGGTTCCATTGGATTGTTACAAGCCGCGCTTGGCTCTTTTACAGCCGGACTCGGCAATGCAAACGCCGACATGACCAATCTGACGGAGAATCTTGTAGATGCTTTCGAGTCGGTTGTCGCTAACATCGTACCGGTTTTAGAGAATATCGTAGCCGCATTACCGACAGCGACAGGTGCAATTTTATCGGCAGTCGCTGACTTGCTTCCTATGCTGCTCGAAACTGTTACAAGTATATTCACGCAGGTATTGGAAACAATTTTGAACCTCTTGCCGGAACTTATCCCGGCAGCGGTTAGTGCTCTCATGACGATTGTCGGGGCGCTGATTGATAATCTTCCGTTGCTCATAAATGCAGCAATAGAACTGGTTACCGCGCTTGTGGAGGGTATTGGCTTAGCTTTACCGCAGCTCATACCCGCAGCGGTTTCCGCAGTCACGCAGATTGTCCAGGGATTAATTGATAACCTGCCAATGCTGCTGGACGCTGCTTTACAGTTGATCATCGGATTGGCACAGGGATTGGTGGATGCAATACCTCAGCTTGTTTCTGCCTTGCCTGCCATCATCAAAGCAGTGGTGGATTTTCTAATTGAATCCATTCCAGAGATTATCGATGCGGGTATTCAGTTGCTGACCTCATTGGTGACAGCCTTGCCTACCATCATTACAGCAGTTGTGGAGGCAATTCCGCAAATCATCGACAGTATTATCAATGCAGTAATTGGGTCGATTCCATTGATTATTGACGCGGGCATCCGCCTTCTGATATCGCTAATTCAAGCACTTCCGCAGATTATTACTACTGTTGTAGCAGCGATTCCAAAGATCATAACCTCACTGGTAAACGCTATTGTAGGTAATATCGATAAGATCATCCTGGCTGGCGTTCAGCTGTTTGTGGCACTAATTGCAAACCTGCCAAGGATAATTGTGGAGGTTGTTAAAGCAGTTCCGCAGATCATCTCAGGGCTGGTCAAAGCCTTTACTGGTTATATAAGCCAAATGGCCCAAGTAGGCGGCAATTTAATTAAAGGCTTGTGGAATGGTATTTCAGACGCAGGTGCGTGGCTATGGAATAAGATTTCAGGATTTTTCGGCAATGTGGTATCGAAGATTAAGAACTTCTTCGGTATCAACTCCCCATCAACCCTGTTTGCCGGAATAGGCCACAACATGGGCGAAGGCATCGGTGTGGGCTTTGAAGATGCAATGGCGGCAGTTTCAAGGGATATGCAAAATGCGGTACCTACAAACTTCGATTTGAATTACAAAGGTTCATCCGGGCAAGGCAGTGCCACCGGCACAAGCATCACGCAAAATCTCTCGGTGGTGACACCAAAGGCTCTGTCTGAAAAAGAACTGGCTCGGGAGTTCAAAAATATCTCCCGCAAGCTGGCACTTGAATATTAAAGGAGGTCTGACTGTGGAACTTATATATATTAATGCGGATGGCAGGAGCATCACGCTCAAACAAAGCCGTCCGTATTTCCTTACCAAGATAGACGGCACAGGCAACATACGTCAGACCGTTAACACCTTCAAGGCACCGGATCAGGATGGTGCTTTTTATATCTCCTCCACACTGGATATGCGCAATATCATACTGGAGGGTACGGTTGTAGCAAATACACCTGACGAGGCCTATGCACGGAGACAGCTTTTCCTTAAAATATTTAGCCCTAAGCTAAATGGAACGCTTATCTACCGTGAGCGACAAATTGCCTGCGTTGTAGAGGAAGCGGGTTTTACCGTTTCCACCAGACAGCGTATACCCAACTTTTTTGTCAGTCTGCTTTGCCCGTCTCCCTTCTTCGAGACTCTGGATGAAGTGCGTGAGGAACTGGCATCTTGGATACCTTTATTCGAGTTTGAACTGGAAATACCTGAAAGCGGTATGGAGTTTGGAATGCGCCAGCCCAGCCAGATCATCACAGTGGACAACATCGGCGATGTTTCCTGCGGTTGCGAGATCGTGTTCCAAGCTCTGGGGACGGTGACGAATCCGGAACTCTTAAATATAGACACTGGTGAATACATCCGTCTCCTTACGACAATGAGCGCCGGAGATGAACTTCGAGTATATACCCATTTCGCCGGTAAGCGAGTAGTCAGCATCAACGGAACGTTGGTAACAAATGCTTTCTCTCTGCTGGACACCGACTCAGTGTTTTTCCAGCTTGCCGCAGGTCTCAATACACTGCGCTACGATGCTTCAGTCAATATGGAACTGCTGGAGGTCAGCATTTACTATCGGCCGCAGTTTCTGGGGGTGTGAATATGCAACTATATATCTACAATCCAAATCGTGAGCTTGCGGGTATCGTGGAGTCTTTCGAATACCTGCGCTGGGCGCGGCGTTACTCCCAGTGTGGTTCATTTGAGCTAAAAGCGATCGCAACACCGGAGAATACTGTGCTCTTAAAAGAGGGCAACATCATTTGGAAGAACGATGATGAGGAAGCCGGGATTATTGAGCATCTGGAATTGTCTCAGACCGAACAGGAAATTATCACGGCGAGCGGTCGCTTTGCCACTTCCTTCTTATCCCGTCGTATTGTTTGGGGACCAGAGAAGTTGTCCGGCGACCTTTCTGTCTGTGTTGAGCAGCTTATTAATAATAATCTCATCAGCCCTATCGACACAGCACGACAAATTACCGGAATAACCTACTCGTTCCCAAACTTAGGCATACCCGTTAGTACCCAGATTTCATATCGGAATCTGATGGATGCAGTGACGGATCTATGTGTCACTGCGGATATAGGCATTAAAACTGTATTCACTCCAGCTACAGGCATTTTTACAGTGATGCTGTATAATGGGGCCAATTCACAAGCGGTGTTCTCCAAGGAGTACGAGAACCTAACTGAACAGATATACACAGAAAGCGCGGCGGATTACGCCAACACCGCTCTCATCGGCGGCGAGGGTGAAGGTGAAAGCCGCACATTTGTTGCCATTACAAGTGGTACTGGGGAGACCCGCCGTGAAATCTTCGTGGATGCCAAAGACCTACGAGCTGAGGATTTTGGAACAGATTACATCAATACTCTGACTTTTCGT
>JAYFPN010000026.1:0-4700 GCA_034927755.1 Candidatus Metalachnospira sp.
ACTGAAGGTTGTGGATGTTGTACCGGAAGTAATTCCATTTTCAACCGCCCAAAGTACAGCCTTATAATAGTAAGCATTATTGGCTACATCAGTAAACGAGCAGAAAGATGAAACAGGTTCAGGACTGCCCTTAGCCTTCCACAACAAGGTAACCATCTGTGCTCTTGTGCAAACCATACTCGGGCTAAACAATGTATCTGTCGTTCCGCTCGTAATGCCCTTTTCTACCGCCCAAAGCACTGCGTCATGATAATAGTCACTGTCGGTCATATCGGTAAACGGATTAGCAGTATTTGCATTATCCGAAGCCTTCTGTGTCCATTTAGCGTATACCGTGATATTTTTATTGAGCTTAACGCTTGTCACATTATTAGTCAGCTCCTCATCGGAATACCAACCATTAAACTGATATCCGTCACGGACAGGCTTGTAGGTGCTTAAATCAATAACTGTTCCATATGCCTTTGAAACGTTTGAGATTGCCGAACCTCCATTTGTATCAAAGCTCAGTATATAGCTGTGACTTCCGCTGCCGTCAAGGTGATAGCTGTGGTGGCTGTCGTTATCATTATCGTCGTTATTTGACGGTTTTTTGAGCGTAAGCTTTCCGCCAGCACCATAGACCTGCTCCGCTTCAAGTGTCAAAGCTGCATTGGTTTTAGCAATAGTATAGGCATACTGTGTGCCTCCGTTTTCTCCGCTGACTATTCTGATACTATAACCGTCAGGCATATATCCGTCAGGGATTACTATTACATCATCAGCAGCATCTTCCGTTGCCTCATCATTATCGGTGAAAACCATTATGTTTACATATTTGCAGTCAGCATTCAGAGTTCCGCCGTTCTTTATAACGAAAGCATCGTCATAAATCATATCCTCTCCAGAATTCATGCCATTGAGTTTAATTCCCACTTCACCTGTTACATTAAGAATACCTTTTGAACCGATTTCTACCCTGCCTGTATTAATTACTGAGCCGGATTTTGAGCTTGCGCTGAGTGTACCGTCGACAGTCAAAACTCCGTTAACTCCGCCGCTTGTACCGACATTTATCCCACCTGAAAGCGTAACATCTGCGCCTTCGTCTATTGTCACTTCTCCACCCAGTCCGCTCCAAACATTACCGTTAATACCCAGTTTGCCTGAGCCGGTAAATGTCAAGCTGCATGGATTACTTGATATATTATCTATGTTCCCTAAAAGATTGCTGTCTGCCGTAGTATTGATTACCACTTTATCATAGGGAAGTTCCAAGTTTTCAACAATTAAAACGCTGTTCAATGTCAATGTCCAGACACCGTCATCGGATTCAAGCCATGTATAGCCAAGATTAGCATCTGCTGTTACCTCTACATCGCTCAAAGTAAGTTCGTCAAAGCCCACAGATGAGTTAATTCTAACTCCGCTATTTGTGTAGTATTCATAATCGTCAGGCTCTCCATATTCATTATATCGAGCTGGTACAATTACAATACCTGAACCGCTAAGCGGAAGTGCCGCAATCTGCTCCGAAGTAGTACCAAGCGGCAAAATCATATAGGAGTTATTTACTATTTCTGCGCCCTCGCCGATAGTCATATAATCAAGGGGTGAGTTCTCGGTAAATTCTAGATACACATCATTTTCTAGCGTCAAAACTGAACCGGAGCTCAGCGCCAATCTATGGTCCGAACTAATAAAGCAAAAACCGCCTAATGCGTAGTAGCTGCCATAAACAGTGGCGGTGATTACATCATCCTCAGTCGCAGCAAGACATATTGTGTTCAGCGTTGCACCGCTGTTCACACTCAGAGCGGCATCAGAATTGTACCTGTATATGTAAACCGCATTCAAAGTGCCGCTGCCGTCAACTGTTACAGAATTATATGCAATTATATATTCAACTTCATTTTCGCCCTCCAGTACCATTGTAATAGGTATGTTTGGCAGGATTATGTTCAGTAGTGAACTATCCACATTGTGCATTGTAAGTGTAGAATCCACAGGTGTGAAAATAATATAACCGTTTCCTGCCTTATAACAGGTAGCCTCGGTTGGAGCATGATGGGATATGTCCACGCTTGTATCTTCGTCATAGGCATAAATAGTTCCGTCAATATAGATTTTAACGTTGCTCGTAACACTATCAAAGAGAAAAATCTCTCCGCTGCCTGTGATATTAAGATTTTCAATATCCTGCACCGTATAATCATATGGCAGAAAAATGGTACCATTATTTATGATTTCTCCGTTATTTGTTATTGAGGTTGCATCATTGAGATAAAACATTACCCCTTCGGGTATAGTCAATTTTGCACCTGGGGCAATAATGGTGTCCCCCCAAAAACTATCATTATTAGTGGTCACATTGCCATATATGGTGGTGCTACAGCTGCCGTAATTTATATAAACAATGCCTTTTAGTTTAACATTTGAGCCAACTGCAAATCCAAGTGAGCCTGTAAGCTCGATATCCGAACCTTGTCCTTCCACATTCAAAATACCGTCACCGTCCAGAGTTACATTAGTATAAGCGTAACCCATTCCGTGTCCGTGAGTTGAGCTTATATCATTCGTACCCTCAACTACAATGGTGATGTCACCCAATGGCAGAGCAATACCCTGATGTGCCATGCCGGCAGGTTCGTCAATAGGTTCTTTCTTATTGCTAATCGTTGCATTGTATAGAGTAATTTTACCTGAAGTTTCCCATACTACATAGCCGTTTCCTGCTTTATAATATGTGTTCTTTGTTGGTGTGCTTTCATTAAGATTAAGACCTTCACCATCTAATACTTCTCCGCCATAAACCGCACTGATTGGACTTCCGTCCCCAATTGTAATAGTGGTGCCTAATGTATCAGATAAAATGACCACACCGTTTTCAGAGGTCAATGTCTTACTGCCGGCAGTGGAAATCAATGGAATCCCACATCCCGAATCATCAGTTCGCTGTACCAGTATACTGCCCTCCGCATCAAGTGTAACATATTCACTGGCACCAATAACAGGCATTGCGCCCCTGCCCGAAACTGATATGCTTCCGCCGGAGGTAATAATTGAGACATGGCAGCCATAGGAACTAAGCATTGCACCAAAATTTCCTGTGTTCTCAACCGTAACGTCACCGGAAACGCTTATATCCACAGAATTCGTAATAGTCGGTTGAGCAGCATTTGAAGTTACGGTAACGTTTCTGGCACCGCTCACCTTAAGCGCCACAACGGCAGACGAATTGTTTTGGCTTGCAATTGTTACATCACCGGTTGCTGTAATATCCGCATCGCCGCTGACAGCCTGTCCGCCTTTACCTAAGATATTTACATCCTCCGCCTTAGTTATCTTAAGGTTCCCCAATACAGCAATGCCGCTTGAACTTTCTCCGGAGTTCTCTATGGCAATGTTACCCTCAGCAGAAAGGGTGACTGTGGCGCTCAACAATGGGTCGTTCACATTACCGCTAAAGCTCAGGTCGCCATCAGTAGCAGTGATAGAAACTTGAGGAGGTCCACTAATCAGCATACCGTTAATACTGCTTGTCAGTTCTACAGTACTGCCTTTAAGTGTCACATTATCGTTGCTATTTATAACAGGAGAGCTGCCTCCTGATATTGATATATCACCTGAGGTTTGGAGATTGACACCACTCATACCTGTAAGTGCATTGCCCTTGTCTGAATTGATTGTTATATCACCTGAATAATCGTCTGCAGTCTGCAAAGTTCCGCAATTGATTGCAGGTATTGCAGTTGTTCCTGTTTGTTCGGCAGTAAAATCCACACTGCCATCCAAAGACAGCACGCTGCTATTCAATTGCACTGTTGGTGATGCACTGCTGCTAAGCTCAAGACTGCCGCTTCCCGATATTGTCAGCGTTCCCCCGCTTACATTAAGCGGAGACGGCCCTTTGCTGGTCAGGCTGACATTGCCCGATACCGTAAGCACACCATCGCTATAATACAGATAAGGGGTACCCTCTGACGGTTGGTCATCAGATACATCTACGAGTGCAAATGACGAATCATCGCCCATTTTGACGGTGTAATATTTGCCGTCAGCCAAATTAGTAGTTCCAATATTTACTGAAGCTGTATCCGCAAGTGCTGTAAACGGCAGCAGTATCAGCATAATTGATACGCATAGTAATATTTTTAATATTCTTTTTTTCATTTCTGCCTGCCCCTTTTCCATAAAATTTCCCATATATAATCAAATTATAGCACTCTCAATAATTTTTTCAATTAATTAAATAAAAAAATACAAATTTTTACAGCATATATTTTCATATTAAAAACCTCCTATCATATTTTTCTGTGATAGGAGGCTTTTTCTTTCAATATCCGTTTTACGGGTTAGTTCATTGTTTTCTAGTATCTTTATTGTTACAATAAACTTTTTTAAAGCTTTGCACGATACAGGAATGTCACAATCTGTCCTCTTGTGCAGAAATTATTAGGGCTGAATGTGCTTGTGCCGCTGCCCTGTGTGATGTCCTTCTCCACTGCCCACATAATAGCATCGTAGTAGTAATCGTCACCAGACACATCCGTAAACGGATTAATGCAGTTGCTTACGGGCTTGCCTGCCGCACGCCACATGAATGTCACCGCCTGAGAACGCGTTACAGAATCGTCTGGACTGAAGGTTGTGGATGTTGTACCGGAAGTAATTCCATTTTCAACCGCCCAAAGTACAGCCTTATAATAGTAAGCATTATT
>JAYFPN010000024.1:0-4134 GCA_034927755.1 Candidatus Metalachnospira sp.
TGCGTTATATTTCTTAAGCGCTTCTGTAAGCTTAGGAATGATTACTTTAACATCTCCCACTATTCCGAGGTCTGCTACTGAGAAGATTGCTGCTGTATCATTCTTATTTATTGCTACAACAAGCTCTGAACCTTCCATACCTGCAACGTGCTGGATTGCTCCTGAAATACCACATGCGATATAGAGTTCAGGTCTTACTGTCTTACCTGTCTGACCTACCTGTCTTGCTGATTCTATCCAGCCTGCGTCTGTACATGCTCTTGATGATGCGATTTCACCGCCAAGCTCTGCTGCACATTCCTTAAGCATTTCGAATCCTTCGGGTCCGCCGATTCCACGTCCGCCTGATACAAGTACCTTTGCTTCTGTGATGTCAACTGTCTTCTTTGTTTCTTTTACTTCTTCAAGGATTTCAACATTCATGTCTGCTGCTGTGAATTCTACTTTGATTTCCTTCACTGCACCTGTCTTTGTAGTGTCTTTTTCAAGTGCCTTCATAACACCCGGACGTACTGTTGCCATCTGAGGTCTATAATCTTTACATAAGATTGTTGCCATGATGTTTCCGCCGAATGCCGGTCTTGTCATTGCAAGAAGCTTTGTTTCTTCATCTATATCAAGCTTTGTACAGTCTGCTGTAAGTCCTGTGTGTACTCTGCCTGCTACTCGGGGTGCGAGGTCACGTCCGATTGATGTAGCTCCGAAAAGTACTATGTTAGGCTCACAATCTGCGATTACCTTTGCAAGTGCTTTTGCATATGGCTCTGTTACATAGCTCTTAAGCATTGCATCATCTACTGCTATTACTTCATCTGCGCCATAGCTGTAAAGCTTTGCTGCTTCTTCTTTTATTTCTGAACCGAGTACTACTGCTACTACCTTTTCACCAAGGTCTGCTGCAAGCTTTACTGCTTCGCCGATAAGTTCCTTGCCTACTTTTGCAAGCTTTCCGTCTCTCTGTTCTGCTATTACATATATATCCTTGCTCATTTTATATCCTCCCTTCCTTTATATTACGTGCTTTTCAACAAGCTTATCCATGATTGCCTTTACAGCCTCGTCTGCCGATACATTAAGTATTGTACCTGCACCCTTTGCCTGTTTTGTGAATGACTGTTTAACGTTTGTAGGTGAGCCCTGAAGTCCGATGTTCTCAGGATTGATGTTTCCCTTAATGTCCTCGAAGCCAAGTACTTTTACTTCCTTCTTGTATGCATTAACGATTCCCGATACACTCATGTATCTCGGCTTTGCAAGCTCTGAAAGTGCTGTTATAAGGCAGGGAGTTTTTACTTTTATAGTCTGGTATCTGTCTTCATACTGACGTTTGATTATAAGAGCGCCATTATCTGCTTTTACTTCTGCAGCATAGCTTACCTGAGGTATTTTAAGCTGTTCTGCTATCTGAGGTCCAACCTGTGCTGTATCTCCATCGATAGCCTGACGGCCTGTGATTATTAAATCATAATCAAGTGTCTTAAGTCCGCCTGCGATTACATGTGCTGTTGCATATGTGTCTGAACCGCCGAATGCTCTGTCACTTAAGAGAACTGCTTCGTCACAACCCATTGCAAGTGCTTCTCTTAATGCTACGTCTGCCTGTGGAGGTCCCATACATACTACTGTTACTGTGCCTCCCAAATTCTCTTTTAATGTAAGTGCTGCTTCTATGCCGGCTTTATCATCAGGATTGATGATGCTGGGTACACCATCTCTGATAAGTGTATTTGTCTTCGGATCAAGTTTTACTTCCGTTGTATCCGGTACTTGTTTTATACAAACAACTATTTTCATTATTGTTCTCCTTTCTCTGATTATATTACAGCTTCATTGTGCCCGAAATGATCATCTTCATTGCTTCTGATGTTCCTTCGTAAATCTCTGTGATTTTAGCATCTCTCATCGCTCTTTCTACTGGGTACTCTCTCGAATATCCGTAGCCGCCGAAAAGCTGTACACAACCTCTTGTTACTTCGTTTGCAACATCTGATGCAAAAAGCTTGCACGCTGCTGCAAGAGGAGCATAATTTTCATGATTGTCTTTTGCGATAGCTGCACGCCATACCATAAGTCTGGCTGCATCTACTTTTGTCTGCATTTCAGCAAGTTTGAACTGTGTGTTCTGGAATGAACTGATCTTTTTGCCGAACTGCTTTCTTTCTTTTACATATTTAATAGCTTCATTAATAGCGCCCTGTGCTATGCCTGTTGCCTGTGCGCCGATACCGATACGTCCGCCACCAAGAGCTGTCATAGCAATTTTGTAGCCTACGCCTTCTTTTCCCAAGAGTCTGTCTGCGGGAACCTTTACGTTTACAAATGCTACTTCGCAGTTTGATGCTGCTCTGATTCCCATTCTGGGGATGTTTGTTCCTACTGATACGCCTTCCATTGTTCTGTCAACTATGAATGCTGACATTCCCTTAGGTCCTTTTGACTTATCTGTAAGAGCAAATACTACAAATGTATCTGCAAAGCCTGCGTTTGTTGTAAACATTTTTGAGCCGTTAAGAATGTAGAAGTCACCATCTTTATCTGCTGTTGTCTGTACACCTGATGCATCTGTGCCGGCATTTGGCTCTGTAAGTGAAAATGCACCAATCTTTTCACCGCTGATAAGCGGTCTTAAATACTTCTCTTTCTGCTCATCTGTTCCGTTTTCGTAGATACATGGGCAACAAAGTGATGTGTGTACTGAAAGTGTTATTCCTGTTGATGCATCGATTTTTGATACTTCTTCCATAGCTAATGTATAGGTAAGAACGTCTGCTCCTGCTCCGCCTAACTCCTGGGAATATGGTATTCCAAACATATGAGTTTTCTGAAGCTTCTGGAGGAGTTCCCTAGGATACTCCTCGTTTTCGTCCATGTCTCTTGCTATAGGTCTAATTTCGTTTTCAGCAAAATTATGGAATAAATCCTTACATAACTGCTGAGTTTTTGTTAATTCAAAACCAACCATTTTTCTTCCTCCTTAATTACTTTTTGGCTGTCATAACCTGCTTAGCTATAATAACCTTCTGAATCTCTGAAGTACCTTCATAAATTTCTGTTATTTTTGCATCTCTGTACATTCTTTCAACCGGATATTCTTTCATGTAACCATATCCACCGTGTATCTGCATTGCAAGGTTTGTTACTTCTCTTGCTACCTTCGAGTTATGAAGCTTACACATTGATGCTTCCTTTGTATAAGGTTTTCCGGCTGTACGAAGGTATGCTGCATGGTATACCATCCATTTTGCTGTTTCAATATCTGTAGCCATATCCGCTATATACCACTGAATTCCCTGAAGAGCTGCAATAGGTTTGCCGAACTGTACTCTCTGGTTGATGTATGAAAGTGATTCATCAAGAGCACCCTCTGCAATACCAAGTGCAATTGCGCCTACACCGATTCTTGCACCATCAAGTGAGTTCATTGCGATAGCAAAACCTTTGCCTTCTTCTCCGATAAGATTTGCCTTTGGTACACGGCAGTCATCAAAGAAAAGCTCTGCTGTTTCTGAGCATCTGATGCCCATCTTGTCTTCAATTTTACCGATTGAGAAGCCCTTCATGCCCTTTTCAACGATGAATGCAGACATTCCCTTTGCTCCCTTTGAAGGATCTGTAAGTGCGAATACAACGATTGCATCTGCTCTTTTACCACCAGTGATAAAGCATTTGTTGCCATTAAGTACATATTCATCTGTTGCAGGGTCATAAATTGCTGTTGTCTTTGCTGATGAAGGATCTGAACCTGCGCTAGGCTCTGTAAGAGCAAACGCTGTGTAGTATCCGTTTTCAGCGATAAGAGGATAATATTTATTTTTCTGGTCCTCTGTACCGTATTTCTCAAGTGCCTGTACAAACATACCATGTACTGCAAGTATAGTTGCTACTGCACCGTCTTTCTTTGCTATCTCTTCAATAGCTATCATTCTCTCGATGTCTGTTGCATCAGGTCCGCCGAATGATTCGGGAACACCGATTGCTGTAAGACCCATTTCAGCCATCATTTTATAAATGTCCATGGGGAAAACGTCTTTTTCGTCATTTTCCTTTGCTTTGGGTCCTATTTCTTTCTCTGCAAGCTCTCTTACCATCTTCTGAAGGTCGAGCTGATTTTCATTAAATTCAAAATCCATAATT